>NZ_JAIELN010000007.1 GCF_019753045.1 Hyphomicrobium sp.
CTCGGCGGCGTCACCAAGACGGTCACGCTGACCTAACCGCTTACGCGCTGTAAGCGGCTCGTTCTCTCTCGCACTCGCAACACCCGATCTCTGAGCCGGCCACCCTCGTCAAGCGCGATGCTTTGCGAGGCCGCCGGCTTTTCCGTGCTCCGACGCGCGATGCGTCGCGGGCTTGCCCCTTTCTTTTTCAACGGGACAAAGCCTCATGGCCAACGTCAAAGGCGCGATGCCTCTTGCCTATCAGTATTCCGTTCCCGTCCAATCCGACGCCGGCCGCATCCCCGACGTTCAGGATCAACCGCCGCAACCCGACTACGACAACCCGTCGCTGACATCCTCGGCGCACGAGTTCATGAAGCACGACTGGCATCTCTGCCGCACGCTCTACGAGGGCACCCGCATGATGCGGCGTGCGAAAACCGAATTCCTGCCGCAGTATGAGCGCGAGACCGACAAGGAATACGAGCGCCGCCTCAACGCCACCACGCTGCTCAATATGTTTCGCCTGGCGGTGATGAACGCCGTCGGCCGGCCGTTCTCCAAGCCGATCGTCATTGCCAACACCTCGTCCCAGGTCGTCTTCGACTGGGTCAAGGACTTCGACATGGAAGGCCACGACATCAACGTCTGGGCGAGGCGGGCGATGCGCGAGGGCCTGATCGACGGCATGGTGCATTGCCTGATCGATCACGTGGCGCTCCCCGATGGCCTCAACGCCAAGGAGTTCATGGAGCTCGGCGGTGGCCGTCCCTACGCCTGCCTCGTCCCGGCGCAGATGCTGCTCGCCGCTTACACCGACTTTGTCGGCGGGCTGAAACGCTGCGTCCACGCCCGCATCCGCGAGTGGCACACGTATTTGAACGGCTTCCGCGAGGAAAAGCGCGAGCGCGTCCGCGTCCTGGAGCCCGGCTACTATCAGCTCTGGGAAGCCGGCCCCGGCGGCTGGGGCATCATCGAAGAGGGCCAGCTCCTCAAGGCCGACGGCACGCCCTGGCAATGGGTGCCGCTCGAGACCTGGTATGCCGGCACCTCCGACATCGACTACGTCGTGACGCCGCCGTTCCTCGATCTCGCCTACAAGAACGTCGAGCACTGGCAGTCGACCTCGGATCAGAGGAACATCCTGACCAAGGGCCGCTTCCCGATGCTGGCTGCGTCCGGCGTCGATCCCAACTCGGTCAAGGACGAAAGCGGCAATCTCGTCGTTGGTCCGCACACGGCATTGGTCAGCGAAGATCCGGCCGGCAAGTGGTACTATGTCGAACCCGGCGGCGCGGCGATTGCAGCCGGTGAAAAAGATCTCGAGCACCTCGAGCAGGCGATGAGCCGCTTGGCGATGGACCCGGTGCAGACCCAGCACGGCCGGGCGCAGACCGCGACGGGACAGACACTCGAAGATGCGAAAGCCCGTGCGCCGCTTGAAATCTGGGCGCGCGACTTTTCCAACTTCCTCGAGCGCGTGGTGAATAACTTTTTCATGTGGCTCGCCATTCCGGACGGCAAGGTCGACATGGAGGTCAATACCGACTTCGGCCTGGATCTCGCCAACATCCAGGAACTGACCACGCTCACCACCTTGCGCGGCATGCGCGAGCTCACCCGCTCGACGCTCTACTCCGAACTCAAACGCCGTCAGGTGCTGGGCGACGCCTTCGATCCGGATCTGGAAGAAGCGCTGCTCGAAATCGAGGCCTCGCAGATGCCGGGCTTCGGGGCGCCAGACGGCAACTTGCCGCCGGAAGGCACCGATCCGTCTCTCGGCCTTGGCGCTCAGGGCCCCGACCCGAGTGCCGTCGATCCGATGGCCTCCGGCGCCAACCCCTCGGCGCCGGCAGCAACGAAGTCGAAAGCGAAGAAGAAATAACGGTTTGCGTCTCTGCCGCCACGAGCTCTCGCGTTTTACGCGGGGGCGTTCGAGTGGAGGTGGGGGCGCAACTCTTTCCATATTGGAAATAGTTCAAAGGACCCCCGATGGCCAAAAAGTTCAAAGGCTCGATCGAGGACGATGTGAAGAGCCGCATGCGCGCCTACGCCGCCATGCACAACGGCGTCGTCAAGGCCCAGAAGGCGCTCGACGCCGTCATCAAATCCGACGCCATCGCCACCAACGGCACCGTCAAGCTCGACGCCATGAAACTTGGGGCGGCGCGCCTCGATACGGCGCGCAACAAACTGGCGATGGCGAAATTCACCGGCGAAAGGAAGTACGCGGAGGAGGGCCTCCACGATCTGGCGCTGGCGAAGAAGCACTTCGCCAAGATCGCCAAGGAGGCGGCCGAGATCGCGGCATCGCAATCGATGGACGCGGTGCAGAAGCTTTACCTTGAAACGCACGGAAACCCGCAGGCCGGCGTTCGCGGGCATCCCTATTCCGACGGCCTGCCGAAGGTAACGCCGCTCAAGAGTGCGTGGTCGCGGACCGAGCATGAGAGTGGCCACATCTCGATCGTGACGCGGAAGAAGTTCTGGCGTTGAGAAGTTTACGCGCCGCACGACGATACTGTGCGGCTGTGGCAAGCGTCGCCGCATTGGCGGCCTTATAGCGCGAGCGTTTCGTGCTCGCCTCCAGAGCTTCAGCCATGCGGATCAGATAACGTGCGGTTTTCTCCGTGTACGGCATTTCAGTTGACCGAGACATAGGGCATCCCGCCAGGAAGAACGTCCCACATGTCGCGCGGCATCAACCAGCGGGCCTTGCCGGCGGCGATGCCGAGCATGAAGAGCTTCTCCATGGTGGCGTGCAGGCTCGTCCATTGCTGGCCGTCGCGGCGATCGCAGGCATTGAGAAACGTCCAGCCACCGCCGCCGGAAGCTTGGAATTCATCTGGCAGCTCGGCAAGCATGCCGGCGATCTCGGTCTCGCGGCCGGTCGTATCAAGCACTGCTTTACTGATGACGCCTTCGACTTGCGCGCCATCCGGCTTGCTGCATTCAGCAAAGAGCTTTTCGACGTTGTCGGCAGTCAGGTTCATTTCGTTCGCCTCCCGTTACCTCTTTCATCATATCACGCCCACCCGTGGAGTTAGCCCGATGGCCGTAAGTGGTTTGTTCAAGAAACTCGCCGTTGGCGGCGGCAAGGCGACCGGCAATCTCGTCAAGACCGGCGTCGCCATGCAGGCCTACCAGAGCGTCCAGGACAAGGTGTTCGACGCCGTCGGCGCCGACAAGGAGAGCAAGGCAGCGTCGTTTCTCGGTGGCGCCGTTCCGGAATGGCTGCTGACGGCGGCGAGCGGCGCTTCGAAGTTGTCGCGCATGCGCTCGGCCCTGGTCTGGGGCGGTCTCAACGTCCTCTATGATCAACTGATGGGCTCGAGCGATGCGCAGGCCGAAGAGGCGCGTCAGAACACCGACCAATCCTTCATGCCGCAGACGCAGCGGGTCGTCGATGCGCATCAGCGGTTCGCAACCCTCATGCAGCACGCCGAGGACGAGCGGGCGATGGCGGCATCGACGCGACCGACCATCGACATGAACGGTCACTATAATCTGACCGAGCACGGCGAGCGCATCGTCGCCCTCCTGAACAAGTCGTCATCGCTCCGGACGGAAGCCGAAAAGCAGCATCAGACTGCGCTGGCCGATGCCTGGGAGTCAAAGAACCTCACCGGCATGTCGGCAAGCGAGATCTCGGTGGCGAAAATGGCTTGGCAGCGGCGGCATCGCCAGCAGATGGAGGCGCAGAACGCCAGGACAGCAGCAGCGCGGCACGTCGCCAACGTCGAAAGGATCAAGGATGCGATTGTCGGTGCCAAGAACCCGCGCCAGCAGACGCTGAGCGGCGCCTACAAGAAGAGCGCGGCACTGAACAAGGCCACCGCAGCCAAGCGCATGAACGCGCAGCTGATGAAGAAGGGCAAGAAAGCCAAGGCCCAGGACAGCGGCCGCACCACCGGCTTTGCCGGCATGCCGAACGGCGCCGATCGCAAAATGATGTGGACGGACAAAAACGGCAAGGTTTATCACCGCCAGATGACGCTACCGAATTTCGAGTCACGCGCTCGGGATAAAATGCGCTCCGAGCGCAAAGGCGGTTGACAAATAAAGTCGCAGGAGGCTAGACGATAGCCATCGCGAGAGGGGCGCCCAATCGGTCTCCATGGAGCTGATTGCCCTTTTCGTAGGTACATAATTTCGACGCGGCTTCGGCCGCATCAAGGACAACTGCCTTCAATGTTTCGACCAACCCCAATGACGCATCACCTCTGGCGCCGCTAATTGCGCGGCGACTGGGTGATGCTGTCTATCGGGGTGTAGCTCAGCATGGAAGAGCATCCGCGTCGGAAGCGGAGGGCCGTTGGTTCAAATCCAGCCGCCCCGACCAATTTCTCAACCCCCAGACTTTGAGCGCTGCGCTGTCGCGCGCCGCTGTGCGGGTGAGGTGTAACGGTTCTGCATTACGGTCTCCAAAACCGTCGGATTGGGTTCAATTCCCAGCACCCGTGCCAATTCAGTTTAGCAGAGTAGAGCAGCGGCCCAGCTCGACGCGCTCATAACGCGTAGGTCGTGGGTTCAAATCCCACCTCTGCAACCATCATCGAAAGGATCGCCTCGCATGAGCCTTGACGAAATAATCGCCCCCTTCATCGGCAAGGGCATCACCGACGCGGAGCTCGTTGATGACGAGATCCGGCTGACTTTTCTCACAGGTGAAACGCTGGAGCTGCGGGATGCCGGCCCCGCCGAGAGCGTAGGCCGCTACATCACGGCCAACGACGATATGAAGGATCTCAACGGCTACAACCTCGCGGCCATCACCCTTACGCGGGGCGATGACACGCCGGGCCCTGGCGAGGCGCACGAGATCTGCTTTCTCGAGATCCGCACCGACTGCAGCTTCGTGACGCTCGTCAAATGCAATGGCCACCTCGGTGGCTTCGGGCTCGCAGCGAACGTCCGCCACTAGCCCGGTCCACGGCCCCATTCTCAGCCGAACCTCCGCATGAAGGCCGCCGCTTCGGCGTGGTTCGGGAAATCATAGATCACCCGCACCCGCCCACCACTCACCACCGGCACCGGCCGCAACGACGACGCGACTGGCGTTGGCGCCGGAGAGGGATCGTTCGTCCGCGTCACCAGCGAGACGACCTTCGGCACTGGCGCGGCGGTCGCCGTCTCGATCTCGCCAGCGGCGCGGCGGCGCGCGATCGTCTCTTCGCACCAGAGCTCGGCGCGGCGCTGATCGTCCTTGGCGTAACTGCCGTCAGGTTGGGCGAACTTCTTTGTCGCCTTCGCAATCAGGGCGTGGTCATAGCCGAGCCGCCCGCGCTTGGCGGTCAGCTTCAGGATCATCTTCGATTGTCCTCGCATAGAGGCTCTCCTTTTACTCGAACGCATCCGCGTCATCAGCGGACGGACGAATAAGGACACGGGGCCGGGTAGCTGTCAAATCATAGCTTATTAAAACGAAGCGACGACCAGACTAAAATAAAAGCCTGCCAAATCAGTGGCATGAGGAACGTCGAAAGTTTTCTTCATAAAAACTTTCGCCGAACTGCGGCAACATTGCGATGACATCTTCAGCTTTCGAGAGGATCAGGATGAGTGACAGCACCGAACCTGTGAAAACCGTTATCGCCGTCAACATTGCGCACCGCTATGTGCTGCTCGACGACGACACCGTGCATGAGATCCGCGCTTTGCTGGACGACGAAAAGGAAGAGACCAGCGACCTCGAGGAGGCCGAAACCTGCGTCGTGTTCTGGCAGACCGGCGGCTGGTCGGAGCTACCGATCCGCGATCTCGACCTCGACCAGGTCCTGCACTAGGATCAGCTTGGGAACGGCCGCACTGCCAAAGGGCGACGGCCAATGAAGATCAAGGACTTTCTTATTCGCGGCCGAGAGCTTTATGCCGTCTGCCACGGCAACCACGGCTTTCTCGGCGGCGCGCGGCGCATCCCGATCGACCTGTCGGACCTTGATCCCGAGATGGATCATGAGGAGCTTCGCGGCAAACTGCGCTGCACTGTGTGCGGGACGAAGGACCCGCGCACGATCCTGCTGATCAAGCAGACCGACCGGCAGATGCGCCAAGGGCGGCAGCGCTAGGCGCTATTCCTTTTGCAGGATCTCCTCGACCTGCTTGCGAGAAAGCAGCGATTGCTTGCCAGCAAGGATCGCCTCGGCGTCCAAGATCACATCCCAGAGAGCGTGCATTGGACCGACGGCACTTGCTTTGGCGCGGGCACATTTTGTTGCGGTTCGAAGTTCTTCATCCGTCATCGCAGCCCTCTCAGTGCACTTGCTTGGGGTCCGCTTTGATCGGGCGCCACTGGCCGTCGACGATGCCAATCTCGCCATGGCCGACGCATATCCCGCACCTGTCGCCGGGGAGCAGCTTTACCTCTTCCTTCTCGCCGCCATCGACAGGCGCGTGCGTGAAGGAGATGGGACGGGCGAGGATGCCCGTGCCGTCGCAGTGCGGGCAAGGTTTCGACGGCATCTCGATCTCATCGCTGCCCGGTAGAGGGATCTTCATTCCAAGTTGCCTTTCCAGACATAGTCAAAGGAGGTTGCATGGCCCCGCATGCGTTCGGATCGCTTCTCGCAATCCTGTTTGTCGTCGGTATCGGCGTCTTTCTGATAGCCTGCATTCACGGCATTCACAGGCGATGAGTCAATTCCTGCGCTGGCGCTTCATCCCGGTATTCGCCTCAATCTCCGCCAGCTGCGTCGTCGTTACGTTGAGGGTAATGCTTTCGCCTTTTTCCTCTTCAGCCCGCATCCGGATTTGCATGCAGCGCTGGCAGACCTTGATGGCGTTTTTCGGCGACGTCGGCCGATAGATCAGGCGCTCGCCACAGCCATCGGCGCAATCGGTTTCAAGGTTATCGTCGAACGGCGTCACCAGGTCGGCTGGCGCGCACATCATGTAGAGGGGCTCATCTGTCTTGGCCTCGAGCTTCTCGGTCGTCGTCTCTTCGATTTTGAATTTCGGCTCCGCCATCAATTTCTCCCCTTCTGCGTCCGCGCGATCTGGTCGTTCAACAGGTCGCGCCAGTGCACAACTCCAATAGGGTCCAAAAGCAATGTCGCACCAACTCCATTCACGTCCTGAAAGCGGACCTCGCAAATGCCGGGTGTCCGTACGTTTTTCGGGTCAACTGGTTCACTCAGCTCAATGCGTGCTACGGGGACCATTTCCGGCACGTCTTCATCAAGCTGAACCGTTGGTCGAAGAGGCGGGATCTCCATTCTTTCTTGAGGAGATTGATCTCGTTCCGCTTGCAGCAGCTCGAGAAACTCCAGAAGCTGTTCACGCGGCAGAATAACGCCGCCCTCTTCGCCGTTCGAGAGCTCTACGGCGACGACGAAGTCCCCGCCCTTGGTCCGTCGCGGACCGATCACGCCGACAACCTTGACTGCGCGCATTCAGACTGACTCCATTTCGTCGCTTGGACGCTCCGACCACCCGAGAGGGCGGAGGGTATTGGTCGTGAAGATCTTAGGGTCGCCCGTCCACTGTAGCCACTCATGTTGGCCGACGGAATTTGCGGCCCAGCGACCCTCGATCCACTGGTCGCCGGTCGGCTCCATGCGATTGTTGAGGTGATTATAACCGTACGTCACGGTCTTGATCAGGATGCGCGAGCCGTCCTTCGGCGCGGTGTCCATCGGTCTCATCGCATCAACTCCCGCACCACCTTCATGACGCGCTTGCGCAGCGCTTCGTCGCTCTCGCCGTCTTCGGCGACGACGCCGTAGTGGAGCGCAATCCGCCGTAGACTCTCGCCTCTGGCCAGACTGTCATCGATGAACTTTTGCAATTTAGCCGATCGCATTTCCTAATCCTCAGCCCGCGCCGGCGGGCCGACATGGATCATGTGAATGAGTTCGCCGGGCTTCATCTCGAGCGCGTGCATGGCGATGATGACGGCACCAGCGCTACCGGAGTCTTCCGGCACGGAAACCTTCATCTCCTCGTTGCGACCGTCCGCCGTGCCGTCCTCGATCATCACATCGATTTGGTAGACCTGATTGTTCATATCGACTTCCTCTCGATCCGCTCCTTGAGCCACGCCGCGATG
Organism: Hyphomicrobium sp.; assembly: GCF_019753045.1. Lineage (GTDB taxonomy): Bacteria > Pseudomonadota > Alphaproteobacteria > Rhizobiales > Hyphomicrobiaceae > Hyphomicrobium_B. Next base: position 8,027 of record NZ_JAIELN010000007.1, read on the forward strand.
GCGTCTAGGCTCAGGTGGTCTTCGACGACATGGACCACGAAATCCTCGAGCGCGTCGTTCAGGTGTTCGCGGCCGAAGGGCTGCAGCCTGTAGCCGCTCTTCTCGATCAGCAGGTTGGTCAGGATCAGCGCCGTGCGCTTATTGCCGTCGATGAAGGCGTGATTGCTGGCGATTGCCTGCAACAGCGCCGCTGCCTTGCGGTGGATCGGACGGTGATAGCCGCTGTAGGGACGGCCGAGCGCCGAGAGCAGATCGCTTTCGCTTCTGAGCCCAGGCCGTCCACCACTTTCCGCCAGCGCCGTGTCGTGCGCTTCGAGGGCATCAGCGAGGGTGACTGTATAATGGCGCACGGGCCCTACCGTTTCGCCAGGCCCTTGAGGGCCGAAGAGAAGCGCTTTGCCGTCGCCTGAATGATGCGGCTCGAGTCCGCGCGGCCGCTGCTTTGCTTCAAAGCGCTACTGGCGCCTGCCTTCTGGACCACGCCCACGACGGCTTTCCCCTTGACCGCACTGCCAACCTTTTTCGATCCCACGCCCTTGCTTCCCGTCTTGCTTGTCTTTGCCATTGTCATCTCCCGGCGCTGCCTCCCTCTTGGAGCGGCTGCGCGTGCTCTTCCTCGAGGTCGATCATAACCTCGTGTCCAGACCCTTCATCGACGACCTTGAAGACGTTGGCAATCGAGTCCGGCCGGCGCATGTGCCCCCAAGCCTGTTCGGCGGCATCGACGGGATCGTCCGCGACGTCAATGTCGATTTCCCAATAGACCTTATAGCTCGGCATCGGGGTCCGGCCTTTCTGTCGTATCGGTTTCCACTTCGTAGAGCTTCCCGCGCCTGGCGATCTGCGTGCCCGGTGGCGATTTCCAACCGCTCGGAAATATTGTCTCACCGAATGTCGCGCCCTCGGCAATCTGCAGCAGCCCCGCGTCATTGGTGTCGACCGGGGTCCAGAACCTGAGGCCCTTTCGCGTGACGCCTTCGATCATGGTCGCCAAAGCTCCATTTCCGGGTCCAAAATTGCGTCGAAGTCGTGGTCGACCCGCCGCCGTCGCGCACGGCCACGGTTATTCCGATGGAATGGCGGCGGCACAGCAGGTCATGCTGGATGTCGCGCAGCGTCACCCTTGGGACGCCGTTGACGGCGAGGCCCCGCTCATTGGCCTCAGCAATGCACTGCATCAGGTCGTCATCACTCAGGTTGGCGAGGTCGACGGCCTCGTCGTAGCAGGTCTCGCCCGACACCGTGATGGTGCGACCCGACCGACGCCTTTGCGCAAACCCCATCCCTGAGCTCCGTTTTGCACCGGAAGTTAAAGTAAGCTAGATTTAAAGAGTATCACCTTCCGAGACTTTATCATAGACAGGCAGCGCGCATGGCGACACCCGCTCAACAGAATGCTTTGATCTCGCACCGCGTCGGCCTGGAGCATTTCTCCAACGGCGTCGTGAGGAAGGTCCTACGCCATCTCTCCGAGGTCGAGGCCGACGTCACCAACGCGCTCCATCGGGGCGGCGACATCCGCACCAAGGCCAAGCTGCAGAAGCAACTCCAGGTCATTCACGACCTGCAGAAGGAAGGCGAGCAGGTGCTGCGCGGCATCGCCGAGGAGGGCCTGTCGTCAGCGGTGCTGGCGGAGGCGCATTTTCTCGATGACTTCTACACCGAGGGCAAGGGCCCGTCGCAGCTCTTCGACTATCCCTCGGCTTCGACACTGGTCGCCGGCGCCCTCGCCGAGCCGCTCGCCAACAAGCATCTCGAAGCCTGGATCCGCAAACTCACCAACGACCAGATTCGCGAGGTCAACCGCCAGATCCGCATCGGCGTCACCCTCGGCGAGGGCATCGACACCGTGGTCAAAAGGCTGGGCGGCTCCATCGGCGCTTTCGGCGCCGACAGCGTCTGGGCCCGCTCTAAGCGCTCGGCCGAAACATTCGTGCGCACCGGCGTGTCCCACGTCTCCAACCAGGCGCACAAGATCTTCATCGACAATAACGCCGATGTCTTCGCTGAATGGGTTCACGTCTCGGTGCTGGACAGCCGCACCTCCGACATTTGCCAATCGCTCGCCGGCCACGTCTACGATCGCGCCGAGGACGTCGAGTGGCCACCGCTGCACCCGGCGTGCCGCTCGACAATCATCGGCGTGCCCAAGGGCACTAGCGCCAAGAGCTTGAAGTTCGACACCTTCGAGGATTGGCTGAAGCGGCAGTCGCCGGCCAAGATCCATCAGATTTTGGGCCCGGCTCGTTCGCGGCTTTATCTCGAGGGTAAAATCAAAGCCGACCGCTTCTTCAATAACAAGAACCACATGCTGACGCTGGAGGAGCTCAAGGCGCAGAACAAGGGCGTGTGGACGAGGGCCTTCGGGAACGACAACTGATGCCTACCGGGACGAAGGTGCTGTCTCTGCGCGCACACGCGGCGGGCGAGACGCCGGAAGGGAGCGACCCTTCTCCGGACTGAGTACCGGCGGACGCCTCGCGTCTCAGTAATATCAGTGGGCTTGCTGCGCTTCAACTTCGGCGCGGTGATGCTCTTGCCAGCGATGCTGGGCGATCTCGAGCTGCACCGCCGTCATGCCGGGACGCTTCTCTTCCCAGTCCTTCCAGGTGATCGACGCGTTGTCGATCGCCGAGCTCGCGGGCGTTGCCGGCTGAGCGGTGACAGGCGGCGACGATGGCGCTGACCCGACCTGCGTCAGCGAGTAGCCGACGCTGCCGATGCCGTACATCAGAACGAGAAACAGGCAGAGGCCGAGCAATGCAAACGGCAGCTTGACGAAAAACCAGGCCCAATCGTTGCCGGACATCTGGAGTTTGGGGCGAGAAGAAAAGAGCGAGCGGTCCATGCGCAAGCGAGCCCTGGGTGGAATTCTGGGTATCGCCAATGCACCGAACATTCGTCGTCTCCGCTAGTAGGGCAAAAAGTGAACGTGTCACTTTCATTCACATCGCATCGCGGGACCGGTCTTCAAGACGGGGTCAAGCGGCAAAGTTAAGCGTTGCTTAACCGCCACAGGCCAGAAAATGTCATTTTTGCGAAAATTTCCCTGTTGACGAAACCCGGGTTTTTCGGCATTTATGAGCTACACTGACGCTTTACGTGGCTTCGCCAAACCCGCCCCTTTTCCGGCGGGTTTTTTTGTGGCCCGCGCCAGGGTTCGGTACAGTCAAATAGTCCAGTCGTATCAGCAGCTTACGGCTTAGCCCAAGCACGCGATGTGTTTGGCGGTCTCCTGTGCATAACTCGAAGGCGCTAAACCATGGGCATGTACAATGTCGGTCAGGAACGGTGGGGGTCGCCTGCAATGGCCGGAGCCGCGCAAGGCTTCGCCGGAGTATCAGAGGCTGAGCCGAACGGACGAGGACCATCTCGTCGACACGATGAACCGCGTGGCCGTCCTGGAGACGGACCACGTCGAGCTGAAATCCCGGGTCGAGGACCTGGAGCAAATTCGCGAGACGGCGACGGACGCGGTCAAGTGGCTATGGAACGAGGTGCTGCGCTTCGTCCTGGGCGTCCTGTTCATCTGGCTGCTGGTCAGGTTCGGAAAGATGACGGCCGAACAAGCGGCCGAGTTCGTCAAAGCCATTTTAAGCGGTGGGTGAGCAAGCGCACGCCTGGCCAGATGTTTCTGGAACCCGTTCTCTTCGTGTGCGCGGTGTTCCTGATCTCCTGCTTCACCGTCAAGCTGATGTCGAAAGTCGAGCCGGCAATGGTGTTCCGCAACCTCGTTTTTGTCGAGGCCGGACCGCTCAAAGCCCGGCAGACGGTGCATCTGTCGTTCGACTACGACAAGCGCGCCGACTGCGCCCCGCCGCACGGTTCGGGTGACTTTTATTTTCGCATCTACTCCCGCGACCCCGATGGCAGCTATCGTCATTTCATCAGAGTCGACGTCGGCAATGCCGCGCTCGAGGCCGCCGGCCAGGATCTGCACGCCACCATCGACATCGATCTACCGGATCTCGTATCCGGCGTTTATGCGTTGGCGGTGCGTGGCGTCTTCCAGTGCGAAGGCGAGTGGACATCGCAGACCATCAACCCCGAAGCGCTGCCGTTCCGCATTGGCGTCTGAGGTCGTTGCTTTCGCGGCACGCTGACGATCCGGCGGCGTGGCACCGAAAAGTCAAGGTTGACGAGACTTTTGCACTTGGCTACCAAGAACCAACCGTTGCCGTCGCGCCGTAGGACAACGTCCCGTGCCTACGCGTTCGTTTTTGGCCCCCCTAGAAACGAAAATCCGCTGACGGCAACGGTGCTTATTTGGCTTAAGGCAGCATGGCCAAGGACGTCGATCGTTTCCGCGTGATAAGGGGTGGCGAGCCTACCCCGAAACTCCACGCCGTCAACATCAAGACCGGTCGCACGGAGCAGTGGGAAAGTTACCGCTGCCATCCGTGCTCGGACGATCTGGGGTTTTCGTTCACGCAACTGCATGAAGTGCGCATCGGCGCCTTCGTCACCACTGCCCGAGGCGAGGCCGGTAAGCTCACCGGCGGTCAGCACTGGCTCGCTTGCCCACGCTGCTTCCGGCTCGTCTTCATGCTGAGGGATGCATCGCCCGCCAACGAGGACGCCGATGGCCAACCCGCCGATCAAGAATTCCCTTCTGGCAGCGGCGATGGCCGCGAGGAAGGCTGAGAAACTCTCTGCCGGCACATTGCAGCTGGCGCATTTGAAGCCCGCCGCCAAGACCGCTGCCGAACTCGCCGGCGTCGCCAAGGATCATCGCGAGCTGCCGACAACCTACGCCCGCGATCGCTTCACGCCGCAGGAAGGGCAGGGGGCGGACGAAAATCGCTCCGTCGCCGACGTCGTCGATCGCCTCGCCAATCGCGCCCACGCCATGGACCAAGTGTCGGTCGAAACCAAATTGCCACCCGATGCCGAGCCCTTGGTCGATGAAGGCCAAGAGGCGCCGTCGAAATTCAATCCAGCCAAGGCTGGACCGAAAAGGATCAAGGCCTCGGCACTTGCCAACGCGGCGACGCCACAACACGTCGCCGACCGCATGCCGAACCTGATCAACGGTCACATCGAACGCTTGGCGCAGACCTTTGGCACGTCGCGTTTTGCCGGCGCCGTCGAAATGCTGCGCACCGACAAAATGGTCAAGGCGTCCGACTTCCGCGACATCGTCGCTAAGTTCACCGGCCAGAAGCCGCCGTCGCGCGAGGAGGGCTTGAAGAGCCTCGGCGTCACCGGCGAGCTTTTGAAAACGCAGAAGCCGAAGCGCGATATCGAGAACCGCAAGAAGTGGGACTACGTCATCGCTGTCAGAAAGCATCAGATCAAGGAACATAAGCGCGCGCTGAAGCAGCAGGCCGAGACCGAGCGCAAATCGGGCTCTTCCGGCTCGCGGGGATCTTCGTCCTCCGGCGGATCGAGCGGCAGCAACAGCGCCCGCCTTATCTTGAAGGTCGAATGATCGCGGCGCGGAATGTTTCACGCCAAACATTTTGGGAAGATCGCTTGACCAGCTATGGCGGCATGATCGGTCACTATTCGGAACGCTTTGGTCACGCCGAGCGCATTCATTCGATCGACTACACGCTGGCGCTCCGCGCCGGCGACATGCACCGCGAGAGCTGGGACAGCCCCGGCATCGTCCGCGATCGCGATGGTCGCGCCTGGATTGTCGACGACCGTGCACCGATGCGGCGCGGTTCGTGGGCGGCTTATCCCGAGCTGCACGCAAGGCCCTTTTAGTAACGGCAAAATCCGCCCCTCGCTCCCGGCAATCTTGAGGTCGCAGAACGCGACGTCAAGATGATCGCGGACGAGCGGGCCGATGCTGCCGCCAGTCACGACCCCACCCAAAACTCAAACCCGCGCCAGTGAGCGCTTTCACCCTCAGGGATCATGCCTCGAGGAGGAGAGTGGCTTTGCTGGAGCACCTCAACTCACTCGCTGGCGCGATGCCTGTCGAGAACCCCTGGGCGCGATGCCCTGGAAAGGACGACGATGTTCACCTTCCCCGCCACTGTCACGTCACTCGCAGACGTTCCTAGCGAATTTCAATCCCTCTACGAACTCACCGCCGACGGTCGCGCCGCCATTCTCACCGAAGGGCTGCGCAAAAAAATCGAAGTCGGCGAAGGCCTCCAAAACGCTCTGAAAACCGAGCGCCGCCGGGCCGACGATGGCGAGAGGGCTCTGAAAGCTTGGAAGGATCTGTCGGGCGTCGAGACGCCAGAGCAGCTCCAGACTCGTCTCACCGAGATCGAGGAGAAATTCAAGCAGCAGCTTGCCGATGTCGACAAGGCATACGCCGGCAAGGTCGACAGCGCCGAGATGATTAAGCAAGTCAATAACATCAAGGAAGAGCTGACGCGCAATCACCAGCGTGAAGTCGCCAAGCTCACTGCCGATCTGACCCAGGCCAATACCCAGGCCACGGTGTTGCAAGCCGATATCGAGAAAATGCTCAAGCAGTCCGCAGCCACAACTGCGATTGCCGAGCACAAAGGCAATGCCAACCTCTTGAAGCTCTTGGTCGAGAGCGCCTTGAAGCCCGTCAAGAACGAGTACGGCGAATACGTCGTGCGCGTCATTGACGTCGATGGCGACGAGCGCATCGACACGGATGGGAAGCCGATGACGCCGTCGGCCTACGTCGCAAAGCTTAAGCAAGACGACCGTTACGCCGGTGCCTTCGAGGGCGATGGCGCGACGGGTTCCGGGGCCCGAGGCGGAAACCTCCGTCCATCAGGCTCGAAGGTCAAGAACCCCTGGAAGAAAGACTCACCCGACTTCAACCTGACCGAACAGATGCGGATCGAGAAGACGGACAAACGTCTTGCCGATCAGCTCAAAGCGGCGGCTGGCGTTGCGTGACGTCTCCATTCCTTTTTCCCAGCAAGCAGCCATCTTGGAGACGATAAATGGTTGATGTACCGACCCGGATTAGCGACCTCTTGGTCGCCGACGCGTGGAATAGCTACACGCTGCAATTGACGACACAACTCTCGCGCTTCCGGCGCTCGGGGATCGTCGCCGACCTCTCGGCCGAGCTCGAGAACCAGATGAACGGCGTGTCTGTGCACATGCCGTTCTTCCAGGATCTCGGCGGCTCTGACGAGGTCGTGGACGACACCCAGGACCTGACGATCAGCTCGATGACGACGTCGCAAGACTTCGCCGTCAAACTGTATCGCGCCAAGGTCTTCGGTGCATCCGACCTCGCCGCCGATCTGTCGAAGACCGACCCGATGGCTGCGATCGCCACGCGCTTCGCCGACTGGTGGGTGCGCGCCGAGCAGACGATCCTGCTCTCGGTCTGCACCGGCGCCATGGGTTCCATGGCAGCAGAGTCGGGTTCGCCCAACGTCCTCGACATCACCGGCCTTTCTGGTGCAGCCGCCAACTTCGACCCGCACTCGTTCATCGACGCGCAGTCGAAACTCGGCGATCACCAGGACTTGCTCTCGGGCGTCGCCGTGCACTCGATGGTCTACACGGCCATGAAGAAGATGGACCTCATCGACTTCATCAAGCCGTCGGAAGCCGAAGACGCCATCCCGACCTATATGGGCAAGGTCCTGATCGTCGACGACGGCATGCCGTACAACTCCGGCACGGGCGTGTTCTCCACCTACATCTTCGGACCTGGCGCCATCGGCTACGTGTCGAGCAATCCTCGTCACCCGGTCGACGCATGGCGCGATCCGCTGAAGAACGGTGGCCAGGAATATATCGTCCAGCGCCGTCACATCTGCATGCATCCGCGCGGTATCCGTTGGAACCCCGCCAACGGCGTGCCGGTGAAGCAGACGCCGTCGAATGCCGAGCTGTCCGATGCCGGCAACTGGAGCCGCGTCTACGATCCGAAGAACATTCGTATCGTCCTTTTCAAGCACAAGATTGGCTAAGGAGTATAGCCAGCCTTACCTCCGCACGGGGCAAGCCGCCCTTGACTCGTGCGGACGAGGAGTTTTCTGTCCGCGCTTCCCCGCTCCCGGATCGAAATGCTCCCGCTCGAGAGCGTCTGCTGCGTTCCCCTCTGGCTCGGCAGGCGCTTTCGAACCGGATCATTTTTGGCCCAACGCTTGGCTCAGTCCCCGAGGTGATCATGAGTAAATTCGAGATGCTGACGCGGCTCGCCCGGCGCAGCGTCACCGTCGCCGAGCACAAGGCGTCTGGTGCTTTCGGTCACGTCGAACCTGGTTACAAGGACAGCTGGCTCGTCGGCGGTCTGCATCCCCACATGGCCAACCGGCGCAACTTCTCGATCCGCAAAGGCGTCAAGGTCGCGGCAGCGAGCGGCGTTGCCGCCGCCTCGATGTTGGCAGCGAGCGCGGCCGAAGCGCGCTCGAAGAAAAACGGTAACGGCGCCAAGCCGCATCGCCCCGCATCCGAAGAGCGTCTCGCCACTCAGGCCGGCGCACCGACGCCCGGCTCCCCCGAGGCGGCACCCGAATTGCCGGTCTCGGATGAGGAGCGCAACGATCCCATTCTCGCCGGCCTTGAGAACCAGGTGCGCGCCGCCACGCGCGCCATGAATATCGAAGCCAGCCGAGGCGGCTTCGGCGATAAGTCGAAGAAGGCCTCCGACGCCGTCAACGACGCCCAGAACCGCGTCATCGCCTACAAAAAGCAGAAGGAGGCCGATAAGCGCGCCGCCGATGCGCAGGCATCCGCGCAGAAGGCCAAGGACGCCCAGGACGCTTACGACAAGTCCTTTGTCGGCATGGGCGTTGCCGTCGCCAAGGAATACGGACCCTACGCCGTCGGCGCCATTCTCGGCGGCTTGATGGCAAAGGGGTTGACAAAAAAGCTGACCCAGGGCGTCGCCAAGAAGGTCGAACGCTTCGAGGCGATCTCGAAAGAGGTCGCCAAACTCAACGAGACGACAGCCGGCCGCGATATCGTCAATTCATCGAAGGGCGATAAGATGGCGGCGCTTCTGAAAGAGGCGTTTCGCACCGCCGGCGTCACCAAAGCGCCGAAAGGCACGCTCGATCCATTGTCGATGAAAGCGCGGCAGATTTTGAACCCCGGTTCGAAAGCTGCAGCGCAGCGCTCCAAGACCATCGCCGTTGGCGACCTTCTGCACCCCGAGGCGCAGACGGCGAAGGCGGCCCGGGTCATGAAGGGCCAGCAGCTGGCACAGTCGATCGGCGAAAAGTCCGTCGTCGCCGAAGCCAGCGCCACGCATGCCGCCGTCGAAGCCGATCGCGCTACCATGGATGCGATCGCCAAGCACGCCGATCACGTCGACGCCAAGATCTTCAACAAGGGCGATTGGGGTGATGTCGTTCTCGGTGGCGCCCTCATCGCTGAAGGCGCCGGCACGCGCTACCTCGCCAGCCAGACCGACGACCCAAGTCAGAAGCAGTTGCTCAACATCGTCGGCATGTCGTCGATGGCGGCGGGCGCCACCTTCATGACCGGCCGCAAGATTGCCAAGCGCAATCCGACAGCCAAGCCGTCGTTCCATTCGGTCGCCAACGTCACGGCGGCCCGCGATCGCTTGGCGCGCGAATTGATGCGGGCCGGCAAGCCCGAGACTCGCGTCATCGAGCAGGCGATCGAGCGCGACAGCGCGGTGTCGACGGTCAAGCGGGCGATGGAAACCCGCAAGGCCGAAAAGCTCAAAGACGCCGTCGTCAGGCAGGCGAAGAAGGACGAAGCCAAGGAGGCCCGCAAAGCCGCCGAGCAGGTCTTCAAAAAACCTGGTCCCGGATCCACCGGCTCGCGTCAGCAAGCATCAACGCCGACTGGCCACATCGAAGCGCCGAAGAGTTCGAAGTTTCTCGGTCTCTTCCGCTGAGGCTCACCAGCGGATGGTGCCGGGGGGCACCCAGGCGTCATGTTCAAAAAGGCTCACGCCTTGAACATGACGCCTCCCATCTGTGCACGCCGTGCACATGAGGACGAGGGGCCTGAAACGGATGATCCTGCCGCCACGCATCATCGTTTTGTCGCCACCGCTCCGGCGGTCGACCTACCGCCGTAAAAAACAAAAACAGCCGCAACTCCCGTCAGGAGAGAATGACATGACCACGATTGGCCGCGTTCGCGGCTGGCAAGGGCGTATGGCCCATAGCCGTTACAAGCAGGCAGAGGCGCGCCAGCAGGACTATGTCCGCGTCGTCCGCGCCTTCAACCTCGAAGCCGGCAATATCGGCATGTCGAAGGATGCCATCGCCCTCGGCGTTCACGGCATCGAGCAGTCGATCATGGCTGGCTTGCCGTATGACGCCGTCCGCGCCATCGGCTGGCATCTCGCCAAGGGCGAGATGGATAAAGCCGAAGAGGTTTTGAAAAACACGGTGCCGGAATTCGACCCCGTGGACATCGACGAGAACGGCGAGCTCCAGCAGACCGACACGCCTTTGACGGCCGCAGAAATCGCGGCAAATCTGGCGGAAAAACATCCGGTCACCGAAGTCGCCACCGAAGCCCAAGCGATTGCAAAAAAGCCTGCTAAAGCAGTGGCTTCCAAACCCCCCAAAGCTGACAAAAAGGCGGACAAAGACGCGGCAAAACTGCCCGCAAAAGAGCCCGCAAAACCCGTGGCCTCAAAGGCTCCGGAGAGCGATCCGACCGAGGACGATCAATACGGCTACGAGGCGTGAGACATGGCCAGATCCATCTCCAACACCAAGGGCACGATCAAGATCTTTCCGGCGCCGAAGCCCGCCTCCAACGTGCACAGCCTGGAGGCCGCGCCCGGCGGTCAATTCGTCAAGCGTCATCCGCAACGCGGTCCGGGCGCTGGTTCGCAGCGCACGTTGAAGCCGATGCCACCCAAGGGATCCAAAGGTAGCTCACGCGGGAGGTAGGGATGGCGAATTATTGCACGCGTGACGACATCGAGGCTCTCTACGGCCGAGATCTCGTGGCCTTGCTCGTCGACCAGGACGATGATTTTCCCAACGATGCGAATGCCCGCATCGGCGCGGCGATCCAGTCGGCGTCCGACGAGATCGACAGCTACATCATGGCGTCCTACCAGCTGCCGCTGTCGCCGGCGCCACCGCAACTGAAAAACGCCTGTCGCGATATGGCGGTCTATCGCCTGGCCCTGAACCCAGGTCCAAGAACGGACGAGATGCGCAAGCGCTACGAGGACTGGGTCAAGTGGCTCTTGAACGTTTCGACCGGCAAGGTGCACCTGGTGCCACCGGCACCAGCGCCACCCGACCCGAATGCGCCGCCGGACCCGAATACGACGGGGCCCGATGGCAATCCGTTGCCGAGGCGCGGCTTTAATTCGCTGACAACGATGCGAGGCTGAAATGGTTTCGATCAACGTCAAGGTCTCCGGTCTCGAGACGGCGGTGCATGTCATGCATCGCTTCGTCTTGCTGGCGGCGCAGGAGCACAAGCTCATCGTCGCCTTGACGGCGATCGTCAGGGCGCAAGCCCGCCGGCGTTTTCAGACCAAGCTCGATCCCGACGGCAAGGCGTGGCCGCCTCTGGCCTCGTCGACTGTCGATGGCGGCCGCGAGCAGGGCACCATGCTCGTCGATACCGGCACGCTCGCCAACTCGATCACCATGCAGGTGTCGGGCACCGTCGGCATCGTCAAGACCGTCGTCGAATACGCCAAGTATCACCACACCGGTTCGTTCAAGGTTCCCAATCATCCACCCAAGCGGCAGTTCTTGGGCGTCGGCAAGGCCGACATGCCCGAGCTCGAAGCCGCAGCTGAGGCCTGGTTGCTCGCCAACGTCGGCCTTTAGAGGCACCCACATGACCATTCGAATGCTCCGCGACGCGGCGATCGCCGACGTCAAACTCGGCATGGCCAAGACGTTCAAAACCGTCGACACCGCGCCGCGCACCATCTCGCCGCAATGGATCGAGCGCACCAGCGCGCGCTGCCCAGCCTGCCTGATTGGTTTCACGACCATTCGCCAACTGAAGCGCACCAACGCCGGCACCTTCGTTGGCCCGATCGAACTCTGTGCCAACATCGTCGCCACCGACAAGGCCGGCAACCTGGCGCAGGACGCGCTGCTCGATCTGATGACCGACTTCGCCACTTACATCGAGATGCGCAAGTTCGGTGTCGAGAAGGCCAACGGCGCCTACGTCACCGGCATCGAGAACATTTTCTCACTCGACCAGGACAAGGGCGGCATGGCGATCGGCACCGTCACCTGGCGGCAGCAGTACGAATTCGGCCGCGACTTCCTGCAGGAAGAGGTGGACCAGATGAACCGCCAGTACGGCGGCGGCACGCTCCGCGACCTCGTCATCAACGGCGAGTCGGCCGACTTCTCGACGGTTACATGAGGTTCCGATGGATGCGCGCGATCATCTGCGGCTGCTCGAGGATCTGATCGACCGGGTCATCACCGTGCAGCAGGAGCAGGCGAACCTCAATCGCCGCGTCTCCAACATCATTCGCCCCGCCCGTGTCACCAAGGTCGACGCCGACAAGTACACCCACCGCGTCGCCTATACGGTCGACGAGAACGGCCAGGACGTCGAGACGACCGATATCAAGTGGGCCGCCCGCGCCGGCAAGATCAAGGACTGGTCGCCGCCGACGGTTGGCGAGCAGGTATTTTTGATCTCGCCGTCCGGCGACATCAACGAGAACTCGTTCACGATGGCCGGCGGCTTCACCGACACCTTCAAGCCGAACCACGACAAGGAAGGCGAGCAGAAGATGACGGTCGACACCGGCCAGCAAGGCGGCAAGCAATCGATCGTGCTGACCAAGGCCGATAGCCAGACGACGTCGACACAAACGCTGAACTCGAATGCCGAGACGATGAACGACACCGCCGGCCGCATCAACCACTTGAAGGGCGGGGAGGTCGCCGTATGACGGCTATGAGCTCTGATCTCTTGGCAGCCTTCAAGGCCTCGCTTGCCGATCCCGATGCGGCCTGGGTGCTGCAGGGCGCGATGATCACGCCTCGGAAGGAGACGCTGTTTTCCGGGACGGGCATCACGCTTGCAACCTCGACGATTGTCGTCACGAACGCTTCGTTTCGTTTGGCATCCGCGCCGCTCAACCTGATGCTGGTTGTGCTGGCCGAATATACCTCGTCCGAGATCCGCTCGATCTCGGCGACCTTCCAGGGCATTACGCTGACAACAACCGACAGCGCGCTGCTCGATACACTTCAAGCCATGGCTGCTGCGGCAGCCCTCGCTGCCGATACCGCCTTCATGTCCGCGTTGACGTTGCCATCTCCTTGAGGAGGCCTCTGCTATGGATGTCACGGCTTTCGCGTTCGTCCTTGATGGACTTTATCTCGTTGCCGTCCTGGTGCTGCTTGCCGCCTACGGCGTGCTGCACTGATGAGTGAGAGCTACCACGACTTCATCCGTAAGGAACTCGACGCATGCCAGGCGCCGCCCGCCGATCCAACGACACCGCTGCTGGACCCCAAATCGGCGCCAACCAAACCTTCGTCTACGTCGAGGGCGAGCTCTGGATGGTTCTTGGCGACGTTAACGCCGCCCATGGACCGGCCCCGCATGTCCCGGGTCCGGATTTGATGGTCGAGGGCTCGTCCTTCGTCTTCATCGATGGAATTCCGATTTGCCGCGAAGGGCACCTTGCCGGTTGCGGGCACCCGACGACCGGATCGAGCGTCGTCTTCTCGGAAGACTGAAAAACGGTAGAGACCGGCAAAGCCGGCGATCAGGAAACGTCCGCGTTTGTGTTGTGCAGTTCAACCCAAGCCGAAAGGATCTTTCATGATCGAGCTCGTTGTCGCCGTCTGCATGGTCGACCAGCCGTCGCGCTGCCGCGACGTGACTTTGAATTTCGAAGGCAACAGCGTCAGCGCTGAGCAGTGCATGACGAACGGCCAGATCGAAATGGCGAAGTGGATCGGCGATCACCCAAACTGGACCATCAAGGACTGGCACTGCGGGATCGCCGGTCAGTTCGCAAAAATGTAACCGCGCAAAGGAGTCTCAGATGACGATCGCCTTCCCGTATTCCTCGACCATCGGCGCCAAGGCGCGGATGGATCGCGCCCGGTTTCAGGACGGCTTCGCGAAGGGCACTATCGCCTTCGCCGCCCAGCCCTCCAACAACGATACCATGGCCATCGCCGGCTCGACCTTCACCTTCAAGTCGTCGGCAGCGTCGGGACTGCAGTCCAACATCGGCGCCTCCATCGACGCCTCCATCGACGCGGCGATCGCGGTTCTCAACGCCTCCGCCGACGCCAACATCGTCAAGTGCAAATATCGGCGCAAGGGCGGCGCGGTCGCGACCGGCAACATCGCCTTCGCCGCCAACCCGGCGAATAACGATACGGTCACGATCAACGGCGTCGCCATCACCTTCAAGTCGGCGAACCCGACCGGCAATCAGGTACTGATCGGCGCCAGCCTCGATGCTACGCTCGACAGGCTCGCCGACTTCCTCAATGCCTCAGCCAACGCGTCGCTGACGCCGGCGCTCTACGGCATTGGGACGCCGGTTGCCGCGACCGGTTCGTTCACGTTCTCGCAGAACCCGGCGAACAACGACACGATCACCATCGGCGGCACAGTCGTGACATTCAAGACGTCCGGCGCCACCGGCAACCAGCTCAACATCGGAGCGGATCTCGCCACCACGCTGACGGCGCTGAAAAACTTCCTCAATGCCTCGGCCGATGCCAACGTGTCGAAGTGCACGTATGGGTCCGATGCCACGCACCTCTCCATCACGGCGAAAACCGGAGGCATCTCCGGCAACGCCATCACGCTCGACTATGCATCTACCGCCGTATCGGCTCGCTCGGCCGCGACACTGACCGGCGGCAAGAGCAAGCTTTCGGTTCAGGCTCTTGTTCCCGGCGCTGCCGGCAACGCCTTCACGCTGGCGGCCTCGGCCGCGACCGCATCGGGGTCGACCCTGGCCGGCGGCACGTCTCTGCTCGAGGTGATCGCCAAGGTGGCCGGTTCGGCTGCCAACGCGCTGACCTTGGCGGCGTCCGTCGCAACGGTGTCGGCGGCAACGCTGGTCGGCGGCGACAGTCGCCGCACGCGCTGGGGCAGCCGCACGGCAGGCAATCGCTTCGAGCCCGTCGATCGCTCGCGCTGGGCAACCCGCATGGGTTCGGCGCGCTGGGTGTGGACGCCTGGCGCCTACTACCCTTGACGCTCCCCGCTGCCGGCTTGCCGGCAGTCCCCCGAGGGCTCGGTCCCTCGGGCATCCCATTCCGCGACAAGTCCCTGCTTCGCGGTTTAACGGCCTCGGATCGATCCCCTCCCGGTCCGGGGCCGTTCGCGTTTCTTGAACCTCAAGAGGATTGCCATGCCGCTCCCGAGCAACGAACCCAAGCCCATTCGGCAGACCTATGTCGTGACCGAGGACGGCTTCGTCTATGGCTCCTGGGCCAAACGGGGAAAGACGTTCGCGCTCTATCCCATCCAGGCCGAACACTTCGTGCAGAGCGGCCGCATGGCGCTCGCCACGAGCGCCGACGTTCCGTCGAAGCCGGTCAAGCCCGCCACCAACATCGCCGCACCCGATGCCGATAAAAAGCGGTCGATCTCGTCGGCGAATGATCCCGGTTGATCCCTGATGGAGGCCCGATGCCATGGCAGACTCGCGCGGCCTCAATCGTCTGACCGGACACGTCATCTCCGACTGGGATGACGTTTCGCAATCGATCAAGGACATTCTGACGACGCCGGTTGGAACGCGGGTTCTGCGCCGTGACTACGGCAGCCGCGTTCCCGATCTTCTCGATCACCCGGCCAATCCCGACACCATCTTGGACTTCACGTTCGCGGTTGCCGAAGCGCTGGCGTGGGAGCCACGCGTCAAATTTCTGTCCCTCGATTTCTCGGCCGGAGCCGACGGACATATCACCTTCGTCGTGGAGGTCATCTACCTCCGCACCGGCCTGACCAACTACGTCTACGTCGTTGTCTAAGCCTCTCTGATCCGCCCACGCGGACCTTCCCCCTCAACAGCGAAACGGCAGAACTCGAGAGCCCACGAGGGCTTTGGGGCGCGCCGTCGCGCGTCCCCGAAACCTTGATCGTGGAGACCAGCCAATGGTTGCTAACGACACTTACTTGCACGGTATTGACATCGTCGAAATCGACGATGGCATCCGGCCCATCCAGACGGCCACCTCTTCGATCATCGGTCTGATCGGCACCGCGCCCGATGCCGATGAAGATGTTTTTCCGCTGAACGAGCCCGTGCTCATCATCGGCGATCGCACCAAGGCGGCGCTGCTCGGCGCCACCGGCACGCTGCCGGCAGCGATGCGCGATATCCTGTCGGTGTTCGGCGCACCCGTCGTGCTGGTGCGCGTCGATGCAGGCCAGACGACGCCGCAAACCTGGTCCAACCTGATCGGCGATCCGACCACCAAGACCGGCGTCTACGCCTTCCTAACCGCCTGGCACAAGGTCAAGGCCAAGCCGCGCATGATCATCGCGCCGGGTTGGACGGGACTGCGTCCGTCGAACGGCATCAAACAGATCAACGTCGGCACCGCCGGTCAGTACGACAAGGTGCCGACGATCTCCTTCACCAACGCGCAAGGCGATACGGGCGCTGGTGCAGCGGCTGTCGCGCATGTCGTTGCGGGCGCACTGTCCTCGATCACGGTCACCAATCCCGGCTCCGGCTACACCTCGCCGCCGACGGTGGTGATCACCCGTGCCGCCGGCGACGGCAAGAGCTCGAGCGGCGCGGCGACGGCGGTTCTCGGCAAAGCCAAGAACCCGGTCGCGGCGGCCATCGAAGGCATCCTGCCGAACTTGCGCGCCATCGCTCTGATCGAAGGTCCGAACATCTCCAACACCGAGGCGATCGACTTCCGTCAGGATTTCGGCACCTCGCGGACGATGATCATCGATCCCAACGTCCTCGTCTGGGATATTACGGTCTCCGATTACGTCTCGCGCTCGGGCGTTGCCTTGGCGGCTGCGATGCAGTCGTACATGGATAACACCTACGGCTTCTGGTGGAGCTTCTCGAACCAGGCGGTTCCCAATATCGGCGGCATCGACCGGCCAGTGACGTGGGATCTCGAAGATCCGACGACGGACGCCAACTTCCTGAACCAAAACCAGGTGGCGACGATCGTTCGCGTCGACAGCCAGAGCCAGGGCGGCTTCCGCTTCTGGGGCTTGCGCACGACATCGGCCGATCCGCTGTGGGCCTTTCTCTCGGTCCGGCGCACCGCCGACATGATCTACGACTCGATCGTCCAGGGCTTCCTTTGGATGCTCGACCGGCCGTTCTCGGCGCAGCTCATTATCGATGGCGTCGAGACGGTGAATTACTACCTGCGCTCGCTGAAAGCGCGCGGCGCCACCATCGACGGCTCGGCGTGGATCGATCCGAACTTGAACTCCATCGACCAGTTGGTCGCGGGCAAGCTTCGCATTGAATTCGACTTCGAGCCGCCGGCCCCGATCGAGCGCATCACCTTCGGCGCTCGCCGGAACCCGAACTACTACGACGTCATGATCTCCGACGTGCTGCGCGACCTCCCGACGCTCTGATGATGGTCGCTGCCGACACGCCAGCGCGAGCCGGCCGGCAGTGACGCTCCACCAACTCAAAACCCCAGGCCGCCACTCGTGAGAGGGCGGCCTTTTTCATTGGAGAAGCCCGCATGGCACGCATGGATAATATGCTGCGGTACTTCGCGATCTGGTTGAACGGTCGCGACTACCTCGGCGAAGGCATCGAACTCAAGATGCCCGACTTGAAGATCAAGACCGATGACGTTCGCGGCGGCGGCATGGATGCTCCGATCGAAGTCGACCTCGGCATGGACAAGCTCTCCGCCGAATGGAAAGTCACGTCCTACGACGAGGCGCTCTTTTCGCAATGGGGCTTGCGCCGCAGCCAAGTTTCGCGCCTGACCTTCCGAGGCCATTTGGAAGGTCAGAACCCGCAGGGCTCCAACGGTCAGGCCAACATCGCTCGCGTCATGGCGGTGATGGATGCCCGCATCATGGAACTCAACAAGGAAACGTGGGCGCCCGGCAAGCATGCCGTCATCAACGTCCGCGCCGCTGTCGACTACTTCAAGCTGATCTTCAACGACCGGCCCGTCATTGAGATCGACGTCTTGGGGTTCAAGCGCTCGATCGGCGGCATCGATCAGCTGGCGGACGCTCGCGTCTCGCTCGGCATCACCAACTCCACCGGCTAAGTCGCACTTCCCGTCACACGCTTGCGACTTTGACTGCGGCCTCAGGACTTCCCGCCTGAGGCCGCTTCTTTTCCAAAAAACAAAAACGCCAAGAGGCCCGACATGTCACATCCGCACCAGCCCGGTTCGGGACGGCAGCCCGCACCCCATCAAGGGGGCTTTGTGCCGTCTCCTCCGCAACCCGCGCAGGGTTTTATTCCGCAGGCGCAACCGCCCAAGATGCCGCCTCCGCCGTTGTCCGCGACGCACGCTCCCGTCGCGCACGAACAGGTTTCCGACTTCGGTGAAAAGCGCGATTTCAAGCCTGGCAGTGCCGCCGACCAGCTGGCACGCGCTGCGGCCTCGAAAGCCGCCATCGACGCCACCCAGGGCAATCCCGCACCCGCTCAAAGTCCCTTCGCCCAAGCCGATCCGTCGAAGCCCTATGTCTTCACGTTCTCCTATCCGATCGACAACGGCGGCAAGGACCCGATCACGACGGTGACGTTCAAGCGGCCGAAATGGTCGGACTTCCAGAAGGCCATGCGCCATCGCTTGGTCCTCTCCGGCGAGATGACCGACAACGACGCGCTGATCTCGGCTGTCACCGGTCTCTCCATGGAGCTCCTGCCCGACATCGACGGCTTCGATGGCGCGAGGTTGCTGATTGAAGTCCAAAATTTTTTCCTCACGGACCCGATGGTCAAACTGTCCGCCACATAAAGACGTGCGTCGCCGACATCGCCGAGCGCTTCAATTGGCAACCCGAGGCCGATTGGGAATGGGAGGACATCCTGTTCTGGCATGTCGAAGTGGTCAAGCGCCACAACGCCGAACAGGAGGCCTATGACGCAGCCGCCGGTTCCGGCTCATCCGGCGGCGACAATAGCCTTCTCGACCGGGTCCTTCCCATCCTCTCAACATGAGGTGACACAGTGGCCGACGTAGAAGTCCGAGTCACAGCAAGCGGCGCTGGCTTTGATGCCATCGCCGCCGGCGCCGAGCGCGCCGAAGTTGCACTCAAAAACATGGGCGCCGCCGCACGCGGCGCCACCTCCACCAATTCTGCGGCTGCAACCGAAGAAGCCGCAAAAATCAACGCACTCGCCAATGCCACACGCAATGGTCTCGTGACGCGTGCCAACGAGATTGGTACGCAGATGCGCCAAGGCATCGCCAAGGCGCTCACCGATAATTCATTCTGGAATAGAACCTTCAACGACCTGAAGGGACGCTTCAAGGCGCTCGGCCAGCAGCTCAACAAAGAGCTGACGACGGCGATGAACATCAACAAGAAGATCGACGACAAGGTCTATGGCGAAGGCAAGCATGCCTCGCACACTGATCTGATGTACGGCGCCGCCGTTGGCTATGGCGCCTTCGAGGTCGTCAACAAGGCCGTGCGTTCCGCCGCCGATCGCGAGTCGGCGAAATTTCAAATGAACTCCATCGGCACCTTGTCGCCCGATCAGCAGGCAGCCCTTGCTGCAACCGCTCAAAGACTTTCTGGCGAAAAAGGCAACATCACCACCGCCGAAGGCATCCGCTTTCTGGCGAGCGCCATCCGAATTTTCGGCGGCCCCGAACACGTCTTCACCAATGAGGGCAAGGGATCGACGCTGACGCCGGAAGCCATCGAGGGTTTCAATAAAATCTTCTCGTCGATGTCCTACGCCAAGACGTATGAGGAGGCGAGCGGTCACCATCAGGACCCCGAGGCCATTCGCAATCGCTTCGAGTCCGCCATCCGTTCCGGCGAAATCAAGGGCCTCGGCACCGACCCGGTCTCGATTGCCAACTGGGTCGATAAACTGCTGCGCATCCAGATGGCGACCGGCGTCGATCCCGACCGTTTCCTGCAGGCGCAACAGCAAGCCGGCGTGTCGTTCCTCACGATGGACGACGACGCGATCTACGGCTTTGCCGCCATGGTGCAGGAAAACCGGCAGCGCGCCGGTACCATGCTGCGCACCTCGTTCATGCACCAGATCGCTGGCAACAGTCAGACGGTGCGTGGCAACAATCAGATGCGCGACCTGGGTCTCTTTGGTGACAAGGCCAACCAGGAACGACTGATCAAGGAAGGCAAAATCGAAGTCGGCAAGGAGGGTGGGTACACACACATCGACCCAACCATCATCCCCGGCTATTATGAGAACGCCAGGAACCCCTATAAGTGGGACGCCGAAACCTTCTACCCGCTGATCCGCAACAAGATCATGGAGGACACCGGCGAAGATATCGGCGATGCCACCAAGAAGCCGTCCGAGCGCAGCCTCAAAGAGATGACCGATATTCTCCGTAACGTCGGCGCCGCCTTCAAGAACCCGCAGGAGGCGCTACAGACGGCAGAAGCGATCATTCAGTATGCGCAGATGCAACGGCGCGGCGAAAACGCCAAGAAGGCCCTCATCGACGAGAAGCAGGCCGGTGATCTCTTCATCCGCCAGCTGCAAAATTTCTCGACACAGATGACGGAACTGGGCGCCAATCTCGGTGAAGGCGTACTGCCGAAGCTCACAAATTTCCTGAAGGGCCTGAATAACGTCATCAAGTCCACGGGCCAGACCCTGAAAGAGCATCCGATGCTGGCCAAGGGGCTCGGCTTGGGATTGATGGGTCTTGCCGGAATGGGCGCCTGGTCGGGCCTGCGTCTTGTCGGCGGCATGTTCAAGACGCCGGTTGCCGATATCCTGAAGGTCGTCACCTGGGGCTATCGCTTTGCCAAGGGCTTGATCACCGGCATTGGCGCCGCCGGCGCCATGAGCTTCGGCGATCAGATGGCCGGTTTGAACCTTGCCAAGACCGAGGGTTCGCTTGCTAAGCTTGCCAGCAACGCCGGCCGCTTCAAAAGCATCTTTGGTTTGCTCGGCAAGATCACCGGTCTCTTGGGCGCCGGTGCGTTGGCCTACGATGCTTCGCAGACCGAAGCCGGCCAAGCCTTCACGCACTCGATCGCCGCCGGCATGCGGGCCAGCCTCGACCCGCACAACAAGTACAAGCAGCGCGCTTACGAACTCGCTCACACCGATGCCAACAATGCGCTCCGGAGTGTTGCCGGTTATGGCCCGCTGCCACCGCCACCATCGAGCCTCGAAAGTCCGTGGATGCGGCGCATGCGGAGCCAGTTCGCTCACGACCAGGAATGGCTGCAGGATCTGCGTCCGCCGCGTGCGACGTTCGCTGCCGGACGTGTCGGCGGCAAAGGTCTACCGTCCGGGCCCTTGCCGGTGATCATCACCAACCCGCAGCCGCAGCAACCCGTACCGCCGCCTCAGGTCAACGTCGGCGGCGTCACGGTGACCGTCAACGGCGACAAGAACAACGCGGCGATCGCCGGCGCCACGGGTGCTGCCGTGCAGTCAAAGGTCGGCAGCGCGCTCTCCGATCAGCATCACTGACGTTTCTTTTAACCCACGGCGACACGCGTTCCGCGCGCCGGCCGCCGTGGGGTCCTCTTTCAAAATCTGAGGCAGTCGATGACCGATACCATCATGGGTCTCGGGCCGCCGGTCGGCGTGCGCCGGAACTCAACGCTCGCGACGAACGGCATCAACATCTATTCGACGCCGGGCTCGTTTCGGTTCCGCGTCAACCACGGCTTGTTGAACACCCACATCCGCCGCAAGCTTCCCATTCGTTGGGAGGCCGTCAACCGTATCGGCCGCGCGCCCGCGATGCAGTTCATGGGCGCGGGCGAAGAAACCGTCTCGATCCCGGGCTTTCTCTACCCGGAAGATTTCGGCGGCTGGGACATGTTGAACCGCATGCGCGATGAGGCGACCCAGGGCATCCCGCGCCCGTTCGCCTCCGCCTCCGGCATCTATCACGGCATCTGGTGCATCAAGGAGATCTCCGATGAGCAGGAATATTTTCTGCCCAACGGCAACCCGCGCAAGGTGACGTTCACGATCGAGTTGTCCGCCTACGGGCCCGACGGTGCGTCTGGCTTCTCGATCTACATTTGAAATCCAAAACAAGGTGCAGGAGTTCGACCATGGCTCTCTTGAAGGCGCTGATGAAAACCGTCGCTATGGCCGAACGCAAAGGCGCGCAGGAGGCTGCCGGCACCACTGGTCACGTGCGGGGCCACTTCGCCAAGAACAAGAACGGCGGCACGCATTTCGTGCAGGAACACATGCGCGCCGTGAAAGGTCCGAGCCACGTCGCGGTTGGCCCAGCACCGGAAATCAGGAACGTCGAAGGCTGGAGAGAAAAGCACGTCAGTCTGGCGAAGCCCGGCGAACACAAGGCTGAGGCGCCGTTCGTGTCTCTCGATGCCCGCTCCGGCAGTGCCGCCGTGCATCGCCGTGATACCATCGGCGGCCGCACCGAGACGACCTACCTGTCGAAGTCCGAAGTCAACAAGCTGGTTGCCGCCCAGCGTCAGGTTCGCTCCGAGTCCGCCGCGCAGCTCCGCGCCGCCCGCGCCGCCGATCGCCAGGTCTCGCCGCTGTCCAAACACGAAGAGCTTGGCGCCAAATTGAAGAATGGCATTTCATCCACCAAGCAGCGGCTGAAGGAGCTGGAACGTGAACGTTATCGCGATAACAGCCAAACGATTGCCAGGTATCAGGCGAGCCTTGCCAGCGCCAACGACCTTTTGAAGACGCACAACGCCAACAAAAAATTCGCCACCGCTGCGACGGCGGGACCGCAGAACGCCAAGGCCCGCGCTCAGTACTTCGCCGCCCACAACGCCACGCGCAAGGCGGCGCGCAAGCTCATGTTTCCCGGTGGCCAGCAATTTTAATCCGAACAGAGTAGCGAGAGGGCCGTCATGACCAACACGCCGACGGACTTTCTCTACACCACTCAGGACGGCGACATGCTCGATGCCATTTGCTGGAAGCACTATGGCACCTCGCATTTGACGACCGAGCTCGTTCTCAAAGCCAACTATCGCCTGTCCGATCAACCGCCGGTGCTCCCGCGTGGGCTGAAGATCCTGTTGCCCGCGTATCAGGCGCCAGGCCCCACCCAGAGAATTCAGATCTGGGACTGATCCGTTCCAATTGAGCGGCGACACGGTGAAATTCTGCCTGCCGTAGGACGGTCAGTAACTCCGGATCAGCATGCCGGGGTGAATGCCGGACCGCTTTGTGGGGTTCACGTGGCAGGCCCCACCCGCTCGAACCAATCCGCTCGGCGGAGGCCACTTCATGAAACCGACACCCATCGTCTCCGGCCTCACCGCCGGAGCGAACGACCGTCTCATCTCTGTCGAGGTCACCGACCACGAAGGCACGCACTCCGATACCGCCACCATCGTTCTCGATGACCGCGACGGCATCTTGGCGTTGCCGCAGAAGGGCCAGGTCTTCACCGTGTCGCTCGGCTACCGCGAGACCGGCGTCGAGCTGATGGGGGAATACACCGTCAACGACGTCACGCTCGAGGGCTACCCGCAAAAGATCAAGGTGCAAGGCAAGTCGGCCGACATGGGCAAGTCCAAACTCAAGGAGCCGAGATCGAAGCACCACGAGAAAAAGACCATCGGACAAATCGTCGGCGAAGCTGCAGCGCGCGCCGGTGTCGTGCCCATGGTCGGGCCGGAGCTCGGCAACTTCGTCTACAATTCGCTGCATCAGACCGACGAGAGCGACATGAGCTTGCTGTCGCGCCTGGCGCACGATCACGACGCCACTTTCACCGTTAAGAACGGCCGCATGATCTTCATGCCGAAGGAAGGCGGCTTCTCGGTGACGGGCTTAGCGATGGGCGCCGCCTTCATCCGTGGTCCCGGCTCGTTCATCGGTGTTCTGCCGGCAGCAAACATTCCCGGCGACGTCATCAAGTACGATTGCACGCTACCCGACCGCCCGAAGCACAGCCAGATCAAGGTCGGCTGGTGGGATACCGCCAAGGCCAAGCTGATGGTCGAACAGGCGCAGTCGGGATCAGATGGACCGACCTTCTTCGATCGCCATCACGCGCCGAACCAGAAGGAGGCGCAGGCGCGCGCCAAGGGCCGTGGCAAGCGCATGAAGCGCGAGCAGGGGCACTTGCGCGTCGAAGTCGTCGGCGATCCCTCGCTCCGCGCCGAGATGCTCGCCATCGTCACCGGCATTCGCGCCGGCGTCGACGGTCCGTGGCGCGTGAAGAGCGCCACGCATCACGTCGAAGAGAAGGGCTACACCTGCTCGCTTGACTGCGAGCTTCCCGGTTCCGGTGCCGCGTCCCAGTAACCCGTTCCCAAAAAATCAGCCGCAACACCCAATGAGGTGACCCAATGAAATCCACGACCAAGTCGCGGACGATCAAGCCGCGCAAACTCAAGACTGGCGAGGTCGGCATTGTTCATGCAGCCCCGCATCGCCGTCCCATCGTCATCGACTTCCCGCTGTTTCTCTGCTCCGAGGTCGTGACACTCGGCCGCTTTCTTGGCCGCATCGTGCATCGCATCTTTTTGCTCGATGTAGCGACCTCGGCGGGTCGAAAAGTGCGCCAGCGCCATCGCAACCGCCGCGCCGTCAAGGCTATCAATCGTTCGCGCCGCGTGCGTCTCAACCCCATTGAAATTCTGCCTGAACCGGAGGCTCCGCGCGGACGCGGCCGCCCGTCGGGCTCGCGCGATAAGTTCCCGCGCAAGAAACGCGCTTGAGGAGGGTGCCATGGCTGTCATTCTGACCCACGACATCCTGCAGAGGATCTTCCCCAGGCCGCCGGCGGCGCACGCGCACCAAGCCGCGATCTGGGACATGTATGCCGACATGCTGGCGTCGCCTGAGGCCGGCAAACTGCTGGCCCAGGCGGGGATCGTGACGCAGACGATCTTCAAGCAGTTCTGCGCCATGATCCAGGCCGAGACTGGCGGTCTGACCGTAATTCAGGAGAGCGGCGCCTATCGCGCTTCGACGATCCTGAGGATCTTCGGGGCCGGCCATCACTCCGACCCGGTTTCGCCCGCCGAAGCCAACAGGATCGCGGCGCTCCCCGTCTACGACGACGGTTCGGGCCCGCGCTGCAACGCGCTGTTCGAGCGCGTTTATGGCTACCTGACCCACATCGGCAAGCAGCTCGGCAACAAGTTTGCCGGCGATGGGCCGCTGTTTCGCGGTCTTGGCCTCAACCAGCTCACGGGGCGCGATGCGCACACCAAGATGGCGAAGGCCATCGGCTGCTCGGTCGAGGACTTGAAACAGCCGATCAATCTTTTGAAGATCGCGCTCCTCGAGTGGACGCAGAAGAACTGCAACAAGTACGCCGCCAAGGGCGATTACCTTTCCGTTCGCAAGCTGATCAATGGCGGTTCGCTGAAAGTCTCGGAAAGCCAGCTCAACGGTCTGCCGGAAGTGCGCAACTTCCTTGCCGGGTCCGACAGCCGCTTTGCCGGCATCGCCTATAACGCCCCCGATCCGGTCGTTGCCGCGACCGCTATCGCGGATGCAACCGTGCCGCCGGCGGTGACCCCGCAGATGAGCCTGGCGAAGGCCACGCAAAGTCTCGGCTTCGTCACGACGGCAGCCGGCGCCTTGGGCGAGGTCGGCCAGAACCTGTCGGACACCGTCTCGTTGTTCCAGCCGATCAAGTCCAACATCGACGCCCTGCATCAGATGCTGCCCAACACCCCGACCTTGTTCGCCATGGTCGTCGGCGGCGTCGTCGTGCTCGTCATTGGCCGCTACCTCGAGAAGATCATCGTCGACTCGATCAAGGCCGGACACCTGGTCTTCACCACGCCGGAACCCATTGCCGGACCGGCATAAGGAGGGCCCATGCTCGGTTTGATCAAGAAAGGCTTTGGGCTGCTGACGGCGCCGGAATGGACGCTGGCGTCGATTGCAGTCCGGCTGGTGGCATTTCTCGCCGCTACCGGCGGCGCCTGGTACGCCATCGACACGGCGTGGACGAACTGGACGGCCAGCCTCTGCGATGCGCGCGTCAGCGATATCACCAGCGCGGTGAAGGACAAGACGATCGCCACCCTCGAGGCCGAGCTCAAGGCCAAGGCCGCCACGCTCGACAATCTTGAAAAACGCCGTGTCGACGACATGGCGGCGGTCGAGATGGCGTCGAGCCAGGCCAAAGCCGCAATGGATGAACTCAAGGCGCTGTCCGAAACCGAGAAGCCGGTGCTCATCCCCGACAGCCACGTCGACATCATCAACGGCGTGCTGTCGGGCAAATCCTCGGGCTCGACGGCCAAATCGAAGCTCGGAGGCTCCTGATGCCCAAGATCCTGAAATGGGCGCCGGTGACTCTTCTATTGAGTCTGACGGCCTGCGCGCAAGATCCGGCTCCGGCGCCGCTGCCCTTTGTGGTGGCGACGCCGCCCGCGCCGATCGCCGCCGAGTGCAACCCGAGGGGCCGCGCCAACATGAGCCCGATCCCGAAGGCCGCCGGCAACAAGACGCCGCTCGGCAATCTCGAGAACGGCTTGATCGACGCCGGCACTGTCGACGCCCGCAACAAGATCCGCGAGACCCGTTGCTACTGTGCCCAGGTCGCAGAGCGGGGCAGCGAGGACGAGAAGTCGAAGTCGCAAAAACTTTGCGGCCTCAAGGCGCCGGCAGCTCCCGCCCCGACGGGCTGGAAAGCACTGGTGCAGAAGGTGACATTGTAATTCAAAACTAATGGAGAGCCCACGATGGTTGGGAAGACCCCGCACGCGCCGCCAGGACCCGGCAAGTCGAAGCACAAGGTCGACAAGACGCCGATCGACAACCCGTTGCCGGCGCCGCGCTCGGTTGCGCACCTGTTCGAAGATGGGGCGCCGCCGCCACCGTTGGCCGAGACGCCTATTTCCGATCCGGTCGGCCCGGCGATGGGTGTCGAGGAAGCGGCTGGCGTGCCGATCGTCGCCCCGGCTGCCCCGGCACCGGCAGCCAAGGGCTACGTGCTCCCCGAGGAGCAGCCGGCGGCAGCGCCCGCACCGAAGCCAAAGGCCAAACCCAAAGCCGATGCGGCGCCTGAGGTCGAACCTGCATCAGCTTCGTAATCCGAACCCTATCGGCGAGCTGACCGCGATGGCAGCCCGTCTTTGTCTCGCGTACCCCCTGCAGGCATGGAGATGCTCTCATGTTGAAAGCACCGTTTGCAACGAGCCGCGCACACCTCGGCCTTCCGAAGGCCCAGACCTGGTGGCTCATTCATACCGCACATTGTCCAAGGCGGAGGTGACTGACGCAGGGTCGATGCGATCATCGGCTACGACTTTCAAAGCGCCGTTGGGAGAAATCCCAACGGCGCTTTTTTTGTTTCAGGGGCTATCGAGGAGGACAACATGACGGACGCGCCCAACAAAGTCACGCTGCTGGCCGAAAAGATGTTCGTCATCCGGTCGCTGACCGACAGCCGCATCAATTTCTACGAAGCGCGCCGCGTTTGGAACACGTCGCCGGCACACGCCACCATCTTCCAAAGCCGGGAAGCCGCCGAGCATGTCGTCTATGACCTCGAGCATGGTCGTGACCGCATCACGCTCGAGGGCGAGGAGCTTGCAATCGTGCCGTTCGTCGACGCGATCATGGCGCACGGCACGATCATTCAGGTCCGCAAGCCCTAGGTCTCGGCGTCATTGTCGACGCGAACGCCGGGATCGGTGAGGAAGCGCGATGCCAGGAGATGCGCGCCCGAATTCATGTAATGGAAGTTGCCGTCATCGGTATCGGCATAGGCGGTGCGTACGCTGCCGCCACGACCGACCTCGAAATAGCCGACCGCGACGCTACTCCCGTTTTTAAGTCTCTCGAGCAACGTTTCCACCAACTCG
The DNA here is from genome assembly GCF_019753045.1 of Hyphomicrobium sp. GTDB lineage: Bacteria > Pseudomonadota > Alphaproteobacteria > Rhizobiales > Hyphomicrobiaceae > Hyphomicrobium_B. The sequence continues at coordinate 35,825 of NZ_JAIELN010000007.1, forward strand.
ACCGCGCGCTGATTGACGGCGTGATCAATCGTTCTGAGTGTCTGAACTTTTTCCGCTGCCATCGGCGGCACCTCCTCGGTTTCGATTTCCATCAGGCTTCGGCCGGCTTGTTGTGAAGGGCGAGCTCTTCGACCGTGAAGTGCGCATCTGACCAGAGCGCTCCTTGGATGAAGCCGAGCCAGCGGAAGGCTTTCTCCATCCGCCCCTCGGCAACGAATTTGCGGATCTCGGCGCACATGTAGAGCAGGTGGCCGATACGCTCCTTGTAGATGACGCCCTTGCCGGTCAGTCGCTTCGGCTCGAGCTTCTTGGGCGCCAGAAATTTCTCGTAGCGGTCGATGACCTCGAGGACCTTCTCCGGCGTCATGGCTTAAATCCTCCTGACCAGAGTTCTTCGACCTTGCCTGGCACTGGCCACGCTTTGCGGCCGGCGAGGATCTCTTCCAGAAGCCACAGGCAATTGGCCATGCGCTCGGGAAGTTCCTCCGCCTTCACCGGATCGCGCCAGATGACGCAGAGCCCGGTGTTGGTGCGGGTATCTTCACGGCAGGCGATGAGGCCGTGCAATTCAGGCATCTGGCGCTTCCGATGCAGGACATAGCGCATCGCCAGGTCTTTCGACGAGAACGCAATCATCGTATTGCCCTCGTAGGCATCGCAGGCGGCGAACTGTTCTTCTTCGGTCATGTCGACTCTTTCAGTGCAGCTCGTGCCGCCCGGTGGATATCGCCGTTGAGCTTCGTCAGTATGCGCGCCTGCACCATGATCTCGTTGTGCCGGCGCCGTGGACCGCCCCAGACGTTCGGACGCAAGCGGAGATGTTCGGCCTCGAGACGATCATGCTCGGCCATGAGCATCGCAGCAGCGGCCACCATGCCTTTGGCAAAATCTGCTGACGCCATCACTCCTCCTCTGGTCTCAGACACTCGCCCTGGCGCACGATCGTGAAGCCGTTGCGCGTGAGCTCCTTTTCGATGGCGATGGCCAGCACAGCCGCGAAGGTACGCGTCACTGCCGGCGACACGCCTTGCAGGGTTTCGGCGATGATCCGCTGCGCTTCCTTCATCCGCGCTCGCAGTGATTGAGCAGGCCGAGAACGGCAGCCTCGCGGTTGGTGATCAGGCAGCGCGAGCACATGGCATCGCCGTGACCGAGAGTCGACTTCACCCAGTCGTGAAGCTGCGGCGCCGGCTTCTTATCGGGCGCGTCGGCTTTTTCGCTTGTCTCTTGTTCCATTCAGTCGCGACCTCCTATGTCTTGGGTCCTCTCCTGCGCATCAGTTCTTTTTCTCCGGCCTGAAATCCTCTTCCGGGTCGAATTGAACGAGGCCCGGCGTGATATCGAAATGCTGCGACAGCATCTTGAAGACAGACTCCATCGCCTGGAAGCCCTGCGCACAGAGATCCCGCATCGCCACGATCGTGTGGACGGAGAGCTCGGTTGCCTTGTGCTGCGCCTCCCGGCTCGGAAAATCCTCGCGCTTGGAGCGGAAGCGGATGCCGGTATCGGTCGGGCGAATGACGCCCCACGTCGGCCATTCAAAGCGGAACATCGTCCGCTCCTTGTCGACAACGATGACATAGCCGCCCATGTCGTACTTGTTCAGCACGGCGACGATCTCGGCCATGCAGTCCTGGTAGCGCTTGTCTTTCAATGTTTCGGCCTTTCATTGTGAACCGTACGGAACGCCTCAACCGCTGCTCGCACCTGCGGTGAGGCGTTGAGCTCGGCTTGCTCTGCTTCCGTCGGCGGCCGGATCGTCAGGTCGGCATTGAAGATGCTGAGCGTGCCGCAGGAGAAGCATAGGCTGAGGTCGCCCTCAGCCGGCCTCGCGGCGCCAACACCAGTGGTGAGTTCGTTGACTTCGCCGCAGACAGGGCAGCGATTGGGCGGCGTTTCAATGCTGACGGCGTCGGAAATGGTGTGCATTATCTTTCGCGCTCCCTGCTAAAGCTCTCGATTGTTTCGAGCATGTTCGATCCCGGTAGAGGAATGAAGTTGCCGGCCCGCGTCATGGCGTCGATCCAGAGGAACATCGCGGTCTCCACCTCCTTGATGGCCTCGAGCCGGTTCTCGCCCCAGGCGCTGCAACCAGGCAGGTCGGGTGCAATGGCGATGAAACCCTTGTCCTCTTCTCTCCAAGCAACGAGCACGGGATAGGCATTATTCATGGGTCGCCTCCTCGGCTGCAAAGCGACCCGCCTTGATGTCGGCAGAGGAGAGATCGCGCAGCCGTATAGCTTCGCGCGTGTCGCGGCGCGCCAGGGCTTGCGAGATCAACGTCTTCCAGATCTCGACATTGGTTTTTTCGCGCCTCATCGCACGCCCGATGCTGCGCGTGAAAATAACGACGACGATCGTCATGACTATAATTGCGGAGGCCTCGACGATATAGACAGCGACCATCACCATAGGTCCTCCGAGTAAAGCTCGCAGGGCAGGCGTCGTGGCATGAACTGTTCGGCCTCGAAGGCGATCAGGGCAGCGCGCTCGCGATCGACGAACGTACCCTTGTCCGTCAGAAAACCCTGAATGCAGCCTGCGATCTCAAGCGGCGACGTGCCGCCGAAATGCATTGCGCTGATGATGTCCGAATGCCGGGCTGGCGCCGGCATCGACAAGATCAGGCCCTGGCTCTTCAGCGCGGCGGCGACGATTTTCATTGTGGGGCAAACACCATGATGTTGGAGAGGTCGATCAGCGCAAAGCCGCCGACGACCATGGCATTGAGCGTAAAGATGACGGACAGCGGCAGCGACATCAGCCAGTTGAGGACGTTCTCTTCGTCAGGGGCTTCGTTTCGCAGCCAATAGAGCACCGCCGGCGACACCACGCTCAGCATGCCGAGCACAAGCATCATTTGCCTCAAGGAAGGCGCGGTTATCATGGACGCTTCGCCTCCTCTTTCAGCATGTCGAGGAGCTCTTGGTTCTGGCGAACGATCTGCTGCATGACGGCCAAGCGATCGGCTGTCGGCGCGACAGCGGCCGGGGATGCGGCCGCGCCTTGCGAGACCTGCGCCTCTGGTTTGCCGATCGACTCGATGGAGTCGAGGAAATCGCCGCCCGAGTCGGAGCGGCAGGGGCTGTAGAAAGTTTCGGTGTGAAAGTGGATTTTGACTTCTTGCTGGCTTTCCATCACCTGACGCAGGCGCTCGGCGGTGGCATCGTCCTCGATGGTGAAATCGAAGGCGGCGCCATTGACGCCGGAGCCAGAGGTGAAGCCACCCCGAATAATCTCGGCCTCCCAGGTCGGGCAGATCGGGCCCGATCGGTAGAGCTTGGTGATCCTGCCGATTTTTTCGCCGGTCCGGCTGGTGTAACAGCCGCCGACGGCAACGCTCAACGCCACCGCACTAACGATCGTCAGGATCTTTTTCATACCGGTCTCCAGCCGTGAATGTTCTTCATCGCAAAGTCACGCTCCTCGCCCTTGGCGACATCAAGCGCCCGCAACAGCCACTGCTTTTCCGGATGCCATTCGGTGGACCCCCAATAGATCGCCGCTTGCGGGACGATCGTGCGCCAGGCCCGTTCACCTCGCCAATTGGTGTAGTCGATTGCGACTGCGCGCTCGTTCATTGCGTCTTCCACCCCGACAGCAGCTTGCCGTCGCCCTTGCACTTGCAGTCGCGCTTGGAAATATCGGCGCCGCAACTCGAGCAGAGCACGGCGGTGACGGGCTCAGGCTTTGGCGGCGCGTCTTCGGCTTCGCGCTCTTTGACGGCGGCTTTGCTCACTGCATCATCCTTTCGATCCGAACCTGTTCGACTTCGGCCTTACCTTTAAGTTCGCGCCAGCAGAGCTCGATCTCGACATCTTCGATGTCGTTCGTCGCTAAGAAGCGCCGCTCAGTGCACATGAAATTCAGAATGGCGCCCCGCCGCGTCGGCGACACCGAGCGGACGTTGATCTCGCCGTTTTCAACGATGGCGTAGGCAAGCGGCATCGTGCTCCATCCTCTCGCATTCCATTTCGAGTTCCCTGGCAAACTTGTCTTTCGCGGCGGCGATTAAGAGCTCGCGTGCTGGCTCGTCGGCGTATCTGGCCTCGATATTCGCGTGCACGCTCTCGACGTAACGCTTGGCAATCGCCTGCATGACTTCCTCGAGATTGTCGACGCGCTCACTCACGGCGCCACCTTGATGATCGTGTCCGGCTTCAGACAGACGAGATCGCTCTTGAGTTGGGCCGGGATGCCGCCCGCAACTGCGCACCGCTTGTTGAACCGGCCCTGCAGATAGAGCCCGGTGAACATCAGCGAGAGCGAGACAGCGAAGAACACGCCCATGATCAGTTTGAACTCGCGCATCTCGCGGCGATAGCGCTCCCAGGGTGTCTCGATTTTTTGGGTCATGACTTCTCTTCTTGTTTCGCAGCTCGCTTCTGGCGACGCTTTAGCGCCCACTCTTCATCGCCTGCCATGATCGAGCCGAACGGGACTACTTCGTCAGCCATCCTCGACCTCCAAGATGTCTTCAGCCGTGAGGCCATTCTTGAGCGGAAAGCTGTTCCAGCAGATCTTCTTGGCCATCACGCCTTTGCGATGGATGCGCGGCCAGTGATCTTCATAAGTCTCGTCGAGGAGATCGGCAGCGCGTGCGTTCGTCAGAACTATGTTGCGCACGCCGTCTCGTTTGTTCGGATTGACACGTGGGCGGCGCCCGGTGACGGCAGCGACGTAGTCGCAATAGGCATCTGCCAGAGCGTCGCTCTTGGTCACAAAAGAGACGAACGCCAATCCCTTGGCCGTGATACCAAGGGAGCCGTCGCCGTCGATCACGCCACGCCAAAAATCCGGCGCGGAAAAAGGAACAATTGGCGGCGTCGCAGCCCGAGACTTGCCTTTCGTCGGGAATCCTGCTGCCTTCATCTCTTCGCGGATGCCCGCGCCGAAAAAGAGTAAACTGGAGCTTGCGTGCTCGGTCGCGAAGTTCGTTGTCCGTTTTCGGTGCGTGATTGTCGACTTCCACGGCAATAAATCCCGAAGGGTCAAGAGGACGCCGTTGTCGCCCATCGAGAGCTCGACACAAACGCGGCCACGGCCTCGCTCCATCTCGATGAGATAGCCGTCGGCGATGCAGAGCCCATAGAAGTAGGCGTGCACGGGGTTCTTGAGGTTCAGCCCTTCCACGGATCCGTAGGGATCAGGTCTACGATCCATTGCTTTAAAGGTCTCCGGACGACCCGCCGCCGCCAAAATCGCCGCCGCCAGCCGAGAACGTGTCATTGGATGACACGTCAATCGCGGACGAGGCGGCAGCGTCCGACGTCACGGCATCGAGAATGGTCTCGAGCAGCAGTGCGGTTCCAAGGGCGTCGAAACCATCGTCGGTGCCCTGGGCCGGTCGATCGCTCGGGCTCGGCGGCTGAATGCTGACGCCATGCCTCTTAAGCATCTGCGTGGCGGCGGAGCGTGTCAGGGGCGGCAAGCCCTTTCTGCGCCGTGCGGTATTGAGGCGGTCGAGGTCCTGATGCGAAATCATGGTCTAGGTCTCCCCATGAAAGTCTAGCATGGCTTAACTTTAAACGAGGACAACTGGGAGACAAAGAGCCTCGCCATTGTTGTCCTCAACGCTTATTCCACCGTGAGCGGACGCTTACGGGCTTGCAGGTCGCTGAGATAGACCTCTGAGGACCAGCGCGGATATGCCGTCGGCAGCCCCATGTTGAGAGCTGGGCGTTCATCGAGGAGGCGCTGCAATCGTCCCTTCTCTTCAATCAGCCAGGACATCGTCGGCTTGAGGAGGGCTTTGCAGCGCGGACATTCCCCACAGGCCGTCCCGAGTAGCCAGTCGCCTTTGCAAAGAGACAGAGGCTCAGACATGCTGTGGGTCCTCCGGTTGAAAAACGACCCACTGATGGGTTTCGGTCCGGACGATCGTTTCGATTGCGGCCTCGCCGTTCGCAAGCGGGCGACCCGCATCACCCGAGAGCACCGCTACGATGTCGATGAGCGCATTCATTGCCTCGGTGGACAAGATGAGTTTGGTCGACTCGTCGCCGACATTTTCGCCATTCATGAAGTTGACGTAAAAGCGGCCATCGCCTTCGACGCGGCCGGCGAAGACGGAGCGCTTGTCGTCTAGCGTGATGCAGTAGCCCTTGATGGGCGTGATGATTTCGGTCAATAGGTCCCCCCACAGTCAACGTATTTTCCGTCCCTGTCGTAGATGTACATTTTCAGCATCTGCGCTCCCTTCGTCTGCTTGGCGACAAAAACCTGCGCTTCCGCGAGCGTGTCGAATTCGTCGGCGATCCAGTCGTCTTGACTGAAGGTGTCAACACCGACGACGCGAAAATTCTTGTGGTTGGGCGCGCGCGTGAAACTACGATCAATATCCGCCATGCCTAGCGTTCCCAGCACGTGAGGCTCGTGCGCTGGTGCGTTGCCATCGCTGCACGCGCATCCTCGCATTCGAGGCTGGTCGAGAACGGCCCGACGCTGATAGCATGCGAGTTGAGGTCGTACTGGTAATAGGTGAAGAACCAGCCGAGAATAACGATGGCGTGCTTCATGACGATGGCCCTGGTAGCGGAGAGTGTTTCGGTTTTGCGGCTTGCTTGGCGCGGATTTTCTCGAGGTTCGCCCAACAACGAGCGAGTTCATCCCCCGCTGCGCTCGCAACGTCGAAGTCATGAGCATTGGCGAGCGCGCACAGCGTCGTCATCGTGCCGCCAAGCTCCTGCATCGGCTCGCCGACGGGACGATCGTAGACGTAATCCACCAGCGCTTTTGCTTCGGCGCGGGTGCAGCCAAGCGACTGCACGAGCTCAAGCGCCTCTTCGAGAAAGCGATGATTGCGCTCGATGGTGTCAGCCGAGATCGTTTCGCCAAAGCAGGCTGCGGTCCAACGCTTGACGGCGAGTTGAAAATCTCTAAGGAACATCAACGCACCTCCGGCTCGGATGGACTCAGCCGCTAGACATCGGCGATCGGCATTTTCGTTATAAGCGTTGGCCCGGTCGAAGCGTCCCTTGGCCCGCTCTTTCGCCGCTCTGTGCTTCCATCGCGCTGCAGCCGCCTCGTGCTCAGCGATAAGCATCTCCGGGAATATGGTTTTGTAGTCCATCACGCGCTGAGCTCCTCCCGCCAGCCGCCGAGCGCCAGCGCGGTCAAAGCGATTGCGAGTTTCTTCATTCGTTTCCTTCCTGGAAGCCCGGGACATCCCGTCCCTGAATGCTCTCTGGAATGGTGCGATACGGCTGCGACTTCTTCCACTTCTGGTAAAACTCGTAGGCCTCGCGGAGCTTCGGGGTGACGCCATACTTCTCGTAGAGCCTGCGCACCAGCTCGTAGGCTTCATCCGCCGAGAGGTCGTCCGGTTTCGCTTCATCCCTGACGGCGTCGCGAAAGGTGCAGATGATCGCGTCGAGCAGCACATCCATGCCGCGCGACGAATTGAGAACCGTTCCCGGATCGCTCAAGGCTTCGTTCAAAATACGCTCGATCTCCCTCCGGACGTCGCCGCTTTCGATGACTTCTTCCGCCGTCTTCACTTCTTCACCTCATTCGGGAATGTGCAATCACCGCTGGCCATCGAGCCGTGCTGCTTGGCACACTCGATTTCAACGTCGTTGCGGCCTTTCATGTTCTGAGCGCAGCCGGTCACGGAATTGACCGCCCAGCCACAGGCAAGCGCGACGGCGGCCCAGACGATCGCCTGGGGCATGGTCAGGTCGCTCATCAGTTCAACACCATCGATGGGCTGTCGCGGCTTTCGAGGGCGACGCAGTTGTCGCCATAGAGCGTCAGCCATTGCCGGATGTCGTCAGTATCGGGCGACAAGGTGCCAGCGCAGATACGCGCTACCGCATCGTCGAGCACCGCGATCGCAGCCTCATGACTGGGCTTGATCAACTGGGCGGCAAAATTCATCGGCGAAAGGAATGCGCCCTGTTCCGCGCCACGGATCATGGGCTCGCGTGGAAATCTCGGATCGAGCGCCTGGAGCTGCATTTCGTGGGTGGCGCCCCTGAGGTAGCGGATTGGGTTGAGGATGAGATCGAGCCGCATCATGGCGAGGCTATAGCTGTGCCACACCGGATGCGCATCGGGGGCTTCGATCACCCAGCAGGCGATGACATCCCGACAGTCTTCCGGGACGTCGTAGCTGGTGTAACCGGTCGCCAGATCCTGGCGCCAGGCTCGTATGTTCCGCCCTGTCATCTGCGGCACAAGCGAAATCGGATCGATCTCTTGCGGGGTCATGACGCCCATCCCTCGTTGATCAAAAGTATCATATACCGAGACTTTAGGGAGATCAAAGTCCCACTTTCAACAGCTCTTCTAGGGGAGTGCCGGAACGCTCGGCTCGTCGTCAGGCCAGACGTTGAGGCGCCGGCATTTCCCACACACCCAGAAGCGAAAGCGCACCGCCAAGATGTGCAGCACGTACACCGTCTTGCAGTGCTTGCAGGCCGGTCCTGGCTTGTGAAATTCGTCCATCTCTTTCCCCGAGATCCGGCCTAGGCCTCTTGGCCGGTACGCCCTGACTGCTTTGCGGCCATCAGTGCGTTAACTGCCCCGCTGGGTTCTGGCGCTCTGGCGCTGGACCTGGCGGGGCTTTTTTTGCGTTTCAGAGCCTTTTTTCGCCTTGCTGCGCCGAATGGGCGACGGCGTGCGATCGAGTATTTTGCTGAGACCGCCCGCCATGGGCATGTATTCAGTCACCACGATGCCGGCCTCATCGAACAGGAATTTTGCTTCCGCAAAACTTTCCGCCCACTTGGGACCAAGCGCATCGTCGAATGTTTCGATCACCGAGACCCGCGTAATGCCCGCCTGGATGACATGACAGGCGCAGCGATCGCAGATGGGCATCGAGCAATAGAGCTCATAGCCACGGACCGACACTGCGCTTGACAGGATGGCGTTGAGCTCGGCGTGGATGGTGCGCGAATGTTTGGAGCCATTTTGAAAGGCCGAGCGATCGGAAACGCCGCGCGGCGGGCCATTGAAGCCCATCGAGGCAACGGTCCGATCCGGCCTGACGATCACCGCCCCGACCTTGCAGGTTGGGTGCTTGGACCACTGCGCCACATGCAGCGAGAGATCCAGAAACCGGCTTGCCCATTTGGCGTCGGTTGCGAAACTCCCCATCACGACCCTTTTAGTGCTGTTGCGGCAGGTGTTCCTGGTGGAACGCAGCCAGCCCCTCGGAAAAACCGGCAAGCGGATCTTGCGCCTCGGCACGCGGCATCGGCGGCGGCTGCGATACGCGGTAGTAGTTGTCGTATCGCTGTTTCTCCGCCTGGGCTGCGGCTTGCGCATCTTCGATGCGACGGGCGATCTTCAGCAGCATCAGGTAGCCGACCAGATCGTCGATCGTCGACTCGCTGGCGAGTTCTGAGCCCTTCATGATGCGCGTGATTTGGTCGTCAATCCGGACCTTGAGGCCCTCGAGGCGATCGGCGCGCGAAAAAATGCGCACCGGTTCCAAGGCTGAATTGCCGTAGGTTTGGTTTTTCTCAATGAGCAGTGCGCGGATTTCCTCGCACGCTTCATTGATCAGCTCGATGATCATGCCACTTTTCCCTTCTTGGAATGCACCTTGCGTTCGAAATACGTGTCAAGGACCTGGCGGCCGCTCGTCGTGATGAAGGCATTGGCGAAGAGCTTGGCGCCGTCGCGGGGCTTCAATTCAATGAAGCCGCCGCTGACCATCCCCTCGACCTCTTCGTCCATGACGTCCGGGTTGGTCGGCACCGGCACGCCGCAACCTGTGTCGGTGGCGTAGCGAATGAGCTCGAGGATGTGGGCGCCGGTGCGCGTCATCTCCATCAGTCCGCATTCCCCTTGATGTGATTGCGCACGTCGTTCAAGTCGTCGATGTAGCTGCTGCAGATGGCGGCGATCAGGCCGACGAGCAGCGTGTCGCAATCGCGTTCGACGGTGCCGCAAAAGGTGCAGTACTGCACCGGCATATTCATCGGTCGATCTGGCGCCGAGCCTTGCGACGGCGTTTCAGTCTTGTTGAGGTTCAGCATTGAGCGCCTCTGCTTGAAGTTTCGCCTTGAAGGCCTCGCGCTCGGCGAGGAGCGCTTCGATACGATTGCCAAACAGCTGCAAATCGAAATTGGGGGACGCGATCAGGCGCTTTCTGGCGCGGAAGGCGATGTAGTTCTCCGGCAGGCGCGGATCGAAGACAAGACCGATGGCTTCGCGCTCGTTGGGGAACTGCTCGAGGAAGGCATCGATGACGGCGACACCGAAATCTTCCTTCGTATGTTTGGGTGTCTCGCCCGCCATGTAGAACGGCATCGTAATGTCGACGTGCTGGTAGTGGTCGAGCACGTCGTCAACCGAAAAGCCGGTATTGAGTTGGGGCAGGCCGCTCTCGGCGGTATCGGTCATTGCAGGGTCGCCTCCACAAAACCGACGTCGGAGAGGGCTTCGCGCGCTTCTTCCTTGAGGCCGGCGTTCCATAGCGCCATGAACCGCTGCATGGCCTTCAGCTTCACGACGAAGTCGGCAGTGTTGGCTTGCGCCTCGCGCTGCAGATCGTTCTTCATCGTCTCAATTTCATCGCGCGTCTGATTGAGGAGGGCCTGGCCGGCGTCGATTTCGGCGCAGCCCCGTTCGATGGCGACCTGGATCTCGGCCAGCGCCCGCATATTGGCGACAGCGGCCTCTTGCGTGCGCAGCATCGCCGCGCCGTTGAGAACGAGCAGGACAACGAGCAGGATGGCAAGCGCCGTCATGGGTCAAACCCTCGCGGTTGAACGCAGAGACTGACTGGAACCGACGCTTACAAGAACTCAGGCGGCAAAAAACTCAGGTGCCGAGACCGGTCGAACCAAACCCGCCGGCGCCCCGCTCGGTCGCCTCGAAATCGTCGACGGCCTCGACGACCTCGATCTCGGGAATGCGCTGGATGACAAGCTGCGCAATTCGATCGCCGCGCTTGACGGGGAAGGGATCGGCGCCGTGGTTGATCAGAATGACCCCCACGGCGCCTGTAAATCCCTCGTCGATCGTTCCCGGAGAATTAAGTACGCTGATACCGTGCTTCAGCGCAAGACCGGAACGCGGACGGATCTGGGCCTCGTGTCCCGGCGGCAACTTCATCGAAAATCCGATCGGCACGAGGACACGGCCGCCCTTCGGAAAAATGAGCATGTCCGCTTCGCAGGCCGCTCTGAGATCCAAACCGGCGTCGCCCGGATGCGCCTTCGCCGGCAGCGGCAGATCGTGGCCGTTGGGGAGGCGCTTGAAGGAGACTACGGGCCCTAGTCGCGCCAGCGCGGCCGGGGTCTGCATTGCCATTGTCGTCATGTCCAGTCTCCGTTGCTCGTGCCTCAGCAAAAGGCCATTGCGGTCGCGGATTTTCAATCTGTTGGCGGTGGCCTCGCTATCGTCGGCGTAGGGCGCAATAACTTCCGACGTTATCGCTTCGGCAAGCGGCATCGCCGACTGTTGCGCCAACTTGTGGGCGTACATCAGCGCGCGGGCATCCGAGAGGGCGTTGTGTGGGATCTCGGGATGCGTCTCGAGGCCGTACACGAGCTGCATGTTGAGCTCGACGTGGAGACAGATACCATTGGGCTCGGTGATCATCTGCAGGAGGTAACGAAAGTCGCACGGGAAGTCGGCAATGATCGTTTCGTCCTCATGCTTGACCAGAAAGTCGGCGAGGCGCGTGCGAAAGAGAGCGACGGGAATTTTCGGCTTATTCAGGATCGGCAGCACATTCTCCTTGACCCACGCGTCGTCGGCGGTGTCCCGCAGCACCTCGTAGAATTCATCGCCATCGGTGGCGACCAACGCCAGCGAGATCAGGAGCCCGTTGAAGCCATTGAATTCGGTGTCGAGATAGAGCGTCATCCGATCCTCGCGAAAGCAAAGACGTTATCGGGGAGGGGGCCACGCGCAAAGGCGACGGCGCCGATCCAATCACGCCCGGCATAGTTTTCACCAACCTTCCGCATGCTGGAGCCGGTCGTCCAAACGTCGTCGACGACGAGGAGCGTGTCCAGCCGCACGGTTGCGAAGTCCATGAGGCGGGTCATCAGCTTGGCGCCGCCGGTCGGGACGTACGTCAGCCCGGAAAACGGCGGCAGCTTCGGTCCGAGGACCTGAGCAATGCACGCCCAGTCTTCGTCCGACAGCGCATCGCACTCGATTTTCCAATCGAGTTCGCGGCCCGAGGCGCCGATGAATTTCCCCCACTGAAAGAGATTGTTCACGCGGCGATCTCCAGGAACTTCTTATATGCAGCGTACGGATCATCGGCGCGTGTGATCGGGCGGCCGATGACGAGAAAGTCGGCTTCTTCGCAGCTGGCCGCTGGAACCGCATGATCGTCGCTGATGTTGCCCGGGAGCCTGATCCCGGGAACGATGAGGGTCTTATCGAGGATGCCAAAATCATGCCGGTAATTCCGCGCCAAATGCGCCGAGCAGACAAGGGCTGGTGCCGGCGTGGCGATGCAGTACTGCTCGCGATCGCTGGTGAGATATGGCACGTGCGCAATACGCGTAATGCCGGAGGCACCTTTGAGTGCGGCTTCGACATTATTTCGAACCGATAGAAATTCGGGCTCGATCTCGCGGCAGATGGCGGCGGTCGCTCGCTCGACGGTCGTTGGCACGTCCGAGAGCTTGGCATCCAGAAAAAGCTTCACGCCTGCCATCTTGAGTTGGCGAGCGAAGCGAAGGCCATCCTTGGAATAGATCAACTCAAGACCTACTTTGTACCATGAGGCGCGGATAACTCCCGCGAGTCCCGCCGCCTCTCTGACGCTCGGCACGTCGAGCGCGACAATCACTTGCTGGCTCATTGCTTCACCTTGGCGAGAAACGTCGCTGCGATATCGGCGAGCGCTGCCGTGCAGCGCTTCAGGTATTCATCGTGCGTGATGCCGATTTCGCGCGCCGCCGCGAAACGCGCCTCGATTTCATTCTGCAACGCAATCCTGTCGGGCAGAGGCGGCGCTTCAATCGGGCTGACTTTGATCTTTAGAAACTTCCGCCACGGCGTCAGCCTTGGTCGCCATCCGCGCCACCAGTAGGTCTTGATGCCAATCGTGTCGCGCTCGGCTCCAACCTCCCAATGATCGACGTAGTAACCATCGACCTCGATCTCATATTCGCCGCTCGGGATCTGGACCTTCATTCCGCCGCCTCGAGCTTGGGTTGATCCTGATACATGACGGCGTTGAGGAGGAGGCCCTTGTGCTCCTCGCGTTTTCGCTCGAGGCGGGCCTTCAGGTATTCGAGGCGGCAAGCGCTGATCACGTGCGTTTTGGCCTTGTCACGGAGGTCGGCCTGCTTTCTGGCCATGCGGAGCTGCTTCATGGGATGTTTCACGCCAAACAATTTCGACGCCAAAGTCTAGCTAGATGAGACTTTGCTGGACGCCTGACAAGCCCGCAATTTGTGACGGCTGTGGGTAATCGGTCAAGCACAGCTTAACTGTTACTCCGTGGACTCATCATCCGGATCCCAGCACACAACCTCCGTCAGGTTGGCGGTCTGCACGGCATGCCAGCCGGAGATCGGAAAGGGACCTTGATCGATGACCTTCTGCCGCCAGCGCCGGCACTCCGAGTCGGGCTCGGAGACGACGACCGCCGGCCCCGCATCGAAATTATAGCGCGCCCAATGGTAGGGCTCGTACGTCAACTGAAAGTTGGTCCAGGCAAACGCAAGCAGGAGGACACCGCCGAGAAGCCAATCGCAGGCGCGTCCGGCCCAGCAGCGCTGACGCACGGAGGTGCGGGTGAGCCAGAAAGTGCGCAGCCGCTCCATCAGATTTTGTCCACGTCGAGACCGTCAATTTCCATTGTTTCTTGGACCGACTTGCGTCGCGCTACCGGCGACTTCGTTGCGAAGTTGTTCCAACCCCAAACGAGCATTTGAAAAGACCGTGCGCGGCCATTTCGCTCGCTTGTCCCTTTTTTCGCAATCCACTCCCGCGCAAAATGAGCCGCGTCGCCGGGATAGTTCGGAACCCCGGTTCTCAGGACCTCGGCAAATTCATCAGCGCGTTGGCGCTGACCAACGAGTTCAGCGGCGCAATAGTGCACTGCTGCAGCCATCGAGCGGCTAACCGCTCCACACGAAAGGCAGGTGGTAATCGAGTCATCCAGTCGCGGATGGCGACTGGACATCGCCTCCTGATCCAATGCCGTAATCTTCAGATACGAGGTGATGTTGGCGTTGCGGCTTTTGATTGCATAAAGCGCCCGGACCGTGGCTGCGAATACAGCGGCATTGCGATGTCCAGCGAGGTGGGCATGATCGGCGTTGCTGCGCGTAATTCCAGTGTCGATCACGGCCATCACCTTCTTGCGATCGAGCCCCCAAATAACCGGCGCCCGGATCGGCATTCTAGCTATGACGCACGCAGACAATCGATGCTGACCGTCGAGAAGCACTGGTGGGGTTTCATTGGAGAAGAGAATTGGACCGCCGATATCCTGCCATTCGCCGGCTTGGATCGCTCGTGCGATCGCGGCTGCGTGGTGTGGTCTAAACAAGCGATTGACGGTGTTGAAGTTCAACCACTCCGCCGCCATCTCCGGCGTGATGGTCTGATAATTTCCTGCGGCGTGTGGATGAAAAAGGTCGACGAGTTGTTGGTTCATTGGAGGCTCCTGCTCGGATGACGGTTCATGCAAAAAGTATCAGCAGGCTTGACTTTGCACTTAACCCGCTTTCGTTTTATCCACGTAACAATGAACTCTAGATCCAGTGAGACAGTTACGCCGCCACCTCATCATCAAGGTGATCGAGTGCCGAGACGACCAGGTTGAGCTTGTGCTCGACGTGGCCGACATGGAGGCCCTTACGCTGCAGGCGTTCGATCTCCGCCTGCATCAGAGCGCCGGCACGCACGAGATCGCGGCGCTTGTTCTTCGGCTTCCACCACATCGGGTCCCACGGCCAGCAGATCGGGCAACCGTCGGCGCGCAAGGATGGTTCGCGATCGGTGCCGCGCAGGAAGTAGCACATGGCGGCATCCAACATCTCGCCGTCCGCATGCGTGTCGTCGTGTTCCGGCGTCCAACCTTCGACGGTTTTCTGCCGGGCTCTCTCGTCACAGATTTGGGCGATCGCGCTCAAGGTTGAACAAAGCCTCCGGTGTGTCGATACGGTCAGCGCCCGGCCGCTCGCCGAGACGGAGCTGCCGCGTGGTGGAGTTGCGCGCTGAAACGAGCAGACAGATGTGTTGGGTATAACTCGCGCGCGGGCTCGGCCTACGGATCGAGTCGGTAACGATGAGGCGAATGCCGCGAAATGTCGGAAACGTCCGGTCTTCGAACTTGCGCCAAATCACCTCGTCAAACATGCGGAACCACGCGTAGGTTTCGCTGTGGACGATCACCATGTCGACGTCCCACTTCCAGCGTTCGTCGCCGAGACCGTCCTTATGCATCCAGACATCGTCGCGGTGCTTCGGAGTGAGGTGCGCATCCGTCATGCGGGATCGGCCTCCGGCAGTTTTTCATCGGGGTCGATGTTCGACACCTCGCTCATCGCTATGAAGTGCCCGTTGAGCGCATCCCACACTCCCCAGTGATCGGAGGGCCTCACAATCGGTTTCTCGGTCAAGGAGCGCGCCTGATAGCGGAAACTCATGCCGCCCGGCTCGTCGTAGCGGTGATAGACGCGCATCAGGTTGGCGGTCGAAAAGGTCACGGATTGATCTCGCGATTGAAGGCCTGGCACTTGGCGAAGAACTTCTGGTGCGTCGGAATGTCGATGGCGCCGTCGCGCACGGCTTCCGGATAGAGCTTACGGCAGGCCTTGTCTTTCCATTCGCCCGGCAGGCGGTCGAAGTTGGAAAACACGGCGCGCACGAACTCGCCTTGTGGTGGACGTCCCTCGGCCGGCATTTTGCTGTTCTGATCGAAGGCGGTGAAATAGTCGGCGATCGATGGCTCGATCTTGGCAGCCACTTTTGGCTTTGATGGCTGAGCCGGAACCTCGGCGAACGCTTCGCAGGCGAAGTCGCCGGGGAGGCAAGCCTTCGCCGGCAGTGGCGTCAGGAAAGCGGCGGCGAGCGCGACCAGGGGAAGGGCCAGGGGACGCCGGACGCGCAACTGCACCGGCGTCTTTGACTGGACAAGGACGGGGTGAGCAACAGCACGGACAAGCACTAACATCTCTCCTATCGGTTATGGCGACTCGGGCTGCAAGTCATTTTTCGCAGCTGCCGGTTTTCGAGTTTTGGCGTTGCGTTGAAAGCGCAAAATGTCGTCCGGCGAACCGCCGGCGATGATGACGAAAATGTTGCGGCGACGCGCTTGCTCGATCATGCCGCGCGTGCCGCGTCCACCCTCGAAAGCGACGACGGCATCGGGCTTGAAGATCTGCAGGAGCTCGACATTGCGACGCATGCCGGCGGCCTTGCCCCATTGCTTCCAGTCGGCCACGAACGGCCTGAGCAATTCATGCCCACGCTTGGCGGCCCACACGCGCGCCAGCGTGTCGGCGCCTCTAGCATCGCCGGTCGCGACCGTGATCAGGCGCTTGTCCTTGACGATCTCATCCAGCGCCGCGTCGAGGTAATCCTGGTTGGTGAAATCGCGACCACCACAGACGGCGAGCCGATAGGGCCGGTCGGGTTCGACTGTCGGAAAGAGATCGTCTTGCATCATTCACCCGCCATCTGGTTGATGATGGCGGTAGCGCGCTCAAGCCCTTCATTGGTCCGCTGCATGGCGTCGGCGAGAGCAAAGCGGTTGTTGGCGATCTGCACCAGTCTTCCGCGCCACACGAGCCGGAGCAGGCAATCCCGCGCCGAGCCTTCCTTGGTCCAACCCACGTGATCGGCGATCGCCCGAAATGACGGAAAGGGTCGCGCGGCGGCGAGCTCGTCGACAACGAAGGCCAGCACCACGGCCTGCTGTGCCGGCAGTGGGCCCGGACGATATTTGGGTTTGGTGAATGCCCGGCTCATTCGGCGGCATCCTGCTGCTCAGGAGGGCGGCGCACATAGCCGTCGGCCTCGCCTTCGTGGACGTAAATCTTGACGGTCAGCTGGCCTGGATTGCCGGCGCGGCGGAGGCCGTATTCGAAGACGACCATCTCGGGCGGGAAGGCGGTCTCGCGCACCAGCTTGTCGACCCAGGCGAGGGCGGTCAGCGCCACCTGCGTATCCATATTCGCCGGCACCTCGAGGTCGACGGTCACCCGGTCGCCCCGGCGGTAGTCACGGACCTTTTCAATGCTCGTCGCGCGCCGGCAATCATCGCGCCAGGCGTCATACATGCCCTGGCCCACCCGGACGGGCGCCGGGATTTCTATCAACTTGTAGGTGTGAAAGGCCACCGCGTCCGAACCCCCCGTCTTTGCTGGGAAGTTAAGCGCTGTTTGACTTTTAAAGTCTAGCCTTGCTTGACCTTTGTGCACAGCCGTTTCGGCGTGCCGTTAACCCTCGATTGGCCCAGAATGTCGCACCCCTCCCGCATCGAGGGAGGGGTTGGAGGTTGTGTGGCGCCCTTGCGACTGTGTCTCGGGCGGTCAGGCGGTGTGGTCCGGATGCCTACACGATGTCGG
Organism: Hyphomicrobium sp.; assembly: GCF_019753045.1. Taxonomy (GTDB): domain Bacteria; phylum Pseudomonadota; class Alphaproteobacteria; order Rhizobiales; family Hyphomicrobiaceae; genus Hyphomicrobium_B. Next base: position 53,332 of record NZ_JAIELN010000007.1, read on the forward strand.
ACAAATTGTAGGACACCGTGTCTCGCTTCGTTCGCGCTTTGCACCAATTGTGGCAGCCGGCGAGAACGTCCGAGCGTTTACCTTATCGACTGATTTTACTGGATTTTTTAGGGGGGTTTTGCTGGAGGCCACGCCCGGAATTGAACCGGGGTACGCGGATTTGCAGTCCGCTACGTAACCACTCCGCCACGTGGCCTCTCTGCGATCGTGCGGCCGTCTTTATCGGGTCTGAAATGGAACGCGGCTCCGAAAGTTTCGGAAAAGCTTCCACTGGACCAAGACGAGACGCACGTCGACCGATCGGGCATCTACCATACACCGGTCTCTCCTTACAAGCCGTTACGGCCACGAATGAATTTTCCACATGCGACGGCGTTCCCGTCGCACTCGTGAGGCGCGTCGTCTATAGAGGTGTCCTCGACGGCAAATCTCGGGGGCGGGGAGATAGGCGATGGCAGACGTGGCTTTGCAGCGCAAGAACATGGTCGAAAGCCAGATCCGTCCAAGCGACGTGACGGACCGGCGTATCACGGCAGCCATGACGGCCATCCCGCGCGAAAAATTCCTTCCCGCGCGCCTCGCAAGCCTCGCTTATAGCGACGAGAGCTTAACGATCGCGCCGGGGCGGGAAACGTTGCCTCCTGTGGTGCTCGCTAAGCTGATCCAGCTTGCCGAGTTCGACGCTGGCGACAATGTTCTCGTGATTAGCGAGTCGGGCTATGCCGCGGCCGTTGTGGCTGAGATGGCAAAGAAGGTCGTCGCCCTTTTCGCTGACGACCAAGCGGCAAGGGCTGCCGCTGAAGCCCTCGCGTCGCTTGCGATCGGAAATGTCGTTGCTGTCTCGGGTGCCGCCGCATCGGGTTGGGCGGCGAGGGCCCCCTATGACGTCGTGTTGATCGAAGGCGGCATCGAAAAGATACCCGACACAATCAAGGATCAGATACGCGAAAACGGCCGGTTGGTCTCGATTGCGATAAATGACAAGATTGGTCGCGCGGTAGTCCTGCATAAGCGCGCCAGCATTTTCGCGAGGCGAGACGCGTTCCAGGCTGCCGCACCTTTGATTTCCGGCTTTGCGGAGGCGCGGCCGGCTTTCGTCTTCTGAGACGCTTGTTGAGTGCGGCAAACCAGACACAGGTTGCCGCATACGGGGCCGTCGCAGACGGGATTTGCAAGTTCAGACGTTTACGGGGGAGCTTCGGGGGAAGCGCGAAAAAAGCAACTCTTTCGAAGAAATTAGCAAAGAGCTCTGGCGTGGCGCGAATACCGCCATAAGTTAGAAGCCGGGCTCAGGGGAAGTGAAACCGCTTAGTCGATCGAGATCGAATCGGCTAGACGGGGATAATTGGGGGGACCTCTCTGTTCAGGCTGGGCAGAGTGGTGTGCAGGTGAATTCCATTGGCTAGAACCAAGAGCAAAGTATCGTCACACAATGGCGCGACCTCGGTCGGCCATTACGCGTCTAAAACTTTCCTCGCTTTGGCAGTTGGCGTCGCAATGACTGCGACGGCGCATGCGGAAACGCTGCTCGACGCGCTGACGGCGACTTATCAGTATAGCCCAACACTCGATTCCGCCCGCGCGACGCAAAGGGCGCGCGACGAGGATATCTCGAGAGCAAATGCTGGCTACCGGCCGGACATCAACGCATCGGCCAATGTCGGCCGCCAGAAGAGCAACACCATCTCACCGCTGATCGGACAATCCAATCGCGCAATAACTTCTCCGCGCGGCTATGCGCTCGACCTTGTGCAGCCCATCTTTACCGGCTTTCAAGTCACGAACGCTGTCAACGCCGCCGAAGCCAACGATCGCGCCGGGCGCGAGACGCTGAGACAGACGGAACAGCAGGTTTTGCTCGATGCGGTGACCTCGTTCGGCGACGTGACCCGTGACCTGGCCATCGTCAAGTTGAACGAAAACAACTTGAAGTTTCTCGATGCCGAACTGAAAGCGCAGCGGGACCGCTTCAGCGTCGGCGAAGTGACGAGAACCGACGTTGCGCAGTCGGAAGCCCGGCGCGCCCTCGGCCAGTCGAATCTCGATCAGGCCAAAGCCAATCTGAAGTCGAGCCGCGCCATCTTCGACCAGGTCGTCGGCCATCAGCCGACGGGGCTGATCGAAGCAAATCCGAATACGAAGCTCGTCCCGCGGTCGCTCGAAGACGCAATAGCGATCGGCGTGAAAGAAAATCCCCAGGTCGTGCAGGCTCTCTATCTGGAGCAGGCTCAGCGGTTCACTGTTGATCAGATTCGGGGCGCCTTGCTTCCTCAGGCACAACTTGAAGCAAATTACACCAATCAGTTCGATCCGTCGGACGGCATTGACGAGGCGACATCCGCTTCGATCGTCGGGCGTGTGACCGTTCCGATCTATCCGGCAGGCGGCGAAGTCTACGCCCGCGTGCGGCAGGCCAAGCACAACCACATCGCAGCACTACAGCAGATCGAAGTAGCGCGCGCAGCCTCTCAATCCCAAGTTGTTCAGGCCTGGGCGCAGCTGCAAGGCTTCAAGGCTCAGCAGGAATCCGATAAGGCCTCGATCGTCGCCAACACGACCGCTCTCAACGGCGTTCGTGAAGAAGAGCGGGTTGGCCAGCGTACCGTTCTCGACGTGTTGAACGCCCAGCAGGAACTGCTTCAGTCCCAGGTGAACCTGGAAACAACGAAGCGGAACATCTTGGTTGCGTCCTATACGGTGGTCTCTGCCATCGGACGCCTGAGCGTTTCCGAGGTCGGCGCCGCCACCGCAGTTTACAATCCGGAAGTGCATTACCTCGAAGTCCGGAACAAGTGGTTCGGCTTGGACATCACCCACGACGACGGGCGCCAGGAGCATTTGGACGTCGCGCCGATCAAGTGATCGGCCGCAACTTATGCTTTGCCAGGGCTGGATTTTTCGCCCGAAAGATTTAAATTTCATTGTGCCCCGTCGCCTTGAGAGTGCCTCTCTCCGGGGATAACTGCTCGTGGGATCGTTGCGGTTTTTCCGCAACCTGCCACCATGCTGGATCTCCGAGGGCCTTCAATGAGTCCTACGGAAGGCAAGAGCGGTTGGGTGCGGTGAGTTCGCTACGCTTTCGGTGAAAGCGGCCTGTTTGCGAAAAAGGTAGGGTATGTCGAGACTGGAATCCACAGCCGAGCCGAGCATGGAGGAAATCCTCGCCTCGATCCGCAAGATTATCGCGGAGGATTCGTCCGGCCTGAGATCACCGTCGACGCCGCCGAGACCCGGTGCTCCGTTTTCCCCGGCCATGAAGGCGTCGCCCGCGCCGTCGCCGTCCGCACCCACGCCGCAGCGTGGTTTCATGTCGCGTGAAGCTTTTCTGAAATCCTCGCACCCGGTTGATCCCGAGCCTGAGATCAAGCCGGCGCACAGTTTCTCGAATCCGGCCCCGTCCATCGATGCGGAAAAGCTGTCGTCTTTGAGGTCGCGCCCTGCTGATGATAGCCGGGAAGCCGGAACTGCCGCGGCCAAAGCCGAGCAGCGGGTGCCGTCGTTCACGCCGATCGAGAAAAATGATTTCCCGGCCGCGGAGCCCGCGCCGAAACAGCGAAATGGATCCGCGTCGCCGGAAGCATCGCCAAAATCGGTGACGGTTGAATCGATCACGATAGAGTCGATTTCGATCGAGACGGTCGCGGCACAAGCTGAACCCGTCGAACCGGCCGTGGTCGTTGATGCGACGCCCGTCGATGTTCATCCGGTCATCGAAAGCGATACTGCACGGATCGAGGCGCAGCTTGCTGAGCTGCTCAATGATGATCTGAATGCTCTGCGCCAGGGCCGCAGCGCGCCGGCTCACGATACGGCCAGTCAGCCGGCCATTGGCGAGGCGGGAGTGCCCCCAGTGTCGTCCGGCGAGACGCCTTCAAAGGTTGCCTCCAGCGAGCCGGCCGACAGCGTCGATCCGTTCGCCTTCGATCTTGGACCGTCGCCGTTCGCGAAGAGTGCGCCAAAGGTCGAGCTGCAACCGGAAGTCAAGGCCGACCCGAAGGTCGAGCCAAAGTTCGAAGCCAAGATCGAGCCGAAACTCGAACCCAAGATCGAACCGAAATTTGAAGTCAGGGCTGAACCGAAATTCGAGGCTAAATTCGAACCGAAGGTCGAACCGGCCCGGCCGATCGAAACGGCACCTGCGCCCCAGTCGGCGATGGCGCCATTCGAACCGCCGTTCACCAACGCTCGGCCAGCCTATTCAGGCACTAACGAAACGCCCGTGAACGGCGCGGTCAACGGATCGCATGCAAGCCACGCCTTCGAGGTCTCGAAGAGCGCCGGTTTCGGAAGCTCGGAAGCTCCGGCATCCGCACAGAAACCGCGTCAGACCTTCGTCGTCCCAAGCGTTTCCGCGACGCTCGGACCATCGCGCAAGCTCGAGCCGCTGTCGGAAGCGTTCCGGCCGTCGTTCGGATTGAGCGTGCCGGAAAGAACGATCCCGACAGCGGAACTCGCGCCAGAGCCTCAGCAACCTGTTCGCTCAGCTGAGTCCGATCGCACCCGTCACGAGTCGTCGGCTGCGCCGACCCTCCGCTGCGAGCACAGCGACACCAACCTGCCAGCCACTTCGCTTCCGTCATCGAACGAACTGACCAGCGGCGATCGGCCGATGGAAGATGCGGTCGCCGATCTGCTGCGGCCACTGCTCAAAACTTGGCTCGCCGAAAACATGCCGAAGATTCTCGAGCGCGCGCTCCGCCGCGAAATGTCCGAGCGGCTGTTGCCAGGTCAGAAGAACCCCCGCGACTAGGATCTTGATTAGCGCCGGAAAACACAACTCCACGACGTTAGTCTTGGAGATCGATGACGGCTGCGCATCCACACGCCAAGCCGCTACAACAAATTTTTTTCTTGCGCGTGGCTTTCGCCACACGGCTGCCTCGACCTGCTCCTAGTTTGGTGTCTGCGGGGGGACGCATCGATCATCGCGTGAATGATCGGGACGCCCGCTACGTCACTGGGGTGATGGGGGCGCGTTGAAACACTTCCTCATCTGTCCAGAAGCGACGAACCGGAGGGGCAACACGGGGCTGCCGACGCGGTTCTGCGAATTTGAAGTTCGTACGCAGAAGAGGAAGCGTCATGACAATGATGAATGGTGCGAAGCACGACGTCGAAGACATTCTGGCATCGATCCGAACCAGCATCGCCGATCGATCCCCGATGTTTGAAAGTGAAAAGCGCGAGGTCCGCATCACAACTCTGCGCGGCCGTAGCACGATTGCAGATGAAGCCGCGGAGTTCGAACTGCCGGCAATATTCAAGACGGCAGCGCAACAGACCTCCGAGCGGCCGAATTTACTTGGGAGGCTGAGTGAAGCATTGGCATCAAGTGGACACCAGGAGCGCGATCGCTCCCGCACGGTAATACCGTTCGAGCCGGCGCACGGCCGTATGATCGAGCCGCCGCCAGTCACCCTGGTCGCGGTCGAGGAAGACTCGGCGGCCGCCGCCGAGAAGATTGCCGCCGAAAACGACGGCCTGAAGCGGAACATGCCGACCTTCTTCGACACCCGCCTCAACCGCATGAGCGCGATGTCGCGGCCAGCCGAGGCGCCGCAACCCGCGCCGGCACCGGCGCCCGCCCCAAAAGCCGAGCTTCCGCAGCGCCCGCAACCGCCGCGCTTGCCGGAACTCTACGCCTCCACTGAACCGGTCGATGGGGCCGAGGACGCGGCTGCCCAGCTTCTGCGGCCGATCCTGAGACAGTGGCTAACCGAGAATATGCCCAAAATCGTCGAGAAAGCCCTCTTGAACGAGGCCGGCGCCGGGCTCAATGGACCTTCGCGTCGTTGACGCGAAGGTTGCCTGCCAACGGAGAATATCCGGACATTAGGGAGCGAAGGTTGACAGCCGGCGAAGGTCGGCCGTACGACCGGGGGTCCAAAACCCCGGCCAGATAGCTGATAAGCGACGCTCCCTCAGATGCTTGAAAAGACATTTCGACCGGCCGAAATCGAGCCGCGTATCAATTCCGAATGGGAGAAGGCCAACGCCTTCCAGGCCGGACGGAGCGCGTCCGGCGGTAAGAACGCCGCATATTCGATCGTCATCCCGCCGCCCAACGTCACGGGCTCGCTCCACATGGGGCATGCTCTGAACAATACGCTGCAGGACATTCTTGTCCGCTTCGAGCGTATGCGCGGCCGGGATGTGCTCTGGCAACCCGGCACCGACCACGCCGGCATCGCGACTCAGATGGTCGTCGAACGCCAGCTCGCAGCCGAGAAGCAGCCGTCGCGCCGCGAACTCGGCCGCGAGGAATTCTTGAAGCGCGTTTGGACGTGGAAGGAAGAATCAGGCGGCACCATCGTCACGCAGCTGAAGCGCCTCGGCGCGTCCTGCGACTGGAGCCGCGAACGGTTCACGATGGACGAAGGCCTGTCGAAGGCCGTCGTGAAGGTCTTCGTGCAGCTCTACAACGAAGGGCTGATCTACAAGGACAAGCGCCTCGTCAACTGGGACCCGAAGTTCCAGACCGCGATCTCCGATCTCGAAGTCGTGCAGGTCGAGGCGCGCGGAAAATTCACGTGGTCGAAGGAGAGTGCCGAGCCGTTCGATGCAGCGGCGCTTGCGAAGGTGCTCGCGAAAGATCCGAGCGGCCACATGTACCACTTCCGCTATCCGCTGGTGGCGAAGGTTCCGGGCTATGACAAGGATTACATCGTCGTCGCGACGACCCGGCCCGAGACGATGCTGGGCGATACCGGCGTCGCCGTGCACCCCGATGATGAACGCTACGCGGCGCTGATCAAAGCCGGCGCGAAGGTGAAGCTGCCGCTCGTCGGCCGCGAGATCCCGATCGTTGCGGATGAATATTCCGATCCCGAGAAGGGTACGGGCGCCGTGAAGATCACGCCCGCGCACGACTTCAACGACTTCGAAGTCGGCAAACGGCATAATCTCGCGCAGATCAACATTCTCGACGCCTACGGCAAGATCAACGACGAAGCGCCGGAAGCCTATCGTGGACGCGATCGCTTCGACGCGCGCAAGCAGGTCGTCTCCGACATCGACGCGCTGGGTCTTCTCGAAAAGATCGAGCCGACCGGCCATACCGTTCCGCACGGCGATCGTTCCGGCGTCGTCATCGAGCCGTGGCTGACGGACCAGTGGTACGTCAACGCCGAAGAGCTGGCGAAACCCGCGATCGCCGCTGTCGAAAGCGGCAAGACCGATTTCGTCCCGAAGAACTGGGAGAAGACGTACTTCGAATGGATGCGCAACATTCAGCCCTGGTGCATCTCGCGCCAGCTCTGGTGGGGCCACCAGATCCCGGCATGGTACGGACCCGACGGCAAATACTTCGTCGCCGCGGACGAGGCCGAAGCGACGGTTTTGGCCAGGACGCACTACGGCAATGACGTGCCGTTGACGCGCGACGAGGACGTTCTCGACACGTGGTTCTCGTCCGCCCTCTGGCCGTTCTCGACGCTCGGCTGGCCCGAAGATACGCCGGAACTCGAGCGCTATTACCCGACGAGCGTTCTCGTCACCGGCTTCGACATCATCTTCTTCTGGGTCGCCCGCATGATGATGATGGGCCTCCACTTCATGAAGGAAGTGCCCTTCAAGGACGTCTACATCCACGCCCTCGTCCGTGACGAGAAGGGGCAGAAGATGTCGAAGTCGAAGGGCAACGTCATGGACCCGCTCGTCCTGATCGACGAGTTCGGCGCCGACGCACTGCGCTTCACGCTCGCCGCGATGGCGGCACAGGGCCGCGACATCAAGCTCGCGAAATCGCGTGTCGAAGGCTATCGCAACTTCGCAACGAAGCTCTGGAACGCAGCTCGCTTCTCGGAGATGAACGAGTGCGTGCGTCAGCGCGATTTCAATCCGAAGTCGGCCTCGCAAACGTTTAACAAATGGATCATCGGCGAAACGGAGTTGACGGCAAAGGCTGTCACCGCCGCGCTCGAAGCCTATAAGTTCAACGAAGCGGCTGCAGCTATCTACGATTTCGTATGGGGTCAGTTCTGCGACTGGTACCTCGAACTGATCAAGCCGCTGCTCGCCGGAGACGATGAAGCCGCGAAGTCCGAAACGCGCGCTGTTACGGCTTGGACGCTCGATCAGATTCTGAAAATGCTGCACCCGTTCATGCCCTTCATCACCGAAGAGCTTTGGACGCATATGGTCGAATACGGCGTGAAGCGCGACACGATCCTCGCAGTCAGCCAGTGGCCGCAGCTCGACGGCCTCGTCGAGATGGACGCAGTCGAAGAAGTGAATTGGCTGGTGAACCTCATCTCCGAGATCCGCTCGGTGCGCACGGAAATGAGCGTGCCGGCGGGAGCGAAAATCCCGCTCGTCTTCGTCGGCGCTGATGATGTGATCCGCGAGCGCGTCCGCCGCAACGAGGAGACGCTGAAGCGCGTCGCGCGCATCGACGAGATCGACTTCGCGGATTCGGCACCCAAAGGCGCGGCCCTCGTCGTCGCGGGCGAAACCACGGCCGCGTTGCCGCTCGCCGGCATCATCGACATGGCGGCCGAGAAGCGTCGTCTCGCCAAGGCCATCGAAGGCGCTGAAGGCGACCTGAAGAAAATGGACGCCAAACTCTCGAACCCGCAGTTCATCGAGCGCGCCAAAGAGGAAGCGATCGAGGAAGCCAAGGAGCGCAAGGCCGAATTGGAAGCTGAGATCGTCCGCTTCTCGGCGGCACTGAAACGCCTGAGCGACGCGGCCTAGTCTTCGTTTCGATGTGTGCCGTGGCCGACAATCGAAACGCGGTCATTCAGAGTGTTGTGGTCGGTAGAACAATGTCCTCGGTCTTGACCCTCGAACCGGGAAGCCAAAGCGAAGGTTTTTGCGACTGCTGTGGCTATGCCAGTCGAACAGTCTGGGGCTATGTTTACTCCGATGGGCGGCCTCGCGCGGCATACTTTGTCCAATGGACACCAGGACGCGTCCGTTCGTGCGGAGCGAATATCGATGTGATCATTGGAGAGTGGGGCGAAGGGATGTTGGCAAACAACAGAAATGCGGTTGCCCTAGAATATCGTGTTCTCGACACCGGACCGGCAATGATGTTGATCGACGCTAGCTCGCGTACCTTTTCTGTAAGCCCTCTTGTGGGCAAAGTTCTCGATCGGAACCAAGTCTTTAAATTGGAACTTGCGAGCGAGACGTTTGCGCTCGCGGATGTAATACTACTAAACGATGGTCGCGTTTCGGAACTGATGGATAGGTCCCGGCCCTAAACTCGACCCGGGCTACATATTTGTATCGGTGAACTTCTGCACCGCGTTCTTGGCCGTCGTCAGAAATTTCACGCGCAGCTCCGTGAGCTTCCATCCGACCGATCGAAGCTCGAGCTTGCCGAGATAAATCCGCGTCGGATCGTACTTGTCTTCCATGTCGATCTCGAAGCTCGTCGGACTTGTGAACTCCGCGCGCTTCACGCGAGCCCATGCGCGTTGGATCCGGTCGAGAATGGGCATGGTCTTCGCTTCGTCGGCGTCGCTGCCGACCAGATCGCGATACTTACCGCGAAGCGTGAAAAGCTGCGGAAGCCCCTCTGGCGTTACATACGTCTCGACAACGCTGTCGACGGCGCTTTGGCCCCAATAGGCCTTGAAACGCGTCCAGAGCCCATTGCTGGCGGCCGGATCGGCATTTGGATCGGGAAGATTGAGCGCGATCCTCGCGATCGAGGGCTTCAGCGTTTCGCGAACCGTCGGCCATTCGATGGCGCTGGCAAGGTACTCCGAATCGCCGTTGCGGACCGCTTCGCGAATGCCCCAGGCCGTCGCGAAGGGCGAGCCGATATAAATCGCTGCGGCAACAAGAAAAAATCCGAATACGATTGAAACCGGCTTCATGCAGAGTTCCGTTGAAACGCGCGATCATCTCGCGCTGTCATTGTCCTCTTACGAACAAAATCTGACGAACTTCGGGCCAAGCATGCCGCGTTCCGTGCCGCTATTCAGCCTGATCCGGGTCGCGCGTTTTCTTGCACACCGATTTCAGACTTTGCCAGGCTTCCGCAGTGAGGGCCGGGCTCGACTGATAGTCCTTCTGCTCGCTGACGAGGCGCGCACGTTCGGCGGCCGGAGGGTGCGTGCGAAACCAGCTGAAAGCGCCGGGCCCTTCATCGCCGTCTTCAGCTTCCATCTTCGTGACGCGGGTGAAGAAGTTTCCGAGACCTTTGGGCGAAATATCGGCCGCCTTCAGAAGCTCCAGCGCATGCTTGTCGGCCTCGCGTTCGGCGCTCCGGGAATATCCGAGCTGCGCCAGCATAAGCCCGACGTTGGCAAGCCCGCCCCCCGTCGTATTGCCAAGCATGACCTCGAGCGTCGCCCCAAGACCGACGCCGCGAATGATCGCAGACTCCGGATGGAGTTCGATCCCGTGTCCCATTTCGTGGGCGAGCACACCGGCGGCTTCGTCTGGGCTTTCCGATTTGTCGAGCAACCCGCTGGTCAAGACGATCTGGCCGCCCGGCACGGCAAAGGCGTTCATCAGAGGCCAGTCGTAAACGTGGATATGGAATGGGACGCTTCCCGACGCGCCTTTCGAAAGCCGTTCGGTCAACCGCGTGAGAGCCGCGAGACCTGCAGGGTCGACGCACTCCTTATGCCCCTTGGTCATCGATGACCGGGTGGCATCGCCGAGCCGTTCGCGCCAGCTGTTGGGCAGGTGTCGCGCGATCGATTTCGACGGACTGACGTCGAGCAGGTAGACCGCAAAGATCAGCCCCGCGATGAGCGCGAGAATTAAAAACCACATGCGCTTCTCGCGAAGCCATGCCGCGCGCACGGACAGGCGCGGCGCGCGCTCTCTGAGTGCTGCGGCAAAGCCCGCTCCCTGGACGAACAGCGATGCGCCGGGCTCATCGCCCGAGGTCAGAAGAACGTCGATGGCGTTTGGCCGGATGGGCTCCTCGGAGCGGAGTTTGCCGTACGTCCAGATATGCCGTGAACCCCCAGGGAGGTCGATCTCGATACCGGACGCGCCAAGGGACACGGTGCCGTCGACGGGGATAGCCCCACGGCGGGCGATAAAGCGGCAATAACTCGGGAATGCCGGATTGGCAGCCGGGGCTGAAGTCATCGAACGATTCCGAGCAGGTTGGAGCGCGACCGCCTACATTTAAGCATGGCTGCCCATAAAGAAATGTCTCCCGGTCGACAAACTCGGGCCCTTGTCGCGTCGAATTCTCAGCCCAAATGGCAAGGCCAGCGGCCGTCGTCGATGAGACCCGCAGAGCCAGGATTTTCGACACAGTCAGCGCACCCGTTAACGATGATCGGTGGGTTGCATAGCTGATGTGGCGGTTAAGCAACTTTCTGGAGCCACCGCGCCACTTTCGAGCCACAATGACCGCGCACCAGCTGACTTCCGACGTCGGCTTATGCAGCGTCATTTTTTATCAGGCAGAGCACTTTCGCCGAGCCCACGCGACTGGCATCCCTGCGCCATCCGAATTCGGGTGGTTTGACAAGGGCAAGGATGCCCAAAGAGGAATAAATGGACGCCAAGACGTTCGATAAATCGAAGCTTCCGAGCCGTCACGTGACTGAGGGTCCCTCGAGGGCGCCGCACCGTTCGTATTATTATGCGATGGGCCTGACCGAGGAGGAGATCAACCGTCCGTTCGTCGGCGTCGCCTCGTGCTGGAACGAAGCCGCGCCATGCAACATCTCGCTGATGCGCCAGGCGCAAGCGGTCAAGACCGGCGTCAAGGAAGCAGGCGGCACGCCGCGCGAATTCTGCACCATCACCGTCACCGACGGCATCGCCATGGGCCACCAGGGCATGAAGTCGAGCCTCGTCTCGCGCGAAGTCATCGCCGACTCGATTGAGCTGACGATGCGTGGCCATTCCTATGACGCTCTCGTCGGCATCGCCGGCTGCGATAAGAGCTTGCCCGGCATGATGATGTCGATGCTGCGGCTCAACGTGCCGAGCGTCTTCATGTACGGCGGCTCGATCCTGCCCGGCCGCTTCAAGGACCGCGACGTTACCGTCGTCGACGTTTTCGAGGGCGTGGGCATGCATAACGCCGGCAAAATGTCTGCGGCAGAGCTCCACGAGCTTGAATGCGTCGCCTGCCCGTCGGCCGGCTCTTGCGGTGGGCAGTTTACCGCGAACACGATGGCCTGCGTTTCGGAAGCCATCGGCTTGGCGCTTCCGGGTTCGGCCGGCGCGCCGGCTCCGTTCGAAAGCCGCGATGCCTACGCACACGAAAGCGGCAAGGCCGTCATGCGTCTCATCGCCGATGGCCTGCGTCCGCGCGAAATCTGCACGCGCAAGGCCTTCGAGAACGCCGCCATCGTCGTTGCGGCAACCGGCGGCTCGACCAACGGCGCGCTGCATTTGCCCGCCATGGCGCACGAGGTCGGCATTGACTTCGATCTGTTCGACGTCGCCGAGATCTTCAAGCGCACGCCCTACATCGCCGACTTGAAGCCGGGTGGAAAATACGTCGCCAAGGACGTCTACGACATCGGTGGTGTTCAGCAGATCCTGAAGGCTTTGCTCGAAGGCGGAATTTTGCACGGCGACTGCATCACCGTGACCGGTAAGACACTCGCGCAAAATCTCGAGAGCGTGAAATTCAATCACGATCAGAAAGTCGTATTTCCGGTTTCCAATCCGATCACGCCGACGGGCGGCGTCGTAGGCCTCAAGGGCACGCTCGCACCAGACGGTGCGATTGTGAAAGTCGCGGGTCTGAAGACGCAGAAGTTCCGCGGCACAGCATTGTGCTTCGACTGTGAGGAAGATGCGTTCCAGGCGGTTGAAGATCGGAAGTACAAGGCGGGCGACGTGATCATCATCCGTTACGAGGGGCCGAAGGGCGGTCCGGGCATGCGCGAAATGCTGTCGACGACGGCCGCACTTTACGGCCAAGGCGCTGGCGATAACGTAGCACTTATAACGGACGGACGCTTCTCAGGCGGCACGCGCGGACTCTGCATCGGCCACGTTGGACCCGAAGCAGCCGTCGGTGGTCCGATTGCGCTGGTTCAGGATGGCGACATCATCTCGATCGACGCTGAAAACGGCACACTCGACCTCGAGGTCAGTGAGGAAGAGCTTGAACGGCGTCGCAAGACCTGGAAGGCGCCGCCGAACATGTACCAGTCGGGGGCACTGAGAAAATTTGCGGACCAAGTGGGACCGGCGCGCTATGGCGCTGTTACCCATGCGGGAGGAAAGGCGGAAGTTCTCTGCTATGCGGACATTTAGGCTTGCACTTGCGGGAAGTGTTGCAACCCTGCTGATGCTGGGTTCGGCGATGGCGGGAGACATTGTCTTCCGCTCGCCGGACGATGCGATGAAGCAAGGAATATCGGCGTTCAACGGCGGTTACTACGAACTGGCGTTGCCCGCATTCGAAGCTCTCGAGACTTCGAAACCGCAGATCGCGCGCTTTTACATGGCGCGCATCTACGGCGATAACGAAGGTGCCTACACCGATCACGGCAAAGCTTTCCGCTTGTACAAGTCGCTTGCGGACGATCTGCAAGACGTCGATCCGGACGACGACAATCTCGCGCCGATCGCCGCGAAATCCCTCACGGCCGTTTCGACATATCTGCGAAATGGCGTTGCAAATGCCGGCGTGAAACCGGACGTCGAGGCAGCGAATCGCGCATTGCAACGCGCCGCGCTGACCTTCAACGACGAGGACGCGCAGTTTGAACTCGCGAAGGTGTTTCTGAGAGGCGAGGGGCCGGACATTTCGGTCGCCGGCTTCGAAGACCCGTCGAGCAAGATTGCGAACGGCCGCCATTGGCTGTCGCGCCTGTCGCAAGCCGGTCATCCTGGCGCCCAGGCGTTCCTCGCGGATTTGATGTGGCGCGGAAAGTTCGTCGAGAAGAACCCGACCGCCGCGCTGAACCTCATCGACGTCGCCGTCGCCAACGCGCCGCCGAGCGAGCGCGTGTGGATCGAGGACATCTATCAGAACATTTTCTGCAATGCGGGCGAGGGCGTCCGCCGGCAGGCGACGGGGCGCGTCGCCGAGTGGCATAACCTCTATGGCCGCAGTCCCGCGGCGCGCGACGATAAGGACGGCCTGGATAACTTGGCGGCCGAACCGGTGAGAACGTGCGCTAACGGCGAACTCGTGCGTCCGATGGGCGTCGCGACGCCGACACCCGCGGCGCAGCAGGTGATCACGTCGGCGCCGTCTGTTTCGCCTCAACGAAACGCGGTTATTCCGGCGGCGACTTCATTGCAGCCAGCAGCGGCGTCGCCGTCGGCACCTGCATTGTCGTCCTCTGCCCCAATGCTCGGCTTTGGAGCAAGCGAGTCCACCGCTCGCTAAGAGTTTTCGATTGTCGTTTGGCGGCAGGCTCCCCGAAGGGAAGTCGCCAAACCCATTAAGTATCCAGTTTGATCCAGACCGGCACGTGATCGGAGGGCTTTTCTTGCGCCCGGGTATCGCGGTCGATGCCTGACGAGCGCAAGAGATCGGCGGCTTGGCTCGACAGCAGCATGTGGTCGATCCGGATGCCGTCGTCTTTCTGAAACGCACCGGCCTGATAATCCCAGAACGTGTAGACGCCGGGACCCGGATGGCAGGCGCGAGTCGCATCCGTAAAACCGAGATTGACGAGCGTGCGCCAAGCGGCACGGCTCTCAGGCTGAAACAGCGCGTCGTTCACCCAGGCCTGCGGACGCTTCGCATCTTCACTTTCCGGAATGACGTTGAAGTCGCCCGCGAGCACGAGCGGCATCTCGTCTTTGAGCAGAACAGCTGCCCGTGCCTGCATCCGCTTCATCCATGCGAGCTTGTAGGCGAACTTCTCGGTGCCGATCGGATTGCCGTTCGGCAGATATAGCGAAACGACGCGAGCCATGCGGTCGCCGAGCGCGACCGACGCTTCGATCCACCGCGCATGCTGATCGAGTTCGTCGCCGGGCAAACCGCGCGTCACATCCTCGAGCGGAGACTTCGAGAGAATCGCAACCCCATTGAACCCCTTCTGCCCAAGTGTCGCGACGTTGTAGCCGAGATCCTGAAACGCCGAAGTCGGGAAGCCTTCGTCGACCGACTTGATTTCCTGAAGACAGACGACGTCGGGGGAATGCTGGCGCAGATATCCGAGCGCCGACTCAAGCCGCGCCTTGACGCCGTTTATATTCCAAGTTGCGATGATCATGGCGTGGCAGGTTTCTCAGACGAAGGGGTCGCCGGTTCGCGCGAAGACGACGCGACAAACCGAGAGGCGAGATGTGCCACTCAATCCGCGACAAATCAAATCCGGAAGGATCAGATCGAAAAACTGGTCCCGCAGCCGCATGAGGCGGTGGCGACCGGGTTGGTGATCTTGAAAGCAGCGCCGATGAGATCATCGACGAAATCGATCTGGGCGCCCTCCATGTACTGCGCCGAAACCGGGTCGATGACGACGACTGCGCCGTTTCGTTCGATGACGATATCGTCATCGGTGCGGGCGCCGACCAGATCGAACTTATATTGAAAACCAGAGCAACCGCCGCCCTCGACCGAAACGCGCAAAATCGGTGATTCCGTTTCGGTCGCGGTTATTTCGGAAATTCGGTTCGCGGCGCGCTCTGTGACGGTAATGGTCATTTGTGTCATCGGTTGCAGACAGTTATCCGGCCATAGTCGCTAGGGCCTACTAGCGGTGGCGGTACGCAAGAGATAGGAAAGCGGCTGACGAAGTCAAATACTAAGCGCATCGAACAATGACAGCGAGCCTTAAACCGGTCTCCGAGACCCTGGATTACGGGCTGAGCCTAAGGCCTGGGGAGCGCTCGCCGGCCCCCTATGCCGCAAGCGGAGTTCCATCCCGAGGCCGCTACCATGCCGAATCGGAATGCGGCGCACGCGGTCCATTCCAGCGCGATCGCGACCGGGTGCTCCATTCGACCGCTTTCCGGCGCTTGACCTATAAGACGCAAGTCTTCTTGCCGCACGAGGGCGATCACTTTCGAACGCGCCTGACCCATTCATTGGAAGTGGCGCAGATCGCTCGCACGATTGCACGGCAGCTTCGCCTCGACGAAGACCTCGCCGAAACGATCGCACTCGCCCACGATCTCGGACACTCTCCGTTCGGACATGCGGGCGAGCGCGCGCTCGATACCGAGATGCGTCCCTTCGGCGGCTTCGATCACAACGCGCAGTCGCTTCGCGTCGTGACGACGCTCGAACGCAAGTATCTATCGTTCGATGGTCTGAACCTCACCTGGGAAACGCTCGAAGGGCTTGCAAAGCACAATGGCCCCGTGCGGAGCGCGTCCGCCGTCGCCAAAGTCGCGCGCAACATCGAGGCATGGTGTTCCCTGAAGCTCGAGCAATGGCCCTCCGCCGAAGCGCAAGTCGCGAGCCTCGCCGACGATATCGCCTACCTCTCGCACGATGTCGACGACGGGCTTCGCGCCGGACTGATCACGTTCGATACGCTCCATGGCGCACCGCTCGCCGGACCGATCGCGAGTGAGGTGAAGGCCCTCGCACGCGGCGCCGAGAGTGGCCGTGCCATCTACGAAGTGACCCGGCGCATGATCACCGCGATGGTCGGTGACGTCGTGACCGAAAGTCGGCGGCGGCTTGCGGGCTTGGCTCCGGGCTCGCCCGACGACATCCGCGCCGCGGGCCACGCGGCAATCGCTTTTTCGGATGCCATGACGCTCGACCTCGCGCACCTGAAGAACTTTCTGTTCGGGGCCGTCTATCACCACCGGCGGGTTCTCGACGTCATGGAAAAGGCCGAAAACGTGGTTCGCGACCTGTTTAGGAAATACTATTCCGATGCCGCTGCGCTGCCCGCTGGCTGGCGCGAGGCGCTGCGGGGCCTGGATGACCGTCACCGGGCGCGCGTCGCTTGCGACTTTCTGGCTGGACAGACCGACCGCTACGCCCTCGCGGAGCACCGCCGCCTGTTTGACGCCACCCCGGAACTGGGCTAGGCGCGAAGCTCAAGTTTAATCGCAAAATGGGCCCTGGGCCCGCAAAGACCAAAGGCATCTAGCTTTTATGAATGTTTTCGCTGACGTCGCAGCCCGGGTCCGCACTGCGCTGACGGATCTTCAATCCGAGGGCTTCCTTCCCGCGGACCTCGTTCTCCCGGCGTTCGATGCCGAGCCTCCACGCGATCCGAGCCACGGCGATGTCGCCGTCAACGCCGCGATGGTTCTCGCGAAGTCAGCAAAGATGAAGCCGCGCGACATCGCCGAAGCATTGAAGGCCAAGCTCGAAGCCGCGCCAAATATCGCCAAGATCGACGTCGCGGGTCCGGGCTTCTTGAACATCACATTCAAAAGCAGCGTCTGGCACGACTTGGTGCGCACGATCCTCCAGCAAGGATTGGCTTACGGCGCGGGCGGAACGGGCAGAGGCGAGAAGCTCAACGTCGAATACGTTTCGGCAAACCCAACGGGTCCGATGCACGTCGGACATTGCCGCGGCGCCGTCTTCGGCGATGCGCTAGCAAACTTGCTCGTCTTCTCAGGCTTCGACGTGACGCGCGAATACTACATCAACGACGCGGGAGGCCAGGTGAACGTGCTCGCACGTTCCGCATTCCTCCGTTACCGCGAGGCGCTGGGCGAGAACATCGGCGCCATCCCAGAGGGGCTTTATCCGGGCGAATATCTGAAGCCGGTCGGCGAAGCGCTCGCGGCCGAGCACGGCTCCTCGCTGCTCGACATGCCCGAAGACCGCTGGCTACCGCTCGTTCGGTCGTTCGCCATCGCGAAAATGATGGAGATGATCAAGGACGATCTGGCGGCCCTCAACATTCGCCATGACGTCTTTTTCTCGGAAGCGTCGCTCACGTCGAACGGCCGCGATCAGGTCAAAGCCGCGATCGAAGTACTGCGCGGGAAAGGGCTGATCTACGAGGGCACGCTCGAGAAGCCCAAGGGACACGACGATGCCGAGTGGGAAGATCGCGTCCAGACGCTCTTCAAGTCGACCGCCTTCGGCGACGACGAGGACCGCGCGCTGCAGAAATCGGATGGAAGCTACACGTACTTCGCCGGTGACGTCGCCTACCACTACGACAAGTTGCAACGCGGCTTCCGCCACCTGATCAACGTCTTCGGTGCGGATCACGTCGGCTACATCCCGAGAATGAAGGCGGCGGTCGCGGCGCTTTCCGATGGGAAGGCAGACCTCGACGTGAAGGTCGTGCAACTTGTGCGGCTCTTCAAAGCGGGCGAGCCGTACAAGATGTCGAAGCGGGCAGGCACCTTCGTCACGCTGCGCGATGTTGTCGACGAGGTCGGCCGCGATCCCGTTCGCTTCATGATGCTCTATCGGAAAAATCAGGAAACGCTGGACTTCGACTTCGCCAAAGTGACGGAGCAGTCGAAGGACAATCCTGTCTTCTACGTGCAATACGCGCATGCTAGGGCGGCGAGCGTTCTACGGAACGCAGTCGAGCAGGTTGCCGGACTAGACGTATCTGTTGAAGCTCTCGAGAAGGCTGACCTCTCGATCCTGACGGATCCGGGGGAGCTCGACCTGATCCGGCGCCTCGCGAGTTTCCCTCGCCTGATCGAGGGAGCGGCGACGGCGCACGAGCCGCACCGGGTTGCCTTCTATCTCTACGACCTCGCGAGCGCTCTCCACACCCAATGGACGCGAGGCAATGATTCGCCACATTTACGTTTTATTCAGGCAAATGACGGGGTTGCGACTTCGGCGAGGTTGGGGCTGATTTTCGCGACAAAGACGGTGATAAGATCGGGGCTTCAAATCCTCGGCGTCGAGGCGCCCGAAGCGATGCGCTAAAGTCTCGAATCGACGATTAGGCGCAACCACTGCTTGCGCCCCACTCTAAGGGGGTTTCCGCGATGTCCTCGCAGAACGCATTTCCCGGGCCGAACGCCGCCAGGCCGGCTGCCCGCCCCAACGCGCAAACGCATAACTCTCAGCCGCCGTGGGTCAATCCGCAGCCGCAGGCACACCGTGCGCCGCAATCGGACAACGGCTGGCCAAGCCAGCACCAGCAAGGCCAGCACCAGCAGCCCGCACCGAACTATCCAACCTTTCCCCAGCCCGGTTTTGGCGCCCAGGCCCCCGAGCCGCAGCCTTATGGCGGCGGTGGCCAGTGGAGCGAGCTGCAGCCGTCTGCCGCCCCGAGCCGCGGAGGCTACGGCGGTTATCAGCAGCCGGCCCGCGCCGAGCAGTCTGACCCTTATGCACCGCAATTCGAGCCCTATGTACCGCCGTCGCGGCCAAGCTTCGCCCCCCAGCAGGCGCAGCCGGCGCAGGGTTACGGTGCCCAGAGCCAACCGGCGCCCCAGTGGCCTTCGAGGAACGCAGACCCGCACGGTTTTGATAACGGCAGCTACGCCGCCCCGTCGTTCGCCCCGCAGCCTGCACCGCAGCCGATGCAGCCGACCTACGGTCAGCAGCAGTATCACGACAACGAGTTGAGCGCGGCCGACTGGGCGGGCCCTCACGACAGTTTTGGGCACGACCCGTATCAGCAGAATCACGGGGATGCACAACTCGGCTTCGGCCAAGCCGAAGGCGGCGACTTGGAGCCCGTCTACGGCGAGGAAGACGTTGAATACGAGGACGAGGAAGAGGCGCCGCGCGGCCGCCGCCCGTTGATGATCGTGGCGGCTCTCGTTGGCGCCATCGTGATCGGCGGCACCATGGCCTACGGGTACAAAAAGCTTACCGGCCCCACCAATCCGCAGGGCGATCCGCCGGTCATCAAGAGCGCAGAATTGCCCTCGAAGACGAAGCCCGCCGACGCTGGCGGAAAGCAGTTTCCCTATTCCGATACGAAGATCATGGGCCGCCTGGGCGACGGTACATCGTCGGCGCAAGCGGATGAGTCGAACAATTCCGGCCAAGGCGTGCCGTCCGACAGCTCCGGCGACTCAGCGAATGCATCGCCCGCCGACGATGGCGGCGCGCGCAAAGTCTCGACTTTGGTTGTCGGCCGCGACGGGTCGATCCAGTCGTCCACCCCACCTGAACAGCGGCCCCAGCCGGGTGATACAGGCGTTCCCGGCACTGCGTTGGTCGACTTCGGGCAGCACCCGAGTGTGGGCATGGGCGGTCCGGCGACCGCCCCCACGATGAATAGCCCGCCCGTACGGCCGCAACCGATGAATGCCGAGGCTGCAACGCCCGCGCCGGTCAAGAAGGTGGTGAAACCCGTCAAGGTCGCGAAGATCAATTCCGTCGATGCGACCGGCAGCGCCGACGACAGCGCCGAAGCTCCAGCCGCGCCGCCGAAGAAACTCAAGAAGGTCGCGCGCGCCGAGCCGACGGTCGAAACGGACGCCACCGCGGATGCGCCGCCGGTCATCGCATCTTCGGCAGGAAGCGCAGGCTTCGTCGCCGTGCTCGCATCCGTGCCCCGCTCCGATACAAGCCGCATTGACGCTTTGAAGCGCTTTGCCGACATGCAGCAGAAATACGGTAGCGCACTTGCAGGAAAAACGCCGGACATCGCGTCGGCGACCCTTGCCAAGGGCCCGTACGACCGCCTTGTCGTCGGCCCGCCGGGATCGCGGGAAGAGGCGAACAACGTGTGTTCGCAGCTCAAGGCCCAAGGCTACAAAGATTGCTGGGTTACCTCTTACTGATATCCTGAACGTCCGTGATATTTATCCGGCTGGTGCACTCGCACCGGCCGGTTGCATTTGAGCGGCGTTCGAAACGCCAAGACATCGGCCCCGGAGGGCCAAGTTGCGATGACCGCAAGCCTGATTGCCGGCCTCTCCGGCGTCGCCATGACCGACGACGAACGCCGCTTTTATCGCGACGTCCAGCCCGCAGGATTGATCCTGTTCGCCCGCAATGTCGCCGACCGGGACCAGCTGAAGCGATTGGTCGAGGAAGCGCGTGACGCCGTCGGCCGCAATGATTTCCTGGTTCTGATCGATCAGGAGGGCGGCCGCGTCCAGCGCCTGCGGCCCCCGATTGCGCGATCGCTTCCGCCCGCAGCCGTCTATGCCCAATGCTACGCTCAGGATCCGGAACGGGCGAAGCGTGCAGCCTTTGCGGTGGCGAGGCTCACGGGCGAGGAACTCCGGGCGTTCGGCATTACGATGAACTGCGCGCCCGTCGCCGACCTTCCCGTCGACGGGTCGCACGAGATCATCAGCGACCGCGCCTATGGCTCGACCGTCGCGGAGGTCGTGGCGTTGGCTAAGGCCGTTGCCGAGGGCTACCTCGCAAGTGGCGTCGTTCCGGTCGTAAAGCACATTCCCGGTCACGGCCGGGCGACGGCCGACAGCCATCTCGCGTTGCCCGTCGTCCCGACCTCGCGCCAGACCCTGTCGGAAACGGACTTCGCCCCCTTCAAGGCGCTCGCAGGCCTCCCGGCGGCAATGACGGCCCACGTCGTCTATTCGGCAATCGATGCCGCGAATCCGGCGAGCACGTCGGCAATCGTGACGCGTGAGGTCATCCGCGGCGAAATCGGCTTCGATAACCTTCTGATGAGTGACGATCTCAGCATGAAAGCGCTGAGCGGGCCGATGCGAGCCCGGGCCGAAGCGGTTATTGCCGCAGGGTCGGACCTCGCGCTCCATTGCAACGGCGATCTCGACGAAATGCGCGCTGCGGCGGAAGGCGTGCCGGCCCTCGACGGGCGGGCCGCCGAAAGATTCGCAGCCGCTTGCTCTTGCATCGCTCGTATCGAACCCTACGATAAAGAGGAGGCTCTGCAACTCTTGGCAGGCCTCCAGGGCCAGCAGACTCCCGCTGTCTGAATCAGTGTAGAGTCAACGCCGCGCCTTCGATCGCGAGCGGCGCGAAGCAGGAACAAAATCGAGATCCGATGGACGAGACGGCAGCGCAAGGCGAAAGCGGTGACTCGGGCTGGGACGCTTCCGGCCTTGAGAACATGCCGGCCGAGGGCGAAGCCTTCGTCGTCGATATCGAGGGCTTCGAAGGTCCGCTTGACCTGTTGCTGGCTCTTGCCCGGACTCAAAAAGTCGACCTGACGAAGATTTCGATCCTTGCCTTGGTCGAGCAGTACCTCGGCTTCATCGCCGAAGCGCAGCGCATGAAGCTTGAACTCGCCGCCGATTACCTCGTCATGGCGGCATGGCTGGCTTACCTCAAATCGCGCCTTCTGCTGCCGAAGGAAAAGGACAACGCCGAGACCGCGTCCGCCGAAGAGATGGCGCAGCGTCTGTCGTTCCGCCTGATGCGGCTCGAAGCGATGCGCGACAAGGCTGCGATATTGCTGACGCGCCGTCGCCTCGATCAGGATGTGTTTGCGCGCGGCCTGCCCGAGCACGTCAAGGTCACGCGCGACACGACCTACACCGCGACCGTCTACGATCTGCTGAAGGCCTATGCCGACCAGAGAAAACGCACCATTCGCGTCGTCCACGTCGTGAAGGCGCGGCGCGTGTGGTCGATCAAGGAGGCGAGGCAACGCCTCGAAAGTCTGGTGGGAGCAAGCGCCGGCGACTGGGCTCAGCTCGATCTGTTCCTCGAGCAATATCTGCCGAGGAACGAGGAAGAACGCTCCGCACTCGCAAGCTCTTTCGGCGCGACGCTCGAGATGGCGCGCGAAGGGTTGATCGAGCTTCGCCAGGATGAACCTTTCGCGCCGATCTATATGCGCAAACGCGAAGCAGGGGCGACGTGGGAAAAGATCGGCTAGCAACGCCGAAAACACGGTTATAAGGGGGCTCGAAGAAGCCATGGTTCCGCCGAGACTGACACTGGTGTCGGATAACACGCGCGAGAAAAGTGAAACGGCTCCCGGCGAGGACGTGGAAGCGACGCGCGCCGGTGGAACAACGAGCCGGCCAACCGCCGCTCTGAGCGACCCCGACTCCGCAATCGACCACCTCTCGAAGAGTGTCGAGCGTGAGAAGCTGCGCCGGCTCGAAGCCATGCTTTTCGCTTCATCCCAACCCCTCGACGCCAAGTCGCTCGCGCGCTGCCTTGATGCCAACGACGATGTCCATAGCCTGCTGATCGCCCTGCAGGCCGAATATAAGGATCGCGGCGTGACGCTCGTTCGCGTCGCGGGTCGCTGGCAGTTCCGCACGGCTGACGACCTCTCGTTTCTGCTCGAACGTCAGCAGAAGGAAGAGCGCAAGCTTTCCAAAGCGGCGCTCGAGACGCTCGCCATCATCGCCTATCATCAGCCGGTGACCCGGGCCGAGATCGAAGAGATCAGGGGCGTATCGACGTCCCCCGGAACGCTGGACGTTTTGATGGAGGCGGGCTGGATCCGTCCGCGCGGACGCCGCAGGGCGCCGGGACGGCCGCTCACCTACGGCACGACGGAAGATTTCCTCATCCATTTCGGGCTCGACAACATCAAGGATCTTCCGGGCCTCGCCGATCTCAAGGCGGCAGGCCTTCTGGATGCCAACTTGCCGCCGGGGTTCACCGTACCGTCACCGACGGACGTCGCAGCGCTGATGCCGGATGAACTCCCGCTGACCGACGATGGCGACGAGGAGGAAGAAGAGCAGTCGGTGTTGCCCCTCGAGGACGATGGCGAAGAGCGAAGCGGGCCCCAAGGGCCCGACGAGAGCGGAGAGCCCGAGAAATAAGAGGGCGAGAACTGACCGCTTCCGGGTTCGCCGGTCGTTGGCAGGGGGCAATATTACTTATCATTAATTTGAGCGCCCTCTGTCTGCTCACCCCGTGAAGCGGGCCTAAACCACCACTCCGAATAGGAATTTTGCGGCCTCTGCCGATCCGCCACGCGTTCGCAAACCTTGCCGCGCACTGGTGGTTCTGCGATAAGGGCTTAGATACGAGGAAGCGGTTCAGCCGATGGCCGACGCCGTGCTGCCGCCGAGAGGTTTTCCAATGGGTTTTAGCGCACAACACATTCTTCTGCTCCTGGTCATCGCCCTGCTGCTTTTCGGCCGCGGCAAGATTTCGGAGTTGATGGGCGATGTCGCCAAGGGCATCAAGAGCTTCAAGAAGGGCATGGCCGACGACGAAGAGCCGGTTAAGCCTGCGCCGCGTACGATCGAGAACGAGGCCGTGAATCCTGACCGCACCAAGGTTGGATGATCCCTTAACGCTCATAGGTTCGCGGCTGATTCCGACAAGGTTGCTGGATGTTTGATATCAGCTGGAGCGAGCTTCTGATCCTCGGGATCGTGACGCTGGTTTTCGTCGGCCCGAAGGAACTGCCGGTGTTCATGCGGACGCTCGGCCGCTACGCTGGGGTCGCGCGTCGCCACGCCAACGAGTTCAAGGCACAATTCGATGCCGCCATGCGCGAAGCCGAGCTCGACTCGATGCGCAAGGAAGTCGAGCAGATGCAGAACTCGATCAATTCGGAAGTCATGAAGGCGAAGTCCTCGATCGACGAAGCGAGCACTGCGACGAAAATAGAAACGAACGCGAGCGCGCCGCAGCCTTCGCCCGCGATTTCGCCTCAGCCGCCACTGCCGTCGCTGGAGGTGGCGCCATCTCCGCCAATAGCTGCAGCTCCGTCGCCGGAGCCGCCTCTACCGGCGTCGCCAGAGAAATATTCATCTCCCGCAGAGCGGACGGAGTCCTAACGCGATGCAGGAGCGGTTACCGCCGACGGCAGCAGCCCCGGGTATCGAACCCGTGCGCGAAGGCCAAGATGAGATCGACGCCAGCAAGGCACCGTTGCTCGATCACCTGATCGAGCTGCGCCAGCGGCTGATCTGGGCTCTCGGCGCTTTCGTCGTGATGTTCTTCCTGTGCTTCTCGGTTGCCGGTCACATCTATAACGTGCTCGTGTGGCCCTACATGTGGGCGTCCGGCAGCGACCACGTGAAGTTGATCGCGACCCACTTTCTTGAGCAGATCATGACGCAAGTGAAGCTCGCCATGTTTGGCGCGGCCTTCCTGTCGTTCCCGGTCGCCGCAACGCAGATCTATAAGTTCGTCGCGCCCGGGCTCTACAAAAACGAACGCCGCGCCTTCCTGCCGTATTTGCTCGCAACGCCCGTGCTTTTCGTTATCGGCGCAATGATGGTCTACTTCATCGCGATGCCGGTGCTGATCCGCTTTTCGATCGGCCTGACGCATATGTCGGGCGAGGGCGTGCCCGAGATCGAGCTGCTGCCGAAGGTGTCCGAATACCTGTCGCTGATCATGACGCTGATCTTCGGCTTTGGCATCGTCTTCCAGTTGCCCGTCATCCTGACGCTTCTTGCGCGGACGGGGATCGTGACGTCGGAAGCCTTGGCCAAAGGCCGTCGCTACGCCATCGTCGGAATCTTTGCTGCCGCCGCGCTTCTCACGCCGCCGGATGCCTTGAGCATGTGCATTATGGCGATCCCGACCGTCGGGCTCTATGAACTGTCGATCCTTGCCGTCCGCTTCGTTGAGAGACAGCAGGCCAAGGCCCGGGCGGAGCAAACATAGCAGCCATTCGTTTCTGCGCTGACAAAACACGCGCATTCCACAAATGCCGCAGTAACGCATCCCAATCATCAAACATACTTCCAACGACGAGCGTCGCTTCGGTGGGCGGCGCTCGTTACGTTCCAATTGTCACTAGGAGATTTTTGATGAGCAGATTTTTGAAAGTCTTTTTGGCCTCCATCGCACTGTCTTCTGCCGCCGGCACCTTGGCGATAGCCTCGCCAATCGATGAGGGGATAGTCGATGCCTGCCAGGCTCACGATTTGACTAGGTTTGGCATGTGGGACTGCCGTTAAAGGCCCCGCTGGGATGGCGTCCGCTGTTGCGGGCGTCATCCTTTTTTTCGCAGCCCTGGACCGGGGGAAAAGCATCGTATAGGACGGCCTCAACACACCCGTACGCGAAGAGGCTCCCGTGTTCGACATCAAATGGATCAGAGACAACGCCGCGACTTTCGATGAAGGTCTGCGCCGGCGCGGACTCGAGCCGCAGTCGGCGAGCCTTATCGCCCTCGACGAAAAGCGGCGCGCGCTCCTGACCGAGCTGCAGGAAGCGCAATCCCAGCGGAACGCGGCATCGAAGGAAATCGGCAAGGCGAAGGCCGCGAAAGACGAAGCGACGGCAACGCGGCTGATGACCGAGGTCGCCGAGCTCAAGCAGGCGATCGCGAAAGGCGAAGAGGACGAGCGCAGGCTCGACGCCGAAATTCGCGACGCGCTGTCCGTCATACCCAATACGCCGCGCGAGGACGTGCCGTTTGGAACGGACGAAACGGGCAACGTCGAAGTTCGCAAAATTGGGACGCCGAAATCATTCGACTTTGCTCCCAAGCAGCATTTCGAAATCGGCGAAGCGCTGGGCCTGATGGACTTCGAAGCGGCGCAGAAAATTTCGGGCGCGCGCTTCGTCGTCACCAAAGGCGCTATCGCGCGCCTCGAACGCGCCATCGGCAACTTCATGCTCGATCTGCACACGGGCGAGTTCGGCTACACCGAAGTCAACCCGCCACTGCTCGTCAAAGATCAGGCGGCCTACGGCACGGGCAATCTTCCGAAGTTCGCCGAGGATCTTTTCAAGACCACGAATGATTTCTGGCTCATCCCGACCGCCGAAATCCCGCTGACGAACCTCGTGCGGGAACAGATCCTCGATGAAGCGCAGCTTCCGAAGCGCATGACCGCCTGGACGCAGTGCTTCCGTTCCGAAGCGGGCGCTGCAGGGCGCGACACGCGCGGCATGATCCGCCAGCATCAATTCACGAAGGTCGAACTCGTCTCCGTCGTCGCGCCCGAAAAAGCGCTCGAAGAGCACGAGCGCATGACGTCGTGCGCCGAAGAAGTCCTGAAGCGTCTCGGCCTGCCATTCCGCACGATGCTTCTGTGCACCGGCGACATGGGCTTTGCCTCGCAGAAAACCTACGACATCGAAGTCTGGCTGCCCGGGCAGAACACCTATCGCGAGATTTCGTCCTGTTCGGTATGCGGCGATTTCCAGGCTCGCCGCATGGACGCGCGCTATCGCCCGAAGGACGGCGGCAAGCCCGTTTATGTCCACACGCTGAACGGTTCGGGCCTCGCAGTCGGACGCACGCTGATCGCAGTTCTCGAGAACTATCAGCAGGCCGACGGCAGTGTCGTCATACCGGATGCACTTCGCCCTTATATGGGCGGTCTCGCGCAAATACAGAAAGCCTGAAATTCCCTCTCCCCATGCCCTGCACTTCGCATGGGGAGAGGGTTAGGGTGAGGGGCGGCCGCTTGCCGTGTCGCTGTTGCGGCCCCTCACCCCGACCCTCTCCCCGTAAGGACGGGGCGAGGGAGACAATGCGGCGGAAAAACAAATGCGAATCCTGATCACCAACGACGACGGC
This sequence comes from Hyphomicrobium sp., assembly GCF_019753045.1. Taxonomy (GTDB): domain Bacteria; phylum Pseudomonadota; class Alphaproteobacteria; order Rhizobiales; family Hyphomicrobiaceae; genus Hyphomicrobium_B. Next base: position 80,496 of record NZ_JAIELN010000007.1, read on the forward strand.
ATCAACGCGCGGGGATTGGAAATCCTGAAAGCGATTGCGCTCGGCATTTCGCCTGACGTCTGGACGGTCGCGCCGGAGACGAACCAATCGGGCACGTCGCATTCGATGACGCTGCACACACCGCTCCGCCTGCGAAAGCTCGATGAACGCACGTACGCAATCGCGGGTACCCCGACGGACTGCGTAATCATGGCGGTGCGCCACATCCTCAAACAGCAGCCGCCGGATCTCATTTTATCGGGCGTCAATCACGGCTCTAACCTTGCCGAGGACACCACCTATTCCGGTACCGTCGCAGCAGCGATGGAAGGCACGCTTCTCGGCATCCGCTCGATCGCGCTGTCGCTGATGATGGGCTTCGAGGAAGGCGCAAAGCGCGCGCTCTGGGAAACGCCGCTCGCGCATGCGCCATCGCTCATCAAGAAATTACTCGAACAGGAATGGGAACCGAAAACTCTCATCAACATCAATTTCCCCGACGCCGATCCACATGATGTGAAAGGTATTGCCGTCACATCGCAGGGTGTCAGAGATCAAGCGCTGCTCGATATCGACAGCCGGATCGATCCGTGGGGTACGCCGTATTTCTGGTTTGGATTCGAACGGCGTAAATCGACGCTCGTCCCCGGAAGCGATCTTGCGGCAATTGCGGAAAACAAAATTTCCGTCACGCCGCTAAGCGTCGATCTTACCAATCACGGCTCGTTGAAAATGCTCAAAGCCAAGCTGAGCTGAACGGCGACTGCTCCGCCGGCTGACGTGTGCGAAAGTCGTCATAAAGACGAAATCCGTCCGCGAATAGAGCGCAATTCTCATCTAATTCGAAAAAACTCCGGCGGTGTGCAAAGCACCGTCGAAGGTCACTCACGTTCCTATTCGGGTCGTATTTCTTGTGACGGCGGGGAAGCCACCTCAATCGCAGGCAAATGCAACTCGAGACTTCTACATAAAAACACAGCTGAACGTTTACTCTCCGTTAACCGGTTAAAGGTTAATGGATGGTGCGAGTAGAGGTGCGTACCATGATGAGTTGTTTTGGCGTTAGCCAATGCGGGCGCTTGAGCCTCAAGTCCGCGACGGCTGTTTCTCTAATAATTGCAAGCCTTGGCCTCAGCGGCTGCAGCGCGGATGTTACGCGCTTCGACAGCACGTCCTTCAATTTTAACGATAGTCCGGGCGCGACGCCGATCCCGTCCGAACCCGTGCGCACAAGTTCACTGGGCGATAACCAAACCGTCGGCGGCTCAACCCCGCGCGGCCCCTACGGCGCCGGCGCTTCGTCTGTGCAAGTAGCAGCGCTTCCCGAGGCGACCGGCGATCACGGCTCAACATCCTATGATGCGCCGCCGCCGCCACCGCAGCAGCCTTCACCGTCGGCGTCCTATCGCCCGGCGAAGCCCTTCGCGCGCACGCCGAGCGAGCCGAGCTACGGCCGTGATACAGCAGCAGCTCGATCGACGCCGCCGGTCACGCCAGTCGCCGCCAAGGGTGAGATGATCGAGGTGCAGCCGGGCGATACGCTCTATGGGCTTTCGCGGCGTCACCAGGTCTCGCTTACCGAATTGACCTCGCTGAACGGCCTGAGCAACCCGAACTTGAAGCCTGGGCAGAAGCTTTATCTCCCGGCCGCAGGCGCTTCATCCGATCGTAGCAGCGTTGCTGCGGCGAAGGCCATCGAGGCCGCAACGCCGTTGCCTGCGCCGCTTGCGCCAGCTGCTCCTGACGTCGTGGCGAACTACAACGGCTCCTACACAGTGAAGCCCGGCGATTCCCTTTACGGCATCGCGCGGTCGAATAATGTCAAATTGGCCGAGCTGCAGCAGGTCAATGGCATCAGCGATCCGCGTCGCGTGAAGCCCGGTACGGTGCTGAAGGTGCCAGGCGAAAGCGCAAGCGAAGCGCCGTCTCGCATGGCCGAGAGCACATCCGCGCCTCAGCCACCGCATACTCCGCCGCCGCTCCCCGCGGCGTCGGCCCCGGCAGCTCCGCTCCCGCCGGCTCAATCGACTGCGGCCGTGGTCCCCCCGATCACGCCCTCGGAACCCGCGCGCTACGGCGACGCGACGACGGCCCAGCCGACCGTGATCAACGGCGAGAAGCGCGTTGCATCGCTTTCGGATAACAAGGTGACGGACGCATCGCCGGATTCTTCGCCGGCCGTTGCACCTGTGCAGCCCACGCAGCCGGCCGCTCCGGCGCAGAAGATCTCGCCGCCAGAGGAAAAGGTCGCGGTTGCAGTTCCCTCCGCAGTCGCGGAAGGGGCGGCAAGCTCTGCGAACAATTCCGGCAAGCTCCGTTGGCCGACGATCGGCAAGATCGTAGCAGGCTTCGGCGGTCGCTCCGACGGCACCCATAACGACGGCATCAATCTGCAGGTGCCGCTCGGAACGGAAGTCCACGCCGCAGAGTCAGGCATCGTCGCCTACGCAGGCAGCGAGCTGAAGGGCTATGGCAACCTCGTGCTGCTTCGCCACGATAACGGCTGGGTCACCGCCTACGCGCACAACGACGAACTGCTCGTGAAGCGCGGCGACAAGATCAAGCGCGGGCAGGTCATCGCGAAGGCCGGTAAAACGGGCTCTGTTGATCAGCCGCAAGTCCACTTCGAATTGCGTCAAGGCTCGAAACCGGTCGATCCGATGCCGTATCTCGAGAAGCTCTGACGCTTTCATCTAGCGCGGGGGAAAACGCGCTGGCACTGAGGGAAAACTGGGGGCCGGATCGAACGATCCGGCTCTCTTTTTGTTTGTCGCTTGGCGTTCAAGGTTTCCGCGCTTGCGGCCGGCTCCGCGAAGCGGAGTCGCAAGCGCCCAAAAAGACTCAAATCGAAGTTCCCGTCCGGCCTGCGAGATCCTGCACGTATTGCCACGCGACACGGCCCGAGCGTGCGCCGCGCGTCGTCGCCCATTCGAGTGCGTCCCGCTGCAATTCGTCGTCCGCGACCTTGATGCCGAAGTGCTCGACATAGGCTCTGACCATCGCGAGATAGTCGTCCTGGCTCGCGTTGTGAAAGCCGAGCCAGAGGCCGAAACGATCCGAAAGCGATACTTTTTCTTCGGTCGCTTCGCCGGGATTGATGGCCGTCGCCCGCTCGTTGTCGATCATGTCGCGCGGCATGAGGTGACGGCGGTTGGATGTCGCGTAGAAGATCACGTTCTTCGGGCGCCCCTCGATCCCGCCGTCGAGAACTGCCTTGAGCGATTTGTAGCTCGTATCGTCATGATCGAAGGAAAGATCGTCGCTGAAGACGATGAATCGATGCGGCGCAGATTTAAGGATGGCGAGGCATTTGGGCAGCGAGCCGATATCCTCGCGATGGATCTCGATGAGCTTCAGGCCGCCGTCTGTCCCGAGCGCGTCGGCGTGCGCCGCTTTTACGAGGCTCGATTTGCCCATGCCGCGCGCGCCCCAGAGCAGGGCGTTGTTGGCGGGCAGGCCCGCTGCGAAGCGCCGCGTATTGTCGAGCAGAATGCCGGCGGTCCGGTCGATACCTTTGAGAAGCCTCAAAGGAACGCGGCTGACCTCCAAGACCGGCTCGAAGGTCGCTGCATCAGCCTGCCACACGAAGGCGTCGGCTGCGGTGAAGTCGGCAGTCCGGGGCGGGGAAGGGCTCAAGCGCTCAAGAGCGTCTGCGATCCGCTCCAGAATCGGGCGATAGGTGTTTGCGTCGGTCATTAAGGAATTCCAGGGGGCCAAAAGCCCGGCGCGCTACATGCCGGGAAAAAGCGTGTTTAATCGCTGCGGAAGGCAGTGCCAACGGCCTTTCACAACCCTATGCGAGGTTGCAAAAGAGCATCGGACCACTATAGTCCGCCCGAATTTGAGGGGCTCATCCCTCCGGCCCATTGGGATCCGGGGCGGTAGTGCTTATTTCAATCGCATCCAGAGGACTATCTTTCCCAATGTTTACGACTTCCGCCTTCGCGCAGACCGCCGCAGCCAGCCCGATGGACCCCTTGGGCGGCCTTCTGATTCCGATGCTGGCGATGCTGGCGATCTTCTATTTCCTCCTGATCCGTCCGCAATCGCAGCGCGCGAAGCAACTCCGGGAGCGTTTGAACGCCGTCCGCCGCGGCGACACGGTTGTCACGGCAGGAGGCATGCTCGGCAAGGTTACGAAGGCTTCCGACACGAGCGACGAAATCGAGGTCGAGCTTGCCGACAATCTGAAGGTCCGCATCGTGAAGGGCACCCTTTTGGATGTGCGCGCCAAGGGCGAACCTGTCAAAGACGCAACGTGATTGACCGACGCCCGCGTGCGAGAACGTAGCTGCGCCAGATGCGCAAGTTTTGATCCGCGCATCTCCTAACGCCCGAGACCCTATTCCGATGCTGCAATTCACCCGCACGAAAATCATCCTGATCCTGCTGACCTGCTTCGCAGGTATCGCAGTCGCGATGCCGAACTTCTTCTCGAAGGAGACGGTCGCATCCTGGCCATCATTCGTACCGAAGAAACAGCTGCCTCTGGGGCTCGACCTCCAGGGCGGCGCGCATCTTCTGCTCGCGATGGACCAGGACGAGATCAAGAAGGATTGGATGAACAACCTTCGCGATGAATCGCGCAAGGTTCTTCGCGATGCGAAAATTGGATTCACCGGCATCGGCATCCAGGGCTCGCAACTTGTCGTCAAGCTCGCAAAGCCGGAAGAGCGCGACGAGGCGATCAAGCAACTCCATAAGGTCAGGCAAACGATCGGCAGCGCCGTGCTCGGCACCGGCGGCTACGATGTCGACGTCTCGGCCGGAACCGACCCCGGCACGGTGATCGTGAAGCCGACAGAGGCGGGTCTCCGCGCGCGTATTTCCAATGCCGCGGCCGCCTCCATCGAGACGATCAACCGCCGCGTCAATAATTTGGGCACGTCGGAATCGACGATCGTGCGCCAGGGCGCCGACCGCATTCTGATTCAGTTTCCTGGCCTGAAAGACACCAAGGAGCTGAAGGCGCTCATCGGCGAAACCGCCAAGCTGACGTTCCACGAAGTGCATCCCTCGCTCAGTGCCGAAGAGGCCAAGCAGACGAGCATTCCCGCAGGCTACAAGATCTATCCGGGCGACAAGAGCGAGGGACCGTCCGAGTATCTGCTGCGTGAGCAGCCGGTCGTGCAGGGCGATGACCTCGCCGACGCGCAGCCGGGCTTTGACAGCCGCACGAACGAGGCGGTGATCAACTTCCGCTTCAATCAAAGCGGCGCGCGCAAGTTCGGCAACTTCACCAAAGATAACGTAGGCAAACCTTTTGCGATCGTGCTCGATAATAAGGTGCTTTCGGCGCCGGTTATCCGCGAGCCGATCCTCGGAGGTTCCGGCCAGATTTCCGGCAGCTTCGACGTCGACAGCTCGAACCGGCTTGCCGTTCAGCTGCGGTCCGGCTCGCTGCCGGCAAAGCTGACGATTGTCGAGGAGCGAACCGTCGGTCCATCCCTTGGCGCTGACTCGATTGCCGACGGTAAGCGCGCCGGCATCATCGGCGGCATCGCGGTCGTCATTCTGACGGTCCTCGCCTATGGCACGTTCGGCATTTTCGCGTGCGTAGGCCTCGTCGTGCACTTGATCTTGACGCTCGCCCTCATGACGCTCATCGGCTCCACGTTGACGCTGCCCGGCATCGCGGGCTTGGTCCTGGGTGTCGCGATGGCCGTCGACGCGAACGTGCTGATCTACGAGCGTATTCGTGAAGAATTGCGGGCGGGCAAAACGGCGATCTCCGCTATCGATGCTGGGTTCCAGCGTGCCTTCGTGACGATCGCCGACAGCCAGCTGACGACACTGGCCTGCGCCATCATCATGTTCTGGCTGGGTTCAGGCCCTATCCGCGGCTTCGCCGTAACGCTGACAATCGGCATTCTGACGTCGATCTTCGCATCCGTGACGGTCGTCAGGCTGCTCATCTCGTTCTGGCTCAAGGCTCAGCCGAAGGGCCGTATCCAAATCGTGCCGGTCTAGGAGACCACTTCCGTGTTGATGAAATACATTCCGGTCTTCAAGGGGTTCGACTTCTTCCCGCACGACCTGAACTTGCCCTTTATGAAGTTCAAAGGGCCGGCGCTTGCCGCATCCATCATCGCGATGCTGCTATCCATCGCGCTCTGCATGACCCTCGGTCTGAACTACGGTGTCGACTTCAAGGGCGGGTCTCTGATCGAGTTACAGACGAAGAGCGGTAACGCTGACATCTCGTCGCTGCGTGAAAAGCTCAACGCTCTCGGGCTCGGCAACGTCCAGATTCAGGAGTTCGGCACGCCGAACGACGTGCTCGTGCGGCTCGAGGAGCAGCCAGGCGGCGAAACCGCTCAACAGCCCGCCGTTCAGAAGGTAATTGATGCAACGAGCGCCGACTTTGTTCAGCGTCGTGTCGAAGTGGTCGGCCCGGCCGTATCGAGCGAATTGCGCATGACCGGTTTTATCGCGGTCGCCGCCGGTATCTTGGCGATCGTGGCCTACGTCTGGTTCCGTTTCGAATGGCAGTTCGCCCTCGGCGCCGTCGTCGCGTTGACCCACGACGTCCTTCTCACCGCGGGCATCTTTTCGCTGTTTCAGCTGGAATTCGATCTCTCGACCGTGGCCGCGCTGCTGACCATTCTCGGCTATTCGGTGAACGACACCGTCGTTGTGTCTGACCGAATTCGCGAGAATTTGCGCAAGTTCAAGAAAATGGAGCTCAACCAGCTCTTGAACTTGTCGATCAACGAGACGCTGTCGCGCACGATCCTGACCGGCGTGACGGCGATCGCGGTGCTGGTCTCGCTCTACATTTTCGGCGGCGAAGTCATCCGCAGCTTCAACCTCGCGATGCTCTTGGGCGTGGTGATCGGCACCTACTCGTCGATCTTCATCGCGGCCCCGCTGCTGGGCTACCTCGGCGTCAAGCGCGACTGGAGCGACGCGGCTGCAAAAGCGGTTGCCGAGACCAAGGCGAGCCGCGCCAAGGCCTGACGCTCGGCGCGAACGAGGAACGCCGCCGTAATGACACCCGAGGTCGCCAGCTACCCTTATGAAACGGCGATCACGGCCTACGGCAACGGCGGCTTCCGTTTCGCCGAGATGAGTCATCGCGGCTCGATTATCTGCTTGCCGAGCGGCGTCTACGCCTGGGGCGCGACCAACGCCGAAGAACTCGATGCCGAGGACATCGACTTTCTTCTGAGCCGCCTCGATCCACCGATCACGGTGCTGCTCGGCACGGGCGAGAAGCAACTCTGGCCTTCAGCCGAAGTCTATTCCGCATTCGCGAAAGCCGGCATCGGCCTCGAACCGATGTCGACAGGAGCCGCGGCGCGCACGTACAACATCCTGATCGCCGAAAAGCGAACGATCGCAGCGGCGCTGATCGCAGTGCCGTGACCCCTGCGAGGAACCGCCTTCAATCCACGAGTGACGTGTGAGCAACTCCGGCACGCGAGCGATCGATTACGATGCGGTACGGTCGGCCGCTCGCGCGTCAGCGCCGGATCGTTACTACGCTGCGCTCTTCGCCCCCGTCGAAGCCCGTGACGATCTCATCGCGCTCGCGGCATTTACCGGCGAGATCGAACGGATATCGCGCCAAGTCAGCGAGGCGGCTCTCGGCGAAATTCGCGTAGCATGGTGGCGGGACGCGTTTTTGAGCCGCGGCGAAAGCGGCCGCTCCGGCAATCCGACGCTCGATGCTTTTGCCGAAGTCATCCGGCGCCGCGCTCTCTCGCTCGGTGTCATCGAAGATTATCTCGCGGCCCACGCACACGCGCTCTACGGCGAACCGCCGGCGGATGATGCGGAACTCCGCGAAACATTGCGCAACATCGACGGCACGCCGTTCGCATTTGCAGGCTCGATCCTGGGGCTCGAATTGGATGAGCAAACCATCGACGCGGCAGCCCGCGCATCGGGCTTCGCCCGCATCGGGATCGAGCTGCCATATGCTCTGATGCGCGGGCGTGCGCTGCTGCCGAAGGCGAGGTCTCCAAACCCCTTTGCAGCGGACGAAGCGGAAGATTGGCGCCCGCAAATGGCGTGGCTCGCGAGCGAAGGGCTCGCCGCTCTCGCCGAACTGCGGCGTCATCTCAGGGGCAAACCCAGAACGTTCACAACGGCTTTGTTGCCGCTTGCCCTCGTTGAGCCCTATTTTCGCGCTTTGCAGAACCCTCGGCACGAGCCGGCGCGCGACATATTGGAAATCGCGCCTATCGCTCGATTGTGGCGTATTGCACGCGCGCATTGGTCAGGTCGCGTCTGACGACCAGGCGAAGAGGGCAGATGGCATCAATTTCAAGACGGGGGCTGAAAGGCGTACGTTTGCGCCCGGCGGCTGGTGTTCCGCGAACCGGCTGCAAAGCCTGGTCACGCATAGGGGCGCTGTTCCTTTCGCTTGCCTTCGTCGCGACGAGCTTGATCGCGCCGAACCACGCTGAAGCTGCTTCGCCTGTCATTACCTGGAAGCTCGAAAACCCGTTCCGCTTCTTCATTGACCCTCACGATACGGAAGCGCACCGCGCGACGTATCGGGCGCTCGGGCCGACAGAACGGGCAACGCCGGTCTTAGCAGCAGAGCACGCGCTCCAGAGCGGCGACCGCGACGGCTGGGCCGCATCCATGTTCCGCAAGACGTGCTGGAACAACAACCGCTTCAAGTGCGATGCCTACGATGACTACATCAACCCCTCGAACCACGCCGTCATCGTTGAGGTCACGGGCGTTGAAGATGCGTCGACGCTGACGTGCACGTGGCTCACGGCGCCGCGCGGCGATTCCAAGAATCCGCGTGGCGACGCGATCACGCAACCGTGCAGCGAGTCGGCGCGCTTCGTCGTGCCCTATCCGGGCGGAGCAATGGTCACCGTCCAAATCGGCGGCCGGGAAGTTTCCAAGACGCTAATCAAGGTTCGCGACGTCCTGATCGCCGGAATGGGAGACAGCTTTGCGTCGGGCGAAGGCAACCCCGACCGGGCTGTCCGTTTTTCGCGCGAGCGGACGTCCGACTACAGCACCATCGGACTTTATAGCGGTCTCACCGGATATCCCGCGCGCATCGGGCCATGGCGGGATCTCGGCGATAAAACCTTCATCAAGGAGAATGCGCGCTGGCTCGACCAAGCCTGCCATCGTTCGCTCTATTCCGAACAATTGCGCACGGCATTGCAGCTCGCCGTCGAAGACCCGCATCGCGCCGTCACATTCGTCGGCGTCTCGTGCGCAGGCGCCGAGATCACCGACGGACTTTTTCTGAGGTACAAGGGCAACGAATGGGTTCCGAACCCGCCGCGCCTTTCGCAAATCTCGGCGGTCGCTGAAGCGCAGTGCGGAAACAATAAAACGCAGCCGCTCGATCTGCCCGAGGCCTTTCACATGAACGGCCAAATCCCTCAACTGCAGAATATCGTCCTTCGTAAATGCCCGCAGGACGACGCGCGCAAGATCGACCTCGTGCTGCTCTCCATTGGCGGCAACGATATCGGCTTCTCGCGGCTTCTGGCGAATGCGGTCCTCTCGAATGTATCCCTGTTGCGTGAACTCGGCGGCTGGCTGGGTCAGGTCCACGGCGAGGCAGAAGCTTCCGCCGAACTCGCCACATTGGGCGCACGCTATAAGTCGCTCAACCGCGCCATTCACAGCATCCTCTACGTGCCCTGGCAGGAAAGCGATCGCATTCTGCTCGTCGCCTATCCGGGTCTCGCCCTCGAAGGCGACGGCAGCCAGATGTGCGGTGACGGCAACTCCGGCATGGAAGTCGTGCCCGACTTCCAATTGGACCGAACCAAGCTGAAGCTCGGCACATGGTTCGCCGACAAGCTGCATCGTCTCATGCGTGATGCCTCTTACGAATTCGGCTGGACGTTCGTTGAAACGCACAGGCGTGCCTTCATCGGACGCGGAATATGCGCGGGCCTGAGTGTCGAAGGTGTGAGCGAGGTCGATGACCTCCGGCTTCCCCGCAAGATCGATGGCGTATGGACCCCGTATAACCCGGCCGATTATCAGGCCTACGCGGCGCGTCAGCGATGGTTCAGAACGCCGAACGATGCCTTCATGACGGGCAATTTCCACGTTGAGGCCGGGTTGTTGACGAAGGTTCTGCGCATCGAGCCGTTCGCGCCGTTCCAGCTCATACTGGCGTCGACGTACTCCGGCGCGTTCCATCCGACCGCGGAAGGCCAAGCGGCCATCGCCGATGCCGTCGTCGATAAGGCACGATCGGTCCTGGCGAAATATGGTGCAGGCCCCGATGCCGATCCCACGGGCTATACGGTGCCTTCTCCTGAGGATACGCCGGCACCCGCAGCGGACGAACCCAATGCGCAAATCCCAGACATCAATTCGGTGTTGTCGAAGTCGGGTGGCGAAAAAGGTGTAACCGGCGCATTGCCAGCAGCGAACGCTTCGCCAGCTGCCGCCGTGCCGGCGACGGATGACGACGGGAAGTCCGGCGCGACGGTCGGAGTTACGTCTGGTGATCCTTCCGACGAGCCGCCGCCGGAAGCCGTTGTCGGACCGCCTCCGACCGAGACGGCAGTCGTTCCGTCGCCATCTCCGCCTGCAGAGCCTTCGGCGACGCCCATAGAAATCCGCCCGCTCAACCGGGGACCACAGCAGACGCAGACGTCGACGGAACCCGCGCCAGCACCGGCTTCGCCGCCTCCCGATCAGGAGCAGTTCACGCCGCAACGTTTCGCTCCGGCTTCCGGTGGAACGACGAACGCGGCGCCCTAGCGATCCAGCCGCTTCAAGCAGATTGCTTCACAGGCGCCGTCTCGCCGAGCCAACCCGCGAGATCGGCAAGCGCGCGGCGCGACATCGCCCGCTTCTTTTCGCGGCCGCGCTCCGGGCCTTTGAGTTTCTTGCCGCTCTGATCGTGGGTCGGATTAGAGTCGAGATCAGGAAGCAGACCGTAATTAATGTTCATCGGCTGGAATGAACGGGCAGCGCCGCGTTCGCTGTCGTCGCTGACGAGATGGCCGCCCGTGATATGGTCAAGCAGCGCTCCGAGTGCAGTCGTAGCGGGCGGCGCGTCGCTCACAACACCCATCGCATCCGCGGCGGCAAAGCGACCTGCAAGCAAGCCGATGGCGGCGCTCTCGATATAGCCTTCGACACCGGTAATTTGTCCTGCGAAGCGCAGCCGCGGCATCGCTTTGAGCCGCAGCGAGCGATCCAGGAGCTTCGGCGAATTGAGATACGTGTTGCGATGGAGGCCGCCAAGACGCGCGAATTCGGCGTTCTGCAACCCGGGGATCATCCGGAAAATGCGCACCTGTTCGGCATGCTTCAGCTTCGTCTGGAAGCCGACCATGTTCCATAGCGTCCCGAGCGCGTTGTCCTGGCGGAGCTGAACGACAGCATATGGCCAACGTCCCGTACGCGGATCATCGAGACCAACCGGCTTCATCGGCCCAAACCGAAGTGTTTCGCGGCCGCGTTCCGCCATCACCTCGACCGGCAGGCAGCCGTCGAAGTAGGGCGTGGACGCTTCCCATTCCTTGAAAGACGTCTTATCGCCCGCGAGAAGCGCATCGATGAACGCCTCGTATTCGTCTTTCGACATCGGGCAGTTGAGATAGTCCGCGCCCGTTCCCGCAGGACCGGCTTTGTCATAACGTGACTGGAACCACGCTATCTCGGTATCGATTGAATCGCGATGAATGACGGGCGCGATCGCATCGAAGAACGCGAGGGAATCTTCTCCAGTCAGCGTCGCGAGCGCACTGCTCAGCGCCGGAGACGTCAGCGGTCCCGTCGCAATGATCACGTTACTCCAGTCTTCTGGCGGAAGGCCTTCTAGCTCGCCGCGTACGATCGTGATCAGCGGGTTTGCCGATATCCGCGCAGTCACTTCCGCAGAGAACGCGTCGCGATCGACGGCGAGAGCGCCGCCCGCCGGCAACTTGTGCTCATCGGCAGCCGCCATGATGAGTGACCCCGCGCGGCGAAGTTCCTCATGCAGGAGACCGACGGCGTTATTCTCCCAATCGTCGGAACGAAACGAATTCGAGCAGACGAGTTCGGCAAAACCGTCAGTCTTGTGAGCTTCGGTCGAGCGCATCGGCCGCATCTCGTGCAGCACGACGGGCGTCCCACTGGCCGCGATTTGATGTGCTGCTTCTGAGCCTGCGAGCCCTGCACCAATGACGTGGACGGAGGATGATTTAGCGATATGCACAGCGGCTCCACAGCGGAGGAACGAAGTTCCATTGAGTCATTTTGAAGCGAATCGGCCGAGTGCTAAGCGACGTTGCGCAGGAAGCACCAGAGCGGCCTGTCGCAGTTACTTAAGCGGGGCGGCATGGGCTTGCAACGTGTTGTGTGGTCTGCGCTGCTTTCGATAGCGATCGCGGGATGTACGCATGACCGTTTGGGCCCCGTCGAGGGCCATTATCAGGATTTCCAGGTCGATCCGCCAAACAAAAACACGGTTACCGTCTGTCACGCCTACACGTGCAAGATGATGACGAAGTTCCGCTTCACCGACGCGGACATCGACGAGCTTCGAGCAATTTTCAAGAAGATCAAGAAGGCCGATACGGCGGAGGAAGAGCGCCGCGCGGTCGCCTATTCGATCGGCTGGATCGAAACGCGCGTCGGCGCCGCAATCGGCACATCGACGGACCGCGCCGGCATGGACTTCGCGGCGTCGGGCGATCCGACGCAAATGGACTGCGTCGATGAATCGACGAATACGACGAGCTATATGCTCGTCATGCAGAACAACGGCCTTCTCAAATATCACACTGTCGGCACGCCGTTCTCGAAAGATCAGCTCTGGAAAGGCGTCTCCGGGTGGACGCATTGGACCGCGGTGCTGAAGGAAAATTCGAACGGCCAGCGCTGGGCCATCGACAGCTGGATCTACGCCAACGGCGTGAACCCGGCAGTCGTCGAGGTCGAGAAATGGTACATCGAAGATCTAGGAAGCCTTCCGGTCGCGCAGAAGTAGCTGCCGTTAGCCCGCGAAGTAATCCCACGTCAGCTTCGCGTTGAGCGCGATGATCAACAGCGCAATGATCGCGGCGATGACGGTCAACCAGCGGGGCGACACGAGCTCGCCGAGCTTGCTGCGGCTCGCCGTGAACTGCACGAGCGGCACGACCGCGAAAGGAAGCTGCAAGCTCAGCACCACTTGCGACAGGATCAACAGCTTGGCCGTTTCCGCTTCACCATAGAGAAGGGTCACGCCCGCTGCCGGTATGAGCGCAACGGAACGCGTAATGAGCCGCCGCAACCAAGGCGCCAGCCCGATTTGCAGGAAGCCCTCCATAACGGTCTGGCCCGCGAGCGTCGCGGTAACGGTCGAGTTCAAGCCGCAGCAAAGCAGCGCGATGCCGAAGAGCGTCGGCGCGATGGCCGACCCGAGCAGCGGATGCAGCAACGATTGCGCTTGGCCAAGTTCCACGACTTCGGTGTTTCCGGATTTGTAGAACGCAGCAGCGGCGAGGATCAGGATCGATGCGTTGACGAGCAGCGCCAGGCACAACGCAATCGTCGAGTCGATTGTCGCGAATTTCAGCGCCTCGCGCTTCTCTTTGGTCGATGTGCCGAACGCGCGCGTCTGCACGATTGCCGAATGCAGATAGAGATTATGCGGCATCACGGTCGCGCCGATGATCCCGAGGGCCAGATAGAGCATTTCGGGATTCCGCACGAGCTCCGTCGTGGGCGCGAAGCCGCGGATGACGGCGCCCCATTCTGGATCTGCAAGCGCGATCTGAACGGCGAAGCAAATCGCGATGACGATGAGCATCGTGATGATGAAGGCTTCGAGGTACCGGAAGCCCGCCCGCTGCAAAAGCAGAACGACGAACACGTCGAGCGCGGTCAGCAAGACGCCGATCTCGAGCGGGATGCCGAAGAGAAGATTGAGGCCGATGGCCGTGCCGATCACTTCCGCGACGTCGGTTGCGATGATCGCAAGCTCAGCGAGGAGCCATAAAGGAAAGGAAGCCCACTGCGGATAACCGTCGCGGCACGCCTGCGCGAGATCGCGCCCCGATCCGATGGCGAGGCGCGCGCACAGCGACTGCAGGATGATCGCCATGATGTTCGAAAGAAGCGCGACGAACAGCAGGGCGTAGCCGAATTTCGCTCCCCCCGCGATCGACGTCGCCCAGTTGCCCGGGTCCATGTAGCCGACAGCCACCAGGTAGCCAGGGCCGAAAAATGCAGCGAGACGTCGCCATGTACTCGCGTGCCCCGCGACCTTCACGGTGCGGAAAACGTCGCCCAGAGAACGCTCCGAAATGGGCTTCCGCCAGCTGCTGCCTGCCTGCTCGGCGGTTTCGGCTGGGGGAGCGGCAATTTCCGTACGGGCGTCCATGGATCACTTTTCGCAAATGACAATCATTCGCAACTAGAGTGGTCGAGAAGCGGCCAGCCGTCAAGAACCGGTGCGAACAGGGCTGCTGTGACAAATACGGTAGGGGAGAATTGAGGATAAATATCGCGAGTGGGGGGAATTCGCCGGCATCACACGGCCGCCGCCATCTAGCCAAGGCACCGCCGTCGTGGTCTGCAATTGTCACAGAAAAAGCAACAATACAGGCGGTGAAGCCTCGAGATGTGGTCCCCCTATAAAAACCGTATCAAGCGCGACCTCGAGCGCTGGCATTCGAACGGCTGGGTCAGCGCCGAAGGGCGGGCAGCGATTGCCGCCGACGTCGACAGCAGCGGACGCGAATTCGGCCTCGCACCGGCGCTCGGAATTCTAGCGAGCGTCCTGTTCGGGTTCGCCGCGATTTCATTCGTTGCCGCGCACTGGGAAGACATGCCGCGATTGGGCCGCCTCGCCCTGCTGCTCGCCTGCGTTTGGTCGGGTTACGGAGCGGCCGGTTGGCTTGTTACGCGCGGTCATACGCTGCTGGCCGATGCGGCGGTGCTGTTCGCTTGCGGAATGTTCGGCGCCAGCATCATGCTGATCAGCCAGATGTACAACATCGCCGGCAATCCGTCGGACGGCGTACTGATGTGGTGGGTCGGGACGCTCCTTGCAGGAACTGCCCTGCGGTCGAACCCGGCACTCGCTTTGGCGATGATCCTCGTCTGCGTTTGGTCGTGCATGCAAACATTGGATCGCAACGAAGTCCACTGGCCGTTTCTTATCGGCTGGGCGCTAGTCACCGCGGCCTTCATCTGGCAGCGCTGGCGCCCGGGCCTCCATCTTTCGGCTTTGGCGTTGTCGGCGTTCGTGGTCTCGCTTGGGTACCAGTTGGACGGAGGCCACCAGCATGGTCTCGTCGCCATGATCGGGATCCTTGCCGCCGTCGCCGCGATCGCGGCGGAAAAGCTGCGGCCGGACATTGATGCCGCTAACGATCACATCGCGGCCCCGCTTTTTGCTTACGCGCTCGCCGTCGCATTCGCGGGCCTGTTTGCACTGCAATTCTTGGAGGTACCGCGGATGGCCACGCTGATCGTCCTCGCTGCGGCGTCTCTCGTTTCGATCCTCGGAGCCATCGCCTACGCCTTGTCGACGGGGAACCGCGGCGCGCTTTGGATCGGCTATTTGGCCTTCTCGGCCGAAATACTCACGCTCTACGGGGTCACGGTCGGCACCATCCTCGGAACGTCTCTGTTCTTCCTGATAGCCGCGATCATCGTCTCGCTTCTCGCCTACGCGGCTTTGCGATTGGCGCGTCGATCGGCGAGTGGAGGGGGCTTCGCATGATTACCAGGCGGACTTTGATCTGGCCGCTGCTGGGCGCAGTGGCGTTGGCCCAGTCGGCGGCGCTCTTCAATATGGTCTACGCGCGTGACCGGCTGCTGAAAAAGGGACGCGAAATTACGCTGGCCGTACGGCCGCTCGATCCGCGAGACATCTTCCGCGGCGATTACGTGACGCTCGGCTACGACATCAGCACGCTCAAGAAGTCGTCGACCGAAACAGACCCGGATTTCAATGGCGTCTCACCGGGCTCGGCCGCTTACGTCACCCTGAAGGGGGCGGCGGGAGGCGACTGGACGGTAACCCACGTTGGCAGTCGATATCCATCTGAGGTTGCACCGGACGAGGTCGTTCTCAAGGGCCGCGTAAAGTATGTCTGGAGTGCCGGCAACGACGCGGAATCGACCATCCAAGTGCTCTACGGCATCGAAAACTACTTCGTCCCGGAGGGCACGGGCCGCGCGCTCGAAGATAAGGTGCGCTCCCACAAGATCGAGGCGGTCGTAGCGGTTGCGGCCGACGGAACGGCGGCCCTCAAGGGTCTTATCGTCGATGGTGAGCGGCACGAGGACCCACCGCTTCTTTGAGGCTTCAGGCGCGCCCGGCCACCTGCTATGAGGCGGCCGCAGAACTCGAAATGGCAAAGCCGGAAATGGAGACCTCAAGTGACCGTCACCCGCTATGAAACATCACCCGTCTATTCGAAGGTCACGGAGGCAAACGGCTTCGTATTTACCGCAGGCGTTATCCCGACAGACCTTTCCAAGGACGTCGAAGGCCAGACCGCCGAAGTACTGACCGAGATCGACCGCCTGCTGGCGCTGGCCGGTACCGACAAGTCGAAAGTCGTCCAGGCAACCGTCTGGCTCAACGACATCCGCCATCGCGATGGAATGAACAAAGCATGGGGCGTTTGGCTTGATGGCAAGGGCGCACCCGCCCGCGCGTGCGTCGAAGCCAAGGTCATCGATCCGAGAATGCTCGTCGAGATCTCGGTCGTCGCCGTCAAGTAGGACGCTCGCGTCCACAGAGTCGGATGACCAACATTTGCCGAAGCGCGATCGAAGGGTTTGCGCTTCGACAACAATCTGTGCCCCGATTGCCTCTCATGTAGAAATTCTTTCAACGCCGCTCGAAAAGGCCAGCGAGAGCATCGCTGAATCTGCGAAATACGCGATGGGGGATCTGGCCCTCGATTGTCTTCGGAGACGGTAAGAAAATGATTCGCTTCGGATTGATGAGGCCGGCATTTGCCGTGGCCGCGCTCTTTGCCTGCGCCGCCCCTGCGCTCGCTGACGACACGGGCGTTGCTGCAATTCACGAACAGCGCCGCGAAGGCGGCCGCCTCTGCTTCGTGGATCATTACCACTATGGATCGAGCGCGGGGCTCCCGTCGAAGAAGACGGCTCTTGCTGCCGGAATTAAATCCTGGGCCGATTTCACCGACTTCGAATATGGTTCGGACTGGGCGCGCTGGGGCCGGGCGGCGGAGAAGAGCGCGAAGTGCTCGCAAGCCGGTATCGGTGGTTCCTGGAGCTGCGATATCAGCGCCAGACCCTGCCGCTAGAGACGTGTGATCTCCGGGATCCAGAAAGGCCGCGCTTTCGAGCCGGTCTTTTTCTTTGGCGCTAGGTGGCGAACGCCGCTCGCAACGTTAGCGGCGCACCAGCACTTGCGACAGCACCCGGCGCACGATCGAAGCGATCCAGCGGATCAGGAACAGCTTTATCATCGTGCCGACGATGCCGCTGTTCGAGCCGAGAAGATTCCCGAGGATCGAGCGGATGACATTTTCCAGCGAGCCGCCGTCGGGTCCCGGAACCTGCTCACCGCCACGGCGGACGATATCGGGAAGCCGGCTGTAGGGATTGTCTTCGGGCTCGGACGCGGGACCTTGATAGCGGCCACGCCGCCCAAGACCCGGAATGTCGTCGCCCGGAATGGGAAGAGGACTGCCGCCATCCATCGGGCGCGATGGTCCGGGCGTTTTATCCGGCCCATTCCCTTCGAAAGGCGGCCGGTCATCGGGCTGCGTGTAGACGTCTCGTCCGGTTGGCGGAAACGTGTCGCCCGGCATCGGCAACGGGCTTCCGCCGGCGCCCGAAAACCCCGGAATGGTGCTCGCAACCTTCGCTATCGCGGGGCCCGATTGTTTTTGCAGTTCGCCGATCACCAAGGTAGCGACCACGGGCAGAAGCTTTTGGACGGTCGAAGCATCGACACCAGAGCTCGATGCCGTTCGCGCAGCGATTCCGCGGCTCACATGCTTGTTGCCGATCAGCACATCGAGGATCTGATCGCCGTTCGCGACAAACTCCGGCGAGGCGAAGCCGGCACCGTCGGCCGGTGTCCGGGTCGCGCCTGGAGCCGTAACGAGAGAAACCACATCGGCCACGCCACCGCGCGAGAGCATGGAGCGCTGAATGCGCGCCTGCAGTTCATCGGCGAGTAATTGAACGGCACGTTGCGCGCTTTGCTCGTCGATGTCGTAGGCGTCGGCAATTTTTCCAACAAGTTCTTGTCCCGACGCACTCCGGAAGCTGTCATCAATGGTCACGCCGGTCTCCGGTGATTGTCGAAGTCAGACCTGAACTAATTAGCACGGCGGTAAGCGGCCGCCAGCCATCCGGATACGTATCCGCCATACAATGCTGCTGTTTCCGTTCATCGAGAGTTCAGGTGCTCGCGATTTTACTGGTGCAAAGAGGGTACAGTGATACATGCGAAACCGTACCGGCACGATCCGCATTCGGAATGCGCCGGGTCTACGTCCGGAGAAGACGTCCGGGGCCGAATGACCTTTCTGGGAGAGACCAATGCGAAAGCTTGTAATATCCATATCCGTGCTCGCCGGACTTCTGTTAGCGGGAGCAGGCCCAGCATCTGCCAATGCAGCTGCTGGCTTAACCACTATGCAAGTGCAGGTTGACAAGTCTCCGGGCCTGGTCACCAAGGCCCGTTGGCGTCATGGGGGGCATCACCGCGGATGGCGCCATCACCGCCGCTGGGGTCGCGGTATCTATTTCGGATTCGGGTCGCCTTACTACTACGGCTACTATCCTCGCCATCACCGTTGGGGCCACCGTGGCTGGGGCCACCGTGGCTGGGGTCATGGCGGCTGGGGCGGCCGTCACCACGGTGGTGGCCACGGCGGACATCGTGGTGGCCATGGTGGTGGACACGGCGGACATGGTGGTGGCCACCACTAGAATCGGCCTAAATTCAAACAAGCGACTTTCGAGCGATCCGCGTGGTCCATCCGCCGGGTCGCTTTATTTTTTCCGCGTATTCTCCGACTGTCCGAGTTGCAACACTGCGACACTTTTGGCATGGTCCGCCCCGACTCTCAGCCGACGACAAAAATGAGAGAGAGCGAGAAATGCCGGGGGCGGGATAGCTGTTTCGGCGGCGCCTGAAAGCACCTGGAATACAGGTCCGGTCAACGGGCCTCGATGGAAGCGTGCCAAAAGGGACCACTCAATGAGCAATATACTTTGGGGGATCATCGCCTGTGGGGCGTTGTCGATCCTCTACGCATTCGTAACGTCCAATGCTGTGATGGGCGCCGACCAGGGCAATGCCCGGATGCAGGAAATCGCTGCAGCCGTGCGCGAAGGTGCGCAAGCCTATCTCAACAGACAGTACCGCACGATTGGCATCGTCGGCGTGGTCATCTTCGTATTGGCGTGGCTGCTTCTCGGGCCGCTTCAGGCATTTGGATTTTTGATTGGCGCGGTCCTGTCGGGCCTTGCTGGCTTCATCGGCATGAACGTGTCGGTGCGGGCCAACCTTCGAACCGCTCAGGCGGCGACGGTTTCGCTCGCCAAGGGCCTGGACATCGCATTCAAGGCCGGTGCGATCACCGGCATGCTGGTTGCGGGCTTGGCGCTGCTCGGCGTCGCCGTCTACTACGCGTTCCTCACAGCCGGTCTCGGCAAGGAGCCGGGTAGCCGCGACGTCGTCGACGCGCTTGTCTCGCTGGGCTTCGGCGCATCGCTCATTTCGATCTTCGCTCGTCTCGGCGGCGGCATCTTTACAAAAGGTGCGGACGTCGGCGGCGATCTCGTCGGCAAGGTCGAGGCAGGCATTCCGGAAGACGACCCGCGCAATCCCGCAACCATTGCCGACAACGTCGGTGACAACGTGGGTGACTGCGCAGGCATGGCGGCGGATCTCTTCGAGACCTACGCCGTGACCGTCGTCGCCACGATGGTGTTGGCTGCCATCTTCTTTGCAGGCCAGCAGAATCTCGCGGCCTTGATGCTTTACCCGCTCGCTATTTGCGCGGCCTGCATCGTGACTTCGATCGTCGGTACATACTTCGTGAAGCTCGGCACCAATGGCTCGATCATGGGTGCCCTCTATCGCGGCGTGATCGCCTCGGCGGTCTTGTCGATCGCGGGTCTCTGGGCGGCGACCGAATATGTGCTTGGCGGCTTTGGAGACGTCGGCACCGCGGCCGGCCAGACGATCTCCGGCTGGAACCTGTTCCTCTGCGGCCTCGTCGGTTTGGGTCTTACTGGCCTCATCGTCTGGATCACCGAATACTACACGGGCATCGGTTATCGCCCGGTTCGGTCCATCAGCCAGGCGTCCGTCACAGGGCACGGCACGAACGTGATCCAGGGTCTCGCTGTCTCGCTCGAAGCCTGCGCGCTGCCGACGATCGCCATCGTGGCCGCCATCATCGCGACCTACAAACTCGGCGGCCTGTTCGGGACGGCGATCGCGACGACGACGATGCTCGGCCTCGCCGGCATGATCGTGGCTCTCGATGCTTTCGGGCCCGTCACGGACAACGCTGGCGGCATCGCCGAGATGGCCGGACTGCCGAAGGAAGTGCGCCGTTCGACCGACGCGCTCGACGCCGTCGGCAACACTACCAAGGCCGTCACGAAAGGCTACGCGATCGGCTCGGCCGGTCTCGGCGCTCTCGTGCTCTTCGCAGCCTACAACTACGACCTGCAGCACTTCATCGCCGAGGGTAACGCTCCAGGCGCGACGGGCTATCAGTTCTTCAAGGACGTGCAGGTGAACTTCGGCCTCGACAATCCCTACGTCGTCGCAGGCCTTCTGCTTGGCGGTCTCATCCCCTTCCTGTTCGGCGGCCTCGCCATGACGGCCGTCGGCCGCGCAGCGGGCTCGATCGTCGAAGAGGTGCGCCGCCAGTTCAAGGCGAACCCGGGGATCATGAAAGGTACCTCGAAGCCTGATTACGCACGCGCCGTTGACTTGCTGACCCGTGCAGCGATCAAGGAAATGGTCGTGCCGTCGTTGCTGCCGGTGCTCTCGCCGATCGTGCTGTTCATCGTCGTCAACGCGATTGCCGGCAAAGGCGCGGCGTTCTCCGCGGTCGGTGCGATGTTGCTCGGTGTCATCGTCACCGGCATCTTCGTCGCCATCTCGATGACGTCGGGCGGCGGCGCCTGGGACAACGCGAAGAAGAGCTTCGAAGACGGCTTCGTCGACAAGGACGGCGTCAAGCACGTGAAAGGTTCGGAAGCCCACAAGGCATCCGTGACCGGCGATACGGTCGGCGATCCCTACAAGGATACGGCCGGCCCAGCCGTCAACCCGGCGATCAAGATCACCAACATCGTGGCGCTCCTGCTGCTCGCCGTGCTTGCGCACTGGTAATCGGCAATACGCTTTGAAATGACGAAGGCCCCGGAGTTCGCTTCGGGGCCTTTTTTGTATCCGTTCGCCTGCCGTCGTCTAAGCCGAGATCAGCCGACCAGCTTCGGGTCTTCGCTGTCGTGCACGTGCCCGATGGCTTTGAGAAAGCGCTTGTCGAGAAGCGAAGGCCTCAGAAGCACCTTTTCCGAGTGGACATCCTTCACGGCCGAGCGCGGTATGACGAACTCGCCTGCGTTCTCCACGTAGATGACGAGTGAGGTGGGGGTGACTTCGCGGACGGCGCCGATGCCGTCCTTGCCGTCAACCAGGAAAGCCATGAAGCCAACTTCTATGTGTTCGGTCATGTGTTATCCCTGCGCTGTTGCGTAGAGGGCCGACCATGGAACGGGCCGCCCGAACCAAGGTTGATCTGCGTCTTTCGCGGTGCCGTTGCAAGCGCAGCGCCGCTGTGAGGAAAGAATATAGCAGTCGCCGCGCCCGAAACGATAGGCAACGATAGGCGAGATCATGCGATTGCGAGATCAGGTAAAGTAAATATCCGGTTAGCCGCCGCCGAAGAGCTGTTGCTTGCCGAGGTTCCGGAACAATTGCTTCAGGATGCCTTCGTCTTTGCCGCCAGGGGCCGGTGTTTTGCGGCTGGCGAAATCGAAGATCTTTCCGTCCTTCAGGCCGTAATTCGCAATACTGTCGACGGTGCCGCCCTGGTTGAAATAGACCGCGACGACTTGCCGGTCGGTCTCGGTCGGAAGGAAAAACGACTTTTGACTGTCGGTGCTCGATATATAGTAGAAGGCGCGTCCGTCGCCGACGACCGCCGTGGTCGCCGGAGTGCCGAGCGATGTGCGCACTTGGTCCTGGCTCATTCCGGGCTGAATGGACTGCAAGTCGGTCGCCCTGAACTGCTGGCCGTGCTTGGTGATCGTCGGACTGCCGCACGCCGCCAGGAAGACGGTTGACGCCAGTAAGCCTGAGCGAAGGATCGCCTTGAGTAGCTCACTTGAATGGCCGTGCTTTTTCATTTGAACTTTCATTCTGGCGCGAATCTCTTCGCCCTATCGCCGCCGTGTGTTTAGATTGTGCGTCAAAAGCCGGCAACTGCGCGCCCCCGTGGCCGCACGGCATGATCCCCAGACATTTGCTCTGCTCGTGCTGCTAACCAAGGAATCCGATTATGTTGCGATGGCTAAGGCAACGGGCCGAAACCAGCCGCAAAGCAGAAGAGCTTTATGGCAGCGTCGTGGCCGCGGCGCGGCAGCCGGATTTTTACGGTGCCCTCGGTGTTCCGGACACACCGGAAGGCCGGTTCGAGCTGGTTGCACTCCATCTTTTTCTCGCGCTCGAAGGCTTGCGGGGGCAAGGGACCGCCGCCGAAGCGCTCGCGCGGCGCACGATCGAAACTTTCGTCATTGATATGGACGACTGCATGCGCGAGATGGGGGTTGGGGACCTAACGGTGCCGAAGAAGGTTAAGCGGGCGGCGGCGGCCTTCTACGAGCGCGCTTCGATCTATCGCCAAGATCTGATTGAGGATCGGGCCGGCGCAGGCGCTCCGCGCCTAACCAAAAGCGTCCGCGGCTATGTCTTTGCGGATTCCGTTGAGCGGGAAGGCGGCGCAGCCGGACTTGCGCACTACATGCAAGCCGCTTCATCCGCCCTCGCGGATCACGCATTCGGTGAATTCGTAGATGCCGGAATGGCGAGCCGGCTGCTTGCCACTGCCACATCAAAACACAAGGTATCAATGACGTGACCGACCAACTGAATTGGATCGAAAAGGCGGCGGAAATTCCGGCCAGCGGATTGGAACGCGACCGCGCGGCGACGTCCGCTGAGCTTCAAGCCATTGCCCAGGCTCTCGATATCCTGAAAGTCGCCAGCCTTTCCACGAACTATCGCATCAATGCGATAGCCGGAAACGGCTACCGGCTGCGCGGCACGATCACGGCGAACGTCGAGCAGGCATGCGTTGTGTCGCTCGAGCCCGTGAGCGGCAAGGTGGAAGCTCCTTACGAGGTCGAGTTCTTTCCGACCGTCGACGTCAAGGATGACGAAGAGGAAGCCTCGATCCTCGAAGGCACCGATATCGAGGTCCTTGAACACGGCATCATTCCGGTCGGCCGGATCGTCTACGAGACGCTGTCTGCGTCCCTCGACCCATATCCGCGCCGTCCGGACGCCGAGTTCAATTGGGAGGACCCGAAGGCCAAGGACCCCGACAAGGTGAGCCCCTTCGCGGCTTTGTCCAAGCTCAAGCCTCCCGGCTGAAGTGACCCCGTTTCGGCGCTGGGAGGCGGCCGAAGTGGATAAAATGTCAAGCCAAAACCGGGGGATATGAGTGCTTCTGTCACGAGGCGCGATTTCGCCTTGTGGGCGGGCTCCAAAAGGCTATGGTCTCGCCCGATTTCGGGGAAATATAAGGCCCATGCCGGGTCTGGCACCTCCTCAGTGCCAATATGGCTTCAACGGCAATCAAGAATGGCGAGTCCAAAGACTATCGCGCTGGACGCAATGGGTGGCGATCACGGTCCGGAGGTTGTCGTCCCCGGGGCGGCATTGTCCCTGGAGCGCCAACCTGCGCTGAGCTTCATCTTCTACGGCGACCAGCCGCGCATTGAAGCCGCTATCGCGCGACATCCCTCACTGCGCGCCAAAGCGCGTATCGTGCACACGGATCATGTGATCGCGATGCACGAGAAGCCGAGCCAAGCCTTGCGCCGTGGCAAGGGCTCCAGCATGTGGCTGCCGCTCGAAGCCGTGAAGTCCGGCGAGGCTGATGCTGCGGTTTCGGCAGGAAACACCGGCGCCCTGATGGCCATAGCGAAGCTGGTGCTTCGGCCGATCGCCGGCATTGAACGCCCGGCAATCGCAGCCATTTGGCCGACGATCAAATCGGAATGCATCGTCCTCGATGTTGGTGCCAATATCGGCGCGACAGCCGGCCAGCTTGCTGATTTTTCGCTGATGGGCGCCGCGATGGCGCGCGCCGTATTCCATATCGAGCGGCCGTCCGTCGGCCTCTTGAACGTCGGCACCGAAGAGATGAAGGGCAACGAAGACGTCAAGGCCGCACACGCGCTGCTGAAGTCGATCGACGCCCTGCCGCTCGAATACAAAGGCTTTGTCGAAGGCGATCAGATCGGTCGCGGCACGGTCGATGTCATCGTCGTGGAAGGCTTCGCAGGCAACATCGCCTTGAAAACGGCGGAAGGCACGGCAAAGCAGATCAGCAGCTATCTTCGCGCCGCCATGACGAGTTCCGTGCTGAGCAAGATCGGCGCCTTCCTGGCGCAAGGCGGCTTCCGCGTGCTGAAGGAAAAGATGGACCCGAGGCGCGTCAACGGCGGTACGTTCCTCGGCCTGAACGGTATCGCGGTGAAGAGCCATGGCGGCACGGACGCCTTTGGATTTGCGAGCGCGGTGGATCTTGCTTACGAAATGGCCGATTCCGGTTTGATCGCGCGCCTGACGGCGGATATCGACGTTTTTCATCATAGGCTTTCCGGCGCCGCCGGCGGTTCGCAGCCGCAGAGCGCGACGGGCAGCCCACTCGGAAAGGCATAGATTTGGCAGTCCTTCGTTCTGTCATTCGCGGCGTCGGCGCACATTTGCCGAAGCGCATTGTGACCAATGACGACCTCGCAAAAATCGTCGATACGAGCGACAGCTGGATTCAAGAACGATCCGGCATCGTCTGCCGCCATATCGCCGATGAAAATGAGTTGACGTCGGACCTCGGCGCCGCGGCAGCCAAGCAGGCATTGGTCCGGGCAGGGATCGATCCCGTCGACATCGACCTCATCGTCTGTGCGACGGCAACCCCCGACCGCACGTTCCCAGCAACGGCAGTCAGAATCCAGTCGATGCTCGGCGTCACGAAGGGCGCAGCGTTCGACGTACAGGCGGTGTGCTCGGGCTTCGTCTACGCCATGACCATTGCCGACAACTTCCTGAAACTCGGGCAATCCAAGCGCGCGCTCGTCATCGGCGCCGAAACCTTCTCGCGCATTCTCGATTGGTCGGATCGTTCGACGTGCGTTCTATTCGGCGACGGCGCCGGCGCGGTCGTGCTCGAGGCGCAGCCGCAGCACGGAACCAACGACGACAAGGGCATTCTCTCGACGAGAATTCGCTCGGACGGCCGCTTCGAGGATTTGCTCTACGTCGACGGCGGCCCGGGATCGACCAAAACCGTTGGCCACCTCCGCATGAATGGCCGCGAGGTTTTCCGGCATGCCGTCCAGAAGATTTCGGGCGTCATCGAAGAAACGCTCGTCGAAACAGGCTACGCAGCCGACGAAATCGATCTCTACATTCCCCACCAGGCCAACAAGCGCATTCTCGACGGTATTGCGAAAAAGCTGGGCGTTGCGCCCGAGAAAATCGTGATGACGCTCGACAGGCACGGCAACACGTCGGCCGCGTCCATCCCATTGGCTCTCAATGACGCCTTCGAGGCCCACCGCGTTAAGGAGGGCAGCCTCATCCTGATGGAAGCGATGGGTGGTGGCTTTACCTGGGGCGCCGTACTTGCCCGCTGGTAGGCAAATTGGTGCACTGCAGCGTAGAAAGTCGTGATTTTTCAGTCGCTTGTTCGCCCCTCCCGTTGACCCCGCGACCAACCGCCGCTACCATAACCGGTCAGAACGGATGTTCGGCTGGGAGAACAAAATGGCGGGCAAGACGTTGACGCGGGCAGATCTTGCTGAAGCCGTCGTCGAAAAAGTTGGGTTGCCGCGCAACGAGAGCCAGGATCTCGTTGAGCGTGTCCTGGATGAGATTTCGGGAAGCTTGGCGGAAGGCGATGCGGTTAAGCTTTCGTCCTTCGGATCCTTCGGCATCCGCCAAAAAGGCGAACGCGTCGGACGCAATCCGAAAACCGGCGAGGAAGTTCCGATCACGCCGCGGCGCGTCTTGGTGTTCCGCCCATCGAACATCATGAAGGACCGTATCAACAAGGGTCACGCGAAACGTTAGAGATCCGATTGCATCGCGACGGAACTGAGCGTTCAATCGTTCGTAGCTACGGTACTCGCGAGGGCACGATACCATGAACAAGTCTGCGGAGGCATTTCGCACGATCGGTGAAGTGGCTGACGAGCTGCAGATTCCGAAGCATGTTCTGCGCTTTTGGGAAGGACGATTCCCGCAGATCCGTCCGATGAAGCGCGGAGGCGGACGGCGTTATTACCGCCCTGAGGATATGGAGTTGCTGCGGGGCATCCGCGCGCTGCTTCATGCTGAAGGCTACACGATACGCGGCGTCCAGAAGATCCTCCGGGAACACGGCGTCGAGCAGGTCAAGGCCGCGGCTCACCGGGTTGCGGCAGCGCAGGCCGCGGCGGCTCCGGCCGAGCCGGCGAGCCGCAAGCGCGGAAGGAAGCCCGTAGCGAGAGCGACGGCAACGGCCGCACAACCCGAAGACAAAGGATCCGAAAAAACCGTCGTCCCGGTCAAAGTTCAGATTCTGGCTGCAATCCGCGAACTCGAAATCGCGCGCGCCATTCTCCGCGGCCAGCCGCTCAATGCAACGGATGGTGCCGACGATCTGAAGAAGCCGCGTGCAGGCCGGTCGTAAGCATCAAGCCGCGGTGCAAACAGACATGCCCGCTCATAACGAGGGCCGCGACAAGGCCCCCAACGATCTTGAGGTATTCTTCGTCGATCTCGTCAAATCGGCGGCGCTTCTCGAAGCCGAGGAAGAGGCGACACCCCGACTTTCCGCATCCGACGACGAACGCGCGAGCGCCATGGCCGATCGCGAGGCAGCGCGGCATTGGCGTGCCACGCGCATTGCGACCCGCATCGTGCTTGAACGCGCTGGAGGCGACGCGTTCCGGAGATTGAATTTCGAGATCGAAACCGGGGGCCGCCCGAGACTAGCCGGAGCTCCGCATTTCAACGTCTCTCACACCGGCGAAGCCGCACTCATCGTCGTCTCGAAAGAGATGCAGCCCGGCGTCGACCTCGAGCGAAGGGAACGTCGCCTCCGGATGTCGGATGAGCGACGGCAGCGGATCATCAGCGCCGCCCAACGAATGGGAGCCCGACAGGCATTGTCGCCGGCGTCCGACACCGACGTCATCGTGGCGTGGGTCCGCCTTGAAGCTGCCGCCAAGGCGCTTGGTTCGGGTATCGGCCGATTGCTGACGGAGCATGGCGTCGTCGGAGGCAGTCGCGCGGTCCACGCGCAAGACTCAGAATTTGATCTCCAGATCCGGGATCTGGTCGTCGGAGATCAGTTCGTGGCGGCAGTCGCAGCCCAACGTCTTCCTGAAAGAATAGACGTGACTTTGTTCCCGGCCGATAACCTCGGCGGGTTCATAAGCGGCAAATGACAGCCAGTGTCCGGAACGTGATCCGCAATCAGGGAGCGTAGCCGAATAGCTTCGGCCACGGATTGCTGACCGTCTTCTGCTCCCGGTTATGCCGGTTGCGTTGCCGGGGGGGAGTATCGGACTTCGACTCAGCCTTTGCATTCGTGACCGAACCGCTCTCGGAGTCCGACGCGCTCTGCTTGCCCGTCGCCGGAGCGGCCTCGAAAGCCGTCGCGGACGGATCTTTGACTGCGAGCAGGATGTTCGACTCCGTCGGCCGCCAGCGGTAGCCGAGGCTGAAATCGATCGGTTTCGCGTTCCCCTTTGCGAAAACGTCCTTGAGCCTCGCCTGATATTGCCCGCCGAAGAGGCTGATGGGACCCACGTAACGGCCGTAGGGATGAAGCTGCCAGCCTTGCGCGAAGAAGCGTATCGGGATGCCGGAGTCGTCCTCAAGCAGCGAAACGCTGTGCGAAAGCAGGAAGTCGCGCACGGTCGAGAAATGATCCGAGTGCATCAGGTACGACGCGCTCTTCAAGAAGCTGTCGCCGTGCCCGAGCGTTTCGCAGAAGGTGAGAAACCCGCTGCTCTTGATGCCGCTGTCGGACAAGTCCGTGCTGAAATAGTAGATCGTGCGTTTCTTGCCGACATTGGCGTCCGAGAATACGATCTTCGCGCCCCGGCCGGTGGCGTTCGCGATGTTCTCTTCGACCGGATGCAGTGTGCCGTCGCTCTGCAGATCGAACAGCGAGATGTCGTAGATCGTCTTGCCGGAGCGCGCCAGGAAGGTCATCAGCACAGGCAGTGTGCCGTTGAGCTTGGCGCGGCTGAAATCGACGCGCATGAATTTCGTCTGGAAGAAGCTGTAGCTCAGAACAGAGCTCAACGACGAGCGAAGGTCCCGGAGGGAACTCGCAATCTCGCCGCGGGAAAACTTGCGCAGATCCGGGATCTGGCCCGGAGGCTCGAGACCCGCCATCACATAAGTGTCGGCCGACGGAAAGAATGCGTCCGCATATAGAAAGTCCGGCCCGCTGAAGAGATAGAACAGCACCGGCTGAGGGTTATTGAAATCGCGCGCAACCATGGTGCGGATCTTCGACAGCTGGCGCCGCTCAAGTCCGTCCCAGGCCTCGTCGAAACTGCGGGAGTATTGCTTCCAATACCCTTCGTTCGTGTACGCCGTAAGGGGCGACCCCGCCGACGGTTGCAACCCGGCGATGAAACGGGCCGTATCGTTGATACTGGCGCTCGGTTCGGCCTGCGCGGAAAAGGGAATGATCGCGAACGCAACAGCCACGACGGCGGCGATCGCAACGGAGACGCGCATTCTAGCCATGTTTGGTCCTATTGAGGTCTTGCATCAACCAACGAACGCCGTTGCGAAAAGGCATAAACGGCCAAACCCGTCAGCATGATGGCAAGACCAGCCAGCGACTGCAGAGGACGCTCGACAACGAGGTAGTACATCATGAAAGCGGTCACGCCGAGGAAGATAAACGGCGTCACCGGATAGCCCCAGGTTCGATAGGGACGGGGTAGATCGGGTTCGGTCCAGCGCAGCACGATCACGCCGAGCACGGCCAGGAAAGAGCAAAGCGTGAGGCTGAACTGGATCGTGTCGAGAACAGCCTCAAAGCTCTGCGTCATGAGCAGCACAGTGACGATACCGAGCTGCAACAGAATTGCGGTCTTGGGAACGCCGTCGCTCGTCGTGTACGAAAGCGCCCGCAGCAGCGCATGATCTTTGCCCATCGCCATCGTGACGCGAGGTCCGATCCACGTCATGGCGCTGATCGAGGAAATGAGGCCGATGCAGATCAGCCCTCCGACGATCCGTCCGCCGAATTCGCCGAAAATGTGTTTGCCGGCGACCAGCGCGACGTCGAGCTGTCCGGCCATGGCTGAAATCGGCGTCGTGTAAAGGAACACGGCGTTGAGAGCGACATAGCCTGCGATGACGATCAAAGTCGCTGCAACGATCGAGCGCGGCAAACTGACGGAAGGTTCGCGAATTTCGCCGGCGATATAGGTCGCAGCGTTCCAGCCGGAGTAGGCGTACATCACGAAGACAAGGCTGACCGCGAACGGCGCGCTCGCGACATAGGTCCAGTCGTCGGCCGAGGGGGCGAAGGAAATGGGCTGTGGCGTCCCGTAGGCGAGCCCGGCGATGATCAGCGCAACGATGAGCGCGCCTTTGATCAGCGTCGAGATGTTCTGGAATTTGCTGGAGTGCTTGATGCCGCTGAGATGCACTGCGGTTACGATCCAGACGACGGCGAGCCCGAGAAAAAGCGGCGGAATGTCAGGCGAGATCGCTTTGAAGTAGACGCCGAAGGCCATCGCCGCGAGCGCGATTGGGGCCGAGAACCCGACTGTCGCGGATATCCAGCCTGCGAGAAAGCCGACGGCCGGATGATAGATGCGCGAGAGGAAATTGTATTCCCCGCCTGACCGTGGAAACGCCGCAGCCAACTCCGCATAGGCGAGGGCGCCACAAAGCGCCGCAACGCCTCCGACGATCCAGAGCAACAGCACCGAGAATGCAGAGGGAATGCTCGCGACCTGAAAGCCAAGGCTGGTGAAAACACCGATGCCGATCATATCGGCAACGGCGAGAGCGGTGGCGGTGACCGTGGAGACTGTCCGGATATCGAGACCGGAACCCATCGAAGACGGTGCGCGGATGCTGGCGGCAGATGTCATGAAATAGCTTAACCGTGGCCGACTCGGGGACAGTATTGACTCGGATGCACAGCAACAACTGCCGACAGAACATGTTGAATCCGCGTTGCTAAAATACATCTAGCGCGTTGCGCGCAAGAACCTGTGCGTGGATTCGCCAAGTGCAGCATAACGTCATCCCTTCGGCATTCGGGCCGGCGCATCTCACGAATTGAACAACTTTGGACTTTACAGCCACACGTCAATTCGTGGGCGAATCGTGGCTGACTCTTCTGTGCGAGGGTAAACGCAACTCTAATGAACGACGACGGAGTGTCGAGCGCATGGCGCCGGCGGCAATAAACGACGGGCGACGGAAATTTCTTGCGCAAGCTCTCGGCGCAAGCGTGGCCTGGACGCTGAATGTTTCGGATGCTGGCGCAGCGAGCAAGACGGGCAAGCATCCAGTCGCGCCTTCCAAGACTGAAGTGAAATCGAGAAGCGGCCCGACCAAGGCCGCAAAGACGAGCCTTGTGCCGTTCGATACGGCGCCCTTTCCGTATCATGGAACGATGCCGGGCTCCGCCGCACCGTTTCTGAATGTCGATGAAGGCGGCCGCAAAGGTCATCGCACGGGATCGGGGCGCGTCTATTGGGAAGATCAGACCTACAACGATAATCGTGTGCTGTTGCACATTCCGAAGGGCTTCGACATTCGCCGCCCCGCATTGATGATGGTCTTCTTTCACGGCCACGGCGCAACGCTTCAACGCGACGTTCTCGAGCGCCAGAAAGTTCCGGATCAGATCTCGGCATCCAACGCGAATGTCGTTCTTGTTGCGCCTCAGCTTGCGGTCGATGCCGCGGATTCGAGCGCCGGAAAATTCTGGCAGCCCGGCGTCTTCGGGCGTTTCATCGGCGAGGCCGGACAGCAGCTTGCGCGCATGCACGGCGACCGCAAATCGCTGCGAACTTTTGCGAGCATGCCGGTCATCGTCGTCGCCTATAGCGGAGGATACGTGGCGGCGGCTTCCGCGATCGAGCGCGGCGGTTTGAAGAAGCGCGTTCGAGGCGTCGTCCTTCTCGATTCACTCTATGGCGATCTCGACAAGTTCGCGCATTGGATAGAGGCGGATCCGTCGGCCTTCTTCGTAAGCGTCTATCTCGGCTCGACGCGCAATCAGAATGCCCAGTTCGAAAGTATTCTCGCAGCCCACGATGTCGACGTCAGCCCCGAGATAAATAAACGCCTTGCAACCGGCGGCGTTGCCGTGGTTCCGGGAGGCGACGTCCGCCACCGCGATCTCGTGACCCATGCCTGGGTCGAGAACCCGATCATCGATATCTTGAAGAGATTGCCCGAATATCGGCGTTGATGGCCGAGGTTTCGTGCTGTTCGCCGCCCGATACAACGTAATCAAGGGCCCCCGATTAGCCAAGATACGCGCCCGCCAGGTACATCCTCCTTGACGGGGGGGAGTGTTCCGGGTACCCAACGCCGAGATCGACCGGCCAGATCGACCGGGTGGCCCTCCTGACGCGAAGTTCAGGCTGGAGCCATCGAGATTTCCAAATCGGAGCGTAGCGCAGCCTGGTTAGCGCACCAGTCTGGGGGACTGGGGGTCGGAGGTTCAAATCCTCTCGCTCCGACCAATCTAAAGCCCTGAAAAACAAGAAGAAAAGCCGTTCTCCTGGGTGTTCTCCTGGGAGAACGGGACCAGAACAAAACCTCCAAAAAGTCCCGGAAAGTCCCGGACCGGGCACAAGAGTCCCGGAATAATCCCGGACTTTTCCCGGCCTCGAGCCGGCCGCAGCCCGCTTCATCCCGATCGCTGATCACCGTTCAACGAGGCGCGTTGACAATGGCTCTCCGTCTGAAAGGCTGCCCGCCTTGTCGCGCGTAATGGAGACGGAAATGGCTAAGTCTAAGGGACCTGAGAACGATGGCGTTCTGGCGTACGCTCGTAGGTGGTCCGAGCATTGGCAGAACCAAATCGATCTGTTCACGAGTGGTGTAAAGACAACCCACGAAGTGCGGAACGGAGTGCGAGTGGACACTACTGAGGAGAGCTTAGTCTTCGCGGTAGAGAAGCTTGGCGAGATGAATGCCCTGGCCGAAAGACAAGAGGCGCATCACAGAAAGTCCTAGCTGCGCCCGACTCGTGACCGCCGTGCGGAGCCATCCCCTGAAAAGGGGATGATTGCCTGACGCAGGCACGAGGGGTTGCCAGGCCGAGCGAAATTAACGAGCCAGAAAGGTGCGGAGCGGGAAACCACTCCAGACAGAAATGGTGCGGCCGGGAAGCCTGCGCCACCGAAAAAGGCCTAGGCACGCCCTCAAGAGCGTGCAATTAATTGCAGTTGTAGAGGGGGAGTCATGCTTGCGAACGAGACGCTTTTTGGTGAGAAACCGCAGCCTCCAGACGAAGGGCTTGCGAGCGAGCGGGTGAGGCTCGATCGTGTGCAGTACGCGGGGCAGTTCCGGGCGATATGGTCGTTGGCGCTACCGGGCCGGCATCCGGTCTGGGACGAGTATCTGATTTGCCTGTACGACTTACCCGCTTCGGGCGAGGTGCCCGTCATCAGATACAGGGAGGACGTAACGCACGAACTCATAGTCGTGGCCCTCGCGCCCGAGGTCAGGATCGACTTCGACCGGGACGTCTTTGCTCAGTCGCAGCTCATACCGCTCATGGGACCGAACCACGGCTATCAGTTCACGGCTGAGAGCGACGACGCAGCCCTTTCACGAGCCCGTGTCATCGTCTGCAGCGTGCTCGCTGGAACGCTGTCGCCCGAGGACGACGCCAGGGAGCGCTGGGACATGCTGTTCGACGACGGGGTACGGCTGGTCACTTAGACCAGCCACGTTAACCGCTCTCGGCGAATACCGTTGCCTAAGTAGTGCAATTAATTTCACTGGAGGATAGGATGGCTGCAAAGCCAACGAAGTTAGACAAGCTGCTCTTGAAGGTCATGCAGGAGCTAACGGAGGCGATGCCTGCCAACGGGTTCATCGTCGTCTCGATGGGCGAGAAGCACGGCAAAGACCATCTGCTGACGTACTCGAACCTGCCTGACGACGAGGTCCAGCACGTGGCGGCACTGATCCTAGACGTCGGGTCTGTACCCGAGGTGTCAGCTCCGAAGGACCGCAAGATGCTGCATTAGGAAAGGATGTTCCGATGACGACGATTAGCGCCGAGACAATTCTGCGCTCCCGCAACCGCTCACGCCCCGACAAGGTGCTGACGACACTGCTGCTACGCTATCCGCGCTGGATACACGCTGAGTTCCTGACGCACCGAGCCTTCAGCCGGAACGCCGCGAGTTCCCGCGCAATACCGGTGGAGAAGATCATCGCCGACATCATGGCAGATCCGGCAGTGCCGCTGTATTGGGGCAAGAACCAGAAAGGGATGCAGGCCTCTGAAGAATGCAACGCCGAAGTCTACGTCCCGGTGCTAGAGCCCAGGCACTCGGTTTATAACGTTCCCAAAATGAGCAATTCCGAGGCTTGGCTGGCAGCTCGTGATCTGGCCGTAGAAGCTGCTGAGGGGTTTGTCGCTGCCGGGTATCACAAGCAGATCGTGAACCGTCTTCTTGAGCCGTTTGCCCATATAACGACGCTGGTGTCTGCAACTGAATGGGACAACTTCCTGGAGCTGCGCGATCATGCTGCGGCCGAACCGCACTTCCAGATACTCGCCCAGGCGATCCGAAAATGTCTCGACCACGATGTGCAGGAGCTGTCGCCCGGTGATTACCATCTGCCGTTCGTCACGGCGGAAGCGCGTCTGGCTGCTGGCACGTCATGCACGGGTTTGCACGACCTGAAGGTCCTGTCCATCGCCCGATGTGCCTCGACCAGCTACAAGACGGTCGATGGCTTCGAGATGACGCAAGAGAAGGCGCAAGACATCTACGCCAAGCTCGTCGGATCGAGGCCAGTACACGCATCGCCGTCCGAGCACGTGGCGTTCGCCGACTTCTGGGACGAAACAAGCTGGACGGGCCGCCAGCTCCACGGCAACTTCGTCGGCTTCTGCCAATCTCGATTTGGGCTGTAGACAAGATGTGCAATTAATTGCAAAAGGAGGAGTCCTTGGACCGCTGACCCCCCGGTCCTAGTGTCGACAACGGCCGGCACCCAGCTGGCCGTAGGGGACCTTACGTGAGCAAGATCGTCTACAACCGCAGTTGTGCGAATACCGATGCCTTCGCTTTGTTGGTCGAAGGCTGGAACGAACTCGTCCAGGATGGCTTCACGCCGGATGGACTGGCTTCGCCACCGATCTCGGCAGAGAAGGAAGTCCTCTTTGCCGTCAGCAAGGAAGGCGACATCGTCGGCACGATCGCCTTCGACTACGTGGCCGGCCGCGACGCCCTCGTCATAGCGCTGGGCTACGTCGAGGCCTCAAGCCGCCGCAAGGGTGTCTTCACCGAGCTCTACGCCGCTCTCAAAGCCCGCGCGACCGAAGCCGGTGTCAAACGTATCCTGATCCCCGTCGCCCCGAACAACGCAGTAGCTCTCGCCGTCCTGGCGAAACTCGGTTCCGTTGCCGAGTCCGTGCTCTACGCGGCCGATACCGCTTAAGGCCGACGCATGGACAACTTCTGGGGACAGCTGGTCAAGAAACTCAGGGAGGAGCAAGGCGTCTCCCAACGAGTGCTCGCCAGCCGTACGGAGGTCGGCCGCTCGGCGTTGCGTCGGTTGGAAGCCGGCGGCGCTCCAGGCACGATCGACGTCATCGAACGCCTGCTCGATTACCTCGGCTACGAACTCGAAGCCATCAAGCGCGAAGACCACGCCACGGCCCTGAAGGATCAGGCCCAGGCGGAGGCAGACACGAAGCGCCGTTCCCGTATTGCCCTGAACCGGATACTGGCAATTTCACTTTAATCAGTGCAATCAATTGCACCTCGCCGCCACTCCGTTAGAGTGTTCTGAAGTCCACGGAACAAGGAGTGACAGGTGGAGCAGCTAGAAGCCCTTAAGCTCGTTAGGGCGATGGCCCAGCAGTACATGCTGAAGGCCGATGACTACAGCTCGCTCGGCGTCGAAGCCGTCGCAGAGGTTACTAAGCTTATCAAGGAGACAGAGGAGGCCGCCGAGGACCCGATCAAGCACGGCTTGGATTTCCTCGAGACGCACGGCCTGTTCGTCTACGGCACGCTGCATTCTGAGAGCGTCATAGACAACGCCGACTTTTTGGTCGCTGACGATCACCCGTTACACGCCATCGACGAGAAGCAGAAGGCGGCGCTGATACCGGCGATCATGGAGCTTTGCAACGTCAAGGGCGACTTGATCGACCTCGATATCGTCTATGGCGAGTTCAGGGACATGGTCACGGAGCAGCTGATTAAAAACATGGATGATGGAGTGCTGAAAGTATGAAGATCGTATCGTTTGGCTACCGCCGCGGCTTGCCGCTCGGCGACATGGACCGGATTTTCGACTGCCGCGTGATGCGGAACCCGCACAACGACCCGAAGCTCCGCGACCAGTCAGGGCTCGATGGCGAAGTCCAAGGCTTCGTTGCGCAAGATCCGCACTGCATCCCGATGCGTGACCTCGCAGTCGAAGCCGTGAAGAACGGCGCGCAAACGATCGCGTTCGGATGCTACGGCGGACGTCACCGCTCGGTCGCAATGGCAGAGCTCGTTGCCGACCAGCTGCGCGGCCGTAACCTTGATGTCGAAGTCGAGCATCGAGACCTCGAATAGGCGTTGCCTTCGCCTGGCAGTTAGTGCAATTAATTGCACTTCTGCTAGGAGGGTGCATGTCGTTGCCGTTTGCTCGACCGGATATCGGAGACGATGAAGTCGAGGCTGTTGTTGAGTGCATGAAGTCCGGCTGGCTAACCAGCGGCTCGAAAGTCCAGGAATTTGAGGCGAAGTTCGCGGCCTTCACGGGCGCTAAGCACGCAATCGCCGTATCGAGTGCCACCGTCGGCGCTCTGCTGATCCTCGACGCCTTGGGGATCGGATTAGGCGACGAGGTCATCGTCCCGGCCATGACGTTCTCAGGCCCCGCCATGATGGCGCACAGGCTCGGTGCCAACGTCGTCCTCGCAGACTGCTTACCCGGCAGCCACCAGCTCGATCCCGCAGATGTTGCCCGCAAGATCACGCCCCGCACCAAGGTCGTCATGCCCACGCACTTCGCAGGCGAGGCGTGCGATCTCGAGGCGCTGCAATCGCTGTGCGCCACGCACGGGGTGCTACTGATTGACGACGCAGCCCACGCTCTTCCGACCGTCGACAAGTCCGGCGATCGCGTCGGCTCCGGTGCATCGTCGCTCGCCACGTTTTTCTCGTTCTACGCCACGAAGACGCTGACGACCGGCGACGGCGGCATGATCACGACCAATGAAGACTGGCTCGCCGAGCGTATTCGCCCGCTCCGCAGCCACGGCATGAGCCGGCCGGTGTTCGACCGCTACTCGCGCCTCGGCGCTTCCTGGCAGTACGACATTGAGCTACACGATGCTGAAGCTGCCCGACGCTCACACGCCTTATGGCGTTCCGCGCTGGGTCAGCCAGCTCCCGTCCGTACTCGGCTCCCGCAAGGCCGAGGAGTTCAACATGGAGTTCTTCGACAACGGCGGCATCCCGCCGGTTCTGATCACGCTGCAAGGCGGCACGCTGCAGGAGCAGACCCGTAAGGCGCTCGAGCAGAAGATGACGGGTGGCGCTTCCAAGCAGAACCGGGTGCAGATCCTCGAAGTCGAACCGTCCGGCGGCTCGATGGAGCATCCGACGCAAGCGCGTGTCACGGTTGAACGCTTCGGCGGCGATCGCCAGAACGACTCCATGTTCGAAGGCTACGACGACAAGTGCGAGAACCGCGTCCGTCGCGCGTTCCGCTTGGCACCGATCTT
The DNA here is from genome assembly GCF_019753045.1 of Hyphomicrobium sp. GTDB lineage: Bacteria > Pseudomonadota > Alphaproteobacteria > Rhizobiales > Hyphomicrobiaceae > Hyphomicrobium_B. The sequence goes on from NZ_JAIELN010000007.1 coordinate 117,629, forward strand.
CCTCGGTATGTCGGAAGATTACTCGTTCGCCTCGGCTTACGTCAGCTACACGGTCACAGAGGCTCAGGTGTTCAAGCCCGAGCGCGATGAGTTCGACGAGGTCATCAACAACAATCTTATCGTCGTTATGGGTTTCAGCGACTACAAGATGACGTCGAAGCCGCTCGTGATCGAAGACGTCAATCTGAAGCTCGAAGGCCTGCAGGTCGCTATCGGCACGAACCGCGTCGACATGGCCGACGTGATCTACGAGCTGAACGAAGCAACCGGCCTCAGCCTCAAAGTCACCGAAGAACCGGAGCCGCCGGCAGTACCGTCCGGCCTTGAGTCGACGCACACGGTCGACAATGCGGGCAATCTCGTACCGATAAAGCCGGTGCACGTCGAAGCGCCCAGTAACACGAACGCTCCTGGCGGAATGCCGACGGGCTCCTCGAGCAAGGTCAGCTCAAGCACGACCACGACCAAGTCGGACCAGCCGCTTGGCGTCCTAGCGCTTGCCAAGGACACGCTGACGTCTCTGCGCGAACGCGATTTCGGCCAGCTGACGAAGAACCTCGTGCTTATCAAGTCGCTCGATCCGCGCGGCTTGAGTGCTTTCCATATAGCCTGCGCCGAGCTGCAGTTCGTCAATCCCGCACACGATGTCGAAGGGCTCGGAGAGCTCGCCGGCTGCACGATCGCCGTCATGAGCAAGAGCTGCGGCTGCGACGCCCACTGAGGTGATGAATGCCGTCTATGAGAGCCTACCTGTCGCTCGAAGCATCCGTCGCCTCGACGATGCACAGCGAATGGCGTAAGTCCGCCGAAACGCTCATGGAACAGATGCACCCGCTTGTGGAGACGGGGAAGTTCGATGAGGCACACGCAGCCGTCGATCGTATGTCGATGCGTGGTGTCGTCCAAAAGTCGCGGAACCGGCTTGAAGAGCTCGGCACCAGCGCGCTGCTTTTCGGAGCCCACAACGCTGCCGGCAAACTTTCAGAGACGCAGTACCTGAAGGGCGAACCGATCCCGCACGCTCTGCAGGATGCCTGCACGCAGCTTGCCGTCATGATCGAGGACAACGGTGGAGAGTTCATTCGCAAGGCGCTCCATGAACTAATCCGGGACGAAGAGCTTGCCGCCAAGGCCGAGCTGCATAAGGGCGACGAAGTCCATGTGCAGAAAGCCGCCACCAAGACGCTTTCCGAGCGCCTGAATGACGCCGTGCTCGGTACAGGCAGGGCCGTTATCGATGTCGGTGCCAACCTGACGACGAGCCGGCTTGTGACGTTCGGCTTCCTGGCTGAAGCTCAGTCACGCTCGATCACGTCGTACCAGATCTCCGAGGAGCTGGACGATAAGACCTGCCCTGTATGCGAGTACATGCACGGCAAGACGTTCGACGTTGCCCAGGAGTATTCCCGGGTTCTTTCAGCGCTCACGACGCAAGACCCGAAGGAACTCCGGTCGACCGCACCGTGGCCGAGCCAGACGAGGGCTGGGCTAGCCAGCTTGAACGGAATGAGTAACGAGGAGCTGCAGGCGAATGGCTACGGCTCGCCGCCGTTTCACCCGTTGTGCCGTGGCAGCCTCGTCAATGTCGGCACGGTTGAGGAAACGATACCGCTCGGCCGTATGGAGCTGCCGTCCGCACCGGTTTACGTGCCTCCGACGCCAGAACCGGAACTAATGCCGGCCATCTTGCCGTCGAAGCCGTTGCACCTTTTGGACCTGATCAACGATCTGCGCGATCAGGCGGCGCGGGAAAAGGCGCTTCTAGCCTGGTCCGACAACGATTTGGATCTCGTCGAGAAGATCCTGCGCGAGGCAAAGCTGCTGTCAAACTGACGTGGGTCGCTAACGGCCCGCCGTTTGTGCAATTAATTGCAAATGCTCAGAACGCATGGGATACGTCCGGCGTGACATTCGTCATGAATGGGGGCGGAGAAGCGTGCTCGCTAAGACTGCTAGTAACGGTGGCGTCGCTGGTTATGCCGGCAAGTCAACGGTTTCGGCTGTCCAAGAGAGCAACACATCCGTCACCATTAAGAAGTTGGACGAGGAACAGCAGCTCGTTTTCGGAGAAGTCTACGCTCCCGGTTTCCCTGACAGTCAGGGCGACTTCATGAGTGTCGAGACGATCCAGAACATGGCTCACGAGTTTCTGCGCAAGGGCCGGGTCGCCAATATCGACCTGAACCACAACCAGGAACTTAGCGGCTGCTACGTCGTCGAAAGCTTCATCGCACGTGACGATGACAAGACCTTCATTCCGGGAAGCTGGGTGCTGGGAGTCAAAATCCCCGATCCCGAGATCTGGAACTTGGTCAAGTCCGGAGAGCTCAACGGGTTCTCGCTCGACGGCGCGGCGGTGCAAGTCCCCACGGTACTCGAGATCGAGATGCCCCAGGTGCTGACGGGCAAGACCGAAGAGAACGACGGTCACAGTCACACGTTCGAAGTCCGGTTCGACAACGAAGGAAACTTCCTTGGCGGCACGACCAGTCCCGGTCCGGACGGGCACGTACACAAGATTGCTCGCGGCACGATCACTGAGAAGAGCAGCGGGCATGACCACAGGTTCTCGTTCGTGGAAGGCATCCTGAATGTCCAAGCATCAAATTGAAGCGAACGAGCTACTCGGCGCGGACGTGAATTTCGTTTCGCTGGTCAAGCGGGGCGCCAATCGCATCCCGTTTCGGATTACAAAAGAGGACGGTAACATGATCGACCTGCACAAGATCGGCCGGGGTTTCTTCAAGAAGGCCGACCCTAAGCCAGAGATCGTCGCCGCCATCGTGCAGAAGGGAGCCGACCTTGCAAAGGTTGCCGCGATCTTCGCCGCTGCCGGTCTCGAGCTCAAAGATTTCGCCAAGTCCGAAAAGGACGGCATCGTTTCGTTTGCCAAGGCTGACGCAGAGTCGGCCGAAGGTGCAGCTCTCCTGAAGGTTTCCGAAGAAGTCGGTCTCCTGGTGAGCGGTTTGAAGAAGGCGTTCGGCACTGATTACGACTCGACGTCGTTCAGTGAGCGCGTTGCGACCGAAGGGTTTTACTCGTCGGCTTGCGTCGCGGTCGACGTGCTCAAGTCGGTTGTCAGCAACATCCTGTACGAGGCGGAAAGCTCCGCGGACGCTGCCGCAGACGTCGGCTCGGCCGTCGATGAATTGAAAACGTATCTGGTCGCTCTGACCAACGGTCTCCCAGTCCAAGCCTTCAAAGCCGATGTCGAGGTCTCTCGCGCAGGCTCGCTAGCTAAAGCAGACGCATCGGCCTCTGAAGCCGCAGAACTTGAAAATGCGGAAGTTTCAAAGACTGAGCGCGACGCCGAGAAAGTGTCAGTCTCGGAGCCGGCCAAGAAGGGTGAGTCAGTATCGGAAAATCCGGTCGCTGGCAGCACGACTACCGACACCAGTCTCGGCACGAAGCGCCCCGACAACAATATCGACGAAGACCCGGCTGAGGGCAATGCCACACCGCCGGCTTCCGGCGGCAAGTCGAACGTTGGTGAGAAATCTCCATCGAACGACGTGGAAGGAAACCCCGCCGTTACGAAGTCTTCCGAAACAGACAAGGACAAGGACCAAGAGCTTGACGACAGCAAGAGCGGTGCCGGCGCAGAAGATCGCGGCCCGAAAGCTCCTGCAGTCAAGACCGACGAAAGCAAAGTGCTCGAGGCAATCGCAGCACTGCGCAAGTCGGTGGACGAAGCCATTGCTGCCGTCAAGCAAGACGTCGCAGCGGTGAGCGACCGAGTCGATCAGGTGGCCGTCCAGGCCAAGAAGACCGACGAGGCACTGCACGGCACTGTGTTCAACGAAACTGTTGGAGACGCGGCTAACGTCAAGAAGGCCGACGCACCCATCCCGCTCTTGGACACGGCGTATTCTCGCAGAACCGCTTAATGCGGAGGCGTATTTAACCTCAAAGGGGAAGCATAGATGTCTTCAAACTCCAGTCTCCTCCGCAAGGCGGACCTCGCAATCGAGGACTTGCGGGCTGATGGCGGCGAACTCCTGCCCGAGCAGGGCGCGTCGTTCATCCGCAAGCTCATCAAGCAGCCGACGCTCGTTCGCGTCTGCCGCGTCGTTGAGATGACGGCTCCGAAGCGTAAGATCAACAAGATCGGCTTCGGCTCGCGCATCTTGCGCAAAGCTACTTCGGCAGTTCCTCTGACCGAAGCGCAGCGCGCGAAGCCGACGACCGAACAGATCGAGCTCGACGTCAAAGAGCAGATCGCGGAAGTCCGCATCCCGTACGACGTTATGGAAGACAACATCGAGCGCGCTGCTGCAGCGAACAACGAGTCGTCTAACACCGGTCCGTCGGGCCTCCGTCAGACGATCATCGACCTGATCGCCGAACGCGCCGCGCTCGACATCGAAGAGCTCGCGCTCCTCGCAGACAAGAACTACACGTCGTCCAACGCGGACGACCAGGCGTACCTCGCTCAGCTCGACGGCTGGCTCAAGCGTACCGACGCTGACGGCAACGTTGTCGACGCCGAAGGAGAGTCGATCTCCAAGGCGATCTTCAAACAGGGCCTGAAGACGTTGCCGTCGCAGTACCAGCGGAACAAGGCTGCTATCCGTCACTTCGTCTCGGTCAACAACGAGACTGAGTACCGCGATACGCTCGCTGACCGCGGCACCGCACTCGGCGATCAGATGACCCAGGGCACGTCTCCGACGTTCGCCTACGGTTCTCCGATCGAGGGCGTCGCTATGATGCCGGAAGACAAGGGCCTGTACACCGACCCGCTGAACCTGATCTTCGGCATTCAGCGCCAGGTGTCGATGGAGTTCGACAAGGACATCACGTCCCGCGTCTACATCATCGTGTTGACGACCCGTATCGACTTCCAGATCGAAGAGACGGAAGCGATCGTCGAATACACGAACATCGGCACGGTCTGATCTTAGCGGTCTGACGATTGTGCAATTAATTGCAACAAGGCCCGGGGTCATGTACTCTGGGCCTTGTTTTTTGGAGGTGTAGGATGCCAACGATTGAACTGAAGAAGCATCGGCGTTTGAACGTCGGTGGCCAGATTTACGAAAAAGGCAGGGAGCTCGAGGTCGACGACGATACGGCTGAGCTGTTCTCACACGACGACCGCTTCAAGGTGAGCGGCTACGGCGACGAGACCCCGAAGCCAGTCAGGGTTCCGCCGAAGTCTATGAACGTCAAGATCAGAGAAGCGGCAGACTCGCTCGACGTAGATGTGGAGAAGAACTTCACGGACTACGGCTCTCCGTCCGCCGACGCGATCTCGGAAGTCCTCCGCCAGAAGGTCGTGCAGGCCGACGTCGACCGCGCCCTCGGCATCAAGGCTCCGAAGGCGCCCGCCAAGGTCGAAGAGAAAAAGACCGACGAGAAGAAGGTCGAAGAGAAGAAGCCCGGCGTCGTCATCAAGCACAAGAAGGCTGAAGAGCCGAAGCCCGCTGAGACGCTCACCAACGGTGTTCCTGGTGTCCAGGCCTCGGCCGGCGCCGACGTCAAGGACCCGACCACCGAAGGCGCTATGGAGGCTTAAGCCATGCTGCTGACTTCCGTTCAAACGATCCGCGAAGAAATCGGTTTCGACGACATGAAGGACATCAACGCCGCCATTACGATGGCGTTGAATGCTGCCGAGACGCTAATCGCCTCAACTCTTCGTACGACGTTTGAACGGAAGACAGTCACCGACCGCTTCTGGGTGCCGGAGCCGAGCTTCGTGCAAGGCGCGCACCGGCGGACCGAGTTTCTGCTGAGTGCCGGCTTCATCGCCGATACGCCCGCCATCACCGGCGGCCCAGCCAACATGCTCCTCGACAAGGAGAAGGGCATAGCCCGGGATTTTTCGACGTTCTACGTCCAGCAGATCGTGGAGTTCACGTACACCTGCGGGTTTGAGAAGTCCGACGAACAGAACGGCGAAGAGGCAGACACGTATAAGGACGTTCCGGCCTGGCTGCAGCAAGCGGCGAAGCTGAAGACGCTGCTCCTCGTCGCCAAGCTGCCCGCGGTAACGGAAGCCGGTATCAGCCTCGAGACCAACCTGCTCGACCAGCAGTACGCCTCGCTGATCAACTCGCACATCCGATACGCACCCGCCGCAATTCTGCCGATCTGAGGCCGACGTGGCGACAGACATCAGTTTCCAACTCGAGTTCCGCAACAAGCGTTTCAACGCGGCGTCGAAGGGGCTCGCGGCTTTCGCCAAGGAGCTGAGCGCCAGCTGGGATGGCTCGGCGCAGGTGCTGAGCTCGGAACTCAAGGACTTCCTGCAGTCGGTCGCTCAGGCGCTGGCCGACCGTCACAGCAGCCCCTGGCCGGGCGGCACCGGCAAGCAGACGCTCTCTAGGCGGTCCGGCAACTTGACGGCCTCGATCCTCGGCTCCGTCCGCGTCGAAGGTACGGCGTGGGCCAATATCGAAGGCCACATAGCCGCCGCATTCCCGGGTGTCGTCCACGAGTACGGCGCAACGATCCGCCCGAAGTCGGCGAAGTTCCTGACCGTCCCTCTGCCTGCCGCTCTCGATGGACGCGGCGTACCCCTGAAACGCTCGGCCCGCGATTGGCAGCACACGTTCGTCGCCAAGAGCCGTGCCGGCAACCTGATCATTTTCCAGAGGCGGGGCTCGTCGGTAGTCCCGCTTTACGTGCTGAAGACCGAGGTCAAGATCCCGCCACGGCTCGGCATGCGGACGACGCTCGACGCGGGCATCCCGTATTTCGTTGACCGCGCTGCAGACCAAGTAGTGAAGGCGATGCTCAAAGGAGCGAGCGCATGACGACGATGACCGGCGACAGCATCAGGCTGCGCATACTGAACGCTATCAAGGACGCCGCCAAGGCGATCGATGTGCCGGACACGACCGATCCGAATTACGTGGCAGGTCCGGCGGACTGGCCGTTGAAGTTCTCGACCGTGGCGCTCGGTCCGCTGGGAGACGAGGACAACCGCAAGCGCTACTCGCTCGGCATCGTGCCGGGACCTGAGAAGCACTCGCACCTGTTCCCGTTCATCGTCTGCGATCAGCAGATCGGCCTCGAGTTCCGGGCGACGAAGAACAAGGGCGACGACGATCCGCTGGTCATGGCTGAGCACCTGATGACAGTCGTCAAGCGCCTCGCCCTGAAGGACAAGCAGTGGACCGGTCTCGCGATCGACACGGAGCTCGTCAACAACGAGATCGACCTCGTGAGTTTCGGGGACCGCTCGATCGTCGGCGTGCTTTTCATCGTGGTCAAATACCGCCACTCGCAGTTCGATCCGAGAGATCCAGACGCCAGCATAATCTGAGCTGGGCCGATTACGCACCGGACGCCGTGACTTTCGTTGCGCTGTATGTGCATTTGCAATTAATTGCAATTGTCAAGACAGCGAGGAGAGATCCGTGCGCAAGCCTGTTCGCCTAGCGAAGAAGCCCGAAGAAAAGCTCGAGAAGGAAGTGCCCGAACCCACGCTCGTGGACGAGCCGTTCCTGCCGAACATCATTTTGGCTGAACCCGTGAAAGTCGAAGCGCCTGCTCCGGCTCCCAAGCCTGTCGCCAAAGCCGCTACTGCACCGCAGCCCGTCAGCCAGAACAACGGCGACGGCTACGGATCAGGCGGCGTCTATCGGTCCATCGGAGGCGGCAAGCGCATCAAGTGCTGACCGCCGCACCAACCAAGGAAAGGTGCTCCTAAATGGCTATCAAAGTTAGAAGTTCGCATTTCGTCGGTACGTCGAAGGTCTTCGGCCGTGAGAAGGACGCTCTTGCAGCCATCCTGCGCGGCCTCGCAGCCGACAACGCGGTGATCGCCGTCAGAACGGCTATCGCTGACGAGTCGCTCGCCATCTCTGGCCTGAAGTTTACCGACAACTCGACCGGTACTGCAGGTACGGCCGTCGGCTCTCCTGCGCTTCCGAAGGAGGCTATCGCTGCAACCGGTTCGCTCGGTGCCGATCTCGCGGCGTTCAACGCTGCCATCAGCAAGTTGACGAACGCTATGGCCGTCATCACCGGCCGGGCGAACACGCTCCGCGCTGTCGTCGGTCTGCCGAACCTCGTGTCTGCAGGTACCGTCGCAACCGCGGGCACGATCCCGGCACAGGACAAGTCGGTCGCGGGCGCCAGCGGCTCTTCGGCTGCTTCGTTCGTAAGCGCCAAGGCAGTCCTCGAGAAGGTCTCGGCCAACCTCGGTCGCCTCGTCGAAGGCGTCAACGACACGCTCGTTGCTTTCGGTGCCCCCGCGATCCCGACGGACGTCGAAGCTCCGATCTCGGCAACTGGCGTCCTATCGCCGGGTACCGCGGTCGCTGCCGCCGCCACCGGTTCGGTCGCTCTATCGAAGGCTGATGCCGACGCGTTCCTGGCAAAGACCGCGAACGACGTCGCAACCATCGCAGCACTCTGGGTCGCTCGCGTCGACACGCTCGCCGTCGCGCCGCTCAAAGTTGTCGCTGGCAAGTAACAACTCGCTCGAAAACGGAGAACTGAGATATGTCGGTTAAACTTACGCGACGGGCAGTCGTTCAGGCCCAGATCGAAAGCGCCTACGGCGTCCCGGAGACGCTCGGTGTCGACGACGGCCTCCTGGTCGCTGAGCCCGAGTACACCATCAACCCGACGACGCTCGAACGTAACATCGCGACGCCCGACCTTTCGCCCGAAGCCGTCGTGCTCGGCCGTAAGCTCGCGTCGATGACGTTCCAGACCGAGCTTCGCGGCAACGGTAAGGCCACCGGCAATGCTGCCGATGCGCCGATCATCGCCCGCCTGTTCCGCGCTTGCGGTTACTCGATGACGGAAGTCAAGTCGCCTGAAGTCCACGGTCCATTCCAGATCGGCCAGCATGGCACGGTCGTCGACTGGGCGGTTGCTTCGGGTACGGCGGCAACGGCTGTGCTGACCTTCACGGCTCAGCCTGACGACGCTGCCACCGTGGAAGTTGCGGGCAAGACTTACACGTTCCAGATGGCGCTCACCAACGTGGCCGGCAACGTCCTCATCGGCGCTGCTCTGGCTGACACGATCCAGAACCTGCTCAACGCCATCAACGGCGCTGGCATGCCTGGTACGGCCTACGCCGCTGCAACCGTCAAGCACGCGCTTGTCAGTGCGACCGCTACCGCAACCGCTCTCACGGTAACCGCCGTCTCGCCCGGTTCGGCCGGTAACGCGCTCACTGTGGCCTCGTCCGGCACAGACGCGGTCTGGGGAGCAACTACGCTCGCTGGCGGCACGAACGTCGCGTCGAACACAGACTTCATCGGTTACGCGATCGAAGTCGTAACGGGAGGTGCTTCGGGTGATGCCGAGGTGCAGGTCGTTGTCGCCGCTTCGCCGAGGCAGGCAGCTCACACGTACGGCCCGTTCGTCGTCACCAGCGGTCAGCCGGTAACTGTCGACAACGGCCTCGAGCTGACGCCGACCTTCACTGGCGATCTGGTCGTCGGAGAACGCTGGAGCTTCTGGCTCCTGCCTATCGGCCTTCGTCTCGATCCGGTCTCGGACAACTTCGAGTCCGTGACGCTCGCAATGAACAAGGACGGCGTGCTGCACACGATGCCGGGCGCCTTCGGTACATTCGAGATCACGGCAGAAGCCGGCCAGTACGCGTCGATCAACTGGACGTTCACGGGTACGTGGGTCGATCCGATCGACGCTCCGCTCGCGGTGCCGAACTACGAGAAGACACTGCCCGCTCAGGTCGAGTTGGCCCGTCTGCGTATCGACAACTTCTACGCCATCGTTGCCAAGTTCACCTACGACCAGGCGAACGAAATCAACGTCCGGCCCGACGTGTCGAGCGCTGAAGGCTACATCGGTACACGTATTACGTCGCGTGCTCCGAAGGGCGGCATCGATCCTGAAGCCGATAGCGTCGCCAACCACGACTTCTGGGGACGTCTCGGCGCTGCGAAGCGCATGCCGTTCCAGATGCGCGTGGGCAAGAACGCCGGTAACATCGTGTGGATGGTAGCGCCGTCTACGCAGTACACCGGCCTGACCTACCAGGACCGCGACGGCATCCTGTCGTACGATGCAGAGCTGAAGTTCTCGCGCTACAACGGTAACGACGAGTTCATGCTGTTCTTCATGTAAGTCGTGCAGTTAATTGCAAGAATTGTGAGAGGCTCGGGAAACCGGGCCTCTTCATTTTTAGGTAAGTATAATTTGGGGTATTTAATTGCACTCGTTCGGCACCGACCGACTTTAAGACGAAAGGAAGTTTCAACGTCTGAACGGTACAGAGCTAGTCATGAAGCAGGAAACAAAAGACGCGATTAAGGGAGTGGTGGTCCTTGCGGGTGTGGCCTGGTTCGTCACCGGCATCTACAAGGAGTTGAAGAAGCCGGACCCTATTCTGCAGGGCGATATACATCCTTGCTTTGCAGCTGGCGGTAAAGGCTTGGCCGCGGTCGAGGAGTACATTCGCGAGAAGCGAGGGACGCACGCCTACACGGTCACGATTTCCAACTGTGAAGAGAATGGCCAGCATCGTTGGACGGTGATCGCCAACGGCGACAAGATCGATTGGAAGCTCGTCAAGTACATGGGCTACTACGACCAAACGACATGCAAGCCGACGATAGACTGGATTGGAGGCGCCTAATGAGAAACATTGCAGCGGCACTGATCCTGCTTGCGACGCCAGCCATCGCTCAGGAGTTCGAGCCGATGGGCAAGGAGCAGGAAGCTGAAGCCATGCCGCTCCAACGGGAGCTGGCGACCTGCTGGAATAAGACGACAGCTAAGCCGTACAAGACCGATGCAGACCTCTTGCAGATGATCGAAGTCGACGTCATCGAGAAGTGCGGCTCGATAGCAGCGAGGCTCAAGGCTGTGCTCGGCACGTCCAGGATGGAAGCCTTCATCGCTGAACTGACGAACGCCACCTGGGCAACGCATCCGGGTTCAGAAGACAACCTGCTCTAGTGGCCTCTGAGTGACCCGCCCGGCTTGACCTGAAGAGCAAGGTCAGCGCCGAATGCCGCAATGAGCGGCTACGTCACCAAAGTCTATATCGTCCAGAAGTTTGATCGCGACGGCACACCCAGAGAGGTGATTGCCGCGAAGCTGACGTTTTCCTCCGCCCACCAGCTGGCGAAGGACAATGCTCCCGCCAAGGTGATCTTCGCGATCGCCGACAAGACCCTCCAGGTGAACGTCCCGGCGCACGAGTGAGCCACCCGATGTGCAATTAATTGCAAATGTCGGCTGTTCGGGTACGGTGCTGCATCGACAACCGCCAACAGCCCTGGAGGCAGATCATGGCAATTAAAGCGCTGACCCTGAGCGAGACGTTCGAGCATGTCTCGGATACCGACCCGAGCAAGATCAAGAAGACGGTACCGGTCGATCCCAAAGATCCTGCCAAGGGCACGAAGGAAGAAGTCACGATCGAGGAAGGTGCGACCGTATTCGGCCTGAAGCCGCTCGACGTGTTCCTGATGGGCCACATCTACGACAACGCCTCGACGCTCACCGGCAAGCAGGGCTCGGAAGACATCGGCATTCACACGCGCGTCAACCAGACGAACATCGAAGCCGTCAAGTTTGGCCTCGCGTACTTCAAGAACTTCAAGGACGAGAAAGGCAATGACCTCGTCGTGAAGCCTGTGAAGGCGCACGTCAACGGCCGCGAGTACGACGCGGCGTCCGACGAGACGCTCAAGCATCTCGGCAACCGGCTGATCGCCGAGCTCGCCCGCGAGATCAAAGAGAAGTCCGAAGTCACCAAGGACGACGAAAAAAACTCCGACTAGGCATCAGCGCGATCCGTCGGATGCCCGACCGGCAATGCACCGGTTGCACGCGACAGAAGGAATGGGGGTGCGAGGCCAAACGTTGGCGCACTCCCAATCCAGACGAACCGGACGGCAAGGAGAACTGGGTCAAGCCAGCCTACTTGTCCGTCTCGCTGGGGGATGAAGAAAGCTTCGCCTGCCCTCGGCAAACGATACGCGAACACCCGGCCGCCTGGTCGAAAATGCTGATGTTCTACTCGATGTTCTCGAAGGGGCATCTGCCGGACAAGGGAGCGATCGTCGACCAGTCGAACGTGATGATCCAGCTGTTCCGGATCATCGAAGAAGCGAACGCAGAATGCGATCGCGAGGAGAGAGAACGGGAGCAACGGCGCCAATCGCGTGAAGCGAACAAGCCCGGTGCCCGCAGAAGGTGAGGGTCAACGGTGGCGGCAAGCGCGGGAGAGCTCGAGTTCCTTGTGAAGATGCGAGACGATGCGTCCGCAGCTTTCAAGCGCTTGTCCGACGCCGTCAACCAGACCGCCAAGACGTCCGACACTCTCAGCAAGTCGAACGATAGCGCCGCCAAGTCATTCGATCAGCTCATTGCGAAGGCCAAGGAAGCCGCCGGCGCTCTCGCTGGCGTCTGGGCCTCGAACAAGGTCGCGAAGACCAGCATCGCCGCCTTCTCCGAGTATGAGAAGGGCCTGACGAGTGTCGCGCAGACCACGGGCCAGACGAAGGCCGGACTGGCTGAGTTCGAGGGCGAGTTCAACAAGCTCAGCAAAGAGCTGAACATCGTACCGGTCGACAAGCTGGAGCACTTCTCCGAGATCGCGGGCCAGCTCGGCCTGCGTGGCGCCAAGGACATCCTGACGTTCACGTCGAATGCCGCCAAGCTGTCTACCGTGCTGAAGGTCACTGATGACGGCGTCACTGCAATCGGCCGAATGCTGTTCGCAACCGGCGAGCTCGAGCACAAGGGCGGCCAGGCTGTCACCGATTTCGGTAACGCTCTTGCCGCCGTCAAGCCGCAGACCAAGGCGACCGCCGAAGAACTGGTTCAGTTTGCATCGTCTCTCGGCACGAACACGGCACAGTTCCGCATTGCGTCGGAGTCTCTGCTCGGTCTCGGTGCGACTGCGGCTCAGGTGAACTTGCCGCTGCAGGTCACTGGTACGGCTGTCGGCCGCGCTTTCACGCAGCTGAAGGACGCCGCGCTCTCCGGTTCGCAGGGCATGCAGCAGATTACGCGAGCGACCGGCGTCACGCAGGAGCAGCTCCAGGACCTGTTGAAGTCCAAGCCGGAGGAAGCCTTCCTCGTCCTGCTCGAGGCGATCAAGAAGACGAACAAGGAAGGGTCGTCGACCCCGTTGCTGGCTTCGCTGACGTTGCAAGGCGCCGAGTACAACCGCGTCTTCACGTCGTTGTCCGAGAACATCGACACCGTCCGAGAAAAGATTGCGCTAGCGAAGCAAGGGTCGAAGGGCGGCGGCACGCTCGACCGGATGTTCGGTGACTTCCAGGAGTCGACGTCCGGCTCAACGGCGGGCCTGACCCGCGCGTTCGAGGGTGTCGTCCGTGACATCGGCAAGGCGCTCGCCCCGCTGTACAACGCCATCGTTACGCCGATTACGGCCGCCTTGGACGCTGTCGACGTAGCGTTCCGCGCGTTTGACAAGGTGACAGCCGGCTGGGGTCCAACGATCGTCACGTCGCTGGCGGTTATCGGGCCGGGCATCGCTGCTGCTGTCGGCGCTATCAAGCTGCTTGGTCCGGCTGCGCTCGGCGTCCTAAAGGCGTTTTCCGGGTGGAATGCGATCAAGGCGATCGTCAGCACCTCGCTTGCCATACTGCCAAGCCTCATCGGCGGCATTACGACGGCGTTCGGCGTACTCCGCGCCGTCATTATGACGTTCAATCCGTGGGGCGCGCTCGCCGCTGCAGCCGTGGCAGCCGCCGTGCTGATCTACGAGAACTGGGACAAGCTCAAGACCCTGCTGCCCGACTGGCTGTCGAACTCTATCGAGTACGTTGGCAGGGCGCTGTCCGACCTGTGGAATTACATCAAGGACACGGTCAAGGGCTGGTTCGCCAGCGAAGCTGACAAGCCGGCGATCGGCGTGAAGCCCGATGAAAAGAGCCTCGAGGACACCAAGAAGAAGATCGAGGAGAAGCTCGGCGGCACGGAGCACAAGTTCACGCTCAACACCGAGCAGCTGAACGCCCTGAAGTCGCTGTCTCCGCAGATCGAAGGTCGCGTCAACCTGAACCTGCAGGATAACGCCCTCGAAGCGGCGCGCAAGCAGCTGAAGGCGGCAGGCGGCAAGTCGTTCGTTGAAGGAAACAGCGGGCTCACGGTAACGGAAGAAGACGTCCGTCGGGCCGAGAAGATTTACGAATACCAGAAGAAGATCGCTGAGAACCCGCTATTCGAGCAGACGCAAAGCCTGAACGACCAGATCGCTGAAGCACAGGCGCTCACGGCGGAAGCCAAGAACGAGCTGGAGATCCGCAAGGAGATCCGTGACACCGCCAACCGGACGGGTATCGAAGAAGAGAAAATTACCGCCGAGATCAGCTCGCGGATGCGTTTGCTGCAGCAGTCGCAGCAGCGTTCGGCGCTTATCGATCAGGCGCGGACGATCCAGGATCAGGTCCGTTCGCTAGGCGCTGTCACGGCGCAGGAGAAGTCGCGCGCCGACATCATCAAGCAGATCAATGATTTCGAACGCGAGCACGGCAAGCTCCTGGATGCCGACAAGCAGAAGCTCGTCGATATGCTGGCGACGTACAACCAGCAGGCCGAAGCCGTTCGCCTCCTGAACTCGCTAGATCCGCGCGGCCAGGCCGAGCAGCGCTACCAGTCGGAACTGAAGACGCTCGAGGTGCTGCGGCAGCAGAACCAGATCAGCGAGCAGATGTACCGCACGTCGGTGCAGCGTCTGAACTATCAGCGCTCGCAGAACGACCCGACGACGAGGCACATTCAGGACCTTCGTGATGAACTGCGTTTGTCGTCGATGTACGGCGACCAGCAGAAGATCGAGCAGATCGCGCTGCAGGAGCGGAATACGCTGCAGCAGCAGGGCGTCGTTCTCACGAAGCAGCTCAATGAGCAGATCGAGCGTTACGCCAAGGCGAAGGTCGAGGCTGACCGGGCGAACAACTCGGGCTTGCAGGGCTGGGCGAAGGCTCAGGGCACGATCGAAGACAACCTGAACAAGATCCAGGAGAACTTCGCCGACGGTCTTGCCGACGCGATCACCGGGGCTTTGTCGGGCCAGCGTGGCGGCTTCCGTCAGATGCTTGCGAACATGGGCAAGCAGATGCTCTCGATGGGCGTCCGCCAGATGATGGCGCAGTCGATCCTCGGCGCGGGCAACCCGGCCGGTAAGGCGGCGACCAACCAGGCGAACAGCGCGCTCAGCCAGATCGAACAGCTGTCGAAGTCCGGCATCAACGCGCCGCAAGCGACCGTCAACGCAACGACGGCGATCATCAACGGCCAGGTACAGGGTGCCGGGACCGGCGGTTTCGCGCCGTCTAACAACCAGATCAACCAGGGTGCGCAGACCCCGCAGTTCTCGCCGTTGCCGCCGGCTTCGAGCCTGTCGTCGACTGGACCGTCGTCGGCTATTCCGTCCTTGGCTCCGGCCTCGGCCGCGAGCGCGCTACCGTCTCAGGCGGCAATTACGGACGCGGCTCAGAAGGTAGCAACGACCGCTCTGCCGAACTTCGCGGCTTCCCCGGCCTTTGCCGATGCCGCAACGAAGGTCGCGTCGACGGAGCTGCCGAACTTTGCCTCGTCGTCCGCGTTCACGCAGGCCGCTGCCGAAGCGACAAAGGCGACCAGCCCGGTCTTGAAGGACATGTCGGGTGATGCGTTGAAAGCGTTGCCGGCACAGCCCATTCCGGCAACGGCTCCGTCTCAGATTGCGGCGGGTTCAGAGGCGATGAACATTCAGCAGGTCAACGGCCTGAAGAGGTTCGGCGCTCCGATGAAGCCCGAGAACTTTGTCGTCCACCACACGGGTCCGGGCATCAAGACGCCTGACCAGCTCAACAACGTGCTCAATGCGCGCGGTCTCGGCGTGCAGTACACGGTCGACCGTGAAGGCAAGGTCTCGCAGCTGACGCCGCAGCCGAACAACAAGGCCTCGCACACGCTGCCGTCTGACCTCAACACGCAGAGGCATCCGTTCCAGTCGCTCGGTGCCCCGAAGGGTGTCTCGAACGACAACTCGATCGGCATCGAAGTCATGGCGGCCAACGACAAGGCCGTGACTGAAGCGCAGAAGGTTGCGACCGCGCAGCTCTACGAGAAGCTTCAGAAGGAGTATCCGAGCCTCAAGAACGTCTACGGCCACGGTCAGGTGAACCCCGGCCACAAGGAGCCTGATGAAGGCAAGACGATCACCGACTTCATCAAGCAGAAGCAGGGGCTGAAAGATCAAGGCGTCACGCAAGCGCCGACCGCCGCTTCGCAGGCTCAGCCGGTACAGCTCGATAAGGGCAGCCTGGACGCTCTGACGAAGGGTGCGATCCCGCCGAACGCCTATGACCGCTCGATCCCGGCGACGATCCGCACGAACAATCCGAGCGGTATGTGGCCGGCCGATTGGCAGAAGGGCAAGTACACGGACCTGCCGGGCCAAGCGCTGCGCGATGGTCAGGGCAACAAGATCGCCCAGTTCCCGACGCCGCAAGCCGGTGCCGCGGCTCAGTTCGATCTGCTGAACCAGCCGAAGTACGCTAACAAGTCGCTCGACAGCGCGATCTACGGCTGGTCTGGCGGCAACAATTCGTCGTCTTACTCGCGGACGCTTGCCAACAAGATGGGCGTCACGGGCGATACGCGCCTTGGCGACATCACGAAGAACCCTGACAGCGCCATCATGCTGGCGAAGGAGCAGGCGCGCTGGGAGACCGGCCGTCAGTACCCGATGTCGGACGATCAGTGGCGCCAGGGCTACCAGCTCTATCAGCAGAAGAACGGCCTCGGTGGGGACATGGCCGGTGGTGCGGCCGGTGTCGACACTTCGCAAGTCAACGAGCAGATGAAGCAGTTGAACACGACGATGCAGCAGACCGGCACGTCCGTTCAGACCGCGGTTCAGCCGATGAAGAGCCTCGAGCAAACGACCCAGACGGTTGGGCAGGCATCGCAGCAGGCTCAGACCAGCATTCAAGGCATAGGCACGTCAGCTCAGTCGGCCGGCACCGCCGCGACGACCGCGTCGCCTTCGTACATGCAGCTCGGCATGAGCGCTCAGCAGTCCGGAACGCAGGCACAGTCGGCCGGATCGCAGTTCCAGTCCGCTGGCTCGCAAATCCAATCGGCAGGCTCCAGCGCGCAAATGGCGGGCTCCTCGGCCGGTGGTGCAACGGGTGGCTTCGGAGACCTAGGTGGTTCGCTCGGTGGCTTGATGGGTCCGTTGTCCCAGGTGCAGGGCGGCATCGGCTCCTTCGGCTCGTCGATCATGGGTCTCGTCCAGCAGCTCATGTCCGGCATGGGCGGCATGGGTGGCGGCGGTGGCGGCTTTGGCGGACTGTTCGGAGGACTTGGTGGTCTCTTCGGCTTCGCTGAAGGCGGCGAGATCAGCGGCAAGGGTACAGGCACGTCAGACTCGATCCTCGCCCAGGTGTCGAACGGCGAGTTCATCGTCAACGCTGCCTCGGCGCAGAAGAACCTGCCGCTGCTGCACGCCATCAACAACGACAATATGCCCGGCGACATGCCGAAGTTCGCAAGCGGTGGTGAAGTCGGTGGGAAGTCCTCGGGCCTCGGTATCGGGGAACGGGCGATGACGCGTGGCTCGGCCCAGCCGTCTGCCCAGATTGCGGCCCTGTCGAACCAGGTCGCAACGCTCAGCAAGGTCGTATCGAACGGTAGCGGCCGCGGGGATCGCGTCTCGAACATCAGTCAGAACATCACGGTCAACGCCAACGACGCCGGCAGCTTCCGCCGCTCGGAAGGTCAGCTGACTTCGGATGCCTTCCAGAAAATGAACAGAGCCGCTCGACGCAACGGCTAGTTTGTGAAATTAATTGCAAAATGCGGAGACGACGATGGCCTTGATTTGGATGGACGGGTTTGACAGCTACGGACCAGTAGTCGCGGCTAGAGGCGTCTACAACAATGCCGCCTTTAACACGCTGATGCTCAGCTCCGGCTATGTGTTCTGCCAGGGCGTCGGCGTCGAAAACGACACGCGCACCGGCTACGGCAAGTCTCTGTGGATGACATGGGACAGCTTGGGCACCCCGTCCGACTGGAGACTCGCCTTCCTTCCGAAGGACGAGATCATCGTTGGGTTCGCCTTCAAGTTCACTTCGACCGACCTCGCAAACATCATCGAGTTCCAGTTCGATGACCGTCTCGGCACGGTCACGCCGCAGATGCGCGTATATGCGAATGCCGAAGGTGGCATCTCGCTTTCGGCTGACGGCGGTACGACGCTTACTGCCGCCTCGGGGCCGAACATCATCTTCCCGAACGTCTGGCAGTATCTCGAAATTCGCTACCGCCCGAACAAGACGGAAGGGACGATCATCGTCAAAGTCGAGGGCCAGACGTGCATTCAGTTCGACGGCAAAACGAGCCAGATGACGACGCCTAACCAGGTCAACATGATCAGGTTTCGCACACCGGCTGGTGAGTTCAACATCGGCACGCAGCAAAACCCGGTCAAGAGATATGACGATCTGTACGTCTGCGATACGCTCGGCTCCGGCTTCAACACGTTCCAGGGCGACGTGATCGTCCACTCGGTCAAGGTAGTCTCTGACCAAGGGCCGAACTCGCTCTCGCAGTTTGGTGGTGAAGTCGGTCACTACGCGGCGGTCGATGAATTTCCGCCCGATGACGACGTCAGCTACCTGTACACGAACACGCTGGGCGACCGGGAGATGTTCGGCATTGACGCGCTTCCGGCCAACATCGTCGACGTGCTCGCCGTCTCGACGCATGTCAGGGCAAAGAAGGATGCACCGGGCACCTCGGCCTTGCAGTGCGTGACACAGTACCAGACGCACGAGGCGCGCGGCGCCGTTCAACCGCTGGCGGTGCAGTACACGACGAAGAACCAGTTCCTCGAACAATGCCCGGACGGCACCGGCTGGACGAAGGCGAAGGCTGAAGCTCTCGTCGTCGGATTTGAGGTCGCCTGATGTCAGGACGCGTAACGAGCGTAGAGAGCCGGCAGCTTGGAAAGGCGCCACCGCCGAATACGCGGGTGACCGAAGTCAAGGCGCAGGCGCTCGGCAACAGTGGTGAGCCGAACCGCAGGTTCACAGAGGTTAAGTGCCAGGCCATGGGCCGCTTGGATCGCAGCGTTATTGATCCAGGCAACGGCGTCAGGCCTCGCAACTTTTTGTTCAACGTGTCCGCCATCGAAGCGCGGGTCATGTTTTCGAGGACTCCGGATTTCAGGTGGATTGAGATGCTGGTCTATGAAGTGTTCCCGTTCGACATCAGCTACAGCTCGATCGGAGCGACACGCTTCACGACCGATGTGACGGTTGTCGACAGCGGTGACGATCAGCGTAACGCGCGCTGGTCCCAGCCGCTGATGGAGTACGACGTTGCCTACGGCGTTAGAACGATGGAGCAGCTGCAGGGGCTGATCGCATTCTTCCGTGCCGTCAAGGGCCGGCTGTACTCGTTCCTGTACCTCGATAACACCGATTATAAGTCGACCCAGGCTGTTCGCGAGGAGGCGCGCTCGACGCCTGACACGCACTGGACCGATCAGCCGCTCGGGACCGGAGACGGCCTCACGAAGGTGTTCCAGCTTCAGAAGAAGTATGAGACGCCGATGGCTGAATACGCCAATTACCGGCCGATCTATAAGCCGAAGGACGGCACGGTGCAGATCGGCGTCAACGGCAACCGCGTGCTGAACTGGACGGTCGACCGGAATACCGGGAAGGTGACATTTACGTCGCCGCTCGTCGTGTCGGGCCTGACGAACGTCCACATGGAGCACGTAGCCGGTCCCACCTGGAAGATCATCTCGACCGTGCCGTCGATCTTCGCTGGCTTCAGCGTTGGCGACAAGATCGTGACGTGGGGCTGGGTGAACCCGCTCAACAACTCGCAGGAGAAGGACGCGCTCGTCATCGGCACGATCAATGCCGCGCGCAACGAGATGACGTTCACAGCTCCGCTGCTTTTTGGTGCCGTCGAGACGGCGCTCAAGGACGTCAACGTCATGGTGCATCCGGCTCCGAAGGCTGGGACCGTGCTGACGGCCGGCTTCGAGTTCTACGTTCCGGTGCGCTTCGATACCGACCGCCTGCCGGTCAGCCTCGACTATTACGGCATCGGTGGCGCAGCCGATGTGAAGCTCGTGGAAGTGAGGCCGCAGAGCGAATGAAACGGATCTCGCCACAGATTTTCGATGAGCTGCGGTCGAAGTCGTCCAACATCGTCGTTGGATGGCTCGTCGAGCGCGGAGACGGCCTGAAGCTCGGCTTCACGACGGCCGATACGGAGTTCACGTTCGAAGGCGTAGCGTACTCGCCGACCAATCCGTTCAGCACGTCCTCGGTGCAGTCGAAGAACAACTTCTCGGTCGACAACGTCAACACGGTCGCCCTGATGAACGAGCAGATCACGAAGGGTGACTTGCTCGGCGGGCGCTGGGACAACGCCAAGGTCAAGTTCTTCTGGATCAGGCCCGACAAGCCGGAGTGGGGCGTCGTTCCGATCCGCGGCGGTAAGTTCGGCACGATCACGACCAAAGGCCAGACCTTCGAGACGGAGCTGCGCTCGGTGCTCCAGACGCTGCAGCAGCCGTTCGGAGATTTCTACACGCTCGAATGCTCAGCGGACCTCGGTGACGCCAAGTGCAAGGTGAAGCTCGACCCGCCGAAGTGGGCAGCCGGTCAGGTGTACGTCGCCAAGATCGACCAGGAAGCCGGCATCGGTGACATAGTCAAGCCGACGACGCCCAATGGCTTCTGGTACGTCTGCACGAATGCGCCGAACACGGTGAAGTCGAGCGTCAATAAGGGCGAAGTCTCGAACCAGATTTACGACAAGCTTCTCGGCATCAAGAAAGCGAACGGTCTGAAATGAGCTTTGGCGGCGGCGGTAACGAACCGATCGACAACTACAAGCCTGGCAAAGGCATGTCCCGCGTTGTGACGACGCGTGCGTTCGATATGAAGTACGGCATCTCTGCCGGTGCGGAGCCTGCTTGGCCGACAACGGATAAGGCGACGTTCACGGATGCCAACGGCATAACGTGGCAGGCGATCAGGGCGCGGCGTATCACCAGCACAGTGACGGGTGTCTTCGGACGGACAAACTTCTCGGCGCAAAGCCTGAGCCCGTATCCCGATGACTTCTTTCAGTACGGCGTCCTTAAGTGGCTGACCGGTGAGAATGCCGCCTTGCAGGTCGAAGTGCACGCCTACAAGAAGCTGCCGGCACCGAACTTAGAACTGTTTGAGGCGACGCCGTTCGAGATCGTCGAAGGCGACACGTTCGAGGTCGTGCAGGGCTGTGCCAAGACGCGGACCGCCTGCAAGGTGACGTTCAATAACAATCACAATCATCGTGGCTTCCCGGATATGCCGACCGAAGAAAAGGCGCTCGCAACGCCGAACTTCTCGCAGCAGGGCAAGCCCAAGCAAGACAGCGGAGGCAGCTGATGGCAAAGCGATCGGAGATCGTTGCTGCCGCCAGGGATTGGCTCGGCACGCCGTACCGGCACCAGGGCCGCGACCGCAGAGGGATCGACTGCATCGGCTTCACGTGGGCCGTTGCACGGGACTTGGGCTACGAGTCAGACATCCCGTCGAATTACTCGTCCTCGCCCTCGGGCAACCAGCTGATCATCGGCTGTGAGAAATGGCTCGTCCGGCAAGAGCGTATGCAATTAATTGCAGGCGACATTGCCATAATGTGGGGCAGCACTCGAGGCGAAGCGCAGCATTTCGCGATCATCGGTGAGACGAGCGCCAGGCTGACGCTCATTCACGCCTGGTCGAAGCACCAGAAGGTCGTCGAGCACGGTTATGACGATTTCTGGGAGCGGCGCCTGATGGCGATTTACTGCTTGCCAGACACGACGGAGGGCTGACGTGGCACTACCAATTCTGCCGCTTCTGATGAGCGTCGGCGGCATGGTGCTGCAGATGCTGTTCGCGCCGAAGCCGAAGGACCAGTACGGTCCCCGGTTGTCGGACCTGAACGTGCCAGCAGTATCGCCCGGCAACCCGATCATTCGGCATTGGGGTACGATGAAGCTGACGACCCAGGTCATTTGGGTGTCGCATCTCATAGAGACGAAGCACGTCCAGAAGGCCGGCGGCAAGGGCGGCATGATGGGCGGTGGCCCGAAGCAGATCACGTACACGTATTCGGTAGACATCGCGCACGCCGTCTGTGCCGGTCCGGTGCATAAGCTGAACCGCATCTGGGCGAACCAGAAGCTGCTCTGGGTGCATCCCGATCTGCTTAAAAATGAGAAGCAGGCTTTCGAGGACGCCTATTACGCTGAAGGCACCCGGCTCCTCGACAACGACGTAGACCTCGAAGAGGCGTCAGTCGGGGCGTTCTTCTTTGCCTTCAACAATTACGAGCAGCACGAATACGATCTGTCGACGCGCAAGGAAGCTAAGAAGTTCATTAAGGAACATCCGATCGACCCGCCGAACGTGCCGAACGAAGCGCGCGTTAGCCTGATGATAGACCAGATGCTGTCGCCGCTCGACAAGGACAGCACGTACCGGAGCCTGAAGACGCGGTTCGACAATCTCGACATTTATCTTGGCTACGAAGACCAGCAGCCGAACTCGGTGATCGAAGGCTACAAGGGCGTCGGCTTCGTCTCGGGCTTCCGTGGCGTCTGCTATTTCGTCGTGCAGAACCTGCAGCTGGAAGACTTCGGCAACGCAATCCCGCAGTTCCAGGTGGAAGTCGTCAAGAAGGACGGCACCACGTATCTGCATGAGATCGTGACAGACCTGTGCCTCGGCAGCGGGCTGGAGAACGACGAGTTCAACGCGACGTGCGGTCTGCCCGTTATCCCGGTGCTGGGCTTTGCCGTCACGAACACGTCGTCGGCCCGATCGGTGCTCGAGGATCTGCAGAAGATTTACCCGTTCGATGGCCAGGAGACGAGCTACGTGCTCCGTTTCGACTGGATCGAACGCCGGCCGCGGGCTCTGATCCGGCGAGAAGACTTCGCGGCTCACATTTCCGGTGAAGACGTGCCGTCGATCGAGGACGTGTCGCGGACGCAAGACCTGGAGCTGCCGAAGCAGCTGAACCTGAAGTATCAGGAGCCTGCTCGAGCGTACTCTGCGAACACCGTCAAGGCGACGCGCCAGATCACGATCTCGAACCAGGTCGAAGACTATGACATTGCCATCGCTCTGAGCCGCGTCGAGGCGAAGTCGCGCATCGAAGACACGTTCGTCAACCGGCTGATGGCTCGGCGCACGTACAAGATCGTGCTGCCCAGAAAGTACGTCGTGATCGAACCCGGCGATCCGGTGCTGGTGCCCGAGGAGCACAACCCGAACCGCTTTTACGGGATGCTCGTCACCTCGGTGACTATCGGAGCAAACGGCGTCCTGGAGTTCGAGCTGGCCGACCATCATTACCACACGCTCGTCAGCGCCACGGTCGAGTCCGACACCGAGGAGGGTGGAGGCACGATTGATTACTCGGCCCGCACTTACGCCTACATGCTCGACTGCCCTCTGCTGACGGACACGGAGAAGGACAATCCAGGCTATTACGTCGTCATGTCCGGCGCTCGCGGCACCTGGCAGGGCGGCACGCTGCTGGTCGACGTTTCCAGCGGTGGCACGGTCACGGCTTACGGCTTGACGCAGGAGGGCCAGGTCAACGGCTCGAACTGGTACACGGTCGTCAACGCCGAAGACTCGGCTCCGCACGGTTTCATCATGAACCAGCTCGGCCCGGCCGTGCCCGGCGTCTGGGATGTCGAGAACAAGATCATGTTCTGGAACGTCAACCAGATCGCGCTGTCGTCGGTGGCGAAGTCTGACCTGATCCAGAACGCGTTCAACCTGCTCATGGTCGGCGATGAACTGATCCAGTTCGCCAATGCCACCGACAAGGGCAACGGCGTCTGGCAGCTCGATACGCTGCTCCGCGGGCTTCGCGGCACGGACTGGGCAGTCGATAAGCATCTGGTCGGTGAACGCTGCCTCCGACTGACCCAGACCGTCACGAAGCGTGTCGAGCACGATTTCTCGCTCCTGAACAAGGAAGGGACGTATGAGGCGCTCTCGTTCGGTGACAGCACGGAAGACGTCGAAAGCTTCAAGTTCACGAACACCGGCAACAGCTTCCGGCCGTACACGCCGAACGTGAAGGTGGCCGAGAAGCGGGCGACCGATTTCTACATGCGCTGGATTTACCGTGCCCGGCAGAACGGGGTCTGGACGGATGGGGTGGATACGGCCCTAGACCAGCCATACGAGAAATACGAGATCGACGTGATGAACGGTGCTACGGTCGTCCGGACTGTGCAATTAATTGCAAATCGCGAGTGGACGTACACCGAAGCGATGCAAGTAGAGGATTTCGGCGAAGCTCAGAATAGCGTCACGCTCAATCTGTTCCAGATGGGCGAGGTCGTCGGCCGGGGCTTCAAGAAAGTGGTGACGATAGCATGACCGGGACGCCATTTTTCAACCTGCCTTTGATGTCGACGAACGATGCCCAGAAGGAGGTGTTGTTCAACGAGGCGATCATCGCATTCGACGTCATGGCGGCACGCATCGTCAAGAGCATCCGCACGACGCCTCCGGTCAGTCCCGTAACCGGCGACACGTACCTCGTCGGTGTCGGCGCGAGTGGCGCCTGGGCCGGCTCCGACAACAAGATCGCCTTCTATTTCAACGGCTGGCAGTTCCTGCCGACTGTTGCGAAGATGAAGATGTGGGTCAGCACGCCGGGCAGCTATTACACGTTCTCGGGCACCGCCTGGCTCGCCGATGCCACGCCGCCGATCAACACGCTCGACGACTTGGCCGACATTTCTCTGACGCCGCTACTCAACGGCGACATGCTGAAGTGGGACGCCGTGGCTTCGAGGTGGAAGAACTCGCCCTCGTCGTCGCTCACGTCGTTGAATGCGCTGACGGACGTCGAAGCTGGCACGCCCGGTGACGGCCAGGTGCTGTCGTATAATTCCACGGCGCACAAATGGGTTGCGGCAAGCCTGCCGACGCACACGGTAGTCGACCGGCTGCAAGACTTGACCGATGTCAACTGGACCGGTGTCGGGAACAAGAAGATCCTGTCTTGGGACACGACGACCAACAAGGCGAAGTGGGTCGATCCTGTAAACCCGGTTCCCTCGACGCTCGCCGCGTTGTCCGACGTCAACATCGCTGGCGCAACAGCCAACGATGCGCTCGTCTACAACGGCGCGGTTTGGGGACCGTCGAAGCTCACGTACAATTATTCGTTCAAGAACATGACCGATGGACCGGGCACGCTGGCAGGCCATGCCGGCGAGTTCATGGTCGTCGATATCACCGAGAGCTTCCTCAAGTTCGTGTCTGTCGGCGAGCTGCTGGGCAACTCTGACATGAGGACCCAGAACCTTGCGGACATGGACGTCATCAACGGCGACAACGACCTAAATAAGGTTCCGCAGCTCTACAAGCAGAGCGGCAAGTACCGCTTCAAGTACACGACGCTGCCGACAATCCCTACGTATGCCGTGAAGAAGGACGGAACGAACGTCACGGCGGCGATGGCCTCGCTCAACTTTGCGGGCTTCAACGTCGCAAACAGCTCCAACAACGTAACCGTTTCGCCGATCCCGCTCGTCTGGCAGACGCAGAACGAAAATGTCAGCGGCCCGCAGGTGTCGAAGATCAACTTCCGTGGGCCGGGCGTTGGCGTCACGAACGTAGATGGTGTTCTTGAAGTCGAGGTAGCCGGTGCCGACTCGGGCGCTGGCGGCACGTACGACCTCGCCGTCTTTTATCCAGGCACGCTGGCTTCGGTTAGTCAGGAAGTGTTCCGTTTCCCGGCAATTCGGCCGTTCCGCATCCTCTCCAACTTCAACGGCTCGCGCGGTTCGTGCGTCGTCAACCCGTCGTCCGAGGTCACGTTCACGGCGAAGAAGAACGGCACGAACGTGGGGACGATCAAGATCAGCAATACGGGCGTCTTCACCTTCAGCACGACCTCCGGCGGCGTAATCAACTTTGCGGCGGGCGACGTGTTCGAAGTCGTTGGACCCGCGATCCCAGACGGGGCGCTTGCCGATTTCTCAATCGCGATTGCGGGAGTTAAGACCTGATGGCTATTCTTGTGATGGACGGCTTCGACGTCTACAACGACATCACCGATTTGATTAGTTCCCCTGGCTGGACCTCGACGAACGGCAACCCTGTACAAGCTCAGGGTGGCTCGCTACCTCGAACGGGCGGTGCGTTTGGTGGGGCGGCCGTGCAGTTCGGCACGAGCAGCGTCGCCTACCCGCTTCAGAGGCAGTGCCCGTTCGACTACGACAAGACGTATGTCGCCAGCTTCTATTTCAAGACGACTGGGTTTCCGACCACGACGTACCCGCTATGCGGCGTCTACACGTCTTCGGGCACTCGGCTGTTCGGGCTGTTCATCACGAACACCGCCACGATTTCGGTCAGTGACCAGACCTCGAACTTCAGCGCGGCGGCAGCTTCGGTCCTGACTGCCAACTCGTTTTATCATATCGAAGTCAAGTTCAAGCTCGGCACGGCGGCGAACACCGGCACGCTGGAGATCAGGGTGGGCGGCACCGTGATCTACACGCTCACCGGCTTGAATTTGTTCAACGCGAGCCCGGCCAGCGGTTTCCGTATTTTCAACCCGGCCACAGGCGTAATTGGCTGCTGGTATGACGATCTGGTCATTCTCGACAGCACGGGTGATGCGAACAATGATTATCTCGGCGGCATCCGCATCGACACGATCCGCCCGAACGCGGACACGGCTCAGGCCAATTTCGCGCTGACGAGCGGAGCATCAGGCTACGCCCTGATCAACGACGCGTTCGGCTCGGCCGATACGACGGGGTATATCGAGTCGTACACAGTCGGCGCCAAATCGGAGTTTGAATTGTCTAACCTTGTCGGTGGTTCGAACGGCATCATGGCCGTGCAGCCGCGGATCAGAGCCACGAAGTCCGATGCCGGCTCACGTACCTATCGAGGCTATCTCAAGTCGGGTGCTGTTGCCGCGAACGGTCCGACGATCACGCCCGCTATCGGCTGGCTGTGGCACACGAACGGTATCTTCGAAAAGGCTCCAGACACCGAGGACGCGTGGACCGACAACGGCATCAACGCCTTGAAGCTCGGCCTCGAAGTCGTGTCGTAAGGAGGCGCAGATGGCGATCAGATTTTTCGACGGCCTTGGTAGTTACAAGACAACAGCTGAATTGAGTGCGGCCAAGAATAGCATCCTGTCAGGTGCTACAGCCATAAACACGAGCGGTGGACGCTTCGGGGGCGGTTGCGTCACAGTCGGGCCTCCTGCGTCTAATCCGTTGACGATTAACTTCGCCTCAGCCCTCAACACGCCCATTTACGTTGGCGCGGCGGTCAACTTCATCCAGGACGCTTCGCTCTCCGCGCGCAATTTTATGAACTTCTTTAGCTCTGGTGGGGCTGCAATGGGCTACGTCGGAGGCGTTCCGGCGACCGGCCAGTTGTACGTTGGCAACAAGTCCAACGTCATTCAGGGAGGCATCACGGTAGGTAATGCGCTTCAGCCGAACAGTTGGCACTGGCTGGAGGTGCGCTTCGTTCCGGGGTCGACCACGTCTAACGGCTCGATTGCCGTCCATGTCGACGGCTTGGAGGTCCTCAATGTGACTGGGATCGACACCAACCGCGGAACCGAGACGCTCGGCTCGATCCTATTTGGTGGCATTGTCAACAGCACCTCGAGCGGTAAGGTCGATGACCTCGTTATCTGGGATGAAACCGGCGATGTGGCGAACACTTGGCTTGGCGATATACGGATCGATGAACTGGTGCCGACTTCAAACGGCGCAGACCAGGATTGGGCAGCAAACACCGGACCGGCATGGGACGCTGTAAACGATACGCCATCTGCCGCCGACGACGACACCACGTACATTGCATCGAGCACGGTTGATGCGAAGTCGTCGTTCAACATTGCGCCTTTGAGCGGCGTTTCGGCCGCCGTCTATGGCGTGAAGGTCAGGGCACGGTCGAAGAAGTCGGATGCCGGAGCCAAGACAGTCAAGACCCTGATGAAGTCTGGCTCAACCGAAGTCCTAGACGCTGCCGCAGTCGATCCGACAACGGCCTACAACGCCGTCCATGGCGACATGAAGCTCGTCAATCCGGACACGTCTGCGGTGTGGGATGATGCGTCGGTGAACGCGCTCAAGATCGGAGTAGCGGTGGCGTCATGACGGATATCCGCACCACAGCACTTGAAGCGGAAGTCCTTCGGAAGCCGTCGCCAGAAGGACGTGTCACGGCGATAGAGGCCGAAGTCCTCAGAAGCGTGATCACGCCAGCTCGCGTCACGTCGGCTGCGGTTGAGGTTATGTCGACCCGCACAAGTGCGGCGAGGGCGTCATCGGTTGCGGTCGAGGTTCTTCGCGTGGCCAGCGTGAAGACGGCTCTCCAGACCACGTCGGCTGCAGTGGAGGTCCTCCGGAAACATCCGCCGATCTTGAACCGGCGTCGGGCCGTGGTGGTTGTCATCGGCTAGCCGGGCCGCCATCGGTACCAGCGACCGTCAACAGACGTGCAATTGATTGCGATCCCGGTTATCGGGCGTTTGTGCAATTAATTGCAATCGACGTCTGAGGTTCCCGATGGTCACGAAAAATGAGCTTTTCAGGTTAGCTCCGGGAGCCCGCCATGACCTGGTGCAGGCGATCGTCGACAATTGGGGCGTCGCCGTAGCTGCCGGGCTGACGAAGCCCAGGCGCATCCGCCAGTTCCTCGCCAACATCTGCGCCGAGACAGGCGGCCTCTCGATCCTCGAAGAGAGCATGAATTACCGGACGACCGCGCGTCTCCGCCAAATCTGGCCGACCCGGTTCAAGACGAACGCGGCAGCAGCGCCTTTCGTAGGCCAGCCGATCAAGCTCGCTCAGAAGGTCTACGGCGGCCGTATGGGCAACGCGCCGGCCCCGTCGCTCGACGGCTGGACGTACCGCGGTGGCGGCATGATGCAGACGACCGGCCGCGAAGGCTATCGCGACATCGGCTTCGAAAACAATCCCGACGCACTCCGTAAAGACCCGGCGATCGCCTTCAAGACGGCGGTGCAGGAGTGGGTAGATTACAAGCTCAACCCGGCGGCTGACCGCTACGACACGGTTGCTGTCAGGAAGCGCATCAACGGCGGACTCAACGGCATCGCCGAAGTCCGTCACTTCCTGCAGGTCGCTGAGGGTATCTGGCCGGACGATGCTCGGCTGGTGACGGAGTATACGTCTCAAACGCCCGCACAAGCAGATACGGCAGCCAAGCTGGAACGTGAACGCGTCCGCGCCGTCCAGAAGAGGCTGATCAAGCTCGGTTACACCGAAGTCGGTGAAGCTGATGGTCTCAACGGCAAGTTCACGCGTGCCGCGATCCTCGCCTTCCGTGACGACAACGGCCTGCCGCCCGGCGACATCGACGACACGCTCAAGCAGGCGCTGGCAACGGCTCCAAAGCGCCGGATCGCAGACGATCTGCCGAACCTCTCGGCAAAGGCCGCCCGCAGGTTGGCGCCCGAGCTGAAGGCGAACTTCATCACGAAGATCTTCAGCGCGTTCTCGGCGATCACCGCTGCCATCAGCGCTTTCTTCAAGGGCGTCCTCGATCAGTTCGCGGATGCCAAGAGCATGGTCGAGCCGCTCCAGGAGTACCTCTACGACGTACCCGGCTGGGTGTGGCTCAGCATCGTCTTCTCCGCCTCCGTAGGTCTCTGGCTGGTCGCTCACAAGGGCGAAGTCGAAGGCATTGAAGCTGTCCGAACCGGCAAGCGCCGCTAACAGAAAGGTACTGAAAGATGCTTGAGTTCCTAGTCGTCGTGCACTTCGCGGCCCTCGTGGTCTGCAATCTCCGCAAGCCCAGCTCGACGTCGACGAGCAAGTTCGCGAAGGCGTACCCGTACATCCGTCTCGTCGCCGGCCTCGTCACCGACAAGGTGGGCAAATGACCTGGCTCTATGGCGGACTGAGCGCGATCATCATGTACGTCGGCGTGCTGGCGTACTCGAACATCAACAAGATTGCGACGCTCTCGACCGAGCTCGCCGAGGCGAAGCACAAGCTCAACCTGACCGATTACCGGGAGGCCAGCTTCCGTCGAATGACCGACCGTCGTGATCGAGCGATCGCGGCGTCTCAGTGCGCCAAGCAGATCCAGTACTGGGTCCGCCACCCGGACGAAATCCCGAAGAAGTTTGCCCCGTTCAAACAGCTCGAGCCCGAAAACACAAGGTAAGCCGTGAGCAATTGAGCAGGCAGGAGGGCGGCCATGGTCGTCACGCTCGTTGGGACGTCACTGGCGGTCTTTTACACGCCGCCGTCGAAAGAAGCCAGGTTTGGGAAGTTTAAGATGCCACAGATCAAGGCTGAAATTTCGATAGGCAACATCCTGTCGATGGCGGTGTCGATGGTCGCACTGTTGTCGATGGTTGTTACCGTTGCCGTATTCGGCACGCAGCTCCGTTCCGACGTCGATCGCCACGAGCGGTCGATCTCCGACATCCATCTCCAGCTCGCCAAACAGATCCAGACGAACGAACAGAACATCAAGGCGCTGGCCGAGATCAGCGTCGACCTGAAGTACATGCGCGAGGCGCTGAGCCGTCTCGAAAATCGCGAGTCACGTAGAGCACCGTAGGAAGAAAAGGCGTTGGAATGGACCCGATTGAAGCTGTCGACACGTACGGAAATCCGACTCTCGCCGCCAACGCTTTAGGCCTTCCTCGCTCGACGTTCATGCACCGCTACCGCAAGGCGTTGCTGGCGCAAAAGAAGAGCGCTCGTAAGGCGGACGGCGGCTTCGAGGCGCCTGAAGAACCACCCGTGGACCTGCCGATCGAAGAGATCCTCGAGCAGGCGTCCAAGCGCTTCAAGCTGATGAAGGGCATCGACGACGCTTCGAATTGGCCGATCATCAAGATCCGCGAGCAGAAGCCGATCGGTATCCTGTGGTTCGGCGATCCCCATCTCGGTGATCCTGGCTGCGATATCGACCTGATCCGCAAGCACGCGGCGCTCTGCGCGGCGACCGAAGGCCTTTACGGGGCCAACATCGGCGACACGACCAACAACTGGATGACGCACGGCAAGCTCTCCAAGCAGTGGGCCGAACAGGACTCGTCCATCGCAACCGAACGCCGAATGGCGCGCTGGCTGATGACGGAAGCCGGTGTCCAGTGGCTCGTGTGGATCATCGGCAACCACGACGCCTGGAATGGCGGTGAGACGATCCTACAGGGCATGAACGTCCGCGGTATTTTCATGCGGAACTGGGAAGCCAAGTTCATTCTCGAGTTCCCCGACGGCACGCAGATCAAGATCCACGCGGCGCACAACTTCAAGGGCTTCTCGGACTGGAACCCGATGCACGGCCCGCTCAAGGCGTCCATCAAGGCGTCGGACGCGGACCTGTACATCGCCGGCCACTTGCACACGCCTGGCTCAATGCAGCTCGATCTGCCGGGCTCACGCCGCTTCCCGCTGTTGCTGCGCGTCGCCAGCTACAAGCGCTTCGACAAGTACGCCAAGCTGAACGGCTTCCCTGACCACGAGGTCGGTTCGGCCGTGGTGACGATATTCAACCCGGCAGCAAAGGACGTTGCCGGAAAGATCACGCACTTCTTCGACGTCGAGATGGGTGCTCGCGTCCTGAAGGCCATGAGAGATGGAGTTGACGTTGACCTTGCCAGTAGCCGTGAAGAACGACCACGGAAAAAATCCGCTAGAGCTGCTGCCGCCGGACGCGGTGTGGATAACGTCGCTCGTGCTGATGGTCGGCGAAGCAAAGTACGACGCTGACAACTGGGCGAAGGGTATGAGCTGGCGCCGCATGATCGGTGCCTTGAAGCGTCATACGACGGAGCTCGAGTCCGGAGTAGACTTGGATGCCGAGACGGGACTGATCCAGTCGGCGCATATCGCCTGCTGTGCTCTGTTCCTTGCGGCGTATCAGTTGCGGCAGATCGGAACGGACGACCGGGTGAAGGTCGCGCTGCCCGAACTGCCCGAGAAGACGAAGCAGCTTATTGCGGATCTGCGCCGTGCAAAAGAAGCCCGTATCGCTAAAAGTGTACCGGAACTTCCAGGACAAGAAGCGCCGGGCAAAGCTAAAGGCCGAGCTTCAGGAGGCGGCAAAGTTCGCGTCCGAAATGCCGGAACTGGCGGGGTACGTCGTAATCGCAATCAACCAAAAGGGCGAGTGCGGCACGCTGTTTGACGCCGGGCCGATCCTGCCCGCGGTGCTCCCCGCCTACGTGCAGGAGATGCTGCAGCGGGCTGTCTATTCCGACCCCGAAGAAGCGGAATTTACCGAGTAGTAATTGCAATTAATTGCATTTTTACTTGCTCTCGCCCGCCTGCCTGACATACTCGATACGGTGCCTTCCAGGATGGGAAATTCACCGCAATGCTTAGTATGGCCATCAAGGCCCAGTTGCCGATTATCGCTGTCTCAACCCGAGATGTAATGAACCTGCACGAAGTCGTGCACGAGCTCACCAAACGGACGCCTGTGGCGTGGAACCCGAAGGTCCCGGTCGATACGGGCAAGGTCTACACGCACATCAGCGTGCCGAAGCAAGAGCTGCCGCTCCTCGAGCTTTACGCGACGTTCGTCAAGGCCGAGTGCACGTTGATCATCGTCAACCCGACGCAGGTCAAGGAGCCGATGTTTAACGCCGGCGAGGTGCCGGTGCCGCGCAAGCTGCTCTCGAAGTTCATGAGCCAGGTCGTCGAAGACTCGAAGAAAGCCGAAACGCTTCTCCGTGGTCTTGGCGGCTGCACGATCAAGGAGGCTGCCGAGTTCGCGCGCTTGACGATGGCGCGTGACGCGAGCCTGACCGTAGACGGCCTCATGGAGACGCGCAGAAGCTCGTTCATGGGCGCCAACGGTCTGACCCCGGTCGATAGCAAGCAGAGCTTCTATGACCCGCCTGACGCGCTTGTAGGCTGGGTTAAGCGTGAACGTCAGTTCTTCCTGACCGGCACCGATCCTCGGCTCATTCCGCGCGGCCTGCTGTTCGACGGTCCGCCCGGTACCGGCAAGACGTCCGGCGCGAAGTGGCTCGCTGAGCAGCTCGGCGTTCCGCTCTATCGCATGGACATCGGCGG
Organism: Hyphomicrobium sp.; assembly: GCF_019753045.1. GTDB lineage: Bacteria > Pseudomonadota > Alphaproteobacteria > Rhizobiales > Hyphomicrobiaceae > Hyphomicrobium_B. The sequence continues at coordinate 150,684 of NZ_JAIELN010000007.1, forward strand.
CACGAAGTCGAAGTGGGTCGGCGAGTCGGAAGCACAGATGCTGACGAACCTGGCGCGTGTCGATCATGAGGCGCCTGCCGTCGCACTGTTCGACGAAGTTGAGAAGGTGTTCTCCACGACCGGCAACGACGCATCGGGGACGACGACTACAATGCTCTCCCAGCTGCTCTGGTGGCTCGCTGAGCGGCGTTCTCGCGTCCTGGTAGTCATGACGACCAACAACGCAAAGGCGCTCCCACGCGAGCTCTATCGCGAAGGGCGCGTCGACGAGGTCCTGTGGATGAACGGTCTCGACCTCGAGAAGTCGCGGGCGTTCGTCGAGCGGCTCGTTCTGACGTTCCCGACGCTCAAACTTTCTTCCGACAGCAAGACGGCATTAGTCGACAGTGTTCTGAAGGATGCCACGGTCATTCCAAACACGAAGCCGGTGATGTGGGCGCAGTCGGCTTTGACGAAGGCGACGTACACGAAAATCAAGAAGATCAGCAACAAAGGAGCATGACGTGACTGAAGCAGCGAAGGTGCCGATGATGCTCGGCACGAGCGGTAAGGCGGACTACTTGGCGTTCGCTAAGAAAGGAAACATTGCTCTGGGCATCAAGCCGGAGTCAGCGCTGCCCGGAGAGTCGATGCGGGTGCCGAACACCGTGTGGTTTGGAGCCCGTCTGCGAGCCGCTCCAGGCTGGGGACTGTTCTCGGGTAAGGAAGGCGCAGACAACGTCGTATCGTTCCAGAAGACCTACGCGAAGCCCGGCGACGCATTCCCGAATGTCACCTGGGAGAAGTCGGACAATGACCGCGCGTCCACGACGATAGGCATCCTGTTGCCGGGCTCGTCCAGGACGGTCGAAGACGCCATATTACGCAACAGGCGTCCTGACCGAGGAACACCACGAACGGCTCGTTGCCGACCTCGTAGGGTTCGCCCAGGACGCTGGTATCCAGCCGCACTGGATTTACACGGCGCTCGGAGCCAACTTTGGCCCGGGTGAAGTCGATTACATTCGCCGCTTCCGGCAGCACATGAACGAGGGCAAGCTCGCTGGCGTCTGCTACACGGGTGCCACCAACGCATTCGCGATGGAGCAGCACCTGGCGGCGTTTGCCCGCCCGCGATCGCCGACGCACTCGACCTCCGGATCGACACGTACCAGAAGCGCGTCTGCTTCCCGATCAGGGACTTCAAAGGCCGTCTTGTCGGCTTCCACGGTCGCGCCGTCGAAAAGGGTGTAGAGCCTCGATACCGTATGTACCTGCAGGGCGGGCACAACAACCCGATCTACTGGCTCGGTGAGCACTGGGTCGACCTCGACAAGCCGCTCGTCGTCGTTGAAGGACCGTTCGACGTGGCGTCCGTCCGGCGCGTCTACAAGAACGTCGCGAGTCCGCTGTTCTCGAACCCGAGTTTCGAAAAGCTCCGGCGCATGGCGAGCTGCCTCGAATGGATCACGTTCTATGACCGCGGCACAGGTGGCGACGCCGGCCGCGCGAAGGTGTCGGCCTGCCTCCATCAAGACCACGTCGTCCAGCACGTCTTGCCGCCGGAAGGCCGGAAAGATCCCGGCGAAATGACATTAACTGAACTGAGAACTTCTCTTCTCACGGTGCTGCCGGAGAGCGCACTCACTGTTGACTAGAGTCGCCTTTCTCGTAAAGTGAAAGGGTGCAATTAATTGCACTTTGCGAGTAACATTGGAGCCAACAGATGGCATTGAGTTTTGTACAAAAGAAGAGCGCACCCGCGCAGTACAACGTCGTCACGAAACCGGCTGAAAGTCCGAAGAAGACAGGCACCGTTCTGTCGTTCCTGAAGACAGGTCAGTCCGCTCGTGAGGCGCTTACGCAGGAAGAGGCGAAAGCCGAACTTGCGAAGCAGGAGCAGGGCAAGCTCTGGCGTTTCTGGATGCCGGACGGTGAAGACCGTCGCGTCACGTTCCTCGACGGCGAGATGAGCGATGACGGGCTGCTAGATGTGCCGATGTTCTATCAGCACACGATCCGGATCAACGGCAACTGGGAGAGCTTCGTTTGCACCGCAGACGCTGACACCTCGCAGCCGTGCCCGTTGTGCGAAAGCGGCGACAAGCCGTCTCTCGTCGGCGTCATGACGGTGATCGACCATTCCGAGCACAAGGTGAAGAACGGACCGAACGCCGGCGCCATCATCAAGAACACGCGCAAGCTGTTCCTGGCGAAGCGCAACACGATCAAGCAGCTGACGAAGCTCGCCGCCAAGCGCGACGGTCTCGCCGGTTGCACGTTCGACGTATCGCGTACCGACGACAAGCAGCCGTCGGTGGGCAACCAGTTCGACTTCGTCGAGAAGTTCGAAAGTTACGACGACATTGCCGACAAGTACGGCTTGAAGATTGAGGATGCGCAGCCTGCCGACTACACGCAGGAAATTCGCTACCGCAAGCCTGAAGAGCTGATCGAGTTGGGTGTCGGTAAGGCCGTCAAGAGTGCCCTCGGAACGAAGAAAGTTTCGTCGGCGGCAATCTCTGACGAATTGTAAGTTAATTGCACAAATTGGACGAGACAAACGCTCCAAAGAGTGCAATTAATTGCAGACGCGAGCCGTAGCCTGTTGAGGGGTCCGGGCGGCGGCTACTGCGACGGGGAGAGGTCGGTTTCGGCTCCGCCTCTCCCCTTTCTAGCTTGGTCAGGAGGACCAGTTGGCCGCTTTATCAGAACTCATTCGCCACGATGAACCGCTGTCGGTCGGATCGACGGCTGTGTATCCGTATAAGTCGAACCTAGAGAAGAAGTATCGCTTTACGTCTCGCTTCGGTGAGGAAGTCCTGCTGCACCGGGTCGAAGGCAACGTCATCCACCTGCCACGTGCGCTGTGCCCTGTACCCGCAAACGATTTCCGGGACGACGGAGACGTTGTCGTATTCCCGAAAGGCCCAGAGCCGCGCGAATACCAAGCGGCGCTGTTCGAAGAAGTAGGCCAGCTCTGCCTCAACCGTCTGTCGGGCGTCGTTGTCGCCATGACCGGCTGGGGCAAGACGGTGCTCGGCTACCATGCCGCCTACACGATCCAGCGCAAGACGCTCGTCATCACGACGAAGGAAGACATTTACGACCAGTGGATCAAGGGCGCTGAGAAGTTCCTCGGCCTGAAGCCGCACGAGATCGGGGAGATCCGCGGCGACAAGTGCGAGGTCATCGGAACCAAGTTCGTCGTCGCGCTCATTCAGTCGATGTCGAAGGAAGACAAGTATCCGGACTGGATCACGAAAGGCTTCGGCCTCGTCATTTACGACGAGACGCACCGGGTGGCTGCAAACCAGTTCTCGGCCGTGGCCGACCTGTTCCCCGCGAAGATGAGGCTCGGCCTCTCGGCGACGCCAGAACGCGCCGACGGCAAGGAGATCCTGGTCCACGCCCACATCGGTCCGATCCGCGCCAAGGCGCAAGTCGAGCAGCTCGTGCCGAAGGTGCTGCGCTTCACGTCGGCTTGGGAATGCCCGCGCGTCTTCCGTCACGATCCCGAGACCGGCAAGAAATCGGTCGTCCGCCTGCCGCATCAGCCCGGCAAGACAACGCACATCGAGAAGAAGATCGCAGCCGACCCGGTACGCAATGCCTTGCTCGGCGAGCTGATCGACATGGTGCACAAAAAAGGGCGCAAGCTGGTGGTTTTCTCCACCCTACATGCACACCTGGAAGCCCTGAAACAGATCTGCATAGACGTCCACGGCGTCCCAGCAGCAGACATAGCGCTTTACATCGGAACCCAGTCGAAGGCCGACAAGGCGATACGCAACGCGCAAACGGTGCGCCCGATCCTGCTGACGACGTACGGCATGATGGGTGAGGGCACGGACATTCCGTGGCTCGACACGTGCTTGCTCGCGATGCCGCGCTCGAACGTCAAGCAGCCAGTCGGGCGTATCCGCAGAGAGTACCCGGATAAGCGCGAACCGATCGTCATCGACGTCTGCGACCACGATAGCCCGGTGTTTTCAGGTTATGCCTCAACCCGGCTCAAGTGGTACAATCAGATCCAGTCAAAAGTCGTTGATATGCAATGAAGATCCCTAGGAAAGTCAGGAGGAAGACGTGGCACTGAAATTCAAGAAACCTGCACCTGTCGAGGCGCACACGACCGTAACGACGAGCCAGAAGGGCGTCCAGGTTGCGGAAGAGACCAATGTCGAGCAGGTCGAGATCCCGCCCGCTGCTGCAGCGAACACGGGCTCCGATAAGCCGTTCTGCGAGGTTGGCTTCGACGCGAGCTACACGATGAACTTGGGCGATTACAACTCGACCCGCATCGGCGTCAGTCTGAAGATCCCCTGCCTCCATCCCGAGATCGACGAAGTGTTCGAGTACGGCAAGGGCTGGGTGAACAGCAAGATGGAAACGCTGATCAGCGAGATCAAAGGCGAGTAGGACGGCAGGGCGCCCGTTTGTGGCGTCCATACTGTGCAATTAATTGCAAATGTTCGGGGGAATGCGGTGGTAGTCAAGGTCACGAAGGGCGGCAAGAGTGAGACGCTCAAGGCGTCCGAGCTGTTGAAGACGTTCCAGAAGGACTTCGGCGACGGCATCGGCTCGTTTGGCGGCAAGCTCGTCAACGCCGAGCGCATTCCGACCGGCATTTTCGAACTCGATCTAGGCCTCGGCGGAGGCTTCCCGCGGGGCAAGGTGTCGATCATTTTCGGACCCGAAAGCTCTGGTAAGACGAACGCAGCGCTGCTCGCGATCGCCAACCATCAGCGGATGTACCCGAAGCTGACGTGCGCCTTCGTCGACATCGAGCACGGCTTTGACCCGGCCTGGGCGGCGGCGCTGGGTGTCGACGTCAAGAAGCTGATCGTGATCAAGCCGTCCTATGCCGAGCAAGCGGTCGACATGGTCGAAAGCCTGCTCTACGCCACCGATTGCGGCCTCGTCGTCGTCGACAGCTTGGCGGCGCTCGTTACCTCGTCGGAGATCGACTCGAGCGCGGAGAAGGCGGTCGTGGGCGGTGCTGCTCTCGTCATCGGCAAGCTCACCCGCAAGACCACGCTCGCGCTCAGTGAAGCCGAGAAGGAAGGGCGCTACCCGACGCTGATCTACATCAACCAGATCAGCTACAAGATCGGCGTCATGTTCGGTGATCCCGAGACGCAGCCGGGCGGCAAGAAGCCGTTGTTCCAGGCGTCCATCATTCTGAGGCTCTACGGCAAGAACAAGATCGACGGCAAGGTCAGCCAGACGATGCCCGTCTCGAAGGAGACGACGTTTATCATCCGGAAGTACAAGACGCCGATCTACGCCGTGTCCGGCAAGTTCGAAGTCGCCATGTGCCGTTACAAGGGCCTGAAGCCCGGCCAGAGCGATGACTTCGGCGCGGTGTCCGACATGCTCAAGAGCTACGGCCAGTTCGACAAGTCGAAGACCGGCAAGGGCTGGTCGATCGCCGGCGTTGAGTATCCGACGATCGCGGACTTCAAGGAGAAGTTCTACGGCGACCCCGACTTCGGCAACCAGATCCGCCAAGCCCTGATCGACCGGGTGACGAAGGACAACGGCCTGATGGAGCAAGGGGACGGCAGCGAGGACCTGCACGACCCCGTTACCGGAGAGCCCGATGGCTAGCATCCCGTACCTCTCGCGGCGCAACCAGCACCGTATCGGAGCTGCGGGACGTAAGTCCGAGAAGAAGCTGGCCAAGCGCTTAGGTGGCCGAGCCCGGCCGGCATCAGGCGCAATGGTCGGAGCCAAGGGTGACATCGATCTGAAGACGATCCTGCTCGAGGCAAAGAGCACGACGAACAGTCAGATCGCACTGAAGCTCGGATGGCTGATGAAGATCGCTCATGAAGCACGCTGCGAAGGCAAGGACCCGGCGCTCTCGGTTTCGTTCGTCCATGATGACGGCGAGCCGGTGCGCGACGGTCAGTGGGTGCTCGTTCCGATGAGCCTATGGGAGGAGAAGCTCACATGAAGTGGGCACGTAGCGCGTTCGTTGAGGCTCAGGCTTCCGAGCACAAGAAGTCGATTGTCGTCGAGCAAGCACCCACGCCGACGATGACGATCCTGAATGCTGAACCAAAGGACGTCATCCTCCCGCTGAAGCCGAAAGGTACGTTGACCCTACCAAAAAATAACCCGGCGCCTGTCGCCCTTCCTGTCGGCTTAGCGTTAGACTCGTTGGTCCACCACGGCCTCATAGCCGAAGAGATAACAGTCCAGAACAAGCCGGCAGTTGCGCTCGTGACCCTGCGTCTCGAAATAGCCGTGAGTCACTTCAAGCCGTCTGAAGCGTACGAGGAACTGCTGACGTGGTGGGAGAAACACAAGAGCGGCAGCAAGCCGTAGGAGCCATATGACGATCACGTTCCTGAAGAAAGCCAAAGACCTCACGCCGCAGAACTCGATCAAGTACTGGCTTCACCAGCACCTGTCGCGGATCGATGATGGCCGTCCGCTGTCACGCATGCACGCGTCCGAGTTGACCCGTCCCGAAGGTCTCTGCCCGCGGATGTACGCGATCGCCGACCTGACGAAAACGAAGCCGAAAGATGAGTGGCTGAACGCCTCGAGCTTCATGACGTTCCAGATCGGCCGTGATCAGGAGAAGAACATCGTCCTCTGGTTCGCTGAGATGAACAAGGCGGTCTGCCATTGGAAGTGTGTCGCCTGCGGTACGGTGCACAAGTTCACGATGCGCCCGCACGCCTGCAAGTCATGCGGCACGAAGAAGTTCGATCCCCAAGAGGTCCGCTTCGAAAGCGCCATCACCGGCGTCTCGTGCGGCGTAGACATGCTCGTCGCTATGGGCGGGCCGAAGCTTCGCCCGGTCGAATTGAAGACGATCGACAAGGACGAGTTCAAGAACCTGAAGGCACCGCTCGCCGAGCACAAGTGGCGGACGCAGCTGTACCTCCGCACGATCGATGAGTGCACCGATCAGAACGCGTCGCACGTCGGCACGGATAAGGCGACGATCCTCTACGTATCGAAGGGTGGTTTCGGTTGCGCCGACCCGGAACTCAAGAAGTGGGGCCTGCAGGAAGGGTTCTCGCCGTTCAAGGAGTTCGAGATCACGCGGGACGACAAGGCGACTGAGCCGCTCGCGGAGCGCGCCAAGGTCGTCAAGGACTTCCGGGACGGCAAGGTCGGCATGCCGTGTGGCCTATGCCCGTCGTCAATGTCTCAGCGCGCCAAGGGCTGCATCGTCAAGAAGCACTGTTTCTCGGGCGATTTCCCGCCCACGTATGACTGGAAGGCATGATGTCACTGTATCGCGCTATCGGTATCGATCCGTCCATCTCTGGGACCGGCATCGTTTTGTTGCAGGAGAACGGCACGAGCAAGCCCGAGCTACTGGTCGAGCACGAGATCAAGCCAGAGGGCAAAGGCCTGGAGCGGACACGCTCGATCGCCATCAACGTGCTGAAGCTCGTCCACAACTGGCAGCCTGACGCCATCGTGCTCGAGGGCTATTCGCTGGGCAAGAATCCGAACTCCACGATCCCGCTCGTCGAGCTCGGCGGCATCCTGCGCCTTATGATGATGATAGACGGCCTCAAGTGGTACGACCCGCGAGCAAGCAAGCTCAAGAAGTTCGTCACCGGCAAAGGCAACACCCAGAAAGACCAGATGATGATGTACGTCCTGAAGCGCTGGGACCACACGAGTATGACCAACAACACGGCGGACGCCTATGGGCTCGCCTGCATGGGGCTAGCCGTTAAGAACCGCTTGCCCGGGATAACGCAGGAAATGCGGGCCGTATCGGCCGAGATGGAGCTTCGTTGTCACTGAATGGTGCAATTAATTTCACCATTATCGAATGTCTCTTATTGCAATTAATTGCACTAGCCGTAGGATGAAATCATCGGAACCCGCCAAGGAGTGGCGCACCTCAATCCCTTAAACCAAGGAGAACGGCATGTCTGCCGCAAGTCTTAGTTTGCTTACCGGCGGCAAGAAGGCCGCAATCGACGAAGAGTTGGGCTCAGCGCCCGCAGCCGCTACAGCCGCTACAACCGGCGCACCTGAAGAAGGTGTCGAAGTCGATATCGACGTTCTATCGGCCGAAGAGGTTGAACAGGTCGTAAAGGACTTCTCGCTCGATGTGCCGCAAGACTGGGCCAGCTTAACGCTCGAGGGCAAGAAGGTGTGGCTGAAGAGCCAGGCCGAAGACGCCCCGGAAGCAGCAGCCGCAACGCCACAAGAGTTCAAGTGCGCCGGTGTCGTGCAGACGACAGGCAAGCCTGAGAAGCCCAAGAAGGAAAAGGCGGCAAAGGCTGCCAAGCCAAAGTCGACCGGAACCGAGGTTGCTCTAACGCAGCAGGCCGTTGACGGTGAGATCGTGGCGGCTGACGCGCTGACCGACCTCGTCCACGAAATCGAGACGATGAACGAGAAGGACGCTCTGCAGGCCGTCACGCTTCTGGCTGACGAGACCGAGAAGACGTTCTTCAAGCTCGGCGGCGTCCTCTCGGTGATCCAGACCAAGGGCTGGGTGGCCGGCTACCCGAACTTCCGTGAGTATGTCGAGAAGGGCCTGGGCATCCATTACCGCAAGGCGATGTACTGGATCTCGATCTACAACTCGCTCGTCGAGAGCAAGGTGCCGTGGGAGAAGGTCAAGGATCTCGGCTGGACGAAGCTGAAGATCATCGCCGAGGTCATTCAGCCCGACAACGTCGACAACTGGGTGGGAATTGCCAAGAGCCAGACCGCCCTGCAGCTCGGCGAGACGGTGAAGGCGACCCTGACCCAAGGCAAGGCGATCACCGACCAGTCGACGAGCTCCACCACGACGACGAAGACGTTCAAGGTGCACTCGGGCCAGAAGGAGACGATCGAAGCGGCCATCGACAAGGCGAAGACGGACTCGAATACGTCCGTCGACACGGTGGCTCTCGAGAACATCTGCCTCGATTACCTGGGCGGCGTCTCTATGAAGCAGCGGCTGATCAAACTAGGCCTCGAAGCCTCGTTGAAAGCACTTGAAGAAGCATTCCCGGACGCCTCGATCGAAGTGTCGCTTCCGGAGTAAATTCAATGAGGTAACCCACCGCCCATCCTGCTGGGCGGCTTCCCAGCCTCGTTGATAGAGAAGGCCTCTTGGTACCCGCGACGCACGGGTGTTGAGGGGCCTTTTCGTTTGTAGAAATTAATTTTGAAATCAATTGCACTTTTCATTTGCACTCGTTCCGGCCTAAGTTAGATGTCGAAAGGGTGATACATCTTTCTAGGAGTGAAGAGATGCAGACCCAGCAATCAATGATTTTCCCGCAGCGTGACGTAGCCGCGGTCATCGCCGCTCGCATGCAGAAGCACAATGGCGGCAAGTACGATGCCATTAAGCTGCCGACGGGATGGCAAGTTGTCCCGATCACGGTGCTCCCGGCTTACATGCCGCCGGCCAAGCCAAAGCCCGTCGCCGTCAGCCCGGCCAAGGGGGACTTGACAGTAGGACTCAAGGAGACAGCCGACACCGTCGTCCTGACGTTCGATCTGAAGTCGGTAACGCCCGCCTGGGTGATCGTCTGGCGTGACGGCAAGGAGATGAGTTTCGGCAAGACGACGTTGCTCGACTGGAAGGTCGATGACGACAAAGTGCACATCAAGCTGACGAAGAAAGCGGCCAAGTATCGAGGCCTGTTGGCAGCTTAACTACTTGTTAAGTTTACAGAAATTCAATTGCAGTTGATTGCACAATTCAATTGATTTCTGCACGTCCTAAAGCAGATTATTACGGTCATCACCCAAACATGGAGTGAAGGGGGTGACCGGAAAAAGGTCGAGTAAAATGCGTATCGTCTTCACCGGCCCTGCCATCGACGGCAACGGCAATACAATCCTTCGGGCGAATCTAGCGGCAGCTTGCCTCAAGGCTGATCTGTCAATTCAGCCTGCAGTTCGGCAAGATACCGAGATACTAGTAGCGAGTCGGACGGATACGGTGAAGGCGAAGGCGGCAGCTGCTCGAGGCTTGGAAGTGATCGGATACCCGGAGTACATCAACAAATACCTTAGTGGGGTCAAGTTGCCGACTTCGGGGCGCGCTAACATCTACACCGACTTCGCCATCAATAAGCTCAACCGAGACTTATTGGTGCCGGATTTCACAAACAATGAAACTCTAGCGGCTCTCGATTCGTTGTGAGCCGATGGACTCTACCCGCGACATGCCAGGAGGGCAGCGGACTTATGACTAGGAAACTTTTTGCAGGCGGAAGGGTGCAATTAATTACCCAGGCACGCCTGCTATACAACTAAGGAGGACGATGTGGCCGACGCTACCGTGCTTTATGATAAAGCTCTGGCACTGGCTCCGCAGCTCAAAGACAACTTCATGGACCTCGCGCACCATCTGCGCGATCTATTGGAGACTGATCCGGCTGAGTTTCAGAAGTTCTACAAGAAGTCGTCTGTCAACAAACGAAAGGCGTACTATCTCGTCGAGATCGATAGGGCGTTTCGAAAACTCGGCATCTCGAAGAACCGTTTGCACAAGATTGGCTGGACCAAGGTCATGATCTTGACGAAGCACATAAACGACAGCAATGCCCAGGAATTGATCACTATGGCTGAGCAGAACAGCGCGCACAGTCTGCAAGCGCTCCTCAAGGGCCAGAAGAAACCAGCGAACGCCCATTGCGTGCTGATGTACTTCAAAGATAGCGACTACAACCTGTTCTATAACGCCCTGATCAAACGCGGCGCGCAGCAGTCGGCCCGTGGCCTAATCAACAAGGAAGAAGCGCTCGTAAAGCTTCTTAAGGATCTCGAGAAAGACCGCTGAGTAACCACGAAAACCATTGGCTTGGCTGATGGTTTTGTGGCACGCTGCTTTTGCAATTAATTGCACAAACCCAGGAGGGAAGAATGGCAGCAGCACAGCAGCCTCAGCAGCAAATCTCGGCAACCAAGACCGCACCGGTAGACCTGACCAGCGTTCTACAGGGCGTGGACATGAAGCTCCAGAAGGAACGCGAGCAGATCGCCCGCGCCATCAACGATCCGAACCTGATCCGCGACTTCACGACGTTCAACTCGTGGGTAGCCGGCATGCAGGCCTCGATCCGTACGCTCGATTTGCTCACCGGCAAGGTGATGGACGTTCACGGCACGGCATGGCCCGAGATACCGGCGCCTAAGCCGCCACAGTCCGCTCAGCCGGAGCCCGCTACACCAGCAGAGGCAAAGCCAGCAGAAGCACCTTCCGCACCGATCGCGGCAAGCACTTCTGAAGGGGGCGCAACAGCCCAATGAAACGCGGCAGCACCCCAGTAACGTTCGTCAGCTCTGTAGCGCAGACACGTAAGGGTACCGCCCAGTTCCTTGTCCTCCAATCAGGAGGGCAGGGACCACTCAAGCTGGAGTACCCCGACAAAGCCTCGGCAATGAGTGCCAGAGCCCAAATCATGAAGTCCGGCAACACATACACAGTCGCGAGCATGAAGCTCTTCGGGGCAATCTCAGAAGCTCTCAGAGCGCCTCCGAAACAATCGCGGCAAGCACTTCCCGAAGAGTCAGACTGACAAGATCTGACAGGGACAAAGACCTAAGCCAAAAGCCAACTTTGGACGTCCCTGGAGACAGTCCCAAAATCGCGGCAAACGATAGTAGCAGAACCATGCCTGAAGGAGTGCAATTAATGGCAGCAAGCCCGCAAAACCCCAGCAGATACGAGACGTTTGAAGAGAGCCAGGCAAAGCTCAGAAACAGCCGAGAAAGACTGATCAAAGTGAGCCCAGACAACGATAATAGTAAGGGTGTCAGAACAGCTGCAATTACGTGGGTATTCGCACTGATCGTTGTGGGCGCATCGATCGGTTCAATCGCAACGATGACGTGGTTCAGCAGAGAGATCCAAGGCACTCACAGAACGCCGGTAGAACGCCCAGCAGATGTACAGCCCGTAGAGCAGGAGACGGCACCGGTATGAGCGGAGAGATAGATCCGACGTCGGCAGCGGCGATCGTTGCAATGGTCATGTGGCTGGGTGCAGCACTGCTGTGTCTGTTCGTGGCGGTGATGATGCTGCTGGGGAAACTCTGATGGGTGCGATGGAGCTCGGCATGCTGATCGGCGCTGGGTGCGTGTGGTTCGGCATTTTCTTGTGGGTGTTGTGGGGGAGGCTCTGATGGAGATCCAGATGACGTATGATCAGACGATGGTGCAGCACGTGAATTGGGAGCTTGTATCGCTAGCCGGCTTCTTGCTGGCGGGCGCCTTCATGGTCGCAATATGGCTGCGGTACTCGGCCAAGCTCGACCGTGATTTCGAAGCGCGTATCGCTGCATGGCGCGCATACGAAGGCGAAGAAGTCGCCGAAGAAGACGAGGAGCAGTTCGAGGAACCGGCACAGCCATACGGCCGTCCGAGCTGGTACCGCATGACGCCTGTGCAAAGGGCTGCAGACCCGAAGTCCGTCATACCGCCTGTGCCGAGTGAAGGCGAAGTCTGGAAGCACACGAAGACGGGTCTCAGGTACAAGGTGACGGGCGCAGTCTTCAACGCGCTGACCGATAAAGTCGACGTCACGTATGAGCCGCTCTATGTCCCGAGCGTACGGGAGTTCACCCGCCAGCTGCTCGATCAAAACGAGGACGGTACGGCCCGTTTCGTTCTGATCGATTTCGCCTGATTTGCAATTAATTGCACAAGCAGTCGCATTTCAATTGCACCGGTGTCCGCATGTGCGAGGATGTTTGTATCAAGGGAGCGGTTAGGCGCTCGGTCAGTCCGGCATAAAAGCAAGCTCGCCATTGACGGTATTCAGCCCGTAGATAGAGCATGTACGTGGCTTGATCGTTCCCAAAGCACCAGCTAGTTGGTGTGTGAAAGCCTCGGGCCGCTCAGTATACGGGTGGCTCGGGGCTTTCTTGCATCTAGTGCAGACCCAGGAGGGGTGAAGTGAAACGGTTGGCATATGCAACGCTCGTGTCCGGGCTCATGACAGGCGTCCTGTTGTCGTCAGGGACTGCCAGAGCAGAAGAATGGTATTTCAACAGCGAGCCAAACGCGTTCCAGGGCGCGGTGAATGACGCCTTCATTGTCACTAATCGGCAGATGATGACCGGCTTTACGTGCCGCAATAATTTCGACATGGCGATGAATTTGGTCACGCCCGAGAGGTTCAAAGGCGATCGCGTAGAAGGGAAGGCGACGCTCGCAATCATCGTCGATGACTTGCCGCCCACCGAAATCCCCGCCAAGCTCTTGGTGAACAACAACAATAAGTTCCTCTTCAAGGCAGACGATGCGGAGACCACCCGCACCCATGTCCTCACCATTGCCAAGCTCGTCCGCACGGCAAGTACAAGGTTTGCTGTTGCCGGCATGCTGGACGGTCAGATCATGCACTCGAGCAACTTCGACCTGATTGGTATGCCGAAAGCATTGGGCCAGCTCCTTGCTGCGTGTCAGCGCTCAACCGACACGATGAAGACAGGCAGGACTCCCGTAGAGAAGTAATCAGGGCCGGAATAGGGCGTCGCTTCTCAGGAGGTGGCGCCTTTTGTTATGCAGTTGTTAGCCGTAGTTTGCGCTTAATTGCAAACTTCTCTGCAGGCAGTCGCTTTTCAATTGCACTCGCTCGTATGCAACGCAGAATGAGGACATCAACGGCATCCAACTAGGATTGAAGCGATGCAAACCTCCTCTTTCTCGGCTCTTCGTGCACCTGTCTCCCCGGTAGCTATGGCCCCGGTCGACCTCAAGAAGCTCGCTCGTACGAACCCCCGCAACTTCGCAGCCATGGACGCATCGACGGTCCTCTGCATGGCAGCCCGCGAGTTCAGCCGCATGTTCGGTTCGAAAGAAGAGGCAGTCGCCCAGTTGAAGACGCTGCCGGTTGTTCGCCAGCATGCACTCGACAAGTCGCTCGCCAAGGCAGACGCCAAGCGCCTCGGCCTCATTCGCAACTGAGACGTCAGGAGTAGACGATGAAACGCGAGATCATCGGGCTCAAGCCTGGCTGTTGTGGCTGTTGCCCAGGCCACGATGAGTTCCCCGATGACAGCTACGGTAATCGTCGATCGAAGAGAGCCCGGTCGGAAGGCAAGGCTCGTGAGCACCGGCTTGTTCGCCGCGTGATGAAGGTTCGCACAAAGGCTGAAGCCAATGAGTAATACGCAAGAGAAGCTGCCCGACGGCTACGATGTACGTCTGCTGGGCTTCAAGAAGTGGGCCTGCATCGCACCCGACGGCACGCAGATAGCCGTTTGCACCAACCTCCGCTACGCCGCCAGCCGTTGCCAGCGCCACTCTGTCGGACTCAAGTTTTGATAGCAGTTTGCAATTAATTGCACAGCCAGGAGAATGAACGCATGAACGACACCACGAACGATAGTGGCGAAGTCAACTTCGCCGAGCGCGAGGCCAGGATCAGGGACAACCCGAGCATGGACGACTGTTACGCAACCGGCCGTTCGCACTTTGGCTACGGCTGGGCCTGCACGCCCTGGGGCCATTGGAGTGACGAGCAGAAAGAGGCCTATCGCGCTGGCTACCAGGCCGCGAAGCAGAAAGGCTGACCAGTGGCACGTAGTACCGCTCAGAAGGTCGCCCCGGCTAGCCGCCACAAGGCCCGCTCGAGGGAGTTCCTGGAGCTCGTCGGCAAGATCTCCATGCTGGAAGGCTGGCGTGAGTACGACGCCCTGACGAAGTGGCTGGAGGCTGCCACCTGTGCGCTCCGCAATCCGGTGCTCAGGACGATCGGCGACAAGCTCACGTGGGACGAGAACGAGGCCCGCTACATGAAGATCGTGCACTCGTGCCGGCACCCGGATGACACGATGGGCGCCATGAGCAAGATGCTGGCAGTTGCTCAGCTCGCACTCGACGAGGAGCCGTCTGACTTCATTGGGCCGATGTTCATGGAGGTCGCAGCCAACTCGCACGTCGGTCAGTTCTTCACGCCGCATGAGCTCTCGATAGTTGCCGCCCGCATGACAATGGCGAACCCTCGCGACATGCTCGAGGCTGTCATGAAGGACGAGGGCCGTGATCACCTGATGCTGTGCGAGCCCGCGTGCGGTGTTGGCGGAATGGTGTTAGCAGCCAATCAGGTGATGCGGGAGTTCAACCTCGATCCCGCGCGACACGCCCACTGGGTCTGCACGGACATAGATCTGAAGGCCGTCTGCGGCGCCTACATTCAGCTGACCTTGACTGACACGTCAGCCGTTGTCGTCCACGGCAACACGATCACGCGCGAGATGTTCGATGTCCTGATCACGGCGCCGGCCCTGCGCTACCCGAAGCGCAAGCTGCATCCCGATCACGTAGTCGAGCCCGCTCTGGTGGAGTAGTGTGCAATTAATTGCAAATTTAAGCAGGTGCAGTCGCTTTCTAATTGACCCCGCTCGTATGGGGCGCAGAGTACGTATAGACAACTTGGCAAACTAGGATTGAACCCCATGATCGCACTGAACGCCCTCCAGAAGACGGACATCAAATCGGTTTACACAGGCCGCGCTGGCAAGTGCTGCTGCGGATGCGCCGGCACCCACTCGGAGAAGCCAGCCACCAAGACGTATGTGCTGAACATCCTGAAGAAGAACGCAGCCGACGTTGACGATGACGGAGACAATCTCTCGGTTGAAATCGGTGGCCGCCTGTACGTCGCCTACCGCACGCAAGAAGCCCAGAACGCAGTCCAGAACGCAAGAGCCGCCTGATGAACCGCAAGTCCCAGAAGAAGCTGTCCCGCCTGATGAACGACCTGTTCGCACCCGATCGGGTTCGCGAGAGCGGGATGCAGGCCTCGATCGACCGCATGCTTGCAGCCAAGAAAGCCAAAGAGCAGGCCGCAGCGGGCAATTAATTGCAATTTCTCAGCAGGAGTCGTCGCATTTCAATTGACCACGCTCGCATGGGGCGCAGAGTGATTGCAGAACATATGGCAACTAGGAGTGAGCGCCATGATCGATGTCAGCAAGATCCGCCCGGTCGACCTTTACAACTGCGTGAGCGCGGTGGAGTTCGAGCTGGAGATTGAGATCGGCAAAGATGAAGTAGTCGACATCGCCCTTGGCACGCATGAAGCGTTCGGCCCTGAGACGGGTGTCGCCAAGATTGTCCGCGAAGTCCTCACAGAGGCGCAACAGGAGACCCAGCAGTGAAACTAGCCACTTACATTGACCAGCTGACAACCGCCGGAATTGAGCCTAAGATCGCCACAGCTCATGCTAAGGCGCTCGAAACCATGCTCGATGACAAGTACGTCACCAAGGATTACCTGGACGCCAAGCTGTCCGACGTGAAGGCTGTGCTCTTCCAGACCGTGGGCATTGCCGGTATCTTCCTCGCGATCATGAAGCTGACGGCTCACTGAAGGTGGCCGAGTACTGGCTCACGGGCGTCAATCCGTCCGACGGGGTGAAGATCTACGTCAAACGTATCGGCCCGCACCGCTTCTGGCACGAGGACCGGCTTGAATGGGTGCGCGACGTTGCGCAAGCCACTCGCTTCACCGAAGCCCAGGCGCAGACGAACTACTGGCGATTGAAACGCCTCATGCGCGGCGGCTACCAACTCACGACTGAGATAGCAAGCCCGAAGCGCTAAGAAAGCGCTAACGCCGAGTGTATGCCCGACGTTTAGCAAGCCGAGGATTTGCAATTAAATTCACTTGACCCGCCCCGGTCAGGTCGCAGTATGAAGCCATCACTAGGAGTGCAAGATGACTGAAGAGAAGACTGGAAAGAAGCCAGAAGACCCTCCGAATTTCACAGTGACCGTCGAGCGCATGCCTGGCGAGGTGTATAGGGCAACCGTTGGCCGGTTTGTCGGCGAGGGCAAAGAGAAGGTGTTCGCGATCCACGCGTGCTGGGAGTCGAAGAGCCAAGCCATCGCCATCAAGCGCGCCCTGGAGGAGTTTGAGGAGAACGTCGGCAAGAAGGAGCTGGAAGCCGACCACGATGCTCCGTGGGTCAAGCGGTCGGTGCCGGCTGATCTGCATTAAGCAAGCGTAGGAGAGTAGACGTGCCGAGGTTCAAAGTAACAGTTCAGCAGATGGTCGTAGAGGCGGCCGACATCGCAGTCAACGCCGACAGCTTGGAAGAAGCCGTCAAGCTCGTCAGGCAAGGTATCGATGACGGCACGATTGTTCCCGAGTGGAAGGACGAGCTCGCTCCGATATCGATCGACCATATAGGCGTCAAGATCAGGTCCGTCGTTTCGATCGATTGAGCATAATGCAATTAATTGCAAATACAATCTAGGAGCACGTCGTTGCCGAAGTACACTGTCCGCGTGAAGCAGTACGTGGAAGAGGTCGCTGAGTTCGAAGTCGAAGCCGACAATGACGAAGAGGCCATGGCCCTCGTCAAGTACGGTCTCGAGCATAGCTCGATTGATCTCGATTGGAAGGAAGGCAACGAGGCGCTCGGCCTGCGAGTAGCAACGCTGACCGAGAAGAAGCCTGACGACCCGAAACGTCTGAATTGAGCAGGAGAGCGCCGTGCCGAAGTACAAAGTAACGATCCAGCAGTTCGTCGAAGAGGTGGCTGAAGTGACGATCACTGCCGCCAGTCCCGAAGAGGCCATGCAACTCGCTCAGGAGGGTGTGGATGACGGCTCGCTCGATATCGACTGGAGTGATGGCTCTGACGTCATGGAGGCGAAGGCCATCCGCGCCAGACCGATTGCCAGAAAGGTAAGTAAGCCTGTTGAGCCGGATGATTGGATTGTAGTTTGCAATTAATTGCAAATTCAGTCGCTTTCAGTTTGACCCCGCTCGACTGCATCGCAGAATGAACGGGTCAAGCAATTCATCACTAGGAGTGAATGATGAAACGCGAATTTATCCTCCAGACTGAAATGACCGGCGAAGGCGCCCACCGCGCAATGGCGTTCGAGTGGACCGAGTATCGCGGCAGCCCGTACCTCAGCCTCCTTGAATGCTGGGAGTCGCCCTGCCCGAAGACCTCGCTCAACAAGCTGCGCCGCGAGCTCAAGAAGACGTACGGCGACTACAGCCTGAAGCGGGCAGCATGAGGAGTAGCACATTGCTGAAGTATGACCCCGAAATCGTTGCGCTTGCGTGCCGTATGGTCGAGCTGAGATTGGCCTACACCCGCGTGAACGATCGGTACGCCAAGTACCAGTCTGAGTGGCTCGATGTAACGCGGCGCCACGTGTGGGCGGCCTACACGGAGACAGTCGAGACGCTCAAGGCCACCGCCGAAGCGAAAGGATTAGACGAAACGAAAGGGAAGCCCGATGTCGACGCCTAAGAAACTGAAGCCACTGCTCGCCCTGAGCAAGGTACCTAACCTGCACACGGAAGTGACATGGCCCAAGATGATGAGCACGAAGCTCGACGGCTTCCGGTGCCTGATTGTTGAGGGTGAGCCGCGCTCTCGCAAGCTGCTCGAAATCCCGAACCTGCATGTCAGGCGGCACCTGACCAGCCTTCCACACGGCCTCGACGGCGAGCTGACCGTGGGAGCACCGAACGATCCGAACGTCTTCACGAACACGGCGAAGGGCGTGGGCAAGCAATCAGGAGAACCCGACTTCACGTTCTGGGTGTTCGACGACTTCTCGCTCGATGCGCCGTTCATGACCCGGCACGAGAATGCACGCACTGTGGTTGAGAGCCTGAACCTGCCGTACGTCAAGCTGCTGCCGCATGTGCATGTGAAGTCGGCCGACGAATCTGATGACATGAGCCGCTGGTGGTTCGACCAGGGTTACGAAGGAGCGATCCTGAGATCGATAGCAGGCCAGTACAAGTATGGCCGCTCGACGCTGAACGAGCAGATCATGCTGAAGATCAAGTTCTGGGAGGACACCGAAGGCGAAATCCTGGCAGTCCACGAGCAGGAGTCGAACACGAACGAAGCTCAGGTCGATGAGTTGGGCCACACGAAGCGCTCGACAGCCAAGGCCGGCAAGGTCGCCAACGGCACGCTGGGTGCAGTCGATGTCCGCTGGAACAACGGCAAGGAGACCGTCGAGTTCAGCTTGGCAGCCGGCGTGGCTGCGCTCTGGGCGATCAAGGACGAGCTGCCAGGCCAGATGGTCAGCTTCAAGTTCAACGGTATCGGCGTCAACGGCCGTCCCCGTTTCCCGATCTGGAAAGGCCTAAGAAGTGCAATTGATTGCACGACAGCAGATGCTGCGGTCAATGGCGATGCCGACCGCGCCTGTTCGCGTTTCCGGGTGTCTGGCTGCGCTGCAACGGACTGGTGAAGATGGACGGTCCCAATGTCGAGACGACGACGATGCCGAACTCACGGATGCGATCAATCACGAACGGATGCCCGTCCTGTTGAGCGAGCAAGCCGACTCCGAGACGTGGTTCTCGAGTCATCGGCCTAGATTTTCACACTGGCGCGGGGCTATGATCCCCGCCGCGATGCGCATTCTGCAGACCGGCCGGATCGCATCGACGTTGCGAGTCTGGGTAGAGCCTGCACATGGTTCTGATCTCGGCCGTGAACTTATAAACACCCCCGCTATCCGCCCCATTAGAAACCGCTTTTGAGCGATAAACTGCCGTTGGCAAACCGTACCGCCGCGATGGGCCAATGGCGGACATTTGAGCAAATCGGGGAAGGTTTCGGGATTAGAGTGGCAAGCACCCCGCCGACATACCCTCGCTTCCGCGTTGATGCGTCGGATCCAAATTCCGATCGCTGACCTAAGGGCAGCGCTTCAAACAAAAGGTTCGACCTCAATCGTTACGTGAGAAAGCTCGTGAATGTCCGACAGCTTTTCCCGGTAGTGCGATGGCGCGCGTGGGGCTTTGCACTTGAGGGCGATGATGGCGCCATGGTGCCCCGGCCCGAGCTGCCACACGTGCAAGTCGGTAATCTGATCCTGCGGGGTTTCAAGCGCGTGGCGGATTTCTCCCGGTAACTCTTCGTGGGAAGGGTTGTAGTCGAGGAGAACGCCGCCGGCATCGCGGATCAGTCCCCAAGACCAGTTTGCGATGACGATGGCGCCGACCACACCCATGACGGGGTCGAGCCATATCCAGCCGTAAAGACTACCCGCGGTCAGAGCGACAATCGCGAGAACCGAAGTCAGCGCATCGGCGAGCACATGGACGTAGGCCGCGCGTAAGTTGTTATCTTGGCCCTTGCCGTGGTGATGTTGATGGTGGGCATGGTCGTGACTGTGCCCAAGGTCGTGATGGTCCTCATTGCGCAGCAGCCATGCGCTGGCGATGTTCACCGCTAGACCCAACACGGCCACGGCGATCGCTTGATGGAAATCTATTTGAACCGGCTTGGCAAGGCGGAGCAGGCTTTCCCATCCGATGAGTACGGCAATCAGTGCAAGAACAATGGCACTGGCAAAGCCCGCGAGGTCGCCCATCTTGCCCGTTCCAAAGGTGAACCGGGCGTTCCTGGCGTTTCGGCGCGCGTAATAATAAGCGACCAACGCCATGATCATGGCGGCAGCGTGGGTGGCCATGTGCCAGCCGTCGGCGACCAACGCCATCGACCCGAAAATGGTCCCGGCAATGATCTCACCCGCCATCATGGTCGACGTACGGTATTCGTTGCGGTCGTGGCCGCTGCCAAGGAAAACGTGGTCATGCCCACTGGTGGGCACGTGGGCGGAAATCATGTCAGATAGCTCCTGATGACGTTGATGAGTTCGGCGCCCCCTTTGGACCTGATCCGCTCATCCGCGACGTCGACGACGTGGTTCCGGATATGGTCTTCAATCAATTCGGCGGTCAGCCCGTTGATGGCACCGCGAACGGACGCCACAAGATTGAGCACCTCATGGCAGGCCGCTTCGGCCTCAACGGCGCGCTCGATGGCTTCCATTTGCCCCTTCAACCGGCGGACCCGGGCGAGAAGCTTCGGTTTCATGGCGATGGTGTGTGGCATAGGATAGGGGTCTACCTTCTTTCAGTATAGCTTGGAGTTGATCGAAGTAGGCCGCACAAACAGCTAGGTCCGGCCGCAAGCGTGGCGATATGACAACGTTTCAGCCGCCACGCGTGCCAAAGCGTGGCTTGGCGCACTTGCGGCGGGCCGGCCGTCGTACTAGTTATTGAGTCGTTGGCTGCTACAGATCGGACGACCGTGCGATACTGGGTTAAATTTCTGGCGCTTATGGCCCTCATGATGCTGGGCTTGACGACGGCCGCCAGCGCCCATGGTGGCGTGGACGAGGACGTGTCCGCGAGGCCCGTAATGGCCGGCCAAGTTCATGCTGACACCGACGCGAAGATCCTTGGGACGTCCGCGCAATACTTCGAAGCGAGCGAACTCCCCGTCGGCCGTCCCTGCACGGGCGCATGTTGCTGTTTGGGAATATCTCACTGCGCCCCCTGTGGGCCGTCCGCGTCGGCGTTGCAGGGTGTCGGCGCCGGAATCAATTACGATCCAGCCGTCAAGCGAATCAACGTCGCCTATAATTCTTTAGCGAAGACACTCGACCGCAAATTCGGTCTCGAAAGACCTCCAAGAGTCTAATTGCGCCCAAACGGCGCCGACCCGTTGCCGGTCGAGTGCGATAAAGGCATAGCCGCCTCTTCGCGCCACATTCTCGTACATGTCGGCTTTTTGCGTCTTATGCGCCCCCACGGCCATTGGATTCGGAACGCACGCCATGGTGACCGCATGACCTCCAGATGTGAGGTTTCCAATGCTAGTTCGTGTTTTGATAGCAGCGCTCCTGGTGCCCACCCTTACCGCTTGGGGTGAAGCGCCCACTTGGCCGGTCAGTGGGCCCATGCCGGACAGGCCGGTCTCCGTGCGCGAACAGTCCTACGCCCCTGTGAACGCAGGCGCGAAGTCCTATCGGCCGGTCGAACCGATGCCCTGGGGCGACATCAATCGCCGCGTCGCGCCAAAGCAACCGGACGCCAAACCAAATTCGCAGGGCCACGACGCTCACTGAGCGTCATCGTTACGGGGGAAAGACAACGCATGCACGGGGGAACGTTGCGGTGGACATGGCGCGGGGGTGCTCGATCCATCGGAATAACAACAGTCGCGGCGGCTGGGCTCGCGCTCGGCGGTTGCGCTCATTTTTCGAAGGATGGCGGGATGACACTCGTCGCGGACCAGACTGGCAGCGTTCTTGGAACGCCGGCCGTAAAGATTAGGGATGAGGCCGACGCCGCAGCCGCAAAGGCGCGCGTGGGATCGCTTTTGGCGAGACCGCTTACCGCCAGCGGCGCGGTGGAGATCGCGTTGCTCAACAACCGCGCACTTCAGGCCGCATACAACGATCTCGGTGTTTCCGAGGCCGATCTTGTGCAGGCGAGTCTTCCGCCCGCTCCCACGTTTTCGTTGGTGCATCTGACGGGCGCCGAGCTTGAGGTTGAGCGGCTGGTCACGCAGAACATCCTCGCCCTGCTTACGCTGCCGCGCCGTCGCGAGATTGCGCAGGACACGTTCAAAGTCGCCCAGGCTCGCGCGATTGAAGCCACACTCGCCACGGCGGCCGAAGCGCGTCGCGCCTATTACCGCGCCGTGGCGGCCGGGCAAACGGTGAAGTTTCTTGAACAGTCTCGCGCCGCTGCCGACGCGGTGTCGGAACTGGCAAAGAAACTGGGCGAGACCGGCGCCTTACCGAAGCTCGACCAGGCGCGGGAGCACGCGTTCTACGCGGAAGTTAGCGGACAGCTCGCGGTCGCGCGTCTTAAACAACGCGGCGAACGCGAGAAACTCAATCGCGTGCTGGGGCTGTGGGGCGGTGAGCTCGTTTATCGACTCCCCGATAAACTTCAGGCGCTGCCACCGAAGCCACGAACGTCAGCCGATGTGGAGACCGAGGCGGTCACCTCGCGCATCGATCTTCAGATCGCGCGAATGGAGCTTGCCGCATTGTCCAAAGAGTACGGACTTACGCACGCGCTACGCTTCATCGATATGCTTGAGGCGAGCGGCGTAAGCCGGAATGAAATCAAAAGCGGCGAGCGGACGCCCCGCAACGGCTACGAACTGAGCTTGCAAATCCCGATCTACGATTTCGGTGAGGTCAAGACCAAACGCGCCGAAGAAACCTATCTCCGTGCCGTCAATCTGCTCATGGACAAGGCGGTCAATGTGCGCGCGGACGCGCGCCAGTCGTATCAAGTCTATCGTGGCGCGTACGACATCGCGCGCTACTACGACAAAGAAATCCTGCCATTGCGCGAGATCATCTCAGAGCAAACGCTGCTCAACTACAACGGCATGTTGTCTGACTTGTTCGGTTTACTCACAGACGCGCGGGACCGCATCAGCGCCAACGTTCAATCCATCGACGCCAAGCGGGATTTTTGGCTCGCAGATGTAGACCTCCATGCCGCGATCGTCGGGGGAGGTGGGATGAGCACCGTCGGCGGGGGCCAAATGCAGCGAACATCAGCACAGAACGACTAACGAAGGAACGAAGCTCATGACCGTTTCGCGTCGCAACTTCCTTGCAACCTCCGGGCTGGCGCTCGCGAGCGTGACGCAGGTGACCGGCCGTGTCGCCGCCGCGTCGATCCCCGAAGCGGCCACGCAGGCTTCGCCGTTAATGCAGCCGCCTCTGTATCCGTCGAGTGGTCCCGACTACCAACCAGTTGTCACCCTCAACGGGTGGACGTTGCCCTGGCGGCAGAACGGCGACTGGAAAGAGTTTCACCTCGTCGCCGAGCCGGTGGTCCGAGAAATCGCGCCGGGAATGAAGGCACATCTGTGGGGCTACAACGGGCAATCACCTGGACCCACCATCGAAGCTGTCGAAGGCGACAAGGTCCGCATCTTCGTCACCAACAAGCTCCCCGAGCACACGACCATCCATTGGCACGGCATGCCGGTGCCCAACGGCATGGACGGCGTCGGAGGGCTAACGCAGCCGCAGATCAAACCCGGCCAGACCTTCGCCTACGAATTCGAGATCCGCCGCTCGGGCACCTTCATGTACCACCCGCACGCCGACGAGATGCTGCAAATGGCCATGGGCATGATGGGCTTCTTCGTGGTGCATCCGAAGGATGCCAGCCAGCATCGTGTCGACCGCGACTTCGTGTTCCTCCTCAACGCCTACGACATCGAGCCGGGTGCGTACGTGCCCAAGGTCAACACCATGCTCGATTTCAACCTCTGGACCTTCAACAGCCGGGCCTTTCCCGGCATCGACCACATGGTCGTGCGCAAGGACGACCGCGTCCGCATTCGCTTCGGCAATCTTACAATGACCAATCATCCCATCCATTTGCACGGGCATGAGTTCGAAGTGACTTGTACTGATGGTGGCTGGACCAGACCTGAATCGCGTTGGCCCGAGGTGACGGTCGATTGCGCCGTCGGACAGATGCGGGCCGTTGAATTCATCGCGAGCCAGCCGGGCGACTGGGCGTTCCACTGCCACAAGTCACACCACACGATGAATGCTATGGGCCACGATGTGAAAACCTACGTCGGCGTCGATCTCAAAAGCATGCGGCAAAAAATCTCGAAGGTCGTGCCGGGCGGCTACATGCCCATGGGACAGGCGGGCGGCGCGGATATGGCCGAAATGGAAATGCCGCTACCCGACAACACCTTGCCGATGATGACGGGCTACGGCCAATACGGCCCCATCGAAATGGGCGGCATGTTCACCGTAATGAAGGTCCGCGAGGACCTCGATCGCAACGACTACAAGGACCCCGGCTGGTTCAAGCATCCCGAAGGCACCGTTGCGCGCGAGTGGACCGGCAAACTTGCCAAGGCGCAGGAGGCCCCCTCCGCCGAAACCAATCCAGACGATGTCGATCTGCGGGTGGTGAAGCCCACAGGTCCGATGAATCATTGATCAATCAACAGGGAGAAAAATCATCCATGCTTCGTACACTTCGAGTTCTCGCGGCGGCCGCGTTTAGCGTCGCGCTGACGTTCGGCTACATGCCGTCGATGCTGCCGCACGCCATGGCGCACGAGGGCGCTGACGACGACGATTATGCCGCCGGCGAACCCGGAGATGCCACCAAGCCGTTTCGGGTTGTGGAGATCACGATGCGCGAGAGCGACGGCGCGATGACGTATTCTCCGGATTCCGTCGATGTGAAGCAAGGCGAGCAAATCAAATTCATCGTGAAAAATACCGGGGCGCTCAAGCACGAGTTCTTCCTCGATTCGGAGCAGCACAACGCTCATCACAAGCTCGAAATGCAGAAAAACCCCGAGATGGAGCACGATGATCCGAACGCGCAAAGCATTGAGCCGGGTAAGCAGGTCGAAATCCTCTGGAAGTTCTCGAAGGCCGGTACCTTCGAGTTCGCATGCCTCATCCCTGGCCACTACGAGGCGGGAATGCACGGCAAGGTCGTCGTCAAATGACGCGACTGGGACGGGGGAATGTGTTGAGCAACTTAGGAGTTCACAGCATGAAACGAGTGAAAGCCACACTTTTCGGCGCAGCGCTGCTGTCGCTGCTGTCTTTTAACGGTTTGGCATCCGCCGAAGAGACCAAGGCGCTTCCGATGATCAACGGCGAAGTCAAAAAAGTCGATGAGTCCGCCGGCAAAATGACGATCAAGCACGACGCCATCACCAATCTCGACATGGGCGCTATGACGATGGTGTTCAAAGCCAATGACCCGGCGATGCTCAAGCAGGTGAAGCCTGGCGACAAGATCAAGTTCAGCGCCGACAAGGTCAACGGCCAGCTTACGGTCATGATGGTTGGGAAGGCCAAGTGACCGGCAGCGGGCGGCCTTCGTACCCCCGTCGGCCGTCCGCGATTCGTGCAAATTTCAATCACGCTGTTTCAGCGGTGAGGGACGGCATGCCAACTGACGCTAACAACGAAAACATCCACGCTTCAGTTGCGCCAAAGCGGACCGCCATGGCGCAGCCGACGCGCCGAACGGCCTGCATTTTGGCGGCTTGGCTTTTGCTTATCGCCGGCTCACGAACCGCAGTCGCGGACATCGTGACCGATTGCAGGTCCGGCAATCCAGCGCGGGCGATAGAGGGCTGTAGCATCGTCATTGATAGCGGTATGACGGCGCCCATGGATTTGGCCACTGCTTACACCTACCGCGCCAACGCATCCGAAACAGTCGGTAAACATGGCGACGCGCTCACCGACCTCAATAAGGCAATCGCGCTGAACCCGAATCTCGCGGGCCTCTACAGTAATCGCGGAAACGTTTACATGTCGCTCGGAGACGAAGACCAGGCGCTTGCGGACTACACCCAGGCGATCCAACTCGACCTGAACTTTGCGGGGGCCTACTTCAATCGCGGGAATGTCTATAGCCGCAGGGGCGACCTCGATAGCGCTTTGACGGACCTCACGGCGGCTGTGCACCTAAATCCCACGTACGCTCCCGCCTACTTTAATCGCGGCATTGTCTATTTCCGCATGGGCCGCGCGGCCGATGCGACGGTAGACTTCCGAAAAACCCTAGCACTGAATCCACAACATGAGGGGGCTCTGAGTGCTCTGAGACTTTTGGAAAAAACAGCGCACACAAAGTAGTTGCTTGCCTGAATGGCACAGCAACTGTCCTTGCAATCAAATTCATTCCTCGCAAGCTTAGGGGTTCGATTCCGCCTCTCGGGACTCGGGCTTGGTACACGCGCGCGGTTGCGCTCCGTTACCGACGAAGACCGGCGCGAATCCACCGCCCGGTGTCCGGAAGTTGGTGGTTTGCCCTTCGTAAAGGCGGGCGGCAATCAATTGAACCTGGCCGGCGTAGGTGTAATTCCGCAGGTCCGCCTTCATGGCCTGGATTTGACCATCGATCGAAATCGTCCGGGTGCTTGGGGGCACAATCGCCTGCGCCACGTAATCTCCGGTCAAGATCTCGGTCCATACCTTGCGGGTGACCTTGTCGCCACGATAAGCCGCTTTGCTGCCGAAACCTGCACTCGGCTTGAAGAACAGCTTGCTGCGGCGGCTCCACAATTCTTCAGGCTCGGCGAGCTTTACGAGTTCAGTCCGAGGTATGCCGTTAAGCAACGTCGCGATCAATTCCTCCGCGACGCCCCACTGCCGCAGGACTTTCTCGTCGCTAAGGACGACTAAGTTTTTCTTGTTGGCAAACAGAGCATGTGCGCGCGGATTGGGCGTTAACACCACTTGGCCGGCCAGATAGGCGTTTTGAAGGGCTTGGCACTCCGGCTGGCCCAAGTCGAAATCAGTGAGACGGTTATAGACGAGATCAACACGCTGCCCGGCGTGCCACAACGCGCCGTCACGCAGCGACAATGCGTCCGGAGTCGTGATGAATGCCGTTATGCCGTGGGCTTCAAACATCCTCTGGAACAGCACGAATTCCGGGTAGAGATATTGCTCGCTTGGCGACTGATCAACGATCGCGATCGATTGCAGTTGGCTCGTCCGACCTTGACGGCGCCATTCACGTTCGAAGCTGGACATAAACCGGTCGAGAAGGGCGGGCAGATCGCAAGGCATATCAGCGGAGATTGCCGCTTCATTGCAACAAGCCCGTTGAGCCTGCAACAGGTAGGCGTTGATGAGAGCGCCACCGGCATTGGTGTTGATCTCTATAAGTTTTGGACCGTCCGGACCCAAATGGAAATCATAGCCCATGAAGACCCCGATGGGCCCGGGCCGGAAGCGTGCGATCTCGGGCGCATAGTTCAAGACGGCGGATTGGTAGGATGGAAGACCGGCAACCGTCTCGATGCCGCGAATGATCGTCTGCATTTGTTCGGCGTGAGCTGGAGACAAGAACAACGGCTGCGCCGCCAACAAATAGGGACGCGTCTCGGAAAGCTCGCGGAAAAATCCGGGATCGTTCACCACGCCTTCGGCCGCTTGCCGCAGAGCCGCGATATCCAGCGTGACGCAGGCACAGTCGGTGTTGCGCTGTTCGATATTGTGCACCAATTCTGCGTTCATGCTCGCTCCTTTAATGCAGTCGATGTGTGTGGGGCAGCTATTTTTTGAGCAATAGGGCGACCAGTCACATCACCGAAACGTACCATCAATTTTATCGGACAATCCTAAGAAGATCGTGCCGCCGCCCCATTAGCAGGCCGAGCGGAGTGAGCGTGAGGAGATGCCGGCTGGAACTCGCTTCTTCTGTGGGTCTAAAGTGATCCGCGCAAATTTTTAGAATCCCCAGGAGAAAGATCGTGTCAAAGAACAACGATACGCTTCCAAGCGGGGGCAACGAGGGTGGCGAAAAGCCTCTCGGCCCGGAAGAGTTCTTAATTTTCGGCGACCTGCGATATTCGTTTATTGAGCCGACAAGTTGGCGCTTATTCGCATTCGCGTGATCGCGCTGGAGAACTTAATCGCATTGCTCGCTGACGCGTCCGACCGGTAACCTGGAACCAACGCCGAGCTTGAATGACGAACCCTGCAGCATCTTCCGCCGGCAGACAGCGATCCGACCAAGGAACAATACCCAATGCTGATTCAACCGATCGATATTTTCGTCTACGCTTGGCTGATCTTGGCGGTCCTGTCGGCCGCCTATGTGGCGTGGGACCAGTTTAATGGAAACCCGGAACCCCCCGTAATGAAATGGGGCTTTGTCCTAACGACCCTCTATATGGGTCCGATTGGCCTGCTGCTGTACGTCATGGCAGACAAAGAACCCCAACCAGGCGGCCACGAAGATTTCATCAAGCCGCTTTGGAAGCAGGGTGTGGGATCCACTGTTCATTGTGTCGCCGGCGATGCCACAGGCATCGTGGTTGCGGCTTTGGTTACCGCCTTGGTCGGACTGCCAATGTGGATCGATTTGATCGTTGAGTACGCCGCCGGGTTCCTATTCGGATTGTTGATCTTCCAGGCTCTGTTCATGCGCAAGATTATGGGCGGCAGTTACGTCGAGAATGTTCGCCGCAGCTTCCTGCCTGAACTGATTTCCATGAACTGCATGATGGCCGGGATGGCACCTGTCATGATTTACCTCATGATGGGGCGCGACATGCGCGCAATGTGGCCGGGAGAGCCGCTGTTCTGGGTGGTAATGTCGCTCGGGATCGTCGCTGGTTTCGCTGTTGCCTATCCAGTCAACGTATGGATGGTCTCGCGCGGAATGAAGCACGGGCTCATGACCGTGCGCGAAGACTCCACGCCCGGACCAATGCAGGAGAGCCCGCCGTCCCAAGCCCGCCGTGATGAGAAATCGCCGGGCCACACCGGCGGCGTGCATCCTGACATGCAAATGGCAGAGTCATCAGCCTTGGGCGCGCAGCCGCACGATCGGGCTCTGCAAAGACAGATTCCGGTGGCCGCTGCCGAGCACCTAAATCACCCGAGCGGAAGTTCTATGCAGAGCGGCAGTCGGCACATGCAGATCGGTGCGACTCGACCGCAGCTGGTTGCCGTCACCGTATTCTCGTCGCTAATGTTGCTCGCGGGCATGACGTTGCCTGCAGCCTTCTTCAACTTGCGACTGACCGCAGAAGAAGTAGGCGGGGCGATAATGCCGCCAGGCATGATCATGACCCAGGAAACCTCGGCCGCCGCGATGCTCGACATGGCGGCCGTCGACCCACGTCAGGTCACCGCAAATTACGGCCTGGATCGACATGGGGCGCGAGTGCTGGAGCCGCGCGTCGAAAACGGCGTCAAAGTCTTTGATCTGGAAACCTCCGTCATCCGCTGGCAAATACTGCCTGCGATCTCGGTCAATGCCTTCGCTTACAACGGCCAAGTCCCGGGACCCACATTGCGCTTTCGCCAAGGCGATCGCGTGCGGATTAACCTGACCAACCGACTGCCGGATTCGACGACCGTGCACTGGCACGGACTGATCCTGCCCAACGTCATGGACGGACCAGCTAAAATTACGCAAGCGCCAATCGAAAACGGCCAACGCTACAGTTACGAATTTACCGCCGTCCAGTCGGGGACCTATTTTTATCATTCGCACGATCACGTCGACCGGCAGCAAGCCCTGGGGCTTTATGGCGCGATCCTCATCGACCCGGAAAATCCCGCCGACGAGATTGCTGCGGACCACGATTACACGATCCAATTGCAAGAATGGCTAGTGCGAGACGGCCTGACTTACCCGGCGATGCCGATGGAAGGCGGCATGCCGAACTATTTTACTATCAATGGTCGCGCCTATCCTTCGACCGACACCATCAAGATGAAGGTCGGAGAAACGGTCAAGATACGCTTCATCGGCTCCAGCAGCGGTTTCATTCATCCCATGCATATCCACGGCGGCCCGTTCCTGGTGGTTGCTCGCGACGGCGAGACGCTCGCGCCGGGTGCCCGCTTCAAGGCCGACAGCATCAATGTCGGTCCCGGGCAACGCTACGACGTAATCTGGACAGCGCTCAAGGCCGGGAAATGGATGATTCATTGCCACATCTCGCACCACACGACCAACAACAACGCCGAACAGCAGGGGGGCGGCGGCCTGATGATGGACATCGACGTGGCCGGTGATCCAAAAATTTGAGCAAAACTGCTGTAGATGCTAAGGGCCAGCCGGGCAGCGATAGACGTTCTCGTCGGGCCGATAGACAAAGTCCTGCTTGCCGATGCGACCCTCCAACTTGGCGCCCGAAGTCATCGGCTTTTGCAGGGTTGCGATGATCCTCGCTCCGTGGCAGGCCAGGATCTCCGGGCTGTTGAAGTAACCTCGATCGGCATGTCCATATCCATAATCGTTTGCGGCATTGCCGAGCCGACGCGTGTCGACTGATGGATGCCACGACCGGAGAACAAGATTTGCCGCGCAGTTTTCTAAGCTCTGCTCTCTGCGTTTAATACTGAACTGCTGACAGGCCCGCAGCAAAGCCACGGGCCTGGACTAGAGACGTCTAAGTGCTCTTCGGATGGGGCGTTTGTGGCAACGGTTGCGGTTGCGGGATTGGGCTTGAGCAGCCGCCCCGCGTGATTGGCATCGCACACTGCTGATAGCCCGCTTGTGCCAGTCCGGCGAAACCGGTCACAGTCGCCGCACCTAGGAGCATAGCTCCGATCAGAGATTTCAACATTTTCGATTTTCCCGAGTTTTGAATATCTTCACCTGCCGCGCGCTTATGCGCGCAGCATTCTTTGCGAGCGTTGCCGCTCGTCGAATTCGGCGTGAAGGTTCAACCTCGGGGAGGCGGAATGGGCGGTCTTATGAGGAGCGACTGCAGTTCAAGGACGTATCGCGACGGCACCGCTTGACGAGTAGGTGTGAACGGGCTCACCCTATCAGTCAGGATCGCAGTGCCGGCAAAGCAGTGGTTTGCGCATCCGACCGCTGTTCTGCATTGCGGCATCGACCTGCAATCAAGCATGTCGTTGCAAGGGCAGACCGAATAATGCCCGGCATTCACTTCCACCGTTATCGTGCACGGCTTGGCCATCGCAACGCTAGCCATCGACGCAAAGGCCGTCGTAAACGAGAGCAAAACGACGAGTATAATGCGGTGCAAGGTCATCGAGAGTCCGATTATTTCGCCAGGGCCGCAATCGCCAGAACGAGCACGACAAATGGAGTAGCCCCGACGAGGCCCATTCCCCACATCATGCCACCCAAGGCATCCTGCATCATCGAATCTACTCCTTAGCATAGCCTTCAACAACGTATTTGTGGCACCCTTCGCTTGTGGCCGACACCGCGCCCGACGATCTGCGCGGGACGGCTGTCGGCCTCTTCAACCTAGTTACCGGCGGGTGTGTCGTTGCTGGCGAGCGTGCTCGCCGGCTGCCTCTGGCAAGCCTATGGTCCCGACGGCAACGTTTGCCGCCGACCCTCGACGCCGAAACAGCCGGACTGTTCGCAGCGATGTCCCGACGCTGTAATTTTGATCGCATCGGCCGCTCGGGCTGCTTCGAACGTCGCCGCCGCAACCGCCCCGCGCAAGCGCCGACGGCTAGAAACAATTGAACTGAGCTGTGAGGCCTGCTCGTGATACTCCCGATGCGTTGGATGTTATTCGAATTCGTAGCCGGCCGTCTGGCGGAGGATCGCATCTTGGCTATCCTTCGTGAGGCCGAATGCGCCGCCGATGCCGGCGTGAAGATGATTTTCGAACTCGGCCTCTAGATTGACGCCCGCGTATTGCTGCGTCTTGTCTGAATCGAACGTAAGACCGCGCACCGAGTCGCCGATCCCGCCATAAAACTCGACGCCGAGCGTCAGCTTCTCAAGATCCCATCTTTCGCTCTCGGCTTTTTCGCGAGCGTCTTCCTCGGCTTCCAATCCTGATTTTATGAGGACGTAGTTGAATCCGGCGGCATAGCCGAAGGACCAGACTCCATTGTCGAACTTGATCTCGTTGATCCAGTTGAAGGCGACGTTGAAGCGATCGGTGATGTCGTGTCCGACAATGAGCTTTGTCTCAAGCTCATGTTCTGTTCCCGCCGGACCTTCCGGCGTATCCGTCCGCCCAACGACAGATGTGATGAACCGGCTTTCCGGCTCCTTCTGCTCGTACTCGGCGTAAAGCACCGGATTGAAGAATGTCTCTTCCTTGAACAGGCGGACCCGGTTCTCAAACCGGAAACTGGCATAGTCGTAGTTCTCACCGTAGGTCTTCGCGCCCTCAAGATAGACGGCTGTCGTCCAGAGATCTGTGACGCCATATTCGATTTCGAAGAGTTGCGTGGTGTAGTCCTTCTCGCCCTGTCCAACTTGCGCGAAATCGGAAAAGACCTCAATTTCGGTCTCGCCCTTCTCCTCCAAGTGTTGATTATAGAGCACGAAGTTGGCGTCGTTGCCGGCGCGTGCCGGGTTCGCCGCATTAATCACCGTCGCGGTTACCAGCACGCAACTCAATGCCATTACATTTCGCATTCGTTCCCCCAACTGCGACCGCAACATCTCGCGTTATGGCGATTATATTCGGAACCCCGGAGGCAGGAATAGGATGTCTACTTCATATGTCAACAATCAGAGTTTACTGCGATCCTACGATGCGGATTTGTAGTTGGGTTGGTTGCGTTTCAGCCACATACCTAGAACTCCTCGCGCTTACGCAAGGGAAGGAACCTGGTGGTTCATCGACTGCGATAAGACGATCGCCGTTCATCCACGGGGGCGGTTCAAGGCGGATAACGGCATCGCGGGGCTCACCTGCTTTTCGCACGCAATAGACGAAGCGCGTATGATTATGGCAGTGTCGATACGTACGATTGTCGACCTGGTGGACGCTGTAGCCGTCGAACCTAAGATTGGGCGTCAGCAACGCAGGGAACGCTCCCGCACCAATTGAACTCGCGCTCAAGGCAGTTGTTGCGAGCGACGCCACGCTGAGAAGACGCATCAATTGTTTTGTTTTTTGTGTCGGTTGCATCTTGTCCTCACCGCTGAAACAGAACGGTTGAAAATCGTGCAGCTAGGCTGCTTAGAAAGCGCACAATAGTTTAGCGAGGCAACAGGAAGTCCGTGGGAGAACGGTTACGTCGAGAGCTTCAATGCCCGGCTCAGAGACGAGCTGCTGAACGGAGAAATCTTCTATTCGCTCCGCGAGGCCCAGATCGTCATCGAAAGCTGGCGACGCCATTACAACGCCGTCCGGCCACACGCTTCACTCAGCTACAAGCCACCAGCGCCCGAGGTCTTCGTGCCGACGATGGCTGCATGGCCACCTACGCAGCCTCCGGCCGCTCCGTCGTCCACGCAGCTTCTAGCCGATGGAGGCGCTGTGAACTAACATTCCACTTGGGCCACTCAGTCGGGGCTGATCAAGCCCCAAAAGCGATGAGGTGGGAACTGCGATGATCACACGCATGTCCTACGTTATGGATTTCTTCAAGAAATGCTCGCGCCAGATTGGAGCTGACATAGACGACGAACTAAGTATCGTCGACGACGGACACCTTTTTGTTGAGGGCAATATCGGTAGACTAGACGCCAGTGATTGATCTGACGCATGCGCAAGGCAACGCGAATTCGACGTCAATGAGTTAGTTAGGTAACTAGATCTGAACTAGAGGCGACCTTGAACGTGTTCGACAAGCGAGTGGCGATAGCAGCGGGCCTCACCATCGTCATCCTGGCCATTGTCGCGTGGAGCGGTCTTCTTGGC
Organism: Hyphomicrobium sp.; assembly: GCF_019753045.1. Classification (GTDB taxonomy): domain Bacteria; phylum Pseudomonadota; class Alphaproteobacteria; order Rhizobiales; family Hyphomicrobiaceae; genus Hyphomicrobium_B. Next base: position 184,553 of record NZ_JAIELN010000007.1, read on the forward strand.
TTTCGCTCCAACGAGAGCGGCGTGATCGTCCTTCAGGGCAATGTCGACGTCCGACAGGTCAACCTGAGCTTCAAGGTCGCTGGCCGCATCGCCGAGATGATGGTCGACGAGGGTGACAAGGTCGAGACCGGAAAGATCGTTGCCTCGTTGGAGAAGTCCTACTTCGCCGACGAGGTAAGGCTGGCTCGCGCACGTGAGGCTGCCCAGACGGCTGTTGTAGCGCGGCTCGAGAACGGCACCCGGCCGGAAGAGGTCGCTCAAGCGCGCGCCGCTGTTTCCGAGCGTGAGGCTGGCGTCGCGCTAGCCGAAGCGACGCTAAACCGGCAGGAAGATCTTGCCGGTCGCGGTGTTTCCCCTCACCAACGGCATGATGAGGCAACCGCGGCGGCCCAGCAGGCGCAGGCGGCGCTGAAGTCCGCTCAGGAGACCTTGAAACTCGCTGAGATCGGCCCTCGCCGCGAGGACATTGATGCTGCGAAGGGTCAGCTCGAAGCCGAGAATGCGGCTCTTGCGCAAGCCGAGCGCCGGCTGACCGATGCCGATCTGATCGCCCCGAGCCACGGTGTGGTCTTGACCCGCGTCCGCGAGCCCGGCGCCATCGTCGCTACCGGCGAGACGGTTTATGCCGTGACCGTAACTTCGCCCGTCTGGGTGCGCAGCTACGTGTCCGAGCCCGACCTCGGGCGCATCGTACCTGGCATGTCCGTCGACGTGCGAACCGACGGGGGCAAGACTTATCGCGGGCAGATCGGCTTCATCTCACCGGTCGCCGAGTTCACGCCGAAGTCGGTGGAGACCAAGGAACTGCGCACGAGCCTGGTCTACCGCCTTCGCGTTGTGGTCGACGGGGAAACTGCCGGCCTGCTCCAAGGAATGCCGGTCACGGTCCTAGTGAAGACTGGAAACGGAAGCTGAACCATGAGCGAGGCATTGGTCCGGCTCGATGGCGTTTCGAAGCGGTTTGATGCGACCGCCGCGATTGCTGAAATGACCACCACGATTATGGGCGGAGGGATTACTGGTCTCGCCGGACCCGATGGCGCGGGCAAGACGACGCTGCTTCGCTTGATCTTGGGCCTGCTCAAACCGGATTCGGGCACGCTCAGCGTCTGCGGACGCGATCCTATCTCCGAGGCTTCCGAGGTCCGCGATCTCGTCGCCTACATGCCACAGCGATTCGGGCTCTACGAGGATCTGACGGTTCTCGAGAATCTGTCACTCTATGCTGACCTGCGCGCGGTTATCGGAGAAGACCGCCGTTCCGCCTTCGACCGCCTTCTGACGTTCACAAGCCTCGCTCCCTTCGCGGGCCGCATTGCGGGCGCATTGTCAGGAGGCATGAAGCAAAAGCTTGGGCTGGCCTGCGCACTCATCCGGACGCCGCGTCTGCTGCTACTCGATGAGCCGACCGCCGGCGTCGATCCGGTCTCGCGCCGCGAGCTGTGGCGCATGGTCCGGACCCTGACCAGTGAAGGCATTGGCGTCGTTTGGAGCACGGCCTATCTCGAGGAAGCGGAGCGGTGCGAACGCGTGCTCCTGATGAACGATGGCAGGCTGGTCTATGAAGGAACGCCGTCCGAGATCACGAGTCGCATGGCCGGACGGAGTTTCCACGTACGCAACGCCGGAGAGCGGCGCCGGGCCGTGCTCGCGGCCGCGGCCAAGATGCCCGGCGTCATAGACGGCGTCATCCAGGGCGCGAATGTCCGCATCGTCCTGGCGGCGGGAGCGACTCCCCCTTCCGCCGAAGACTTCAAGGGTCTCTCGCTGGAGGTCGTTCCAACGCCGCCTCGTTTCGAGGACGCCTTCGTCAACCTGCTGGGCAGCGCCACCCCGGCGGTGTCCCGTCTCCCAACAGCGGCGGACCCTGCGACGCGGAGCGCCGGCCCTGTCATCGAAGCGAGAGAGCTGACCCGCCGCTATGGTTCGTTTACAGCCGCTGACCGCATCTCTTTCGCAATTGGGAGGGGCGAGATCTTCGGTCTGCTCGGGCCGAATGGCGCCGGCAAATCGACCACCTTCAAGATGCTGTGTGGCCTCCTGCGCCCGACCTCAGGCGAGGCGCGCGTCGCCGGCCTCGACGTCGCGGTTCAGACATCCGCCGCGCGCAACCGGCTCGGCTATATGGCGCAGAAGTTTTCGCTCTATGGAGATCTCAGCGTCGCGCAGAACTTGGAGTTCTTCGCCGGGGTCTATGGGCTCACGGGTGCAGGCCGTCGGCGCGCCGTCGAGCGCGTGACGGACGCGTTCGGTCTGAAGCGATACCTCGACACGAACGCCGGAACGCTGCCGGCTGGCTATAAGCAACGCTTGGCGCTGTCATGCGCGGTCATGCACGAGCCGCCAGTGCTCTTTCTCGACGAGCCGACCTCGGGCGTCGATCCGCTAACGCGTCGTGAGTTCTGGGCACATATTAATGCGCTCGTGCACAGCGGCGTTACGGTGATGGTGACGACGCATTTCCTCGATGAGGCCGAGTATTGCGATCGCATCGCGCTCATCTATCGAGGACGCGTAATCGCAACCGGATCTCCCGACGATTTGAAAGCCAGCGTACGGACGCCAGCGCTTTCCGATCCGACGCTCGAGGATGCATTCATCGCGCTCGTCGAGGCGGACGACCAGAAAGCAGTCGCATGATGCCGTTGGCGTTGCAATCCACCGACCGCTTCCGCCGGATCGGTGCGCTGATTCGCAAAGAGACACGCCAGATCATCCGCGACCCAAGTACCATTGTCATCGCGGTGATCCTCCCACTGACACTACTGTTCCTGTTCGGCTACGGCGTCTCCTTCGATGCCCGGCGTATCGAGATCGGGCTGGTCGTCGAGGATCCGACACCGGAGACGGGCAGCTTCACGGCCTCGCTGACGAACTCGCCCCTCTTCGCAGCGCGTACGGCTCGTGATCGGCACAACTTCGACAGCGATCTTGTCGCTGGACGGATCGACGGGATTGTTATCCTAGCGGCCAATTTTGCCGCTCAGGCCGCGCGCGGCGACCGCGCGCCGATTCAGGTCATCGTCGACGGCAGCGACCCGAACAAGGCGACCCTGGTGCGCAACTACCTTCAGGGCGTTTGGGGAAACTGGCTCACCCAGGAGGCCATCGCGCGCGGCGAACGCGTGACCGTGCCCCTCACGGTCGTGCCGCGCGTCTGGTTCAATCCGGAGCTTTCCAGCCATCACTACCTCGTACCGGGCTCGATTGCGATCATTCTGATGCTCATCGGCGCCCTCCTCACAGCCCTCGTTGTCGCGCGTGAATGGGAGCGCGGTACGATGGAGGCGTTGCTCGCAACGCCCGTTGGCATTATCGACATTCTGGCAGGTAAACTCATTCCGTATTTCGTACTCGGCATGATCACCATGACACTCGCAACAGGCACGGCCTTGTTCCTGTTCAAAGTGCCATTTCGCGGGTCGTTCGCCGTGCTCGCGCTGATGACGGCTGTATTCCTCACCACAGCGCTGGCCCAGGGCCTCTTGATCTCCACGTTGACCCGCAATCAGCTCGTCGCCGCCCAGAGCACGATGATCTCCGCCTTCCTGCCGAGCTTTTTTTTGTCGGGTTTCGTGTTCGAGATCGCTGGCATGCCCTTGTCGCTGAGGATCATCTCGTACGCGGTGCCAGCCAGATACTTCGTCTCTGGCCTTCAGACGCTGTTCCTCGCAGGCAACGTGTGGAGCGTCATCTGGCCGAACCTCGCCGGGATGGCGATCATCGCTTCCATTTACATCACCCTGACAGCTTCAAAGACCAAAACAAGGCTCGACTGAAATATGCGCCCCCGCTTGTGGTCCCTGATCGTTAAAGAGCTTCTCGCCAACTGGCGCGACCGTCGCAACCGGATCATTCTTCTCATTTCTCCGATGATCCAAGTGCTGATCTTCTCCTTCGCCGCGACGCAGGAGGTGAAAAACGTGCCCCTTGCCGTGTTGGATGAGGATCGTAGTGTGCTATCGCGCGAGTTGATCTCGCGTTTTGAGGCCTCGCCTCAGTTCTCGCAAGTCATGCGGCTTGAGGGCGTAGCCGATATCGCCCCGGCCATTGATTCCCGTGAGGCACCAGCGGTCTTACACATCGCTCAGGATTTCTCGCGCAGGCTTACGGCAGGGCAGCCGGTTCAGGTTCAGCTCCTTCTTGACGGCCGGCGCTCGAACGCTGCGCAAATCATCCAGGGCTATACTGTCGAGATCGTCGATCGTCTGAACGCGGAGTTCGCCCGACTGGGTAGCCTGCGCGGTCCGCCAAGCTTTGTCGTGGCGCGGACCTGGTTCAATCCGAATTCCGATACGCTTTGGTCGACCGTGCCAGGCCTCTTTGCGGTACTGACGACTTCGGTTGGCATGATGGTATCTGCTCTGTCCGTCGCTCGTGAGCGGGAACTCGGCTCTTTCGAACAACTTCTCGTTTCACCGCTGACCTCCTTAGAGATCCTCGCTGGCAAGGCCGCATCGGCGCTAGTGATCGCTGTGGCCGAAACCACCATTGTCATGCTGATCGCGATGTACGTGCTTGTGGTGCCGATGGAAGGATCGATGTTGCTGCTCTACGGGTCGATGATCGTTTATCTCCTGTCCATCATTGGGATCGGATTGTTCATATCGTCGCTCTCCTCGACCCAGCAGCAAGCCGTTATCGGCAACTTCATGTTTCTCGCCCCGGCGATCCTTCTTTCGGGATATGCAACGCCTGTCTCAAACATGCCGGACTGGCTGCAGACGCTGACGCTCGCAAACCCGGTCCGCCATTTCGTCGTCATAGCGAAGGGCGCCTTCCTAAAGGATCTGCCCATCGACGTCATTGCGACTCACCTTTGGCCGCTGGCACTGATTGCAGTGGTTACGCTATCCGCTGCGACTTGGCTCTTTCGGGAAAAGACAGGGTAGGTCTCAGGATTTCTTGGAGTCGCGGTCGACATCTCCCGTGGGCAGCAGACAACCCGGCCATTTGGGAAATGCGGGTTAATGTCTCAACAGTGTTGCCGCCTGACTCTACGCGGGAGGCAGGATCGAAAGCAGAATCGAGCCGCGAGCAGTACTTTGACGCAGCTTGTCAACGCGCACTAGCCAGCGAGACCGAGTCGTTCGCGTGCAGGTTCTTGCCAGTCGGTCCCGGCCGGATAGCCTACGGCGGTAGCGAAAATTATTAAGCTGGTTGCAGGATGGGCGCCATCGGAGTGGAGTAGGTTAGATCTCTAAGAACTTGTCAGGCAACTCATCGCGGTTCAGTGCGCCCGGCGGAAAATGAGCGGCGAGAACCGCTCCGCATCGTTCGATCGCCGCGACAAAGCCGTCGGCAGGCCGGCCAACTTTGATCGCCGTAAGCAATACATTAATTGCGTCATCCCAGACCTGGGGCGAGACTTTTTCGTTGATCCCGGCGTCTGCGACGATCTCCGCATAGCGTTCGGCCGTAGAGGCAAAGATGAGCACGCCGGTGCGATGCTCGGTCTTGTCCAATCCTTGAGCAAAAAATTGACGCATCGCCTCAGCGTGCGCCCGATCTCGCTTGGCCTGTCGCGGTACGACGTGGAATCGAAGTTTCGGATGCGATAGGCCGATAGATGCAATCACGAAGGCGATAAGTTGCGACAGATAGATGGTCGCCGCGGACCATCTCGTTAGATAGATGAACGGCAACGGCGCGAACAAGGCTATTGCTGCCGCCCATGCGATCGGCACCAGTCGGTAGTCGCTTGAATGCCGAGCGACAACGCAGAAGATTTCTCCGGCGGTGCCCGACTCCGCATTTCGGATAGCATCCGTGATGCGTCTCTTGTCAGAGTCGGCGATCATTCTTTCTTCCTTCACCAGCTTCCTGACGAGCCCCCACCGCCGAACGTGCCGCCGCCGCCGCCGAAGCCGCCGCCCGACCGGGACGATCGCCCGTGTGATGACCTGCTTTCCGAAAGGAGTATCAGTAAGAGAGCCTGCAAGAGCGCCTGGCAATTTGCGCCCCCTGCGGTAGCGCAGAAGATCAGAAATCCGACCCCTAGGAGAACAATGACGATCACCAGCCAAAGCGGGACATCGTCAGGCTGCGTGATGTTGGGTGAGATACTTTGCGCGGCCCGTCGTTGCCATTCCTCAGCATCACCGCTTAACACCTGGATAAGGTCCTCGACACCGCGCTTGATGCCACCGGGAAAATCGCCAGCCTTGAAGCGCGGCAGGATTGAAGTCTCGATAATGTATTTGCCGATGGCATCGGTCAGCGTGCCCTCGAGTCCGTAACCGACTTCGATTCGGACTTTTCGTTCGGTTGGTGCCACGATCAGGAGCGCGCCGTTATTCTTATCCTTCTGGCCGATTTGCCAGCGCCGCCCCAGTTGATATCCATAGTCCTCGATTGAAGTGCCTTGAAGCGATTTCAATGTGACCACGACCAACTGGTCCGTCGTCTTCTTCTCAAGATCGGCCAGCGCCTCTGTCAGCGCCGCGCGCTCTGCCGCGTCAAGCACGGCCGCCTCGTCGACGACGCGCCCCGTGAGCGCGGGAAAGCTGAGCGTCTGCGCGGCGCATGCGCCGACCAGACAGATCCACGCCGCGGCAACGAAGATCGCACGGCGGAGCATGACCGCGCTCCCTTAGAACTTCACTTGCGGCAGCCGCTTTGCATCCTCAGAGACCGTAAACTCCTGCATTGGTTTGTTGCTCCTGTAGAGCGTTGATGCCCAGATTACACCCGGAAGGGTTCGAAGCTCCGTATTGTAGAGGCGCACCGCTTCGATGTAGTCGCGGCGTGCAACAGCAATACGATTTTCCGTGCCTTCGAGCTGCGACTGGAGTGCCAAGAAGTTTTGGTTTGACTTGAGGTCAGGATAGTTTTCGGAAACCGCGAGCAGTCGCCCGAGCGCGCCGGACAATTGCGCCTGCGCCTCTTGGAATTTCTTGAAAGCTTCTGGGTCGGTGATTGTACCCGCATTCACTTGGACTGACGTCGCGCGTGCGCGCGCGTCAGTTACTGCCTCGAGCACGGTGCGCTCCTGCTGCGCAAAGCCTTTAACCGTCTCGACCAAATTGGGGATGAGATCGGCCCGCCGCTGATATTGATTCAGCACGTCCGACCATTTCGCCTTGGCCTGTTCTTCGTAAGTCGGGATAGTATTGATGCCGCATCCCGACACCAGCAGTCCGAAAAGCGGCACGAGTATCGCTATCCGGGCAAATCGCGAGAGGCTTGTGAAAGAGGCAGACATGCAAATTCTCCTTGTCGGCTGCCACCGATCGCCCCGACGTTGTAGTGAAGAACGCGGCCGCATTCTCTCAAGTAAAACTGACCAAGGTCATAGGACACATGTTCGGCCAGAAGATCGCAGATAGTATCGGGATGGCCGCGACCCTTTCTTTCCACGACCTCGAATGAGGTTTCGCTCATCGTCGGACCTTTATGAGCGATAACCTCGAGATTCACGGCTACACCGTTGCCCGGCCCCAGATGAGGCGCGCAAAGCTAGGCCACAGATTGTAAAAGAACACGAACACCGCCGAGACGAACCAGCCATACATGGCGCTGGCGATCAGGCCATATAGGAAGCTCGGAATGTCCAGCAGTTTGAACTGCGGGAAAATGTCGACCAAAAGGGCATGGCCTTTGAGTTCGGGGAAGAAGCCCCACAGGGTTACGCAAAGCACGTAGATCACCTGAAACAGCATGCAGGTGGCAAACATTGTTGGCAGATAAGGAAGAGGATCGGATTTTGTCATGATGTGTCTCCTCTGAAGAGATGACGACGTCACTGCTGCTCCGGATGATGAGCTTTGTGATCTTCATCAGTGGGCGATGCAGGAGTAGTTGGTGCGTCGCCCGATTTTTGGCCGCCTTGCATCATGCCGCCACCCATCATTCCGCCGCCCATTTTCTGCATATTCCCCATCATCGTTCCCATCTGGTCGTGCATCTTCTGCATCTGGGTCTTCATGGATGGGTCGCTGGTGCTGCTCATCATGGCGCTCATATCCTTCATCATGACGCCCATGTTCTTCTGCATATCTCCCATCATCGGGCAGTTCATGCCGGCCGGGGCTTTCTGTGATGTGTCGGTTTTCGGTGTTGTGTCGGTTTGCGCGAAGGCAGCGGCCGGCAAAGCTAGCATTGCCGAAACCACGCATACGTTCATCAGAGCTTTCACGGTTGTTCTCCTTGGTTACCTGGTCCGCGAGTGCGCGCTTTCTATGCCGCACGGACCTACTTGATTGAATTCCATTTGGCGCGGGTGAAAACCTTGATGCCGGTCAAAAATCGGCGAAAAATCACGCAAGATTATGCTCGCGGAAGCTGTCCATAATGGACTCGTCAAAGCTTTGAGATGTGCGCAGCAACACTTCACAGTCGTACCTGGTTTAGCCGCAGCGCATTACCGATGACACTGACGGAGGAAAGGGCCATGGCTGCGGCCGCAATGATTGGGGACAGCAGAACCCCAAACATTGGATAGAGAACACCCGCAGCCACGGGTATCCCTGCCGCGTTGTAAAAGAAGGCGAAGAACAAGTTTTGCCGAATGTTGCCCATCGTCGCCGCAGAAAGGCGGCGCGCTCGTACAATTCCGTTCAGATCCCCCTTGAGCAGCGTGACGCCCGCGCTTTCCATGGCAACATCGGTGCCGGTCCCCATCGCAATACCGACGTCAGCGGCCGCCAGCGCCGGCGCATCATTGACACCGTCGCCGGCCATCGCGACGACACGTCCTTCGGAACGATATCGGGCGACGATCTTTCCTTTGTCCTCGGGCAGCACTTCCGCTTCGACATCCGAAATTCCGAGCTTCTGCGCGACCGCCCGCGCTGTCGTCGCGTTGTCACCGGTCAGCATGACGATGCGAATCCCGGCGGCTTTCAGCTCCGAGATCGCTTGGGCCGTGGTGACTTTGATGGGATCGGCAATAGCCAGGATGCCGGCGGCCTGCTTGTCGACGGCGACGTAGATCGCGGTGGCCCCTTCGCCGCGCAACTCGTCCGCCGCTTTGTCAAGATCGGCGGTGTTGACCCCGAGTTCGCTCATGATCCGCTTGTTACCAATGACCAGCTTGCGCCCGTCGACTGATCCCGTAACGCCTTTGCCCACTGGAGAGTCAAAATCTTGAGGCGCCGTCAGTGACAACCCCCGGTCCTTCGCCGCCCGCACGATGGCTGCGGCAAGCGGGTGCTCGCTGTTGCGTTCGACGCTGGCGGCCAGGCGGAGCAGCTCGTTTTCATCGAGACCGGTCGTTCGTATCGCGACGACGCTTGGTTTGCCTTCCGTCAGGGTGCCGGTCTTGTCGATGACGAGCGTATCGACCCGTTCAAAACGTTCAAGGGCCTCGGCACTTTTGATCAGCACGCCGGATTGGGCGCCCCGCCCAACGCCGACCATGATTGACATAGGGGTGGCGAGACCGAGTGCGCACGGACAGGCGATGATCAAAACCGAAACGGCTGCGACGAGACCGAATGCGAACCGTGGCTCTGGTCCCCAGATTGCCCACGCCGCGAAGGCAAGGATTGCCACCGCAATGACGGTCGGCACGAACCAGGCGGAGACCTGATCCGCAAGCCGTTGAATTGGCGCGCGGCTGCGCTGTGCCTGGGCCACCATCTGAACGATTTGCGCCAGCACCGTGTCGCGCCCGACCTTGTCGGCTCGCATTACGAAGCCGCCCGATTGATTCATCGTGGCGCCGATGACTTGGTCACCTGCCGCCTTTGTGACGGGCATGGACTCGCCCGTCACCATCGACTCATCGATCGAACTTCGACCATCGACGATGGCCCCATCGACAGGGACACGTTCGCCTGGACGCACACGCAGCTGGTCGCCGACCTGCACCTGATCGAGGCTCACGTCCTCATCTGTGCCATCCCCTCGAACGCGTCGCGCCATTTTCGGTGAAAGATCGAGCAGCGCCCGAATGGCGCCACTCGTCTCCTCGCGCGCCTTGAGCTCGAGAACCTGGCCGAGAAGCACGAGCACGGTGATGACGGCCGCCGCCTCGAAATAGATAGAGACCGATCCGTCCATGCCGCGCATGGCGGACGGAAACAGATCCGGCAGCGCCGTGCCAACGATGCTGTAAATCCATGCTACGCCGGTACCCATGGCAATGAGCGTGAACATGTTCAGATTGCCGGTGCGAACCGAGGCAACGCCGCGCACGAAAAAGGGCCAACCCGCCCACAGCACGACGGGCGTGGCGAGCAGCAGCTGCAGCCAATTCGACGTCTGCTGCCCGAGCCATTGATGCAAACCGGCGAGGTGCCCGCCCATCTCCAGAGCAACGACGGGCAAGGAGAGAACCAGCCCCACCCAGAATCGCCGACGCATGTCAGCAAGCTCGGGATTCTCGCCCTGACCAGCGGTGACGAGTTCCGGCTCGAGTGCCATGCCGCATATGGGGCACGAGCCGGGACCAACCTGACGGATCTGCGGATGCATCGGGCAAGTATAGATCGTGCCTTCCGGAACAGGCCGAGCTGGCTTTGTTTCAGGGGTCAGGTATTGCTCGGGCGCGCTGGCGAACTTTTCCTTGCAGCGTGCAGCGCAGAAATAATAGGTGCGCCCAGCGTGGACATGCCGGTACTTGGCAGTGTGAGGGTCCACGGTCATGCCGCAGACGGGGTCTTTGTTGCCCTCCATCGAGCCGTGTTGATGGCCATGATGCCCGTGCGCGTGGACGTCTGCCGACATAATTCTGGACCTTTCTTGTACCCTCTGGGGGTATGCTTGACCTTAGTACCCTAAGGGGGTATCCGTCAATGCATGGCTAAACCGTCGAAAAGCTCAAATCTGAAGCGCCTGAGCCGGATTGAAGGACAGGTTCGCGGCCTTATGCGCATGATCGAAGAAGATCGGTACTGCATCGACATCGTCACGCAGATCGCTGCGGTCCGGGCGGCTCTGCGCCGCGTTGAAGAGGAGGTGCTTCAGGATCACATCGGGCATTGTGTCGAACACGCGATTGTCAGCGGAAATGCCGTTGATCAGCGCCGCAAGATTAAGGAGCTTATGGACGTTTTGAGCCGCGCATCGCGTTGATTTCCATCAACGTAGGCCGCGAGATCAACGAGTATGAGAAACAAGATGACGGGGATTGCCTTGTTGGCCATTGCTGGAGAAGACGATGAAGCCGGAAGGTTACCACTATGAACGGCGCGCGATACTGGGCTTGATCGCCTCGGCAGTGGCTACGCTTGCCACTAGCGTTCGTGCTGAGTCGGCGCCAACCATCAAGGTATTCAAGGACGCTGACTGCAATTGCTGCGGCGCATGGGTCGAACACCTGCGGGCCCATGGGTTTGTGGCGACCATCACTGAAACCTCTGAGATGCAGGCCGTGAAAGCACGCTCAGGCGTGCCGAAGGCACTTTCGTCCTGCCATACAGCAGAAATCGCCGGCTACGTTGTTGAAGGTCATGTGCCCGCTCACGCAATTCAGCGTTTACTTGCTGAGAATCCCCAGGCCATCGGTCTCGCCGTTTCCGGGATGCCTATTGGCTCGCCCGGTATGGAGGGGGGAAGGCCCGTAGCCTACGACGTGATCCTTTTTGAACAGGATCGGCAAGACGTCTTTGGTCGCTACAAAGCCGATCGTCCTGTGTAACTGACAGAACTTCGTTGAGTACTTCCATAGACGGTTCGAGGAGGAGCCAGGAGCATGATGCACGATTGGATGTGGGGGATGGGGACTGGCAGTCTCCTCGGATTGATCGTGGTTGCGCTAGTGATCGCGGCCCTCGTGAAGTACGTGTTCTTCGATTAGTGCGGAGTGCCATACTGTGTAGATGGCGAAGGGCTGGAAGTTCGTGGCGACTCTCCGCGGAGCGTGAGCGCCTCGAAGGTCGCTTTATCCATGACGCCTTCAACCTCGACCGCTGCCGAGCCCAATCCGAGCGGTATCGCTCGTGCTTCACGTGGCCAGCAGACCGGCGTTCGCATGCGCCTCATCGTACGGGAAAACAATTGCGGGATCTGGAACCGCAAGGTGCTTATCCGTTTGGGGACAGGCCAACCTCGAAATGAAGTCTCGGATCACGTTGAGCCGCGCGAGGCGCTTGTCGTCGGCGCGAACGACAATCCAAGGAGAGAGTGGGCTTGAAGTTCTTTCGAACATGCGATCGCGAGCTTCCGTATACGCATCCCAGTGCTTAACGGATACCGCATCAATCGGACTAACCTTCCACTGCTTTAGGGGGTCGTCCTGCCGATTCCGAAGCCGCTTTTTCTGCTCGCTTTTGCTGATGTCCAGATAGTACTTCAGGATTTGAATCCCGGATGCGATCAACATGTGTTCAAACGGAATGACATCCTGCAGAAAGCTTTCGTATTCGCTGTCTGTGCAGAAACCCATGACGGGCTCGACGCCAGCTCTGTTGTACCAGCTGCGATTGAAGAGCACCATTTCCTGCGATGCCGGCAAATAGCGCGTGTAGCGCCTGAAGTACCAGGAGGCCCGGTCATGATCCGACGGCTTGCCGAGCGCCACGACCCGCGTCTCCCGAGGGCTAAGATGCTTGACAATTCGCTTGATCACACCATCTTTGCCGCTCGCATCCCGACCTTCGAAGATGACCAAGACCTTGTGTCCGTGTTTTATGGTATGTTTTTGAATTTTTACGAGTTCGACCTGGAGGTCATGCAGTGTTGAGGCGTAGGCCTCACGATTATTCAGATCGCTATTTTTATCGGCATCTTTTGACATGGGCTCTTCTCGCTAGCGCTTGAGATTGAGTTACGAGGCGTGTGGCTATTGGCTTAGGGCGACGTCGGACGCGCGTGATCGAGACGACGCGGCAATCGCCAACATGCGACTGCGGCTGCCGCCAGAAAGCTCGACGTCAGCAAGAAAGGCGCGCCAGCAATAATTGTGCTCGCGAACAGCGAGCCGCCTGCCAACGATCCCAACACCTGCCCAAGATTGCTCACGGCGCTCTGCTTCCCGAGCTCGGCACCCCTGCTTTTTCCACCTTCCAGCGATACCCAGTACGTCAGAATCGGGAACAGAATGCCGGCGCTGGCCGCGACGACGGCAACAACGGCCAGGAGAGCCGTAAACGCAGTCATCCGGGGCACGAGAGCAAGCGCCGCAGCCATGGTGATGAGGGAAGGCACGATGAACCATCGGGTCGAGGCCGGCGTGATCATCGGCGAGAACACCGCAGCCTGAACAATGAACATGACCAAGCTGCAGACTGTGAACATCAAAGCGACCTGCCGGGGATCCATGCCAAGGTCCTGATTGCCCCGCAAGGCAAGTCCGACCTCGAATGCGCTGATCCCTATGGCGACGACGAAGCCAACCGCGCGCAGCGTCCAGATAGTTCGCATGTTGATTTCGCACGTTGGGTGTGACTGGCTTTGATCTGATGGGGAAGCGATGGTCCCTCTGGGTACCCAAATGTGCACGGCCAGCGCTGCCGCGAACGCAAGGATTGAAACGGCAAGAAAAGGAAGGGCATACGACCGCCGCATAACCGCGCCAGCAAGGGACCCGGTTGGGAGTGTCGCTAGAAACCCGCTGAGCATGGGACCAATGAGGAACCCCGAAATGCTTGCCATGCTGACCCAGGCGAGACGGCGCGCACGCCACGCATCGCTGCCCCCCTGGTCCGCAATGACGGCAGATGCGACCGGCGTGATAGCTGACGCGAACAGACCGGTAAAGAAGCGCTCTGCGTAGAATGCGCCAATCGTCGGATTGATTGACCCCAGCAGCAGGCTGACACTAAAGCCGACAAGACCGATGACGAGGATCACCCGGCGTCCCCGCCGATCTGAGAGCCATCCCCAGACGGGTGCAAAGAGAAAGAGCGCCATGGCGTGGACCGCCGTCAATAACCCGGTGTGACGTGCCACTTCGGTCGCCGCATTGGGGCCGTGGATTGCCAGCAGCATGAGCGGAAGAATGGGCAGAACGATCCCATAGCCAGCCGATACCATAGACACGCTGAGCAACAGGGCTGCCAAAGGAGCGCCGGAGAACGGCGGCTCTCCTGGTGTCTCGGTCATGCAGTGGCCCCGGCGAGGGTGGGGCTGCCGGCTATCGCGCCGGCACTTTTGATGCCCGACAATTTCGTGCGCTTAAGCATCAAAGCATTGACGGCAACGAGAGCCGAGCTTCCGGACATGGCAAGCGCCGCGATCTCGGGGCTCAGCGTGAACGGATAGAACACGCCTGCAGCCAATGGAAAGGCGACAACATTATAGCCCACCGCCCACCAGAGGTTCTGGTGCATTTTTCGCAGCGTCGCGCGGGAGAGTTCGATCGCGCCGACAACATCGTAGGGATCGCTTTTCATAAGGACAACATCGGCGCTCTCCATGGCGACGTCTGTCCCCGCACCAATGGCAAAGCCGACATCGGCTTGGGTCAGGGCGGGAGCATCGTTGACCCCGTCCCCCACCATGCCGACCTTCTTGCCCTGCGATTGCAATTCCTTGACCTTGGATGCCTTCTGGCCGGGCAACACGTCTGCGAGAACGATGTCGATGCCCAGTTCGTGGCCGATACGCTCGGCGGTGCCTTGATTGTCTCCGGTGATCATTGCGACCTGCACGCCACGTGCCTGGAGCTGCTTGATGGTATCTGCTGCGGTAGGACGTGGTTTGTCGGCAATGGCAATAAGTGCGAGGATCTTGTTGTCGCGCGCCAGATGTACGACCGTGCGGCCAGCGCCCTGGAGTCGCTCGGCATCGCGCTTAAGTTCGCCAATATCGATATTCTGCGCGTTCATGAGCCGGCGGTTGCCGAGGAATACCGGCTTGCCGCCCACCGTCGCTTGCGCACCCATTCCCTCAAGGTTGGTGAAGGAATCAGCCTTGCCTGCGTCAATGCCTGCGGCTCGGCGGAGGATGGCTTGCGCAAGCGGATGATCAGAACCGGCCTCCACCGACGCAGCAATGCCGAGTATCTCACGCTGATCTACACCACTGGCAGGAACGACTTCGACCACTTCCGGCTGGCCCATCGTGAGCGTCCCGGTTTTGTCGAAAACCACGACGTCCAGTTTTGTTGCCTCTTCCAGGGCCCCAGCGTTCTTGAACAGGATGCCGTTCATGGCACCGAGCCCGGTGCCGACCATGACGGCCATGGGTGTCGCGAGGCCGAGTGCATCGGGGCAGGCGATGACGAACACCGTTATCGTGAGAGTAAGCGCGAACAATAGCGGCTTACCAAGCCACCAGAACCAAACAATGAAGGTGAGAAGACCAATCAGTACTGCGGCTAGTACGAGCCACTGAGAGGCACGATCAGCAAGCAGCTGCGCCGGTGCCTTTGAGTTCTGCGCCTCCTGCACAAGCTTGACGATCTGCGCGAGTGCGGTGTCAGCGCCCACCTTGGTTGCCGTGTAGCGGAACGTGCCGCTCTTGTTGATGGTTGCGCCAATAACGGTATCACCGGGCTTCTTATCGACAGGCATGGACTCCCCTGTCAGCATCGACTCGTCCACCGTGGAGCGTCCTTCCGTAACGCGGCCGTCGACCGGGATCTTGTTCCCCGGGCGGATCACGACGGCATCACCGGCGAGGACCTCCGCCGTTGGCACTTCGATCTCGCGCCCGCTGCGGATCACATTGGCTTTTGGCGGCGCCAAGTCCAGCAGCGCCCGGATCGCAGCAGACGCGCCGGCGCGCGCCCGCATCTCGAGCCAATGACCCAGAAGAATGAACACGAGCAGGATGGCGGAGGCCTCGTAGAACTGCTCGCCCGCGAAGAAGAATGTCGCCCCTACGCTGAAAAGATAACCCGTCCCGACGCTGAGAACGACGAGCACGGCCATATTGAGGACGCCGTTTTTCAGCGCTCGGTAGGCTGCGACGACGAAGGGCCAGACCGGATACAGGATGGCACCACTTGCCAGGAAGAATAGGATGACGTTGAGGCTTAGTCCGAATGGTGGGGTCAATAACGGCGTCGTCATCCCCATCGGCGAGAACACGAATATCGGCAATGAGAATGCGAGGCTAATGAAGAAACGGTTTCGCATATCGCGGACCATGTCCTGCATGTCCATGCCGGCGCCGTGGCCCATCTCATGGCTCATGTCGTCCATTTGCATCGCGTGGTCTGCATGTTTATGTGCGGGTGGTAGCAGTTCCGCAGCGATCGGAGTCTCCTGACGCATCGCTGAATGGTCATGCTTGCGATGGAAAGTCCCGGGCGGCTTGACCGCAGCGGTGCCTGAAGATGACGGGGCACGCTGGCAGAGATGCGAGGGTGCGAGCTCACCGGTGCAATGATGACCGCATTGGTCGATGGCTTCCTTGATGACAGCCGGCGTAACCCTAGCCTCGTCGTAGTTGACAGTCGCGCTGCCCGAGACCTGATTGACCGCAACGTCTGCGACACCGTCAAGCTTGGCCAATTGCCGTTCGACGCCTAACGCACCGAGCGGTGAGAGCAATGCACCGACGTGGAGATTGATTGTCTTCATGACCGTCTCACCTTTTGAATGTCTGGAGCCACGGTGGGCTACTTCCAAATCAACGAACCATCTCAAAATCGCCCGGGTTCCGGCTCGCAAGCCTCGATCGGTTGGGCCCGCCTACTTCCAATTCGGTTGGTCATGTTGACAATGTAGAGCGACATGATCGCTCCGCCGAAACAGAACACCGAAATGTATGCGAACTGGAAGAACGCGTATGTCACGAGCACCACGAACGTAACCAGATAGCCGAAGATATTGACCTCTCTGATCGAAGAAGTGACGAGCGGCGCGATGATCACAAATAGGTACACAATGTAGGTAAATTCCCGAGGGACGATAAAGTCCAACAGGTGGGTGCCCTGATAGCTGATGGCCCGGTCCAGAAACTTGGTAATTAGCCAGCCGTCATGCGCGAAGTAGGGGACATATTGCAGCGCGCCGATCATTCCGCCGAGAATTGCAAAGAGCAGATAAATCTGACGGCGCCGGCACGGCTCGAGATAGTAGGTCGAGTAGGGGACCCATACCGGCCACGCAAGCCAGGAGAAGAACATATAGGCCAGTGAAAAACGCTGGACCCACTCCGGGTCTGACCAATGGCCGCTTATCCAAACCAGACCTTCAAAAAATTGCTGAAGGCCAAATAACAGCGGCAAAGTCGCAAGGGGGACGAAGCTGCGATCCTTTCGATAAGCATTCAGCATTGCGTATGTTCCGGCGGGGACAAGAACGGCGGCGGACGCGAAGCTCACCTCAGCTGAAAAGCACATAACTTCTCGATCCCCGAACAGTTCTCACTCGGTCGCGGGTCTTCGGGCCCGCGCAATGCATCAATCGGAGCCCAAAGGCGTGAGGCCATAAGATCAGTTTCCACCCGCCGAATGGGTCATTGTCAGCCGGTTCAAGCGCAGCGAAAACCAGGTAAAGATCACGACGTCGATCAACGTTGCAAGCACGGCCTCCGTCATCACGATGACCTGAAACACCGACAGCTGGTTTACGCCTCGCGCCCAGTCGACGACGGCGTAACCAACGACGAATAGAGGCAACACAGACACAAGAATCTCGACTAGCGCGTGTACGACTCCTCCGCGTGGTTGCTCGAGAATGGCGCGGGCCTGCCAAGCCACGTAGAGAAGCGCAATGACGCCAATCCAAGACACATGTTTCATGGCCTCATCGGTAGTTGCCACGCTCGGTGTGTGTCCAACCCATAAGATCCACCATAGCAAGACCGATAGGACGATCGGAGCCCCATGCCTAACCGCCACGTAAAGGATAGTCCAAGCCGCATGACCGCTGTTGCTCTTGCCTGCGAGGTTAGCGTGCATCGCTTCCATGTTTAATCTCCGGGGTTCGAACCGATTGTCACGCGCGCGTCGTATCGATTGGGCGAAGTGAGCGCGGAATGAAGCCCGGAACACGCGCCGCATAGCTCCGATAGGCATCGCCGAATGTCGAGAGCGCTTCTTGTTCCTCGGTACGCGCGAGCCGCACGTACATCCATACGAGGACAGGGAACATCGCGAGGGTCAGGAGCGTCGGCCATTGGAGGAGAAAGCCGAACATCACGAGGATAAAGCCAACGTATTGGGGGTGTCGGACGTAGGCGTAGGGCCCAGTTGTGGCGAGGGCCTTTCGCTTCTGTGCCTCGTATAGCACTCGCCACGCCGCAGAGATCACCCAGAAGCCGCCGACGATGAAGGCAAAACTCAGCAGGTGGAAGGGCCCGAAGTGGGGATTGCCCCGCCAGCCGAACATCATTTCGAACAAGTGTCCCGCATCGTGCGAGAGCCAATCGACATTGGGATAGCGGCTTTGTAGCCATCCTGACAGCATATAGATGGTCAGCGGAAACCCGTACATTTCCGTGAATAGTGCAACGATGAAAGCGCTGAAAGCGCCGAATGATCTCCAATCGCGCGCCGTCTGCGGTCTGGAAAAGCTGAAGGCGAAAATTATAAAGATCAGCGAGTTGATGATCACAAGGCCCCAGAGGCCATACGCGGGTCCATCGTCGGTCATTGTATATTTTCCTTCGTTCCAGAAGATGTTTTGCTGGGCTCTCGGTCAGGGGACCCGTGCCCTCCGTGATGACCGTGACCGAACACGTGCAGCAGCGGACACGCCAATAGGAAGAGGAAGGGCAAATAGCCGAGGAAGTGCGCCCGGTGCTCGCTGAAGAGCATCACCAAGGCGATCGCCAGGAAGCCGAGAAAGACGAAGAACGTTCGTGACCCGAGGAATCTTCCTGATGGGGCCGAGCCCCGATGCTCAGCTTGCGGATTTTCGTGATCGTGCATGTTACTCTCCATTCGTCTGTGTTCGATGCCGCTGAAATCAGTGCAGGACCATTCCAGCGACGTGAAAGCCGGCGTCGGCGTGTACGATCTCGCCCGTGATGGACGTTGCGTAGTCGCTTGCAAGAAGCACAGAAACGCGGCCGACCTCGCAGGCGTCGACCGTGCGCCGAAGCGGGGCTTTGGCAGCGGCCTCGGCGATCAGCTCATCGAAGTGGTCGATGCCCGACGCGGCGCGCGTCCTGATCGGCCCGGCGGAGATGGCGTTGACGCGAATGCCCTTCGGACCGAGTTCGTGGGCAAGATATCGGACGGAGGCTTCCAATGCGGCCTTCACCGGCCCCATGACGTTGTAATGATCGACCACTTTTTCGGCGCCATAATAGCTCAAGGTGAGTAGCGTGCCACCTTGAATCATGAGTGGTTCCGCTAGCCGCGCCATGCGTATAAATGAGTGGCACGAGATTATCATCGACTCGGCGAAGCCGTCCGCAGAACAGTCGGTCAGACGGCCATGGAGATCCTCTTTACGTGCCCACGCAATGGCGTGGAATATGACGTCAATGCGCCCCCACTTCGCCTTGATCTCCTCGAACACGGCTTCGAGTTGCCCCGGGACATTCACGTCACAAGGCAAGAGGATCTCTGCGCCGAGTTCGGCTGCGAGGGGTGCGACATACGGCATGGCTTTGTCATTCAAATAGGTCATGGCGAGGTCGGCTCCAGCTCCTCTGATATGTTTGGCCGCCCACCAAGCGAGGCTGTCAGCATTCGCAACGCCAATAACCAGCGCTTTGCGCCCCTTGAGGTCGATGGCTTCCACTGGTCGTATTCCTCGTTTTTCAATCGATGCGAACGGTGACGACGGCAGCAAGGAGACGATGATGCTGCCGGCTACTTGCGAGCCTTGCTGCCACCACAACAGCCGACGTCAGCCTGCGGTGTGGAGGAGTGTACGGAGTGCGCAGTGTCCGATGGCTTGGATTGCACCTTGTTACCCGGATGAGGCTCGTGGCCCTTTTCGTGGTTGCCACAGCAGCATCCTGATTTCTTCGCTGCATCTGGCGTCTGCGCTGACGTTTCGTTGGTCTTTGACATGTCATTCTCCATCGGGTTTTGGGTATTTTTTCTGCGAATTGTTCGGTCAGCAGCCGTGGCGATGCCGTGAGTCTGCGTGACCAGCGTGGGCGGGTGCGCCACGTGGCGCTGGATCGTTTGAACCGGCGGTGGGCGACGCTGAACTGTTTATGTGAGTGAGCTCAGTTTCCGATTCCGCCGATGTGTTGTTTGCAGGGGGCGGATTCTGCCGGTCATCGCTGCTCTGGCGGCGGTGGCCGCCATGGCCGAACATGTGCATGGCGACGAAGCCAACGGCCAACGCAATCCAGAACCAGTTATTCTGAAGCCATTCCATAGGCCTTGCCTCCATTTGTTTAGGCCAGCCGCACCATGCGACTGGCGCCTTACTCGGCTGCGACGCTCACGTCGGGCCGTTGTGTCTCTTGCAATCGCAAACCGGCTTCGCGCTCGGTGACGTAGTTGCGGGTGAGCGGCACGGCATCGAGCCGCTTCGCCAATTGGATCTGAAACACCATCAGGCCGCCATGCCTGAACGCAGCCTCAAACCCTGCTAGATAAAACTCCCACATTCGGCAAAATCGCTCATCGTAAAGCATGGCGGCGTCGGCGCGTCGTGAGACGAAGCGCTCACGCCATGCATTGAGCGTTTGGGCATAGTGAAGCCGCAGGATTTCGATGTCGGTCACGATGAGGCCCGCTCGTTCTACCGCCGGAAGAACTTCGGACAATCCGGGCAAGTAGCCGCCAGGGAAGATATACTTGGCGACCCAAGGATTAGTGATAGTCGCCCCGTCGATACTGCCAATGGAATGGAGAAGCATGACACCGTCATCGGCAAGGAGATCGGCCGCCTTGGAGAAAAATGCATCGTAGTGGCTGAGACCAACGTGCTCGAACATTCCGACAGAAACGATGCGATCGAACTGACCCTGGATCGCCCGGTAGTCCTGAAGTCGAAAGTCAACCGCGCCTGCGAGTCCTTTTTGGACGGCTCGTTTGCGCGCGATCTCGAGCTGCTCAACCGACAGCGTGACGCCCGTCACCCGAGCGCTGCATTGCTCAGCAAGATACAGCGCCAACCCACCCCACCCGCTTCCGATATCAAGGACATGTTGGCCTGGCTCGACGATGAGCTTCGCCGCGATATGGCGCTTCTTTGCAAGCTGAGCCTCTTCGATGTTTTGTTCGGGGTGCTCGAAATAGGCGCAGGAGTACTGGCGATCGGGATCGAGAAACAGATCGTAAAGGCGGCCGTCTAGATCATAGTGATGAGCGACATTGCGTTTGGCTCGGCGTTCGGAATTGCGCTGACGGACTGATCGAAGAACCTTGCGGACGCTCGACCGTATCCTCAACAAACGTGTCTGCGGCTGGAGCCCAAGATTGCGCGTCGCGATCAACAGCAAATCGTAAATCGAGCCCCGCTCGATAACGAGGCGACCATCCATATAGAGCTCGCCTAGGGCCAGCGGCGGGTTCGACAGCAGCCGGAGCTCCGCAGCCCTGTCGGCAAAGCGGATGGAGGCGAATGGTTCTTTTTCATTTCCAAAGACGCGCTTCGCGCCGGACGCACCGATCGCTTCGAGAGTTCCGTCCTTGATGAAACGTTTGAGGAAGGCAGCCAAAAGACGGTTCATGCCCGGCCTCCGTAAATGCTGGCGAACGCGCGCTCTTCAGCGGCATCTCGAACCCTCTGAAGCGTTTCCCAGGAGGACGAGGTCTGGGCAATGAGCTGTCGCTCCTGGGCGATCAAAGGATGATCGTCGGATAAGGGCTTGCGATCGTTCGAAATGATATCAGCCAAAGTCGAAAAAGCGGCCATCCACGGAGCGAAACTATCTGAAAACATGTAGCGGCTGGTCCGCATGGGATGAAGCCATTGCGCCGCGAGTGCGATCCAAGGATTGCTCATGGCTTGGACCCAAGGGCTGAAGAATGTGCGATAGACGCCTTCATTGAACTCCGAGACCTGACGAACCCGGTCGAAAGTTGCGCGCGGATAGTCGAACCGGATATCCTCGACATTCCGAGGCTCGAACCGCACCGAATATTGATCGCGGGCGCAGTCGGGATCGCCGGTCGGATGATCGATTTTCATCTCATAGAGGCCGGGGGAAAGCCGTTCGATCTCGGGAAGATTTTCGAGGATGGCGCGGTGTTCGAACCGCACGACTTTCGCCGACACAAATATGCCGAGGTGACCTATTTTCTGATCGGTGAGATAGACAATCCGCTGGTTGCACGCCTTCAGATCTTCTGTGCTTCTATAGACGGCGGGGATCCAGCCGAGAGCTTGGTGCGGAGGCGTGATGTTGTCGCCGTAAGACGCAAAGATGACGAGCGGATTACGAATTTTGCGCAGATCGACGGCGCAGCGCTCGTCAAGCCGTACCTGCCCCTGCTCAAGCTCGTTGCCGATGAAAAGGTCCTCGACTGTGGACACGATCTCTTCGCGGCTCAAGCGATAGAAGCCGCCCCACCAGCGTTCGAAGTCGAGAAACCTGTCAGCCTCGGTGTCGATCCTTGTGAACAGGTTGGCGTATTTTTCGAAATACGAATTGCCGGGTTTAAGATTCTCGAAATTCTGCACAAGCCACGCGCCATCGAAACGCCCGCCGTTGACGTCTGCCAGAAAGTGGTTGAGCCACACGCCACCGACGAAGCCGCCTGTCATCCGCATCGGGTTCAAGCCTGGCTCGCCAGCCCAATACGAAAGTGGCGAACCATTGAGGACCGCAGCTCCGACTTGCTGTTCGCAATCCGCCGCAACAAGCGCCGCAGCCCATCCCCCCTGACAGTTTCCATAGAGAACGGGACGCTTGCCATCGTGGCGCTCGGCCACTTCCGCAACGAATCGGCCAAGCGCCTTGATGACGTCGCCTAGCGTTTGGCCCTTACAAGGCTCCGGAAAGAAAACGACGAAGTATACGGGGTGGCCAGTGTGCAGGGCGGTCCCGACCTCCGAGTCGCGCTTGAAGCCACCGATGCCCGGCCCGTGCCCTGCCCGGGGATCGATTATGAGAACCGGGGGCTTTGCGAGATCGACGCAATCGTCCCAGCAGTCATCACCGGCCTCCGTGATGCGCAAGAGAGCGTAGTTGACTGGACGCTCAAACTGTCGGGCATCGAGAAGCGTTTCATATTTGAAGTTGAGCAACGGCGGCAATCCGGCACGCTCGTGATCCAGCATGTTGTTGGCGCGTTTTCTCAGCGTATCGAAGAACAAGATCGTGCGTTCCAAGACGTCCCGCTGGTAGGCTAGGAAGTCTAGCGCGCTGGCGGCTGCCGGGGTTGGCTGGTCAACGGCCACGGCGGCGCTTGTGGCGACCACCTGCGTCAATCCATTCCGGCCCGGTCTCGTTTCTGCATGTTGGGTCGTTATTGCGGAAACAGAAGCCAGCGGTGCTTTTGTTGTCTCCGCATACGCAACGGATGTTTGGCGGGTAGGCATATTTGACTCTCCTTAAGCGCAGCGAGAAGTGAAAAAGTTGAATAGGGACCCGAAGACGAGGGCGACGTACCAGCCGTAGGCAAGAGTCTCGATCAGGCCGAGCAGGATGCCGAAGGGGGTCCATTCAAAGCCCGGGAAAAACTGGAACCATGGGAGGTGATTGCTCACGTCGGGAACGAAAAGCCGGAGTGCGACGCAGAGGAGATAAGTGACAGCGAAGAAGATGCTCAGGCTCGTTCCGAATACGCCGATAGGCAATCCCGAACGTGTATCAGTCGGTCGAGCAGGGGCTTGATGGATACTCATGACAAAGTCCTCACGGGGTTAGGCGAGTTTGCTTCCGTCCGGAGCTCACCCGGCTCAAGTTTGATTTAGTCGCGCCCTTGCGCAGGTCGCCTCTATCGGCGCCAGGCGGATCGGTGTTCGCATCCACCACCCCGAGCTTCCTTTCTTTGGATTGGCGGCCTGGCGGAGCGCTCATTTGACACTTTGACGCTAATGTCTCCAACGATAGGAGACTCCAATCACGTCTTAGCGAGGCCTGCACATGTTCCGTATCGGCGACGCCGCACGACTGTCGGGGATAACCATCAAACTGATCCGGTATTATGAGAGCGTCGGTCTCCTCAGGGTTGTCGACAGGCAAACGAACGGCTACCGGACCTACGAACTGCGTGACGTCCACGAGCTCCGCTTCATCAAGCGAGCACGGTTGCTTGGCTTTCCAATCAAAGAAATTAAGGAACTCCTCGAGCTTTGGCGCAACAAGCAACGGCGCAGCCATACAGTCCGCAGGCTGGCCGAGGCACATCTCGCCAACCTGAATGCCCGCATAAGGGCTTTTGAGGGCGTGACTGGCGTTCTGGAGCGTCTGATCAATGCTTGCGAGGGGAACGATCGGCCCGATTGCCCCATCCTGGATGAGCTCGGAGCAGAGGAACAAATCGATTGAGTTATCGCAGCCTATTTCGTTGGCGCCGCTCTGCTTAGACGTGTCTGCAAACTCGAACATTGGCATCATCCTCACGCGCGTATTTCATGGGGGGCCGACCCGCGCTGTTGCTCGTGCTGCAATTGAAAGATGCAGCTTCCGGCAAGGTGCTCAGAAAAGATCAGTGTCAACCGCGAGCTAAATATTTTGAGCTCGCCGCAAGTGCCACTTGCACGCCTGCCAGACGGAGCCGAAAAGGTGGCGCAGTGACCAGGGCTACAGCAGTTGAGACGACGCTCGGGTCAGACTCGCGGAGGAGGAAGGTCGGGGGCAACCGACACAGCGAGATGGCCAATGAAGGCCATTGCGCACCAAGAACCCAACGAGGGCGGGCTTGGCGTGGAGTTCTCTGCAGGAATCAGCCCTGGCGCCGCGCAAGAGGGGCAATGCGTGCCACCGGCAATTGAACCGCAACATCCGTCGGAACAGCAATCCCCATCGCAGGGATTCATGGAAATCACGAAGCTGTTTGCAACAATGATGGCTCGCTGACTATCCAACCGATCGAGCGTCATAGCCTCCTTGATTTGACCCGACGTCAGTTCGTTACCAAATGGAGATTTTGAATAGGAATGACCAGCGTGCGCCAATGAAACCTCTGGCGCTAAGGCCATGAACACAAGGCTTATCGCCAACAGCAATCCCCTTGCTGTAATTGATTGGCGCATCGGTCACTCCTGACGCCCGAGGAGGGCCGGAAAGGGTCACATTACTACAAGTACCAATATGCCTGCGGCTTGGCCCTTGAGCTTTGATTTACCTCAAGCGTCGTCCATAAAAAGTCTGGAGCACTTGTCGCACGCAGCCTTTACCAACGTAGTACCAACGTAGTACCAACGTAGGTCCTGTCTCAAATTCTGCCAACACCACCAGTTCGGTCGTCCTTGGGAACGGGTCAAGCCTTGAGAACTCGGTAATGGCCGGTTGCCATTCGCCTCTCTCAATGCCGCCTTATAATTAAGCAGATTGCCGATTGAAATGGCGCGATCATAAACAGCCCATCGCCATCGTTGGAATGTCGCAAGTAGCACTAACTTATTGAGAGTGAGCGGCTTTCTCATGCCAAATCAGCCGCACGTCCCGTCAAGTATGCTGGCACGGTCCGTGCCTCACTTGTCTCGAACCTTAAAAACCTGTCGAGTAGTTCTCGGCGATTGATGGGGAGAAGAGGCGTGATGATCACAGTGCGCGAGCAGGCTTTCGCAGTCTGGCGGCTGGCGGTCCCGTACTTTCGGTCAGCGGAAAAATCCGTCGTCCATCTCGGGCCTTTCGGACCCTACCGCGTCAAGGAGGGCTGGATTGGCTGCTGCCTGCTATTGGCAGTCATCTGCGCCCAGTGCGGGCAGATTTGCCTCACGGTCTACTTCAATCAATGGAACGCCGTCTTTTTTGATGCACTTCAGAATAAGGATCTACCAACTTTCTGGCGGCAGCTCCTTGTCTTCTCGGTCATCGCCGCTGCCTTCATGGTCATCGCGGTTTACCAGCTCTATCTCAGTCAGTGGCTCCAGATTCGCTGGCGGCGGTGGATGACGCATTACTATCTCGACCATTGGCTTGACGATGGCCTGCACTATCGCATGCGGCTAAGTGGAGATGCCACGGACAACCCTGACCAGCGCATCGCCGACGATATCGCACAATTCGTCGATCAAACACTGACGCTTGGCATTGGCCTGTTGTCCGCGGTCGGAACGCTGGCGTCGTTCTGTGTCGTCCTCTGGGGTATCTCGAATGAGGTTCCACTCTCGATTTCGGGATACGATCTCGCCGTACCAGGCCATCTGGTGTGGATCGCAGGCGCATTGGCGCTTTTGGCCACTGTCGGTTCCCACCTCATCGGCCGGCGGCTCATCGGCCTCAACTTCAATCACCAACGCCTCGGCGCCGATTTCCGCTTTGGGCTGGCGCGCGTGCGAATGCATTCGGAACAAGTTGCGCTCATGCGCGGTGAGCGTGTCGAGCGTGGTCTTCTGACTGACCATTTCGTGAGCATTGTCGCCAACTGGCATGCGATCATGGGCCGACAGAAAATTCTCACGTTCTTCACGGCCGGTTACAATCAGATCGCGGTGATCCTGCCGTACATCATCCTTGCCGGCCCATTTTTCGGGGGCCGTATTCAGCTCGGAACGTTGATGCAGACTGTGGGCGCATTTGGCCAGGTCCAATCGTCGTTCTCATATTTCGTCAATATTTATTCGAGCCTCGCCACGTGGAAGGCCGTCGTTGATCGGTTGGTGGGATTCGAAAGCCAAATCATGCTCGCCCGTGATCCAATGTCGAGACGCGGCGTCAAGGTAGGGCAAGCACAATCCGAGGTGGCGCTTTCCGTAGCTGATGTGCACGTCCAAACCCCCGACGGAACGCAACTTCTCGCCCGTACGAATTTCGTGGTTGAGGCAGGGAAGGCTCTTCTGCTGAAGGGCCCGTCGGGATGCGGAAAGACGACCCTATTTCGCACAATCTCTGGCTTCTGGCCGCATTCCCAAGGTGTCGTTGCGCTGGCGCCGAATGCACGCGTGCTCGTCGTCCCGCAAAAACCTTACTTGCCGCTTGGATCTTTAAGGACGGCGGTCGCCTATCCTGCAACGGCGTTTGATGTTCCAGATGAAAGGATAAGCGACGCGCTCGGCAAAGTCGGTCTTGGTTATCTGCTCCAATCTCTAGATCGAGTTGAGCAATGGAGCGATGCTCTCTCCCTTGGAGAGCAGCAGCGTATCGCCTTTGCCCGAGCTTTGCTGACGAGACCCGATGTACTGTTGATGGATGAAGCGACGTCGGCGCTCGACGAGCTATCCGAGGCCGCGCTGTTTCGTAGGCTTAGGGCTGAACTCCCTGAGGCCGCCATCGTCTCCGTCGGTCACCGCTCAAGTCTCAGCACCTTGCATCACGACTCGATAAACCTTGTTTCACCTTTGGCGATGGCTCAAACAGCTTAGGACCGGAACGAAATTTCGTCGACGAGCGAGAGCAGGCCCGCGGCAGAGCCACGGGCCTGTCTTGTTCCTTACTTACCTGGTTGAGGGAGCTGCGGTCCCGGTTGTGGAACCATTGGGCAACCGCCGCGCGTGATGGGCATTGGGCAGGTCCAATTGCCCGCTTGCGCCAGCCCGGCGAAGCCGGTCACGGTCACGACGCCGAGGAGCAAAGCTCCGATTATCGATTTCATCATTTTCGGTTCTCCCGAGTTTGGGATGATTGTCACGTCACCACGCACGCTTGTGTGCGCGGCATGGTTGCGAGCTTCACGGCTCGCCACGTCAGGTCTTGGTTCAGGCCCGGGGAGGCGGAGTGGGCGGCTTTACAAGCAACGAGTGCAGGACAATGCCGTATCGCGTTGATGCCGCCGGACGAGAGACTGGAGGTACACCCGCACCATTGGGTAGGATCGCGCAGTTGATGAAACAGTGGTTCACGCATCCGGCCGCGGTCCCGCATTGCGGCATTGTTCTGCAACCAGGCATAAACCTGTCGCACGGGCAGTGCGAAGGATTGCTGGCGCTCATCTCCGCGGTCATCATGCACGGCTTCGCCATTGCGACGCTGGCAAACGGCGCAAAGGCCGTGATCAGCGACAGCAGCAGGGCAAGTATAGTGCGGTGCAAAGTCATCGGACTTACCTACCTTATAGCTCGCAATCGGCTGCCGAAATTTCAAGATGAATAGTTCTGCTGCCGGCACTCGCGTAGAAATCACGGTCATCTCCATCATTTGCTCATCCAGGGCCTCTCCGCAGTCAGTTGTGAGACCGCAGGTATTTGATCAACGCCGCAATCGCCAGAACGAGCGCGATGATGGTGAGTAGCCCGAGGAGGCCCATTCCCCACATCATGCCCCCCATGCCGTCGTGCAGCATCGAGGCCTACTCCTTGGCGTAGATGGGCGCAGGGCCATCGTGGCCTGTGATGGTTAGAACCTCGAAGGGGTCTTCTTTGGTTCCCGACATCCCAGGCGAGCCTTGTGGCATGCCGGGGAGCGAAATGCCCTTGATGTCGGGCTTTTCCGCAAGCAGCCGCTTGATCGGACCGACCGGCACATGGCCTTCAACAACGTATTTGCCGATGACCGTGGAATGGCACCCTTCGAGGTCTTCGCGCACGCCGTACTTTTGCTTAATCAGCGTCATGTTGGGATGTTCGATGACGGTGACATTGAAACCGTTGGCGCGAAGATAGTTGGCATAGCCGTCGCAGCAGACGCAGCCGGGATTCTTGTACAGTGTGGCGGCGATTTTTTCCTCCGCCGCCGCGAAGCCGGAGGCAAAAACCAAAACGATGACTGCGAATAAGAAGCGTTTCATGTGAGTCTCTCCCTTCCAAAAATCTAAGACGGAGCAGGTCTACTCGGCCGGGTTGAGTTGCGGTGCACGGACCGGTTCCTCGGCAGGCAATTGCCAGCCTTTGACCAGTCCGTAGATGGCCGGGATGACGATGAGGGTCAGCAACGTTGATGAAACCATGCCGCCGATCATCGGCACGGCGATGCGCTGCATCACTTCCGAGCCGGTGCCGGTGCTCCACATGATGGGGAGAAGCCCCGCCATGATGGCCACCACCGTCATCATCTTCGGCCGCACGCGCTCCACCGCGCCGACCATAATCGCGTGGTAGAGGTCTGCGCGAGTGAACGGGCGTTTATAGAGGAGACACTCCGCGTGAATCTCCCGCGAGGCATTGTCGAGGTAGATCAGCATGATCACGCCGGTTTCGGCCGCGACGCCCGCGAGTGCGATGAAGCCGACCGCGACGGCCACGGAGAGGTTGAAGCCGAGCCACCACATCAGCCAGAATCCGCCCACCAGCGCGAACGGCAGCGACAGCATGACGATGAGGGTCTCGGTGAGGCGCCGGAAGTTGAGGTAGAGCAGCAGGAAGATGATCATCAGCGTCACTGGCACCACAATCTGCATGCGGGCTTCGGCGCGTTCGAGGTATTCGAACTGGCCACTCCACACCAGGTAGGTGCCGGTCGGCAGTTGCACGTTCTCGGCGACAGCCTTCTTGGCGTCGGCGACGTAGCCGCCGAGATCACGGTCGCGGATGTCGACGAAGACGTACGTCGCCAACTTGGCGTTCTCGGTGCGGATGCTGGTGGCGCCTTGCGTGAGCTTGATGTCCGCGACTTCTCCCAACGGCACCGTGCCGCCGTTCGGCAATGACACCAGCACGTCCTTGGCAATCGCCTGCGGGTTGGAGCGCAGATCGCGTGGATAGCGAATGGCGACTGTATACCGCTCCCTCCCCTCCACCGTGGTGGTGATGGGTTCGGCGCCGAGTGCCATCGCCACGACGTCCTGCACGTCGGAGATCATCAGCCCGTAGCGGGCCAGCCGCTCGCGGTTCGGGATGATTTCGAGGTAGTAGCCGCCAAGAACTCGTTCGGCATAAGCGCTGGAGGTGCCCGGGACCGATTTGAGTGCGGTTTCGA
The DNA here is from genome assembly GCF_019753045.1 of Hyphomicrobium sp. Taxonomy (GTDB): domain Bacteria; phylum Pseudomonadota; class Alphaproteobacteria; order Rhizobiales; family Hyphomicrobiaceae; genus Hyphomicrobium_B. The sequence continues at coordinate 214,214 of NZ_JAIELN010000007.1, forward strand.
CTTGGCGAGCGACTTTGTCCATGGCTGTCAGGTCTGTACCGATCACCTTGACGCCGACGGGCGTGCGAATGCCGGTCGCCAGCATGTCGATGCGCGCCTTGATGGGCATGGTCCAGGCATTGGAGACGCCAGGGAACTGCAAGGCGTTGTCCATCTCCTTGATGAGCCCGTCAACGGTGAGCCCCGGCCGCCATTCCTCCTTCGGTTTGAGGTTGATGACGGTCTCGAACATTTCGATCGGCGCCGGGTCGGTTGCGGTCTGCGCGCGGCCGGCCTTGCCGTAGACCGATGCGACCTCCGGGAATGATTTGATGATGCGGTCCTGGGTCTGCAGCAGCTCGGCCGACTTGGTGACCGACAGCCCCGGCAGTGTCGTCGGCATGTAGAGCAGCGTGCCCTCGTTCAAGTTCGGCATGAACTCGCTGCCGATCTGGGTGGCGGGCCATACCGACACCGCAAGGATGCCCACCGCCAGCGCGATGGTCAGCGCTTTGGCTTTCAGCACGGCGCGGATGATCGGCCGGTAGATGGCGATGAGAGCGCGGTTCAGCGGGTTCTTCGCTTCCGGGATGATCCGACCGCGCACAAAGATGATCATCAACGCGGGCACGAGCGTCACCGAAAGGATCGCCGCAGCTGCCATCGAGAAGGTCTTGGTAAAGGCCAGCGGGCCAAAGAGTCGCCCCTCCTGCGACTCCAGCGTGAAGATTGGCAGGAACGACACGGTGATGATGAGCAAGGAGAAGAACAGCGCCGGGCCGACCTCGCTCGCCGCTTCGATGAGGATCTCGGTGCGGGGCTTGCCGGGCGGCGCGCGCTCCAGATGCTTGTGCGCGTTCTCGATCATGACGATGGCCGCATCGATCATCGCGCCGATGGCGATGGCGATGCCGCCGAGGCTCATAATGTTGGAACCGATGCCGAGGAGCTTCATGGCGACGAAGGCCATGAGGATTCCGACAGGCAGCATCAAAATCGCAACCATGGCGCTTCGAACGTGCAGCAGAAACACGATACAGACCAATGCGACGACGAGGCTTTCCTCGAACAGCGTGGACTTCAGCGTTTCGATGGCGCGATGGATAAGCTCCGACCGGTCGTAGACCGGCACAATCGTCGTCCCTGCGGGCAATGAGGGCGCAATCTCCTTCAGCCGCTCCTTGACGTTGTCGATGACGGTCAGTGCATTGGCGCCTGAGCGCTGCAGGGCAATGCCACTGGCAACCTCACCGTCGCCGTTGAGCTCGGCGATGCCGCGCCGTTCGTCACCCGCCAGCTGTACGCTGGCCACATCCTTGAGCAGCACCGGTGTGCCGCCGTCGGACTTGACCACGATGTTGTTGAGGTCGTCGATGCCGCGCAAATAGCCGCGACCGCGCACCATGAATTCGTGTTCGGAAAGCTCCAGCGTGCGCCCGCCCACATCCATGTTGTTGCCGCGGATGACGTCGCGGATTTTGGCCAAGGGTATGTTGAGCGCGCGCAGGCGGCCCGGGTCGATGACGACGCTATATTGTTTGACGAAGCCGCCGACGCTGGCGACTTCCGCGATGCCTTCGGCTTTCGAAAGGCCGAAGCGTATTTCCCAATCCTGCAGCGAGCGCAAATCCGCGAGGGATTTATCCTTGCCGAGAACCGCATACTGGTAGACCCAGCCGACGCCGCTGGCGTCGGGGCCGAGTGTTGGCGTCACACCGGCGGGTAGGCGCTTGGCGGCCGCGTTGAGGTATTCGAGCACGCGCGAGCGCGCCCAATAGATGTCGGTTCCATCCTCGAAAATGATGTAGACGAAGGAGACGCCGAAGAATGAAAAGCCGCGCACCACCTTCGATCGCGGCACCGTCAGCATCGACGTCGTGAGCGGATAAGTAACCTGGTCCTCGACCACCTGCGGCGCCTGGCCGGGGAATTCTGTGTAGACGATGACCTGCGTGTCCGAGAGGTCGGGGATGGCGTCCAGCGGCAGCGTCTTTACTGCCCACACGCCCGCCAGGACCGCGAAGACGGTGGCGATGAACACCAGCATCAGGTTCCTGGCCGACCAGGCGATGAGGCGGGCAATCATTGCGTGGCCTCCGTCGCGGCCGGCGTCGATGGCGCCGTAAAGCCTTTCAAGGCGGCCTGCAGGTTGCTTTCGGCGTCGATGAGGAAGTTGCCGTTGACGACGACCCTGTCGCCCTCTGAAACGCCGCTGAGGACTTCACGGAAATCGTCACCGGTGCGGCCGAGCTTGACCTCGCGCGGCTCATAGCGGCCCTTGCCCAGCTCAACCAGCACGACCTGTCGGTTGCCGCTGTCGATCACCGCGCTGGCGGGAACCGACACCACGTCGGCCTTCGAGCCCGTCGCAATCTCCACGTCGCCATACATGTCCGGCAAAAGTGCCATGTCGGGATTGGGCAGTTCGATGCGCACACGCACCGTCCGGGTTTCCGGCATCAGGCGTGGATAGATCACCGTGACCGTACCGGTGACCGTTCGGCCCGGATGCGCCCGCGTCGTGACCTTGACCTTCTGGCCAACGCGCAGCGCATCCATGTCGCCCTCGGCCACGTTAGCCATCATCCATACCATGCTATGATCGACGATGCGGAAGCCGACGTCACCGGCCTTGAAACCTTGCCCATCGCTCCAATCACGCTCCAGCACGTCGCCGCTGATGGGCGCGCGGATGGTGAAGGTGTCAGGCACGCGGCGCTCGTTCTTAACCTGGTCCATGAACTCCTCGGGCACGCCGAGATTCTGCAGGCGGCGGGTGGCGCCGACTACGCCGGCCGGACCCTTCAGCCCTGGTGGAGAAGCCGCTTCGTCACTGCGTGTCCAACCGGAGGTCTGTTCGATGAGCAGGCGTGCGGCCTGGTCGAGCACCGCCTGACCGAACACCGTTGCCAGCGCTTCGCCCTCTTTCACATGCGTGCCGGTGGTGACGTTGCTGATCTTGACCACGTAGCCGTCGAACTTCGGCGACACCACCGCGACGCGGCGCTCATCGATGGCGACCACGCCTGGCGCCTGGATGGTGCGGGTGATGGCATGGCGACCGACCGCCACGGTCTCCACGCCGGTGCGCTGGATCTTGCCCGGCGAGACCTTGATCGAGCCATCGTCGCTGTCCTCGCCCTCGTAGACTGGGATGTAGTCCATCCCCATCGAATCCTTCTTCGGCACCGGCGAGGTGTCGGGCAGGCCCATTGGGTTGCGGTAGTATTTGATCTTCTTCTCGCTGGGCGAGGCGGCGGCCCGCGCCACAGATTCCGTTTTCGGCTTGGGCTCGAAGGACACGTCCTCGCTGGCAAGGACAGGCACATAGACCTGACCGCCGTCGGTGTTGCGCGGCGAGAGCGAATAGAACGGCCTGCCGCTGGGGTCGCGGTAATAGATCACCGGACCGGTGGCATCCGGACGCTCCCCAGTCATGGCCGCTGCGGGTGACAGCGGCAGCTTGAGCAAACCGGTCTGGCCGGCCCACAGCCCGGCTCCCGCCGCAGCGATAATCGCTGCGACGGAAACCAACCCCTTGGTCAGGGCGCTCATTGGGTGGCCTTGACGATGAGTTTGTCCTCAACCGTCCCGGTCTCGCCCTGCACCTTGGCGCCGAGTGACAAGGCCCATTCCCCGGCCATGCCGAGGTCGGTCTTGAAGCGATAGACGCCTGGCTCGGTCGAGGAAACCAAGTCGATCGGCGCGGTCATCGTCTCCATGCCGCCGGGGCCCATGTCGATGCGCTTGGCGAAGATCACCGCATCGGCGATCGCGCGGCCGGAGGGCTTATGGACCAGCTTCACCGAGATGACCGCCGCGCCCTGCTTCACCTCTTTATCAAGCAGCTGGAATTCGTAGTCTTTGACGTCGGCAAGCGCCGACCCAGCCATGCCCATGAGGAGCGCGACGCCGACGGCGGCCGCGCGCAATGAGGAACGTTGCATGTTAGGAATCTCCTGTTGTCGTGAACCGGCGCGGGCCACCACGGCCAACGCACGCAAAGGGCCACGGCATCAGCCGCAGCCGCTATCACGCCCCATGGGCGCGCGGTTCAGACGCTGGGAGGTCGAAGAAGAGGAGGGATCAAGGAACTGGCGGTAACCCGCGTTGGCGAAGGCATCACGCGCTGGCCGACACTATCACGCTGCAGCCGCGCTTCGGCGATTGGCTGCGGCATTGGCTGGAAGCACTTGACCAAGCAACTGCCCATCTCCGGGCAGACCTTCTGCGGACAATGCGGGCAGTGTTTCATCGGGTTGTGGCAGGGCATCTCGTCCGCCGCAGCGAGCATCGACATGTCGCCGGATGTCGCCGACGTTTGACCCGACATGGCCAAGGCATAGGTGGCCGTCATCGGCATAGAAATGAGCGCCCCGAACATGGCGACCATGCCGAGGACCACAAACCAGCGCTGGAACAGACGGTTTGTCACGAAATCAGACTGCCACACCATCAACTCCGTCGCAACATAGCCACGGGCGCCTTACTGACTAATGAATAATGCGTAATGCTAGGCGCGTAGATGGTCAGAAGACCGCCTTGTCGCGATTCTTCGCCATATCGAGGTTCTTAACCTCCTCCAGTCCCTTGGCATTCTTGAATACAGTTCCGTAGATGTTGGCGTCGGTGAAGTCTGCGCCGGCAAGCTCCGCTCCGCTAAGATCCGCGTTCGATAAATCAGCCCCGATCAGAATGGCGCCCCTGAGGTTGGCGGCAGCCATGTTGGCGAAGATTAGGTTCGCGCCGGTGAAGTCGGCGCCCGTCAGATTCCCTCCACCGAAGAGCGCGCCGGAAAGGTCGGTCTGCTTCGGCATCTTGAACTGGTTGCGCTCGGTGCCGAGCCGCGCGCCAGAGAGGTTGGCGTTGCGGAAATCGGCGCGGCTCAATCGTGCGAATATACGCGCTCCGGAAAGATTTGCACCTACGAAGGTCGGTGCGTTGGCGGCGGAAACCTCGAACGTCAGCGAACCAACGGCGTCGAACAGAGTGGCCTGTGAAAGGTCGGCACCGTCAAACTTGGCCCCGGCCAGTGACGTCCGATCCAGCTTGGCGCCAACAAGCTTGACGCGGGAGAGATTGGCTCCCGTCAGGTCATCACCCAGCAGGTTGGCGCCCGCCAGATTCGCTCGCTTGAAGTTGACGCCGCTGAGATCAAGTAGGGAAAGGTCTTTGCCCGAGTAATTGAGCTGGACCCCGGGCTTGGCGTTGAAGAGCGCTTGAACGATCTGGTGCAACGGAAGTTCCGCGCTCCCGGCAGTGGCGACAATGCCAAGAGTGAAGAGAAGACCTAAGCAAGCCCGAACCAGTACCTTCAACGTCATTCTCCAGTCAGAGAACGAAGCACCATAGACTGGAAAGCTACACCGTCATCGCTTCCCGGCTCTCAGCCCACGCCTGACGAAGAATCTGCGTCGACGACATGAGGAAGACACCGGCCATGATGCCGGCAACCAGCAGGTCCGGCCATGCGCTCGCGCTGCCCCACACCGACAGGGCGGCGATCATCACCGCGACATTGCCGATCGCATCGTTGCGAGAGCATAGCCACACCGAACGGACGTTGGCATCCCCGTCCTTGTAGCGCAGCAGAAGGAGCACGCTGGCCAGGTTGGCGGCGAGCGCGAGCATGGCGATGCCGCCCATGATTTCCGCGCGCGGCAATCCAAGGATCAACACGTGATAGAGAGTGCTCCCGAACACCCACATCCCCATCAGCAGCAGGCTGCCGCCTTTCAATAGCGCGGCGCCGGAACGGACCTGCAGCGAGCGGCCGATGACCGCGAGGCTGATGCCGTAGGTGAGCGTGTCGCCGAGGAAATCCAGGGCGTCGGCCTGAAGCGCCTGCGATCCCGCCAGCTGGCCGGCCGCCATCTCCACCACAAACATGATGCCGTTGAGGGCGATCACCGTCCAAAGGACGCGCTTGTAGCGCGGGTCCAGGCCGTCGAAGCGCGGATTGCCGTGACAGCCGCAGGCGGAGGATTGGCAGGAGTCGGTCATGGTCAGCCCTTTCGTTTTCACGTCCGGAAGGCTACAATCTCTAGTGACTAGAGGAGCAAGAGGTTATGAGCGACGTCATGGCGATCGGCGTTTTGTCCCGCAAAACCGGGGTGAAGGTGCCCACTATCCGCTTCTACGAAGGCATCGGGCTGCTGCCCGCGCCGCCGCGCAGCGAGGGTAACCGTCGGCTCTACAGCACCGAAGCGGTGGACCGCCTGCGCTTCATCCGCCACGCGCGCGAGCTGGGGTTCGAGGTGGAGGCGATCCGCGAACTGCTGGACCTCGCCGAGCAGCCGCAACGCTCCTGCGCCAAGGTAGACGCCTTGGCGCGGGAACACCTGCACGCCATTACCAGCCGCATCGAACGATTGACGGCGCTCAAGACCGAAGTCGAACACATGATCAAGTCTTGCGCGAAGGGGCGCATCGCCCAATGCCGCATCATCGAGGCGCTGTCACATCATGAGCATTGCCTGAATCATAAGCACTAGCGACGATGCCGGGATTATTTCTGCCGGGTCGGGTCACTCACCGCGGCGACTAGTCTCCACACGTCGCCTCGGGAATTGTCGACGACGATTGAGATTTCAGTAGCATCACAACTGACAAGAGGATGACGATCGCGCCAAAACATTGTGCCGGAGTCAGGCGCTCTCCGAGCAGTGCGTAGGCGGCCGCCACTCCAAACAGGGGAGTCAGATTGATAAACATGCTCGCAGTGCTCGCTGGGACGCGCCGAAGTCCGTTCAAATAAAGCCAGAACGCGGCAGCGTAGTACATCAAGCCACTTAGCGCTCCGCCCAGCACCTCACTCTGTGTGAGCGTCAATATGCTATCGACGCCGTTGCCTCGTAGTTCAAAAGGCCAGATGGCTACGGACCAAATGAGCCCCGCCGTCTGCTGAATGGCAACCGTGAGAAGCGGATCGACGCCCAGCCCAATCTTTCGGGATAGTATCGTATAGATCGCACAGCAGAGTACACCTCCTAAGATAAGCATCGCACCGTAACGATTTCCTATTTCTGTCGCTTCTAAATTTAGAAGACCGCTCACGAGAAGGACCCCGCATGCTGCTGTTGCCGTAAGCAACACTAGGCGGGGCGTTATAACCTCCCTAAGAACGAGCCACGCCATAGCAACGATAAGGGCCGGCTCAGCTGCCCAAAGCAAAGTCGCGACACTGGCCGTCGTGCGCACCAGACCGAGCATGCTCAGTGTGTAGGAAAGACCCGGATTCAATAAACCGATCAGCGCCAGTGGCAGAAATCCGCGCCAATGCGTCGGCCGCACGCCCTTTGCTGCGACCAGAAGCCAGAGCGCCAACACGCTCGGTGCGAGCTGGATCACCAAAAAGGTGATGGGAGGAACGGACGCGAGGAGTTGTTTGCTGAAAACCGTTGCGACGGCCCAAAATGCGCTTGCTAGGACAAGTGATACGCTTGGTGAAATACCCGCGGAATGGCGTGCCATGTTGGCTCTCCACATTGAATGACCCGGATCGAAGGCTGTGACTTGAGCGAGCGAAATATCGCTCGATCGCTGCAAGCGTCGTCGTCACAGTTGTCGTAACCAGGTTTTCGTGAAGGCCGATTGGTCATAGGCGAGGATAAAGTTGGTCGTTCATTCGGCGCTTTGTTGAGCGTCTTTGCCCGTCCGCGTCACAGTCTAACAGCGACTGTGTCGGGATACAAAAGCGCCGCCGCCGCTGCCTACCGCCGGGTTTATGGCGAGCCAACGCCGTCGTTTAGCCGTGCAAAGAATATTCGTAGTCATCCCCGCTTTTGAGGATTAAGCGGTCAAAAGGTCCTTCTTTTCAAACCCGCTTCGAACGATCCGTATCGCGGCGGGATCAAAGCTTTGCGCCAATGCGAAGGGCTCAAACTAAACGGAAAGGAAGGCATCCTGGGCGCAACTCGAAGAGATCGTGAGAAACGCGTAACGGCTTCTAGCATTTAGCACATTCGAGATGGTAGGTCTGATTTTCGATCATTCGAATGGGGGGAATGGGAATGTTGCTCGCCAAGACACTTGGGTTGTTCGTTGTCACAGCAATCGCGGAGATCATCGGCTGCTATCTCCCATACCTTTGGCTAAGGAAAGACGGCTCGCCGTGGCTGCTTTTTTGGGCCGCCATCGCACTGATCGCTTTTTCATATCTTCTCACGCTGCACCCCGATGCGGCCGGTCGGGTGTATGCGGCCTATGGCGGTGTCTATGTGACTATCGCGATTTTCTGGCTATGGCAGGTTGACGGCATCCGTCCGACGACTTGGGACATTGTCGGCGTCATCGTCACCATCATTGGAATGGCGATCATCGTGCTCGGCGGGTGGAAATCGGCATAGGCTTTTCTGCGTGATTCCGCCTCCCGATTCTGGTCAGCCTTTTCGAATTTCCAGCCTTACCCGCGGTGATCATCAATAAGGCCATGAGCTTGATCGTGGTGTCGGCATCCTTGCCCTTCCGGGCAAGCACGATCCCGTTCTCCGAGATCGCTTCTCACTGGATGATCATCGTCAACTTACTTGTGGGAAGCGTCGTCGGCGCATGGATCGGCGCCTCCTGGGCAGCAGCCGGAAAATGACCCGCTGGCACGCTCTTCCTGGATTGGGGGACAAGCGACCGTTCCGTAGCTGCAAAACACGCAGCAGTCCCCGGCCTTCGGCCTCAGCATCTGGCCACAGCCCGCGCAGGTGTAGAATCCCACGCAGGCATCTGTCGGCATTGTTTCGGTCACCTGATGTCCGCAGTTTGGACAGGTGATGGTCGAGAGAAGATTTAAGTTAGCAGCGGTTTCCATCATGCGCGATTTCTTGCCCTGTTGGTCTGCTCCGCAGCTTCATGTTTTGCGGGCACCATTTCCCGCCGCCAACGAGAGGTTCACGCGCCGCGACAGTTCCTCGGCACTTTCCTTCCGTTCGCTGTACCGGTCAACAAGATAAGCCGCGCGGTCGCGGGTCAGCAGCGTGAACTTCACCAACTCCTCCATCACGTCCACCACACGGTCGTAATAAGATGACGGCTTCATGCGGCCGTCCTCGTCGAATTCGTTGAAGGCCTTCGCCACAGACGATTGGTTCGGAATCGTGATCATCCGCATCCAGCGGCCGAGCACTCGCATCTGGTTCACGGCGTTGAAGGACTGTGAGCCGCCGCTAACCTGCATCACCGCCAGCGTCTTGCCTTGCGTCGGCCGGATTGCGCCGGTCGACAAAGGTATCCAGTCGATTTGCGACTTCATCACCCCGCTCATTGCGCCGTGACGCTCCGGAGAGCACCACACCTGTCCTTCAGACCACGCCGCAAGCTCGCGCAACTCCTGCACCTTGGGATGCGTTTCCGGCACGTCGTCCGGTAACGGCAGCCCGTGCGGATCATAGATCTTGGTCTCGGCACCGAAGTGCTCCAGCAGGCGCGCTGCTTCCATGGCGAGGAAGCGGCTATACGACCGCGCGCGCAATGAACCGTAAAGAAGAAGGATGCGCGGCTTGTGAATTGCCGTGGCGGCCAACTTGTCGGCGGCCGGAATGTGCAGGTGATCATGGACGACGTTGTTCAGGTCATCCGTGCCGTTCTTGGCCATTACGCTGTCTTTCTTGCGGGCACCACTTCGCCGTCTTCCTTGGTGAAGGTGCCGATGTGGGGATTGGGGAGGATGTCGAGCACGGCTTCCGAGGGGCGGCACAGCTTCACGCCGAGTGGCGTTGCCACGATCGGCCGGTTGATCAGAATGGGGTGCTCCAACATGAAGTCGATCAGCTCGTCATCGGTCCACTTGGGACTTCCGAGATCCAGCTCCGCATAAGGCGTGCCTTTCTGGCGAAGCAACTCGCGCGGGCCCATGCCCATGCGCTTCATCAGATCCACGAGGGTCTTCCTCGATGGCGGCGTCTTGAGGTACTCGATGACCTCTGGTTCCTCACCGCTTTGCCGGATCATCGCCAGCGTATTCCGCGAGGTGCCGCAGGCAGGGTTGTGGTAAATGGTGATAGTCATGGCTCACTCTCCCGGCTGCGCGGACAAGCCCCGCTTTCGGACGGCATGACCCACCTCGTACCAATCCCGCGAGGAATTCACGATCTTCACCACGGATAGCATCACCGGCACCTCGATCAACACGCCGACCACGGTCGCGAGCGCAGCGCCCGAGTGGAAGCCAAACAGGCTGATCGCAGCCGCCACGGCGAGTTCGAAGAAGTTGCTGGCACCGATCAGCGCGGAAGGACCGGCGACGCAGTGGGCTTCGCCAGCCGCCCGGTTGAGCAGATACGCCAGACCCGAATTGAAGTAGACCTGGATCAGGATGGGCACCGCGAGCATCGCGATTATAAGCGGTTGCGCCAGAATCTGTTGGCCTTGAAATCCGAAGAGCAAGACCAGCGTGGAAAGCAACGCCAGCAAGGAGAGCGGCTGCAGATGCCGGAGCAATCCGTCGAGGGTCTGCTGTCCGCCGGTGGCGAGCACGCGGCGGCGAATGACCTGCGCGACGATGACCGGCACGACGATGTAGAGCGCGACCGAAAGCACCAACGTATCCCACGGCACGGTGATCGCGGAGAGGCCAAGCAGGAGGCCGACGAGCGGCGCAAACGCAAACACCATAATGACGTCGTTGAGCGCCACCTGGCCCAAAGTGAAGTGAGGTTCGCCGCGTGTGAGATTGCTCCACACGAAGACCATGGCAGTGCAGGGGGCCGCCGCGAGAAGAATGAGTCCTGCAATATAGCTGTTGATCTGGTCGGCGGGCAGGTACGGCTTAAACAGCCATCCGATGAAGACCCAACCCAGCAGAGCCATCGAGAATGGCTTCACGGCCCAGTTGATGAAGAGCGTTACGCCAATGCCGCGCCAGTGCTCCTTGACCTTCGACAGCGCCGAGAAGTCGATCTTCACGAGCATGGGAATGATCATCAACCAGATCAGCACCGCTACCGGCAAGTTGACCTTGGCGATCTCAGCCGCGCCGATGGACTGGAATGCACCCGGGAAGAAATGGCCGAGCGCAATGCCGAGCACGATGCAGCCACCGACCCAGATCGTCAGATAGCGTTCGAATGTGGACATGATCACGTCTTCCCTGGCGCCGGCGCTTTGGAACGGCCGATGTCGTCGAGACGCCGCTGAAGCGAAAGAGTATCCAACGAGGATAGGGGAAGGCTGGTGAATATGCCGATGCGATTGTTGAGCATGCGGTAGGTGTCAGCGAACGCCAACGCCCGCTGCGCTTCATCGCCTTCGGCCGTGACCGGGTCCGGCACTCCCCAATGCGCCGACATCGGTTGTCCAGGCCAAATGGGGCAGACCTCGCTGGCGGCATTATCGCAAACGGTGAACACGAAATCCAACCTCGGCGCGCCGGGTGCCGTGAACTCCTCCCAGGATTTGGATCTCGCACCGCTCGTGTCGTAGTTGAGTCGCCCCAAAAGCTGCAGCGCCATCGGGTGCACCCTTCCAGCGGGCATGCTACCGGCGCTGTAGCCCTTGAACTTGCCATTGCCGAGCCGGTTGATGATGGCTTCGGCAAGAATCGAGCGGGCGGAATTGCCCGTGCAGAGAAAGAGCACGTTGAGTGGACGCTCTACTGTCATTTTTTCTTCCCTTACTTACAAACCGCACGGACTTTCTTGATGATACCGCCGCACAATTCCGGCTGGCCCCGGCAGCAATCCTCGGTGAGATAGGTCAGCAGCTGGCGCATTCCCTCGACGTGCGGCGCGTAGCGCACGAAGCGCCCTTGGCGGGTTGAGGTGACCAGGCCAGCATGATCCAGCTCCTTCAAATGGAAGGACATGCCGGTGGCGCTGATGCCGATGTGCTCGGCGATTTGCCCGGCCGGCACGCCGGACGGGCCTGCCCTTACCAGCAGGCGGAAAATGCGAAGGCGATGTTCATGGGCCAAGGCCGCAAGCGCGGCAACGATCTTTGATTCATCCATAAACCTATTATTCAAATAATTTTGAAATATGCAACATCAAACGGAGTTAGGCTCATCCCTGCCGTTTGACAGCGCTCTGTGTAGTAAATCGAGGCCGCGGAAAATACGAAGTAAGACCTCGAGGCGGATGATGTGGTTTAGGCCGTTGCCGTATCGCGACGCGTGGTACGCCAACGCCCCGAATCCGAGCAGGACGTCGCGCCGTGGGCTTTTTTGACGTCAACATGAGGCAAATCTGTTTATATGCCGACATGCTGAATAGGCTGCTCAGATATCTGGTTACATCGACGGTCCTGCTGGCCATGGCGTTCGCGGGATTTCCGGTCATCTTGTGCGTGAGCGAAGCGCACGGCGCGATGATCGAAGTCGGCTGGATGCATCTGGATCACAGCAGGCCCTCGGCAAATCACCGCGCCTTATTCGGCGAGTTGGAGAAGTCCGCGCAGTCCCAGCCGTGTAGCGACTTTCAGCCGGAACGCGGGACAGTTGCGAAGGGAAGCCGCGATCTCCACGTCGCACTGGACAATCGGGACGCATCTATCTTCAGCAGGGCCGCGAGACCGACGCCGTCACGGATCTCGCACGCGCCCGAAGAACTGCGCCCAAGGCGACGCAACGGTTCTTTTCTAACGTGGAACTGCTTATTTCCGGACCGGGGAACTTTCCCGGGCCATCGCGTATTTCGCAAGAGCATTGAACTCAATGCGCTGTATGCGCCTGCGCTCGCCGAGCACGGATACGCATTTCTGCGCTTAGGGCAATTACTTCGCACACGCCCTTCAGCTTGATCCGACGAGCGCGCGCGTGCGCTCCGGCCTTGAAACGTTGAGTGAATGATGATGCAGCCCTCGGTACGAGCCCGGCCGCTTAATGATCGTTATAGCCATCTGTTCCGCTGCGTGGCGACAACGATGCTCTGCGTCCTCACCGCCTCAGCTGCGTTGGCCGGATCGCTTCGGCATTGCGGAGACCAAGATGGCCATCATGTGACCGAGAGGGCGGACGCCGGTGACCTCGCGAATGCAAATCGCGCGGCGTTTCGTTATCAATACATTGCCCGAGCGGGCGAGAAGATTGATCTCGGCGGCCGCTTTTGCGTCGATCGCCTGCTTTTCGTGGAGGCCTTGAGATCCAGCTGGCACCCCACTGCGGCGAAAATCCATAAGCCGGCGCTCGAGCCGCGCGTAGCCGTCGCATCCCAGACGACGCGACAAGCGAAACAGAATTTTAGATCCGTCGCTCAGTCTCCAACGTGCCGCCAAAAAGATTTCGCGGATCCGGGTCTTACGGCACTCAGAACCGTCGTGCTCCTTAACTAGGTCTCAAGACGGCCGAGCACGCGCTGAGCCTTTAGCGGCATTGCCGGCGGCGCACCAGGCGTTCGCAATCAGAGATGATCGTCGGGATCCGCGTACGCGTATCGGCACCCTCCAAACACTCAGCTGCTTAAGCACCACCTGCGTTGTCGCATGACGTCGGGGCCGGGATACGCTCCGAACGGTATGCGTGGTCCCGGCTCCCGCAACGAAATGCGCGCGACGCGCCAAGCGAAATTCACAAATCACGCAAGGACAAAAAAAATGCGCAAGACCACTTTATCGCACCTTTCGACCCTTCGCCACGCCCCGTTCGCGGTCGCGATTTTCGCGGGTCTGGCCATTGCGCCGATCGCCGCCGGCGCTAGAGAAAAAGCGCCGGTCGATGAAAGCACCATTGGACAAGCCGCCAGCTTGATCGTGGCCGACGCACATCCTTTCCTGCACTGTCATACCATTTTCACACGGACCTATTGCCATAAGAAAGACAGGTTGCCGGAAAACTGGCCACCCCACACCGATACACCGCACAGCGGTGTGTCGAAGGATAAGACACCGTGCCCGAAAGGCGAAACCGACTGCGGAACCAAGCCGTCGTACGGGCGAGGCTAAGCGGCAATGGCATCTGTCGCCTCCGAGCTCTGCAAGAACCCGCTTTGTGGGGCATTGCCCGGCTCGGGGGCCGATCCAGTGCCTTTTGGATCGATCGCCCCTCATCAGCGCAAATTTGGTTTGACGCCATCTCCCGGCGCGATTGTCAGTGTGGATCATTCATCATCATGAAGCGACTTCGTCTCATCCCCGGCGGACTCAGCGTCGGCATCTTTATCGGCGGACTGTTGGTCTATACGACAACGCGCACCTCCGTGTTCAGTGGCATGTTCGATTTCAAGAGCCTCGCGGTGATATCTCCGTCCGCCGCGGCGAAACCCGAACACGGTGAGGTAGGCAGAAGTCCGTCATGACGCGCCTCAGTGGCCGCAAGTAACAAGGTTTTTTGATCTCGGCCGTGCTTATCCGATTGGCTAATTGCGTCGGTCTCTGAGGTGAAGGGTAAGAGAAGTTACCAGATGCCAGATGCAGCGAAGGAGGCGCTCGTCGTCGACCTTTGGGCATCGCTGTTCCTGCTGGTGCCGGCGGTATCGACGACGTTTGCTTCCGTCGAACGCATGCTGGGAAAGTTGCCGCCAGAGGCTTTGGGATGGCTACTCATCGACGAGGCCGGCCAAGCGTTGCCGCAGGCCGCGGTTGGAGCGCTGATGCGGAGTCGGCGGGCTATCGTCGTCGGGGACCCTATGCAGATCGAGCCGGTCGTGGTGCGCACTGATGTTCTTACGCAAGCCATCTGCCGGACCTTCGGGATCGATCCGGATAGATTCAACGCACCTGTGGCATCGGTGCAGACGCTGGCCGATGCCGCAACACCCTATGTCGCGGAGTTCTCCAATCGGCATGGTTCGCGCACGGTTGGCGTGCCCCTTCTGGTCCATCGGCGGTGCGATCAGCCGATGTTCGGGATCTCCAACGCTGTCGCCTATGAGCATCTGATGGTGCAGGGCCGTGGCGCGCGGCAGTCCGCCATTCGCGACATACTCGGCCCGTCGCGCTGGATCGATATTTCCGGTAGCGCCAATGAGAAATGGTGTCCGGAGGAAGGCGACGCCGTGCTCGCTCTTCTCGGTACGTTGCGGCGGCTGACGGAGCCGCCCGACATCTACATCATCACGCCGTTCGTGGTCGTGCAGGACAATTTGCGGGCGCTGGTGCGCGACAGCGGCGTCCTCGACGATTGGAAGGTAGATCCTGGGCGCTGGGTTTATGATCGCATTGGGACCGTACACACCGTACAGGGCCGTGAGGCCGAGGCGGTGATCCTGATCCTCGGTGCACCGGCAGTGCAGCAGACAGGAGCGCGGAATTGGGCTGGCGGCCGCCCCAACATTCTCAACGTCGCCGTCACGCGTGCCAAGGAGGCGCTCTGGCATCGATTTGCAATTAATTGCAAATCATAAAAGCGACCCCGCTAGCTCGCGGGATCTTCGCTTCTCATTTCTCCACACGATTCAAAGGCAGTTAGCTTCCTTCCGGTCCGTTCGGACATAGGAGGTCTCAGTTGGGCGTACCTGTGGATCATGGCGTCCGGATTGCCGAGTTAGCTGCAGTGCCTGCACGGGCTACTACCTTAAACAATTTAGCGAGTTCTGGTTGGCGAGGCGCAGGAAGTGCTGGCGGCGTAGATTGATCAATTCGGCGAGCGACTGCCCATACCCTGCCGCAGCCGTCAGGGTGCTGAAGCGGCGTCTGCGCCCGCCAGGGCGGGATTGATAGTACGCTCGTAAAGTTCACTCGCGAGAAGGCCATTCCATCGACGACTAGTTATCGCCTGGAGGTCCGGCGCGTCGGATGCGCTGATTCCTCCCGCGCAGTAATGCAGCTTGGCGTTGCGGGAGACGATTTCGTATGGGGGAAAGAACTCGACGCGGCGTTTCAAATCGGGGTCGAGACGGAAGTGAATGTCTTTCGGAAGCGGACCGTAGTGGCGGCGGGCGCGGGCAAGAACTTCAGACGAGCAGTAATCGGTGGCTTCCGGTGTGATGCGACGACCGGTTTCCGCAACGAGGTAGTCGGGCAGAAAATTCTCTTCTCCGCGGAAGTACGCCTGGCAGATGAGGCTCACGTCGATGATTTCGAATGGCGGCGCGACGAGCCAAACGTGACCGGCGACCTGTTCGACATCCATGGGCCAAAAATGCGTGGGACTGGTCAGCTTCGGTGAATGGATCGTCAATGCCCCATTGGAGCCGTAGCTCCATACGCCGTGGAGTTCGAGCACCTTCATCAGAATCATGCTGGCATCGATGCAGACGCCCTTCTGCCCGTCGCGTTTGATCTCTGCAGCAAGCGCCGACACGGCCCTCGGTACGAGCGACCGCACATGAGCATCGTACGCAGCATCGCGGTTCCTCAGGCGTACGTAGGCGGCATAGAATTCAAGGAAGGACGGATCGCTTCGTTCAGCTGCGATGAATTCGGGCCGATTGTAAAACGCGATCTGATCAATCTGAATCTTCCGCTTCCTGAAGAAGCGTTCGATCTGGTCGAGGCAAGTAGGAAGTGATTTGCCTGTCATTTCCACTTCTTCTTCAAGCCGAGCAGCATGTCATGGAGAGTAGCGAGGTCTTTGTTGAGGCTCTCGATCATGCTCGACGCCTCTTTGGCGAGCCGGACGATGATGTCGGCAGGCGGTTCGGGCTGGCGGCACGTGTCGGCTAGTTCGCGGAGAACGTTTCTCAGGGCAAGTTTACCGACCTGCCCATAGAGAATATCGTCCAGCTTCTGCGCGGTCCTCATGCCGGCTTGTTCCCGCAGTTGATCCCGATACTTCCTCAATGCCTCGATGCTTTGCTCGACCGGCTTCGAGGTGGCCTCAAGCTGCGCGGCGATAGCGGTGAGATCGTCCTTGGCGTCCTTGCCTGCGGCGATCTTCTCAAGATGCTTCTTCGTGCCACGAGAGCCGAAAGCGAGATTGCTGAGATTCTGCGCTGCGTTCTTCGATTTGGTCTTCGCCCAAAGATCGGCGCCGGACTTGATCCGCCCCGCCGTGCGCTCGACTAAGCTCATCAGTTCGTTGATGGCTTCGACGATATCTGTCAGTGAGCCGGGGATCGCGACGTCAATATTTCTGTTTGCTTTCTTTGCCACGGCTCCCTCCTCATATGTTTTCCAAGCGAGACCGTTACCCGAGTTGCATCAAATGGACGAGCCAAGGCGAAGCTTCGAACACGCGCGTGGGCAGAGATTGTGGCGCCCTTCGCCGGAGCAACAGTGACTCCAAACGCTCGACCGGTCGCGATATCAAAAGATAAGAGTGGCGGAACCCGACCCGGAAGGGTGGAGCACCAGTGCCCAGAGCGCGATCATTGTGGCTATTTGTCAATGCTCCACCCGTTCTGGGCACGTTTTCCCACGGCAAGTCGTCCGATGATTGCCCTATCGGCGATCGAGTAGAGAAAGCCAATATGGCGGACTCGGAAACCAAGAAGCTTCTTCTGTTCGGCACAGACGGCGAGCTGCTGCTTGTCCGGTGACGCCTGGACGCTCTCGATCGTGCAATTTCCCTCGGCGACTTTTGAGACAAGCTGTTCGAGTTCGGGCCAAAGCTGCGGTTGGTCGACAGCACGACGAGTGCCGTTGAGCATTTCAACGATTGGGACCAGCTTGAACTGTTGTTGCCGTGTGGCGAACGAGCAGTGGACTTGTAGCCGGGTAAGATCGCAGGTGCGGATGTCATCGGGATGAGTTTCACGCCGACTCCACGCGCACGGTATGGCTTCGGATTTCGCGCAGCACTTACCGGCATCGGATAGTACCGCCTCGTCTTCGAGGCACCGAACGCCAGAAATGCTGCTCGCAACAAGATATTGTTTCAGCGCCTTTCGTCCGCTGATCGAGGAGGCCTCAAGCTCATTCGGGATTACTCGACAGCGCGAGACGACGCACTCTTGGAGTTGACCTGGGAAGGCGGCCATTCCAGTGACGGCGCAATGCTCCGCCTCGGCGGGCACCATCGAGCGGCCGGTGAGACTGCATCCAATAAATTCTGAAATGTGCCCGACCTGGCCGGATACTTCGGAGCGTGCCGACTGATCGGCGCGGAACAGCTTGCCCGAGACCTGACTAAGTGAAAGCTCGGCGAGTAGCCCATCGGCGTGAGTGAAGGCGCAGCGCCCCATTTTATCCGGCTCGGCCTTCCGACCGCTCAGGGACGAAGTACGCAGTAAGGACCGCAGGACAGGACGGCCGGTCGCATCGGATGGAGCAAGTTGGCTGGGTAGGACCCGCTTGTGTGAGACAGAACATTCTTGCAGCGAGCCAGGAACAACAAGCCGGCCTGTGACTTCGCATCGCTCGGCCTCTGCCGACAATAGGGTCCTCCCCGTGAGCGCGCACGTGACGAATTCCGACGTGTGGCCGGTGCGTCCGGAAATGTCAGATGCGCCTGTCTGATCGGCACGGTATCGCTTCCCAGACACGTCGCTGACGGCCAATTCGGTAAGGAGTGCGTCGACATGAGTAAACTCACAACGGCCAATATGGGCCGGTTCGGCCTTCTGGCCGCTCAGAGACGAGGATTTCAGCAAACACCGCAGGACGAGCTTGTTTGTCACGGCCGATGCTTCGACCTCGGAAGCTAGGACCCGTTTGCCGCTCAAAGTGCAGAGAGCCATGTGCTCAGGAAGGGCGCAGCGGTCGGAAGCTTCGGATTTGACGAGAAGGTGCCGAAGTACACGCATTCCTGAGACTGCGCATTCACCGATCGCGTCAGCCGGGGCACGGGTGCCGGACTTCGCGCAGACGACCAACGGCGGCGCCGTTATGATCTGCGACGTCGATGGAGCAAGACGAAGGGTCGACGTGTACTCACTCTGGCCATCAAGCGAGTAAGTGACCTGTCCTTCGAGAATGCGATGCACGGTGCCGCGCAGGCCTGTGATGGTTGTTTGCAAGCGAGGAGTGAAATCGTCCTGGAGCTTCTTGCTAAGACGCGGGTCGTTGCCGGCGGCATGAACCTCCTCGGTGCGGCGTTCCGTATAGAACCTGCAGAATTCAGCGATGCCGGGATCGAGCATCACGCTGCGGCTGGTTCGATCGAGGGAGATGCCAATGGACTTGGGATCGTTGATGACGGGAGGCAGTGGGTCCAATGCTGCAATGCCGTCAACGAACTGGTGGTCGTCACCGGCGCAGTCCACTGAAATGAGGCGCTCATAGCTGTCATGGGCAACTGTAGCACGGACCTGCAACAGCGCCTGCCCCTCGAATGCGCGGGTTACTCTGGCCAGCTTTGCGGATCGAAGCGTGCCGCCGAACGATTTGACCCAGTCAGCGCAGATGGCTTGCGCCCGTTGTTGGGGATTGGCGTCGGCGTCGCGTACATAGTGGACGCCAGATTGCGTCACGCGGGTGATCAGTTGGTCAAATGCTTGCGAGCCCGGCGCATAGAGGATCGCGCGGGTTTCGGCATTTGGTTGGTCGACAAACGATATCCGTTCTCTTCTGCCATCAAGTTCGCAGATGACGGTGTCTGGCGGTTCTTCGGTGAGCTTGGCGCCCAACGCCTTCAGTCCGGCGAAGACAAAATCGCGAGCGGCCATAGAGCGCGCTTGCGGGGGCAGATCGGGGCTGCGGGGGCCTTTGTAGGCGGCATCGTCCATCGAGCCGAGCATCTCGTTGATGGTGGCTTCTTCATCAGCGAGTGCTTGGCGGGCACGATCGATACTGTCTTCGGCGGCGCGTGTGGCTGCTTCGACGTCTTTGCCAGCGAGCGAGGAGAGAACGAGGCGCAAGATTTCGTCTTCAAAGCTCTCAGAACCGCCTTCCTCGCTGTCCGCCATGCCGGAAGCTTGGAGCAATGATTCGATATCGCCGATCGCGTGAGACGCCATCTGCAATTTCTGCATCAAGCGACCGACGATGTAGTCCTCGAATGTACCGGCGAGCGTGACGCTGTAGACGAGGACGTTGGCGTGATCAGAACCCAGACGTTGGATGCGTCCGATGCGCTGTTCCACGATCATGGGGTTCCACGGCAGATCGTAGTTCACCAGCACGTTAGCGGCTTGAAGGTTCACGCCTTCCGAGCCCGCTTCCGTGGAGACAATCACGTTCAATTCTGGTGGCTTTCCCTTGAAGGCAGCGATGGTTGCTTGGTTCTTCCCGGTGGTCTCGCCGTTGATGATGCCTACGGGAACACCCAAAGACTCCAGGTAGGCTTGTATGGTCGTCTGCGTCTCGCGCCGTTGCGTAAAGACGACCATGCGCCAGTTTTTGGGATTTTCGCGCTTCAGCTTGTCGACAAGGGTGGCGAGCCCTTGGAGCTTCGCGCTCATCTTCATGCTCTTGACGATGGCGCGGAACTGAGAGGCGACGTTAGCCGGGAAAGTCCCCTTCTTCGCCATGTTTTCGAGTTGGAGGGCGCAGGCATCGGGGCTGCTGGTCAAGGCTTGTAAGATGCCGATCTGGGCCAACCGATTGAGTTTCTGGATCGGTCTGGCGATCAGCTTGATCAGCTCCCATTCTTCCGGCGTTGGGGTCACGCCCTGGCGAAATACCTTGCGGTTCGGGAAATGGAGTTGCGCATCAGCGCGGCGAACACGTGACATGTATCCGTAAACGATTGAACGGAACTGGTCCTTGGCCTCCGCTTTGAGCTGTCTAGCCTGCGTGCGGTTATCAGCGATGAAATTACGGGCGAACAGGCCTTCGCTGCCGAATGGGTTTTGATGGCCTCGTGCGACGGTGAGGAGGTCGACAAGCGAATAGAGGTCCCACAGCCGGTTCTGGATGGGCGTTGCCGTCAACATCAGCACGAACTTGAAGGCGCGGTCGGCAAGGACCTCGCGGAACCGGATGGCGACTTGGGGGGGCGTGGGGACGCCATATAGATTGCGAAGCTTGTGGGCTTCGTCGAGGATCATCATCTGGAAGCGGTCTGCCGGCAACCGCTTTATGTATTCGCGTGCCGAGTGATAGGTGGTGATGACCGCGCCTACGTCCCCGTCCGGATCGGCGTCCAGTAGCTTCTTGCCGGGAGCGACGGTGGCTGGAATGTTAAACTTCGTTTCGAGCTCCTCCTTCCACTGCGGGCCGAGGAGCTTGGGAGCAACAATGAGAATCTTGTTGAGTCGTCGGCGGGCAATCAGCTCGCTGGCGATGAGCCCCGCGCTGATGGTCTTGCCCAGACCCACATCGTCCGCAAGAAGCGTGACAGGGAGGCGGCGGCAGTAGGTGATGAGGTTGGTGACCTGGTGGTGGAACGGCTCGACCCGATCATGCCACCGCACCTCGGATTTGAGGTCTTCCCGGTCATTGATGATGATCGGATCGACAAGGCCCCATTCCAGGCCAGCACAGTACACGTCGAATTCGGCCGGATCTTTCGATCGGCGTAGCGGCTTGGTCTGGACCTGATGCGGCTGTGGAGGCATCTGTCGGGCTGGCAATCACATCATGAGCAAAGCAGTCAACATTGAGGGTGGCCCCGAAGGATTGGCGCACGTGGTGGAGCAAGACCATCAAGACGTCGCAACATGATTCCCCCGTTGTGACCCGCAATAACGAGCAGTCTACCTCAGAGCGAAGCCGCATTAGAACCCAAAATCAATCTGCCCCTTTTTGTTCACCGGAAAGGTGTTGGCGTCGGTGTCGGCACGAAGATTTGACGGATGTTGAGTTGGGGAAGGTCAATCACGAGGTTGACGCGCCTCAGAATTGACCGCCGGGCGGTCCTGCAGGGCCGGCGCTATGGTCTCGGCCAGCTCGATGAACCGGCAGAAGGCGTTCACGAGGTGGATCTGACGCGGTGTACGGCACTCGGCTTCAAGAAGCTGCGGCGAGCTTACGATGATCGATATGCACTTGGCGCGAGATGTTGCGACATTCAGCCGGTTGAGGCTGTAGAGGAACTCTATGCCACGCGGCGCATCGGCATGGCTGGATGTCGCCATCGAGTAGATGGCGATCGGTGCCTCCTGGCCTTGGAACTTATCAACTGTGCCCACGCGAGCGGTGGGAAGTCGCCGCTGAATCTCGAATACCTGCGCGTTGTAGGGCGTGATGATTACGATGTCGGACAAGGTAAGGGGCCGCTCCTCGCCATCTCTGTCGATCCAAGTCGTTCCTGAGTGCAGGATGGATGTGACGAGTTCAGTGACGGCAGCGGCCTCCTCCGGCGAGCAACTCTGATTGCCGGAATGTTCAACGGGCACGTAGCGCAGTCCTGCGCCTTGTACGGGTCCGCGCGATTTGATCACCTGCATATCCAAGCCATCCTTGGAGCGGAGCTTGCCGTCATAGAAGAGTTCGGAAGTGAAGGCGGTGATCTCAGGGTGGAGCCGCCATGTCTGCTCCAGGAAAATACCTTTGGCGGCAGGAACGGTGTGCACGCCATCGAGAATGTGCGTGAGGGCTGAGACGCCCGTATCATCAGGATGCGTACCCTTCATTGGCTGATCGAGCTGCTGCGGATCGCCGAGCAAAACCACGGCTTTTGCGGACTGGGCGATAGCGAGCACGTTAGCTAGAGACATCTGCGCGGCTTCATCGACGAAGAGTACATCGAGCGCGCCACAGACATCGGGACGAGACCAGAGCCACGCGGTTCCGCCGCCTACCTGAATGCCGGTGCCGAGGGCGCTGATGAAGGCCTTGTTGTCCTTAACCGACGCGAACATCGGCTTGGCAGTCACAAGCTCATCGGTCTTATGAGCGCATGCAATGGTCAGGCCTTGTTTCATGGCCTCGTCGATGACTCCGTCCAGGAGGTGCTGAATGACCTTATGGCTGTTCGCGGTGATGCCGACTGTCTTGCCCTGGCGAACCAGCTCGCAGATCATTCGCGCGCCTGTGTAGGTCTTACCAGCTCCGGGCGGACCTTGGATGGGCAGGATGCCGCCTTGCAAATGAGCGCATAGACGGACGGCTGCGTCTGTCGCGGTTTCGCCTTCGCACATCAACAGCTCTCCTCCAGTGCGCGGTACGCTCTTCAAGAGAAGATCGCGGGCCGCCTGGAAAGGACCATCGCCCGTCAGACCGTGATCTACGACATACTCGGCGAGGCGAGCCAACGCATCGGAGAGAACTGCAGTGGGAACGAGCTTAAGGGCGAACACGGCCTCGGGGTGAAGGGAGGCGGAGGCCTTCGACTTCTTGATATCGATCGTGCGATTTTCGAAGTAGATGGCTTGCACGCTTCCAAGCGGTTCACCGCCAGCAGCGCGAAGATCTTCATCTCCGCGAAGGTCCGTGTCCTGGGCCGGGAAACTGTAGCGGTGTACAGGTGTGGTTGCCTTGCTTCCCGGTGGGGGAGGAACGACACCAACAAAGCGAAGAGCGGAGAGCGCGGAGCGCTCGTCCATTAGATCTTCGGGAGCCAAGGCCTTCAGGCGGAAGTACTCCCACCAGACCGCTTTGTCCTCGCGGCGATGGAAGTCGAGGATGTTGGCGAGTATCCATCGGCCGTCCTGGTCAGCGGTACGCGCGGCGGGATCAGCGGGGACGCCTTCGGTGAGATTCTCGATCAGCGGCCGAATACGCAGCAGCCAGTCGGTGATTTTCTCGTTCGGGCTGCCATCGCCCGGCTCGGGGCGCGGAACGTCAGCACCGCGAGCGATCGCTTCGGCTCGCAGCTCTTCGAGCCAGTTGCGGAGAGCTGAGGCTGAACGGCAATCATCTTCGTTATAGGCGCGGACCACCTCTTTGGCGTCTTCGGAGATGCCCGCGATATCGCCCCGCTCAAGCCCGGCCTGCAGAGCTGCAAGCGCAGTGCGCGCATCGGCCAGTGGCGTGTGCCGTTCGAACCTGAAGAAGGGCTCGATCTGCTTGATCGAGTAGCTCTCGACGCTGGCACGAAGCGCCCTGCGTACTACCGCAAAGAGATCGACGAAGAGGCCGGCCCGCAGCATGCGATCGATCTCTTCTTCCCTCGTCGCATAGCGCCCCATCAGTCGCTTGAGGGCGGCTGGCTCATAGGGGGCGTAATGATAGATGTGCAAGCCCGGAAAGCGTTCCCAGCGGGCCATGACCAGATCGACAAACACCTCGAAAGCCTTCTTTTCATCGTCACGGATGAATGCCCAGTGGCCGGTGTAGGTGGTTCGGCCCTCCTCTTCGCGGAGATATCCGAAGAGAAACTCGATCCCGTGCTCGCCAACGAATGGATCGGCTTCGAAATCGAGGAAGATATCGCCAGAGTTGGGAGCGGGCAGGCAGCACAGACCGAAGCCTGGCTCGATGGGCAGGATCTCGATTTTGCGTTCGCCGGACTCTCGGGCATCGAACTGAAGACGAGCTTGCTCTCGAATGCGGACATAGCTGTCGGCTGAGCCGCGGTCGGGCTTCCAGCTCAACGGGACTGGTATAGCGGCGAGCTGTGCGAGTGTGCCGATGCCGCGCGCCTTGAGCTCTCCAATCTGAAGCTTGGAGATGTTGGCGACAAGGCAGAGGTGATCATCGTTGCGGCGGCGCTCGTCGCAATTCTCTCGCCACCGGCATACGTCGCAGTGATCTTTGGGGTCGGGGTAAGTGGTGTCGGCGGAAGCTGGGGCGGACATGGAGCCTGCGAGCGCTCGCTTGACCTTGCGGAAGTAGGCCGCACAATCGGCGTAGCGGAATTGCTGGGGAACGAAATCGCTCCAAGGGGCGACGACGGACATGAGAGCCGGCTCGACCCCTTGCGAGTGCGCCAGAAGATCGGAATACAGGCAAAGCTGGAGGATAGCGCCCGCCTTGGTCTCCCGTGCGAGTTTGGTGTCGATGGCCTCGTAGGACCACGAACCGAAGCGGCTGGGCTTGGTCTCGACACGCCGAAGAACGTCAGCGCGACCGATCCATTTCTCATGAGCGAGTGCGCCCTGGACAATTACCTGTGCGCCGCTCTGCATGGCAGCTATCGTCTCTGCTACGGCTGCGTCCGTCACCTCGACGCCATCGATGCGAACGACCGAATATCCAGCGGCTTGGAAGTGTTCGATGTAGGCCTGCTCATGAGCGGAGCCGCGCTCGGAGAGGATTTGCAAGAGCGGATCCCAAATCTTGGGCTTGGGCATTGCGCCTTCAGCGACGGCGCGATCGAGCCCGGTGAGGTGCCGGCAGTTGAGATGGCCGACAAGATCGCTGGCACTGAGTTGAAACGTCTCCCCCGATCTGCGCATTGGTTCCCCCTAGGCAATCATTCTGTTGCCCTAAGTCGGTCAGCTCCTCGGCCGTAGATGTCGGCTGGCCTCCGATACCAACGGTCAAAATACACGAAACGCCTGTAAGCCAACGGCGATGACTGCTTGTGCGATACAGCGACTCAACGGCTGTCGACGACGAGTTGCCGAGATGGCGGTCATTCTGGCAGGACCCGTCTTGTTCCTCGGCAGCCAGATTGTCCGGAAAGCGAAGAAAGCGGCCGCATGGAGCTGGCAGTTTCTACCCGGCGATTGTGCCTCATTCGATCATATCCGGATGAAGGAGCAGGATGGTGACAACGCCCTCGCCGGGGACCCTGAAGGACTGTTCAGTAATCTCGTATCGCTCTGCTGCGCGATTGTCGAACCAGGCGTCGGCGCCGATCTTGCGCGGAAAGCCCTCATCCCGGACGGTCGAATTATGCAGCAGTTCGAATGCGAAACTTTCGCTATCCAGGGCGTCTTTGGGAAACCAATAGCCTGGAACTTGCACTGCCCCCCTAAACCACTTTCGACCAATGACGGCACGGTGCTGCACCATCATCGCTGTTGGATAGAGAGTGCTGTCGATCATGCGTATCAAGGTCGCTGTGAGGCTACAGTTGAAGCTGCCGGCCATGACTTTCAACGCCTTCAAATCCAAGCGAGGGTGCTTCCGGCACTCCCGCTTGAACATAGACCAAGGCATCAGCAGATCGGCCGCGTATTGATCCGCAGCCCGCTCTCCCTGATTGGTCTTAGAAAACCCGCCGATCTCTGTCGCTCTGCAGGCGACCGACTGCCCTCTATGATGCGCCCAGTGACCCAGTTCATGTGCGATGGAGAACCGCTGTCGTTCCGGCATGCTAGTTGGAAGCACGGAGATGATGCCTTTGTTTCCCATCCCGGTGATCATGGCTTCGCAGCTCGTGAGACGTCGTCTCTTGATGCGAAGGCCCACGTAATACGCGATGGCTTCTATATCGATGTCGCCCGGCTGAGCGATGCCCAGCGAACGCAGCAACGCGTCAGGCGACACGTTGGTTGGAAGTGGATCAATCCTTTTCACGATCGTCGTCTTCAAGTTCGGCAAGGTCTTCTAGGATGGCTTCGATGTCGCCCTCCATTGATCCATCACCAAAGCGAGCAGCCAAAGTGATGCGTGCAGTTTCATCACCCGCCTTGGCTCGTTCCAGGAGCCGCCGGGCCCGTTCGAGATCAAGACCCTTTAAGTTTGATTGTTGCGCCCACGTGGCTGCACCCACCTTGGCCCGTACAAAACGCGCGCGGGCCACACGCGCTTCTCCGGCGTTGATTGCGCTGTTAAAGAGATCCACACTGGACTGATCCTCAGGTTCAACGGGTGAGTTGTCCGACAGGATGAATTCGAGGAAGTTGTCCAAGGCCTCCTTCTTTCTATCGTTCATCAGGACCGTCCTTCCTTCGCCAGATACTCGCTGGCGAGTTTGTCGATCTGGCGGTTCAGTCGAGTGCGGAGGGCCGCCAGACGCTTTGTATCGACGCCGACTGCTTCTTGCAGGGCCTGTCCGATAAGGCAGTCGTTAAGCCCCATCAGCAGCAGCTCCATTTCCTCGTCTCCGGCGAAGTGCGCCGCCAGTTTCGACATCGCATCCTCGAGCAGAGCCTTCTCTCCCGCAAACGCTCCGTCAGGCGGGGCGGCAACCGTATCCATATCCTCAATCCCAACCACGGCGAACTTGTTCTTCAGCGCCTTCACTTTCCTCTCATCGGTCAAGAACATCCTATCCGTCAGGAGGCTCTTCATCACCCCAGTCACGAATGACGCGAAAGCGTGCGATTTCGGCCACGGGCGCCGTCCTTCGGCAATCCTGACGTAGGCCTCGTTTAAGAGTTCGTGGGGCGACGCAAACCGGCCTTCGCCGGCCAATGCCTTGGCCGCCCTAGTTAAGTTGCGCCTTTCGAGATCGGACAAACTTTCGAACGCGCCGACAGCGTCATCAGCGGAGTAGAAAGAATCGTCGGGCTGATCCACCAAGGTCTCCCCGAAATTTTGACAGATCACAGATTAGCGCGACCATATTCGATTCTCCACTGCCTCCCGGCTGACATGTGTGCGCGTGAGGCGGCGAATTCTGACACTCAAATTTTTTTTGTCGGAATCCATCTGTCCGCCCGCACACCTCATAGGACGGCTCGCCGTCATCCACACGGCTGTGAGGGCTATATATGACGACCGGATCTGCCGCACCGCGGCGAGACAACAAACCGAACATCGAAATCGCTGGCACGGACCTGGATTTCCGCGCCGTCAAGCTGGACAGTCGGACACCAACCGGCGGTCAGATTGCCAAGGCCGCAGGCTTCGTGGGCGACCAGCACCCCTATATCCTGCAGTGGCTGGCAAACGGGGACTTTGAGGACATCCGCGTTCACGAGGAGGCCGATCTCGACAAGGGCATCAAGTTCATCGTCGCGGAAAGCAGCAGCTCGAACCGCATCACCGTCGACGGTGAACAGATCGACTGGCCGGCGGGCGTGATCACCGGCGCGGTGATCCGGAAGCTCGGCAGGGTTCCTGCCGAAAACTCCATCTACCTTGTCCGGGAGGACGAACCGGATCGGTTGGTCGAAGAGCACGACGTCATAAAGATCAAGGCGGACGGCATCGAAGAGTTCAAGAGCCGGAGGCCCGAGGCTTGGGAGCTGATCGTCCAGGGTAAAAAGATCATCTCCATCAGCCCGGTAATCTCGGTCGTTGAGGCCCTAACGCGGGCAGGCTTCGACCCGAATGCTTGGCTCATCTTCCTCAAAGTGGAGGGCCAGCGCAAGCGCCAGCTGGCAATCGGCGATTCCGTCGATTTGCGCACGCAAGGCATCGAGAAGATTCGGCTAACGCCGAAGGACGTCAACAACGGTGAGGCGCGCCCTACGGGCCGCCGTGACTTCGCACTTCTCGCCGCCGACCAGCTATACCTCGACGATTTGGGTTTGAATTGGGAAACCGACAATGCTGAAGGACAGCGCTGGCTGATCATCCACGAGTACCCCGTGTTGGCCGGCTACACCATTCGCACGACGACCCTTGCCCTGCTGATCCCGCCCACCTATCCGCAGGCCGAGATCGACATGTTCTTTGTGCATCCGCCCCTTCACAGGGCATCGGGTGGCGACATTGCAGCGACTGAGGCCGCGCAGATGATCCAAGGCCTGTCTTTCCAGCGCTGGTCACGCCATCGCGGTGCTGGATCTCAGTGGAACCCCGCCGCCGACAATGTCGTCAGCCATTTGGCACTCGTGGACACCGCCATCGCCAAGGAGGTGGGGGAATGAGTTCGGTGAGAACCTTGGCTCTTGCCGGCGTCACCCATGATGCGCTGCATGCCCACCTTTTCCCGGGCGACGGAAACGAGGCGGCGGCCATTCTTGTATGTGCCAGGTCGCCTGATCCACGGTGCCGCTTGGTAGTCCGCCAGGCCATCTTGGTCCCGCATGATGCCTGCTCCGTGCGCACGCCGGATGCGGTTGTCTGGCCGGGGTCGTACATCGAAGACGCCATTGACGTGGCGGAGCCTGAAGGGCTCGCGATCCTGCTTCTCCATTCCCATCGTGGTGGCTGGCTGGATTTCTCCCCCATCGACGACGCCAGCGATGCCACGGTTCTGCCGGGCATCTTCGAGGCCTTCGACGCTTGCCACGGTTCGGCGGTGATGACGCCGGACGGCGCGATCCGGGCGAGACTCTATTCGCCGGACATGAGGTGCGCCCCAGTCGATCTCGTCACGGTTGCGGGCGACGACATTCTGTATTGGTGGAGCGACGGCATCGTCGCCGGCGAGCCGTCCGGACGCGCTCTGGCATTCACGGGCGGTATGAGCTCGGAGCTCTCCCGCCTTTCAGCGACCGTGGTAGGCGTGTCCGGAACCGGTTCGATTGCCGCCGAGCAACTGGCGCGGCTCGGCTTCGGCAACATCACCCTCGTCGACTTCGACATGGTCGAGACGAAGAACCTAAACCGGATCTTGAACGCGACGACACGCGATGCCGAAGCCCAACGCTTGAAGGTCGACATGTTTGCGGGCGCCATCGCTTCCCACCGGGGAGAAGGTATCGCTCGGAAGGTGCCGACCACAATAGCGACCCGTGAGGCCATCTGCGCCGTCGGTCAATGTGACGTTGTCTTCTGCTGCGTCGATACACAGGAAGGTCGCTACTTTGCCGACCTGATCGCTTCCGCGTTCCTGTTGCCCTTGTTCGACGTCGGCGTCACCATTCCGACCCACAACTCCGATGGGAGGACGTCGATCGCCGACGTCTGTGGCCGCATAGATTACGTACAGCCGGGTGGATCGACGCTTGGTGACCGGGAAGTCCATACGCCTCGAGGCCTGCGTGCCGAATATCTGCAACGCGTCGATCCGCAGGCGTTCAGCAACGAGGTAACGGCAGGGTATATCAAGGGCGTCACCGAGCAAGCCCCAGCCGTCATCACTTTAAACATGCGCGCGGCTTCAATGCTGGCGAACGAGTTCATTGCTCGGGCGTACCCCTTTCGGCTGGAGTCCAATCGCCTCTATGCGCGCACGTCCTTCAGCCTGGCTGCATGCGAGGAAGACTATCGTAGCGAAGACAGCTTCCCGAAAAGCGAGAACAGAGTGTTCGGTCTTGGCGCGACCGAACCGTTGCTTGGATTGCTGATGTTCCAGACCCCGACGGCGGCAGCAGCATGAAGATCGCAAGCTGGTTGCGCCGATTCTGGGACAATTACGGTCCAGCCCGCAAGTTGCAGGTCATCGAAGGCGACACTCTACCGACGCTCTTGCCGCATCGCGATCTGGTTCTCACGCGGGACGACGGAGAGGACTGGAGCGCCGGAATGCGGTGCCCGTGCGGGTGCGGCGCCACGATCGAGCTGATGATCTTGCCCGGAGCGAACCCGCGGTGGAGCATTCAAGTGGACGAAGTCGGCCGGCCCACTCTTCAGCCCTCCGTATGGCGGCAAACGGGGTGTCGCTCCCATTTCTGGGTGCGGCGTGGTCGTATTCAGTGGTGCGGTGACTAGATCGAGAAGATCAATGACAAGCTTTTTGAGTGATGCCTTCGTGCGGAACATCCCAAAGCTCTCCAGTTCCATCGGGAAGAAACTGGCAAGCGGGTAACACCGGTGGTATACATGCGGGGGACTTAATCCAATTGCTGCGTTTCGGCTTCCAAGTACCGTTCTTGTTGATGCAACATCAACAAAAGAGAACGCGCATGAATACGAATAATGGGAAGGCCAACTTAACGAACAATAAGCCGTTGGCCACCCCGATCGGCGACGATTTTCTGGAGCTCGCAAAGTGGTTCCGCGAAATACAAGATGAAGCACCCGAGAGGTTCGCACTCGAGGCGAAGTCCTCGGGCGTCGGATTGCGCAAGGCCTACGCGCTGGCGCAGATCGATCGCCGTATTCGCCCTCTCGACATCGGTCGCGAACTCCTCGGCAGGATCGGTTGGACGAAGCTACAGGTCGTAAGTAATCACATCAACGTAAAAAACTTCAAAGAGTTACTCGCGCTGGCCGAGAGCAGCAGCGCACATGAGCTGGCGATGACCATGCGCAACCAAAAGCCGCTTGCCGGAACACGTTGTGTGGCTCTGTATTTGTGTCCCAAGCAATATAAGATCTTTGCGGCTGCTGTGCTCGCGAACGGCGGCAAAAAGAGCGGACGCGGCTTGATCGATAAAGAAGAGGCGCTCACAAGGGCGTTGACTTCCAGTTGTTCGACGTAAGCCCCCGGATCCCATCGGCCGCCGCTCTCGTGTCCGTGCTCTTGGGCACCGCAAAGACTAACGGCCGGCGGATGCACGGTCGTCGGTAAATCAGCACCGGATTGCTACAACGGCGCGACGCAAGTCGATTGTAGCTTCGCGCAACTCCTTCAACATGAGAGGCGGGGCCGCGGTACGCACATCACCCGAGCTGGAAACGTCGGCTTTGTGGCGATGAACCGACGTCATGGGACGCCTTTTAGGCATCATCCTCGGCAGAAGTCGAACTCTTTGGGCCTGACGGGACCCATTTTGGAGGTGGACCGCTAGGGAAGATCCATTCTCGACCGGTTTTCTCCCTCAGTTTATCAAGTTGGGCGTGAAGCCGACGGAACATCAACTCGTCAAGAAATACAACGAGCGGTTCCCATTCGAGCGCACCGCCTACGTGAAAGCCCATATTGAAATTGACGCGGATGTCGAACTTCCCATCTTCGAAACCGATATCGAGGCTCCCGGTTATCGAGTCGTGGGCGTCATTGTGAGCATAGCGTTTATTGCGAAGTCCGATGATCTTGTCATGCACGGGGCGAAGCTCGGCGGGTAACGCGCGGCGGGAAACGCCACTGCCGATGCCGCCGTCGATGAGACGAACGTATGTCGTTACGAACGCCAACGTCAGCATATCGTTCTCAAGCACCCATTCCGTTGTCGCTTCGAACTTGGTGGAGACGAGCCGATGCTGAATGTAGCGAAGGCTAGCCATAGTTGGGAACGCATGGACAAGACGATTCAATATCTTCAGATTGTCATCTGCTGCCTCCAGAACGGCTTGTCCCTCTTCTTTGAGCGCATAGACGTGTTTCTTCCATTCTTCGGGTAGATATTGGATGGCTTCCGCAGGGAAGACGACGTATTCATCCTGCTTTTCTGTTTTCTCCACGTCGCCCTCCTTAGCTCCGCATAATCAAGGCTCATCCGGGCCGCACACTTTTCCACAATAATCAGGCGGAGCACGGACTGCTCTGGCCGATGTTACGTGCCAGGCATGGTTAAACCTCGTGGACGCTCCCCGAATCAAGCTGGTAGTTCGCTCATCCAAGTGCCCCCGCCAACACACTTGCACCAGACCATGAAAACCACCGCCAAAAAGCCGGCAGAGATTCGCGTCGCGGCCCCGGGCCGGCTGCGTTCGCTGCTGCTTGACGGAACCGATCCCGTCGTACTGCTCGGAGCCGGCGCGTCAATCACATCGGGCGTACCAGCGGCTGCAACGATGGTTGACAAGGCAGCACGCTGGGCATGGTGCAAGGAGAATGGCCGTCACACAGAAGATTTCACGATACGTCGTTCAGACTACTGGCCATGGCTCACTGCGTTCCCGTGGTTTCGCTCCGATGTGGAACCCGCCGAACTTTATCCGGTCGTCATCGACAATCTGCTCGGGATCAAGCGAGATCGACGCGAATTCTTTGAGCGAATGATCAATCCGGGGGTTGATCCGTCGCGCGGGTACGTCGCGCTGACCCATATCCTTCACCAGGGATGGATGTCGACCGTACTGACAACAAATTTCGACCGCTGCCTTGATCTCGCCGCGATTCAACACAACCGACCACATCGCTTGGTGAGCATCGCCACTCCGGCCGACTACGTAATGTTCAACTCGGCACCCCAAGATCCCCAACTGATCTTCCTTCATGGATCGGTGCAGCATTACACGGACAAGAATCTGACTGCCGAAGTTCAGACACTCGATCCCGCCCTCGTTGAACGGCTGAAACCACTACTGCGAGACCACCCGATCATTGTCGTTGGTTATCGCGGTGCAGAGGCTTCGGTGATGAACGACCTGTTCATGGCCCAAGCGACAACAGGCGGTTTTCTCAATGGCGTTTTCTGGTGCGTACTTGAATCGGAGCGTGACAAGCCTCTCTCGCCCCTGGTGACGGGCCTGGCAGGAACCATCGGCTCCAATTTCCAAAAAGTGCCGATCGTGGGCTTTGACGACCTCTTCGAAAAAGACCTGCTTGCGAGCATGACTGCAGCCAAAGCCCGTCCGACGAGGAGACCGTCAGGTCACAGTGCCGCTGGCATGCCTGCCGACATGAAGCCTCTTGACGGCTTCGACCCAAAAGGGCTCGAGCGCCCACTCTTAGCTGCACGGCTTGGACAATATGCTGAGCGCACCGATCTTGGGCGGCCTGAAAAGATTGATGACGGATGGCTCGAGCTTATGACCGGGCGCCTCGATCTCGTTCGACCGGTTGGCAAAGCTACAGTACCGACGCTCGCGGGCTGGTTACTGTTTGCTGCGAATCCCACCGAGCGATTTCCGCAAGCGCGCGTCGAATTCCGGGCCACTGGCCCATCGCACTGGCTTCACGCCCGTTTCGGCGATGATATCGAGCTCGAACCGGCCGGCAAGCTCGCGGAGTTTACAGTCAGGCGTGAAATTCATGGAAACCTCTGGGCTCAACTTGATGCGTTGACCGACCTTCTCGCGCTCGTCAATTTTCAGTTCCGTCTCAAGGCCGAAGTTTCGAAGACCGTCAGCGCTTACAATGCGCTTGCGCTGAAGGAAATGCTGGTGAACGCCATTGTGCACAGAGACTACGAACGTGACGAGCCGGTCACGATCTTAGTCGAACCTGGCAATATCGCAGTAACTAGCCCCGGGGGTTTGATCAGCGAACTTGCTGCACAGCTCGACGAGCACACATTCCAACAAGCCATCACCGAACGTCGTGGGCAGATCAAAGGTTACCGCAATCCAGCGATATCAGACCTGTTTTATGGCGGCGGCCAGATGGATCGGCGTGGCTCCGGCCTATCCGACATGCTCCGCCTTACCGCCAACAACAATGGAACTCTGGTTTTTGGTCCGTCGGCTGACAATCGGCTGTTCACCGTTACCATGGGAGCGCGCCCCGAAGCGATCGACGAGATCACTGCTACCGCACTTCCTATCGAAGAAGAGACCGTCCGGTATGGCTCGAACCTTCTTCCAATCGAGGAGATGCCGACGACAATCTGGCACGCTGCGACCAGTGCCAAGACCAACCGCGCCTTTTACAAGTCAGTCGAGGAATTGGCCGTGCCGCCGGGGCATGTCAGTGATGGTCGCTTCTATTCGTTTTACGATCTGGAAGCGTTAGCCGAAGCGATGGTTTCTCCATTCGAGGCAGGGGATATCGAAAGCATAAGCATCAGCGAAATGCTCACGCGACCGGGCGGAGAGGCCATTTTGCTCAAACTTGTCCACAACGCTCTTTTCGAACACTTCCGATCGAAAGGGCTTGAGATCGACCGCGAACGGCGGCGTGCTTACTTCAGGCGCAACACAAAACCAGAGGTCAAGATCAGCTATCAAGGCCGCCTGCGAAAAGCGACGCGCACCGTTGTTAAGGCGCGCACCAAGCGCGACTCCAACGATATCGTCTATTACGAGCACAAGGCCGTCACGTTTTCGGTGATGCGTTTCACGGACGACTGGGCGGTAGTCCTCACGCCAGGGTATGCATTCACGCGTGACGGCGTGCGTACGCCGCTTAGTCGTGAACGAACCAATATCCTCTCCACGCGAAGGGCGGCGCTAGATTTCAACCCAAGCGTTCTGCATGACGTATCATTCTGGGTTGCGATCCTCTCGGGCGAAGCTCAAGGCCTTTTTGCGCTTGAGCATGAGGATCGGAATGACCTCGCTCGTTTCGCACCGTCGATCATCCTTTCGCACCGGACGCCGACGATCTCGTTCAACATTGCTGCATTTGAGAATTCTGCGCAGGCAGACCCTACAATATCAGAAGACCTCAAACGCCTTGACGATGAACTCGAAGCGCTCGCTGCGGAGCCCGAGGAGCTGAGCGACACACCTGACGATACCGAGCTCGATTCCATCTCGCATGAGGACGATGATGACAATTGAGCTCTCCATACAGGAATTAGCGCCGCCCAAGCTACAGTTTGGCGGAGCGAGTGCCCATAGCGATCCGAAAGTCGGCCTTGCTCATGCTGGCCCATTTGACCTCCGTTTCGGCTCGGCTCGCAAAGACCATGTTCATGTTGGGGTGATCGGATCAGCCGAACAAGTCGCAGCTGCGATGTTGTGGGTGGAGCGATGCGGTAACGAGATACCTGTGTTCGGCGAGCCAAATTTGCTCAAACGAGCATTTCCCGGCTTTCAGGATGCATTCCACAAACGAATCGTGGCGCCGTCTTCATCCACCATCACGCTGTCGCTGGACAAGAGTGGTGATCTTGGGCGCGCGCTCGACGGCGATGCTTACGACTGCTTTCAGCGTGTCGTCGATGTCTATTCCGAGGCCTTGTCGCGTCTTGCGTTGCGCGAAGTCAACCGACCAGACATCGTGCTCATATGCATTCCTGAGATTGTTCATTCCAAAGTCAGTACCGTAGAGCGCAAGACGTCGGCCGCCGAGCGCCAGCGCGCCAAAGAGCTGCAGCGTGCCCGCGCCAACAACCAGATGGACCTTTTCGATCAGTTGGACGAAGTCGAACAGACTGCCGAGGACTTCTTGAAGCGCGATCTGAGGCTCGCTCTGAAGGCTCGGGCTCTAAGGTATCGTCTCCCTATCCAACTCGTGACTGATGGGCTGCTCAATGACGCCGCCCGCAGCCAGGACCCAGCTACCCGTGCCTGGAATTTTTCAGTAGGCCTATATTACAAGGCCGGCGGCGTTCCGTGGCGCCTGCCGCCGAGCGGTCCTGATACATGCTTCGTCGGCATCAGCTTTCACCACTTCAGGACAACCCAAAGGGCCATAGTTCGGTCTAGTCTGGCCCAAGCATTCTCCAGCGACGGTGAGGGCTTTGCCATTCGAGGCGAGGCCGTGCCCCTTGAACCAGACCAAGGGCGCAATGTGCACTTGTCGGAAGACCAGGCATTCGAGCTCGCTCGCAATGTACTTGCTGAATACGAGCGGCGAACAGGCGGCGCGCCGCTACGTGTGGTCTTGCACAAGACCTCGTCGTTCAACGACGCTGAAACAGAGGCTTTCGAAATCGCCCTGAAGAATACGCCAATCGTATCCATGGTCACATTGGTGCCGAGCCAGTTCCGGCTCCTCAGGTACGGTGCCTATCCACCGAAAGTAGGCACAGTGTGCACCATAAACGATGACCGCTCGTTCCTATTTACGTCGGGTTTTATGCCTGAGCTCGGCACGTACCCCGGACCGCATGTACCTCAGCCCTTCGAGGTGCGCTGCCTCGGCGACCAAAGCGCACTAGCCGCCGCTCAAGATGTCCTCAACCTGACGCGCATGAATTGGAACACGGCCGACATCAGAGGCAAATGGCCGGTATCACTGTCCTTCGCTCGACGAGTAGGCGGAATTCTCGACGAATACGGTGATGACGTACCCACGGAGACCTCGTTTCGTTACTTCGTGTAACGCAGTCGCTGGTAGAGGCGAGAGTGTACCGCACTTTGGCCGCCCTAAAAATGTCGGCTTGCTCATAGTATCCGGACGAGGCGTCGCGGGATCCTTGTGCCTGCCAACACCATCGTCGAAGGCATGAGCGAGGGAGCCCGCGATCAACTCTACTTGGCTCTGAGGCTGGCGTATCTTGAGGACTACGCGAAGCGATGCGAGCCGATCCCGTTCCTCGGCGACGACTTGTTCATGACCTTCGACGATACCCGCACAAAGAACGGTCTCGTTGCGCTGGCAGCCCTTTCGCAGGACGTCCAGCCGATCCTATTCACGCACCACCGCCATGTGGTGGAACTTGCTCAGGAGGCCCTCGGAGGCGAGGTGGACGTGATGGAACTCGACTCGACGGTGCGCGTCGTGCGGCAGACCAATCCAGTAGCGGCGCTAGCATAAAAGAAGGATGTCTCTCTGTGCCCGCACGGATGCTGACGCTCGAACGCATCAAGACCGGGAAGACACTCCCGCATAATGAGAAGTGTCAACATCCGAAGAGCGACATGAATTTCTACGGCTATGGCGACGCCCACCTTTACGCCATGACCCGTATCGCCCACGATCCCGAACGGGTGGCCAACCTTGATATCTGGGACGCCATCACGCCCGCAGGCTGCGTCTTCGACAACACGTGGCCCGCAGTACAGACAACCGGCGGTTCAGACAGGAGCCCGCGTGACACACGCGAGTAAGATGACGACCCGGCAGATACGCTACGAACTTGCCACCGGGGCGACACCTCGAGACGTTACCGCGTAGCACGCTCGAAGCAGAACTGGCCCGCCGGGTAGAGAGCCAGCTCGGACGCTAGTGGGCCGTTTACGGACCGAGGATTTGCAATTAATTGCACAGACGACCCGACTGCGGTAGAAGCAACGTGAGAAATCATATGCAACGCAGCCGGGGTGCCGTATGGCAAGGACAAACGCTCAAGCAGTAGACAAGGGCGGCATGTCGTCGTCCCCGAGACGCGTGTTCCACGAAGTCACGATCCCCGAGGGTGCAAGCGAGTCCGAACCGATCAACGTCGGCGGCGCAGCGGTTGTCGGCGTCTACGTCACGAGCCCAGACTGGCCCGAAGCCAACATCGCCTTCGCAGTCTCGATGGACGGTGAAACGTACTACCTCGCCTGTGAGCAGGATGGTTCGCCTGCCATCGTCGAAGGCGCCATCGCCGGCCGGGCCTACGTCGCCCCGATCGCCCCGTTGCTCGCCTCCCGCTTCGTCAAGCTGATCGCGCTCGATGAGGCGGCGGTCGCCCTCGCTATGGACGTCGAAGTCACTCTGACCGTGGTCATCGCCCCATGAACCCATTCCTGTTCGTCCAGCCGGCGAAAGCAGGAAGTGGGGGTGGCAGTGGCGGTCCCTTCGATCCGTTGGGCAGCGCCGATCAGGCTGTTGCCACGCACAAGCTCGAGGCCGATGCACATCCGCAATATGCGAAGGCCGTTGACGTCGATGCTCAGTACCTGAAGAAGGACGAGGCCAACCTCGACTTCGAACGGCGCGGCGCGGCCAGTGACGCAATCGCAGCTCACGTGGCGACCTCGGACCCGCACGCCCAGTATCTGACAGAAGCCCGGGCGAACGCCCTCTACGCCAACGTCAACGCCGCGGGCGATGGGCTCGCAGCTCACGTGGCAGCCTCCGATCCGCACGCCCAGTACATGAAGGGCTCGGTTGCCGACGCCAAGTTCCAGCCGATCGCAGCCAACCTGACAGCCTGGTCGTCCGTTGCTCCGTCGTCGTACTCGACCACGACCCAGATGAACTCGGCCATCGCTGCGGCCATCGACGCAATCGCAGCCAATGCCAACGGTGTCTGGGAGACGATCCTCGATATCCGTGCAGCGCTCACGGACAACCAGGACGCCGTTGCTGTCCTGACGAATGCTATTGCTGCCAAGCAGAGCCCGGCCACGACGCTCGCTGGCTACGGGATCACGAACGCCTACACGAAGACCGAGGTCGACGCCAAGGTCACGGTCCTGAACAACACAGACGCGCTGATGGCCGTCGTGCACTCGGGCACAACGAACCCGACCGCGGCTATGGGCAAGTCCACGAACGATACGGCCTTGAACCCGCCGCAGGCGTACAAGACCGGCCACGTCTTCATCAACACGACGACGAAGTCGGCATTCCTGTGCGTCGACGACACGCAAGGCGCCGCCGTCTGGCTGCAGCTCAACAACATCGGCCCGTCGCTCGAGTCAGTCTCGCCCTTGACCAGCGTCATCGCTGGTGGAGTTACGGTCACGCTGACGGGTCAGAAGCTCACTGGTGTCACGGCGGTCACGTTCGACGGCGTCCAGGCAACTGCTGTTACGGTTGTCAACGACACGACGATCACGTGCAAGGCTCCGGCTCACGCTGCAGGTAGTGTCGCTATCCGCGTCGAGAACGCAGCCGGCCAAGCAGCCTCCAAGGGCGGCGCGTTCACGTATGTAGCAGCTCCCGCGGTCACGTCCTTGAACGTCATCAAGGGCGCAGCGACGGGCAGCACGAACGTCACGATCACGGGCTCGGGCTTCACGGGCGCAACGTCTGTCAAGTTCGATACGCTCGATGCCACGAACGTCTCAGTCGTAAACGATACGACGATCACGTGCAGAACGCCGGCTCACGCAGCTGGCGCAGTCGGTGTTTCGGTCACGACGGCTTACGGCACCGGCACGCGGGCAGCAGCCTTCACGTACGTCGCTGCTCCGTCGATCGCATCGCTCTCGGTCACGTCCGGCGATCCTGCTGGCGGTACGGCTGTCACGATCACGGGCACCGGTTTCACCGACGTCTCGGCTGTTACATTCGGCGGCCAGACGGCTTCGAGCATCGTCGTCCTCAACGATACGACGATCACGTGCCGTACGCCTGCGCGTCCCGCTGGTGCAGTTGATTGCATTGTCACGACCCTTTACGGTTCGGCCACGCAGGTATCGGCCTTCACGTACGTTGTCCCGGCTGTTGCCGATGTCACGTTCCTCGCCCAATCGGCTCTTGTATCAGGCAGCGGCACGACGCTCTCTGATACGATCAACCTGGGCGTTGAAGCGCCTGACCGGTACATCATCGTCGGCGTCACGAAGCTCAACGGCACGCCTGCTTACGTCACGAGCATTTCGATCGCCGGGGTGGTTGCTGGCCTCCTGAAGCGTGTCGAGACCGACGGCTACGCCATCGATTTCTATATCGCCAAGGTGCCGAACGGGACGTCGGGTGCCGTTTCGATTACGTACGGCGGCGCTTCGACCAACCGCAATTTCATCGCTTGGCGCATGGTCAACGCCGACCCGATCCCGTTCGCGACGGGCGGCAACCTGACGGCCATCGCTGTCCCGAGCCTCCCGTTCACGATCGACACGCCGGCCAACGGCGCGATCATCGCCTTCGGTTGGGGTACGGGTACAGGCCTGTCGACATGGACTGGCGGCGTCACGAAGGACTGCGATACCGGCGGCTCGGGCGTCTCGTTCACCGGCTTCCATATCAACAGCACGCCCGCTCAGACCGCGCGCTCGTTCTCGCTCGTGCCGAGTGGTTCGGCCCGTTGCTTGGCTGCCGCTCTGTCGTTCGCACCTAAAGCGTTCGTTCCGAGCCCGCCGGTGGAGTTCCTCGGCAACGTGTTGAGCCCGCCGAACCCAGTAACGGCAGTCGACACG
Source organism: Hyphomicrobium sp. (assembly GCF_019753045.1). Classification (GTDB taxonomy): domain Bacteria; phylum Pseudomonadota; class Alphaproteobacteria; order Rhizobiales; family Hyphomicrobiaceae; genus Hyphomicrobium_B. Next base: position 254,003 of record NZ_JAIELN010000007.1, read on the forward strand.
TACACGATCCAGCTCGGTGCGGAAGCAGCTGACCGTCATATCGCGATCGCAATCGCCGGTACGAACGTTGCCGCAGGCGTCTCCGCCACGATCAACGGCATCGCCTGCACACTCGCCCGGCTGGAGAAGGGCTCGCAAACCCGCGCGGCGATCCTGTGCGCCAAGGTGCCAACCGGCACGTCAGGGACGCTTGTCGTCACCTGGTCCGAGGGCGCACCGGCGTCGACGATCGGCATCTATCGCTTGACCGGCATCAACGGGCCGGCACCGTACGCAACGATCGGCGGCGTAGACACGGCCAGCATCTCTGGCAGCCTCGCGGTACCGGCAGGCGGCGTCGCAATCGGCGTCCAGGCGTTGCGAGACAGCGTCTCCAACCTGATCTGGGCCGGACTTACCGAAGATGCCGACGTTGTGTCCGGCTCCAACCATCGCGGATCGTTCGCGCACGCAACCGGCACCGGCACGCTCGCCATCACCGGCTCAGGCGGCGCAGCAGGGGTGACTCACGCACTGGTATGCGCCTCTTGGGCGCCAGCTTCATAAGGACGGCCATGAACCCGTTTATCTTCATCCGCCCCAACCGCGCGTCTGCTGGGGGCGGCGATTACGATCCCAAAGGCACGGCGGCTTCGCTGATTGCCAGCCACGTCGCGGCAGCTGACCCGCATACGCAGTACCAGCGGAAGAGCACGAACCTGACCGCCTGGTCGTCGCTGGCTCCGGCTGCTTACTCGAACACGGCGCAGACGAACGCCCTGATCGCGGCTGCTATCGCAGGCCTCGTCGACGGCGCACCCGAACAGCTCGACACGATCAAGGAAATCGCGGCAGCCCTCGGCAACGATGCCAACCTTGCGGCGACGCTCACGGCCCAGATCGCAGCCAAGCAGAGCCCTGCAACCACGCTCGCCGGGTACGGCATTACGAATGCCTACACGAAGGGTGAAGTAGACGCCCTGATCCCGATCGCCGAGTCGCTCGAGATCGACAATACGGCTAACGACGCGTTCATAGCCGCCCTGGGCCTCGAGGCAACGACCGTCGAAGAGCTCGCTGCAGCTCTCGATGCAAGCGGCCCGAACAAGGCAGCGGGCGCCATCTCGTCCGCCCTCTGGATTGCGGCAGAAGCCTACGCCGCAGGCGCTGAGCTGACCCAAGTCGTCAAGGCGAAGCCCACGCTTCATCTCAGCACGACTGATCCGACCGCAGATCACGACGGCGTCACGGTCGATGAAGAACTCGAACATCCCCGGGTCTACCGCAAGGGTGACTGGTGGCTGAACACCGAAGACAACACCGTCTTCGTCTGCCTGTCCGATACGGCAGGGGACGCTCTTTGGGTGCGTGTCCAGACCGGCGACGATGATATGTCGGCCTACGTCTCGCGCACGGAAGGTGACGGACGCTACGACGCCAAGGGTGATGCCTTAGCCGCAGTCGTAGCCCACGAGGCGAAGGCCGATCCGCATCCGCAGTACCTGACGCTCCTCGAAGCCGATCTCGCTTTCGGTTTGAAGGGCGCGCTCGCGTTGATCAGCCAGGTAACGCCGGCGGCGAACACGTTCGTCTATTTCTCGGACGCTGATACGGCCGCCACGTCAACGATTACGAACATCGGCCGACAGCTGGTGTCACAGACCTCGGCCGCAGGCATGCGGACCGTCATGGGTATGGCGATCGGCTCGAACATTCAGGCCTACGACCGCGTGCTCGACATCCTGTCGTCGCTCAAGCCTGACGCCGATCAAGTTCCGTACTTCACCGACTCCGGCCACGCCGCGATGACGTCGCTGACCGAGTTCGGCCGCGAGATCATCGGTTACGAGGACGAGGCCGAGTTCAAGGCGGGCCTGCACCTCACGCCCGGCACGCACATCCAGCCGTTCAGTGGGCGTTTGGCCAGCATCACTGCACTTGAAGACCAGGGGCTGCTCGTCATTCGTGGCGGCTCGACGGTAACCATCCAGCCGATGACCGATTATATGTCGGACATCCTGAATATCTCCAGCTCCGAGCTGCTCGTCGAGAGCCTCGGTCTCGTCATCGGCCAAGACATCTTGGCGTACAACCCGAACCTGGAGAACCTGCAGCAGCTCGCTCCCGCCTACGGGCGCCTGATCGTCGGCCAGGCCAACGGCTGGGGCATCATGCTGCCGGGCTCGAACGGCCAGCTCCTGATCGCGGACAACACGACCAGCAACGGCGTGCGTTGGGGCGTGATCTCGACGGACGACCTGAACCTCGGCGACATGGCCGCGCAAAACGCTGACGACGTGGACATCACGGGCGGCAAGCTCGCCGGCCTGACGAGCGTCGCAACGATCAAGCTCGAAGCCGGGTCAGGTACGTTGACGGGCGTCGCCTTGAAAGGCCTGCCTAACCCGGTTGCTGACGGTGACGCTGCCAGCAAGAAGTGGGTGGAAGACCAGATCGGCATCGGCACGACCGACCCGCAGCTCCTCGCACTCGCTGCCCTCGAACCGCCGACCTCCAAAACGCTTCCGATGTTCACGAGCGCTGCTACGGCAACGCTGGTAGGCATCTCTGACTTCGGCGTCTCGTTGCTCGCTACGTCCTCGTCAGATGCACTCGTTACTGGGCTGGCCCTGAAGCCCGGTGTCAACGTCCAGCCGCATAGCGATGGGCTTGACGCGTTCCTCGCCATGCCGCCAACGAAGGGTCACATCTTCGTCGGCGACGGCACCGGCTGGAGCACGCTCCAACCCGGTATCGACGGCTGGGTCGTCCAGGCCGACAGCGAAAGCCCGCTCGGCGTCCGTTACGTCAACCCGGGCACGTTCGCCCTCGACGATACGCTCGAAGCCATCGGCAACACCCCGACCGAGGCCGACACGCTGATCTACTTCACGGGCGTCGATCAGGCCGCTGCAACCAGCTTCACGGCTTACGGTCGCACGCTTGCAGGTCTTGCCAGCGCTGCAGCTCTGCGCACGAACCTCGGCCTCGAGATCGGCTTGACGGTTCAGGCGTATTCGTCAAAGCTCGATGAACTCGCGGCGATCGGTTCCGATAAAGGCGCGGTGCTCGTGGGCCAAGGCGCCCATTGGACGGTATTCGGAGGCGGTGCCACCGGCCAGCACCTCGTGGCCGACGAAGACTCTCCGACCGGCCTGAAGTGGGAATACCTGCCCGACGGCATCGAGCTGCCCACCGTGTTGCGCGAGATCGCCAATCTCGGTGCCACGGCCAACAAGTTCCTGATATTCACGGGGCCGGACACGGTTACGGCGGCAGATGTCTCGTCTGCAGCCCAAGGCCTCCTGTCGAAGACGACGGTCCCCCAGATGTGGGATCACCTGGCCCTGCGCCCCGGCGTGAACGTCCTTCGCCAGAGCGAACGCCTCGACAATATCGCCAGTACGCCGTTCGGCTCAAATCCGGCTCCCAAAGCCATCATGCTGACAGGCCCGTCCACGGTCGACACCTTCACAGTCACCGAAGCCGGCCGCACGCTTGTCGGTCAGGTCAGCAATGCCGACATGCTCGACCTGCTCGGCCTCGTCGTAGGCGCGGACATTCAAGCTTGGGATCAAGGCCTCCAGGACATTGCCGAGCTGACGCCCGTCAAGGGCTCGATGCTCACCTGGGACGGCGACAACTGGGTCGAGCTCAAGGCAGGCGAAGACACGCAGCTGCTGATGGCCGACAGCTTGAAGCCGGGCGGTCTCGCCTGGAAGGATCTGTCCGGCGACGACGCGATCCTGCCCGACGCAGTCAACGCCCTGTCACCGCTCATCATCGGCGCGAACAAGCTGGCGTACTACAACAGCGGTGCATCGGCGGCGCTCACGAACTTCACGGCCTACGGGCGCACGCTGGTAGGTCTTGCAGACGCTAATGCGCTCCGCACGAACATCGGCTTGGTCATCGGTACGCAAGTCCAGGCGCACAGTGCAGTCCTCGACGTCATCGGCGACCTGACGCCGGCCGCCAACAAGGGCCTGTTCTTCACGAGCGGTACCGACGTAGCTCTTTACGACTTGTCGGCTTACGGCCGCACGCTGGTCGGCCTCGCAGATGCTAACGCCTTGAAGGCGAACATCGGCCTGCCTGACCTGCTTGCAGCCAAGGCTCCTTTGGCGTCACCCGATTTCACGGGCACGCCGCTCGCCCCGACGCCGGCACAGGGTGACGAGTCGAAGAAGATCGCCACGACTGAGTTCGCAGCGCTGCTTGTCCGGAGCGCCACGGCAGCCCAGGCGGCCTTCGATCCGGCTGGCCTGCTCGGCATCCTGACGAACCCGTTCTTCGAGATCAGCCAGCAGAACGGCCAGAACCTGATATCGAACCCCGCGGCGACACCGGCCTACGGGGCGGACCAGTGGTACTCGAAGGAGAACTGGACGACCCTGCAGATCTCCGTCCAGAACGTCAGCAGGCCGTTTGCCTCTGACGCTGGGTACGGTCGCTTGAGCAACGGCATCAAGGTGGTTGTCACGACCCCGCAGTCGACCGGCTTCCAGGCAACCGACGCCTTCGAGCCGTTCGTCCAGGATATCGAAGGACGCGTGTTCGCGGCCCTCGGGTGGGGCACGGCCGACGCCATCGACGCCCAGATCGTTGGTGTGGTCAAGGCGAGCTTCACGGGCAAGCTTCCGCTCTCGATCACGAACGGAGCCAACAACCGTAGCTACGTTACGACCATTGACGTGGTTGCCGACGTGCCGACACCGTTCTCCGTCATTATTCCGGGTGACAAGACAGGCACCTGGGCGACCGATAACGGGGTGGCAGCAACGCTTCGCTTCGGCGGCGTCTACGGCTCACCGTTCATCACGGCGAGCAAGGACGTCTGGCAGGCTGGCGCCTTCTATGCGTCGAGCGACAGTTTGAACTGGCCGTCAGTCGCCAACCGCAGCCTCACGCTCGGCATGATGCAGGTATTCCTGGTCGGCGTTCTGCCATTCACGGCGTCGTCCGCCATGAACGCGCTGACGCTGCCTCACGTCTTCAACCTGCGGCGGCCGTACACCGACGAGCTGCTGCGCTGCGAGCGGTACTTCCGTGTGCTTGGAGGCGCCGGCTTGCAGTGTAAAGCCCTGAGCCAGACCCAAGTGTTCGTCACCGCCTCGTTCCCGCAGGAGATGCGCGGTAATCCGACTATGTCCGTCGTAACGGGAGCGTTCTTCAACATTTACTCGGTAGGCACGACGACCTCGACCACGAACGCCATCAGTTACCAGTTCAGCTCACCGAAAGGAACGGAGCTTAGGGCAGAAAACTGGGACTTCCGGACGGGCTGGGCGACGGCACTGATTACCTGCGGTGCGGACAAGTCGTTCTACGCAAGTGCCCGCTTCGCATAATGCAATTAATTGCAAATAACACTTGCCTCCGCCGCTCCCTGTAGCAGAAAGACGTCAACAAGTTTCTGCTACTAGGAGTGGGCGGTGGACAAGGAAAGCAAGCTATTCAGCCTCGAGGTTGAGGCCCGCATGCTGACCAAGGAGTGGCATCGGGCTGTTGCGCTGGGCATCGAAGGATGGGCGGCAGCAGCACCAACGCAATCGCACATGAACGACGTCGCCAGACAGATCGCTGCGCTGCACGACGAGTAGTGCAATTAACTTCACTTTTCATTTGATCCAGCTCGTCATGGGCGTAGACTGATTGAAGATACACGATGCCAAGGAGTGAGGTCGTGAGTTTCCAGGCCGGACGTTTCTACGAAGTTATCGAGAATGGCGCAGTCCTCGAGCAGTCGGGCTTAAGGATCAAGCTCAGGCCTGGCGCGAGGTTCCTCTGCACCGACGTCGATGAAGACGGCACGCCCCCATTCGCTGGCGGCCGGATCGGCGCTTCCCGCGTGCGTCTTCTCCGAAGTCAGCTCGCGCTAGTTTCGCCGAGTAGTGCAATTAATGTCACGGATCAGGAAAGGCCCGTCTATGAAGACCCCGAAGACCGGTAAAGCGTTCGCCTCGGCAGTTCACAAGCTGAAAGATACCAAGTCAACCTCGTGGTTCACGGCGATGGAAATCGTAGCCTACGCCGCTCCGCTCAAGATCGGGCACACGCAGGCCCGCAACATCTTGAAGGGGATGGTGGACGACGGGCATTTGAAGGCCAGAAGGTTTCTGGGCGGAAGCGCGGTAGTGCGAACCTGCCTCTTGTATTCCAAGGACGGCGATGACGCGAGCTTCGAGGCCAAGGTCGATGAGCTGATCGCCCTCGAACCGCCGGAAGTTCCCGAACCCGTCGCCATTCCGAAATTCAGGCTGGAGTCGAAGATTGATCGCGATGGAGCCGTGGAAGCAACGACGCTGCCGGACGGCAGAGAGCTCGAGTTCATAAGCAAAGCCGAGCTGACTAACCAGCTGACCGCCCATTTCCGCTCTATCGAACTGCTGGTCGATCGGTCGCTAGAAGCGGTGCGAGAGCTACTCGCCAGCAAGGTATCGCCGGCTGTGCCCGCGCAACAGCAAAACTCACAGGGGGTATGACGATGAAATTTTACTTGCTGCTTTCCGTCTTTTGGATCGGCGCCAAAGGGTTCGAGCCAACTCAGACGAAGTACGAAGTCAAGGATCAGGCCGAGTGCATGTCTATGAGCGAAAGCCTGCTGTCGATCGACCTTTCGGAGATCGATGCCAGCGCGATCGCCGTCACCTGCATGAAGGACGACTCAGCCCGCAAAGAACGCGCGGAGAAGTGAGGTGCTGTGCCCGAAATGCGGCGCAGATACGGAAGTCCGCGATAGCCGCCCATACAAGAACTACGTTCGTCGGCGCAGGCACTGCAAGTCGTGCAAGCACCGGCATTCGACGATCGAGTTGGCCTCCGACCTGTCCTTCGGAAAGATCCAGACGCTGTTGAAGGAGACGAAGGCAGCGCTGAACAACCAGAACGCCAGCATCGACAAGGCGGCCCGCCGTATCCGGCACGTCGAGTCTGAACTGGTGAAGCTAAACGACAAGATCGCCGATGCTGAGAACGCTCCATGAAAGGATGTTTGATGGAACGCATAGAGTTCTACGTGATTGCCGAGGCGACCGACCCTGAGTTCGTTGCCGATCTGGCGAAAGCCCTGGGCTGGGTGGGTATCGACCGCTTCACGCTGCTGAAGCCGATGTTCAAGAGGACGGATGGGCGGCAGGTCTCTTACCGGCCGACGAAGCAGGCCGAGTACGACGCGCTGCCTTCCCTCTCGGAAGAGAGCCTGAAGAAGATCGGCTGTAAGCTATGGGACAGCTGGTATGGCGGCGCACGGCACTGGCTGTACCCGCCCGAGTGGTTCCCGCACATACCGAACGGGCACGCCGTCGTCTTCACGAACGGGCGCAAGGACGCCTTCGACATGCACACGACGTCGTCAGAGCGCGAGATCGGGGCCTTGTCGTTCGGGTTTATTCAGCAGCTCGAGCCGGGCATTAATTGCCCTCCGCCGGTCACCGTCTACACTGAGGGAGAAGGTAGCCGCACGAGAGAGAAGCAATGAAGCGGAAGTTAAGGATTGTACTCGAGCCAACGGTCGAGGATCTGTCGGACGAAGATCGCGCCGAGTTGAAGGAGTTTATGCACACGGTTGCGCCGGGTGTCGATCTGGAGCTCGGAAGCCTCTCCGAGACGACAGCCGCAGAAATCGCCAAGGCGTTCGAAGGAGTCGGCGCTGACGGGTACACCGAGATTACGACAGGCGCCGAACTCGACGTGAAGGTCTCGATGACCAAGGTCGAAAGCGCGGACTGGGTGAGCGGGCTCTACGACTAAAGATCCTGTTAAGCCTATTGCACGGTCACATTCGCAATTAATTGCACTGCGGTGCGTGCCTCTGTAGAAATTGATGAAAGCTATAAGGATCGGAATTAACTTCTAAAAATAGAGTGCAATCAATTGCCCAATGGAGGCAATTGAATAGACTGAAGTCGTAGCCAGGAGGGCAAATTCATGAATGTATATAGCGTAGACGTAAAGATTTGCGCGACCGCCTACGTGAAGGCGAATAGCGAAGAAGAAGCGCTTGCCTACGTCAAGGGACTGGACGGGCAGGCACTCGAGACGACAGGCAGCGTTGGCGATGTCGAGGTCTCAGGCTTGAGCCTCACCAGCCCCGATCTGCCGGACGTCAGCCTGTCACCGGCGATGACCTGTTATGGCGTCTGGGATGCCGAGACGGTGCCGGAGCTCGCTGAAGAAGGAATCCCGGTATGAGGACTAACGAAGAGCGCGCGGAGCAAGTCGAAGGGTATCTCCTCGATTTCGCCGAAGAAACGGGTCTCGACGCGGACCTGGAAGCCGACGGCCCGGCGACGGTCGCTGGCGATATGATCAGCCAGATCTTGCATTGGGTGACGATGAAGACGGGCTCGTGGGAGACGGCATTGTATGCCATGCGCTGCGGCATCGGGCATTACGTGACTGAGCAAAACATTACCGACCCGGAGGACGAACTCGGACCCGTGACCGACGTCCAGATCCAGGCCGTTTGCAATGGCGTCGTTTGGGCGACGAAGACTGGAGAGGGGGTGCCGTTCGATAAATCTTGACTCGGGGAAGATGCAATTAATTGCATATGGTACGAGATCGTCAAATAAAGTCGGAGACTATTGGTAATGAACGCGTTTTACGTTGAATACAGCCGTGAGAGACTGCTTGCCACGAAGGCCGCTTTTGATAGACGGGCGGTAATGTTTATGGCGGACTATAGGACCCGCCGACTGCAGGCGCTGCAGGATAAGAAGTCCAAGTCGATTGGCGGATTTTTCACAAATAAGATGGAGCAGCATGCCGCTGCCGAACGGGCATTCGCGACCGACCCGGCGGAGGTAACGCTCTTCGGGCAGATCACGGACGGACTGACAGCACTCAGGGAGCTGTTCGTCGCCGCCGAGCTGGCACCGGCCGGCACGAAGTTCTACGTGCCGCTGGATGAAGCTAGGTGGTTCGCCGAAGATAACGCCAGAATGTGAGTGCAATTAATTGCAAGATGTCGCTACAATCGGCGCCTTTGGAGATGGAAGGCGCAGCATGACGACGTACCACTGGCACGGTTGCAGGGTGACGACTGAAAAGGTCAAAGCGATTGCAGCCGTATATGAGCCCGGCATGGGTCCAGAGGGGCTGGCAAAAGCATTGACCAGCCTGCTCGGGGAGAAGGTCTCCCGCAGTGCCGTTATCGGGTTCTACAACCGAAGCCAGGACCTGTTGGCGCATTACCCGCTGAAGGGCCGAAACCTGAAGAAGGCACGCGAGAATGACGACATGCGCGTAACGATCACCCAAGGACGTATCGTCAAGGCGGAACGCTGGAGCATGCTGACGGACGACACGCCGTTGCCATCGTCTCCGCTACCGATCCGCACCGCCGCAACGATAGCCCCGCCCGATGAACGGGATGCGGGCAGCAAGAAGAAACGGTTGGCCGACCTCAAGAGCAAAGAGTGCCGTTGGCCGACCCACGAAGACCTCGACGGCCATATGTTCTGCGCCCACCGTACCGCGGTCGGCAAGTCGTATTGCGAGGACCACCAGAAACGCAACCGCTTCAAGGGCCGTGAAGCAGGAGTGCAATCAATTGCAAAGGACGCTGTAAATGCCGAAGCTTAGAAACGCCGGAACCGACATCGGGAAGCTCATTCAGTGGGTTGGCCGCAAGTGCCGGAACCATAACCCGCTCGAGGAGCTCGGCCTTGCCGTCAGCGCCCGCCCCGGCGCGACGACCTACAAGTCGAAGCACAAGGGCGAAGTCTTCACCTTGGCCGAAGACGACACGCTCCTCGTCTACCGAGCCGGCGGCCGGGTGTTCGCCATCCAGGCTCGCGAGACGAACGAAGAAGAGTTCGAAGGCAAGCAGCTCGAAGCGGTCGGGTACTGATGAAGACGCGACTGCACACGCTAGAAGTCTGGCTGCACCACGAGACGCAGCCAGACGATCCAGAGCGCGGAGGCCTCAAGGTATCCGACGACGGCGACGACGATCGAGCCGTGTGGCTCCCGAAGTCGCAGGTTCAGATCGAAAGCCGGCGCGGCCGGGTGATCGTCGTCACGATGCCCGAGGCTCTAGCAACGGAGAAGGGGTTGGTCTGACGGCCAAACCCCTGAGAAGACTCGTAGATTTCGCATAAGGCCGCCTCCAAGATGGACGAGCAAGGGCTACTAACTCCCCTGGAAGCAGCAAAAAAGCTTTCCATGAGTAAAAAAACGCTGCTCATTCACGTCCGTGAGGGGCGGCTCAACTTCATCAACACCGGTACAGGTGCGAAGAACAAGCGCCGCCGTTTCACGCAGAAGAACCTAGAAGATTTCTGTGCGTTACGTGAGGAGCGTGAGCAATGCCTGACCCCAAAACCAAACCCAAAAAGCCTCGACCTAAGCAAGCCTGGGAAGCCAAGGTCTACCCGAGCGCAAAAAGCTCCTATTGGCAGTATGACTTCACATACGACGGTAATCGCTTTCACGGCTCGACAAAACTCGAAGATAAAGCCGAAGCACTCGAGTTCGTAAGGCTGCTGCGCGAGAAGGCCGTAGACGACGCTGAACGCCTGAAGGCCACCGGCAACGCCCCGCTGACGATCGACATCGCGGCAGGTCGTTACTGGGATGAAGTCGGCCAGTTCCACAAAGGTGCTGCCGACACCGAGCGCGACCTGGACCGGCTCGTCGCTTACTTCGGCCCCGATAAGCGCATGGACGAGATCTCGGACGCCGAGGTAGCCAAGCTCGTCGCATGGCGGCGTGTACAGCGGCGCAAGCTCAAGGAGCCGAAAGACGGTGAGCCGCCTGTCCCGATCATCTCGCCGACGACGGTCAATCGCTCGACGACCGAAGTCCTCAAGAAGCTGTTCACCCGCGCGAAGCTGACGTGGAAGTACACGTTCCCGAAGGAACCGTACTGGCGGGCTCACTGGCTGAAGGAGCCGACCGAGCGCGTGCGCGAACTCCACGAGCACGAAGAAGCCGCGATCGCCGAGAAGGTGCGTGAGGACTACGCGCCGTGGCTCGAGTTCGTCCACCTGTCCGCGCTTCGTTTGAACGAGACGCTGCTCAAGTGGTCGTACGTCAACTGGTCGACGAAACTGATCTCGGTGCCGGATGGCAAAGGCGGCGAACCCGTCACGACTCCGATCACGCCGACGATCCGAGCGTTGCTGTGGCCGTTGCGCGGCGACAACGAGGAGTGGGTGTTCACGTACATCTGCAGACGCCCGCGAGAAGGTCAGACGAAAGGCAAGCGCTACCCGATCACGTATCAGGGCGCGAAGACTCAGTGGCGGCGTATGGCTGGTCGCGCGAAGCTCAAAGACTTCCGTCTCCACGACCTCCGGCACGACACGGCGACGAAGCTTTTGCGCAAGACTGGCAACTTGCGCTTGGTGCAGAGAACGCTAAACCACAAGCGGGTGACGACCACGTCGAGATACGCGCACGTTATGAACGAAGATGTGTCGCGCGCCCTCGAAGATCACGCAAAGTCCCGGACTTTGTTCCGGACCAGGAAGAAGAAGGCAGCCTAAGTCATTGATACTGCAGGGCTTCGGTTCCGACGCGTCTACACCTGGGGGACTGGGGGTCGGAGGTTCAAATCCTCTCGCTCCGACCAATCTTTTTCGAACGCTTGGCGCGATCGCGAGAACACACCTCGTTCGGCCAGTGTTCGCACTCCCGATGCTCTTCCTCGCCGGCCCTCATGCGATTTCCGCTTCCGGCACTATGCTGAGCGACGGCGCCTGCGTTTTGGCCCCAAGCGGACTATTGCGGCCCGCTTGCGGCCTAATCGTCATACATACCGATGGGACGCGATTCTGCGCTCTGCTCAGACGATCTTGGCGTAGGCCTCGATCTCAACCTTTTGCCAGGGCCGCATCATGGACGTGACTTGCACGAGCGTGCTGGCCGGCCGGATCGCATCGAACGTTTCGAGGTGGGCTCTGGCAACGTCTTCGGCGTCGTTGATATCGCGAAGGTAGACGACCGTTCGAACGACCTGGCTCGTCGTTGCTCCGGCATCGGCGAGAGCTTTCTCGATGATCGCCAGCGCAGCGCGTGTTTGTGTGTATACGTCGCTTTTCTCGTTCCCCGCAGGCGCACAGGTTCCCGAAACGTGCACGTCGTCGCCCACGCGCACGGCGCGCGAATATCCGAAGACGGATTCGTATGCGCCGCCGGATGAAACGTTGAGCCGCTGATTTTTGTTTGCGGTTTTTGTCATGTCGCTCCTTTCGAGGTTTATTTGTTCACCGCGTCGCGAATTCGATACCAGGTCTCGACGACCGGCACGGCTCGCTTGGCAATCGGATGGAAGGGGAAGCTCGGGAAATCGAGATCGTCGAAGGCGGTCTTGCCTTCCGGATCTTGGAGAAGCTTGAGCGCGATCTTGTGGCCGAAGTACGTGGCGCGCGAAACGCCCGTCCCGCAATATCCGAGCGCGAAGTGAATTCCGCCGGCGGTGCGGCCGATATGCGGAACTTCATCGTAGGTGTATCCGATCTGGCCGGTCCACGCGTGCGTTACGGGCGTGTCGCGAAGCGCGGGAAACACATGCAGCATGTCTCTCGCTAGGTGGCGGTAAGCGGCCGCGGATGTTTCGGGTGCGAGCCTGCCGACCCGGCCTCCCCAAACGACTCGCCGTTCTCCGGGCGCCGCGCGATAATAGTAGAATACGCGATTGGTATTCCCATAGACGCGAAGCTTCGGCATCAAATTCGAAAAGAGCGCCTCCGGAATCTCGTCAGTGGCGATGAGCGCGGAGCCGATCGGAACGATGCGCTGGCCGAGCTCGGGAACGATGTTCCCGGTATATCCGTTGGTCGCAACGATGACTTCGCGGCACGTCATATCATCGATAGCGGTGCGGATTTTGAAGCCGTCGTAATCGTGCGTGATGCCATTGACCGCAGCATTGCCGATAATTTCGCCGCCGAGCGCCGCGATCTTTTCCATCAATCCCGCGTGGTAGCGGGCGGGGTGTAACGAGGCATCGTTCGGAAGAACGGAACCGCCGAAGAAAACATCGGACCCGATCTCGCTGTGCTGCTCGGATTTCGGCACCATAAAGCTCTCGACGCCCGCTATATTGCGGAGATCCGCCATGTCGCGCGCCATGGCTTCGTAATGCTCGGGCTGCATTGCGCCGCGAAATCGGCCGCACCGAGAGAAGGCGCAATCGATGTTCTCGCTGGCGATCAGATGCTCGATATAGTCGAGCATGCGCGTGCCCTCGCGCAAAAGCTCCTCTGCCTTCCGCCGGCCGCGCAGCGCGATGAGTTTTGCGACGCGAAATTTCTGATTGCCACTTCCGACTTGGCCGCCATTGCGGGTGCTGGCGCCCATGCCCGGGACGCCGGCATCCAAGACGATGACGGAGCGGCCTCTCTTGAGAAGCGTCAGCGCCGCGGAGAGGCCAGTAAAGCCTGAGCCGACGATCACGACATCGGCACGCGCCGGCAGAAATTGATTTCGCACCTCTGGCGGGCGCGGTGCCGCTTCCCACCAATAGGGCTTGAATTTGAGACTGCCGGTCGTGGCGTTTCTGCGCGCGAGATCCAACGCGCGTATGCCGCTGGAGCTTGAGATTTCGTCATTCATTGTGTGTGGCGGCCCTAATTCTTGCGCGAAGTTCCACGCATCCGACGTTTATTCTTGTACAAATAAGTTGCACTACGTGCAAGTTGATTGTATGCGCTGAGACCGGGAAGAAACGCACAGCGCATAAGCGCGGCTCCAAACGTCCGAGGTTTCGCATGAACTCACTCGACCACTGGAATTGGAGATTGACGCCTGGCCAGCAGGCCACGCCAGATCAACTCGACCTTCAAAAAGCGAAGCAATTCCTCACGCAAAATCATGTCCGCTACGTCCTCGCGCAGTTTGTCGACATTCACGGTGTCGCCAAGAGCAAATCCGTGCCGGTCGATCATCTGGAAGATATTCTGACGGACGGAGTGGGATTTGCGGGAGGGGGTGTTCACGGACTCCGCCTCGAGCCGCATGAATCCGAATACATGCTCGTCGGAGATCTGTCGACGCTCAAGCTATTGCCGTGGGCTCCGGGCTACGCGCGCGTGATGGGCACGGGGACGGTCGACGGCAAATCGCATCAGATCGATACGCGCAATATTCTGAAGGCTCAGACCGCGCGATTGAGTGAACGCGGCTGGGTGCTCAACACCGGCATAGAACCCGAGTTCAGCCTTTTGCAGCGCACCGCCGACGGCTCGGTTATTCCGCTCGACGATACCGACTGTCTGCAGAAGCCCGCATACGATTATCGGGGGCTCTCCCGCGCCCGCGTTTTCCTCGAGCGCCTGACGGAAAGCCTGCAGGCGCTAGGGATTGATGTTTATCAAATCGATCACGAGGACGCGAACGGCCAATACGAAATCAACTTCAAATACGCCGACGCAGTGACGTCTGCCGACAATATCATCTTGTTCAAGATGGCGGCCGCGGAGATTGCCCATGAGCTCGGCGCCATCTGCTCTTTCATGCCGAAGCCCAAGAGCTCGATGACCGGCAACGGCATGCACATTCATTGCTCTCTCGCCGACGCAGAGGGGAGGAATCTTTTCCACGACAAGTCAGATTCGAGCGGCATGGGCCTTTCGAAACTCGCCTATTCGTTCACAGCGGGAATCCTGGCCCACGCGAAGGCTCTGACCGCCTTGCTCGCGCCGTCGGTCAATTCCTACAAACGCCTCGTCGTTGGTCGAACGGCGTCGGGTACAACCTGGGCGCCGGTGTTCGTTGCGTACGGCGACAACAATCGCACGGCCATGGTTCGCATTCCTTACGGGCGCATCGAGCTGCGCGTCGGCGATTCCGGCATGAACCCGTATCTTGCGCAGGCGGCGTTGATTGCGGCCGGGCTCGACGGGATCGATCGCAACCTCGATCCAGGGCCCCCGCAGAACATCAACTTCTATGCCCTTTCGCCACGCGAGATCGCGGATCGCAAGATCGACGTGCTGCCGCAGTCGCTTGGCGAAGCCATTACCGCGCTCGAGCAAAGCGCATTCTTCAAGTCTGCGCTTGGCGCCGATTTCATCGACGAGTTCGTCTCGCACAAGCGCGACGAATGGATCGACTACCACCGCCACGTCTCCGACTGGGAGACGAAACGCTACTTGAGCTTCTTCTGAACAACCACGCTGAGTTGGAGACAAAGATATGTGTGGAATTGCGGGCCTTTTTATCAAGGATCCGAAACTAGAGCCGAGGCTCGGTGAACTTCTTGCGAAGATGACTTCGACGCTTTGCAGCCGGGGCCCGGACTCGGCGGGGTTTGCCATCTACGGACACGGCAAGACCGGTCAAACCAAATTGACGATCGCGGGCAGCACAGCGGAAGTCGACATTGCGCGCGCCGCCAAGCTGCTGGTGGAGGCGATCGGCGGCGGGCAGGTCAGCGTGCGCCACTCGCACGCGGTCGTCACTCTGAAAACTGAAGACGTTCCTCGTGCCGAGGCGTGGCTGGCAAAGAATCTGCCGGATGTCACGATCATGAGCGAGGGGCAGCGGCTCGAGATTTACAAGGAAGTCGGCTTCCCCGACGACGTCGCCCGCGAATTCGATATCGCAAAGATGAGCGGTACGCACGGCATCTCGCATACGCGCATGGCGACGGAGTCTGCCGTTACGACCAACGGCGCGCATCCGTTCTCGACAGCGACCGATCAGTGCTTGGTTCATAACGGATCGCTGTCCAATCACGCGTCGCTCCGGCGCGAGTTGCGGCGGGAGGGTATCAAGATTCGCACCGAGAACGATACCGAGGTCGCAGCCGGCTATCTGACGCGACAGATGAAGAACGGTCAGACGCTTAGTGAAGCCTTGAAATCCAGCCTCGATGATCTCGACGGCTTCTTCACTTTCGTTGTCGGCACGGAGACGGGCTTCGGTGTCCTCAGAGATCCGATCGCGTGCAAGCCGGCCGTCATGGCCGAAACGGACGAGTACGTCGCGTTCGGTTCCGAAT
Organism: Hyphomicrobium sp.; assembly: GCF_019753045.1. Lineage (GTDB taxonomy): Bacteria > Pseudomonadota > Alphaproteobacteria > Rhizobiales > Hyphomicrobiaceae > Hyphomicrobium_B. The sequence continues at coordinate 269,937 of NZ_JAIELN010000007.1, forward strand.
ACAAAACTCTCACGTGCCTGCCCGGCATCAAGACCGCGCGCGTGTGGGAGCCAAAGCCCGCAACGGTTTATTTCTGGGAGCACGCTTGATGCCGAACGTTGATCTAGCAGAAACCTCGGTGCGCGAGTTGAACGCAGCGCTGCATAAGCTCGGTAAGGACACCAACGAAACCCTTTGGTCCATCGCCAATCCCGCCGGCGAGCATTCGATTGCTGTCGGCATCGATGCGCCCATCACCGTGAACATAGCCGGCAATGTCGGCTACTTCTGCGGCGGCATGAATAAGTACGCCAACATCGTGATCGACGGCAGTGCCGGGCAGGGCGTCGGCGAAAACATGATGTCCGGGCGTATCCACGTCAAAGGGGACGCCAGCCAGAGCGCCGGTGCGACCGGTAGAGGCGGCCTGCTGCTCGTCGAAGGCAACGCATCGGCGCGATGCGGAATTTCGATGAAGGGCATCGATATCGTCGTCAAAGGCGACATCGGCCATCTCTCCGCGTTCATGGGCCAGAACGGCCGCTTGGTCGTGTTCGGAGAAGCCGGCGAAGCCCTCGGAGATTCGATTTACGAAGCGCACATCTATGTTCGCGGACCGGTCGCCAGCTTGGGTGCCGATTGCATCGAGAAAGAGATGCGCGACGAACACAAGGCGGAGCTTGGCGAGCTTCTGAAGGCAGCAGGAGAAATCCACAAGGTCGATGTCTCCGAATTCCGCCGCTATGGCTCGGCCCGGAAGCTCTACAACTTCAATATCGATAATGCCGGAGCGTACTAATGACAGAGCACCAGAGAAACTGGCTCGGAACGCCGCCTCGTAAGTCGGCGACATTCGACGACGCGACGCTCGCTGAGATCCGGCGTGCGGCAGCGACCGGCATCTATGATATTCGCGGCGGCGGCTCGAAGCGCCGGATGCCGAACTTCGACGATCTTCTGTTGCTTGGCGCATCCATGTCTCGTTACCCCCTCGAAGGGTATCGCGAAAAATGCGGCACCGAAGTCGTCATCGGTTCGCGATTTGCAAAGAAGCCCATCAAGCTTTCCATCCCGATTACGATCTCGGGCATGAGCTTCGGCTCGCTCTCGGCCAATGCCAAGGAGGCTTTGGGTCGTGGTGCGAGTCTCGCGGGAACGTCGACCACGACCGGCGATGGCGGCATGACACCGGAAGAGCGTGGCCAATCGAAATATCTCGTCTATCAATATCTGCCGTCGCGCTACGGTATGAACCCCGACGATCTGCGCCGCGCCGACGCCATCGAGATCGTCATCGGTCAGGGAGCCAAACCCGGCGGCGGCGGCATGCTGCTCGGCCAGAAGATCTCGGACCGCGTCGCGCAAATGCGTCAGCTGCCGAAGGGCATCGATCAGCGCTCAGCGTGCCGTCATCCGGATTGGACTGGCGCCGATGACCTGGAAGTCAAAATCAACGAGCTGCGCGAAATCACGGACTGGGAAAAGCCGATCTATCTGAAGATCGGTGCCAGCCGGCCGTACTTCGATGTTCAGCTGGCGGTGAAGTCCGGCGCTGACGCGATCGTTCTCGATGGCATGCAGGGCGGAACGGCGGCGACACAGGAAGTCTTCATCGAGCATGTGGGCATTCCGCTGCTCTCGGCCATTCGCCCTGCCGTGCAAGCGCTTCAGGACCTCGGCATGCATCGCAAGGTGCAGCTCATCGTATCCGGCGGTATCCGCAACGGCGGCGACGTCGCGAAGGCGCTTGCACTCGGAGCCGATGCAGTCGGGATCGGAACCGCCGCGCTTGTTGCCCTTGGCGACAACGATCCGCGCTGGGAAGCCGAATATAACAAGCTCGGCACCACGGCCGGTTGCTACGACGATTGGCACGAAGGCAAGGATCCGGCCGGTATCACCACCCAGACGCCGGCGCTGATGGAGAGGCTCGATCCCGTCGCGGCCGGCCGCAGACTGGCGAACTACCTGAAGGTTCTGACGCTGGAGGCGCAAACCCTGGCGCGCGCTTGCGGCAAGAACCACCTCCACAACCTCGAGCCGGAAGACCTGGTCGCTCTCACCATGGAAGCTGCCGCTATGGCGAGAGTGCCGCTGGCCGGCACGAACTGGATCCCGGGATCGCCGGGGTTCTGAAGCGTTCGTCAGCGGGTGTGTGACGCCGCCCTGGTCCACGACAGGGCGGCGTCGCCGGTGAGCCGGCGAGAAGGAACGGCCTATTCGCCGTAGAAAATGATCGCGAGAAATTTGATCCGATCGTCGAGAAGCTTCTCCGGTCCGTGCACGACTTCGCCGGAGAAAGTGAACGCATCGCCAGGCTCGATCAGATACGTATGTTCGCCGAAACGGTACTCCATTCTCCCCTGAAGCATATAGATGAACTCGGTGCCAGGGTGGGCGAAGCGGGGGTAAGTCTCGCTCTTTTTGTCCATCTCAATGAAGAACGGCTCGAACAGCTTTCGCGGTCCCCGGTCATAGGAGAGAAGGCGATATGTGTGGCCAAACTTGGTGCCGACCCGAACGACTTCCATCTGTTCGGTGCGCTTCACGAGCTGAGCGCTACCCTGCTTAGTGTCTGTCTCCTTGAAAAGATCCGCCAGCCCAATGCCGACGGCGGCGCACAAACGCTCGAGAGCATCGAGACTTGCGGTCGCCATGCCGTTTTCAATTCGACTGAGCATCGCGCTCGAGAGTCCCGCGCCGGCGCTGAGATCGGAGAGTGTGAGATTTGACTCCAACCTTCGGCGCTTGATGACAGCTCCGATCCGTTGTTCCAGCGGAACGTGCGCCAAGTCGTGGCGATTGTTGAGCTCGTTGGCGGCAGTCTTCTCGGCGGACGACTTTCGCGTTGTGGGCCGCGTTTTGAGGCCGGCCTTTTCTTTTGTCATTCGTCGCTCTTTTCTGGGTTCGCGCTTTATCCATTAAAGCGGGTTGGCTCGAAAGCAAACACAGCCGCGGTGACCAACGCACGTGCAATAAGTGCCCATTTATTGCTCTTCGCGACTGCAAAACAAACAGAATATCGAAAATTTCAAGATGCAGTCTATGCAAAATACTTGCATATGATGCATCTTTGTGAATATGTCGCGCGATGTTTTGACAGAGCACGCATCAGGAAATCTGTAGGGGAGATCTTCGCATGACCGTGGTGACACCAACCCGAAACGTGGATGTGGGCGCCGCGCCCGCTGACTCCCACGGCTTGCATCGAACGCTCGACTGGAAGGGTGCCTTTTGGATCGCCAGTGGCGTTCCCGCGCTGGTTTTGATCTCGATCGGTGGGATGGGGGCGACGGCAGGCAAGCTTGCCTTCCTCGTGTGGATGATCTCTGTCGTGATGGGACTGATCCAATCCTACAGCTACGCCGAAATCGCCGGCCTGTTTGCAAACAAGTCGGGCGGAGCGGCCGTTTACGGCGCCGCCGCCTGGCTGCGCTACAGCAAGCTCATCGCGCCGCTGTCCGTTTGGTGCAATTGGTTTGCCTGGACGCCGGTCTTGTCTCTCGGTTGCGCCGTCGCCGCCGGATACATTCTCAATGCGATCGCGCCGCTTCCCACATTTACAGCGGATTCTCCGCAAGTGCTCGCGTGGCTGCAAGACGCGTCGCATGCAGCGGCGATTGCCGGCAAGTCAGGCGCAGATGCGGCGAACATTGCCATCACGGCGCTGACCGCGGACGCAACGCCATTCATCCGCTCATTCAAGCTTTTGGATTTCTCGTTCTTTGGCTTGGCGAAGATCGAGGTCGGGGCAACGTTCTTCATTGGCGCCGCCTTGATGCTCGCAACTTTCGCTGTTCAGCATCGCGGCATTCTCGGAACGGCGCGCATCCAGATGTGGATCGGGCTGCTGGTCATCGTGCCGATGCTGATCGTCGGCATCGTGCCGTTTCTGACAGGAAACGTCGACTATTCGAACTTCACGCCCTTGGTCCCGCCAAACGGCGCCTGGGACAATGCCGGCTGGACGATGTTCCTCGGCGCGTTGTTCATTGCAGGCTGGTCGAGCTACGCATTCGAGACGGCCGTCTGCTATACGCGTGAATTCAAAAATCCCGCTGCCGACACGAAGAAAGCGATCATCGCCGCGGGCATCCTTTGCGTTGTGGTCTACTCGCTTGTCGCGGCCTCATTCCAAGGGCACCTTGGCCTTCAAGGCATGACACAGCCCGGCATTGTCGACGGAACGGGCGTCGCGGCAGCCATGGGCGACATGGTGGGCGGGAGCAACGCCATCGTCGTCCATCTCCTCGAGATGATGATGATCCTCGCCTTGATCCTTGCGATCATGATGGCGATGGCCGGTTCTTCGCGCACGCTCTACCAGGGTGGCGTTGACGGCTGGCTCCCGAAATATCTCGGGCACGTCAATGAGCATGGCGCGCCGACGCGGGCTATGTGGACCGACTTGGTCTTCAATCTTGGCCTCCTGACGTTCGCCGCCTCGGACGCCACCGCCTACTATTTGATCCTGTCGATTTCGAACGTCGGCTACATGCTCTTCATCTTCCTGAACCTGCAGTCGACCTGGATTCACCGCATCGACAGCCCGCATATCAAGCGCCCCTATCGCGCGCCGAACTGGCTCGTCGCGCTTGGTGCGTTCCTTGGCTTCGTAAACCTTGCACTCATGGGAGCGGGTGCCAAAGTGTGGGGCAATCCGAATGCGCTTTGGTACGGGTTGATCTTTGCAGCGTTGATCATCCCGGTGTTCCTCTACCGACACTACATTCAGGATGGCGGCAAATTCCCGAACCACATGCTCGAAGACCTGGATCTCAAGAGCCAGGATTTGGGCGAACGGCGAGCGGGGATTCTTCCCTACCTTACGCTCATCCTGGCGGCCGCCGTCGTTCTGGCGTCGCACTACTACTTCCAGCTTCCTCCCACGCCTTAGCTTTCGGGGGCCGGACGCCCCTGAGCTCGAAAATGTTCCTCAGACGAAAAGTTGCTGCGGGGGCCTGCTCCCGCAGCTTTGTTTTTGGGTCGAGTAGCAGCAACTCATATGTCTCACTCTCAGTGAACAGCTCTTGTTGCCACAACAACGTCAGTTGGACGTGAAAAGGGTTCAGTGACATCGCGGGCTCCGAGTGGCCAGCTCGGGTTTTCTAAGTCCACTTTCCCAGTAAGTGTGGGACTTAATGCCTCCAGCCGTGTGGTAGAGCCGCATCGCCATTGACTGGGAAAACGTCAAATCGGAAGAATGCTGAGGGGGCTGCGGCGTAAGCAGCCGCGTCATCTGAGTGACCGCGGGGGGAAACCAAAAGTGACGAAACGCTGTGCACTGATTACCGGGGTAACCGGTCAAGACGGCGCCTATCTCGCTCGGCTTCTATTGGATAAGGGCTACACGGTTCACGGCGTAAAGCGACGTTCGTCATCGTTCAATACTGAACGAATTGACGATCTCTATTTGGACCCCCACGAGGAAGAGACCCGGTTCTTTCTTCATTACGGAGATCTGACCGACGCGACCAACCTCATTCGTCTCATCCAGGAGATTGGTCCGACGGAGATCTACAATCTTGCTGCGCAAAGCCATGTGGCGGTGAGCTTTGAGACGCCGGAGTATACCGCAAATTCCGACGGGCTCGGCCCGCTGCGAATTCTCGAAGCCATTCGTATCCTGGGGCTCGGCGACAAAGTCCGCTTCTACCAAGCGTCGACATCGGAGCTTTACGGCAAGGTCCAAGAAAAACCCCAGCGTGAAACGACGCCGTTTTATCCGCGTTCGCCATACGCGGCGGCCAAGCTCTACGGCTATTGGATCACGGTCAACTACCGCGAGGCCTATGGCTTCCACGCGTCCAACGGCATATTGTTTAATCACGAAGGCCCGACGCGCGGCGAAACATTCGTGACGCGCAAAATTACGAGAGCAATTGCTGCGATTGAGCTGGGTCTGCAAGAGCGCTTGTTCCTAGGCAACTTGAACGCCCAACGCGATTGGGGACACGCGCGGGACTTCGTCGAGGCAATGTGGCTCATTCTGCAGCAGCCGGAGCCCGACGACTACGTCATCGCAACGGGAGAGATGCATTCCGTTCGTGAATTCGTCGAGCTGGCGTTTGCGAAAGTTGGCCGCCGGATCAAGTGGCAAGGTTCTGGAAAAGACGAAATCGGCGTGGACGAGAAGTCCGGGAAAGACCTTGTGCGCATTGATCCGCGTTACTACCGTCCGACCGAAGTGGAGGAGCTGCTGGGTGACCCGTCAAAGGCGCGCCAAAAGCTCGGCTGGCATCATAAGACGGACTTCAAGCAGCTTGTCTCCGAGATGGTGGAGAGCGATATGAAAGCGGTCGCCAGAGAGACCTGGCGCAAAGACCGTACAGCAAGCTGAAGCAGGCCGAAAACCATGGCAGTCATAGACGAAAGCTTGCCTGCGATCGGATCCACATACCGCTACGATCTGCGGGGCAAAAGAGTTTTCCTTGCGGGACATCGCGGCATGGTCGGCTCGGCAATCGCGCGGCGATTGCAGGATGAGCACTGCGAGATTCTGACGTCTCCGCGAAGCGAATTGGATCTCCGGGATTCATCTGCAGTGGCTGCCTTCTTCAAGCGCGAACGCCCAGAGGTCGTCGTGCTGGCCGCCGCTAAGGTCGGGGGCATTTTGGCGAACGACTCTTATCCCGCGGATTTTCTCTATGACAACCTGATGATCGCAGCGAACGTGACGAAGAGTGCGGCGGATCACGGTGTCGAACGGGCGCTTTTTCTCGGATCGTCTTGCATCTATCCGAAGTTCGCCGATCAGCCGATCGTCGAAGCGGCGCTTCTCACCGGCTCGCTTGAGCCGACGAACGAGTGGTACGCGATCGCAAAGATCGCGGGCATCAAACTCGGGCAGGCCTATCGACGTCAATTCGGTTGCGATTTTGTTTCGGCAATGCCGACCAACCTTTATGGACCGGGCGACAATTACGATCTCAATACAAGCCACGTGATTCCGGCCCTCATACGCAAGACGCACGAGGCGAAGATGTCCGGCGCGAAGTCTCTTGTTATCTGGGGTTCGGGCAAGCCGCGCCGCGAGTTTCTACACGTGGACGATTGCGCCAGCGCGCTGGTGCACATTTTGAAATTCTATTCAGAAGACGAACACATCAACGTTGGATCGGGCGAAGATATTTCAATCGCGGACCTTGCGAGAGTCGTGTGCAAAGTGGTTGGTTTCGAAGGCGAGATTGCGCAAGACTTGTCCAAACCCGACGGGACGCCGCGAAAGCTGATGGATGGGTCGAAGCTCAAGGCCCTCGGCTGGCGCCCGCAGATCAGTTTTGAGCAGGGTCTGGAAAGCACCTACCGGAATTATCTTGCGTCCGGTGAAGCGGCCTAAAACAAAATCGTTCGGCAGGCGGCGCCAGCAGCCGGCTCTTGATTGAAGGCGCGCTCTCGATGCGTCCCTTGAGCAGCCGATTTTAATGAGGGGCACGGGGGCGAACGTCCTCGGGGGCGCGCTTCGTCAGATCGGGCGGATCCTCTCCAAGCGCTGTCGCGAGATCGATTTGGTGATCTTGCTCGTCGATGAGGATTTCACGGATTTGTTCCGCCATGGCGTATTCGCCTAAGGCCTCGCACTGTCGCACGCGCTGACGATAATTCATGATGGTTTGGTTTTCATTGTCGAGATCGTATCTCAACATGGTTTTGGGATCTTCCGAGATCCGTACCGGCTTCGGCATCGCTACCGGCATTTTTCCAAGATAGTCCACCTGCCGCGAGATAATCAGAGCGTGTTTGAGTTCTTGGTGCGCATGCGTTTCCAACTGATCCGCAATGTTCATGTATTGCGCGCCTTTGAGGACCTGAGAATAGATCGTGTAGGAGATGATCGCCTGATACTCCCGAGCTAGATCCTCGTTCAGGAGGTCTGCCAGTTCGCTTCTCGTGACAGGTCTTTCAGAAACTCCGCTGGTAGCCATGGCGACATTCCTTCATTCGGATTTGATGAGCGGCGGGGCGTTGGGGTTGCTGCAACTTGAAGGTGGAGACTGCCCGTGAAAATGCAATCGAACAGTGTTTGTTCTAAACGCGTTGAGAACAGGCGAGTTTCGGAGCTGGCCGGAAATTCTGTCTTCGCGAGGCTGCGCGCGTCATCCACCGAACGCGCGGGGCAGGGCCGCAACTTCCGAAATAATAATCGTGCAAACACGCGCGCCGGCGCTGTCAATCGTGATGCCTGAGGTGTATGCGGACTAATCAGCTCATACCTAAGTTTATTTCAAGAATCAGACGGGGCGCGCCCCGCAAAAATCGAGTTAGTTCGAACGACATCGGCCGTTAGGTCGAGGATGAATCAAATGCAATTCAGTAGAGTGCATAAGGCCCCGTCCACACTGGAAAATGAAAAGTGTGAGCAAACTGCGGGCGCCCTATTTTACGAGATGATGCGTACAGCCATACGTTATGCGTGAGGTGAGTTTAACGAAGCCTCTGAAAGGCATTTTTTTATGGATAAATTGCCGATCTCCTGTTTCATCATCGCAAAAAATGAAGCCGATCGTATTGCCCGTACCATCCGATCCGTTCGCCCGTGGGTCGATGAGATTGTCGTTGTCGACAGCGAAAGCACTGACGATACGGTCCGCGTAGCGGCAACCGAAGGGTGCCGTGTGATCACGCAAAGATGGCTGGGCTTCGGCGGACAAAAGCGATTTGCTGAAGATCAGTGCCGCAATGACTGGGTGCTGAATCTTGATGCGGACGAGGTGGTAACCTCGGCATTGAGGAGAGAAATTATCTCGCTCTTTGCGCATGTCGCCCCGCGCTTCGTCGCCTATGGCATGCCAATCGAACTCGTCTATCCGAACACCTCCCGGCCGAGGCGCTGGGCGCGCGATCACTGGTACGTGCGATTGTATGATCGCCGGATAGTAAGGTTCCGCGATTCCATCGTGCACGATCTCGTCGTAACCGACGGCCACCCCGTGGGGATACTTCGCGCCCCCGCCTACCATTATTCGTTCCGGAGCTACGAGGACCTGAAGCGAAAGCTCGCCGAAAGGATGCAGCTCTCGGCGAAGCACGCCACCTCGACCCCCGCAAAGCTCCTGGCGCGCATGGCCATCGAGTTTCCCGTCAATTTCTTCAAGTACTACATTGGCAGACGGCATTTCATGGGAGGCAAGAACGGCCTCCGGTATTCATGGGTCCAGGCGGACTACCGGCTGTTGAAAATTTTCCACATGTGGCGGGACAGAAGCTCTAAGGCTCGGGCCGAGCCCGATAGTATTGCCGATGGTCAAGAAAGTATCGAAGGTCAAACCAACCCCAAAGCCGCTGCGGTTTCTCCGGCGGCAGAAATGCCACTGTACGGGTAGCAGCCGTCGCCGTACTAACGAGCCGCACAGAGGGGGCGAGGGGCATCCGTGTGTGATGCGGAGGGCCGCAACCGTTGACTTTAGCCGGGGCGCAAATCAACGTACGTGTGACGGGCGGAAACCAACACAAATTCTACGACGGGCGACCTAGAGAAACCTATGCCGACGACCTTTGATCTCCTGAAACGGCTCATGAAGGAAAACGGCCGGGAGTACGCGCCGCAGTATGCGCTCGTCGTTGTCTGCATGTTGCTGGTCGCGGCCATGACATCGCTGAGCGCGTACGTGCTGAAGTACGTGATCGACACGATTTTCGTGCATCAGAATCGTGCCGCGCTCGTCGGCATCACCTTTGGCATCGTCGCGATATTCGTGGCGAAGGGGTTTGCCGCCTACTTCTCTGAAGTCGTTCTCGGTACGATCGGCAATCGTCTTGTCGCGCAGACGCAAAAGCGCATGTTCGAGCATATGTTGAAAGTCGACGTCGCGTTCTTTCAGCAATACAGCTCGAGCGAGCTCGTCACCAAGATGTCGTATAACGCGAACGCCGTCAGAGACATGCTGAACATGGTGTCTCTGAACCTTGGTCGCGATCTCTTCACGATCGTCGGTCTCGTCATCACGATGATTGCGCTGGATCCGATCCTCTCGGCCATTGCGCTGATCGGCGGGCCGGTCGCCGCCCTGTCGTCACGCAAGATGGTCGAACGCATCAAGAAGGCGACGCGAAGCGAGGTTCACTCGCTGAGCGGCATCGTTCAGATTACGCGAGAAGTCAGCCAAGGCGCGCAGGTCGTCAAATCATTCCAGCTCGAAAACAAGATGCGGGTGCGAATGTTCGATGCGATCGAAGCTGTCCAGCGCCTGTCCAACAAAATGCTCCGCATCGGCGCCGGCGTGAACCCGCTCATGGAGACGATCGGCGGCTGTGCGGTCGCCGCAGTTGTTTTCTATGCCGGCTGGCGAAATCTCTATCACGGGGAAAGCCCCGGGCAGTTCTTCGCCTTCATCACGGCTCTTCTGATGTGCGCGGATCCCGGCCGCAGGCTCTCGCGCGTTCAATTGCAGCTCGCAACAGCCGCCGTCGGCGTTCGCATGATGTATGAATTGATGGACAGCCCCGCGCGCGAGGACGAACCTCCGGGGCGCCCCGAGCTCGTGATCAAGAGCGGCCAGATCGCGCTGCGCGATGTCTCGTACAGATACGTCGAGAACAAGCCCGTCATCAATGGAATGTCGTTCTCGGTCCCCGCCGGCAAGGTGACGGCGCTCGTTGGCCATTCAGGCGGCGGAAAATCAACCGTATTCGCATTGCTGCAACGGCTTCGGGAGCCGGATTCGGGCGTTATCGAGATTGACGGCCAGGTGATCGCGGATGTCTCTCTCAAATCGCTGCGCCACAACATCTCCGTTGTCGGTCAGGATGCATTTCTCTTTGAAGGCTCGATCATCGATAACATCAGAGCTGGCCTCGACAACGCATCCGACGAACAGTGCATCCAGGCGGCCAAAGCGGCCAGCGCTCATGAATTCATCATGTCGTTGCCGCGAGGATACGAAAGCCCCGTCGGAGAGCTCGGAGCGCAGGTCTCTGGCGGCCAGCGCCAGCGCATCGCTCTCGCACGAGCCTACCTGAAGCGCGCTCCCATCATTCTTCTCGACGAGCCGACGTCCGCGCTCGATAGTGAAACCGAGGACGCCATTCAGCGCGAGCTGCGCAACCTGACGAAGGGAAAAACCACGCTCGTCATCGCGCACCGCCTGTCGACCATCCTGCACGCCGATCTCATTCATGTGATCGAGGCCGGGCGCGTCATCGAAAGCGGATCGCATGATCAGTTGATCGCCAACGGCGGGGCTTACAGCCGCCTCTTCAAGCTTCAATTCGCGAAATATCTCGAAAACAAACAGCCGCTGGCGGAAGCGGTCTGATCTCGCCTCGCACACGTCCCGACGGCTGGCCGCCGCCCCGACACACGCGATTGCGCCGACTGTTGCTCATGGGCAACTGAAGTCCCCCCGCAATTCCGCTATCTCAATACCCGAGAGTCAGCGTGGGGATTGAGTATGCCGGATCAAGCGCAGCCAAACCTGATCAGCAGAACGATCGACTACATCCTCGGCCGAAACACGCTGATCGGCATCGCCTCGTTCATGCTGCTGATCATCTCGGGATATGCCACCTGGCACGGCATGCGCGACTTCATCGTCGGAGTCTCGTCGACGCCGGCAGCGCCAACCGGCGGCATTTCGATCTCGAATGACGTTCTCGTCGCTGCAGTCGTCGTTGCGCTAACGTTTCTGCTGTGGCTCACGCTGCGCGAGACGTTCGGAGCCAAGCGCCCATTCGGCCAGAGACTGATCACCGGGGTGCTCTACGTATTCCTCGCCATCTGGTCGATCGGCTTCGGCTACGGGTTCTGGTGGAGCTTGATCTCGGGCCAGGAAGCCACGAAGACCGGCTTGGCCGGGCTCCAGGAGGACGCACGCGACGCCAGCGCCGCCGTGGCAGCACGGCTCGATGCCGTGCGCGGCCAACTCGACAACGTCGTCGCTTGGTCCGACAGCCAAATGACGCGCGAGGAAACGAGCGGCGGCAGTTGCGGCGTTGCATCCGGGGCAGGGAAGGGGCCGCTCTACAACGCACGCAGAAGCGTGCGCGACGCCGTCAGTGCGCTGCGCGATGGCATGACGAAGTCGTGGCTCGAACCGGTGCAGGCCGATGTGCAGTCTCTGCGCCAGGCGGCGGATGTGCTCGGGGGCGCGACGATTGAGGAACGCCAGCGTAACTTCGAGAACAAGGCATCCGAAATTCGCGGCCTCGCACGCAACATTGCGGCCCGCAGCAACCAGCTCGGTCAATCGACGGCGTCGGAAATGCGCGCGCTTGCCGATTCCGTATCGCAGCCACCTGGAAAATCCGGGTCATCGTGTTTCGATCCGACGCTCGCCGAGCGGTTGCGCGATGCCGCGGCACAAGCCGACCAACCTGCCGAGCTGAAACTGCGCGAAGCCGTGTTCAACGAAGGGCCGGCCGGCGTCGCAAATGCCGTCAAAAATCTCTGGAGCAATATCGGCGCCTACACGGCGAGCGCGTTCCGTTACATCGTCTCCGGCGGCAAGGTCCTAACGGCCGGACACACCGATGAAGGCGAGCCCATAACGGGCCGCGATGTTATCGCCCTTCTGGCGACGATCGGCATCGACATGGGCCTTCTCGCGTTGGCGATCATCAACCCGCCGCGCGAACCGCCGTCCGTCCGCCCCTCGGGCACGCTCGCCCGGCAAATTCGCGATGCGATCGACACCGCAATCAATCGGGCGCCCGGCGCCGATCTCGAATGGGTGCGCCGGCACTTCGTTCATCACAACAAAGCGTCATATCTGGTGATCCCAAATCTCTACAGCTGCGATCCCGACAATAAGGACGAAGCCGCGAAAGGAATGGCCGTCAATCAACTGGCAGGCGTATTGAGCGACCTCGATCTCGTTCGCTGGCCGAAGGGGGGCAAGTGGTGGCTTTTCCAGGAGAACGAACTCAAGAAGCTGAAGAAGGAGGAATCGCAGGGAAGCGATACCGACCTGACCGCAATCCGCAAAAAATGGGCGGAAGAGCAAGGGCTGACGGGCGAAGATCTAAAGCAATACGTCGATAAGAGAGCCGTCCGAAATCATGGGCTCTTCTCGAAAGCCGAACGCGCGCTAGAGATCGCCGGCTGGAGCGAAAAGGCGCGGAGCGACATCGAAATCTTCAAACTTGTCGATACGGATGGATTGACACCGCTTCTGATGGTCCTGAATGAACCGGGCGGCGCCCGGAGCGAAGCACCGGCGCAAGCGGAAGCGGCTTAGCGGGCGTCAGATGTTTGCAATTTTTTGAAGCCAGTCGAGAACTTCCGAGGGGCCATAGAAGGAAGACTCGGACTCGGAGAAGTTTTCACCCGCGACCTTCAACCCAAATCCCCCAAGGTCCTCGGCCGCCCGAAACGCGTCGACATCGGCGATATCGTCCCCGACCATCACGGGAATTTTGTTGGCAAACGCCGGGAGGGTGGCGAGTTTTCTGAGTGCGCGTCCCTTCGAGAAACCAACAGGCAAAACTTCGACCACCTTGCGGCCTTCGCAAATCGAAAATTCGGTCGGATATTTCGGTACGAGAGTTTCGAGCAGCATCAACAAGGATGATTGAAGCTCGGGAGCAAGCCGGTAATGCAGCGCAATCCCGCTGCCCTTGTCCTCGTAGACGACGCCGGGCAAATCTTCGACGATCTTTTTGAGATCCATCACCAGCTCCGGATTGAAGCTCGGCGTGAGCGTTTCGATCTTGCCCTTGTCGGACAATCTCATCTGGCCGCCGTGAACGCCGGCCGCCACGAATTTTGCGGGATGGAGCAGGCGGTCAACTTCTTCCAACGGCCGCCCGGTCACGATTGCCAAAGCGCCATGCAACCGTTCGGCGATCTCATCGAGAAGCTTCGGAAGGTAAGCGGGTACGTGCACGGTCGAGGGCGTCAGCGCAACGTCGAGAAGCGTTCCGTCGACGTCAAGGAAAAGCGCCACGGGCTCGCCGTTGGCGATGAGACGCTCGACCATCTTGCGCGCAGCAATCGCACGGTTCTCGCTCGACACGGCGATTTCGCTGCGCGTGGCGCTTTTCTTCAATTGCTGCGTCAAGAAAATTCCCCTGCTCAAATGGAAAAACTAAATAGCGGCGCCTCGCTGGCGCGTTCGAGTTCTCGCTCTAATGCCGCCCTGGTGAGGAGGCCAGTTTGGGTGTCGATAAATTTCACGACGCTGGCTGCATTGATTGCTGCCGCACCAAGTGCGCGCCCAGCATCTTGAGTATCTGCAAGATAACACGCGAATGTTGAGGAAAAAGCGTCACCGGCGCCCGTCGTTGCCGCTGCGACGACATGCTCCGCAGCACGGTAATGGAGTTCCTGCGCCCGCGCGATGAACGCCCCATTCGCGCCGTCGGTCAGCACGATGACGCCGACGCCAAGTGCAATCAGTGCGCCGAGAAACTTAACCAATGACATTTCGTAGCCGCCGCTCCGCAGGCCACGTTTGGCAAGCGGCGGAATAGGCTCATCGTTTTTCGCGATAAGCGGGGCGCCGCCGTCCCCGAATGACTGCAGGAGCCGCGGCATCAAGGTCTGAGCTTCGGCACGGTTTACGCAGAGAATATCGATGTGCTTGAGGCTGTGCCAAAAGTCGTCGAAACGGGCGGTGAGTTGGCGCACGCCGGGATTGACGGCAAGAAGCGCGCCTGCGGCCTTCGCATGCTCGACGACGAGCGGATAACAGTTCGCCGACTGATTGCTGAGGTTGGCCACGTAAACCAGGTCGCGGCCCGCAAATGCCTGGTGCGGCAGATCGCTGGCTTCGATTTTCGTGTTCGCGCCGCGGTAAGTAAAGACCGCGGCGTTCCTGTCGTGCGATGAAATGATGACGGACGATCCGGTCGGTTCGTGGTCGTCGAGGGCGATCCACGAAACGTCGACGCCCTCGGCGCGGAGCAGGCCGAGTATCGTTTTCCCCTTATCGTCTCGCCCTATCTTGGCGATGATGGATGTATGATGCCCAAGCCGGGATGCCGTAACGGCCGCATTCACCGCGCCGCCGCCGCAGCTTGATGCGATTTCCTCCGCCTCCGTCTTGTGCCCTTCTTCGAGAAGAAGGAACGAGCTCTCGGCATTGCGCATCTTCACTTGCTCGATCTTGTCGCTCGCAATCGTGACGATCGTATCAACCATTGCGCCGCCAATGGTGAGAACGTTCATCTCGACTCCGTGCGTTCCCCGACAAGATTGGTCGACTGCCTGAACCACTGATCCATCTCGGACCGCCAGAGGCGCGCACCGCCTGCAATTCCACTTGCCGGTGGAACGACGCTGGCCCATGGCGGAAGCGCAAATGTGATGCGCCGCGAATTGCCTCCGCCGATGTAGAGATGATCGACGTTGGTCAGAGCCTGCACGGCCGCGAGCACGCGCTTAGCGCGTTCATTCCAAGCCTCGTCACCAAGTTCCAGATACGCGGCGTGCCCGATATATTGGTCATAGTTGTGTTCGTCGTTCGCGTGGTGCTGGCCAAGCTCGAGCCCGAAGAACGCTGTCCCATTGCAGAAAAGTGCGCAGCCCATTCCGGTTCCGAACGTCAGCACGCATTCGCGGCCCGGCCCCTTGGCAACCCCCAACCCATAGACGATGGCATCGTTCAGCACGCGAACCGGCACGCCGAAAGCCCGCCCGAGTTCGTTCTCGAGGTCGAAGCCGGTCCAATGATGCGTGCCGAGATTGGGCGCCGTTTTTATGTGCTCGCGTCCAACCACGCCCGGAAAGCCGACCGAAATGCGCCCGAACGTCGGCAACGTCTTCACGATATCGGTAATCAGGCTGACGAGTGCTTCCGGCGTGCTCGGCTTGGGTGTCTGCGTCGTTATGAAATCGGATATCAACGTACCGGAGGCGTTGACCGTTGCCGTCTTGACCAACGTGCCGCCTATGTCCACGCACAGAATGTTCGGATTGGACATGGCTTCATCCCGGTTGGGAATGCTTTTTCTATCCAAGATGACACCCATTATGTCACCACGTTTGCCGTAAATCGGCTAGGTGGGATATTTTTTTAGCCGAACTCTGCAATCGTTCGAGAGCCTGCCCCATCTCGGGCGATGACTTCGGCGACCGCGCGAAGCGGCGTTGCCCGGCCTTCATGAGGGCCGAGAAATAGCTGTGACTCCAGTCGTTTGAATCGTTCTTCCGAATGCCGCTGAGCAACCGGTCGTGGCGCTCGCGTCGTTCATCGAGCGGCATTTCGAGGGCAATCCGCAAGCCTTGCACCATATCGTTGACGTCGTACGGATTGACCAGAACCGCGTCGGCGAGTTGCGCCGCGGCGCCGGCAAACTTCGACAGGATGAGGACGCCAGGATCAGCCGGATCTTGGCACGCGATAAACTCTTTGGCGACGAGATTCATGCCGTCCATAAGCGGCGTCACCCAACCGATGCGGGACGAGCGATAGACATCACGAAGCTCGGCACGAGGGATGGTCCTGTGAATGTAATTGATAGGCACCCAGTCGAGTTCGCCGAAGCGGCCGTTGATGGAGCCGGCGAGGGACTCAAGCTCGGCCTTGATGTCGGCATAGGCTTCGACGCTTTCACGCGTCGGCGGCGCAAATTGCGACAGCACGATACGCCGCCGATAGTCTGGATATTCGTCGAGGAATTTTCCGTAAGCGCGGAATTTCTGCGGAAGGCCCTTGGTGTAATCCAACCGGTCGATGCCGATGATCCGATTTGTCTCGGATGTGTCGGCGGCCTTCAAGGCTTCCGCTTCGCCCGGACTGAATGCGAAATCGGCCGGATCGATGCCGACGGGGAAACACCCGATATCGAGCTCTGCTTCGAAAACGCGAATGCGGCCCGAAGGCAAGAGCCTCCCGAAGACGCTTTGCTGAATAAAGTCGATCAAATTGCGCACATCTGACTGCGTCTGGAGGCCGATAAGATCGTAGGCGCTGAGCGCCCTGGCCATCTCCTTGTTTTCCGGAATGGCGAGCAAAGCCTGGGCCGGACCGACGGGAATGTGCAGGAAATAGCCGATCGGATTTTCTATGCCGAGCTTGCGCAATTCAAGCGCCATCGGCAACAGGTGATAGTCGTGCACCCAGATCACGTCGTCGGGCTCGATGAGGGGGGCGAGATGGGACGCGAAGCGCTCGTTCACCGCTACATAACGGGAATAATAGCCGGCCTCGAACTGCGCGAGATCGAGACGATTGTGAAACACCGGCCACAACACCGAGTTCGAATAGCCGAGATAATATTCGGCATAATCCGCCGGCGTCAGCGGCTCGGTTACCGTCATATGACCATTCGCGCGGGAGACTTTTATCTCAACGCGATCGCTATCGACGATTTGTCCGTCCCAACCGAACCAGAATCCGCTCTGACGTGCGAGAGTGTTATAAATCGCAACCGCGACTCCACCTGCCTGCTGAGCCACGTTGAAGTCGATGACCCGGTTCGAAACCATGACAAGCCTGGCCACGATAACTCCTTCTTTCCGACGCGTGAGCTTGGTAAAAGCCAGACCCCCGCGTGGCATTTCATCTGGATGTAAACCCCCGGGATTGCTACGGGTTCCCTCATTGCGCCGGACCTAGCGTTCTGGGCCTGTTCTGCTTGGGACCTTGAAGTGGAGAGGTCGGCGACGACGCGCATTCTTTGCCACAGCGGTTAGTCCGGCACTCGCAAGCGCGCGCAATTCGTGATAGCTACAGGCTTTAACGCAAATGGGGGACGGCGACGGCTCTTGAGCTCCGCCGGAATGCTGGATGGAGGCGCGGGGCCGTTCGTGGGGCGAATGGTTCAACTCGTCGACAATCTGATCGAACGTGTGTTTCCGCGCCTGCGGCGCAGGGCACTTTACGCCTATCCGATAGGCATCGCGATTTTTGCCCTAGCCGCGTTGGCACGGATGGGGCTGTCAAGATGGTTGCAGGATACCACCCCTTTCTTGACGTTCTTTCTGGCGATCCTCCTAACGGCTCTCGTCGCGGGAACCGGGCCCGCTTTGCTGGTCGCCGCAGCGTCCTTTCTCTTCAGTTGGTATTTTTTCCTTCCCGGTCCCGGATGGGGCGAGATCACCCCCGCGACGATCGTTGCTCTTGGGAGCTTTGCGATCCTCTCGTTCTTCATCATCGCAGTCGTTCATCTCCTCAACCGAAAGGTCGAGAGCCTGATGAACGAGCGGGCGCGCAACGAAGCCCTGTTTCAAGACAGCGCGCTGGGAGAACTCCAGCTGGAGCAGCTCAACATCGAGCTCCGCCACCGCCTGAAAAACACCTTCGCGGTCATAGCCGGCCTCGTCAGCCAATCGGCGCGATATAGCCGCGACGTAAACGGCTTTGCCCAGTCGCTCGCCGGGCGTCTCTCGGCAATGGGCAATGCGATGGACCTGATCGCGACGCGCAACTTCTTAGGCGCCTCGCTGCGTGAGCTGATCGCCGAAACGTTGAAGCCTCTGGTGCCCCCGGGCGCGCAGCGGTTCGAAATGGGTGGCCCGGATACGATCATCCCCGGCGATGTCGCAAGCGCGCTCGCGTTGACGCTTCACGAACTCGGAACGAACGCGATCAAATACGGCGCCTGGTCTGAAGCGCGCGGAACGGTAAGCGCGAAATGGACCCTGACCAAAATCGATGATGATGAAATGTCCTTCGAGCTTGTCTGGGACGAGCGAGGCGGCCCGCGCGTCACCGCACCGGAACGGCGAGGGTTAGGAACCACGTTGATCGATAGCGGATTTCCGAGCGCGAAAGTGGAGCGAGAGTTCAACGAACACGGGGTCCGCTGCCGCATGGTCGCCATCTTGAAACAGACGACGACGCGCCGCACGCGCGGTCGGGCAGCCTCGTTCAATTGACGTCGAAGCTCAGCTGATGTTCAGAGATCGGCGCGGCAGATGCAGTCCTGCTGCGGAAGGCTCACGCTCGGCCCGCTCCTGTTCGATGGGGGTTACATCGTGTTTTGGTGCCACCCCCGACCAAGCATCTTCCCATGTCTTCGATAGTGTCATCGCCGAATTGATCATCCCGGCCATGGAATAGGTCTGCGGAAGGTTGCCCCACAATTGGCCCGTTGCGGGATTGAGGTCTTCACTCATGAGCCCAAACGCGTTGCGCTTCTTGAGAAGTTCGCAGAAGAGCCCGTGCGCCTCCTCTTTGCGTCCGACAGATTCGAGCGCGTCGATGTACCAGAACTGGCAAGCAAGGAACGCCGACTCCGGCAAGCCGAAATCGTCCTCTGCCGCGTAGCGCAGCATCAATCCGTTACGCATCAATTCCCGGCCAACGGCGTTGACCGTCTTGACGAAGCGCGGATCGCTCGGCGGCATAAAACCAAGATCCGCCAACAACAAGACACTGGCGTCGAGTTCCTCGTGATCGAATGCGCCTGTAAACGATCCGCGCTTTTCGCTCCACGCTCTACTGAGAATCTCTGCGCGGATTTTGTCGGTGGATTCTTTCCAGTAGACGGCGCGCTCACCCAATCCCAAAAGCGTGGCTATACGGGCGAGGCGGTCGCAAGCGACCCAGCACAACACTGCCGAATGCGTATGAATGCGCATCCGGCCGCGATACTCCCATATGCCCGCATCCGGCTCCAGATAGAGACGGCGCGCATGTTCGCCGAGATATTCAAGCTCGCGAAAAAGGCTGACGTCGCCCATCCGCGGCAGCCGCTGATCGATGAACATCTGAGCGACGCCAAGTATGACGCTGCCATAAGCATCATGCTGCAGTTGGTCGGAGGCGAGGTTGCCGACGCGCACCGGACCCATTCCGAGAAAGCCCTGGAGGTGGGGGGCGATGCTCTCTTGAGCGGCATCATTGTGGACGATGCCATAAACCGGCTTCAAAGGGCTCTGCGTGTCGGAGACGACGGTCGTGATGTAGTCGAGATAGTTTTCCATCGACTGCGTGGCGCCCAAGCGATTGAGCGCGCGGATGACGAAATATGCGTCACGCAGCCAGCAGAATCGGTAGTCCCACGTTCTGGGAGTATTTGGTGCTTCCGGTATCGACGTCGTCAGGGCCGCTGTGATTGCGCCCGTTTCTTCGTAAGTGCAGAGCTTCAGCGAAATTGCCGCGCGTATGATTTCCGGCTGCCATTCGTAGCTGACGGCAAGCCCGCGCACCCACGTCACCCAGAAATCGCGCGTGCGCTCCAGAAACTCTCGCGACATGGAATCGATCGAGCTTTCGATCGGCTCATCCGCGCCGATAACAAGCGTCGCCGGATGCGTCAGCGAGAACGACGTCTCGTGGGCGATATAAGATACCGGAAGATCGGTCGTGACGCGAACGGACGAGGAACCGCAGAGGTAGCGAACGTGGTTCGATCCGTAGGAGGAGTTGGTGACAGGCTGCCCGTAATTGGAGGTTGGCCTAACGCGCACGGAAATTCGCGGCCTTCCTCTCAGCGGTTCAATCCGGCGAACGAGCTGTGCGGGATGGAAGGACCGGTCGTAGCGCCAGAAACGCGGGCAGAAGTCCGTCACTTTGACGCTTGCGCCATTCTCGGCAATCAGGATCGTCTCCAGAATGCTCGTGTTGCGAATGTAATACGAAGTCGCTGAGACTTGCCCGTCGAGCACGACGTCGCAAAAACCCTTCTCCTCGTCACCGGCAAGCAACCGGCAAAAAATCGGATCGCCATCCAGCCGCGGAAAGCACCACCAGACGATGCGTGCGCCCTGATCAATGAGCGCAGCGACGCGCCCGTTGCCAATCGCCGCGACGTCGAGTGACGAGCGATAAGGATGGGAAGTCGACAGGGTCATCAGGTCCCCCTAGGAGTGAAACTTGCAAACGGGAACAACTCCGAAGCGACGACGATGGTTGCCTGCGGCGCACGACGGCGGGAACGGCGTCCGGAGCGTCGGCCCAATTTATATTAGTATGCTCTACGAAGGCGATGTCTTCGTAGGAGATCGGGCCAACAAAGGGGCATTTCAAGAGCGAGCAAAGGAACCCGCCCAATCTGAACTGGGTGTCTTACTTTTGACGAGCGATTTTAAGTAACGCGCCGTTATCCATTTCGATGGTGCACGCAAGCCGACGACTATTCCCGAAGAGGCAGCGGCCTTTACGCGACTTGGTTGGAAGCGCTATCGGCGGAGCGGCGCTCCTCGGCGCCGTACGCGAGCGTGCTCACGAGATCCTTCACATCAGCCGGATTGTAGGGCTTCGTCAGATGCGGGTAGTCCCGCAGTCGAGGCGGCAGAAACACGAGATCGTTGTATCCCGTGGTGAAGGCGAACGGGATCCGGCGCCGGTCGAGGATTTCAGCAATCGGCGCGCTGTTGTCCGCACCAAGATTTATGTCGATTAACGCAATGTCGAAATTGGAATCCGCGGCGGCCTTCAGGCCATCGGAAAGCCGGCCAATCGGCCCAAGCACGGTATGACCTTCCGCCTCGAGATCGAGCTTCAGCTGCATGGCGATGAGGGCTTCGTCTTCAACGAGCAGGATGCGGCAGGGACGATGAGGCGCCGGCATGTTGGCCGCTACCAACGGCCCTCTCGCTTTCGGAACAATTGCTATGTGGCGTGTGCCCACCATGTGTGTCCGTGTCGACAACTCGCCCTGGAAGTCGAATTGGAAGCCTTCCGGTGCGAAATTCATTTCGGCGACGCCGCCGCATTCCGATGCAGCGCTGCGAATGACCGCGAGCCCAAATCCGTTGCGCTCGGGCTTGGCGCAAGGCGGACCTCCGCTCTCCCGCCAGGAGAATCCGATCTTGTCGCCGTCCGGCGTCGCGATCCGCGACCAGCTGAGGGCGACCCTTCCTCCGGAAGCCGAGAGCGCCCCGTGCTTTACTGCGTTCGTGACGAGTTCGTGCAGCACGAGAGCCATGGACTGACCGAACTTCGATGTCAGCCGGACGCGCTCGCCGTCGACGACGATGTCGTTGTCCGTTCGCGAGCGGAACGGCGCCAGCGCACCCTGAACGAGTTCGTGGAGATCGACGCCCGTCCAGCTGCTCTGCCGCAGAAGATCATGCGCAGCAGACATTGCATGAATGCGCCCGTCGAGCGCCGACGCGAACGAGGCGACCGAAACCGCGTTTGAACTCGAGAGCCGGGCAATCGCCGCAACGTTGGCGAGAATGTTTTTTACCCTGTGATCGAGTTCGGCCATGAGAAGCTGCTGATGGCTCTCGGCGGACTTTCGATCGGTGATGTCGAGCAGCGTTCCAAGCACGCGCGGCGTCTCGGCGTTGCCGGTGCTGAAGGCGCGGGCACGGGCGAGAATCCATGCAACGCCACGCGCACCCGTTACGCGAAATTCCAATTCGGCTGTCGTTTCCGCGTAATTTGCGGTGCGAACATAGCTGCGGACCATTTCGCGGTCGTCTTCGTGTACGAACTGAACGAACGACTCGAAGGTTTGATGCTCCGGCAGGTTGTTATGAAGAACCTCCGAGATATTGGCCGACCATTGCAGGGTCTGCGCCTTCTGGTCGAATTCGAATGTCGCGAGGTTCGCGGCTTCACTCGCAAGGCGTAGCCGTTCCTCGCTCTCCTGCAGACGGGCATGCGATTCTTCGAGCTGTAGCGCGCGTTGGCGCACGCGCTCCTCGAGTTCGGCGTTGAGCGCATCGAGTTGCCGGGTCTTTCTATAGAGCTCGACGAAAATCTGGACTTTCGCCTTCAGAATTTCCGGCACGACCGGAACCGACACGTAATCGACCGCGCCCGTCCGGTAACCTTTGAGCAGGTCGTCGATTTCAATGCGAACTGCCGAGATGAATATGACGGCGGTTTTCTCGTGGCGCGGATGGTCACGGATCATCGCCGCCAGCTCGAAGCCATCGAGATCGGGCATGCAAACGTCCATCAGGATAACCGCGATGTCCGTTTTGAGCAGCGCGGTCAGCGCTTCTTCGGCAGTCGTCGCCTTGATGAGGTTCGCGTCGAGGCCATCGAGAATGGCCTCGTACGTCATCAGCTTTCCCGGCTGATCGTCGACGAGAAGAATGTTGACGGGTTCTGTCGAAGCGGATTCGCCTGTCATGGTTTCCCCGTTAGCGGTGCAGCCACATGCGCAACGCGGAAATCAACTGCTCCGTATCGACAGGCTTCGCCAGATAATCGGATGCGCCGGCTTCGAGACATTTCTCGCGGTCGCCCTTCATTGCCTTTGCAGTGAGCGCGATGATAGGCAGCCGCTGGTTCTTCTCGCTGCTCCGAATTTTCTGCATTGTCTGATAGCCGTCCATCTCCGGCATCATGATATCCATCAAGACGATCGAAACATCGGTCGTACTCAAGGTTTCGATCGCTTCCAATCCGGTCGTCGCCGTCAGGACTTCCATGCCGCGACGTTCGAGGAGACTGCTCAACGCGAATATGTTTCGCGCGTCGTCGTCAACCAGAAGGACCTTGCGTCCGATCAGATAGTCATCTGTATCGTGCAACCGAGACAATAGTTCCTGCTTCTCGGCCGGAAGTTCAGTAACGACACGATGCAGGAATAACGCGGTCTCGTCGAGAAGACGCTCGGGAGATTCCACACCCTTGACCACGATCGTACGGGCGTATTGCCGGATCTGCAAGTTCTCCTCGCTCGACAACTCCCGCCCGGTGAAGACAATGACGGGGATATCCCGCATCGCATCCTGACGGCTCATGTGTTCGAGGATTTCGAAACCCGACATATCCGGCAGTTTGAGGTCGAGAACGACGCAATCCACGTTCTCGTTCTGCAGAGTTTCGATGGCGGAATTTCCGCTGGATGCTGTCAAGATTTCGACGTCGCTATCTTCGAGCAGTACCGAGACGCTCAATAATTCGGAAGTGTCGTCTTCGACGATCAGCAACTTCTTGGTTTTGGAGGCTGAGAAGGCGCCGATCTTGCGTAACGCTGTTTTCAGCTGCTCCGACTGCAGCGGCTTCGTAAGGAACGAATATGCGCCGCGCGCCAACCCGTGATGGCGATCGTCATCGAGCGTAAGGACCTGAACCGGAATATGCCGGGTGAGCGGGTTGTGCTTGAGCTGACTGAGAACCGACCAGCCGAGCACGTCCGGAAGATGGATGTCGAGGGAAATGGCGGTCGGATTGAAATCGGTAGCGAGCGTCATGGCATCGATGCCGCGTTGAGAAACGATGCCTTTGAATCCGGTCTCGTGCGCCGCGTCGAGCAGGATCCGCGCGAAGTTCGGATCGTCCTCGACAATGAGAAGAACCTGATCTCCGGCAGCGATGTTGTCGCGATCGTCTTCGATCGGCGGCGGCAGCGGCCCGGCGAGTGACATCGGGACCGGCACTGGAGCGACGGAATCGGGCTTGGTCCGCACCTCGCTCGCCAGCGTCGCGTAGCGGAGAGGCAAGTAAAGCGTGAACACGCTGCCGACTCCAGGCTCGCTTCTGAGCTGAATCTCGCCGCCGAGAAGATGGGCGAGTTCGCGGCTGATCGCGAGACCAAGACCGGTACCGCCGTATTTTCGGCTCGTACTCGCATCCGCCTGTTGAAACGCTTCGAAGATGAGCTTTTGTTTGTCGGCAGGAATACCGATCCCCGAATCTTGCACCTCGAAGGCGACGATGGTCTGCGCCGCCGAGAGGATAGGATGATCGGGTCCCCATTTTCCGGTCGCAGGTTTGACTGTCAGCCGGACGTGGCCCTCGCGTGTGAACTTGAATGCGTTCGACAGCAGGTTCTTCAGCACCTGCTGCAGGCGCTTCGAGTCCGTAAAAATCGACTTCCCTAGATCCGCATTGAAGATCACTTGGAAATCGAGCGCGCGCCGCTCCGCCTCGTGACGGAATGGCCGCGCTACGGCTTCGATCAGCCCGTTGAACGCAATCTCCTCGGCGTCGACTGACACCGTTCCGGATTCGATCTTCGAAAGATCGAGAATGTCGCTGATCAAATTCAGAAGATCCGTGCCGGCGCCATGAATGGTCCGCGCGAACTCGACCTGCCGGTCGGATAGGTTGCCGTCGGGATTGTCGGTCAATTGCTGTCCGAGAATGAGAATGCTGTTGAGCGGCGTCCGGAGCTCGTGAGACATGTTCGCGAGGAATTCGGATTTATACCGCGATGTGAGCGCAAGCTCCGCGGCCTTCTCTTCGACGGCGCGGCGGGCCTGATCGATTTCCTCGTTCTTGCGTTCGACTTCGACGTTGCGTTCGGCGAGCTGCTGCGCCTTCTGCGCCAGCTCTTCGTTCGTCTTCTGCATCGCCTTCTGCTGGTCTTGAAGCTCGGCCGCGAGCTGCTGCGACTGCATCAGCAGGCTTTCCGTTTGCATCGTCGCTTCGATACTGTTCAGAACGACGCCGATGCTGACCGATAGCTGTTCGAGGAACATCAGCTGAGCCGGCTCGAAATTCTGCAGAGAACTGAGGGAAATGACGGCCTTGATCTGATCTTCGAACGTGATCGGATGCACGATGACGCTGCGGGGAGGGGCCTTGAACACAACAGCGTCGATGCTAGTCGTAGGCTCCGGAATATCCGTCAGGACGCGGCGTTTCTTTTCGATCGCACATTGTCCAATGAGGCTCGAACCAAGCTCGAGCCTGTCGGGATATCGAACGTCCACATCGTCGGCATACTTCGCGAGAATCTTCAGCTCGCTTCGCGTCGCATCGAACTGGTAGATCACGCCCTGATGCGCATTGATCAGCGGCACAAGTTCCGACAGCAGCTTTCTCGCGACGGTTATGACGTCACGTTGCCCTTGCAGCATGCTCGTGAAGCGGGCGAGGTTTGTGTTGAGCCAGTCCTGTTCGGTGTTGAGCTGCGTCGTCAACCGCAGATTTCCGATCATCGTATTGATGTAGTCTTTGAGCTCGGCCACCTCGCCGCGCGCGTCGACCTGAATGGAGCGCGTCAAGTCGCCTTTCGTCACCGCAGTCGTCACTTCAGCGATCGCGCGGACCTGCGTCGTGAGGTTTGCCGCAAGCAGGTTGACGTTGCCGGTGAGATCTTTCCACGTACCGGCGGCGCCAGGAACGTTCGCCTGGCCGCCTAGGCGGCCTTCGACGCCGACTTCGCGCGCGACCGTCGTCACCTGATCCGCGAAGAGCGCCAGCGTGTCCGTCATGTCGTTGATCGTCTCGGCTAGCGCCGCGACTTCGCCTTTGGATTTGACGGTCAGCTTCGGCTTGAGGTCGCCGTTGGCAACCGCGGTCACGACTTTCACGATGCCGCGAACCTGCTCCGTTAAGTTCGCCGCCATGACGTTGACGGTGTCGGTCAAATCCTTCCACGTACCGCCGACACCGGGCACCGTGGCCTGACCGCCGAGGCGGCCTTCGGTGCCGACTTCGCGGGCAACGCGCGTCACTTCCGAAGCGAAGCCGTTGAGCTGATCGACCATCGTATTGATGGTGTTTTTGAGTTCGAGAATTTCGCCTTTGACGTCGACCGTGATTTTCCGCGAAAGGTCGCCGCGCGCCACGGCGGTCGTCACTTCGGCGATGTTGCGCACCTGCGTCGTCAGGTTTGCGGCGAGGAGGTTGACGTTATCGGTAAGGTCCTTCCACGTGCCGCCGACGCCCGGCACGACGGCTTGACCGCCGAGACGCCCTTCGGTGCCGACCTCGCGCGCAACGCGCGTCACTTCGGCCGCGAACGAGCGAAGCTGCTCGACCATCGTGTTCAACGTTTCTTTGAGCAGCAAAATCTCGCCGCGAACGTCGACGGTGATCTTTTTTGAAAGGTCGCCGCTCGCAATGGCTGTTGCGACTTCGGCGATGTTTCGAACCTGGGCCGTGAGGTTGCCGGCCATGAAGTTGACGTTGTCGGTGAGGTCCTTCCACGTACCGGCGACGCCCGACACTTGCGCCTGTCCGCCGAGCTTGCCTTCGGTGCCGACCTCGCGCGCAACGCGCGTCACTTCGGAAGCAAAGGCGTTGAGCTGATCGACCATCGTGTTGATGGTATTCTTGAGTTCGAGAATTTCGCCTTTGACGTCGACGGTGATCTTGCGCGAAAGGTCGCCACGCGCCACGGCCGTCGTCACCTCAGCGATATTGCGAACCTGACCCGTCAGGTTGCCCGCCATCGAGTTGACGTTGTCGGTGAGGTCTTTCCACGTTCCCGCGACGCCCGGCACGGTCGCCTGTCCGCCGAGCTTGCCTTCCGTGCCGACCTCGCGCGCGACGCGCGTCACTTCCGAGGCGAAACCATTGAGCTGATCGACCATCGTGTTGATGGTCTCTTTCAGCTCCAGCACTTCGCCGCGAACGTCGACTTCGATCTTCTTCGACAAGTCGCCGCTCGCAATGGCCGTCGAAACCTCGGCGATATTGCGAACCTGCGTCGTGAGGTTGGAAGCCATGGAGTTGACGCTGTCGGTCAAATCTTTCCAAGTTCCCGCAACACCCGACACCTGCGCCTGTCCGCCGAGCTTGCCTTCCGTGCCGACTTCGCGCGCAACACGCGTCACTTCCGAAGCGAAGGCATTGAGCTGATCGACCATCGTGTTGATGGTTTCCTTCAACTGTCGGATTTCACCCGACACGTTGACGGTGATCTTCTTCGACAAGTCGCCGCGCGCGATGGCCGTCGCAACCTCGGCGATATTGCGAACCTGTCCGGTCAGGTTGCCGGCCATCGAGTTGACGTTGTCGGTGAGGTCCTTCCACGTACCGGCGACGCCGGGCACGGTCGCTTGACCGCCGAGGCGGCCTTCGGTGCCGACCTCGCGCGCAACGCGCGTCACTTCCGAAGCGAAGCCATTGAGCTGATCGACCATCGTATTGATGGTGTTTTTGAGTTCGAGAATTTCGCCTTTGACGTCGACGGTGATCTTGCGCGAAAGGTCGCCGCGCGCCACGGCGGTCGTCACTTCGGCAATGTTGCGAACCTGCGTCGTCAGGTTTGCGGCGAGCAGGTTGACGTTGTCGGTGAGATCTTTCCACGTGCCGCCGACGCCCGGAACGACGGCTTGGCCGCCGAGACGCCCTTCGGTGCCGACCTCGCGCGCAACGCGCGTCACTTCCGCCGCGAACGAGCGAAGCTGCTCGACCATCGTGTTGATGGCTTCCTTCAGCTGCAGGATCTCGCCGCGCACGTCGACCGTGATCTTCTTCGACAAGTCGCCGTTCGCAACCGCGATCGTAACGTCCGCGATATTGCGAACCTGAGCGGTCAGGTTCGAAGCCATCGAGTTGACGCTCTCGGTCAGGTCTTTCCAGACGCCGGTCACCTCGCGAATCTGCGCCTGTCCGCCGAGCTTGCCTTCGGTGCCGACCTCGCGCGCAACGCGCGTCACTTCGGATGTGAAAACCGAGAGCTGCTTGATCATCGTATTGACGATGGTTGCCGAACGCAGGAATTCGCCCCTGAGCGGACGCCCGTCCACGTCGAGACGCATCGGCTGCAAGAGGTTGCCTTGCGCCACGGCTTCGATCGTCCGCGTCACTTCGGTCGTCGGCTGCAGCAAGTCGTCGATGAGCGAGTTGACGGACTGCTCCATATCGCCCCACGCGCCGTGCGCAAGACCGAGCCTCACGCGCTCGTTCGTCAGTCCTTCCTTGCCGACGACCTGGCCGACGCGCTGAAGCTGGTTCGCCATGCGTTGGTTGGTAATAATAATGTCGTTGACCGTGTCGGCGATTTTTCCGGGCAGACCTTCCCAATCGCCGCGCATGCGGACGCTGAAGTCGCCGGCTTTAACCGCTTGAAGTGTCTGGAGCATCTCAAACAGAATGCTGCCCGGCCCCGAAGTAATTCGGTCGGACCCAACGGCGACGATCTGCTCCGACATATACAACTCCCCGCACGGCGCAATTAACCCCAGACAACGCCCGGCGCCGAGAAATAGTTCCCGGTTCCTCGGCCAGGACGAGTTCTGGCAATTGATGCTCGTTATCCGTCTTTTTTATGCGGCGTCGGCCCATTGGGGCTCCGGCGCCGCGGTCTCAGCGGCTGGTCGAAGTTTTGAACGGCTCGTGGCCGTGATCTTCGGTTGCGGGCCGCCCCGTCATCTCCTCGAGCAACCGGCTGCGAGCCCGATTGACGCGGCTCTTCATCGTTCCAACCGCACAACCGCAGACCCTCGCTGCGTCTTCATAGGAAAATCCTTCCGCCGTGATCAGCAGCAGTGCCTCGCGATGATCGGCCGTCAATCGCATTAAGGCTTTCTGCATATCGTCGAATTCGAGGTGGGTAAGTTGCGTGGCCGGAACGCTGGCGTTCATGGCCGCGTGATCTTCATCGAGCTCTTCACGCTGCGATTTGCGGTAATGCGTAAAGTACGTGTTGCGAAGGATGGTGAAGAGCCAAGCCTTCAGGTTGGAATCGGGCACGAACGAGTCTTTGTGCGTCCAGGCCTTCAAAAGCGTTTCTTGCACCAGGTCGTTCGAAAGCTGCGCATCGCCGCTGAGTGAATGAGCGAATGCCCGGAGATTTGGGATCGCCTGTATAAGGGCGTCGCCGAAGCTTGGAGTTTCTGTCACGTTGACTGCTCCTTGCTCTCGAGCTGACGAACGAGATCGAGAAGGTCGTCTGGCACAGGTTCCTGAGCGATGTTGTCGTACATGGCCCGCATGCGCTGCCCAATCAGCTGCGCTGCGAAACCTGGAAGCCGCGGAACCGCAGGCTGTGCAACATCGAGTTCCGGATGGCGCTCGGAATTCGGAAATTCATCTTCGGTCCGCGCGCTATCATCAGGCGGGTCGAGGCGCTGCTGCATGATAGCTATTTGCCCTTGAAGTTCATGAATGGCCCCGATTGGGACAAACTCCTCTAGGAAAGTTCTGAATGTGGGGCTCCAGTGCCGAACGTGGCGCGAGAGAATTTGTTCCTGAGGGGGAACCATCCCGATTAGTCTTGCGTTGGTGTTACGGTGCATATTGGCCGCCATGCAGAAACACGCGGTGGAGCTGGCGGTTCCAGAGAGTTCAAAAAAGCTTATCTGGATGGTTCGGGAGGCTCAGGAATTATGTCGATTGCCCAGACGATCCGCGTGCATTTGCCGTACCTTCGGCGTTTCGCGCGCACGCTGACAGGCGCTCAGCAAACGGGCGACGCTTACGTCGCCACGCTGCTTGAAAGCTTGGTTTCTACGCCGTCCGACTTTCCACCGAACATGCCGCCGCGGATGGCGCTCTATCATATGTTTTTGCGGGTATGGAATTCCGTCCGTTTGGATGGACAAGGCGCGGAGGACGGCCCGAATTCTCTCGGCGCCGCCCAGAGGCGCATAAATTCCATAAGCTCCCTGCCGCGGCAGGCCTTCCTGCTGGTCGCGGTCGAGGGTTTCACATCCTCTGAGACAGCCGGAATTCTGGAAGTCGGCGAGCCGGAAGTTGAAAAGCTGCTCGAGATCGCGGGGCAGGAAATCGCTCACCAGGTGGCGACGAACGTCCTGATCATCGAGGACGAGCTGCTGATCGCCATGGACCTCGAAACGATCGTGACGAGCCTCGGCCACACCGTGCAGGACGTCGCGACGACCAAGAACGAGGCGCTCGCCGCGGTTAAACGTCAGATGCCGGGGCTGATCCTCGCGGACGTCAAACTTGCCGACGGCAGCAGCGGACTGGAGGCCGCCAAAGAAATCGTCGCCGAGCGCGAGGTGCCGATTATTTTCATCACGGCCTACCCCGAGAAGGTCCTGACCGGCGAACGGCCCGAGCCGACGTTTCTGATTTCAAAGCCCTTCCAGCGCGACACGGTCATGGCCATCATCAGCCAGGCGCTGTTTTTTGATACCAAAGCCCATCCGAGAACTGCGGCCGCTTAGAATGATTTGAGCAACCCGCGCTGGGCATGTCATCAGCTGCCCGGCCACGTCGGCGTAGAAAACTTCCTTGTAATAAAGTAACACGGTTGTGAATGCAGCCACCTGCGTTTTCTCGGTAAGAGCGTAGGGCAAAAAAGAGAAGGGAGTTACGTCAAATGAAATTCGCACAGGGCCTTGTGATCGCGGGCGCGGTTGCGGGAATGATAGCCGCTGCTCCGCACGCCGACGCCGCAAGCCTCGCGGTAGGCAAGAAGCTCGAACTCAAAGTCGACGCCGCGAAAATAAACGAAGAGCGGACGAGGCTCTGGGCCAAGTTCGGGGGCTGGTGCGGAATCAAGGATTGGCATCCGGCAATCGCGAACTGCGAAGAGGTCACCGAAGGTGACGCGAAATTCCGCATTCTGACGCTGAAGGACGGCGGCAAGATCAAGGAAAAGCTTCTCGACGAGAAGCCGAACTTCTATCGCTACGAGATCGTCGAAAGCCCGCTGCCCGTCAAAAATTATCAGGCTCAGTTCGCGCTGACGCCCGACGATGATGACGAAGATGAGATTAACTTTGCCTGGTCGGCGGTTTTCGACGCTGAAGGCAAACCTGATGCGGAAGCCAAGAGCGTCATCGAAGGCATCTTCAAGGCCGGATTGGACAACATCAAAGCGACAGCCGGCGCCAAGTAGAGTTGGCAAATACAGCACGCAAAAAAGGCGCCGGTCGATCCGGCGCCTTTTTTTGTTCACGTCTTCAGCGTCTCGATTGCGAGGCGGATGAGATCGGCGGTGCGGTCGACGCCGAGCTTCACCTTCATCTGCGTGCAGATATTGGCGACCGTCTTGTACGCGATGCCCAGATTGTCGGATATCGCCGTCATGCTCTTGCCTTGCCCGAGCATCCTCAGGATTTCGACTTCGCGTGTCGACAGCGACTGCAAAGGATCGTCGGATGAAATCTGGCTGACCGCGATGCGAGACGCGAGATCGCGGTCGATATATTGCTCGCCCGCGCGTACCTTGCGAATGCCCGTGATCAATTCCTCGACAGGCGCGCTCTTGCTGACATAGCCGCGTGCCCCGCCGCGAAGCGCCCGAACGGCGTAGATCGGTTCGTGATGCATGCTGAAAACGATGACGCGCGCCGCACTGTCCGCCGACACGATCCGCCTCAGGACTTCGAGCCCGCCTGCACCTTCGAGGTTGAGGTCGAGCACGACGACATCCGGACGCTCGGCCGCGTAAACCGCGAGCGCATCCTCAAGGCCCGCCGTTTCGATGACGGTTGCTTCGAAATGGACGACGAAAAGCTTCCTCAAGCCTTCTCGAACAACGCCGTGATCGTCAACAATAAGAATTTTCATGCCGCGCTCTCAGATAGGGGTTCTTGCCGCGCGGCATTGCCGGTCGAGGCGGGGAGGGGGATTTCAACAATCAACGTGACACCTTTACCTTCTTCACGATCGGCAATGGTGAGCAGCCCTTCGAGCGAAGCAACGCGCTCTCGCATTCCGGGGAGCCCGAAGCCTCGTGTTCCTTTTGCAGTAATTCCAGAGCCGTCATCGGTGACCACGATACGCAGCATTCCGTTGTCCGTTCGCCGCGCGGCGAGTCCGATCGATGCCGGTTGCCCGTGGCGAACGGCATTGCTCGTTCCTTCTTGCAGAATGCGGAATGCCGCGTCCTCGATCGCAGACGGGTACCGCGCGTCCTCGATATCCATGCGAAATTCGATCTGCGGACGACGCGCCTTCCAGAAGGCGACGAGGTTCTCCACGGCATGCGTGAGCCCCTGATCGATCAGGAGCGCCGGCCTAAGTCGACTGAGGACACCCCGCAAATGTACCTGCATATGCTGGACGGATTGCCGGATGGCCTTGCTGCGATCGACGGCCTCATCCGCGTCGCCCCGCGATACGAGAAGAGGTATCGCCTGCGCGTCGACGTCGGCCGCGAACAGAAACGGCCCGATCTCGTCGTGAAGATCACGCGCAATCTCCGACCGCTCTTCTTCCTGGACTGTCGACAGCTGCTCGTTGAGCCGTTGGTTCTGCTGCTCGGACTCCTGCAGCTGTCCGGCCATGCGATTGAAGGCGCGATAGATGAGCTTCAGATCCTCTGGGCCGTCTTCCGAGACGTGCGCCGTATAATCTCCCTCGCCGACGCGGTCGAGCGCCGAGGAAAGCTGCTCGAGAGGCCTCAGCGCCCGCCCCAGAGAGGCGTAGATGAGGGCCAGCACGATAAAGCAAAAGCTCCCGATGATTGCGAACTTGAGTTTGAGATCTTCCCAAACTTCGCCGACCTCGTTGTGAGAGTCCGCAGCGATGGTGATCGTCCCGAATTGCTTCAGTTCACCGGGCATGTCGAACAAGCGCGCGCGGGGCGAGCCGGAAAGCAGCCAATAAAGCCATCTTGGCGGAGGATCTGATGGCGGCAGAAGGTGCGAAGCGCTGGTGACCTTTCCGTCGGGAGAAACGAGGCGCACCGAGAGGTGACGGTCGCCGTCGAACGATGAAATGAGCCTCTGCACTTGAGAGAGAGCGTCCGCGCTGGAGCCGATCGTGGACAACGCATCGCTGACGGCGCTGGAGCCGACGTCGATCGCCGACGACATCTCGAGATCAACCTTCCGCAGCCCGTGCCAATAGGTGAGCGCTCCTCCGGCGAAAAGGCAAAGCGCCAGGACGAGCGCGACAAGCGCGAGAAGGCGACGTCTGAGAGGCATCCGAAAATCGCTAGGACCTGTGTAATATTATAACTTTGAGCCACGCCGCATTGGCCGTCAAGCCACACATATATAGGGAAAAATTCCCGATCGGCTCTGTTGGCAGAGAACGTGCATCCCTTGTGAGGAGCGGCACGCGAAAGCGCGTCCGAGACCGGGAACGTACCGTTTTATGTCAACGTATTTTAAATCATATGTGTCGAATTTGAACCGTGTGCGCCTCGCGGAGCTGATCGATCATCACTTGGCGCGCGTTCGCCTTGCCAAGGTGCGACTGTCGATCGTGAGCAATCCGCTGATCGATCAGCCGCGCGCCGGCGACGCATCAGCTACCGAAACCGACGCGGAGGCGACGTTAACGACGTTTCGTTAACCGCGCTGTCCGAGCAGCTTCGGAATTCGAAGCGGCAGCCGCGTCCGGCGGAAAGAGGCCTCTTCGTAAAAGTCGAGCACCGCCTCGGTCATCGCAGCGACTGTAAATGTCTGCTCGACCTTTGCTCTGACGCGGCTCGCGCGTTCTGCCGCGGCGTCGAGATCGCCGAGCGTATCGGTGAGAGCGGTCGCGAGCGCGTCGATGCTTCCCGGTTCGATGAGCCCCGTATCCGTGCCGGCGACAATCTCCGGAATGCCGCCGACGTTTGTTGCGATCAGTGGAAGCCCGGCCGCCGACGCTTCAAGCACGACGTAGGGGAAGCTCTCCGCAAGCGAAGGGACGACCATGACGCGGCCGAGCTTGAACGCCTCGCGCGCGGGCATGGCGCCGGCAAAATGCACGATGTCATCAACTCCGAGGCTCGACGCCAAGCTGCGAAGCGCCTGGCCATCCGGCCCCGAGCCGACGATGGTCGCTGTGACGGCGCGCGAAGGCTTGAGCTTGGCAATCGCCTTGAAAAGAATGTCGACGCCTTTGATCTGACGAAGCTCGCCGATGAAAAGCACGTCCGTCGCGTCAGTGCGCGTTGCGGCGCGTTCGAAATCCCGGCTTCCCAAGCCATTCGGAATGACGCGCCGGGGCGCGCCCAGCGTTCCGACGTGGGCGGCGTATTTGTCGGCGGCGTACTGGCTTTCGAAGATGAGGCCGGTCGTCATGGAATCGAGGCTGCGCTCGACAGAAAGAAGAACCTTGCTTTCGAGCGTGCCGGGTTTGAAATTCAAGCTACCGCCGTGCGGCGTGTAGAACGACTTCACATCGCGCCCGGTAACCGAAAGGCCGTAGCACGCAAGGCGCGCATAGGCGCCGCCCTTGGCGCCATGACCGTGCACGATCTCGAGATCGAGTGAGCCCGCATGCCGGAAAGCGGCGTGGACGGCCGCGAAATCTCCAAGACCCGGCATACGCTTCATCGGAACGCGCGAAATCCCGAGCGTGAGCTTCGGGGCAAGTGCAGCGAACCGTCCCGCCGTCAGACGGTCTTCAGCTGTGTTGCCGGCGAGAATGCCGACATCGTGCCCGCGGTTCGCCTGTTCCTCGGCAAGGTCGAGAACATGGCGAAAGAGGCCGCCCACGGGCGCCCGGAGACAGTGAAGGATCCGCATCTTTTCTCAACTCGACGATTTGGGGGGAACGGCGGGTGAAGGAAAGTAGAGATCAGAAGAACCTCTCGAACACGTAAACGGTGTCGCTCGGCTTCACGAGATAGTCGGCCGGAACTTCGAGTTCCTGAACGAAACCGTTCTGCCGCCGCTTGATGCGGAAGCTGCGGTCGCTGGCGCGCTCGGTGTAGCCGCCTGCGATCGCGACGGCCGTTTCGACCGTCATGCCGGAGACGTAGGGATACTGCCCCGCGCTCTTCACTTCGCCGAGGATGAAAAAGGGCCGGTTCTGCTGAATATCGACCGTGACTTGCGGATCTTTGACGAACTCGGTGCCAAGTCGTGAGCGTATGAGCTTTTGAAGTTCGTAGGTGGTCTTTCCACGAGCCCCGATATTGCCGATCAACGGCACGGAAATCTTGCCCTCTTGATCGACGACGTAGAGGCGCGAAAGATTTGGTTGGCCATAGACGAAGATGCGAAGCCGGTCGCCGGTATCGAGCCGGTACGGCCCCTCGTTGTCATCGGCAGCAACCGTAAAGACAGCTGGCGTGCCCCATGCGACGGACTCCGCCGAAGCCGGCACGACCGGAACCGGATATCCGTCCACCACGGTACCGCTATCGCCGCCAATCCGGGTATTAAGGTGTGCGAGGTCCTGATCAGGCGCACATGCCCCGGCAAAGATCGACAAAGCGGCGGCACAAAACGAGATCAGTCGGACGGACATCAGCAACTTTTCCGAGGAAAATGAACACCCGGAACATTAGGTCCGCCAGGTTAACAAAACCTAAGAAGCTGTATTTTTTCGATGCGCTTAAGCAGTTGCTAACCTCGACGACCGCTTACTCTAGCTGCGCTGAAACCCTTGACCGAGCACCACATATGCCGCCGCGAGCCCCCGTTTCGCCCGACGAAATTCAAATGTCGACAGTCTTCGACGCCTTGAAGCGGAAAGGCAGATGGCTCCTGCCTCTCTCCATCGCGCTCGGCGGCGTGACGTTTGTCGTGTTGATGATGATGGCGCCGCGGTACCAAAGCG
This sequence comes from Hyphomicrobium sp., assembly GCF_019753045.1. Classification (GTDB taxonomy): domain Bacteria; phylum Pseudomonadota; class Alphaproteobacteria; order Rhizobiales; family Hyphomicrobiaceae; genus Hyphomicrobium_B. The sequence goes on from NZ_JAIELN010000007.1 coordinate 305,807, forward strand.
AAGCTGAGCTGGCGATCGTCGCAAAAGGCGCGTCAAGCACGTTTTCCGATCCGCGCAGCGCATCCTCAGGCCCCGATCTCGTCACGACGCGGATGGATAAGGAAGCGATCAACACCCACGTCCGCGCTTTGCAATCGTCCGATCTGATGCTGCAGATCGCTAACGACCTGAAACTCGCCGAGCGACGAGAGTTCAACAGCGCGCTTGGCCCCGTCGATCAGCTCGACGCCGTGCTTCGCATGATCGGCATCGGCGGTCCGCGCAGCGGCGAAAGCGAGCGCGATCGCGTCATGTCGGCATTCCGCAGCCGTCTCGAAGTCTACACCGCGAAAGAGAGCCGCTTCATCGGCATTCGCATGACGTCGATCGATCCGGAGCTTGCGTCGAAAATCGCCAACGCGATGGCCGAGAATTACCGCGCGTCCCTCGCGGAGCAGGGCGTGACCGAAATCGATGATCTTCAGACGGTGCTGAAAGGGAAGATCGATAAGCTCGCATCCGAAGTGGCGACGGCCGAGACCGAGATCGATCGGTATCGCGGCAAGATCGACGGCTTCCGCGGTGGAGCGCAGAACACTGGCCTTAACGAACAGCAGATGTCAGACCTTACCGCCGAGCTGTCGCGCGCCAAGGCGGCACGTGGCGAGGCTGAGGCGCGCGCCGCATCCGCACGCGAGATGATGAAGGCAGGTACGGCCGACGCCTTGGCCGATGTGCAGAAGTCGCCGCTGATCCAGAACCTCGTGCAGCAGCGCGTCCGCATTGAGCGCCAGATCTCTGAACTTTCCGCGACGTTGCTCCCAGCTCATCCGCGGATGCGCCAGCTCAATGCCGATCTCGCAGGGTTGAAGCTTCAGATCGATTCCGAAATCTCCAAGATCGTCTCGAGCCTGGAAAAGGAAGCGAAGGTCGCGCAAGGCCGCGAAAGCAGCATTGCGCAGAGCCTCGCGGATATCAAAAACCGCGTTGTGACGAATGCGCCGGAAGAGGCTCAGCTGAGGCAACTCGAAGCCAACGCGAAAGCCAAGAGAACCGAGCTCGAGAATCTACAGGCCCAGCTCGAGGCCAATCGCAAGAAACTCGATGCGCGTGCTCAGCCGGTCGAAGCGCAGATCATCTCCAAAGCGCAGGCCGAGAGCGTCCCCATTTTCCCGAAGAAGTTCCAGCTTTCCGCCTTGGTGGCTTTCGCGTCGCTGATGTTTGGAACGGCCTGGATCGTCATGGGATCGCTGTTCCACGGCGTGCCGCCGCAAGGATACCGGAAGCAGAACGCATCGGATCGCCGCCGTTCCGAACCCCCGCTGTTACGGGAAGAGCCGCTCATCAGCGAAATGCCGGTGTCCGAGCCCGAGCCTGAGTCAGCGCCAGCGCTCGCGACCGTGCCGGCTCCTGCAGCAACTGCCGACGCGACGTCCGAACCCGCTCCGAAGGAAGCATCGTTCACGGCTTTCAACGACGGCGAGATGGAAGAATTGGCCGGGCGTCTCAAAGCGCGACGGAGCGCCGGAGGCGGCTTCCGCACGCTGATCACTGGCGAGTCCGACGACATCGTTCCCTATGCTGAAGCAAGCGAGCTCGTGAAGGCGCTGGCAAAGGCCGGCGTTCAACCAATCCTCGTCGACTGGAGCCCGAGCGGTGAAGGTTTTGCTCGTGACGCAGGCCTCGACATGAACGCTGGGTTCAATGATTTGCTGACTGGCCGCGCTGGGTTCGAGGACATCATTCAACGTCTTCCGGGAACGACCGCGCACGTCGTCGCGAGCGGTCGAGCCGTGAGCAAAGACGAAAGCGAGTTCGACATCGATCGCTTGAATCTAGTGCTCGACGCGCTTGACGAGGCCTACGACCACATCGTCGTGGTCGGACGTCACGACGAGGCGCGCAGACTTTTTGAAGGCATTGAAGGTCGCTTCGATGCGGGAATTACCGTCGCGTCCTCCTTGCGGAAATCGGCGGAACCGGAAGATCGCGACGGCACGTTCCTTGGCTTCGAAGTCGCCGAAATCGACGTCATTCGTTACGAGCGGCGGGAGGCAGTGGCGCCGGCGCTCATGCAACGCTTGGCGCGCGTCACGCAGAACCAAGCACCAGTCGCGCGTCAGGCGTAGCGTTAGTCAATCGAGTTTGAGTAGGGGCGTATGGGGCGCAGTAAGAACGAGTTTTTGAAAGCGACCCTTGCTGCTCTTCACTATTCCGGGGCGGCCAATCTGGCAGCCCGCAATATTCCCAAAGCCGGCGTCATTCTGATGCTTCATCACGTGACGCCGGAGAAGCCGCGAGGCTTCGAGCCGAACGGCATCCTGAAGGTCACGCCGGAATTTCTCGATGCCGTGATCGATACCGTACGCGGCGAGGGCTTTGAGATCATCGGGCTCGATGATGTCAAAGCGCGGCTCGAGAACGGCCAATCGGATCGAAAGCCGTTTGCTGTTTTCACGCTCGACGACGGCTACAAGGACAATCTGGATTTCGCCTATCCCATCTTCAAGCGCCACGAAGCGCCCTTCACCATCTATGTGCCGACGGCCTATGCGGATGGCGAGGGCGATCTCTGGTGGCTGGTGCTCGAGGAAGCGCTGAGGCGGCTTCCGAACCTGAAAATCGATCGCGATGGCCGGCCACACATTTACTCACTGGGGACCGATGCTGAAAAGACAGCCGCGTTCGAAGCCATCTACTGGTGGCTTCGCCGAATGCCGGAGGCGCGCGCCCGGGCCATAACCTGTGAGCTCGCCTCGCAGGCGGGCTTCGATCCGCTGGCGCTATGCCGAAGACTGGTCATGAACTGGGACGAGATCCGTTCGCTCGCAGGCGATCCGCTGGTCACGATCGCCGCCCACACCTGCAACCACTTCGCGCTGGCCAAATTGCCCTTGTCCGAGGCGACGCGCGAAATTGCCGACAGCGTGGCGCGCGTAAGCGAAGAGCTCGGACAACCATGCCGGCACTTCAGCTATCCCTACGGCGACGAAGGAAGCGCAGGCGAGCGAGAATTCGAAATCGCCCGGAACCTTGGCATCGAAACCGCCGTCACGACACGCAAGGGTCTCGTTGGCAAATCCAATGCTTCGACGATGACGGCGCTGCCGCGTCTTTCCCTCAATGGGGATTTTCAGGATCAGCGCTCGGTCAAGGTTTTGCTTTCAGGTCTGCCCTTTGCACTCCGGAACGGCGTTAAGCGCGCGCTGTCTCCACTTCGGCGCGGCGGCACCGCAACGTCACGCGTCGGGACGCTGCATCCAGGCAATGAGCCAGCCGGCGGGTAGAACCCAGAGAAGCCCGGCGACGGCGTAGTAAATGAGTTCCACGGTCGTACTGACGTTGCGGACCTGTAAGACGACCGCGACTGCGACCGCCAAGACCGCATAGGCGGTGATCAGCAATAGTAACAGGACCGTACCCACGAGTTTCCTTTTGCGTTGCGTCATCTGTTTTGAAATAGCCCCCGAACCCTGAATTTCCGTTCTGCCGCGCCTCATGGGCGCATTTGCCCTGTGTGCATGAAGGAGTATCACACGCCCTTCAAGACGGCCCGAGGATATGTCCGAGCAATGACGACTGCGCAACTTTCTGTAAAACGAGAAGCCGCTGCAACGCTCGGAAAGAATTCCGGCAATCGCGCTGTGTCGCTTTGGCTGTGGTTCGTCGCTTTGCTCGTTTTTGCGATGGTCGTCGTCGGCGGCGCGACGCCCTCAGGGATCACCGCCAAGGCCGAGCAGTTCAATCCCGCCACCGGCAAGTGGAAGAAGCTGCCCGACATGCTGAGCGCGCGGGC
>NZ_JAIELN010000012.1 GCF_019753045.1 Hyphomicrobium sp.
CGGCGAGGACGACATCATGCGCACCGACGACATCTATCATCGCCAGCCCGAAGAGACGAAGTGAGGGGCGCTGGCGGCCGGCGCGCGGAACACGCGTCGCCAGCGCATTTATTTCGTCGGATCAGTCGGGCGGAAGGTGAAGATGCGCCCCGTGCCTTGCTGTGGCGCGGGCGTTTCGCTCGGTTGAGGAGAAGCCGCCTGCGCAGCGGCGGCGGCTGCGTCGCCCTCGCTCCTGTCGCGGAAGTTCCGCCAGCTCACGGGAATGAAGCCGAGATAAATCAGCGTCAGCACGGTCAGCGTTTCGTAGGGGTAGGTGAACAGGAACGCGACGACGCCGATCGCGACGACGAATATCGGCAGCACCCATTCCCGTCCGACGCGCTCGCCGACCAGCTTCCCGGAGTATGTCGGGATCGACGACACCATCATGAACGCGACGAACACCGTGTAGACGAGCACGACCTTCAACGCCCACTGCGTTTTGATGTCGGCTAGGCCGAGCTGGTCGAGATAGACCGGCAGCAGCAGGACAATGGCCGCTGCGGGCGTCGGCATGCCCATGAAGTAGTTCGATTGCCACTTCGGCTTCTCATCGTCGAGCGCCGCATTGAAGCGCGCAAGGCGAAGGGCGGATGCAAGCGCGAAGATCATTACGCAGATCCAACCCGCGCTTTTCAGGTCGCCGAGACCCCAATTGAAAAGCAGAAATGCCGGGGCAACGCCGAAGTTCACAAAATCGGCGAGGCTATCGAGCTCGGCGCCGAAACGGGATGAGGCCTTCAGGAGCCGGGCGATGCGGCCATCGATGCCATCGAGACAGGCGGCGAAAACAATCGCCGCCAGCGCCAGATCGTAACGGCCTTCGATCCCCATGCGGATCGATGTCAGGCCTGCGCACAAACCGAGGAGCGTAAAGAAATTCGGCACCAGCATCCGCACCGGCACGCGCCGGTGACGGAACAGAGACCGGCGCCGTCGCCGGCGCGTTTCGGTCTCGATGAATGGCTCGTCCGCATCCATGGCAGGCTCCTTATGGTCCATGCCTCAAGTTTCAACTGCGGCGCGCGACGACCTCAGGCGTTACGCGCTTCGCGTTCCGGCTCGATCGATTGAAGATCTGCCAAAACCGTCTCGCCTGCAACCGCACGCTGACCAACGCTGACGAGGGCGTTTTTGCCGGGGGGCAGATAAACGTCCACACGCGACCCAAAACGGATCAAACCGAAGCGTTGGCCGGTTCCGAGTGTGTCACCGACCTCGCAAAAGGTCACGATGCGGCGCGCCACAAGTCCTGCGATTTGCACCACGCCGACGTCGCCTTCGGCTGGGGTCTCGATGACGATAAGCCGGCGTTCGTTGTCTTCGCTCGCCTTGTCGAGAGCTGCGTTCAGAAACGCGCCCGGTACGTAGATGGAGCGGACGACGCGGCCTGCGATGGGCGCGCGGTTGATGTGAACGTCGAACACCGAGAGGAATGTCGAAATGCGGGTGCGCGGCTCCGGCCCAAGGCCCATCTCGGCGGGCGGCACGACTTTCTCGATGCCCGAGATCTTGCCGTCGGCGGCGGAGACGACGAGGCCCGGTCTCAACGGTGTGACGCGCGGCGGATCACGGAAGAAGTAGATGACCCATGCCGTGATGCCGGCGCAGATCCATCCGAGCGGCGGATAGAGGAAGAAGAACAGCAACGTTACCGCGGCGGCGATGCCGATGAACTTGTGTCCATCGGGATGCACGGGCGATAGCTGGTCGAAAATCGTATCGAGAATGCCGTGACCTTTGGACACGAATTACCTCCCTCCGAGAATTTCCGCTTCCGATAGCACGCGGGTTACGACAACGGCACTGCGACGAAGCGGAGATCGCCCTTACCGTCCTCGACGCGCAGAAGCACGGCCTTGCGGCCAGCCTTCTTTACCTTTTCGACGCTTTTCGCGACGTCGTCGGGCTCGGAGACGCTGTCCTGCGCCGCTTCGACGATGACGTCACCCGGCTTCAGGCCTTTGCTCGCGGCGGGGCTTTGCGGATCGACCTGCTCGACGACGACGCCTTTGATCTTGTCGTCCAGATTGTACTTCTTGCGAAGGTCGTCGCTCAGAGGCGAGAGCGTCAAACCGATGATGGCCGAGCCCTTGGGATCGGCGTCTTTGCCGAGGTCGTTCTTGAGATCGCTGGCGTTGTCGTCGTCGTCTTCGAGACGGCCGACAGTGACTTGCGCGTTCTGCTTCTGACCTTTGCGAAGAAGCTCGAGGTCGACGGCCTGGCCGACCTCAGCCTGGGCGACCATCTTCGGCAGGCCACGCATCGTCGTCACGTCCTTGCCGTCGAACCGCAAAATGACGTCGCCCGCTTCGAGCCCGGCTTTGGAGGCCGGGCTGCCGGGCGTTACGGCCGCAACGAGCGCGCCTGTGTTTTCGGGCAATCCCAGTGTCTCGGCGATGTCCTCGGTGACGGTCTGGATTTTGACGCCGAGCCAGCCGCGCCGCACTTCGCCGTACTGCTTCAGCTGGTCGATGACTTTCGCGACGGTGTCGGAAGGGACCGCAAAACCGATGCCGATGGATCCGCCGGTCGGCGAGATGATCGCGGTGTTCACGCCGATGACTTCGCCGTTCATGTTGAACAGCGGACCGCCGGAGTTGCCCTTGTTGATCGCCGCGTCGGTCTGCAGATAGTCGTCATAGGGCCCGGAATTGATGTCGCGGCTTTTCGCCGAGATGATGCCGAGCGAAACCGATCCGCCGAGGCCGAACGGGTTGCCGATGGCCATGACCCAATCGCCGACGTCGATGCCGGAGGACGGGCCGAATTTCACGTCCGCAAGCGGCTTCTTCGGCGAGACCTTCAAAAGCGCGAGGTCGGCTTTGGTATCGCGGCCGATGATCTTCTCGACGACGAGCTTCGAGCCGTCATGGAAGTTGATGTCGATCTCCTCGGCACCTTCGATGACATGGTTGTTGGTGACGATCAGGCCTTCCTTGCCGTCGATCACGAAGCCAGAGCCCAGAGACGAGACCTTGCGATCGCCGTGGGGCACGCCGCCGCGTTTGTTGAAGAAGTCATCGAAAAAGTCTTCGAAGGGTGCGCCCTTCGGAACCTTCGGCAGCGGGTTGCCGGCCGGGCCTTTGACGGTTTGAGACGTCGCGATGTTGACGACCGCATCCTCGAGACGCTTGGCGAGGGGAGCGACGGACGTCGGTCCGTTCGTGAAATCTGCCAGAGCGGGTCCCGCCGCAGCTGAGCCCCACAACGCGGCGAAACCAACACTGACAAGAAGCGCCGAACGTTTCTTCATCATTCGCAAAAACTCCAGGGCTGATCGCGTCGTACGCTCGTTCGGCCGGGTGGGCCGGTTCGGCCAGTTCCCGGATTGGCAGGCGTTATTGGCGCAACATCCAAGCGTCAACATGGCAACTTTAGCATACCGTCAAGGCGGGGGGATAAGTTGGTCGTTTCCGCCTTATCCCTTGGATCGTCCCTTGGGTCGTCCCTGGGTTCATCCCCGGGCCAGCCAAACGACAAAAACGCCGAGCGCCACGGCGGCGACGGCGCAGGCCTGGATGCGGCCATTGCTGAAAGTTGAGATTTCTTCAAGGGCCCGCCGCGCCTTTTGAGGCGCGGCGGCCCAGAGAAGGCCCTCGAGGACGAGTGCGACGCCAAGCCCCGCGAGGAGATCGTTCATCGCTGGTCGGCATGGGCCGGCGAGGCCGGCTCCTTGCCGTTGGGGTCCTGGAAGTACCGGAAGAACTGGCTGTCAGGCGTGAGCAGCATACGTGTGTCTTCTGGCTTGATGGCAGCCGTGTAGGCTTGCATCGACCGGTAGAAGCGGAAGAATTCCGGGTCCTGGCCGAAGGCATCCGCGAATATCCGGCTGCGCTCGGCTTCGCCGTCGCCGCGGATTTCATCGGACTTCTGCGTCGCCGTCGCCTTGATGATCGTCACGTCCTTGTCGGCGTTGGCACGAATGCGGTTGCTCTCCGCTTCGCCTTGAGCACGCAGCTCGGTTGCCTCACGAACACGGTCCGCCCGCATCCGGTCATAGACCTTAACGAGGTTTTCCTTCGGAAGGTCGGCGCGCTTGATGCGCACGTCGACGACTTCGAGACCGTAGTCGCGGCCTTCCTTGTTCACCTGCGCGGCGATCTCCTTCATCAGGCTTTCGCGCTTGTCCTTGACGACTTCCTGCAGAGTTGCAGAGCCAAGAACACGACGGATTTCAGATTCGATCAACGGTCCTACGACCTCACGAACGCGATCCTCGTAGCGCACGTTCTGATAGAACTTGAGCTGGTCGGTGATGCGATAGCGGGCGTAAGCGTCGACGATCAATCGTTGCTGATCGGACGCCGTCACTTCCTGCTCGGTCGTATCAAGGTCCAGAATGCGCTTGTCGAACTTTTCGACGGTGTCGATGAACGGCACCTTCCACTTCAGTCCAGGCGTCGTGATGGCCTGCTGCGGATTACCGAAGCGGAGCACCAGTGCCTGCTCGTTCTGGTGCACGATGAAGGCGGAGGCGTAGAGCCCCAGCGCCGCAAGACCTAGAACGGTCAGGATAAAAGCGAAGAACGCTCGCATATTATTTCGCTCCGTCGGGCTGTTGCTGGTCGCGCTTCTGGAGCTGCTCCAGCGGCAGGAACGGGATTACGCCCTGGCCGCCGTTCTTTTGATCGAGAATGATCTTGTCGGCGCCAGACAGAACGCGTTCCTGCATTTCGAGATAGAGCCGTTCGCGTGTGACGTCCGGCGCCTTCTTGTATTCGTCGTAGACTTTCGTGAAGCGGGCAGCCTGACCCGTCGCCTCGGCGATCGTCTGATCGCGGTAGCCTTCGGCGGCGGCAATGATGCGGTCGGCATCGCCGCGGGCACGCGGGGTCACCTGGTCCTGATAAGTCTGGGCCTGCTTGACCAGGGTTTCCTTTTCCTGACCGGCAGCGGCGACTTCGCGGAATGAACTGATGACTTCCTGCGGCGGGTCGACCTCTTTGAGCTGGATCTGATCGATCTTGATGCCAGCACGATAGTAATCGAGCGTCTTCTGCATCAGATTGCGCACGTCTTCCTGTATCTTCTGGCGGCCACCCGTCAGAAGCGGCTGAAGGGCCGACTGACCGACAACTTCACGCATGGCGCTCTCGGCGACCTCACGAACGGTCGTCTCGGGCTGCGCAATGTTGAACATGTATTGCTCGACGCCCGTCTCTCCGGTTGCCGGATCCGATTCAGGGCTGATGCGCCAGAAAACGACGAAACGCGCGTCAACGACGCTGCCGTCGCCCGTCAGCATCAAGCCGCTATCCTGGCCGCCAATAACGCTGCGGCCGGCGCCGACTTCAATCGTACGCTGCTGCGTAACTTTCGGGAGACGAACTTCCTCAATCGGATAAGGCCAGCGGAAATGCAGGCCCGCCGGTTCCCACCGGTCGAACTTGCCGAACCGCATGACGATGCCCTGCTCGTCCGGATTGACGCGGAAGAAGAAGCCGTAGAACGAGACGCCTGCAAGCAGCAGCATCGCGATCAAGAAGAGGAAAGGTTTCGGTACGCCGCCGCCGAAGTTGCCGCTACCGTTGCCGTTGCCGCCGCGCATCACTTGGCGCACGCGATCCTGGCCACGGCGCAGAATTTCATCGAGATCGGGCGGTTCTTTACCACCGCCGCCGCCACCACCGCCGGACGGACCCCAGGGCCCTTGGCCCCACGGGCCACCACCACCGCCCTTGCGGCCGCCATTCCCACCGGGGTTGCCGCCACCGCCTTGACTCGTCCAGGGCATAACTCAGGGCCTCATTGAATTTGAGTTGAAGAGTGAAATCGCGACCCCCGCTTTGGATACGCCGGCAACAGACCGCTGTCGCCGATTGTTAGACATGCACCACAAAGGGTTGAGCCACGTCGTTAAAAGAGATTTCGCGGGAGCTTATAGGGCAGGCCCCGATCGATCGCAAATTCCGCTTTTTTTGGCTAATTCCAATTTGGTGGCTCTGCGCGAGCCTTCAAGTGCGGCGTGGCGCTTCTTACGCCGATGTTTTCAGGCGATCGTAAACGATCAGCGTCGACGAATGGTCGTCGCGAGGGCCATGCGGCAGCGCCTCCTCGCTGACTTTTTGCCATTGGGCGGCGTCGAGCGGCGCGAAATGACGGTCACCGTCAACCACCGCATGAACGCGGGTTAAGTAGATCCGATCTGCGACCGGAAATGCGGCATCGTAGATCGCCGCACCGCCGATAACCATGATCTCTTCGGCGCCGCGCGTCGTCGCGAGGACGCGTCCCAGCGTCAGCGCGTCGCTCACCGTCTCGCACGTCGAGACGCCGGCGACCTCGAATGAGGGGTCTCGCGTGACGACGATGTTATCGCGACCGTCGAGGGGCTTCCCGATCGACTGAAATGTTTTGCGGCCCATGATGATGGGCTTATCCATCGTGAGGCGACGGAAGGTCTTGAGGTCGGATGAGAGCCGCCAGGGCAAGCCACCGTCGCGGCCGATGACGCCGTTCTCAGAGACGGCGACGATAAGTGAAACACGCATCTACCCTACTAACCCCCTCGCGAAGTGAATTGATCAACGCTCACGAATTCTCCCCACACAAATCGAAATTGCGGCGCGTTGCGCAGGATCGCGAATCGCGCTCCGCTTTATTCTCATTCTGTGACTAATGATTGAGCGGACCTTATGAAGAACAATTTGATCGTGATTGCAATGCTTGCGCTTCCTGTGGCCGGGTGCGCTAAATCACCTGATAGCATCTCTCCTGCGTATGTCAGCGAAGTAGGCTATCAGAACTGGAGTTGCGCTCAGCTCAGCGAAGAGGCCGGTCGTCTTTCAACAGCGCTTGCGAGTGCCTCTGTTCAACAGGAAAACGCTCGAACGAATGACACCGTCGGCGTCATTCTTATCGGCCTTCCAGTTTCCAGCCTCTCTGGAGATAATATCGCTCCGGAAATTGCCCGTCTCAAAGGCGAAACCGAAGCCGTGAGGAAAGCATCTATGTTCAAATCGTGTGGATCTCAGAATGCTGCGGCTCGGCCAGCAATCACAACCTCGAGCACGAACTAAACCGCGACTATACCGCTACTGGCGCCTTGATGTGCGGGTGAGGGTCGTAGCGTGTCAGCTCGAAGTCTTCGTATCTGAAGTCGAAGATCGATGAGACGCCGGGATTTATCTTCATCTCAGGGAGCGCGCGCGGCGTGCGCGACAGCTGCAGATCCGTCTGCTCCAGGTGATTGAGATAAAGGTGCGCGTCGCCGAACGTGTGGACGAAATCTCCCGGCTTCAGCCCTGTCACCTGCGCCATCATCATCGTCAGCAGCGCGTAGCTCGCAATGTTGAACGGCACGCCGAGGAACACGTCGGCCGAGCGCTGATAAAGCTGGCAGGAGAGCTTCCCGTCGGTGACATAGAATTGGAAAAGGCAATGGCAGGGCGCCAATGCCATTTTCGAGAGGTCGCCGGGATTCCAAGCCGTCACGATGATGCGGCGCGAATCCGGATTGCGCTTCAGATCGTCGACGACGTTGGCAATCTGATCGATGGTCGCGCCATCAGGGGTTTCCCAGCTTCGCCACTGCTTGCCATAGACCGGACCGAGATTGCCTTCCGCGTCCGCCCATTCGTCCCAGATGCTGACGCCATGTTCCTTCAGATACTGGGTATTCGTCGCGCCTGACAGAAACCACAGCAGCTCGACGATGATCGACTTCAGGTGAAGCTTCTTCGTCGTGACGAGGGGGAAGCCCTCCGACAGGTCGAAGCGCATCTGGTGGCCGAAGACCGAAAGCGTGCCGGTGCCGGTGCGGTCGGTTTTCTTCGCGCCTTCGGTTCTGACGCGGCGCAGCAGGTCGAGGTATTGTTGCATTCGATGAGCACTAATCGATTCTGGCCTGCTGATCGATTCCGGTGGGCATTCGCCTATTTAGCCGAACGATCCCGCGGCCGAGAAAGCCATCAGGAGGATGACCATCGAGTTGTAGGCGCCATGGCAGACGATCGGTGTCAATAGCGATCCGGTGCGCTCGCGAAGCCACGCAAGATAAAGTCCGATCAGCGTTATCGCAGCCAGGCCATAGAGCGAATAATTGGCGTGCAGCAGTGCCCACGTCACCGCGGTGACGACCGCCGCGCCGGTAAATCCCAACGGCGACGGTCTGAGGGCTCCGAAGAGCAAGCCTCGGAAAAGGCATTCCTCGGCGAGCGGCGCTCCGATACCGGCCGCGAGGAGAATGAGCCACCACGTCCGCGACTTCATCATCTCGGTGAAGGGCTGGAGGTCATGCTGCAGTGCGTCCGGATTGAAAACGAAAACGAAGGAGGCGAAGAGCATCGCGAGCGCCATCAGCACAACGATGGAAAGCGCGATCGTCTTGATGCCGCCGGGCGGCATTTCGAAATTCAAAAAGGGCGCGCCCGCAACGCGTCTGCGGCGAGCGTTGGCCAGAAATACAGAAGCGACCGTCACCGCCTGAAAAGCGAAGAGCGATATGGCGACGCGTCCCGTCATGAGCGCTTCGGGTTCGCCGGCCGCGAAGGCGCGAGGTTCCTTGACCTGGCTCCAGACATCGAAGACGGCGGCAGCGCCGTAGCCCGAAGCCGTCGCCAGTACGACGATCGCGACCGCCAGGCAGACGCCGGTCGCCACCCATTTCCAAATCTGAGCTCGACTTTGCACGTGACTTTGCATTCGACGTTGGGGCACTCGATCTTAGGCTCGACCCTGAAGGCAACCCAGGCCTGGGCCCGTGAGCGGGACCTTATCTTGCGACGATACGCTCACTCTATAAATTCTTGGCCGTAGTTCTCCCGCCTGCCGGCGCATCACGTTCAAATCGCGGCGCCGGCTGCCAAAATGGGGGGTCTCGTTCACCAATCGCTCTGTCCAATCGTCGCTCCGCCGATCACAGATTTCTTCGTCGTGGCGAGCACATAGGCGCGGAAACGCTTTTTTTCGAAAGCATTGCACCCTATATTCGTCGTGCTGGCTCTGCCAGCTATGGCGATAAACGCGGTCGTAATAAGCCGATCGGACCCGGGGGCGGTACCCGGCGCCTCCACCATATGCCGCCTTTCCTCGCACATCGGGCGAACAAGGCGGCATCTGCTGGGGGCGAAATAGGATCGACGAAGGCGTAAAGGACTTAGCTTTTGCCCGGCATGATACCACCGTTATCGGGTCATACAGAATAGTTGCCAATGACAACTATGCTGAGGCCGCTCTCGCTGCGTAATGCAGTGCGAATAGCCTGAACTTGAAGCCCTTATCCCTAGCAGGATAAGGCGCGGTCCGGAGGGCACCGGGCAACAGAAGCCCTCCACTTTTACTGCGTCCCTTTAGAATGTCCCTGGCACTCGGACTTGATGGGACGGGACTTGACGGGACGGCAAATCTGATTTCAGAGGTCAGAACGAAGTGTTCGCGAATTGAAGGCTGAGGCATGGCATCGGGGCCGTCCATAGATTACGCAAAGCTACAACAGGAGGCGATGCGAGGCGTTGTGCGCGCGGTACTGCAGCAGGTCGTCAAGACCGGGTTGCCCGACGAGCACCATTTCTACATCTCGTTCCTTACGCAGGCGCAGGGCGTGATCCTGTCGAAGCGGCTCAAGGAAAAATATCCGACCGAAATGACGATCGTGCTCCAGCACCGGTTCTGGGATCTGATCGTTTCGGAGGACCGGTTCGAGGTCAAGCTCACCTTCGACGGCATTCCCGAAAGACTTGTCGTTCCCTTCGCCGCCATCAAAGTCTTCATCGACCCGAGCGTTCGCTACGGGCTGCAGTTCGATGAGGAAGCTAGCGATCGCGAGGCGCCGCCCGCGCCGCGTGCGATCAGCGCCGACGCGACCTATGACGTCGTCGACGTAACGGAAACGCCGCGCACGCAAACTAAAAAGCCGCGCGCGCCGCGCAAGGCCCGCCCCGACAAGGATGCACCGAACGCCGCTCCGGCTTTGGTTGCCGTGAAGTCAGGTCCTTCTTCGGTACCGCCCAATCCGGAACCCGCGTCGCGCGCGGGAGAGGAAGCGGCTAAAGACGGCGACGATAGCGAGGCCGCAACGCAGGCTGCACCTGAAGGCGGCGCCAAGATCCTGAGCCTCGATCAGTTCCGCAAGAAGTAGCGGGAACGCTTCATCGCGAGTGAGAAGGCAGTGAAGCAAACATCGAAAGATCGGTGTTGCAGGAAGCCACTTTGCCGCTGAGCTTATAGTTCTTCAGCCGGGCTCATCCTCGTACTTTCCGTTCGCAGTCGTCTCTGGTTGTGGCCACGAGCCGGGATCGTCCTCCTCGCCACGGCCGACGAGATGTGCCGCCGAACGCCAGGCATGATGCGCGATGCGGTCGAGACGCCGGGCGACGTCGATCCGCGCGAAGGCGTCCGCCGCGGTCAATTTTTCCGGCGCGACAGAGGCAAGCATCCCAGCGCGATAGTCCCGCTGCCGCGCGTCGAGTTCTGCGGCGGCCCCGGCCACGTCAGTGAGCGCCGCGGCGACCTCGGGCGAAACACTCCAGCCGATGGGTTCTGCTCGTGCACTTAGCGCCGTTTCCGATGTGATCGAGCCACCCACTGCCTGTGCCGCGCGCATGGCCTCTCTGCACAGCTCTGCATTGCGTAGGTCATAGGGGGCCTTGGCTAGCTCTCGTTGAAGGCCGCCCTCTGCCAGGACTTCGACAAGGCGCGAGGCGTGTTCGAGTGCGTGCAGTGTGCTTGTCATGCGAAGCCGCTCGTCTTCCGTCTCGGGCGGCTCTTGCAGTTCAGACAAGAAATCCCGCACCTCTTGGAGCGCAGCACCCGACTTCGCAACGTCCGCCTGCGCGACGCTGGCCCTGCCTGAAAGAGCGGCGGAAACCGAGGCGGCGACTGTCGTGAGCACCTGCGCCACGACGCGCCGGGCAGTCTCGACGGCGATCACAGGGCTCGCGAGCGCGCTCGGATCGAGCGCGCGCTGAAGCGCCGTCTGCTTGGAGGGCAGGAGACGCTCGACGACTTGAGTAAACCACTGCGTTGCCGGAAGGAGCACCGCGACGCCCACGACGTTATAGACAGTGTGGTAGGCGGCAAGGAGCGTCATCCCGTCAATCGATGCGGCTAAGGCGTTCATCAATGCCGCCGTGAACGGAAAGGCCACGATTGCGATAAGCGCCGCGATCACCTTGAACAGCACATAAGCGAGGGCGAGGCGCTTCGCCGTCGTGCTGGCGCCAATGGCAGCCAACGCAGAGCTTGTCGCTGTCCCGATATTCTGGCCGATGATCAGCGCCGCGCCCTGTTCCAAGTTCACCGCTCCGGCGTAGAAGGCCGAAATGGTGACTGCGATGGCAGCCGTCGATGATTGCATCACCGCGGTCATGACCAAGCCGATCCCGATCAAAGTCATGAGGCCGGCGAACCCTGAAATCCATCCAACGCCCGGCGCGCCCATGACCGCGGGCAGATCGGACGGATGCAGGACCTCCGCCAAACCGCTCATTCCTTCTTGGAGTGTCGTGAGCCCGTAAAGTACCAGAGCGAAGCCAGCGACAGCGGTGCCCGCCGCCGCAATCCGTCCGCTGCCAAGTAATTTTGCCAGCGCGCCAGCGAAGATCAGCGGCAGCGCGTAAGTTGAGAGCGAAACTCGCACACCGATCAGCGCCACGAGCCAGCCCGTGCCCGTCGTGCCGACGTTGGCGCCGAACACGAGGCCGAGCCCCTGCGGAAATGTAAGAAGGCCGGCGCTGACGAGTCCGATCGTCGTCATCGTCACCGCGCTCGAAGACTGCACGAGCAGCGTGATGACTGCGCCCCAAAAGGCGCCCGACACCGGCGTAGCCGCCGCTTTGCCAAGGACGGTGCGCAAGGCCGATCCCGCCAGCGCCTTCAGACCATCCGTCATGATGGTCATGCCGAGGAGGAACAGCCCAACACCGCCGAGAATGGCAATTGCCGTGGACATGCTCGCCTCGCCTACGCTTCGGTCCGGAGCTCGTCGGAATTAAACCGCCATATAGCCGATAGCCTGGAGTGCTCTACGAAATCAAACGAAGTCCGGAAAGATCGGTTCATTTTCACTTCTGTGACCCTGCAGTCTTGCGGTCCCCTCCTGAAGGCGGCGGAAAGATCCCGCCCTCAACATAGTCGCGCGGGTCGAGCGTCCACGTTCAGATTTGCACCTGCTAGATAGCGATTTCCTTTTTCAGAAGCGCTTCCAGCCAATCGGTAAAGACCTGCAGCCTGCGCGAAAGATGCCGGCGATGCGGATAGACGAGAGTGATCGGCATGGGCGCCGCCCGATGTTCTCGCATCACTTCCACAAGCTCACCTGAAGCGAGATAGTCCTTCACGTCGTAGGCCGGGATTTGAATAAGACCCAGGCCAGCGAGACAGCAGGCGATGTAGCCTTCTGCGCTATTGACCGTCACGCGACGGGCAACCGGGCAAGAACGAACCTCGCCATTCTCTATCCACTCCCAATCATCGACGCGCCCGGTCGACGGCGATGCATAACCCACTGCCCAGTGCTTCTGCAGACTGTCGGGCGAGCGGGGCCTGCCGTGGTCCTTGATGTATGCTCGGCTCGCGACATTGATCAGACGCAGTTCTCCGATCGACCGCGCAATCAAGCCGGAATCTTGGAGGGGGCCGACACGCAGCGCGCAGTCGATATTGTCCTCGACAAGATGGACAGCGCGATCGGTCATGCCGATCTCGAGATCGATGTCACGATAGCGATCGAGAAACTCGGGCAACGCCGGCGCAATGATGATCCGGCCAATGCGGCCCGGCACGTCGACCCGCAATTTTCCCGAGGGAAGCGCGGTGGACTTCAAGAAGAGAGTCTCGGCCTCTTCGACATCCGTGAGCAGGCGCATGCAGCGCTCGTAGAACGCTATACCATCGTGGGTCGGAGAGACCTTCCGCGTCGTGCGGTTGAGCAACCTGGCACCAAGCCGCGTTTCGAGTTCCTGAACGGCTGCGGAGACCGACGATCTCGGCAGAGCAAGCGTCGTCGCGGCGCGGGTGAAGCTCGCGCAATCGACGACGCGCGTAAAGATGCGAAACCGGTCGATGCGGTCCAAAAGCGGCCTCTTCAATTGTTCGCGAATTTTGACATGTCATGCCAGAACGCATGGGTTTATATCGATTTTTTAGACGATATCTTCCGGGCTGGAAAGCGCACCAACGTGGCTGCGTTTGAAGCCAGGAGGGCGCCTTGACTGATCACAGCATCAAAGGAAAGACCGCAATTATCGCAGGCGGCGGGAAAAATCTCGGCGGGTTGATCGCACGAGATCTCGCGGTGCAAGGCGCGAAGGCGATCGCAATCCACTACAACAGTGCCTCGAGCAAAGCCGAGACCGAGGCGACAGTTTCCGCGGTCAAGACCGCAGGCGCCGAATGCGTCGCGTTTCAGGCCGATCTGACATCGGCGGGCGCGGTCGAGAAACTTTTCGCAGACGTCGTACGCTGCGTGGGCCGGCCGGATATCGCGATCAACACCGTGGGCAAGGTTCTGAAGAAACCCATCGTCGAGATCAGCGAAGCGGAATACGACGAGATGAGCGCGGTGAATGCCAAGGCGGCATTCTTCTTTCTCAAAGAGGCGGGCAAGCACGTCGCGGACAACGGCAAGATCTGCACGCTGGTGACGTCTCTGCTCGGCGCCTACACGCCGTTCTATTCTTCTTATGCGGGCACGAAGGCTCCCGTGGAACACTTCACGCGGGCGGCATCGAAGGAATTCGGGTCGCGCGGGATCTCGGTCACGGCGATTGGGCCAGGCCCGATGGACACGCCCTTCTTCTATCCGGCCGAGGGTGCCGAGGCCGTTGCATACCACAAGACCGCCGCTGCCCTTTCGGCTTTCACGCCAACCGGCCTGACCCACATCGAGGACATCGTTCCTTGGATCCGCTTCCTGGTCTCGGACGGCTGGTGGATGACGGGGCAGACGATCCTGGTCAATGGAGGCTACACGACGAAATAGTCTGTCTTGGCTCTCAAAAGAAAAACACCTTGCCGCCGAGACGCGTGTCCCGGCGGCACGTTCACGGCCTCAAACTAGAAGTTGAACCCGATGCCGGCGGTCCCAAGATGGTACGACGTCTCGCCGAAGCGCTCCGTCCAGGCAGAGGTGGGAACATGGGTGTCATACTCGGTGGGCCCGAAAGTCTGATCGACTGAGCCGACGTACAGGTAGCGATACTCGCCGAACACATAGGCGTTGCTGCTAAGGGCGACGCGAACACCGGCCTTCGCTTGTGCCGCGAAGGTCCAGGCAGATGAGTCGGGGCCGGAGTTGAAGTGGTTGATGCCAGCCTCCGCCGGGCTGGTCTGGAGGGAATTC
Source organism: Hyphomicrobium sp. (assembly GCF_019753045.1). GTDB lineage: Bacteria > Pseudomonadota > Alphaproteobacteria > Rhizobiales > Hyphomicrobiaceae > Hyphomicrobium_B. The sequence continues at coordinate 14,324 of NZ_JAIELN010000012.1, forward strand.
GCGCCGTCGATGGCGACGCGGGCGCCGCCGATGCCGCCACCGATATAGGGCGTCACGCCCTGATAAGACGTCGGAAAGCTGAGAACCAGATTCGCCAGAATAACGGAGCTGCTCATCGGGAAAGCATCGTCAAACGTATGCTCGGAAATCCGGTCAGTGGGATTTTTCAGCGTAGCGCGGCGCGTCCCGGCGTCGAGATACAGACCTTCGATCTCGAAGGCAGGCAGCACTACCGAGCCGCGCGAAAATTCATAACCGATCTGCCCGCCGACGAACCCGACGCCCCCGCTGTCGGTCCGACCCCTGGCATTGACGGCTAGCGGCCCTCCCGCGACCTCGGGAAAGAAGGCCGTGCCGAGTTGCGTGACGTCAGTGGCGGTGCCGAAGCCCCCGCCCCCGAAAACGCCGAGGTAGACACCACGCGCAGGCGCGGCTTGTCCTGGCAACTGCCTATCGGCAGCGACGGCCGGCGCCGCCACAAAACTCGCGATGATCGCCAGCGTCAGCTTGAACCGCATAGTCGCTCCCCTCAGATGACAGGCCCGAATCGAATCTGCTCTGCATGAGATTATTGCAGCTTGAACGCGAGTTCACGGCGTTGTTGGTGTACGGTTCAGGCGTTCGCACATGGCTTGCTGACGCGCTGTCTGCTGGGATTTCCGCGCTCCTGGACTCAGCCTCCAGCATGAGCTCGCGCCGACGTTCGGATCTACACCTGCAAATGTCAGCTCTTGGCTGGACGCTGCCGTGATCGCTAATTGGTCGATGTCTGCTGTCACGCAAAAGAGCGGGCGTCACGATCACGTAAGCCAAGTCGCTTCCTGATCGTCAGTGGATGGTCCTTGAAGAACCCGCCCCTTTACTCCGGCGGGTGGAAGTCAACTTTTCTTCGCACCGCTTGGTCCACGTCTTCCGGAGTCATGAGGACGGTGACCCGAGACTTCACCGTACCGCTGGCCTGGGCGACGATCGCGGTGGCTGCCATGTCCATGTTGCTCGGCAAGTCGAGAACAATGACGAAGTCATCACTGCCAAAAGTGAAATAAAATGCTTCGAGTTTGCCGCCCATTTCCTTGGCGAGCCGTTCTACCATAGCTCGTCGTTTCGAACCGCCCTCCTTTAGCAGGCCCTTCAGACCCTGATCGGTGTAGGAACCCTGCACGAGATACTTCGGCATAGCGTCTCCTCCTCCTTCAAGCTCCTGGCGATGGGCGATTATAAACCCTCAGTTGGAGGCGACATAACTGCCCTTTCCGTCATGCCGGCGCCCAGACAAGCTTCATCGCCGCCGTGGACGCTTGGCGTCGCACCGGCGGGCTGCGCTTATTCCACGTCGTTCTTGGCCGAGCGCGGCGCGACTGCGCCGAAGGCCGGGGATCCAGCGCAAGACTCGTCGAAGATGCAATACCGGGCCTTCGGCAACTTTTGCGCTCGATCCCCGAACCGCTCGCATGCTCGCGGATCGCGGATGACGGGTTGCTTATGAAAATGCTCGACAAAGGGCGCTTCATGCGCGACGAAGCACGAAAATTTTCGTCCACGAACCATCAACGGGACCGAGCAACACCATGAGCAAGACGCGCACCGAATCCGACACCTTTGGCCCAATCGAAGTTGCGGCCGATCGTTATTGGGGCGCGCAGGCTCAGCGCAGCCTCGGTAATTTCAAGATCGGCTGGGAGAAGCAGCCCGCTCCGATCGTTCGCGCGCTCGGTGTCGTGAAGCGCGCCGCGGCCGAGACGAACATGGCGCTCGGCAGGCTCGATCCGAAGATCGGCGAGACGGTCGTCAAGGCTGCGCAGGAAGTCATCGAGGGGAAACTCGACGATCATTTCCCGCTCGTCGTCTGGCAGACGGGTTCGGGTACGCAATCGAACATGAATGCGAACGAAGTCATCTCGAACCGCGCGATCGAGATGCTCGGCGGTGAGATGGGCTCGAAAAAGCCAGTGCATCCCAACGATCACGTCAACATGAGCCAGTCGTCCAACGACACCTATCCGACGGCGATGCACATCGCGTGCGCGGAAGAGGTCGTGCAACGGCTCATCCCGGCTCTGCAGAAGCTGCGCAACGCGTTGAACGACAAAGCGCAGGCTTGGTCGCACATCATCAAGATCGGCCGCACGCACACGCAGGACGCGACGCCGTTGACGCTTGGCCAAGAGTTCTCCGGTTATACCCAGCAGGTTGAGAACGGCATTGCGCGCATCGAGCAGTCGCTCCCGAAGTTGATGGAACTCGCGCAGGGCGGCACCGCAGTCGGCACCGGTCTCAACGCGCCAGTCGGCTTCGCGGAGAAAGTCGCCGAGCGCATCGCGGCCATCACAGGGCTTCCGTTCAAGAGCGCGCCCAACAAGTTCGAGGCCCTCGCCGCGCACGACGCGATGGTGTTTTCGCACGGTGCGATCAACACCGTCGCCGCGTCGCTGTTCAAGATCGCGAACGACATCCGCCTGCTCGGGTCGGGTCCGCGTTCAGGCCTCGGCGAGCTTTCGCTGCCGGAAAACGAGCCGGGTTCGTCGATCATGCCGGGCAAGGTTAACCCGACGCAGTGCGAGGCGCTGACGCAGGTTTGCATTCAGATTTTCGGCAACAACGCCGCGATCTCTTTTGCCGGCAGCCAAGGGCATTTCGAACTGAATGTTTACAATCCCGTAATGGCCTACAACTTCCTGCAATCGGTCCGCCTGATGAGCGATGCTGCGGTGTCATTCACCGACAATTGCGTCCTCGGCATCGAGCCGAGGGAAGACAACATCCGCGGAGGTCTCGAGCGGTCGTTGATGCTCGTTACGGCTTTGGCTCCGAAGATCGGTTACGACAACGCCGCTAAAATCGCGAAAACTGCCCACAAGAAGGGCACGACGCTTCGCGACGAAGCCGTCGGCGGCGGCTATGTGACGGACAAGGAGTTCGATGAGATCGTGCGGCCGGAAAAGATGATCGGGCCCGAGTGATCGCGTCAGTCTCGCGCTGCTCTTCGCAACTTTGCGACGTTCGCGGACAGACTTGCATGACGCCGTCATTGCGACCGAACGGCACTTTCAACATCAAGTGCTGCGTCGCCGTTTGACGGATTTGCGTTGCTGCAGATAAAATGGCTGAAACTCAGGATGCGATTTGCATCCTTTGCGGAGTGCATTTTATGACCGCCGAGATCATCAATCTCAACAAGGTCCGTAAAGCCCGCGAGCGCGCCGACCGGGAACGAGAGGCGCATGAAAACCGGCTCAAATACGGGCAATCGAAGTCGGAGCGGGGCCTTGTCGACGCGCAACATCGCAAGTCTCAGGCCGAGCTCGACAGGGCACGTCGGGAAGACAATCGCGCCGACGAAGACGCCGACGATATCGATCCCAACACCGCCTCGTAAATGAGGCCCGAGAAGCGCTCGTTCTCCATTCAGGGACACAGAACGTCGGTTTCACTCGAGAAGGCGTTCTGGATTGCTCTCAAGGAAGCTGCCGCCGAAGACGGCATGACGCTCGCGAGCTTGATCAATTCCATCGACAGAGGACGCGGGGATGCGGGACTCTCGAGCGCCGTCCGCGTCTGGCTGCTTGACCGCCTGAAGGCGCGCGCGCAGGTCAAGGCCGCTGATTAGCGGCAGCGCGGCGTCGTCCGGCAGCGAAGCCTTATCGGTATCTTCTGTAGCGCTCGCGAAATTCGATATCGGGAGGGCGGCTCGAACCGGTGTCGCACCAAGGGTTGCCGTAATAGCCGTAGCGGCCATTGATCGGCGTGCAGTCACGCACGACGGGCCTATCGTACCAAGGCTGCGGCTTCGGCTTCGTTCTGATGTGCTTCGCCAATGCTTGCGATGCTGGGGCGACCGCGGCAAGCGCCAGGAAAATTCCGATCAGATGGGTTTTCAAGGCAGTTCCTTCGCGAGGGCCGAATTCCTTCGAGGGGCGGGATTTCTTTCGGCCGGGCGCTCTCGATTGGCCGCCTCCGGAACTTAGGTATTCGACAGGGCGGTTGCCAGCCCCTCTCGAGTTGCTGATGCTATGCGTTGACGGAGTTACGTTCGAGGAAACGCGTGACGGTTCTAATAAAGCGGAAAGGCGGGGCCGGGACCTCGAAAGTGCCGCCCCGCCGCATTGCGATTTTGCGATGTTCGCCCGTTAATGCTCCCAGGCCGTCTCGGCGTTAAGGCAGACGACCCCAGCTGAAGAGGCCGTAAAGCCAAGCCGCCATGGCGCCGAATCCGGCAGCAATGCACAATATGGGTACGATCTCGCTAACGTTGCCTTCGAGCAGCGGCGACTGGCGATGCGCGAGATAGGGCATCACGATAAACGCACTGATGAGGCCCGGCCCGAAGAGGCCGAGGATGGCACCGCGAATGGTCATCATGCCCTCCGGCTTCCAGCCGAGGATCAGGCCAAACAGTGCGCCCCAGAGACCGCCGGTCAACGTGTTGCCCACGATCCAGGGCAGTTCGAGCGATGGCACAAGCAGGCTCGGCACGGGGTCCGTGCTCCAGGGCATCGCGTTCCAGCCAGTCCAATATTTCACGAATAGCCAGCTGATCCCTTCTTGAGCGATGACCGCCGCAATCATTCCGGCGACGAAGCCCATCAAAAGACTTCTCAAGGCATTCATGGTTGTTTCCCCTTCCCTGCTGTCCCCTTTGCGCGATGTGCCCCGCGCCCTTCTTGCTACTCTGCTTGCGTCAACTATTCCATGCCTGTTGCTCAATTTACAGATTTCGACTGAAGGCTGTTCGCGAGAAGCAACGGACGCAATGCCATTACAACTCGCCTTATTTTGGCCCATCGGGTAAGGCTTTCAGTACACGCCGCACAAAACGGTGCACTCGTCTTCCGTGACAGGGCACCTCCGGTCTCGTTGAGATCACGGTCGTGAGGCGCACCGGGGGGCTGGCGCTCGCGGTCCCCTGTCCAATCCAATGCTCCGCAGCGCGGGCCTTATGGCTCGTCATAGCCGCTTCACGGGGAAGCAGCGGGCGGTGCGTTTCGACCTTTTCCCATCATTGAACACGAGGGACTTCCCATGAGTAGGGGATCGACTATTGCTGTGCTTTCTCTGGCACTTGCCGCGTTCGTCGCGCCGAGCCTGGCCGAGGCCAAATCCTACAACAGCGGCAAAGGCTACCGCGCCAAGAGCCATACGACCGCCAGCCGCCGCGCATCCGGCGACAGCACCGCTTGTCTGACATCGGAAGCACGCAACCTTCTCGGGCGCATCCGGGGCCAATTCAACAACGTCCAAATCGTCTCGACCTGCCGGCCGGGCGCAAAGATCGCCGGGACGAACTATCCCTCGAAGCATGCTTCGGGACAGGCCATCGATTTCCGCGTGCCGGGCCGCAAAGCCGAAGTGGTTCGCTGGCTGATCGCCAATTATAAGAACGGTGGCATCATGACCTACAACGATATGGATCATATCCATGTCGACGTCGGCGCACGCTTTGTCGCTCTTAACCGTCCGAGCGGCCGGACCTGAAGCTTCGAGGCGGGCCGTGCGGCCCGCCTCAATTTCAATCAGGCGTTGTCCGCGGGATGCTGAAACGGCATGCATTTCAGGGCTCTGTGGCGCATCCTGGGGGCCCCCGCACCGCCTGCGACGATCTTGCCTTTCTTGAAGGAGCAAGGCATAAAGTCGCCATCGAACACGCCTTGGCTTACTCTTCGACAGCGCTACCGCCTGCCCTAAGACGTCTCCATCGCGCGATTTGATTATCTCCGGACATTCTGCCGGGGACTGCATGTTTGCTTTGGAGGCAATTGATGTCGAACGGGACTGTGAAGTGGTTCAACGGTCAGAAGGGTTACGGCTTTATTCAGCCTGAAGAAGGTGGGAACGATGTTTTCGTTCACATCTCGGCAGTTGAAAGAGCAGGTCTTCAGTCGCTCCGCGAAGGCCAAAAGATCTACTTTGAAACCGAGCGTGGGCGTAACGGCAAGATCGCTGCCGTAAACCTCCGTCCGCTCTAAGGTTTTCGAGGCCACTCCACTCATGCGGGGAGCAGCTCGGCTGCTCCCCGCTTTTCTTATCCGGTTATCAAAAAGGAAGTTCGGGAGATCGAATGGCGAAAGAAGAGATGCTCGAGTTCGAGGGTGTGGTGGACGAAGTTCTGCCTGACGCCCGCTGTCGCGTGAAGCTCGACAATGGGCATGAAGTCATTGCCTACACCTCGGGGCGCATGAAGAAGAACCGCATCCGCATTCTCGCTGGCGACCGTGTGACGGTCGAGATGACCCCTTATGATTTGACCAAGGGCCGCATCAACTTCCGTCACAAAGACGGTCGTCCCGGTGGCGGCGGCGCCGAACCTGCAGGCACGGCACGCTCGAGCGGCGGCCCTCCTCGTCGCGGCGGCGGACGCTAATCACGACGGACTGCGCGCTGCCTTCAACCGCAGTGCTCTCCCGCGAGTTAACGGGCTTTAGTCACTAACGGAAAGTTCGGCGGCGCGCTGCTTGTGATTGGCGCCGAGGCGCTCGGCGGTCCAGAGCCAAGCGGCCACCAGTGGAATGGCGATCGCTCCAGTTGCTCCCGCAGCAAATCCGAGCCCGCCTCCGACGATCGAAAAGAGCCATCCCGACATTGCATCGCCGCCGCGAAATACGACCGTGTCGATGAAGTTCTGCACCTTGTATTTGTCGGCTGGCGTGGCGAGCGTGTAGATGACCTTTATCGCGGGATTGGCGAGCGCGAACGAAACGATCCGTTCAGCAACCATGACGGCGGCGACAATCCACAGCGCCGCATCGAACGTCAGTAAAAGCACGCCCAGCGCGCCCGTCAGCGGCAGAGCGAGCAACGCTCCCGTTACGCCGAAGCGGCGCAGAACGCGCGCCGTTCCGAAGACTTCGATCAGGAACGTCACGACGCTGACGGCAAGGTCACGGCCCGAGAAAAACAGCACGCGGTCCGCGCTGTTGTCTATCGATGCCGCGACGAGACGCGCCTGCTCCAGGTAGAAAAACGTTCCGATAATGTTTGTGATGAAGATGAAAAGCGCGATGCGCGCGAACATCGGCGTCGTGAAGACCTTTATCGCGCCGTCGAGTATGCCGCCGCCTGCGGGCTCGGACGCCGTCTTCGCTTCAGCCGGTCTGAGGCGGCGCAACTGCAAGCTCGCCAACATCGACGCGATCAGCAATGCCGCCGAGACAGCCAAGAGATCGACGGGCGGCACTACTCTGACCAGCCCTTGCGTTAGCAACGGCCCCGCGAGAGCACCAGCGGTGCCGCCTGCCGAGATGAAGCCGTAGAGCCGTGTCGCTTCCTCGTGCGACCAGAGCTCCGACATCAGACTCCAGAAGAGCGATACGACGAAGAGATTGAAGACGCTTGCCCAGACGAAGAACGATCCGGCCACCCAATGATCGTCAGGCGATGCTTTGAGCAGGAGCCAGAAGACGATGAGGTTCGCCGAGAAGAAACTGTAAATCGACGGAAGCACGTAACGGCGCGGAAAGCGTGTCGCGACAAATCCGAACAGCGGCACGAGGACGAGCATCACGACGAAGACGACCGTGAAAAGTTCGCGGAGCGAATCCTTGCCCAGCGAGACGCCCATTTCGTCGCGAACGGGACGGATGATGTAGTAAGCAGACAGCAGCGCGAAGAACATCGCGAACGATGCGAGCAATGCAGCGATCTCTCCGGGCGCGACATCAACAAAGCGCCGCAGCCACGAGCCGGAAGAAGTTGTCGATGAGGGGGATCGTTGTGACGGCATGCTGGCCGGAGTTCTCGCAGCTATCGCTCTTATTGTCTTCCCGGAACTAACAGTGGCGAGCGTGCGTCATCGTGATTGACGCGATGCAGCGGAGAAGTACAGGCCAACAGGGTTTCCGGCAGTGTACCTTTAATGCACGGGTGTGCCTTATCGTTAGGCACTCTAACGTTTTCTAGATTGTGACTATGACTAATAGTTCTATACTGACGCAGTGCAGCAACAACAAGCTGTCCGGTGAGTTGGCAGTCAGCGGGAAATCCTTATCAACACAAGGACTTGCGACAGATATGAACTACTACGCCTATGAAATGGCCCATGCGTTCATGTCCCCTGTCCGATTCGGCGTCCAGGCCCTGCGTCAGACACTCGGCTGGCCTCTCAACCCGATGAGCTACACGGCGGCGGGGAAGAACATGATCGCCGCGTGCGAGGTGTTCGAGAACATCACGCGCCGTTATGGGAAACCCGAGTTCGGCATCAAAAGCGTGCAGCTCGCGGGCCTCACGGTTCCGATCCGCGAGGAGGTCGTTCTCGCCAAGCCGTTCTGCAATCTTATTCATTTCGATCGCGACCAGGCCGAGACCGGCAAGCGTTACGATCCGAAAGTTCTGATCATCGCGCCGATGTCGGGGCACTACGCGACGCTGCTCAGGGGCACGGTCGAATCCATGCTTCCCGAGCACGACGTCTACATCACCGACTGGGCCGACGCTCGCAACGTGCCGATTGCGGCGGGCCGATTCGATTTCGATGATTTCGTCGACTACCTGATCGACTTCATGCGTTTCATCGGCACGAACACGCATGTCATGGCGGTATGCCAGCCTGCCGTGCCTGCGCTTGTCGCGGCCGCGCTGATGGCCTCGCGGGATGAAACCTGTCAGCCGGCGTCGCTGGTGTTGATGGGCGGCCCGATCGACACGCGCCGTAATCCGACGAAGGTCAACGATCTCGCGGCAGAGAGATCAATCTCGTGGTTCGAGTCCAACGTCATCTCGACCGTGCCATTTCCGCATGCGGGATTCATGCGGCCGGTTTATCCGGGTTTCATGCAGCTCACGGGCTTCATGACGATGAACCTCGAGCGGCACATGAACGCTCACGTCGACCTGTTCAACAATCTCGTCAAAGGCGACTGCGACAGCGTCAACCAGCATCAGTCGTTCTACGAAGAATACCTCGCGGTCATGGACCTTACTGCGGAGTTCTATCTGCAGACCGTGCAGACGGTATTCCAGGATCACCTGCTCCCCGATAAGAAGCTGATGCACCGGAACGAGCTGGTCGACTGCTCGGCGATCCGCAACACCGCTCTCATGACCGTCGAAGGCGAGCGCGACGACATTTGCGGCCTCGGCCAAACGGAAGCCGCGCACGATCTCTGCGTCAGCATCCCGCACGACGAGAAAGTGCACTACGTGCAGCAGGGCGTCGGCCATTACGGCGTGTTCAACGGCACGCGCTGGCGCACCGAGATTCAGCCGCGCATTCGCGAGTTCATCCGCACGATCAATTACAAGCGGCTGACCGGCAATCAGTCGACGCGCATGCCGAAGCCGTACCGGGTGCTGAAGGATGCTCCGGACGTCGCTCCGGATTGGCGCACGAAGCCGAACGGCACGCTCAACGGCGTCAACGGCAAGCATCCGCCGTCCGCCGCCGGCGAGTGATTAGAGCGTCGGCGGGATAGAATCAGAACCGACGCTCTAAATTTTGGCTGTCGCATCGCTTTTGCACAAAACCGGTTCCCACTTTTGTGCGCGATGCTCTAGTGCGCTTCGTCCCAGTTGTAGGCGGCCTTCGCATCGACGTGGATCGGCACCGATAGTTTGACAGCTGGTTCGCCCGCCGACTCCATCACGCGGCGCGCGACGTCGATAAGCTTTTGAGCATCCGCTTCGGCCACTTCGAAAACGAGTTCGTCGTGAACCTGCAGAAGCATGCGAGCCGAGGACAGCTTCGCCTTTTCGATCGCGCCCGGCATGCGGATCATGGCGCGGCGGATGATGTCGGCCGCTGAGCCTTGTATCGGCGCATTGATCGCCGCCCGCTCGAGGAAACCGCGCATCGACGGGTTCTTCGTGTTGATCTCGGGATAGTGAATTTTCCGCCCGAAGATCGTTTCGACATGGCCGTGCGCATGCGCGTGCTTCTTCGTCGCTTCCATGTAATCGCGGATGCCGGGGAACCGCTGGAAGTAGGTCTTGATGTAGTCGCTGGCTTCCTCGCGGCTGATGCTCAGCTGGTTTGCAAGGCCAAACGGCGAGATACCGTAGATGATGCCGAAGTTGATCGCCTTGGCGCGGCGGCGCACCTCGCCCGGCATATCCTTGACCGGCACGCCGAACATTTCCGACGCCGTCATCGCGTGAATGTCGAGGCCGTCGGCGAATGCCTTCTTCAGCTGTGGAATGTCGGCGACGTGAGCGAGAACGCGCAGCTCGATCTGCGAATAGTCGGCCGAGACGAGCTTCATTCCTTTATCGGCGATGAAGGCTGTGCGAATTTCGCGGCCCTCTTTCGTGCGGATCGGGATGTTCTGCAGATTGGGATCGGACGAGGCAAGACGGCCGGTCGTCGTTGACGCCAGTGCGTAGCTCGTGTGAATGCGGCCCGTCGATGGATCGATGAATTCGGGCAGCGCATCGGTGTACGTCGAGCGAAGCTTCGAGATCTGCCGCCACTCGAGCATCGTATTGATCAGGCGGCGCGCATCGCCGTCGAGTTCCTCATTCGCCGCGAGCTCGTCCAGCAAGTTGGCGCGGGTTTCCCATTGGCCGGACTTCGTCTTCTTGCCACCGGGTAGCTTCAGACGATCGAACAGAAGCTCTCCGAGTTGCTTCGGCGAGCCGAGATTGAACTTGTGGCCGACTAGGCCATTGATCTCTTCCTCGAGCCTGACGGCGCGCTGCGCGAATGCACTAGACAGCCGCGCAAGGATATCGCGATCGACCTTGATGCCTGCGTGCTCCATCGCGACGATGACCGGAACGAGCGGCCGCTCCAGCGTTTCGTAGACGGTCGTTACGTGTTCCGCCGCGAGACGAGGCTTCAGGACTTTCCAGAGCCTCAGCGTCACGTCTGCATCTTCGGCGGCATATTCGGTCGCCTTATCGAGCGGCATCGCGGCGAAGGTCTTCTCGGACTTTTTGGCGCCCGGCGCTTGTCCCATCGCTTGCGCAAACGTCATGCAGGCGTGGCCGAGGTGGCGCTCGGCGAGCACATCCATGCCGTGTGCGTTGCGTCCGCCGTCGAGCGCATAGGAAATGAGCATCGTGTCGTCGAACGGCGTGACGTCGACGCCATAGCGCTTCATCACCAGCGCATCATACTTAATGTTCTGGCCAATCTTCAGGACCGAGGTGTCTTCGAGTAGCGGCCGCAGCACGTCCAATGCTTTAGATATCGCGAGTTGCGGCGGCCGGTTGTCGGCGCCGCCAAAGAGATCGTTGCTTGGCCCCGTGTGTCCGAGCGGCACGTAGCACGCTTCACCCGGTGCAACGGCGAGCGAAATGCCGACGAGGTCGGCCCGCGTCGCATCGAGGTCCGTCGTCTCGGTGTCGAATGCGACATAGCCTGTTTGACCGGCCTTCCTGACCCATTCCTCCAGGCGTGCTCGCGTCGTGATGGTTTCATACTTACTGCGGTCGATTGCCTTGGCGCGCGCGATCGCCGTTCCAGCGGCGACGGCCGCTGCCGGAGTGGCATCCTCGAATGCTTCCTCTTCAGCGAGCGCCTCGATTTTTTCCGATGTCGATTGCGCCTTGGATTTGAGGCTCGCGCCGACCGAGATCGCGAGCGGCGGCGGGGCTTCCGCTCCCAAGCCTTCCGCGATGCGCTTCGTGAGGGTGCTGAATTCCATCGCGCGCAGGAAGCCGAGGAGCGCATCGACCTTGGGATCGCGAACGCCCAGCGCTTCGATCGCAATTTCGAGCGGCACGTCTTCTTTCAAGAGCACGAGCTGACGCGAGATGCGTGCCTGCTCGGCGAACTCGATGAGCTTTTCGCGCCGCTTCGGCTGCTTGATTTCGCCGGCGCGCGCCAGAAGCGTATCGAGATCGCCATAAGTCGAAATGAGTTCGGCCGCCGTCTTGATGCCGATGCCGGGAACACCCGGAACGTTGTCGACGGAATCGCCCGAGAGCGCTTGCACGTCGATGACTTTTTCGGGCGGGACGCCGAACTTCTCGATCACCTCGTCGCGGCCGATGCGCTTGGCTTTCATGCCGTCGAACATCGTGACGCCGGGGCGCACGAGTTGCATAAGGTCCTTGTCGGAGGACACGATCGTAACATCGCCGCCGGCGTTCACGGCCTCTCTGGCGTACGTCGCGATCAGGTCGTCGGCCTCGTAACGGTCGAGTTCGATGCAGGCAACGTTGAAGGCTTTTACCGCGTCCCGGATCAGGGGGAATTGCGGAAGAAGCTCTTCCGGCGGCGGCGGGCGGTGCGCCTTGTACTGGGGATAGATGTCGTTCCGGAACGTCTCCCGGCCGGCATCGAAAATGACGGCAATATGGGTTGGCGCTTCGGACGCTTTCGACTCGCGCAAAAGCTTCCAGAGCATCGCGCAGAAGCCGTGGACCGCACCCACGGGCAGCCCGTCCGAAGGACGCGTCAGCGGGGGAAGCGCGTGGAAGGCCCGGAAAATATAGCCTGAACCGTCAACGAGATAGACGTGGCTTCCCTTGACGATCGGGACTTGTTCTGCCGCGCCAATAATTGAAGACTGCTCAATATCGTTCTGCTGCATCTTTGCTCTTTTTGGCCATGTCTCGGGCGGTTAGGCACGGGCGACTGGAGACTATCGCGGCTGTTCTCAAAACCGCGGGAAGGCGCGTTCCTCGACGAAATCGCGGCCATTATCGCACGCTGGCGGACCAATCTGCCAATCGGGCCGGCCGGTCCGTTGACAGCGCCCTCTGCCCCGTGGCTCATGTCCGCCAACACCTATGTAGGGTGCCGGCTGGGGAAGTTGCAAACCGTCACTTTGGGGAGACTATTTGTCATGCGCACAACCGTCAAATTCATGGCCAGCGTCGCCGCCGTTGCAGCGATAACCTCCGCTCTTGGGGCCGTCGAAGCCCAAGCGCTGCCTCGCTGCCGCGCGCCCGTCGAAGGCGTTGCGACCGCGACCGGCATTCTGGGGACGGGTTCCGAGAAGGCCCGGATCGAGGCCCGCGAGAACTGGAAGAGCACGGTGCGCAACCTCTATGGTCGCCGCTACGCCGACTTCTGGAATGCACAGGGTAAGCAGTGGGACTGCAAAAAGGGCGCGATCCTGCTTGCGAAATGCGTCGTCGTCGCCAAGCCCTGCCGCTATTGAGCGCTAGCGCGCCCGAGGCTTCCTTTGGGGAGGGTCGGCGCAAGCTCATGAGTAAACGCAAAAAATAAGGTGAGGCGCCTAGTCTCACCTTTATTTTCGAGCAGTTACCGCGCCGCAGATGTCTCTATTTGCGGCGCGTCGACGAATGGGCTATCAGTCTCGCCGAAGCACCCGTAGCTCAGCTGGATAGAGTGTCGCCCTCCGAAGGCGAAGGTCGCAGGTTCGAATCCTGCCGGGTGCGCCATACCCAGACGAATTTAACCCCGAATTTGCTGAAGAAACCGTAGGCAGGCTGCCGTGACTGGCCGTTTGCCTAGAGTTTTTGTGCCAGGAATCGGTACCTGAATCGGTACCAATTCCACGGCCTTGGCGAAGGGGTTTCGATGGCAAGGCACGTCGAGCAAGCACGGCCGCAGAAGCGGAATGGGTACTGGTATCTGGTGCGGGTGGTGCCGCAGGAGCTGGCAGAGCTGGACACGCGCGGCAAGGTTGTCGTTTCCACGCATATTCGAATAGCCGATGATCCTTATGCGGTGTCGGCAAGACCGGCGGTGGCGAAGCTTGATCGGGTGCTTCAGGAGTTCTGGGCGGATTTGCGCGCCGGCCGCGATCCATCGGCGCAAAAGACTTTTGAGAAAGCCGTGAAGCGTGCCCGCGATCTGGGCCTCACCTACATCGAAAAGTCCGAGCTCATGCAACTGAGCCTTGATGCGCTGGTGGAGCGGTTGGCGCTGCTCAAGCCCCTGACCGAGCAACAGCACAAGGATACCGCCGAAGTGGTGTGCGGGATGGTGCCTTTCCCGGGGACCAAGATTTCCGAGCTTGTTGATGAAGCCGAAAAATTGAAACAGGCTGAGCTAAACGGGATGTCGCCGAACCAAAGAAAGAAGTGGCGGAAAGCGCGGGAGAACGCCGTCAATCTATTCATCGACGTGATTGGGGGAGACAAGGCCCTTAAAGAAATATCGCGGGACGACGTGTTGGAATATAGGCAATTTTGGACGGACAGGATCGTGTCGGGAGAGGTCGTAACCGATACGGCAAACTCAAATTTGTTCCGCCTCAGCGGGATATTCTCGACCGTGAACAAGTTGAACCGATTGAAGTTGGACGCCGTTTTTGAGGACATCAAGATTGCGGGGCCGGAGTATGAGGCCCGCTTTCCTTATTCGACGGATTTTATTCAGGACAAGTTTCTCGCGGAGGGGATGTTTGATGGTCTCAATGATGAGGCGCGCCGGATTATCTACGTGATTGTGGAAACGGGTCTGCGGTTGTCCGAAGCCGCGAATTTGGATGAGAAGACCATTTTTCTGGATGGGGATATTCCTCACGTGTCCGTTGAGCCCAATGGGCGCAAGTTGAAGACGGCGGAGTCCAAACGAAAAGTGCCGCTTGTCGGCGTGGCTCTTCAGGCGATGAAGGCCCAGCCCAAGGGGTTTCCTCGTTACCGGGACCGCGAGGCATCGTTATCAGCCCTGATCAATAAGGCTTTGGACGCACGGGATATGCGGCCGAGAGGTGCCAAGCAAAGCGTGTATTCTCTGCGCCATTCATTTTCTGATCGGCTGCGCGCTGTTCTTTGCCCTGATAAAACCATCGATCAGTTGATGGGGCACGCGCGCAAGGGCATGCGTTACGGCGAGGGTGTGGACCTTCCGGTGGCGCAAAAGGTTTTGAATCAGATTGTGCTTCGCGGCCCTTCACGGATCTGACATTTCCAGCAGCTGGCGCGCCCTGGCTACTGGGTTGTCTCGCCGTGCTTCGGCAACGGCATGCTCGAGCCGGCGAAAAATGAATGCGTACTCCGCTCCATAGAGGACGACACAGCGGGCAGCTTCTCTCAGGGCCATTTCTAGCCGCTCAAGAGGTATGCTTCGCTCGTCGTCGCTCGTTCGCATAAATGAGCGATGACGTAGGGATTTTAGGGCTTCAAGAGGCCAGTTCGGTCAGAAATCATTGGGCGTATTGGGGGGAAATGAAACGTAGTTGGGGGTAGGTCAAGATTTCGTGAGTGGTTGAAGTTGTAAGAGCCGATCGGCCGAACGATTTTCGTTTCGCTATATCTACTGGATGCTTCAAACGGCCGAGGGAGTCAGCCCCCCTGCGAAAGTGCTCTCGGCCGACTTCACACAATTTCAAAAAATTACGGCGCGATGGACCGCGTGGGGGCACAGAAGGATGTAACTTCTCCGAGGTGAGGTTTGCTTATGTAGGCTATTAAGAGCGTCAACGCGACGACACTCGTTTGGCACCAGAGCGTTCGAGTTCGCGACCACAAACTCCAGCAAGGGATTTAGGGACGCCTTCAACGCGATTCACATGGCTCCTTGTTGTGAGCAACGTAAAACTCTTCCAACCTGATTTTAAGCGGTTCGATTACGGACATGTCGGCCAACGAGATGTAGTGGCTTCGATTTATGAGGAGCCGCTCAACTTCTCTTTTGCAGTATCTCACGGCCTGGGCGCGTCTCAGATTTCCTTTGCCGGCTTTTTCCACCCGCTCCTCGCAGTAATCAAAAAATTTCGCTCCCCAAACTATTCGCGACTGCAGGTCAATGGCGATATCAAGGTCACCATAGTCAGTCATTCCAGGGTCTATGTAACTTCCGAACAAGAAAGCTCTCTTGACATAGAAGGCCAGCTTGCGGTCCGAATTAACCGATTCAATTCGCTCACGAAACTTCCGGAGAATGGCATCTGCCTTCGGCTTGCCGATCCTTGCAACCGCTTTGGTATAGGCAAACTGGTCTCCCGTAGGGGTGAGAGCAAATGCAGGCTCACTTAGGAGCTGAACTGTCGGATCAACCCTAATCAGACCCTGACCCAATAGCTTCTCCACGATGGTGATCGCCGCACCCTCGGTCACATTAAGGTGCTTTACTAAAAGCAAATGACAAAAAGAAGTACGATTAACGTATCTCAAGAAATCCCGTATTTCGAGCATTGTTACGCCGGCAATAACATCGCTCCAATTGACGCGCATGCGCCGTCTCCTTCGCCTAAATTCATTACGAAGGGGCTTACCGATCAACATAAGATTTTTCTTTTTAGTAGCGGGAGACCCCCGTCAAACCCAATTAAGATTCGCCCGTTCGAGGGATTCGCGTCAATACGTTTTGAACTCGCGACGCTCAGAATTACGAAATTGCATAAGCGCCGATGGAATGCACGACAGCACAATTAGTTTCCCCTCGGTTCACTTCGAGTCCCCTACGGGGCGCCAAACCTTTGGGGTATGGTGCAACCCCGCCTGAATTTCACCTTCCTTTCGAGTCCTCTTCTGGGCACCAATTGGGGTGTGAAAATAGAAAACAACATTATAATCAGTGCGTTAGCTGGTGTTTTAGATATCGAACAAAAGGGACTCGAACCCCTCATGTCCGAGCCCTTTTAAGAGGGGCCGATCGCACTGCCTCAAATCGGTCTTCAATCAAATTGGCAATATTATTCCGAGATTCCAAAATAAGGATTTTGCGCTCTAAAAAAGCGGATAGAACTTGTCATTATCGGCAAAATAAACTTTCGCCCCATATCGCAAAAACACGGATTATATTTCTTCGTCTTTCGAAATAGCTATCTCCAAATTCCCCTGCCGTGTGTATAGCATTAGGATTCTATCCGCTTCGGCCATGGGATCTTCCCGCTTTGCCTTTTCCAATTCGGCTTGTAAACGATACATCAGTGGTGCGTGCCTCGGGCCATGAAGCTTGACCACGTAGGCGACGAATATCAGGGCATCCTCAATTTCTGCGACCGTAAAGCTGGTTTGGAGAACTGCACTTGTAACAGGGTGCTCGCAAGTGCTTCTCGAACGCTGATACCGTTTCAATCTTGTCACTCCACTTATGATGAGACGATCAACCGTCTGCGGAGCTTTTCAAAAAAGGGTCCTTTTTTGTGCAGCGAAGTTGCATGATGGTTAGCGCGCTCTAAGCTAGGAAACGGGCGGTTCGCGTCCTGAGAGAAGCGACGCCTAAGCAACGAGCAAAAGGGACCCCTTTTGATAGGTTTTCCACACCATCATTTCCCTGCAATTTGCGTAAGCGGGCGGCTGTGAATGTTTATTGGCTACGCGCGCGTATCAACGGATGAACAGAGTATTGATTTGCAACTCGACGCCCTTGAGCGGGCAGGATGTCAACGTATTTTCAACGATAGTGGGTTTTCCGGAGCGTTGAAAAGCAGGCCTGCGCTGGATGAACTACTTGCATATCTGAAGCCTGGCGACACGCTGGTGACTTGGCGCCTTGATCGGCTCGGGCGCAGCCTTTCGCATTTAATCTTGCTGGTGAACGATCTAGAGGTTCGCGGCATAGCGTTTAAATCGCTGTCTGAGGCCATCGACACCAGCACCGCGGGCGGGCGCCTTCAATTTCACATGATGGGTGCATTAGCCGAATTCGAGCGCGCACTCATCAGTGAGCGAACAAAGGCAGGTATGGCGGCCGCTCGACTCAGAGGTGTTCAGCTGGGTCGCCCCAACAAACGGCGGTTGCTCAAAGTATAGCCGCCGCTAAGAAAATGAGACCGCTTAGTCCCATTTGCGGAAATTGTCCAAGCTATGGTCGGCAAGGCCGATGCTGCTGCCGACCACGTCTGTTTACAGAGTTATCGCGTCAAGATGTCGGTGGTCCCCGATGTCTCGAAGGCTCCGTGGACCTCAATGTCGAGATCACGCTTTTCGCTCGTCAACCCCAGGTTAGTCTTGGCACGATGTCCGACCCGCGACGCAGGCGCGATCGTGGGTCAATGATCGGACTATTGACAGCGCCGCCGTGTGTGGTAAGAAATTCTTACTTGTGGTAATGAGGCGGTCATGACGCGCGAAGAGGTCAAACAGAAGCTTGTGAACGTGCTGACTACGATTCAGACGAACAGCGGCTTGCCCTGCCCGCCGCTTGACGGATCGGTGAAACCGGCCGAGCAGCTGGAAAAATTCAACAGCAAGGTCTGGCCGGCGGCGATCGGCATGCTTTCGGCCGAGCTGAATTACGACATCGATGATGACATCAACATCTTCGCCTCAAAAGACGGAACGGTCGCCTACACGATCGATGAAGTTGCGGACATGGCCTGCAAGCTGGCGAACGACACTAAGACCACGAAGAAGAAGGAAGCGGCGCAGTGAGTGAAACGGATGGCAAAAAACGCGCACAGACCGCGAAGCGCATTAGCGAAGCGCGAAAATCGGCGGGTCTTTCGCAGGGGCAGGTGGCCAAGCTGATGGAACTACATCGGCCAACGATCTCGGAGATCGAAGCGGGAAACCGCCGCGTCACGGCCGAAGAACTGTCTACGTTCGCAAAGCTCTTCGATGTGACGGTCGGGTGGCTGCTGGGCGAAGCTTCGGACACCATCGAGACCGATGATCCGCGCGTCCAGCTTGCCGCACGGGAACTGAAGAAACTGAAACCCGAGGATCTGGACCGCCTGATGCGCCTCCTAGCAAGCATGCGTTCGGATGAAACGCCTAAGGCCAAGCGCGGAGGCAAATCATGATACCGCAGCTCAAATCAATTGGCTGTGTCGATAAGAAGGCCCTCACGCAGATGGCGATGAAGGCAGCCGTCAAGACCCGCGCGCGGGGAGGGCTCGATCAGATCAGCCCCGCCTGCATTTTCGATCTGTGCGAAAAGCTTGGCGTTCCCGTGCGCTTTACCGACATCAACATGGAAGGCATGTATAGCGGCGGCGAGGCGCCGCGAATCTTCGTGTCGTCGCAGCGGCCGCTCGCGCGCCGGGTCTTCACCTGCGGGCACGA
Organism: Hyphomicrobium sp.; assembly: GCF_019753045.1. Taxonomy (GTDB): domain Bacteria; phylum Pseudomonadota; class Alphaproteobacteria; order Rhizobiales; family Hyphomicrobiaceae; genus Hyphomicrobium_B. Next base: position 33,131 of record NZ_JAIELN010000012.1, read on the forward strand.
GCTTGGCCATCACGAATTCGGGCACGGCACGACAATCGACGAGATGAAGGAAGAGGCGGCAGCGCTAAAGGACGAAAATCCCGACGAGTTTCTGGTCAACGCGTTCTCGAGTTTCGTCCTCATGCCGATCATTGGCCTGCGCGGTGCCTTCGCGCGCCGCCGCACCGATATGCACACGGCCACGCCAGCGCAGATGTTCGCCGTCGCGAACAATTTCGGCGTCGGCTACGCTACGCTGGTCACGCATCTTGCATACGGCGTCCTGGAGATCGCGGTTGGCCGCGCTCGGGAGCTGCTGAAAGCCACTCCGAAGTCCATCCGGAAGAGCTTGCTCGGCGACGATAGCGCTGACCCATTGTTGATAGTGGACCCGTTCTGGCTCGCAAAGCCTATCGATGCCGAGGTCGGCACGTCGATTCTGCTGCCTGCGGGCAGCGCCGCCGGGGGCGACATCCTACAACCGGCAGGTACGTGCGCGACCGGCGACATTTACAAAGCCGTTCGACCGGGTCTGGGCCGCGTAGGCCTTGGCGCCGGGAACGAGCATTTTGTGCGAGTATCGAAGAGAGGTTACGCCGGTCTCGCGAGATACCGGCACATGGAGGACGATGATGTCTAAGTCCATTGACGCGGACGTGCCCGAAGTGATTGAGGGCGCCAATCTTTCCTGGGCATGGGCCGATGCCATTCGCAAGATCCAGGGCAAGCGCGGCCATACGCTCTCGCCCTTGCTCATCAGCATTCACGGATTCGATGCAGCGGGCTATCCGGTTGAAGACCCGGCTATGCGTCAGGATCTCGATGCGCTGCTCGCCGCCCAAAAAGAGTGGGATATCGAAACGGTCGCCTTCACGATCTTTCCCGAGCGGCTTTACCAGATCGCGGGCGGCGACCGGGCCAAGCTTTTTGACATCTATCGCCGCACCTTCCCGAAATACCAGGCTATGAACCGGCAGCTCAACGGCAAAGGCCTGTATTTCGAGCGACTGACAATGTTCGGCCGCGGGCCCTCCAACGGCAATCAGCTCGAGTTCATCATCGACCAGTTTTCGGGGCGCAAGGGTGTCCGGGATTCGATGCTTCAGGCGTCGATCTTCGATCCCGAGCGCGATCACAGCAGCAGCGCACAGCTTGGCTTTCCGTGCCTTCAGCATGTCTCCTTCGTGCCGACGAACGATGGCATGGTGACCAACGCCTTTTACGCCACGCAGCAGCTCTTCAATAAAGCCTACGGTAATTATCTCGGCCTCGCGCAGCTCGGCCGCTTCGTCGCCAAAGAGTGCGGCATGAAGCCAGCCAGACTCAACGTCTATGTCGGCGTGGCGAAGCTTGAAGGAATTGCAAAGTCGGACCCGAGGCTGGTCGCACTTGTTGATGCCGCCGGAACGCGAATGCAGGCGGCCGCATGAAAACTTCGAAGTCTTCACGCAAGAAAACGCCCCGGAGGCCGACACCGCACCCGGCCATGACTTGCCGCGGCCAGTTGATCGTATTCGAGGGCCCGGACGGTGTCGGCAAGTCGACTTTGGCAAAGATGGTCGTGCAGACCTTGAACGCCCAGGGCCGCAGCTGCCGCCTCATGTCATTCCCGGGCCGGGAAGATGGCACTCTCGGGCAACTCGTCTATCGTCTGCATCACAACGCGGCTGCGCTTGGCGTTCAATCGATTTCGGAAACGGCCCGGCAGGCCCTGCACGTCGCCGCCCACCTCGACGTCATGGAAAGAGTCATTCTGCCGGCGCTCGCGTCCGGCGAGCACGTGATCCTCGACCGCTTCTGGTGGTCAACGCTGGTATATGGCAAGGCCGGCGGTATCGAAAGCAGCACATTGAAGGCCTTGATCGAGCCCGAGATCCGTCTTTGGGGCGACCAGCCCATGACACTATTCCTGATTGATCGCGACACACCGATCGATCGCGATGAGGATGCCGGTTACTGGCAGAAGCTCAGGGGCTTGTACGCCGGGCTGGCTAAAGAAAGCATCAGCGCGCATCGCGTGGAGTCCATTTACAATACCGCAACCCTTACCGACGCAATGTCCGAAATTTTGGCGCGGCTACCCGAGGCTGTCCGTTCAAAAGTGAAGACAGGACAGCGGAAGGCCGCGGATCAGATTTCCATGGCGTTTCACCCGGCGAAACAGAGCGCGCAGAAGGCCGAAGCGCCTACCGTTTTTTCAAGACTTGGACCCGCAAAGCCAACCGTCGTCTTCGATACGTATTGGCGTTTTGCGGTAGAGCGACAGGAGGTCTTCTTCCGCCGCCTGCAGGGTCTGCGACGCCCCTGGACGGCCGATCCGATTATCGAGGAGCACAAGTTCACCAACGCCTACCGGGCATCGGACCGGGTCAGCCAGTACCTGATCCGCAACGTCATCTATCGCGATGACCTCTCATCTGCCCCTGAGGAAGTTTTCTTCCGTATCCTGATCTACAAGCTCTTCAATAAGATCGAGACATGGGGGCTGCTCGAAAAGGCGCTCGGAGCGATCACATACGAGGACTATAGCTTCCGGCGGTACGATGCCATTCTCTCTAAAGCGCTATCGCGCGGTGAACGCATCTACTCGGCGGCCTACATCATGCCGCCCGGAAGCCGCGCGTTCGGCCACTCGGCGAAGCATCAGAACCATCTGAAACTGCTGGAATCGATGATGCGCGACGACTTGCCGTCTCGGCTCGCCGCTGCGCGGCGCATGCAGGATGCGTTCGAACTGCTGCTATCATATCCGACCATCGGCGATTTTCTCGCCTATCAGTTTGTCACCGACATCAACTACAGCGAAATTACAAACTTCTCGGAAATGGATTTCGTCATGCCGGGGCCTGGCGCGCTCGACGGTATCCGAAAGTGCTTCTCGAATCTCGGCGGTCTGAACGAGCCCGAAATTATAAAGCTCGTTGCGGACCGGCAGGCTGACGAACTTGCGCGGCTCGGTTTACAGTTCCGGTCCCTCTTTGGACGCAGGCTGCAGCTCATCGACTGCCAGAACCTCTTTTGCGAGGTCGATAAATACGCGCGCGTCGCACATCCGGAGATCACGGGCCTCACTGGTCGCACGCGCATCAAGCAGAAATTTTCGCCGATCTCCAAGCCGATCAACTTCTGGTTCCCGCCAAAATGGGGAATCAACGATGCCGTTGCCGAATTTTCTCCACAGACAAGAAAACCCGCAGCATAAATAATCGAGGGATACTTTATGGATTTTGACCGATATCAGGATGTAGCGCAGGGGACGGACCGTGTTCCAAGCTCTGCCAAAGGCGAAGGCGATCTCAGTGTGATCGTGCCGTTGCTCGGCCTCGCCGGCGAGGCCGGCGGTCTTCTCAGCGAATATAAAAAATTCCTGCGCGACGGACCCGCCCACAAGCTCTTCAAGCAACGCGTTGGCGAGGAGCTGGGCGATATTCTCTGGTATGTCGCGAACATTGCCCGGAAATTCGACCTGCGGCTCGGCGAGATCGCCGAAGACAATCTTGCAAAGATCAAGGATCGGTGGGGAACGGCTGCTGCGCAGTCGCAGCTTTTTCCCGAAGCCTACGATTACGACAGCGGGTTCCCGCCAGACGAGCGGTTTCACCGCCAAATGGATATCGAGCTTCGCGTCACCACGAAAGGCGGCAAGGAAGTGATCCAGCTGCTTGTCGATGGCAAGCAATGCGGCGACGACCTGCGGGATAACGCATACACCCCGGATGGCTACGGGTTTCATGACGTCATCCACTTCGCCCACCTCGCGGTTCTCGGCTGGTCGCCGGTGCTGCGAAAGCTTCTCGGGTGCAAGCGGAAGAGCCACGAGCTGATCGACGAGGTCGAGGATGGCGGCCGGGCAGGGGCCATCGAAGAAGGCCTTGCCGCCGTCGTCTTCGACTGCGCCCGCAGCCATGATTTCTTCGGGGGCGTCAAGTACGTCGACTACGAGCTTCTTCGCACGCTCAAGAGCGCGGCCCAGCATCTCGAGGTCCGACGTTGCTCTCTCGCCGACTGGCAGTCGGCCATCCTGCAGGGTTACGCGGTCTGGCGTCCGATCGCTGAGGCGAGGGGAGGCAAGTTCCACGTCGATCTCGATGCCCGCACCGTCAGTTTGAGCAAGTAGGAATATCGGGGCCGACGGCGACCACACTCGCGATAGCGAGCGTGTTCGAATGCGAGAGGCTGACGAGGAAACTCGATATGCCTTTTTCCCTCGTTATGCGCTCGACCTCGCCGGAAACGATGATCGACGGAGCGCCGTTTGGTGCGCTGCGAAGCTCGATGTCTTTCCAGCTGATCCCCGTCACCCAGCCGGTACCAAGCGCTTTCAAGACGGCTTCCTTCGCGGCAAACCGCGCAGCCAATCGCTCAGTGCGCCGGTCGGCGTCGCCGGCTTTGTCGAGCTCAAGCTCGGTGAAGCACCGGCGGGCCATGTCGGCGGTGGGCTCTCGCAGAAGCCGATCGAATTCCGCAAGTTCAACGATATCGATGCCATGGGCAAGCACACGCATTATTGGATTTCCAGGTTCAAGGACTTAAGCCAGAAATTAGACGAGTTATCCGCTTTTGTTGCCGCGTCTGTAAACGCGTGCATGGCGCATTGCCGTCTTTGGACTAAGACCGAACAGAGAGATTCCAAAAACTGACTTACGGAGCAATGTTTAGAGAGTTCATAGGAAGGGGCGGTCCCAATGCTGAGCCGACAATCAGTTGGACGCTTTTCTCAAGAAAGTGCCCGCAGGAGACGGATGCGCCAAGTTTGTCTTTCGCGTCGATAATTCCGACGGTTACTTGGCCGCCATGTCGCCCTCGCCTATCAATGCTCGCCACACTCACTTGTCTGTATTATAATCTTTACAAGTAGTGTCGTGTGGGGTCATCATGGTCCAGTTCGTCGTAAAGGGTCCGTTTTCTGTTCCTTTAAGGAGGGGGGTGTCTGGCGGACGGCTCATCCATCAAGAAAGGCTGGTCGACATCCTCCAAGAGAGCGAGGATGTGAGCAAACCTGGCTGTTATGTCTTTTCCTGCGCCTCCGGCCGAGGCAGTTTGCCCGTCTATGTAGGGAAAGCATCGAAGAACATCTTCAAGGAAGCGTTCAACGACCGCAATATCAACGGGCTGAATGAATATCTGAGCAATAGGCGCAAGGCGAAGATCGAATTCTTCGCAATCCATCAAGCGAATGTGCGCGGCCAGATTGGTAATGAAGCATGTATTGAAGACATAGAAGATTGGCTTATCGGTTTTGCCAGTCGCCGCACCACGCAGCTTCTGAATATTCATGGCGCGCGTCCAACGAAGTGGTCGATTGCGGGTGTGGCCAACCACGACGGAAAGGGCCACCCCGGCACGTCTGTGCTATCGTTCAAAGCGATGATGGGCATGACGACCAAGAGGCCGAAGGGCACCCCTCGAATCTCCATCGGTGAGGACGCCGAGATAAACCCCGAAGTCGTCGTCAGCGCGAGCCCGGAAACAGAAGAGGCAATCCAGATTGAAGAGGAGGTGAGTAACGGCGGGGATACTTTGCCGGAAAACTCGCCTGAGTTGCCGACATAACGGCAGGTTCGGCGGCCTTTCCTCGATAATCACGTATCCGTGCCGCCAGCTCATCTTTACAATCATCGCCCTTATCCTCGCCGCCCCCCTCGGGATGGAGCTTCGTGCCCATGGCGCAGAGTTGGGGCATCCGTAGTCTTGTCCGCTTAAAAATCGACTGCAGACATATTCTAAGCATACGCATTCGACGCTTATCGACTTTGAGCCAAATTCCGCTTTCTCGGCACCTGAGAAACCCTGATCGGACAAAATGCGATGACATCCCGCGCGTTGAAGCGCGTCAACTTGCAGATCTAAATTCTGTTCGTCGGTGGAGACACGAGCGTATCCGAGCCCGCGGAGCGATCAACTCATCAACATCACCGCCAGCGCTGCCTTGAGCGGAACCAACACGCTGCACGCGGTCATCGTCGAATCACGATAAGGGCACGACCAACAATGAGCCTCCGCAACTCGGGGCTTTTTCGTCTGAGAATCAGACACAATGCGAAGCATTCATCGCGAAGGTGATTGCCATGAGCAAAAAATCATTGTCGGAGCGGGTGGGTCTAAACGCGGTCGAGCGGATATTCCTCGAAGAATTTGAATGGTTTTTCAGGGAGAAGCCCATCCTCGACTGGGGCATCGATGCCGAGGTGGAAGTTGTCGAAGACAGCAAGCCCACCGGCAAACTAATTGCGCTGCAGATCAAAAGCGGAAGCTCTTATTTCAAGAAGAAGGGGAGCGACTACGTCTACTATGGCGAGATGCGCCACCTCGAATATTGGTCCCAGCACTGCCTGCCCGTGTATATCATCCTGCATGATGAAGACACCGGGCTCACCCTTTGGCAGAAGATCGATCGCCCTCTCTGCGAGGAACACAAGAAGGGCTGGTCGATCAAAATTCCCGCTACCAACGTCCTCAACAAAGACGCCAAACCTTTCATCGAGGCCGGGTTGCCCGAGAACGAGGAAGGAGCACGGCGTCTCAGGTTCGCCCTCGACATAGATCTCATGGAAAAAATCGGCGATGGCCCCGTCACCATCATTTGGCAGGACTGGGTGAACAAAGGTCTTGGCTTGCGCAATCCCAAAATCTACCTCGGAGATTACGACCGCACCTTTGACGACCGCGAGCCGGACATGGAATTTCCAATGTGCTGGATACCCGGTCATGACGTCGGGTTTGTCATGTCCCTTCTGATGCCTTGGCTTGAATACATCTACGGTGAGGAAGTGGAATCTGATGCGGAAGTTGAAGAACACGTCCTTCTAGGAAAGCTCACTGGCGCGGCGAAGGGATATTTGGCGGCTGAGAGATTTTTCAAGAATGGTCCTGATCAGAAAACACCTGAGTTACCCAGGCGCGGATTTGGCGACGATCCTGAAGACGAAGACCTGATCCGCGAGCGCCAAGAGTGGTGGGAAAACATGCGCGACGTGGACGTCAGCAAAGAGCCCATCGACGATACGTTTTGATGGGCGGCGAGCTGTGTTAGAATCAGAACATGGGCGGAGCGGCTTGGGTTCGACTATTCCCGCTAGGCCTGCCGCAAAGATGGGTCGCTTTATCCCGCTGGCGGACGGCGTGGAGGTCTGCGTCAGCGTGAGCAAGCGCCGACACTAATTATTATTGCTTGCAGTGCACGGATTTGAGCCATTCCGCTAGGTGATCAAGGTCGCCGAAAACAGTGAACTGATTGACGCCGGCGAGTTCCAGTTCTTTCTTGATCCGTACCTTTGCGGCCGCAGGAATTTTATACGCACGCAACGTGCTATTTGTATCATTGGTCAGCTCTCGTGCTTCCGGTGTATGGAACGTGAAATATCCGCGCTGCCTGGAAATGCGTTGATCGGCGTGATCGGGCCTTATAGGGATGATGTAAGGAGGAAATTTTCGTTTGTGCCAGTTGGTGATGATTTGAATGGCTTTGCGAACCTCCTCGTTTCGTGACGTCGCGACGCCTTCGAACGTTTCTTCCGCCTGCTGGTTCACCGAGAGCATGTAAGAGTCCATGAAAAACAACTTACCATCCGCCGTCGGCTCATGCTCCGTAGCGAAATAGAGCGCCGCCAAGGGGTCGGCCGACCAGTCGAGCAGGCGGGTTGGCATCCGGTAGTGTTGCTGCAGGAAGTAAAGATCGACGTCGTCCTCGCCTCCCTTTCGAAGACCCGCAGACATGATTCGAAAATCTTGAGACAAGTGTCGCTCGGTGGTTAAGAGCTCTTCCTCGTTGCTGCTCTCCTTAAGCCGATAAATTCCGGGCACCAGTTTCCAGTCGGATCTGGCATGACCGCGAAACCACCTTCGCAGGTGCTGCCGACGAGCGGGGATAGGCGTTTTACCGATTTCAGTCAGGAGAACGCTGATACTTGTTATTTCGGTCACACCAACACCTATGCCCTAACGCACAAGGCATTCTTACGCCCGACGGAAAGTCTTTGACGTCCCACCAACGATCCCGCGCCTGCGCTTCTCCTCACGGACGAACTCAAGCAACCGATCTTGCCAACCGTCGGAATGCACGATCCGATGATACGGAACATCGCGGAGTCTGAGTAGATCAATACGTGACCGGCGAGACGTTACGCTCCAATCCTCGAAAAGAATCCAAATTGCGTTTCCATATCTGACGTTTTCAAAGACAACAAGATCGTCCGCAAACTGAGCACCAATATAGCGGTTCATCCCACCGGCCCCGCGTAGATAGCGTAACGGCTTCGTCTTCATGAAGAGCTCGGTGCGCTGCCGAATGACCTCGTCCAGGTCGGGCGAGGCGCTGCGGCCCGAACCGCGAAAGAACCGTTCGACTTCTAATGCGGTGCCGGGTGGGAAGAACTCCCAACTCATCTCGATAGATGCAAGAAGATCGACGCTAGATGCGTCTGCCACGAGCAATCCGGCAGCACCGACGTTTTCTTGAAGAATGTTGAGCGCGAACAGCAAGTCCCGCTCGAAGTCCTCTGAAGCTCGATCGAGAGGCCAATCCAGGGAGAAGCTGATGACGGCAGCCTGCGGTGACTTCTTCAAGAGCTTAACGTGGATCGCGAACAGCGGGGCTTCCACGTAATCGTACTGGTAGCACTCGCGGTCCCATTCCATTGTGTGGGAGCCATTGCCCCAGTCGCCGTAGTTAGGGGTCTCGATGCTAAAAGTCCGCGTGACCATCGGCAGATCGTCTCGACGGATCTCCCATCCCTCGCGATTTCGTCGCGAAAAAATCCCCATTTCAGCAATCGGCACCACGCGCTCTTTTAGGATGATGCCGCCAGCGGCTAATCCCAGGCCAAGATGACGGTACGTTCCCGCTTCGAGGTCCGAGTTTGAGATCGTCTTCACAACGCCGACTACAAACCGTTTATCGGGGCTTTCTTTCAACTGTTCCCGTACGGAGTCTGGGATCTTGCGAAGATTCCGCTTCCAGGGAACCTCTCGATATTTCACCATGTTGTCACCTAGTCTATCGCGCCGCCCCCCATGGTCCCGATGCATCGATTCCGTCGCTGTGGTCAATGCTGACAATCTTGGGTCGGATAAATTCGAGATCCGTCGAATTGTGCCTCTGGCCCAGAGTCTGAAGGACTTCCCTTTGGGAAGTCCAGCTAACGCCCAGGACAGGTTCTTAAGCCCTCAGTTGGGCGATAGAAAACGCTGGAATTACAAAGCGTTGTCAGATTCTATCGGACAACCTATCGTCCAGATGCAACGGATAAGGTTCGATTTGTCCTTTAGGAATTGTGGACTGCACGATACCGGCGCCACCGTTTTTCCCCCTCAAACGCCACGGTACCGTCCGCAACGAGAGTGTCCAGCGCACGCTTGATTTGCTTGGCGTTGATCTCGGCGCCCACCCGGCGATTGATTTCGCCGGCCGCCGAGTTCGGGTAGCGCCGAAGATCCTCTTCGATAAGCGCCCTCAGCCGATGCGGCTCGATCCTGCCCAGTGTGGTCGGAACGGCTATGTCGAGACGACGCATCACATCCGACGCCACGAAATAGCGGGTCGCCTTGGTTCGGCCGGCCGTCCCCACCAAACCAAAACCCTGCAGTCTGCCGAGCCAAGGGCGAAGCTCGTCGACGTCATCGAGCATGAGAGCGCCAACTAACTGCTTCGCGGTCATGTGCTCCGCCTGTGCCAGCAATCCCAAGCAAATCATTTCCCGCTGCTTGAGATGGTAGCTCTGGTTGGCCTTGCCGAGGAGGTCGATAATCGAAGGCTTCAAGATGCGGCGGCCGATCGTCACCTCAACGCGGTCCTGGACCTCCCGTAGATGCGGCACGTCCCGTCCCTGGCCCAACAGCACCTCGTACATGGTGTCGAAGCCGGAGCCCTCGCGATCCATAAGCTTCAGATCGTGGAATACGCGTGCCAGTCCCTCGTTTCGCCGCACCGTGACATGGAGCACCGTTGCGGGCGTAACGCCAATGGGAAGCGGTCCGGGATTCTGAACCTCTAGGCGATCGGGAAAAGACTTCAGAAAGATGTCGCCGCGCTGTGTGTAGGGCCGGTGGACCAATGCGTTGACCAACAATTCGCGCACAACCGTCTCGTCATAAGCGGGTACCAACTTACGGAAAAGGCCGTCAGGAAGCTCGTAGGTCTCCCGAAAGTCCGGAACCTCGGTCCAAATGGCATCAACAAGCTCGATCGGTGATAGACTGAAATCATCCCATACCAATTTGTTGAGCTTATCGTCGTGCTCATCATACTTGATGAACTGCACGACTGGCGCTGTGCCCAAGGCGGCACGGTCCTGCCGCCGCCCGATGCAGAGGATGCCAAGATTGGTGAGCAACCGGCCGTCAGCAAAGGAGTAGTGCTCGAGCAATTCGTCGTCGGTTTTCTCCTTAACAGAGGATTTTACACGATCAGAGGCACGGATACGGCCTATTAGTGCAGAGAGCTTGGCTGGATCGACTTGTGAGTGCGGAATGCCGGCGGAGGTCAATGATTCCCACGACACAGTGGCGCGATCGCTCAGGAGGCGCAGGATTTCATCGCCGACGATGGGGCGATTGCGGTCCCCTTCACGCAAATAATATTTACCGCCGCTCGTCGAGGGAACTGACGTGGAACGCGGAATAATCAGTTCTATGTAGGCGCCCCCGTTATCTGATACATGGAGCGATGCCTCCAGCGAAACGTTTACGGCAAGCTGCCCAATGCGTTGGGTGATGCCCGTTGGCAAGTTGGGGGCAATAATTTGATTGGCTGGCGGTTTGTCATCACCGTCCTCGATTCCGATATAGATGGCCCCCCCGTTAGCGGTCGCGAAGGCTACGCAACTCTCCGCCAATCCGTGCCAGTCAGCACTTCCGCCCATCACTTTGCGTAGGGATTTTTTCTCGAAATGGTGATGCTCGCCCGCCATGCCGGAAATGTAAGCGACCGAGCGAGTCGCAGCCAGCGCTTGCTAGCCTTCCGCGCGAAGGGTGTGCCATCATAGCTTCCGGCCGGTTTGGGAATCATTTGTGAAAGACTATAAAATCGGGAGAGAAGGCCAACCCAGGTTTGGGCAACTAATCATTTTGATTCCTCAGGGTCTTTGAAGTCCTTCCCGGCGCTCCATCTCTGTCAGGTCAGCTTATCGGATTCACGGTGTTTCACCGGGCTGGCGATGAGAGGCCACGCCGCCTCGATCGTAACCAGGACACCCTTCTGGTGGTTGAGCACCGCGCCCGCCAATCGAATAAAAACGGACATTTCCTCGCAGCCCTATTTTTGTTATTGAAATGGTGTTTTTGATGGTGGTGTAAATCGTGACAGGAATTGTGCCAGGAATTAATTCGGTGCGGTTCTGGAAATGCAGTAATTTCGGGGCTTTTTGACTGTTTTTCGTTCCGGTTTGACGCATGCCGGGTGCGCCATTAAAAAAGCTAAATACCTTCAGTCCTTGATGCGGCACCGGACCGGACGAAGATGAGAACTCTTGACCCCACTCGCGGTACGCTTGATCGAATGCGCCCGTAAGGTCTCAGGTCAAGCGTGGTGACAAAAGGACAGCCCAACGCTTCGATCGCTTTCTGGGCCCGCAATTGCAAGCCATGCCGCGCTACTGTGTAGGCCAGAAATACGACGACGGATTTTGCTTTGTCGAGACGCTCTGCGATAAGCTTCATCGCCTTTTGCAACGCTGCTTCATTTGATTGTCGCACGATCGGCTTCACGTCCGCCGGCACGACTGAGGAGCGGGCGTAATCCGACGGAACGGCGATATAGGCAGGCTGATTGTTGCGGCGCGCCTCCGCGAGGACGCGCTCCATTTCGACGAGAGGCCTGATGATTATGCACCTGAGGCCCTGGGCAAGCGTGTCTTGAGATATTCCGCCAAGAACGTTCGCAAGCCGGTTGAGTTGTCTAAGCGTGTTCTCTAGCCGTGCCTCAAAGCAGATCACGCATCTCAATCACGTGCGATTTTTCGTTGGCCTCGACGCTGGCTCACTAGCGGTCTTATCGGATTCGTCGGACCGCGCGTCGACTTTACTTCCTTGAGCCAAATCCACCGATGGATTGAGAACCACCAAATCGCCCTTCTTAACCCCTTCGCGCACCTCGACTATGGTCCCAAAGTCACGCGCGACGGAAACTTTTTGCAGTTTGACAGTTCCGCCTTCAACGACCGCTACGTGCAGGCCGTTCCGATCAAATATGATCGCTTCCGCTGGCACCAAGAGGGAAGGATCCTTGCGCGGAATATGAAGCTCGACGGTGCAATAGACGCCGGCAGACATTGCTCCGTCCGAATTGGGAACGTCAATTTCCGTCAACAACGTCCGGGTAATCGGGTTCAACGCATCGGCAATGCGTGTAACCTTTCCCGGAAATGCACGATCCGGAATTTCCGGAATCCGCACGACGGCGTCAACGCCAGGCCGCACCCCAAAGGCTTGGTCTTGGGGAACGTAAACCTGGGTCCTTATAATGTCGGTTTGAATGAGATTGAACATGAAGGTGCCGCTCGTCGCGTCGGCCTGCACCAGGCTTCCAACATCGATGTTGCGTTGAGTGACGACTCCATCAAACGGCGCGACGACACTCTGATAGTCCTTCTGTTGCTGAAGAACCTTGATCGTCGCTTCCTGCGCTGCGATGCTTTGCTCAGCGACTCCCACACCGGCGATCAGCGCCTTCAGATTCTGCTCATCGATCGAGCCTTGCTGTTGCGTCACCCAGCCTTGAGCAACCACAGGCTTGTCTCGATCCCAAGTGATCTTGGCGAGGTCCCGGTTCGCCACGTTCTGGCGCAGCGTAGCTTTGTCCTGCTCGAGCGTGGCCTGCGCCTGCGCGATTTGATGGTCGAGTTCGGGGGCGACGATTTCCGCTAGCAGCTGGCCCTTCTTGACGCGATCGCCGATATCAACGTTGCGTTTGCCGATATAACCGCTGGCGCGGGCAAAGATGTTAGCGGTTGTGAATGCCAACGTCGTCGCTGGCAACGACACCGTATTGATGTCGCTGCTGGCTTTCACCGGCGCCACCCGGACCTTCGGCACAAAATTTTGGTGGCGCTCGGACGTAGCCAAAGTCTGTTGCCGCAGCGCACGGGCATTGATGCCGCCAACGACCAAGGCGCCTGTCAGAAGTAAGAGAACAGCTAGTCCGAGCCATAGACCGCCACGACTTTTCGGTGCCGGGGTCGCGACATCCGGCTGGCCTCTATTCTCGCGTCTCTCATCCGTTGGCGGGATCGATAGCGTGTCGTTTGAATCGGTCACGTCAGACCTGCCTTTCAAACACTCCCTGGGCGGGCTTTCCGTCATTACACTTGCGGAGCTTGGCAAATAGGTACGGAACAACAAGCAGAGTGGTAGGGGTCGCAAACAAGAGGCCGCCGATTACGGCACGGGCCAGCACTGCGTTCTGTTCGTCGCCTGCGCCGCCGATCGCCATCGGAATCATGCCGACGATCATTGCCGCCGCAGTCATAAGCACTGGGCGAATACGCGTTCGCCCGGCATCGATCGCAGCCTCGCTCGCGGGCTTTCCTGCAAGCTGCTGCTCGCGGGCGAACGTGACAAGCAGAATTGAGTTCGCCGACGCCACGCCGACGGCCATGATCGCGCCCATCAAGGACGGAACGTTAAGCGTCGTTCCAGTAATGAACAGCATCGTAAGGATGCCGCAAAACGTTATGGGGAGCGCCAAGATCACGACGAAGGGATCGCCGAAGTTCTGATAATTTATGACCATCAAGAGGTAGACGAACACGGCCGCAAATAGGAGGCCGATGCCGAGATTGTGGAACGAGTCCTTCATGCTTTGGATCTGTCCAACCACTTGGATCGTATTCCCTGGCGACAACTGGCTCTGAAGCTCCGTGACGATCTTATTGATGTCAGCCGCGACGCCACCGAGATCGCGACCCTCAATGCTCGCGTAAACCTCGTAAACCGGTTGGATATTGGTCTGGTTGCTGTTGGTCGGCACCGTGTCGCGCTTGAATGTCGCCACGTTGCTGAGCAGCCCCGGGATCAGGGCGCCCGCAGCCGTTACCGCGGAGGAAACCGGAGTGTTGGCCAGGTCATTCAACGACGCGACCCGCGGCTCCGGCGTCTGCACTGCAAGGTAGTATGGAATACCGGATTTCGGATCGGTCCAAAAATTCGGAGAAACCTGTTCGGAGGAGCTCAAACTGATATTGACGTTGGTCGCGACCGTGTTCGCATTCAGGCCAAGCTGCTGAGCCCGGGCCCGGTCGATAGTCGCGTAGAACGCCGGCGCATAAACCTCTTGCTGCAGATGCGCATCAACGACGCCAGGAATGGCCGCCATTCGCCTCCGCAATTCCTCAGCGACGTGGAGGTTCGTCATTCGGTCGTAGCCGACCGTCCGCACATCAATTTGAGCCGGAAGACCGAAATTGAGAATCTGAGTGACGATATCGGCAGGCTGGAAATAGAAGACGTCTTCCGGAAACGCGGCGGGCAGCACCTCACGAAGTTGGCGGATGTAGTTGGCAGTCGGGGCGTGACCATCTTTAAGTGCGACCAGGATGACGCCGTCCCGAATCTTGTTCTCGACCGCCTGGAATATGCGCTCGGTCGTTTCAATTCTCGTACCGGCGGGGGCTCTGACATGCAGCTGAATTTGCCCGCCATCAATAATTGGAAAGAAGTCGCGTCCGACCATCAGGAACATCGCGACTCCGAGACCGAGTATGGAAATGACAGCGATCGGGACTATGAATCTTCTCTTCATCAGCGTCGTCAGCAGCGCCACATACCCGACGCGCATGCGCTCGAAGCCGCGATCGAAGGCTGCCTGAAAGCGGCGCGCCCAGCTTCTGCGGCCTTCATCAGCTCCGCGATGTTCGCCTTTTAGGAGCAGCCCGATCGTGATGGGCGTCAGCGTACGCGAGAGCCTCATCTGGACGTGACTGCTCAATTCCGCTGATCAAATTCATTTCAAAAGATATCCATTTACGAAAATTTACTTCGGATGCTGTCCTGTTGCGTCCTCTTGAAAAATGGAATTTGGAGAAGAGATGATGCCAATACCAGTACTACTGAACATCAGCTCGCAGGCTGGTGGTTGGAGCTGATCCCGAATGGCCCGATGACGAGGCTAATGGCCGTAGCCAAACGGCGCGACCATCTTCACAAAGCAAGCTGTCAATCTTCGATCTTCGGTGCTCCGGCTTCGGCGACACCCGCAGCCTCCATGGTGCGCATAGCGTCGATCATGATCTGCGTGTCAAGATAGGCGTGAAGGACCACGACCTTGCCCCATCGGATTTGTATGGCGTGTGCGCCATCATTCACGTAGGGCGCACCATTCGCCAATGTCGCGAAGTCACGCCACTCTACCAAGACTGTCGTGTTCCACGGCCATCCGCTGACGGCCATGTGCTTTACTTTAAATCTCAAACCCGGGAGGACGCGAAGCAACCGCTTAAGCCAGAGGCGAATGCCTGCAGGAGTGTGTCGCGTGCCTCCAAGACTATGATCTCCAGGAAAGATGTGCTCGAATCGATCCGCCATGCCGGCCACGGCATAGTCGACGTCGCCGCGCCCTAGCGCGTCAAAGAGCTTCTCGACATTCCGACGAACGATCGAGTGATACATTGGCTGTTCCTAATATCTCAGTTTCTTGAGGAGGACGATCAGAGGCGCCCTTCGCCAATCTTCCGCACCACATCGGCCGCAAACAGGGGTGTTTCCCTCCGCACGTGCCAGCGAAGGAATACTGGAAGGAGACCTAACTTTGCGACGAGGTTCAGCAGCGGTGGCGCTCGTACGACAACAGTGCATCTGAAGGCAGCGCTCCGCGATTCCCGCGGCTCCACTTCCATGATCCAGATGACTTCTATTTTCGCTGGAAGGAGATGCATCACGTAAACGCGTGTGTCCCGCGACCGCAGGACAACGCGATGCGGCTCAAACTCATCGGCAAGATAGTGATGCACCAGCAGGTGCCCGCCGACATTCTCGACGTTTACCGTTCCGAAGACGCCGTTCTCGCGGAAATAGCCCGCTGCGCGATGCGCTGGCGAACACGCTTGATAATCGCGGTCGGAAAATATCTGCAACCAGGCGGTCAGATCGATCCGATCTGGGGCCACCTCAATTCTGGTTTCGGACGAGGCTCTCACAGTTTAGCCACTCTCAATGCACCAAAGATCCAACCTATCCATGGCGCCGCGCCATTCCGCTTCGGGCTAGCATCCCGGCTCGCGCGCTGTCTTACAAAATCTTGCTCTTTTCGGTGCGCTCCAGCTTCTCACCTGCCGCCGTGCACTGAACGCGGCGCGCTACCGACGCATTCCGGCGCCCGGCCATTGCGAAACCCCTGCTTGCTCTGATTGCGGCTGGTCCAGGCACCGTCCTTGCGAAAACATCGAGTATAAGCGATTACACGATGACCATTGACGTCTGCGGGGAGGGCGCCGATCTGAGTACAAGTTCGCATGTATCGCCGCAAATGCCTCCACCCGCCGACGAAACCCCAGGCTTGCCCATCTGCGCGCCCAATCGGTCTTGCACCGCCCCAAGATATCTTGAGAGCGATGTGATCGCGCCAGACCGCATTGTTGCGGTGCATGAGAATTCAACGCTGAAAGCGTCCTTCTGGCGTTCCACCGTCGAAGAGAGCGTGCAAATCGGCGATCCGGATTTCATCAGCATCGCTCTCAATCTTGGCGGCGGACGCGTCTGGCGGAACAGTGAGCGCGTTCCGACTGAGGCGGGCGAGATTGCGATGCAGCCTTTCGAGGGCGCCAGCTGGCGGTTTGACCGAGGCGTATCGTTCGTTCACCTTTACGTTCCTTTCGCACTGGCCGGCTCGGTCTGCGAAAGCCTGTTCGAACGCGAACTTACACTTGCCCAACTTCGGATGTCGTCCGCGACGAAAGATCAGGACCTTGTCCGCACCGTCAGTTCCATTCAGGCCCAACTCGCTTGCTTCACCCCGACGACGCTCCTTCTGGACAGCTGGGCGCTTCTCCTCGCAGAGATCCTCGTTTGTCGTCTTTCGAGCCACGCGGAACGGCGTCCACGCTCTTCGTTCGGTAAACTTGCCGATCGCCGTCTTGCGCGCGTCGCCGACTACATCGAGGCCAATATCGAGAATGACCTGGATCTTGCCTCGCTAGCCGACGTCGCCGCGACGAGTCCCTCTCATTTCGCGCGGCGTTTCAAGCAAACGTTAGGCGTGAACCCCCACGCCTACGTTTTGTCACGACGCTTAAGCCGAGCTGAACTCATGCTCGTGTCACGCGACAAAAGCATCTCGCAGATCGCAGCCGCATGCGGCTTTTCCAGTCAATCGCACTTTACGACCGCATTCCAAAGCAAGGCCGGCGTAACGCCCGGCGCCTATCGGCGCGATCGGCAGTCTTAGAATCCAGCTCGACGCCGACGCAATGCCCGCTTGCGGCATCGATTTCTATAGGTCGTTGCGGGCATCTGCCAACCGGCAGCCATTATTATCCGACACTGGATTATCTGACACTGGGCGATCAAGGCAGCGCCGCCTCGATGTGGCCGCGCTGCCTTATCGTGACGATCATCGCGTCAGGTACCATGTCACGAGGCGCGTCAGGGTACCGAAGGGCGGCCGCAAGGCGCCCGTCATATTCCAGCGGCTCTGTTCGAAGATGCCTTTCGCGTGACTGAGCGACCTGAAGCCCTCTATGCCGTGATAAGCGCCGATGCCGCTCGCCCCCACGCCGCCGAAGGGGAGGTCGTCCTGCGCGAAGTGCAATATCGTGTCGTTAATCGTCACGTTGCCGGATGTCGTACGCTCGAGCACCTTGGCGCGGTCGGCGCCGTTGGCGCCGAAGTAGTAGAGCGCCAGCGGCCGGGGCCCAGCGTTGATGTGGGCGATGGCGTCCTCGATTTTCCGGTAGGCGACGACCGGCAGCACCGGGCCAAAGATCTCCTCATTGAGGACATCCATCTCGACGGTGGCCCCGAGGACCACGGTTGGCGCTAGCGTGTGCGGCCGCCGTCGTGCGCCTTCCGGCTTTGCGCCGACCTCAATCACGCGCGCGCCATTGGAGCGGGCGTCATCGAGAAGCGCGTTCAGGCGGGCAAAGTGGCGCTCGTTGATAACGGACGTGTAATCTTCACTCGCCGGTCCCTCCGGGTAGCGCGCCTTGACCGCCTTGTCGTAGGCGGCGACGAACGCCTCCACGTCGTTTTCCTGAACGAGCACGTAGTCGGGCGAGACGCAGAGTTGTCCCCCGTTCGCGAGCTTGCCGAAGGCGAGGCTCGCTGCCGCGCGGTCGGGAGCGAAGCCGCCCTCGATGACGACGGGTGATTTGCCGCCGAGTTCCAGCGTGACGGGTACAAGATTGGCGCTCGCTGCCTTCATCACCGCCTTGCCGACCGGTGTCGATCCCGTAAAGACGATGTGGTCGAACGGCAGCGAGGAGAACGCTGCGCCGACCTCAGGACCGCCCGTCACGACCGCGACCTGCTCAGCGGGGAAGATTTCGGCAAGCATCCGCACCAGAAGATTGCTGGTAGCCGGCGTGAGTTCCGACGGCTTGATCATCGCACGGTTCCCGGCCGCAATCGCAGTTGCGAGCGGCATGAGCGACAGTCCGACCGGAAGATTCCACGGCGACATGATGCCCACGACCCCGAGCGGCTGATAGGTCACGCGGGCGCTGGCGGGTGCGAAATGCATCTCCACGCGCCGCTTCTGCGGGCGCATCCATCCGCGAAGGTTGCGGCGCAGATAGTTGATACCCTGGACGATCGCCATCCCTTCCAGGATCGCCGTATCATTTGCGGAGCGCCCCTTGAAGTCGTCGTGCAGCGTCTTCTGGAACTCCGGCAAATAGTTGCGGATCGCTTTCTTCAACTTCGCAAGGTCGGCCTTGCGGGCGGCGAGCGATGGCGGCCCATCGCGCAGGAATGCCGCGCGTTGGCGAGCAAGAATAGCGTCCATGCTCGGGGAAACACGATTGGCGGACTGGAAGGCGTCGGTGCTGGATACGTGGGCATTCATGGCTTGATCTCCTATGTTGACAGTGGCAACTTGTGGGACCATGTAGAAGCTCAGTGTTGACGCTGTCAACATATGTTTTCATTGTCTACATCACGAACGCGAGAGCAAGAATATGCAGGAGAAGAGCAATCGCCCCTACCACCATGGGGATCTGCGGCGGACCGTCATCGAGACGGCGCAGCAGATGCTGCAAGAGGAGAAGGGCTGGCAGTTCACGCTGCGCGAGGTGGCGCGCCGGGCCGGCGTCAGCCATGCCGCGCCGTACAAGCATTTTCCCGACAAGAGCGCGCTTCTGGCGGAACTCGCGGCGCTCGGCTTCGACCAACTGCGCAGCGAGATCGCCGGCGCGCTCGAGCGGCCGTTGCGCTCGGCGCGGGCCGAGTTCGTCGCCGCAGCGAAAACCTACGTCCAATTCGGCACGGCCAACCCTTCACTCTATCGACTGATGTTCAGCGGCGATGTCGACAAGGCGGCACATGTGAAGCTGGATGAAGCAGGCGCTGGCGCATTTGCGGAGCTGACCGGCATCATCGAGCGCGGCCAAGCGAGCGGTGCGTTCAAGAAACATCCGGTGCGTGGACAGGCAGCGGCTGCATGGGCGCTCGCGCACGGCTTCACGATGCTGACAATAGACGGTCAGCTGATGGCGGAGAAGGTGGGCGCCAAGCCGCTCGATGCCGCGCTCATGTCCATGCTCGAGGGGCTAGAGACCTAAAACGGCGCCGGCGGCGCCGCATCGACCAATCGACTCCCGGACGTGGACATCTGCGACGGTGCCGAGAAGAGGCGTCGCCATCACCATTTAACTTCCGCTCTTGGGAGTGAGCGATCGTTCTGACGGTCGGGCCAGATTGTCTGTCATGGCCCGCTATTGGCCCTAAGCGGACCTCAATACCGGCCGATCTCACTTCAGCTGATGAACGGAAATCGCGCTTCCGGAGTGGGATAGCATCTACCGATCAACGTCAACGACGAAGCAGAAGTTCTCATCTTCATCATCTCGGGCGCGCCAACCTCTCGTTGAAATAGCAGGAACTTTTCAGGCGTTGTTCCCGACGTAGAAGCGGAACAAGCGCGATACTGCTGCGGATAAGTTGACGAAACCGGTTACAGTCGGGCAAGCCAGTCGGCCCAGATCGGCTATGACGTGGCGACCATTTCCGTTGCACCCAATTTATGTTCGAACCGCCGTACCTTCTCGCGCGCAGGCTTTCGACCTTGGATCATCTCACCAAGGGCCGCGTAGCTTGGAACGTCGTGTCTTCTTATTTGAACAGCGCCGCCCTCAATATCGGCATGGACAAGCAAATCGGTCACGACGAGCGCTACGACATCGCCGAAGAATACATGGAGGTAATGTACAAGCTCTGGGAAGGTTCGTGGGAAGATGGCGCCGTTCACCGCAACAAGGAAACGGGCGTCTTTACGGATGGCAGCAAGGTCCATCCGATTCAGCATAACGGAAAGTACTTCAAGGGTCCCCGGCTTCCACTTGTGCGAGCCGTCTCCGCAGCGCACTCCGGTGATTTTCCAGGCTGGCGCATCGGGGCGCGGCCGCCAATTCGCGTCCAAGCATGCCGAAGGCATGTTCATCCTGACGACGAACGTCCGGCAGGCGCGGAAGATGACGGACGACATCCGCAATCAAACCGAAGCACAGGGTCGTTCTCGCGACTCAGTGAAGATCTTCATGCTGTTGACCGTCATCACTGGTGCGACAGACGAAGCTGCGCAGCGGAAGTACGAGGAATATCTTTCGTATGCGAGCCCCGAGGGCATGCTTGCGCCGTTCGGTGGCTGGACCGGTATCGACTTCTCGAAGCTCGATCCAGACGAACCGCTCAAGGCCATGGACAACGACAGTCTTCGCACAACACTCGAGTCGCTCACCAGCGGCAGCGACAAGGCGTGGACGGTCCGGGATGTCATCAAGAACCGCTGCATCGGCGGCCTCGGACCCGTGCTCGTTGGTGGACCGCAAAAGGTTGCCGACGAACTGGAGCGTTGGGTCGACGAAGGCGGAGTCGATGGCTTCAACCTCGCCTATGCCGTGACGCCCGGAACGACGACCGACTTTATCGACTATGTCGTGCCCGAACTGCGCAAGCGCGGCCGCGTGCAGACGTCGTACAAGGAAGGCACGATGCGCGAAAAGCTCATCGGCACGAAGGACGGCAACGTCGAGAGCACGCACCCGGCTGCTCAGTACCGGACTGCATACGTTGGCAAAGAGAGCGTTGCCAGCAAAACGATCGAGTCAAAGTTCTCGGACGTCACGAAGGTCCCGGAAACAGTCTAAGTCTAGCGCTTCGACACATCTGACCAGCGAGGCGGGACCCAGCGGTTCCGCCTCGTATTGCATCACGATCAGCGAATGCCGCTGACGAAACAACATGCCACGACCGGCGTATCCGCCTTCACTGCTCGAGCGCCTGGTCGCAACAGGAGGAAAGACCCAATGGCCAAGCTTGCACTCTACGTTCGTCTCGAAGCGAAGCCCGGAAAAGAGACTGCTCTTCAACAGTTCTTGGAGAGCGCGCTTCCGCTCGCCGTCAACGAGCCCGGCACGCCAGTCTGGTTTGCACCGCGTTTCGGCCCAAGCACATTCGGAATATTCGACGCCTTCGAGACCGAAGAAGGCCGCCAGGCTCACCTCAACGGCCCGATCGCGGCGGCGCTCATGTCGAAAGCAGACGAACTCCTCGCGTCCGCACCGAAAATTGAGCAGGTGGATGTGCTCGCGGCCAAACTCTGAGGCTCATCATGGCGAAGAAGCGCCATAGGCAAGGATGGCAGCGAACCCACCAGCGCCGTGTGGCGAGGACAGAGAACGCGACTTCCCGATCCGCCGCACCGTCACGGGACACCGTTTCGGCATGGAACGAATGAAGGTCCGGCGTTAGGCGCCGGACAAGACGCGTTTGCAATTCACAGTCGATCAGATCGCATCGAGGAGGGTCAGTCCAAAATTCCCGAGTAGCGGGCCGGAACGGAATCTCCATCGACGCTGTTGGGCACATTGCACCCACGGCAACGGTATAACGGAGAGTTTCGGTCTTCTCCGACTGGAGGCGCGTATGGCTACCGGAAAGCAACGTCCCGTCAAACGAAGCGCTTCTCAAAAAGGCCTGACGCCTGCCTCCAATCCGGCCGGCCCACACAAGACTGGTGTCGGGAAGGGAGGAGAGATTCACCAACAATCCACCAGCTCCGACATTTATCTTACGACCCAGCAAGGAATCCCGGTTGCGGACGACCAGAATTCGCTAAGGGCCGGAAGCCGCGGCCCGACGCTTCTGGAAGACTTCCATTTTCGCGAAAAGATCTTTCACTTTGATCATGAACGCATTCCCGAGCGCGTTGTCCATGCCCGCGGCTACGGTGCGCATGGATATTTCGAGCTCACCAAATCTCTTTCAAATGTCACGCGCGCAGACATCTTCCAGAGGGTCGGCGAAAAAACCGAAGCATTCGTTCGCTTTTCGACGGTCGCCGGCAGCAAGGGATCATTCGACTTGGCGCGCGATGTCCGCGGGTTCGCCGTCAAGCTCTATACCAAACAGGGTAACTGGGACCTCGTCGGCAACAACATTCCGGTATTCTTCATTCAAGACGCCATCAAGTTCCCCGACGTCATTCATGCCGTGAAGCCCGAGCCGGACAGAGGATTTCCTCAAGCCCAGTCGGCGCACGATACGTTCTGGGATTTCATCTCGTTGACCCCGGAAAGCCTGCACATGGTCATGTGGATCATGTCGGACAGGGCCATTCCGCGATCATTCAGGTTCATGGAAGGCTTTGGCGTACACACGTTCCGCTTTCTCGACGAAAAAGGCCGATCTACGTTCGTCAAGTTCCATTGGAAACCGAAGCTCGGTCTGCAGTCCGTCATGTGGAACGAAGCCGTCAAAATCAATGGCGCGGATCCCGACTTCCACCGGCGCGATCTTTGGGATGCGATTACGAACGGCAATTTCCCTGAGTGGGAACTCGGCGTTCAGCTATTCGACCAAAAATTCGCGGACAAGTTCGCATTCGACGTTCTCGACGCCACAAAGCTCATTCCGGAGGAAGTGCTTCCGGTGCAAATCGTCGGCCGTCTCGTCTTGGACCGGGTCGTCGACAATTTCTTTGCCGAGACGGAGCAGGTCGCGTTCTGCACCCAGAACATTCCGCCCGGCATCGACTTCAGCGACGACCCGTTGCTGCAGGGGCGCAACTTTTCCTATCTCGATACGCAATTGAAGCGTTTGGGCAGCCCAAACTTCACGCATCTCCCCGTCAACGCACCGCGCTGCCCGTTTGCCCATTTCCAGCAAGATGGTCATATGGCGATGCATAACCCAAAAGGGCGAGCCAACTACGAGCCCAACAGCTGGGGCGAGGAAGGCGGACCGCGCGAAACTCCATCGTTGGGATTTCGGAGTTTCGCCGAACCGGTCGATGGTCCGAAGCAGCGGTTACGACCGGAAAGTTTTGCCGATCACTATAGCCAAGCGCGCATGTTCTATCG
Source organism: Hyphomicrobium sp. (assembly GCF_019753045.1). Lineage (GTDB taxonomy): Bacteria > Pseudomonadota > Alphaproteobacteria > Rhizobiales > Hyphomicrobiaceae > Hyphomicrobium_B. The sequence goes on from NZ_JAIELN010000012.1 coordinate 56,614, forward strand.
GAGCCAGACTGTACCTGAGCAGAAGCATATCGCCGATGCTGTGGTGTTCGAGCTGAGCAAGGTCGAGCAGCCGCATATACGCGAGCGCATGGTCGCGCACCTTCTGACCATCGATAAAGCTCTGGGTCGAAAAGTTGGAGAAGGCCTCGGGTTGAATCTTCCTGCTCCCGCCGTTCCCGCAAAGAAGCCGATCGATGCCGGCACGTCCGAGGCTTTGAGCATCGTGGCACGCGGCCCCGGCACATTCGCGGGCCGAAAGCTTGGCATCCTCGCAACATCCGGCGCCGACGCGAAGACGTTCAAGGCGCTCGTCAGTGCCGTCGAAAAGGCAGGAGGTGTCTGCGATCTGGTGGTTCCGAAGATTGCGGGCATCACTCTTTCCGACGGGACCGAGGTCGCGGCGAAGCAAAAGATAGACGGCGGGCCTTCAGTGCTCTTCGATGCGGTCGCTGTCCCCACGAGCGAGGAAGGCATTGGGCCGCTGCTGAAAGATGCGCCGAGCCAGGACTTCGTGCGCGACGCCTTCGCACACTGCAAGTTCATTGCATTCACGCCGGACGCGAAACCGCTGCTGGAGATGTGCGGCATAACCGACGACGTTCTCGATGAAGGGTGCATAGAGCTGACGCCGGCGAACGGTGCGGCGTTCGTCAAGGCGTGCGGCAAACTTCGGTTATGGGACCGCGAGGCCAGCATCGATCTCGACGCTTAGCCAAACGCGCCAGATCGTTTTGAAACGGGAACCGCGGCGGTGCAATGCCTGGCAACCGATTGCCGGGTATGTGCGTTGCTATCCCAGCTTGGATAGCGCCGATGGCAGCCTATTCGGGCAAGAGCCAAAACATCCATTCACGCGACAACTGGGAAATCAGGCGGCAGTGACAGTCATGGACAAGCCATCCCCGTCATTAGAACTGCCCACGCATGGGGCTGCTACTTTACCCAGTGTCACGGTTGACAGTTACAATATCGAGGTGTGCGACTACGACGGGTTCGTCGGCGACAAAGCGAGCAAGGGCGCATTTTGGGACATCGTCGAGAAATGGCGCAAGGCGCTCCGGAAGGCCGGTGAAGACCCGTTCGGAAAAACGGCCACGGAAGAGCTATCGAAGAAGCAGTTGGTCGACGAATTAGAAAATGGTGATCCGGAAGCTGCCGGCGTCGTACAAAGTGCGGTCGAAGAATTTTCTCAGCAATTCGCCCATGTCATCCGGCGCTTTTTGCGGACCAAGGAATGGCGAGATACCGAAGCTATCGTCATTGGTGGAGGGTTTCGCGGCAGCAGACTGGGAGAACTCGTGGCGGGCCGGACAGGGCTCATTCTCAAGGCCGAGAAACTCAAGGTCGACCTTGAAATGATACATAACGACCCCGACGACGCCGGTCTTATCGGTGCGGCCCACTTGCTGCCGCCCTGGATGCTCAAGGGACACGATACGATGCTAGCCGTTGATATCGGCGGCACCAACATACGCGTCGGCACGGTCGAATTGAACATCGGAAAATCACGAGATCTCGTGAAAAGTAAAGTGGCGAATTCAGAGATCTGGTGCCATGCGAAGGCCGAGACGGACCGGCAGGGCGCGGTCGGCCGATTGGTGAAGATGCTCGAGGACCAAATTCGCTGGAACGGCAAAGAGAAGCTCGCGTTGGCGCCCGTTATCGGCATTGGCTGCCCAGGGATCATCCGTGAGGATGGCTCGATCGATCGGGGCGGCCAGAATCTTCCCGGCAATTGGGAAAGCAGCAGCTTCCATCTTCCCAGCAGCATCAAAGAAAAGATAGGAGAGATCGGCGGATCCGAAGCGATGATCGTCATGCATAACGATGCGGTCGTTCATGGATTGAGCGAATTACCCCATATGCAAGATCGCAAGAATTGGGCTGTTCTGACGATTGGAACGGGCCTTGGCAATGCGCGCTTCACCAACCGCGATGTGAAGAAAACGAAATAATAGTCGCTCAGCGGCCTTGATAAGATCTCGTTCGAAGCAAAACATTAAGCCTCGGCAATTTCATAGTTGAGGGTGAGTGATGGCCGATATTGTAATCGTCAATCCGCGCTTCAACACGTCGTTCTGGGGTATGGAGAAATGTATGGGGCTGCTTGGCAAGCGAGCGAATCTGCCTGTCGCCTGCCTGCCTTTGCTCGCGGCTCTCGTTCCAAAGCACCACGACGTGACCATTGTCGACGAGAACATCGAAGACATCGACTTCGCTCGTCTCGCACGGGCCGACATGGTGTGCGTCACGGGCATGACTGTCCAGGGAACACGGATGCGGGAAATCCTAAAGGAGGTTCGCGCTCGCGGCGCCTTCACTGTCGTCGGCGGCCCGATGGCCACCGTCGAGCCGGAAGAACTGGAGGATCTCGCCGATGTTATTTTCGTCGGCGAAGCTGACCTTACGTGGCCGCAGTTCATCAATGAGTGGGAAGTCGGCCGTCATGCTTGCCGCTACGAGCAACACGACAAGACCGACATGACGACTTTGCCGCCGCCGCGGCTCGATCTCCTCAAATCGCAACATTATATGTTCGGGAGCATGCAGATCTCACGTGGGTGCCCGTTCACCTGCGAGTTTTGCGACATCATCGTCACCTTCGGGCGAAAACCGCGTTTGAAATCCACTCAGCAAGTGCTGGCGGAACTCGACGCCTACTATCGCGAAGGCATCAAAATCGTCTTCGTCGTCGACGACAACTTGATCGGCAACAAGAAGGCCATCAAGCCGATGTTGCGTGAGATCGCAAAATGGCAGGAAGACCATGCCTACTCGCTCACTCTCTTCACCGAAGCATCGTTGGATCTTGCGGAAGACGACGAGTTGATGAGCCTAATGGGGCGGGCCGGTTTTCAAAGTGTGTTCATTGGCATTGAAAGCCCTGATGAAGCGTCTCTCAAAGAAACGAAGAAACTTCAGAACGTGCGTGAAAGAGCGGGCACACTGACTGAACGCGTAAAACGCATTCAAGACAGCGGGATTGACGTCTGGTGCGGAATGATCGTCGGATTCGACAACGATAAGCCGGGGGCGTTCGATGTTCTTCCGGGGTTTCTAGCTGAAGCGAGGATCGCGAACGCTCTCATCGGCTTGCTACACGCTATACCGACTACGCCGCTGTTCGATCGCCTGAAAGCCGAGGGCAGATTGAATGACGCTGCAGGCAGCGAGAATTTTGGCACCAACGTCATTCCGCTCGGCATGTCGCCAGGCATGTTGCGGGAAGGTTTGACCAGAGTGACCGAGAATTCCTACTCAGCGGATGCCTACTTCCAGCGGCTCGATGCTTTGTTCGTCGATGGTGGCTTCAAGTTCGCGGCTCATCGACTCCCTTATTGGCGGAACCATCGGCTAGCGTGGGCAAAGAGCTGCCTTGAGGATTATGTGAAGTTCCTTGTGCTGGCGACGCGTCTTGTTCGCCGCGTCGAAGACAGAAGCTTGGCGCGCCGTTATCGCGCGCAGCTGCTCCGCGCCTTTCGAGCCCGCGCGTTTGAGCCTCAGCTGCTCTTTACCTACGCAGTGAAAACGGCAATGCACTATCATTACGATGCGATCGCGAAGAGCCTTTCGGCTTCAGCCGGCGGCCCGGTCCCGGAGTCGGTGCGCTCATTTTCGCGCGCACGTTCGCGCGATACCGCCGATCGGGTTACGACAGTCGGCAATCGCGCGGTGCATTAGGAGCGCTCGGCGCTCCAGACGCCTGAGCACAGACCCGAGGGACCGCTGCCCCTCCAAGTCCCGCCGGCTTGAAATTCACCGAACCGTCCGGTTCCATAGGCAATGCGTGGGCCAGCCACTGCATTCATCCGAGCCTGCCCGGAACCTGAAATTCGGCCTCCCAATTGAATTGGGTAAAATGCGAAAGATCCGCTGGTCGAGAAAATTCGGCCACCGGTTATCTCAAGTCCAATCTCGATGTAGCCGCAATGGCCGTTGGTCGTCTCGGCGACCATGCTCCAATATCCATCGTACCGGGCAGCGGTTGCGGGCGGAGCCGAATAGATGATTGCGGAAGCGGCCAACAGAGCGATGTTGCTCATACGATTGCCAATCATAGGAAATCTCCTACGTGCATCAATGCGATTTGTCCGGATGGCAAGGCGCGTCGAAACTCCGGAATCGAAAGCCTCTGCAAACCATCACCGACCTCGCTATTAGTTCGAACCACTAGCTGGCTGCGGCTGCCGCGCAATCCAACTTGCACATCAGAGGCGGGTTCCCTCCCCTCGTTCGCGAATGCCGGGACGTTTTCCGAGCTGATATTGTTGCTCAAGATCGCGAATGCATGACGAGCCGATCGCGGTTATTCCGTGTGCATCCTCGTCGGCCCTGTGCCTACAGGCAAGGCGCGACTGTGAGTGGAGAAAGACGGGCGGGTTACTGCATATCACCAGTGAGACTGAAATGAAGTGGACTATTATTTGCCCGAAATTCTCTGCAATTCGATTTCTGACATTGCTGCTCAACCTTGCGTTGGCACGCCATTCTGGCGCTGCGCCATTCCATTGCCCTCACCCTCGACGCGAGGACGAGAAGCCGGCCGTAGCCGCTCGCGCAGCGCTTGAAATGTTACGTAGAGGGACGGTATCGCGAAAATGCCGATGACGGACGCGAAGATCATTCCACCAAATACCGGCGTTCCGACGTCTCGTCGCGCAAGTTCCGAAGCGCCTGTTGCGATGACCAGCGGCAGCAGGCCGAGTATGAAAGCCAAGGACGTCATCATCACCGGCCGGAACCGCAAGCGGCTGCCTTCGGTGGCAGCCTCGCTGAGCTCGACGCCGCGTTCTCGTTGCTCCTTGGCGAATTCGACAATCAGAATGCCGTTCTTGGCGGCGAGTCCTATCAACACCACCATTCCGATCTGGCCATAGAGGTCGAGGGTCAGACCGCCGATGACGATCGCTGCAAAGGCCCCAAAGACACCGATGCTGACCGATAGCAGGACCGGAACCGGAATGACCCAGCTTTCATAGAGCGCGACGAGAAACAGATAAGCAAATAGCAGCGCGAACCCGAGAATGATCGGTGTCTTGCCCTCGGCGCGCTTCTGCTGAAATGCCGTGTCAGTCCATTCGCCTGCGTAACCCTCAGGCAGCGTGCGCGCAGCAACCTCCTCCATGGCGTTGAGAGCCTGTCCAGATGAAACGCCCGTTGCGGGGCTACCCTGAACCGTTGCTGCTCGGACATTGTTGTAGCGAATGATTGCCGGCGGTCCGATGACGGGGCGAACCTCCAGCAGACTACGCATCGAAATCATTTCGCCTTTCGCATTGCGCACATTGATCCGGTAAATATCGCTCACGCTTGTTCGATCAGCGGCGTCTGCCTGCACTTGGACTTGCCACGTCCGTCCATAGAGGTTCATGTTGTTGACGAAATACCCGCCGAGCGAAGCCTGCAGCGCTTGAAACACGTCGCTTAGCGACACGCCGAGAACCTGCACCTTGTCTCTGTCGATGTCGAGATACAGCGAGGGATTGGTCGCTGAATAGGTGCTGAACACGCGAGAGAGTTTCGGGTCTTGATTGGCGGCCACGAGGAGACCGCGCATTACCTGCGCCAAAGATTTCGGGTCGCTCCCGCGCAGATCTTTCAGCACGTACGTAAAGCCACCGCCGGAGCCAAGGCCGATGATTGGTGGGGGTGCCAACGGCACGACTGTACCGCCGACCAGCTCTCTAAATTTCGGTCCGAGCCGCGCGATCAGCGCGTGCGCTCCCTGCGAACGATCCTCCCGCTCGGAAAACGGCTTGAGCGTAACCACCATGAAGGCGGCGTTTGCCTGCGAATAGTTATCGATGAAATTGAGGCCGATAACCGAGGTAACATCTTCGACGGCCGGCTCCTCCTTCAGAATCGCCTCCGCGCGCTTCATGATATCAGTGGTGCGAACGACCGAGGCGCCGCCGGGAAGCTGAGCAATGACGAACAGCGCACCCTGGTCGTCTTCGGGTAAGAATCCGGTTGGCGTTATCTTCGCCAAGGCGACAATGCCGGCGGACGCAACGGCAACAAGAACCAAGCCGATCAGGGAGATACGAAGCATGCGTGCAACGCCGGCGCCATAGGCATCTCTGATATAATCGATCCCCCTCATCGCCGCGCCGATGATCCCCCTTCGAGGTCCGTGGTGCGGCTTCAATAGAATGCCGCACAATGCGGGCGAAAGCGTTAGCGCGTTGATTGCTGAGAGAAGCATCGATACCGCAATCGTCACCGCGAATTGCCGAAACAGCTCGCCGGAAATTCCCGGAATGAAGGCGACCGGCACGAACACGGAAAGGAGCACGAGCGTGATTGCTATGATCGGCGCCGTGATTTCCGCCATGGCGAGTTTTGTCGCCTCGGCGCTCGACAGTTCGGGACGCTCCTCCATGACGCGCTCGACGTTCTCAACCACCACGATCGCATCGTCGACGACGATACCGATCGCCAGCACCACAGCGAGCAACGACACGGTGTTCGCGGAATATCCGATTGCGAGCAGTACGATGAAAGCGCCGATCAAACTCACGGGCACGGCAAGAGTCGGTATCAACGTCGCCCGGATGCTGCCCAGGAAGAGATAGACAACGATAACCACCAGAATGAAGGCTTCGATCAGCGTCTTTTGTACTTCGTGGATCGTTTCGGTTACGAACTCGGTGGGATCGTAGGTGACTTTCCAGACCAGATCTGGCGGAAATCTTTTCTCCGCGTCCGCTATCTTCGCACGGACTTCCTTCAGGGTTGCGATCGCATTGGCGCCGGGGGCTTGGTAGATGGCGATCACGGCTGCGGGAGAGCCATTGAAGAGCGTTTCGCGATCGAGGTTGGCCGCCCCGAGTTCGAGACGAGCGACGTCACCAAGCCGCAATACCGAACCGTCGGGATTCGTTCGCAACACGATCTTCTCGAAATCCGCAACGTTGTTGAGGCGTCCCTTTGTCTGGATGTTGAGTTGTAGTTGTTGCTCGTTGGAGATCGGGCGGGCGCCGATACGCCCGACAGCGGCTTGAAGGTTTTGCGCGTGGATCGCGTTTATTATATCGCCGGTCGTAAGGTTCAGACCGGTTAGCCGGTCAGTCCGAACCCAAGCGCGCATGGCATAGTCCTGCGGCCCCCAAAGCGTGGCGTCACCGACGCCCGGCGTACTTTTGATCTGGTCGAGAAGGTTGATCGTGACATAGTTCGAGAGGAATAGCGGGTCATAGGTATGCTTCGGGGAATAGACCGCTAAGACACCAAGGAGTGCCGACGACTTTTTCTTTACCGAAACACCTTGCCGTTGAACCTCCGGCGGCAAACTCGAAAGCGCGACCTGGACTCTATTATTGACGTTGACGGTGTTGATGTCGGGATTGGTGCCGATTTCGAACGAGCAGATGAGCGTGTAGCTGCCGTCATCGCCGCTCACGCTCTTCATATAGATCATCTTGTCGACGCCGACGACCTGCGCCTCGATCGGCTGCGCAACAGTCGCATCGACGACCGATGAATTAGCGCCTGGGTACATTGTCGTAACCTGCACCTGCGGCGGAACGATATCGGGATACTGGGCGACCGGTATCGCATATAGCGCGAGCGCGCCGGCGATTGTGGTGACGATGGCAATGACGATTGCGAGGCGGGGACGGTCGACGAAGAGCGCGGAGAGCATCGGTCAACTCCGATCGGCGGTTCCGGGTAATGGTGTTGCGATGACCGATGATCCCGGACGGACCGACTGCAAGCCCTCCACAATCACCTTCTCTCCGCCCGATAGGCCTTCATCGACTATGATGTCGCTTCCACTCTCGCCCCCTGTCTTAATCCGCCGGACCGATGCTTTGCCGTCATCGACGACGAAGACGTAAACGCCTTGCTGATCTGCAATGAGAGCCGCCTGAGGGACGACGACTTTTTCCTTAGGCTCGCCAGATTGAATGGCAACGCGCACCAGCTGTCCGTCGATCAACGCGCCGGTGGGATTGGGGAACTTGGCACGTACGAGGACGGTGTCGGTCGAGCGATTCACCGTGACGTCTACAAAATCGATGGTGCCTTGGTGGTCATAGGTACGGAGATCGGCGAAGCGCAAGGTCGCCTTAAGTTGCGTGACGTCGAGATCGCGCCCGCTCTGCTGCACTCGCAAAAATTCACGTTGACTGACCGGGAACGTAACGTACATCGGATCTTGGCTGACAATGACCGTCAGCGGACCGGTCTCCGGGCTAACGACATTTCCTTTGGTCACGCTCGTTCGGCCGATTTTTCCGGCGATCGGTGCTGTGATTTCCGTGTATCCAAGGTTGATCTTGGCCGTATCGAGAGCCGCTTCGTTGACGAGAATGTTTCCCTTGGCTTGATCGTCCGCTGCGAGTGCCTGGTCTCGCGCAACAGCGGTGCCGGCGTTTTTCTCGTAGAGCTCGCTCGCGCGTTTGAGCTGAACCTCACTCAAGACCTTGGCGGCTTTACTCCGCTCCAACGCCCCCGCAGATTCGTTCACCGCCGCTTTAAAGAGCCCGCTCTCGATCCGGTAGAGAGGCGCGCCGACATCGACCATGTCGCCTTCTTTAAACAGAACTGCTTCCAAGTAACCTGTAATTCGCGCCCTAACCTCGACACGGTCGATCGCTTCAACGCGCCCTACAAAATCGAGAGCGGATGACACGGGTTTCCGCTCGGCGCTCGCAACGCCGACGGAAATTTTCTCGGATTCGCCTTGTTGTGCGCGAGCCTGTTGTGCATGCGCTTGGGAGGCCGCCATGCACATGGCCACGACCGCGATATTGGCAAGGCGCATTTCGGCCTCCCTTCAAATTATCGCCGACTGAATGACGTGTTCTGCCGAACTTTTATATTTTCGTGGACCAATCCTTCGCCTAACAATACGCCGTTGACGGTGCCGGGTCACTCACTCGTATCAAGTGTCGTCGCACACGGTTACTGTCCTCGCCCCTGCACAAAGATCCTCCTCTTCCGCCGCCGCTTGAAAGTGGACGGACGATAAACGCCGCACAGGGATGAAGCGGAAATACCGCCATGGGCCCCTACAGCACTAGGCAACTACGACGCCGGAGGCGACGGTCGTAACGGCAATGCTCGGCTGTGGCTGCCCATGACGGATGCTTCTCGATTAATGTGGCTCGGGAATAAATTTGAAGGGATAGGCGTCGCCGGAATCGTCGACATGCCTCTTCGGCAGCTTGACCTTCTCGCGCTTGATTTCGACATAGGGAATTCGGCTCAGAAGATGTTCGATAATGTTCAGCCGCGTTCGCTTTTTGTCATCTGATCGCGCCACATACCACGGTGCCCACGCAGTGTCGGTCGCCGAGAACATCTCATCTCTGGCACGGGAATAGTCGTCCCAGTGGGTGTAGGATTTCAGATCCATCTTTGATAGCTTCCAGATCTTTCGACCGTCATCGATGCGCGCCTCAAGCCGCTTCGTTTGCTCGTCAGGGCTTACCTCCAGCCAATACTTGATGAGAACGACGCCGGAGTCGACAATCGCTTTCTCCACCTCCGGCACGACCTTTAGGAAGCGCTGTGCCTGTTCCTCCGTACAGAAACCCATCACACGCTCGACGCCCGCGCGATTGTACCAACTGCGATCGAAGATCACGATCTCACCGCCCGCTGGAAGGTGAGGTAGATAGCGCTGAATGTACATTTGGCTCTTCTCGCGGTCCGTCGGGGCGGGAAGCGCCACCACGCGAAAGATGCGCGGACTTACTCTTGCTGTTATGGCCTTGATGGTGCCGCCTTTGCCGGCCCCGTCACGTCCCTCGAATACGACGCAGACCTTCTGGCCCTTGTGGCGAACCCATTCCTGCAACTTGACGAGTTCGACGTGAAGCTTCTCAAGCTCGCGCTCGTAGTCCTTGCGCTTGAGCTTCACATTGTGTGACGTCGCTTCTTCGAACGAATGAGCTTTAGCGTCTTTGCCGTGTTCCATGTGAGTCCTCAGCCGAACCGAGTGCCCAACCGTCGCCAATTCCAAGCCCGTGCCGATTGTGACTGATAAAGGCCGCGCTTGAAACAACTCTTCATGTTTTTCGCTATTAATTCGCTATTGCGCCGCGGGAAGCTATGAGAGGCGGCCGCCTAAACTTGTGGAGTCAGATAGAAAGCAAGACCAAGGATCAGGTAAACGGCGAGTAGTTGAACGCCTTTTAACCAATCCGACCGGCCATCGCTTGCGACTTGCCCTGTAATCACTACCGCCACAAACACAGCAAGCAGCAAGCCCTTCCCGAACAGAAGATCCATGGGCTGCGGTCCAACAAGCAAGCTCGCCAGAACAAGGACTGGCGCCACGAACAGTGCGACTTGAATGCTCGAACCAATCGCAATCGATAAGCTGAGATCCATTCGGTTCCTTACTGCTGCTGTAATAGCGGTTGAATGCTCGGCGGCATTTCCGATTATGGCGATGACGAACACGCCAACGAATATATTGCTCAGTCCGAACGCGTGCGCGGTCGGCTCGACCGTGCCAACGAGGATCTCGCTCAGCCACGCAATTGCAACGGTGCAGACTGCAAGGACCAAGAGCGATTGCGCGAGCGTCCAGGACTCAGCTTGCTCGCCATTCTCCGATGCCTTGGCCCCACGAAAAAATGTCGGATGAGTCCATAGGGAGAATACGAGAAACATGGCGTAGACAGCCAAAAGGACGAGAGATATCGAAATGCTCAGCGCGCGCTCGCCTCCCGCATACTGCTCTCCCACCAGAACACTGTAGGCGGCGGGAATGACGAGCGCGATGACCGCTAAGGTCAGCATCGTTGCCTCGGCGCGGGCGCCGGCAAGATTGAAATTCTGTTCGCGATAGCGCAGGCCGCCAGCCAGCATGGAAGCGCCAAGCACAAGAAGAATGTTCCCCACGATCGATCCTACAATCGTCGCCTTGACGACATCTTGAAGGCCGGCGCGCAAGGCGGCGAGAGCAATGATCAATTCCGCGGCGTTTCCGAATGTAGCATTGAGGAGTCCCCCAACGCCTTCGCCGGCCCGATCCGCAAGCTGCTCAGTGGCGCGCCCGAGCCATCCAGCCAAGGGAAGTATACCGATCGCCGCCGAAGCGAAGATCAGCGCATAGTGGCCCGGGGCGAAGTGGTTAAGCGCGATTGCGACAGGGCCAAAGACCAGCAACCAATTCGGCATCGTTTGTCTCCCCGGTTGGCGATAGTCACGGACGCCTGTCCTCCCAATCGACCCAGTCGACAGGATAGGTATCCAGGTAGGCGCTGACGGCTGCGCCGACAGTTGGAAAGAACGACTGCTCACCGAGCGTTGTGAGCAATCCGAAGCGCTTCAACTTGTCTTTGACGGGATCTTTCAACTCCGCAAACAAAAGCTCTATGCCGGCCTCTCGCAGGGTGCTGTCCAGTTCCGCCACCACGTCCGCCGCGGTGACGTCGACGCTTGTTACCGGCTCCGCTGCGACGACCACCCACCGCACCGGCGTCCGTGAATTCTCGACGGAGGCAATCACACTTTGCTGAAACAGCTCCGCGTTTGCGAAAAACAAAGGTGCGTCCCAGCGGAAGAGCACGAGACCCGGGACCTGCCGGGCCTGCGGGTAGCGAACGACGTCGTGGTAGCCTTTGACGCCTTCCGCCCGGCCGAGAATGGCGAAGTGGGGCCGCCACGCATCCCAGAGGAATTCGATGACCGCCACGATCACAGCGAGCGCGATTCCCTGGATGGCACCGAACACGGCGACGCCAGCAAAGCATAGCATCGACAGCCAGAACTCCCACTTCTGCATGTGATAAATGCGGATCAAATCTTTGACCTCAATCAGCCCAATGGCCGACGCGATCACGACCGCGGCAAGTGCGCTCATGGGCAGGTGCTGAAGCAAATTCGGTGCGGCGATGATGAGAAGGGCCACAGCGATGGCGCCTACGACCCCCGTCATTTGCGTCTTTGCGCCAGCTGCCTCTGCGACCGGTGTACGAGAGGAACTGCTGCTAATGGGAAAGCCTTGAAAGAAGCCCGTTGCGAAGTTTGCCGCTCCGAGGCCTATGAGTTCCTGATTGGGATTCACGTAGGTTCGCGTACGCGCGGCGTAGGCGCGCGACAGGACACTCGTATCGGCAAAGGAAATGAGAGCGACGGCGAGGCCCCCGGACAGAACCGCCGAAAAATCCGCGGTTGAGATCCACGGCACTTCGAACGCAGGCAGTCCCTGCGGTAATGGCCCCAGAACGGATACGCCTGCGTTCTCGGACAGGCCGAAGATTCCCACGACGGCCGTCGCGCCGATAACGGCGATCAATATTCCGGGGACGACCTTGAATCGCTTGAGGATGAAGATCACAGCCAGGGTTGCGGCTCCGACGCCGAAGGCAACCCAGTTCACGCGTCCGTTGATTATGCCGTTACCGATCGCCCAGATATCCCGCAGCGGACCAACGCCTTCGACTGAGAAACCCAGAAATTTTGGCAGCTGGCTTAGCAAGACGGTCAAAGCGATGCCGTTCATGTAGCCGTAGCGGATTGGCTTCGAGAGAAGCTCCGTCACGAAGCCAAGCCTGGCCAATCCCGCTCCGATGCAAACAATGCCCGACACGATGGCCATCGCGCTCGCAAGGGCCACTGCGCGCATTGAATCGCCTGCCGAAAGGGGCAGTACGACAGCAAGAATGACGGCGGCGAGCGATGAATCCGGTCCAAGCACGAGAATGCGGCTCGGACCGAATAGGGCGTACACGAACAACGGGACGATGGTCGCATATAAGCCGTAGATTCCCGGCACGCCCGACGCGACGGCATAGGCAATACCGACAGGCACGAGCATCGTGGTGAGCACCAAACCGGCCACGATGTCATGCCGCAGCCAACCGCGATCGTACCCCTGCAGCATTCTAATGCCGGGAAGCCTACGTTTCAGGCCTGACTGATCAATAGCGTCGCGCCGAAGCGATAATCGGCCTTTTCTGGATGCGGGCGCGGCCGGATCAATGTTCATCTCTGGCGCCCTGAAAGCGCAGTCCAACAATCGATTTGCAAACTGCCGTTTCACAATTGCGCTGTTGGGAAGCGGCCGCAAGAGGGAGATGCTTTGTTGCACTTCTCATCGGAGCCATCTCGCAATGCACAAGCGAACTCCGCTCGCGAGAACTCCTGAATGGATGGAAAAAGGCATTCAGCGCTCGCCCAACGCACCCAAATTTGATAATTAGTATTTGTACTGTATTTTAATCAATCGATTGCGAGTGACCTTCACGGAAGAAGATCGCTTCGAAAATAAGATGGGCGATTCACTCAACTGCAGTGCGGACAAGTTTGGAATCTCGTGGCAATGCCGGGCTCTCGGTCATGGCGACCAACGATCGTTAACCAGCAGATTTTATCGCGCCATGAGCTGCGAACTTCCGTTAGCTATTTATCGCTCTCCTAATCTTGATTTCGATCGACGTCGGCATATGCTTCAAAAACTTCGTATGCCGGTGGATCAATTGGAGCAACCGGACATGCCCGATTCAGCGATCTCAGCCGTCCGAACGCCAAACAACACGTGGCCTCTCAACTTCGCCCACGACGCGTGGGCGTATTCGATCGATGCCTGGCAGCGGAGCATTCTCATTCTCGATGCGCTTGAGCAAAATGCGGCCGCGGCTCCAACGGTGCAAACAGTCAGAAGTTCGAAGCATCACTGAGAAAGCAGCTTTCCGCCGGCCGAAGACAGAAGGAGAAGGTAGCATGCCTGGACTGTTGCGACCCGAAGATCTGCAGATGATCGCATCCGACGCGGAAATGGAAGAGCTGAAGCGCGAGCAAAAGCTCAGTCAAAGCCATAAACAGCAGCAACGCGAACTGCGCGAAGCCTTCATGTCGCGCAAAGTCGCGCCTGAGGCGGTCGAGCGCATAAACAACGCCGTGCGCATCGCAGCTCAAAACGGACATCATCACCTACAGGTCATTACGTTCCCGGCGCACTACTGTAGCGACGGCGGACGGCGCATCAACATAGCGGATCCCGAATGGCCGACGTCGCTAACCGGATTCGCCAAGGATGCGTTCGAATTCTACGACGTGCAATTGCGGCCACTTGGGTACAAGCTTCGCGCAGAGATCGTAAGTTTTCCCGGTGGAATGCCTGGGGAGGTGGCGCTCTCCATCGTGTGGTAACCTTTTCAAAGGAGAGAGGTTAAAGCGAGCATGATCGACGCTGCATCGCTGAACCTCCTCATGGGAAAAAAGGCGCTGGTCACCGGCATCGCAAACGATCAGTCGATTGCTTGGGGATGCGCCAAGGCTTTTCGGTTCTTCGGCGCCGATGTCGCAATCACCTATCTCAATGACCGGGCCAAGCCCCACGTCGAGCCTCTCGCTAAAGAGATCGATGCCCCTATCTTCATGCGGCTTGACGTGCAACAGGAGGGCCAGCTCGAGCGAGTATTCGAAACAATAGACAAGGAATGGGGCAGGCTTGATCTTTGTGTTCATTCGATCGCGTTCGCGCCGAAGGAAGACTTGCAGGGGCGCGTTGTCGATTGTTCCAAAGACGGCTTTCTTCAAGCGATGGAAATCTCGTGCTGGTCATTCATCAGAATGGCGAAACTCTCCGAGCCCTTGATGAAATCCGGCGGAGCCCTGTTCACGATGACCTATTACGGCTCGCAAATGGTGGTCGAGCATTACAACATCATGGGACCGGTGAAGGCTGCTCTCGAATCCGCGACGCGCTACATGGCCGCCGAACTCGGACCGAAAGGCATCAGAGTTCACGCGATATCTCCCGGTCCGCTGAAGACACGCGCCGCCTCAGGCATCACCGAATTCGATAAGCTTCTTCGAAAAGCACAATCGAAGGCGCCGAGCCGCAGTCTGGTCTCGATCGATGACGTTGGCATTGCCGTCGCGTTTCTCGGCATGGACGGAGCTAAGCTGATCACAGGCGAGACGCTGTTCATCGATGGCGGATACCATATCATTGATTAGATCGAGCCGCCGATGAGGCTGGCTGCGATTCATTCGAACGCGAGTGAGACTGGCGCTCAGCAAAATTGACAATTTTGTAATCTTCTAATCCTTGCGCTGAGCATTCAGTTGCTCCCTCGCAACCTCATCTGTCCCGAACAAAAATCGGGAAAACTTTCCACTCCGTCGGGTTCGGCGCGTTTGCCAAACTGGCCTAGCTGAACTGTCGATTCTCGTTTGCCAAAAACCGGGGAAGGCAAAGAGCAAAATCGATAACTCTGCTGCGTGATGTTCTCCTGTTCGGGACAAGATCGAAGCAGTCAGGATGGGGGACGGCATGAGGCATCCGACTTTCGCCTTGGCGACAGTGGTCGCATTATGCGCGGCGGTAGAAATCGCAGGGCCGGCGATCGCACAAGATGCGGGAGGGCCGCCATCCACATCCGCGCCGGCGCCGTCCACATCTGCTCCAGCGCCTGCCGGGGGCGCCACAACGCCGAGCACAACTCTTCCGGAAGTCCAAGTCATTCAGCAAAAAAAGCCGAAGCCGGGGCCTTCCAAACACGTGACCAAAGCGCCAAAGGAGGCGAAGCCGATCCCCTCCGTGCAAGTGAGCAAACCTCCCGCGAAAAAGCCTGCTCCAGTTGCGGCCGCGGCTGCCGTTGCGCCACCGGCAGCTGCTCCACCGCCGGTCGCGCCGCCACCGGCTGTCGAATCCGATACGGAAGGCGTATCGCAGGGCGTGACGTATGAGGTTGCTCCTGGTCCGAGCACCGTGAAGATGTCGCCGATCAGCGGTAGTGAGATTCCGATCGAGAAAGTGCCGGGCGGCGTCAGCACCATCTCCGCAGGCGAGATCGCACGGCTTAAGGCGGATTATGTGCCAGACGCGCTAGCGCACTATGTGCCTGGCGTGATCCTCAGTGACGTCCAAGGAAACGTCTTCCAGAACAACGTCGACTATCGAGGCTTCACTTCATCGCCGGTCGATGGCGTGCCGCAAGGACTTGCCGTCTACCAGAATGGCGTCCGCATCAATGAAGCCTTCGGGGATACGGTCAATTACGACTTTCTGCCAGCCGTCGCCATCAACCACATGGCGATCTTGAGCGGCAACCCCGTCTACGGCTTGAACGCGATTGGCGGCGCGCTGACGATCGACATGAAGGACGGATTCAATTATCAGGGTTTGGAGACGGATGCGCGCTTCGGATCTTTCGGCCGGGCGCAGGGCTCCATTCAGGACGGCATGCAGTTTGGCAACTGGGCGACCTACATTGCGCTCGAAGATATTCACGATGACGGTTACCGCGATTTCGGAACGTCGGATATTCGCCGGATGTATGCCGATCTCGGTGTGAGAGGCGATGGTTCCGAGTTTCATATCAACTTTACCGGCGCCGATAACACCTTTGGCGCCGCGGCTGCATCCCCTATCGAGCTGTTGGATGAACGGTGGAGCAAGATCTTTACATCCCCGCAATCGACAACCAATCAAATGGAGATGGTGTCCGTCAACGGGAAGGTGAAAGCTTCCGACACTTGGGACTTGGCCGGCGTCGCCTACTATCGCCACTTCAATCAGCAGCATGTCGACGGAAACATTTCCAACGCGAGTCCCTGTCCCATCTTGCCCTCCGGCACGACGACTGGAGCATGCTTCCAGAATCTCGATGGCACCAACACCCTGCTGAGCGATACCAATGGCAATACAATCCTCTTGCCGAATGACCTCACGGGCCTCGGCGAAATTGACCGAACATCCATCGATGCGAACAGCTTCGGCGTTTCGCTTCAGGCTGTAGACAAGGAAAGGCTCTTTGATCGTCACAATCAGTTCTTGGTGGGAGCGAGCATCGATCACGGCAACGTGTCGTTTCGATCTTCCGCCGAGCTTGGATTTTTCCGACCGAATTTCATCGTAAGCGGAGGTGCCGGGTTTGTCGGACCTGTCGCCCAGGGATGCGATCTCACTGCTTCCGGAGACCCCGCCGACGGGTGCACTCCCAATGGAGCGACCGCTCTATCCGACATTCGGCCCGTCAATATTTCGACGACGAACACGTACTACGGCATATTCTTCCTCGACACGTTCGACGCGACGGATCGATTGGCTCTGACCGTGGGCGGTCGATTCAATATCGCCGACCTCCGTATCCATGATGAAACCGGTTTGGCCCCGAACCTCAACAGTTCCCCCACCTATACGCACTTCAATCCGGTGGCGGGTGGCACATATAAGCTCTTCGACGGGATTTCGGTTTACGCCGGCTATTCGAAAGCCAATCGCGCTCCGGTTCCGGCAGAACTCGCCTGCGCAGATCCCAATCAACCGTGTCTTCTGCCGAGCTTCTTGACCTCGGATCCGCCGTTGAAGCAGGTCGTCTCGAATACGTGGGAGGCGGGCTTCAGAGGTGAAAACACAAATATTCTGACACACGAAAAGGTGAGCTGGAGTCTCGGCTATTTCCGCACAACGAATAATGACGACATCACAGAGGTCGCATCAGCCATCATCGGGCGCAGTTCGTTCGCCAACGCCGGAGAAACGCTGCGGCAAGGCCTCGAGGCGCAGCTGAATTATTGGTCGGGAGGGCTTTTCACCTACATGGGATACAATTTTGTCGAAGCCACTTTTCAGAACGATCTGACCCTTCCCTCACCCTTCAACCCCGCGGCCGATGCGGATGGAAATATCTTCGTCCATCCCGGAGATCGCATTCCGGGCGTGCCGGCCCACAAGTTCAAAGCTGGCTTCGATTACGGTCTAACGCCGCGTTGGAGAGCAGGAGCCGATCTGATCGCTGCAAGCAACCAGATCTTCTTTGGCGACGCGTCCAATCAGAATGAGCCGCTTGGCGGTTATGCAAAAGTCAACTTGCATACCTCCTACGATGTGACCAAAAACATTCAGATCTACGGGCTCGTGGACAACCTCTTCGACCGGCACTACGGCGCTTACGGAACCTTCTTCGATGTTGAGGAAACCAACGACAGCGGCGCGGCGCTCGGCAGCATTACTTTTTCGAATCCACGCACTATTGTACCGGCTCCGCCAATTACGGCGTACGGCGGCATAAAATTCAAGTTCAACTAAGCTCCGCCAAAGGGGGAACCAACATGCTGACCCGATATATCTTGGTCGTTGCCATGCTCTTCTCTTGCGGCGCCGAGCCGGCTTTGGCGGCGCTGAAGCCCGGCGATAAGGCGCCGATGTTCAAAGCGCATGCCTCACAAGGCGGCAAAGAATTCACGTTCTCGCTTGCCGAGGCGCTGAAAAAGGGACCTGTCGTCGTCTACTTCTATCCGCAGGCTTTCACGTCGGGCTGCACCGTCGAAGCGCACGAGTTCGCGGAGGCGATGGAGAAATTCAATGCCCTCGGCGCGTCAGTCATTGGCGTCAGCAACGACGACATCGCAACGCTCAATAAGTTTTCGACATCGGAATGCCGTAGCAAGTTTCCGGTCGCGGCAGACAAGGATCAGCGGATCATGACGGCCTACGATTCCGTGATGATGGGCTTCTTGCCGTATGCAAACCGCACATCGTACGTCGTCACGCCGGATGGGCGGATCTCGTACGAATACACGTCGCTCGATCCATCAGACCACGTGAAAAATACGCTGGCTGCAATCCAGAGCTGGAAGACAAAGCACGAGTAGCCGCGCGCTCTCGTTCTTAGCTCTCAGCCGGCCCTGATCACCGAAACGCCCGCTTCTTCGAGCGCATCGGCGATTGCCTGGGGCGGCTCGGACTCAGTGACGACACGATGCACAGCTTCCAGCGGCGCGACCTTGATGAGGCCGCCGCGGCCGAATTTCGACGCATCGGCGAGCACCGTGACGGAACGCGATTGCGTGATCATCGCGCGTGCGACATCCGCTTCTCTCAAATCGAAATCGAGGATGCCCACCGTCTCGATCGAGCCGACGGCAAGCACGGCGTGGATGGCATGAAACTGGCTGATTTGATCGATGGCCAGCGGGCCCAGATTCTCAGTGCTTTCAGCGCGATACTCGCCGCCGATCAAAAACGTCGAGTTGGAGGTGCCGCGCGCCGCCAGTGCCGCAATCGCCGCGGAATTGGTGATGACGGTCAGACCGCTTGCCATCGCGAGCTCTTCCGCAAACAGCAATGTCGTCGTTCCGGTATCGACGAACAGGGTATCGCCGGGCTCAAAGAGTTGTATGGCGCGCCGTGCAATAGCGCGCTTGGCATCGGCATGCTCCAGGAGGCGCCCCTGAAACGATCCCTCGATGTCCGCCTCGGGAGCCCCCCGAGGCTCGGCAAGGGTCGCCCCACCATGGATTTTGCGAACGCGGCCGCGCTCCGCCAGATCCGTTAGATCCCGCCGGATCGTTTCCCTTGAAGTTCCAAGGAGTTCCGCCAGCGCATCGACGGTTACCCGCTCGCGCTCGCGAACCATTTGCTCAATTCGTTCACGCCTTATGTTAGGCCGCATTGCATTCTGCCCGTTCGGTCATTTTATTTGACTGTTCAGCCATTCTATTGGAGCATGCCACAGATATTTCGCCCATACGGGCAAAATGTTGACGATGTCGGTCCGAGTTAACAACTGGGGGTTGGGAATGGGTCAGGACGAAGATACCAAAGTATTGCATTCCATGGGCTACGCGCAGGAACTGTCGCGGCGCATGGGTGCATTCTCGAACTTCGCAATTTCGTTTTCCATCATTTGCATTCTTGCGGGCGGCATCACTTCATATCCGCTCGCAATGGGAACGGGCGGCGGTTTCCAAGCAACCATCGGCTGGATCGTGGGCGGCGTCTTCGCTCTCGTCGTCGCCACGTCGCTCGGGCAGATCGCATCAGCCTATCCGACAGCCGGCGGTCTCTATCATTGGTCATCCATCCTTGGCGGACGTGGTTGGGGTTGGGCAACAGCCTGGATCAATCTCCTCGGCCTTATCTTCGTCGTCGCGTCGGTAAACGTCGGCGTCTGGCTTCTATTTCGCGACCTCGTTCTTGCCGGCGTTTTCCACATGGACGTCACCGCGTGGACCACGTTGTCGACCGATCCGCTGCCTGCCGGCATGACAGCCGATCAAGTCGCGGCCAACAATAACCACGCCTATCTGGTTCAGGTCATTGCAGTCAGTCTCATTACGTTTTGTCAGGCGGTTTGCAACCACTTCGGCATCAAGCTCACCACTGCACTCACGGATTTTTCCGGATACCTGATCCTCGTCGTTGCGGTCGTGTTGACTGCGATGTTCCTGATCTGGGGAGCGAGCTGGGATTTCTCGCGGGTCACGACGTTCGTCAACAACACCGGCGAGCCTGGCGGCGGCTATGTGCCGGAGCCACGCACGGCTCTCGTCGCCTTCCTTATCGGTCTGCTCTATCCGCTCTATACGATCACGGGCTTCGACGCGTCGGCGCATACGTCTGAAGAAACCCGCGATGCCCGCAATGCGGTGCCGCGCGGCATGATCCATTCGGTGTTCTGGTCGCTCGTGTTCGGCTTCGTGATGGCGTTGTCGTTCGTGCTCGCCAGCCCCGATATGGCGGCGACCGCCAAAGACGGCGCAAACGCGTGGTTCAACCTCTTCAACAACCTGCCTGCGCCGCAAGCACTGAAGGACGTGATCGCGATCTCGATCGTGCTTGCGAACTTCATCTGCGCTCTCGCCGGTCTCACCTCGACCTCGCGCATGATCTTCGCATTCGCCCGTGATGGCGGCCTGCCGGGATCGAGCGTATGGAAGAGGGTCAGCCCGACGTGGAGAACGCCGGTTCCGGCCATCTGGCTCGGAGCGGTGCTTTCCGTTGCCGCAACGCTCTACTCGCCGGCCTTTGCTGCTCTTGCTGCCGGCTGCGCGTTGTTCCTCTACGTTTCGTACGCCATGCCGATCGCGGCTGGACTCCTTGCTGAAGGAAAGACCTGGACCGAGTTCGGGCCGTTCCGCCTCGGCATCTGGTCGAAGCCGTTGGCACTGCTGACCGTACTTGGCGTCTTCGTGCTCATGTACGCGGGCATCCAGCCTCCGTTCGACATTCTCATCAACTATGCGATCGGCCTGCTCGTTCTCCTCGTGGTGCTGTGGTTCGGAATCGAATCGCGCCGCTTCAAGGGTCCTCCGATCGGAGCCGAAATTGCGAAGCGGCAAGCTGAAATCGCTGCGGCCGAGCGCGCCGTCGGCGAAGCCGTTTAAGACTCATGTAACGAAGGCCGCGAGCTCACCGCTCGCGGCCTTTTTGTTTCCGTTACGTCGCTCGCAATCAAAAACGCCGAATGGCAAAGGACCAAAGCAATATGTCGATCGCAGATGTCGCGATCGTAGGCGCAGGTGTCGTCGGCTGCGCGATGGCGCGACGTTTCGCTCTCGAGGGGGCAAAAGTCGTTCTTCTGGAACGCGGCGCGGACCTCCTCTCGGGCGCCAGCAAGGCCAACAGCGCCATCTTGCACACGGGCTTCGATGCGCCGCCCGGCAGCGTCGAACTCAGCTGCATGCAAGCCGGATACGCCGAATACCAGGCGATACGCGAAAGCTTCAATCTTCCGTTGCTCGAAACCGGAGCCATGGTCGTTGCCTGGTCCGACGCGGAGAAAGCGGCGCTCGACGGGATCGAGGCGCAGGCGCGTGCAAACGGCGTCCACGATGTGCGGCGACTGACGGCTTCCGAAATACGCGCGCGCGAACCGCAGCTTTCGCCTCGCGCGCTCGAAGCTCTGCTGGTCCCGGGCGAGCATGTGATCGATCCGTGGTCGCCATTTCTGGCTTATCTGCTGCAAGCAAAAGCCCACGGCGCCGAGATCCGATTTGCGACAGAGGTGATTTCTGGAAGCTTTGACGGCGATATCTGGACGCTACAGACGAGCACCGGCGAGCAGAGGGCGCGAACCGTCATCAACTGCGCCGGACTTTTTGGCGACCGGCTCGACGCGCGTCTCCTCGGCGCGGCTTCATTTCAAATACGCCCGCGCAAGGGTCAGTTCGTCGTCTTCGACAAGGCGGCGGCAGCGCTGCTCAGAACCATCGTCCTGCCTGTTCCGTCGGAGCGCACCAAGGGCGTCGTTCTTACCCGCACCGCTTTCGGGAACTTGCTCGTTGGGCCGACAGCTGAAGAACAGCAAGATCGCGAACGCGCGAACGTCGTGGACGACACGCTTCGCGGTTTGATCGCGCGCGCCGTGGAAATGGTGCCCGCTTTGGCGGATGCCGGCGTGACAGCTGTCTACGCTGGGCTTCGTCCCGCGACCGAAGAGAAACATTATCGTATCTCCACGCATCCAGACCGCAATTGGATCACGGTCGGCGGCATCCGGTCGACGGGCATGACCGCATCGCTCGGCATCGCGCAGCACATCTACAAACTCTATGAGGAGATGGGTCATCGCCACGTGCCCGTCGCGGAGCCGGCAACGGCGCGCGTTCCAAATCTCGCTGAGCATGAACCGCGGGACTGGCAATCGGCGGGTTATGGCGAGATCGTGTGTCACTGCGAGATGGTGACGTTGCGAGAGATTGAGCAGGCTCTTTCGGGTCCGCTGCCGCCCGGAAATTTCGGTGGCCTCAGGCGTCGCACACGGTGCGGCATGGGCCGATGCCAGGGCTTCTATTGCAACGCCCGGCTGGCGCAGCTCACGGCCGGACATTTTGCATCGCCTCTGGCAGTCGGAGATGCTGCGTGATGGCCGTGCAGTCTGAGAGATCCGCGAGCGTTGACGCGCTCGTCATCGGCGCCGGACCTGCGGGCCTCGCGGCGGCGACGCGGCTGAAGCGTCTCGGTCTTGCGCGCGTGATTGTCATCGATCGCGAGCTCGAAGCCGGTGGCGTTCCCCGTCACTGTGGGCATTCGCCGTTCGGCATGCGCGAATTCGGACGCGTATTGACCGGCCCCGCCTACGCGCGGCGGCTGACAGACGCCGCAAGAGGCGCGGGTGTTGAACTGATGCTTGGCAATACCGTCGTCGCGATCGACACCGCCGAATCTTTGGTCGCGACTTGCACGAGCAGCGAAGGCATCGTCCGCATCGCGGCCAAACGCATAATTCTGGCGACCGGCGTACGCGAGACGCCGCGCGCGGCGCGCCTCGTTTCGGGCGACAGGCCTCTGGGCGTTCTGAATACGGGCGCTCTGCAGGGATACGCGTATCTTCAACATCTGGCGCCGTTTCGCAGGCCAGTGATCGTCGGCACGGAACTCGTTTCGCTTTCGAGCCTGCTGACGTGCCGCAAGATCGGCGCGCGTCCGGTCGCGATGATCGAGGAGCGGAGCGGACCGACGACGCGGCGGCTTTTCATGGGCTTGCCGCGCCTGCTCGGCGTGCCGGTATTTTATGGAACCCGCATCACCGACATTCGAGGGGCGCAGCGTGTCGAGGCCGTGACGCTATCGGGAGCGGACGGAAAGCGGCAAGACATAGAATGCGACGGCGTGCTTTTTACGGGCCGCTTTACGCCCGACGCGCCGCTCGCTCGAGCCGCGGGGCTCGACATCGATAGCCGCACTGGCGGCCCGACGATTGATCAATTCGCACGGACGAGCGAGCCGCGGATTTTCGCTGCTGGCAATGTGCTGCATCCGGTCGAGACAGCCGGTTGGTCGTGGCGAGAGGCAGTGCGCGTCGCGGACTTCGTTGCTGCCGATCTCGCTGGGTGGCTGCCATCGCCAGACAACGCGATCACACTCACACCCGGAGATGGCGTCCGCTATGTCGTGCCGCAACGCATTGTGCGGGGACCTGGGGGATTGTCTCATATTCAATTGCGTGCGACCGGCGATGTTTCCGGCGCATTGGTTGCCCACAGCAAAGGCCAGCGATTGAGAACACAACCGATGACATCTGGACCTGAGCGCCGGATTCTGGCGCCGCTAGATGCGTTCCGTCAGGCCGATAGCGATATCACCTTTAGTTTCGATAACCGCCGTTCAACGGCATCCCGGAGCGATGCGACATGCGTGTAGCGGCGATCGATCAAGGCACAACTTCGACGCGGGTTCTCGTCGCCGACACGGACGGTACGGTAGAGATCGCGTGCTCCATAACGCATCAACAAATCCATCCGCATCCCGGCTGGGTGGAACACGATCCCGAAGAGCTGCTGTCGAACATTCGGGCTTGTCTCCAAGCTGCGGGCGCCGTCGATGCGATCGGCATCGACAATCAGGGCGAGAGCTGCCTCGCGTGGGATGCGCGAACCGGCGCGGCGTTATCTCCTGTCATCGTATGGCAGGACAATCGTACCGCCGACGTCATCGAACGCCTGAAGGCGGCTGGCGCCGAAGCATTGACGCTGGCGCGGGCCGGGCTGCCGCTAGATGCGTATTTCTCAGCCTCGAAGCTCGCTTGGATCATCAATACGCTTCCGGCGGCGAAGGCGGCCTTGGACGCGGGGCATCTGCGGCTCGGCACGACGGATGCGTTCTTTCTCGACCGCCTGACCGGCACCTTCGCAACGGACGTTACGACAGCCTCACGCACGTCCTTGATGAATCTCGAGACAGGACAGTGGGATGAGGAGCTCTGCCAGCTCTTCGGCGTTCCGATGTCGTGCCTGCCAAAAATCATGCCGACCGTTGCCGATTACGGTCGCGTTGACGGGGTGCCGATTACCGCGGCCGTCGTCGATCAGCAGGCGGCCCTCTTCGGTCATGGATGCCGAAAACCCGGCGATGCCAAGATCACCTTCGGCACCGGCGCATTCGCACTGACGGTGACGGGCGACAAGATCGCGCGCGCGCCGGAAAAAGGTTTGCTGCCGACGGTCGCCTGGTCAATCGATGGCCAAATGACCTACGCGGTCGACGGCGGGGTCTATGACGCGGGTTCGGCCATCGAATGGGCGCGGCGCATCGGTCTTGTGACGGATCTGACTGCGGATCTCGATTGGTTCGACTGTGAGCCTGCTATCGAGCGCGGCGTCGTCTTCGTGCCGGCGCTTTCGGGCCTCGCCTGTCCGCATTGGGACCGGACGGCCGCGTCGCTTTTCCTCGGCATGTCGGCTGCGACGACACGGGCGGATCTCTGTCAGGCGTTGCTCGAAGGAATTGCGCTCAGCGCCGCGGATGTCGTCGGGGCCATGGACGCGCACGTTGCGATTGGCCGTTCGATTGCCATCGACGGCGGCCTCGCCCGCAGCCGGTATTTCGCGCAGTTCCTTGCCGACATGATCGGCCGCGACGTTGTCGCGACGAGCTTCGATGAGCGCACGGCATTCGGGACGGCGTCACTTGCCGCGCGCGGCGCCGGCTTTGCATTGCCTGAGCCCGAGACCGTCTCGCGGACGTTTTCGCCGCGCGCCGGCGATAATGGCAAGATACGCGCACGCTTCAGCGAGGCCGTATCACGGGCCAAGGGCTGGCGGGATCACGGTGGACAGCAGACCGGCTAAACGTTCGCAAATAGATAGGTGAGCTGACATTGGAACTCCCCGCACCTACATGTTCGGGAGGCCGGAGGTTTCAATGGTTCCACTTTCCATACTCGATCTCGTTCGCGTCACAGTAGACACCGATGCGCGCGGCGCTCTCGATAACGCGCGCGACCTCGCCGCGCATGCCGAACGCTGGGGCTACCGCCGCTTCTGGGTCGCCGAGCATCACAACATGCCGGGGATCGCGAGTGCTGCGACTTCGATCGCCATCGCGCACATTGCCGCCGGATCGAAGTCCATTCGCGTCGGTGCCGGCGGCATCATGCTGCCCAATCATGCGCCGCTCATTATCGCCGAGCAGTTCGGCACACTTGCACGGCTTTTTCCCGGCCGCATTGATCTGGGCGTCGGCCGCGCGCCCGGCACGGATCAGCTGACGGTGCAGGCTCTGAGGCGGCAACCGACTGCCGCCGATACGTTCCCGCGCGACGTACTCGAGTTGCAGGCCTACTTCGAACCGGCGGCGCCGAACGAGCGTGTGCAGGCTGTGCCGGCGGCCGGAACGAAGGTGCCCATCTGGATCCTCGGATCGAGCACGTTCGGCGCGCATCTCGCGGCGGAGCTTGGACTTCCGTACGCGTTCGCTTCTCACTTCGCACCCGACCAACTGCTGGCCGCGCTCGACGTTTACCGCAGCCGCTTCAAACCGTCGGAGCAACTCGCCCGACCGTACGCGACGGTCGGCGTCAACATCATCGCCGCTGAAACCGACAGGGAAGCGCGGCGGCTGGCGACGACGCAGCAGATGTCGTTTGCCAACATCTTTCGCGGGGCGCGGGGGCTCAGCCAGCCACCGATCGACGACATCGAGACCTATTGGACGCCGCGCGAAAAGGCACAAGTTCTGCAGATGCTTCAGCGTTCCATCGTCGGCTCGCCGGAAACGGTCCGCGCCGGCATCGACGCGCTCATTGACGAAACCGCTGCCGACGAGATTATGATCGTATCCGACGTTTATGATCATAACGCGCGGTTGCGCTCGTTCGAGCTCATCGCGGCCGTCCACGAAACCAGCGGCACAGAACACATGTCGACGGAGACTTGTCCTTGAGCGACGACAAAAGCGAAACGCCTCCGAGCGCGACCAAGCTTACGCGGAGCAAGCAACGCTGGGCGCGGGAAGGCCGCTTCCTTACGGGACGAACGGCGCGCCCAGAATCGGAGCGGCTGCCCCCGGGGCAGCACGTGGTTCGCGATTGGCCCGTACTCGATCTCGGGGAGCAACCCGCGATTGCTCTCGACGCTTGGAACCTCGTGATTGACGGCACGGTCGATCATCCCGTGACGCTCGATTGGGCTGCATTTCAGAGCGAGCCTCAAACGGCGAAGACTTCGGATATTCATTGCGTGACGACTTGGTCGCGGTACGACAACCGCTGGACCGGCGTCGCGACACGAGATCTGCTCGAACTCGTCATGCCGAACGCCGCCGCCCGCTTCATCGTTCTGCACAGTTATGATCGCTATACGACCAATATAACGCTCGAAGACTTTGCGTCCGACGACGCGGTCGTGGCGCACACGTGGGAAGGAAAGCCGCTGACCCGAGAACATGGCGGGCCCGTCCGCCTCGTGGTGCCACATCTTTATTTCTGGAAAAGCGCGAAGTGGCTGAAGCGGATCGAGTTCACGGCTGAGGACGCGCCGGGGTTTTGGGAGGTCAACGGCTATCACAACCGCGCAGACCCGTGGCTGGAACAGCGCTATTCCGACGATTGAAGCGGCGGCTTCACGTGCGGCTCAATTGGTTAACATCCCCTGGGGACGAATTGCACCTAACCCCCCGATGAGTGAACGCGAATGCGTTTGGCTCGCGGCGCAGTATGAGGGCATAATTTCTGCCATCGTTTCGGCGGAGCATTCACGCTAAGGTCGAATCTTATTGCGGGGCAATTAAAAAAAGGGGGGGTCGATTGTTTCCCCATCGACGTTTTTTCGGCATCGCGCCGGCAATTTTGCCGATAGCGATTGCGTTTCTCTCCCTGGTCGTGCCGCCAGCCGATGCGCAGGCAAAGGACGCTGCGGACGATTGTGAAGGCGCCATCGGCCTGTCGGTACTCGCTTCGCCAGTCGCGCCGTGGAAGGGCGCGCCGTTGCGGGTGATTTTCACTTCGGAAAAGCCGATCACGGCCGAATTCTCGCTCGCCGGTCCCGATGGCGCGATCGCGGTCAAGTCCAGCGAGCGTCACGGCGGGCCGCCGTATTTCTGGTTCGCCGAAGTGGCGTCGCCCGCCGCCGGAACGTGGCACGCTAAGCTCACGCGCGAAGACGGCGACGCCAATTGCGCGACGATCACACGTGAGATCACCGTCGGCCGAACCGCATCGGCACCCATCAAGGCCGCGAACAAAAGTGTCTGGCCGGTCAGGGGCGCATGGAACCGGTCGACCGAAGACCTCTATTCGGCCTGGATCGAGAAGTTGTTCGACGCACCGGTCGAGCAGGAACTGTCATGGCCGGCTTTGCATGAAGTGCTGCGCGATAAATCGCGCAATTTCCTGTTCAACCATCTCGGTCTTGACGAGGACTCTAAAAAGCTCGTCTTGAAGCCGGATTGCGCCGACCTCCCATACTTCCTGCGCGCATATTTTGCATTCAAGACCGGGTTGCCGTTCGGATACTCGAAGTGCACGCGCGGCGGCGGCGGTAAGGCGCCCCGGTGTCCGCAGTGGTTCAACATTCAGCGGGAAGAATCCGCCCCGGCGTCCGATCAAAATGATGCGCAGGCAGGCTCAGGTTCGCTCTTCGGCGTTTTCGGTAATGCGGCCGCGCAAACAGCCCCTTCCCGCGCTTCGTCGCGGCCCCCAGGCCTTGTGCCGGGATTTGGCTACTATTTGCGAACGACAGTCGCCAATGGGGTTCATTCGGGCTCCGGCCGCACGGCGGCGGACGACGACAACACCGATTATTATCCTGTCCCGCTCACGGCGGACGCGCTTCGTCCGGGTACGATCTACGCCGATCCCTACGGGCACGTATTGGTGCTCGTGAAGCGGATCGCGCAGACGAGTGATTCCGCTGGGGTCTTTCTTGCGGTCGATGGTCAGCCCGACGGGACTGTCGCGCGTAAGCGGTTCTGGCGCGGAAATTTCCTCTTTGCACAAAACCCTTCGCTCGGAAGCCCCGGCTTCAAGCGCTTCCGGCCTGTCGTCGCCGATGCAAAGGGTGGTCTGCGACGGCTGGCCAACGCCGAGATTTCGAAGGATTCCCAGTACGGAGACTTCTCCCTCGAACAATCGAAGCTCGGGGTCGAAGACTTTTACGATCGGATGGACGATGTGATGTCGCCGGAACCGCTCGATCCTTTGCGGGCGATGAAGGAGACGATCACGGCGCTCGAAGAGCAGATCAAGACCCGTGTCACCTCCGTCGAGAACGGCCGCAAGTATCAGAACGGCGGGGGCGCGGAGGTCGCAATTCCGGCAGGCGCGTCGATCTTTGAGACGACCGGAGCATGGGAAGATTTTTCCACCCCATCCCGGGACCTAAGGTTGCTTATCGCAATCGACGTCGTGCGCGGTTTTCCTGATCGTGTCGCGCGGCGGGCGGACCGGTATGCGATGCCCAAGGATAAGAGCCCCTCTGAGGTTAAGGGCGAACTGGAGAGCGTGCTCGCAGCTGAACTTGCAGCACGGAAGTTCTCCTATCCGCGCACTGATGGCTCGACTTGGACGCTTGCCATGAAGGACGTCATCGACCGCGCCGCCGATCTGGAGATGGCGTACAATGTCAACGATTGCGTCGAGCTCAGATGGGGTGCGCCGCAGCAAAGCGACGAGGCTTCAACTTGCAAGCGTCGCGCGTCCTCGGCGCAACGGGCCAAAATGGCGGAGTATCGCGCGTGGTTTCACGACCGGCGGCGCCCCGCGCGCGAATAGCTGAACTTTCTCGGCGATTCAAAAAGGCAGATGATACAAAAATCATCTTGGAGATTACGCTCGTATACATGAAAAGACCCCGACGATTTAACGGCAATATTGCCGGGTCGACGGGGTCAGTTGAAGATTGATAAAATTAATACGTAAGAAAAAATGATTTCTGCAACATGCTATGCAGTGTACTGAATAACCGCTCCTCTTGCTAGGGCGCCGAATTCCAAAATGAGCTGACGTTGCTGAGGATTTGCGTCGCCAATATCCGCGCAGTTGCTGCACATCTTTGCGAAGATCCGGAATGATGTCTTGGGAAATGCAGCACAATAACCCCGCCGCTATATCGCGCTTAGCGATATCCCCAAAAGCGGAAAAAGCCCCGAAAAAAATTTATGGCCTAGGCTGATTGGGCGAAAGTTTTCAACCGGAATTGATCAGTCTGAAGAAATCTGCATTAGGACAACATTGGCGATAACCCGGCGCATTATCGCTCGGCGGAAATCGCACTTCACTCTGGCGCGTGCAGAGCTTCGCTCATCGTCGCGAAAATTGGAGAGACGATTGCGCTTTGTGAGGCGATCACTTGACGAGCGCCAACCCGCGAACTTCCCGTGTCGCAGTCAACGCCCCGATGACAAGGATCGCGAGGCGCGAAACCGCGCTTGGGGCGCTCTCGTCTCGCCCCAAAATAGCGTCGCTGATTGTCGTGAAGTCTATTCGGAGCGGCTCAGGACTTTCCGATCAGCGCTATGATTTCGGTTCGTGACGAAGACCACCAAACCGGTACCGAGAGCACCCAAGACAAGCAGGGCCTCAACTGCGAAAATCATGGTGTAGGCTGAATCGGGCATTGCGCTTCCCTCTTTATTCTTATGCGGCAATGAAACGCTGTTCCCTCGCAAAAAGCTACCCAGGACTGCGCTAAACGGCATTTCTTTTTCGAATGCGCGCTGCACTGCACAAAGCCATCTCCAAGCCGTAGACTTTGATTGGATGGTATTTTGTCGAACGATCGCATGCGCTTGCGATCTTCATTACGCACCCAGACTACGGGTTATTGAGAAACGTTCTTCCCGCGGCGCAACCGGTTGCCTAACCCTGCTTGGGCAAATATCCCGATTGAACTAACGAGTTTCGAGGAACTGCTGGAGTTCAGCTCGAGTCGGGAGAGCCGCTCGAGCGCCGAGCCCCTTGCAACTGATCGCGGCGACGGCGGATGCAATGCGTGCACACTCAGCATCCTTCAGGCCTTCGGATATCGCCCATGCAAACGCGCCGTGAAAGGCATCGCCGGCGCCTGTCGTGTCGACAACTTCGACGGGGAACGCAGATTGGCGGCAGAGTTCTCCGTTGCCGGTCATCCAAAGATACCCGTTTGCGCCCAAGGTTACGCCCGCATGGCGAATGCCGGATTGAACCAGCGTCGCCAGGCGCTCCTCGTCGCTGGAGCCCCTCACGAATTGCCTGAAGGCCGGGGCGGAGAAGATCGCGTAGTCGGCGAGCCCGAGGACTTTCGAAAGCAGTTGCCCGCTGTTCAGATCAATATCGAGGACGGTTGGGACGTTCTGAGCACGGGCGGCTTCGAAAGCGGCAACGGTTCCTTCAAGCCAGGTCAAGTCGCTGGAAACGGCGCCCGCATTCGCAATATCGGCAATGGGCAGCCAATCGGCGGCGAGAGGGAAATCATGATCGTCCTCGCTGATGACGAGTCGTTCTCCGTTACGATCAACGATGACGGCAGCAGTCGCCGATGAAACGCCGGCGCACGTGCGCACGTGGTTCGTATCGACACCCACCGCATCGAGTTGCTGGCGAATTATTGCGCCGGAAGGATCATCGCCTATGCGCGCCCAGAGCGAGACATCGCCGCCGAGACGCGCGATTGCGGCTGCAGCGTTCGCTGCCATGCCGCCTCCGCTCGCGACGTGAGCGAGTGCGCGAATTTTCGTAGGCGATGATGGAAACGCCTGGATCCGATAAACGTAATCGAGTGCGGCGTGGCCGACCGCGATGATGTGCTTTCCGGGCATGAAGCTTTCGCGCGTATGGACGACTTCAGGGTAGTGGAGGACGCTCATCCGGCTGGTCGCCAAGAGAGCTTCGCGCGCTCGCGAGAACGTTCAAACGAGCATGCAGCCGCTCGATCTCGTTCAGGAGATCGAAGACGAGCGCGATGCCGGCGGGATTTAGTCCCAGGTCCCGATCGAAGCGTTTCGCCTTCGCGGCAACGACGACGCTCAAGCTTGAAAACCTCCATTCGGACGGGCTCTGTCCCTCAGGCTCGATGATCCCCTGCTCGACGAGTTCCGAAATCCACGCCACTTCAACATGGCAAGTGTGGCAGAGTTCTTCGAGTGAGTAGACCGATGCGGGACCAATCATTTCAGCGGGCATCGGCTCGCGCTCTCCATTTGCCATGTCTCAAACTCCCAGGTTGGCGCGTGGATCGAACGCCAACTCCTTCGCCATTTCCTCGTAAATCTGACGCGCCTTTTCGTTTGTTGCCGGCGGCCAAACGATCTTCAGAACCGCGTATAGATCGCCGGGCGGCGTCGCCGGAATTCCGCGGCCTCTGACCCGGAGTTCGCGGCCATGCGCGGAGCCGGGGGGAACTTTCAGCATGATCGCTCCTGCGGGTGTCGGCATCTTCACGCTTGCACCCAATGCGGCTTCCCACGGGGCAACCGGAAGATCGAGATAAAGGTCCTTGCCGACCACGCGATAGCGCTGCTCGGGCTTGAAGCGGATTTCGAGATAGAGATCACCTGCCGGGCCGCCTCCCATTCCGGGCGAGCCCTGGCCTTTCAAGCGAATGCTCTGTCCCTCGGTAACGCCTTTCGGGATCTGAACGGTCAGACTTTTATCGCGCACCAAAACGTGGCCGCCCTCATCGAGTTCCGGCACGCGAAGCGTGATCGTGCGCGTGGCGCCTTCGAGTGCGTCCTGGAGATCGATGACGATTTTCGCGTGATGATCTTCACCCCGCATGCGGAACGTCGTGTGCGCGCGGCCGGGACGCTCCGCGCGAGCTCCGCCGAAAATAGATTCAAAGAAATCGCTGAAGTCGCCTGCTCCGGGCTTCCCAGAAAACTCGAATCCGGCATCCCAGTTTGGAGGCGGCCTGAACTCCTGCCCGGGCTGATAATCTTTGCCGAGCTGATCATAGGCGGCGCGTTTCTCGGGATCGCTCAGGACATCATTGGCTTCGCCGACCTCTTTGAACTTTGCTTCGGCACCCTCCTCCTTGTTGACGTCGGGATGGAATTTTCGCGCGAGTTTGCGGTATGCACGCTTGATGTCGTCCTCGGTTGCATTTCGTTCCACGCCGAGGATTTTATAATAGTCCTTGAATTCCATGTGGGCTCACATCATCGGATGAGGTTTAGCGCATCAGTGATAATCTCCCGGTGATCGAAGGCAATATCAATACCATCGAAGTCTTTTATCCAGACCACGGCTGCTGCATCGTCGGCGGCTCTCGCGTCGCCGCGCGCGTCATTCGTCAGGAAGGCGACCGAGCAGATGTGACCGCGAGGATCTCGATCGGGCCGTGAATAAACGCCGACGAGCGCGAGATTCATCGCGTCAAGCCCCGTTTCCTCCGCCAATTCGCGTCGCGCCGCATCTTCCACTGTCTCACCGATTTCGACAAATCCCCCGGGAAGCGCCAGATAGTCCTTGAATGGCGGATTTTTCCGCCGGACCATAAGGACTCCGCGGTCCTGATCGACAACAACACAGTCGGCGGTCAGGGCAGGCGTTTGAGGAAGCGGCATGGCGATCCTATTTATGGCGAAAGCGACAACGTGAAAACTGCGACGAGCGCCGGATTGCTGTTGTATCGCGATAGAAACGGGCTTGAAGTTTTGCTCGCTCACCCTGGTGGACCCTACTGGCGCAAGAAGGATGAGGGTTCGTGGACAGTACCGAAGGGTGAAGTTCTAGCCGGAGAGGACTTATATAAAGCAGCGTTTCGCGAATTTGTTGAAGAGACCGGATTTCACCCTCGAGGCATTGTCACTCCTCTCGGGTGCATCCGGCAGGCCGGCGGCAAGCGCGTTCATGTGTGGGCGGTGGAGGGCGATTGGAATCCTGAGACGCTCGTTAGCAATACGTTCAGCATGGAATGGCCGCCGCGCTCTAGCCGGATACAAGCTTTTCCCGAGATCGATCGCGCCGAATGGTTCGATATCGCGACAGCGCATCGCAAAATACTGAAAGGGCAAGCCGAATTGCTCAACCGGCTCGAGCTTTTGCGGCATACTAAATGAGGGCGCCGTTCAGGAGTGGCACCTCATCGTTATGGAAGCGACCGCGCAATACGATCCAATACGAAAACAGCGCTAACCGGATTTTAAGCAATCCGGCAGTCGAGGGGCGAAAGCTCTGAAAGTCTTAGGGAATATCGTGGGATATCGATGGCATGCGCGCCGGTCATCTCGAGAGGATTGGGATGGCCGGACAAGTGCGAAAAAATTCCAACGGGATTGAGTGGCGTCATGGACGAATGCAATTCAAAGATCGTGCTCTCTGAGGCCTATTCGGAGAGGCTTTCCGACGACGAGATCGCGGAGATGATGGCAGAGGCTGCCATGGTCGACCTTCTATTCCAGTCTGGGCGAATTTCGACTTTGTATCTTTCCGGCATGGCGGCAGCTGCCGATGCGTCGTCCGAATGGCATCCGGAGCCCGAAGCCTCGGCGGCCTAATTCGCAATTCGGTCCACGGCCTTTTGTCAACGAATGAGCGGGCGCGATCTTGCCCCGCTCATTTTTTTGCGCAGCTCGTCTCTCTGAAGGCGAGCCGATCTCATTTCACAGGGCCATACTCTGGGGCATATTCCGGCGCCAACGGTTCCGCTACGGCACTGAAAAGGTAGGTCAGGCCAATGCGGGTTACCCAGAAGCTGTCCTCAAATTTCGCTTGGACATGACACGGTACACCAGGACCGCCGCAGGAATCAAACGAGAACGAGTTGTTGTCGGTTCCTAGATCGACATAGGCTGCGTCGCCGCGAAACGTCCAATGGTCCCTGAGAAAAATTTCGAAGCCGCCGCCCACCGTCCAGCCCACCTTCGTTTCGTCATTGTGCCGCGTGAAGGGCCCATCAAGCGCAAATGGATCGGAGAATTTGTGGTCGACGGTCGCGTAGGCGAACCCGCCGGTCGCGAACAGAAGTATGTTGTCATCGGCTATGACGCCTACCCGCCCATTCAGCGAGCCGAACCAATTCATCGATGAGTTGAAGGATGGGCCAAACCTTTCGTTTCCTAAGCGGTTGTCGGCGCCGAAATAGTTGAACGCCGATTCAATGCCGATCAGCGCGTTTCCGCATTGGATATTGTAACCGGTGTACGAACCGAGGGTGAAACCCTTGTCGTTGCCGCTGATCGTGCCCAAATCGCCGGACACCTTAGACCGCATGCTGCCGCCGCCGAGCTCACCGCCTGTGTAAAGGCCTGAGTATATGCCGCCACATGGCGTTCCAGGCGGCCCGCCCCAAAGGATATCCGGGCCATCAGCGCGCGCTGCGGAGGCTCCAGCGAGGCAGATTATCAGCGCAACAACTATCTGAATGATCTTCATAATATGGACACCCGTCTAAAATCCAATTTTGAAAAATCTGACGTTCGAAGTCGAAAAATTCTCAAGTCTGAAAAATCTGAATCGGTATTTTGAAATCCGAGAACGGCGGCCCGAAAATCCAAACCGCGATGAGCGCTTGAGCGTCACAAGCAGGGGATGTGATTCGCAGAGTGCCGTCGAGCGGCGAGCTGCGGGTTTCGATCTCATTGCAGAGAGGCGTTGCTCAACTTACACGCACGCCGCCTTTCGGCGAGATCGCCGGCGCGTTCAACTGTCATTTCGTGATTTCATTTAAAAAGATACGGCGCGACTTTACGCAAACTCCACGCCACAGCGGTACGATCAGATATATTTCGCGGCATATTTTTATACTCTGGATCTTTTTACAGTGTTGAAGGGCGTATTAGCGCAGATCGTGCCTGATCGGGCGGCGATCGTTGAGCGGGACAAGGGCATCGCGTTTCTATCGGCTACGCGATCCATTTATCAGCTCAATGAGCTATTCTACTTCTGTGCAAACATTCCCCGGCATTCGAGCCGCGCGTTCGTACATTGTGCTTTCAGCAGTGATTTCGCTGCGCAAGCGATTACGTCTCATCCGATTTCGCCCGAGCAACTGGCGGGCCTCGAAATCATCAAGCTCTCTCAGCGATGGAAGGAGTGCAATAGCGGTGACGCTGCAGAGTCCGCCATCGCACTGACGGCGCGTGGACGCGAAGTCGCGATCCTGGGTTTCTCTCGCAGCCCAACCCCTGCCAGCGAAGCAGATGCTGAAGATCCTCTCTCCTCGGCCGAGCTGAAAGCGCTCGGGGATTATTTCCATAGCCATATGCTCAGACGGAACGGCATCGATACGTCCGATGCGCTCGTGATATCTGCAAGAGAACTCGATTGCCTGAGATGGGTCGCAGCAGGAAAATCGGCGTGGGAAGCAAGCGTGATTCTTGGAATCAGCGAGCGCACGGTTCGCTTTCATCTCAATTCCGCGCGGGAAAAGCTCAACTGCACGACAACGACGCAAGCGGTCGCAATGGTTGTCGCTCAACAACTGATTGCGATATGACGCCGTTTCGCTCCTGATTTTCGGAACGCATATACGTTCGCCGTGTGCGGCTCGGCGACTGGCGCCGAATACAAGCATTCTTTCGTGTTCGGCAGCTGACTGCTTTCGAGAGCTGCGCAAACGCGCACGTATTCAGACCAGGCTTGAAGAGCATATGACCGGCCTTCGATCGCGTCTGCGAGTGTCCGAAGCACTCGGTCCGCGATGATGGACGCCGCGATCATCATTCCGGCTGTCAAAGAACCTGCGAGCATGAGATGCACGCCCCAGCAAATGATGGCAATCGGCGCAGCGATGCGAACGACCCGTGCGGCGAGGGTGTTTTTGAAAAGTGCTGCTCTCAAGACAACGAGAGCGGCGGTGAACGCGATTAAGCCGAGCCCGGGATCAATGAGGAAGATGACGGCGAAGAAGAGCGGCGTCAGCGGCGCATCGAATAGGAGCAGCATCGTCGGGCTCGACAGAAAGGCGCGCAGCTTATGCAGAGCGCGCAGCTCTTGCATCTGGCTACCGGACCTGAGCAGGGCTGACAGCATGGCGCTGCCGAGGACCGCCTCCATCGCAGCGCCGAGCCTGCCGAGCGGTCGCCTTCGAAGGATGTCGAGCACCGACATCATAGCGAGAATACCGAGCGTGAGGGCGGGCAGCATTACCAGCGGATCCATGCCGCCGCCGGATAGGGCCTGGTCGGCCATGCGGAAGGAATAGATCGGTATCGCGAGCATCAGCAGGTTGGCAAAAATCGAGAATGCCGCAACTGCGGCAAGCGTTCTTTTTGCCGTCAATCTCCACAGCGCCAGGGCATGGACGGCACGATCCTGCCGCTCAGATGGGGCGGCGGTCGATGCAATGCTCTTGAATGACCGCTCGACATCGCGGTGAATGTTCGCGAGTCTGGCGAGAGCCGGATGCGGGCGGATGGATTTGCCGAGGTCATCAAGCGTCCCCGGCGTGCGATCCGTGACTAAGTGTAGACCGTGTCTCTCAACCGTTGACATGACCGGCATCGAATAGGTTGAGCGTACTGGTCAGGTCATCGAGATCGAGGTTCGATGCCGCCAGATGGTGGGCCGGCAAGGCATGCGGCGTTGCGCCTATGCCTTCCAAATGGATCACGCGGGCGCGATAGGGACCCCTCCCAATCCTCTGACTGATTATGTTCCTGCGGAGACGATGTACGAGTTGGCGATGGAGGCGGTGGGCCGCACTCCGGGGTCTCCACGCAGTCAGGTCTTTCATTTCGCCTCTCCGATCAAAAGCAAGGCAATTTGCTCGGCTCGTTTTTGCTGCTCAGGGACAATGACGAAGAAGGATCGTTTAAGAACCTGATCGGAACGACAGTGGCGACGCGAAAATGCTGCTCAATTTGGAAACAAACCGGCAAGGATTCGCTACCTGTCCTGAAGACAGGGCGCGGGGCATACGTTTTGCCGGACAAAACTTTTTGGGGCTTTGATCAAATATTCCGTCGAGCGGTGATTTTGGCGTCAGGCCAAGACGCACGTGCGGGCGCCTCGGTTTGGGAGAGCATCGAGGCGCCCGCTATCTGGCGCCAACGCGCGGACGGAGCGTCGCTGGCTTGATCAGGGTCTCACATCTGCAACCCTAATCAACTGTCGAAACCGTCAGGGGGAGTTGTCCGAAATGCCCATAGCGCGGGCGCGGTTTGTGGCGTCAATTGGAATCGTCTTAAGAAGGCGAACATCCGCCAAATTCTGCTTCGAAAGATTTGACCGATGAAAGCCATGGTCTTCCGCGCCGTCGGGCAACCGCTGGATCTCGAAGAGCGGCCCGATCCTGTTCCGCAAAGCGGCCAAATTCGCATTCGTATCGAAGCATGCGCGGTTTGCCGGACGGACCTTCACGTTGTCGACGGCGATTTGCCGTTTCCGAAACTGCCCATCATTCCCGGACATCAGATCGTCGGCATCGTCGATGCCGTGGGTCCGGACACGACGGATCATCGCGTTGGCGATCGGGTCGGGGTGCCTTGGCTTGGCCACGTCTGCGGACACTGCCACTATTGTGCGAGCGGACAGGAGAACCTCTGCGATTTCCCGCTCTTCACGGGCTATACGCGCGATGGTGGTTTCGCGACGCATACAATCGCGGATGCCGATTTTGCATTCCCGATGTCGAATTTCGACGATCCCGTCGCGGCTGCGCCCTTACTGTGCGCCGGGCTCATCGGCTGGCGTTCCCTACGTCTTGCCGGCGAGGGAGCGCGGATCGGTCTCTTCGGATTCGGAGCGGCGGCGCACATCATCACGCAGGTGTGCAACTGGCAGGGCCGGGAAGTCTACGCGTTCACCCGGCCCGGCGACGAAGCAGCTCAAAAGTTCGCTCTCTCGGTTGGTGCGCGATGGAGCGGCGGCACGGACGCGGCGCCGCCAGACCCTCTTGATGCGGCGATCATCTTTGCGCCGGTCGGGGCACTCGTGCCGACAGCACTCAAAACCGTTCGCAAAGGCGGCCGCGTCGTGTGTGGGGGCATATACATGAGCGACATCCCGACGTTCCCTTACTACTTGCTCTGGGAAGAGCGGGACATTCGATCCGTCGCCAACTTGACTCGCCAGGACGGCAAGGAGTTTCTTGCGATTGCTCCCAAAGCCGGAGTCCGCACCACGACGACAGTTTATCCCCTGGAGCGCGCGAACGAAGCGTTGGCGGATCTTAAGGCGGGACGCTTTTCGGGGGCGGCCGTGCTCGTTCCCTAGAGCCGGTTTGGCCGTGCCGCCCTCGCGGCCGCCTTTAAGAAGGTATCCGAAACATCGCCGTCAACTTCCCTTCTATGCGGACGTCGGCGTGATGTTACGAGCCTGAAGCGCCATGGCGCACAACGCGAATCCGCCGAATACGAGATTGATGCCGACCAACAGGCCGATCGCCCAAGCCGCGGATGACGGCAGGGCAAAGAAGATCAACCCAGCGAGCACCAAATCGACGATACCGCTCAAGAGCATCACCCACCAGCTTCCCGGCAATTCATTGCGATGTTCGGTAGCGAACATGATCGAGGAAATGCCTTCAATGATGAAGAAGGCAATCAGGACGAGCGTGAGAGATATCATCCCCGATATTGGCCAGAAGAGCAGGACCAATCCCGCTGCAATGGCGATCAGTGCCGAAATGAGCGACCACCAAAAGCCCGGCATCGGACGGACGGAAAAGGTCGTGAATAGGCCGGCGATGCCGCTGAACAGCAAAAGCCAGCCGATAAAAAGCTCAACGGTCAAAGTCGCCACTTGCGGAATGATGATCGCGGCCGCGCCAAGGATGATCAGCACGATGCCTTCGAACAGATAGAGCTTCCAGTTTGCGTGGAGCGCCGACGCAAATTCCATTCTCAAGTTGCGAATGTCGGATTGATTGAATGCCATTTGTCATACTCCCCATTGTTGGAGTGAGAAATCAATGCAGACAATACGACAAAATCCGTTGTCGTGCTTTAAGAGCCGACACGTCGTGAATTTCTTATGACCAGCAGAGGGAAATTCCCCGATGGGTCCGCTGGTTGGCAATGCGCGGACGCAATCGTCGATCGTGACATGAAATGAGTTGTCGTTGCAATTATCGCTATGCCGCTCAACGGAGCTTGGCGCGACGACTTTGAACGTTCGCAGAGAGCAACCCGGAATTCCGCCGTGCACGTCAGAATGACAGAGGCCCGGCAGCTCCTCGCCGCCGGGCCTCTGATTTTCGAGCTGATTTTCTATCAGGCGACTTTATCGCCCATCGGCAGATTTCTGAGCCGCTTGCCGGTCGCCGCGAAGATGGCATTGGCAAGCGCAGGCGCAAACGGCGGGACGCCCGGTTCACCGACGCCACCGGCATGGACGCCCCACGGCGCATCGATGATGTGCACCGAGACCTTCTGCGGATAATTGCTCATCCGCGTCACGTCGTAGTCGGTGAAATTCGACTGCTCCACAGCGCCGTTCTTGAAGGTGATGCCGCTGTAGAGCGCGTTCGACATGCCCATGACGGCAGCGCCCTCCATCTGCGAACGGATGCGCTCGGGATTGACGTGGAAGCCGCAATCGATCGCCGACGTCACCTCCGGCACACGGATCGTTCCGTCGTCATCGATCGCGACATGGACGACGCTCGCGACATAGCTCGCGAACGCGCGATGGACTGCTATCCCGAGGCCCTGACGCGGAGGCAACGCCTTACCCCAGCCTGCATTCTCCGCCGCAACGCGGACGACGTTCTTCAGGCGCGCCGTGTTGATTGGAAATTCCTTGTAGGGCTCGCCGTAGTTCCAGAAGTCGTCGGGGAAGCCCGCTGTCTTCGGATCAATCTCGCGGTCCGGACCGAGGAGCTCGAGAAGGAAGTCCTTCGGGTCGCGACCTAGCTTGTGGGCAACTTCGCAGACGACTGACTGCGCGGCAAACGCCCGCTGAATGTTCGAGACCGAGCGGAACCAGCCGATGCGCGTGTGCGCCATCGCCTGGCCGTTCTCACAGCGGATGTTTGGAATATCGAACGGCATATCGACAAAGCCCATGCCGTATTCGATCGGGAACTGGTAGCCGTCATCCTGCTTGAACGTCGAGACGATGGACGGCGCGACCGTGCGGTGCCGCCAGCCGGAGACCTTGCCTGCACCATCGACCGCAACCTCGATACGCTCGACGGAGGTCGTGTGATAGAACGCATGCTGAATGTCGTCCTCGCGCGTCCATTGGACGAGCACCGGTTTGCCGCCCATTTTCTGCGAAAGCAGTGCGGCCTCGAGCATGAAGTCCCACTTCGACTTACGTCCGAAGCCGCCGCCAAGAAGCGAGACGTGTACAGTCACATTCTCAATCGGCATTTTCAGAGCTTCGGCGATTTCCTTCCGTGCGCCGTACGGGCTTTGTACCGGTGCCCAGATCTCAGCTTTGCCGTCGACGATGCGAGCGATGGCGACAAGTGGCTCCATCGGTGCCTGCACGAGATGTCGGCCGTGATATTCGGCTGTAATGACGTCCTTGGCGTTGGCAAATGCCGCGTCGGGATCACCTTGGTTGCGCAGAACTTTGCCGGGCTTTGCTGCCGTCGCCGACATTTCTGCCGCGTAAGCAGCGCTATCGTAACTGGTGTTGGGGCTGTCTTCCCATTCGATCGTCAGCGCCTCGCGACCTTGCAGCGCTGCATACGTGGTGTTGGCGACGACTGCGATGCCGCCCAGCTGTCCGAACTTGCGCGGGACCGTGAACACGCCTTCGATTTCGTGCACGGCCTCGACGCCCGGCACCTTGAGCGCTGCCGAAGCGTCGTAGGACTTCACCTTACTGCCGAGAACAGCGGGACGAGCGATGACGGCGAACTTCATACCGGGCAAACGCGTGTCGGCTCCGTAGCCCGCCTTGCCGATGGTGATGTCGCGCAAATCCGCGATCTGGACTTCGCCCTTCCCCATCAACGTGAATTCGTTCGGCGACTTGTAGAGGATCGTTTCGGGAGCCGGCACCGGGACCGCCATCGCGGCTTCGGCGAGTTCGCCAAAGCCCAGGACCTTGCCTGTTTCCTTTCCTTCCTTGTCGAGCAGCGCCACCTGATGATTGCGTGCGCGGCAGAGCGTGGGGTCGACCTTCCACTTGGCTGCGGCCGCGGTCTCCAGCATTTGGCGCATCGCGGCCCCGCATTGACGCATGGGCTGGATGAAATGGCGCATGCTTCGGGAACCGTCGGTGTCCTGGTTGCCGTATTTCGGCTCATCGCCCGGCGCCTGCACGAGCGTCACGCGCGACCAGTCGGCGCCCATCTCGTCGGCAACGACCATAGGAAGGCTCGTTCTGATGCCGGTGCCCATCTCGCTTCTGTGCGTGACGATCGTCAGGGCACCATCGGGCGCAATGGCGATGAACACATGCGGATCGGCGACGACGCCGTCCGGCATCGTGAGACCGCCGGTGGGGTAGGGTTTCAGGGCTTCTCTCGCGCTCGCGGGCGTAATGCGAACGGCGAGCACCAAGCCCGTCGCCGTCAACAACCCGCCAAGCACACCGCGGCGGCTGACGTTCGATATCTCGGCGTCGAATCTCTGGACGTTTTCCGTATCTACTTCGGTTTTGAGGTAATGCAGCATGATCAGACCCCTCCCGCAGCAAGACGAACGGCTTCGTGAATGCGCTGATAGCATCCGCACCTGCAGATGTTTCCCGACATGGCCTCGACGATTTCGGCGTCGGAGGGCGCGCGATTTTTGGCGAGCAACGAAGCTGCCTGCATGATCTGTCCAGCCTGGCAGAAGCCGCACTGCGGCACGCTGATCTTGCGCCAAGCCTGCTGGACGGCGTGCTCCCCATCCGGGCTCAAGCCCTCGATCGTCGTGACAGATTTGCCGGCCGCTTCGCCGAGCGTCGTCTGGCACGAACGGACAGCAACGCCATCGAGATGAACCGTACATGCGCCGCAGACGCCTGCACCGCATCCGAATTTCGTGCCAGTCAGATTGAGCATGTCGCGGACATACCAGAGCAGCGGCATGTTCGGATCGCCGCTGAACTCGTGAGCTTCGCCGTTTATCGTGATGGATGACATACCCATACTCTCCTTCTAGTTCGCGTGTTCGAATTTCAGACTTCAATGGATTTCCGCTCGCGGCGAACGCGAGCGCAACTTGCTTTCAAGATTTCTTCACGGCGCGAGTAGCGTGAATGGCCAAAGGTACACCTGCGCCATGACAAGTAGTCCGACGAGCGTCGCAAGCGCGAGTGAATGGAAGAACACAAAACGAAGTATCGCCCCCTCGTGCCCGTACCATTTGGTGGCAGTCGAGGCGACCACAATAGATTGCGCATCTATCATCTTGCCCATGACGCCGCCCGCGCTATTTGCCGCTGCCATAAGGACCGGATTGATGCCGAGCTGTTCAGCCGTGATCCGCTGCAAGCCGCCGAACAATACGTTCGACGATGTGTCCGATCCTGTCAGCGCCACACCGAGCCAGCCGATGAGCGTGCCGAAGAACGGATATGCCCATCCTGTGTGAGCAAGCGTCAGCCCGAGCGTTGCGTCGCTGCCGGAGTAACGCGTGATGAAGCCAATCGCCATCATGCACGAGATCGTCAAAAGCGAGTAGCGGACCACGTAGATGGTCTTGGCGTACATCCGCGCGAGTTGGCCGAGACTGTATCCCAAGAAGATGCCGGAGATGATCGCAGAAATCAGAATACCTGTTCCCGTGGCGGACAGAATGTTGACGTTGAAGATTGCGGCTTCGGCGTGCGGCGATTGAACGACGGGCGGCATTTTCTGCACGAGTTCGTGCAGACCCATGACCGGAATCTTCTGTATCCAAATTCCATCGAGCGCGGCGCGGACTTGCGGCGTTCCCCAAAGAAAAACGAAGACCGCGAGAATGATCCACGGCGTCCATGCGCGGCCTATAACGGCCAGCGAATGAGAGACGGCCGCCGGCGCGAGGGGCTTTTCCGGAACGGGGTCATTCGGCAGCTTGGTCATCGGAACGGCCGGGCTCCAGACCCGCAAAAAGAGCGCGAGAGCCGCCATCGAAACGAGCGAGGCGACGACGTTGACCAGCCATGGTCCGTGAAAATTGGAGACGAGATACTGCGGTATCGCGAAGGAAACTCCGGCGACGAGGATCGGCGGCCAGACTTCGATCATTTTGCGAAAACCGACGAAGGCCCAAATCAACCAGAACGGAACGATGACTGCAAAGGGCGCAAGCTGACGGCCGACGGTCGCGCTCAACTCGTAGAGATCGAGCCCGGTGACGGCAGCCAGCGCCACGAGCGGTGTCCCGAGCGCGCCGAATGCAACGGGTGCGGTATTGGCGATCAGCGACAGGCCCGACGCGGCGAGCGGCGGAAAGCCCAAGCCGATCAGCATTGCAGCCGTCACCGCGACGGGCGTTCCAAAGCCGGCGGCGCCTTCGAAGAACGCGCCGAATGAAAACGCGACGAACAGAAGTTGCAGCCGGCGATCGTTGCTTATCGCGCCGATCGATTTTTGCAGGACGTCGAACTCGCCTTTTTCGCTCGCGAGGCGATAAAGAAAAATGACATTCAGAATGATCCAGCCGATCGGCAAAAGGCCGAAAGCCGCGCCATAGACAGCGGCCATGCCGGCCATTTTCGCCGGCATTCCATAGGCGAGGATGGCGACCAGCAGGGCCGCGCCGAGGCCAAGGAGAGCGGCGATGTGGGCGCGCAATTCGAAGAGGCCGATACCTGCAAGCAGGACGACCACTGGAATGATGGCCACGACTGCGGACAACGGCATATTGGCAAAAGGGTCATATATTTGCGACCACATACGACCCGTGCCCCTCAACATCGCGGTGCTAGACTGCAGCGGTGTTTCTGGTAAATTTTTTATACCAGTGATGGCGAATGGTCAAATCAGCGAGCCATATAGCTGAACGGAAATAGATAATGGCATCC
This sequence comes from Hyphomicrobium sp., assembly GCF_019753045.1. GTDB lineage: Bacteria > Pseudomonadota > Alphaproteobacteria > Rhizobiales > Hyphomicrobiaceae > Hyphomicrobium_B. The sequence continues at coordinate 100,848 of NZ_JAIELN010000012.1, forward strand.
GCGGGCACGCCGGTTTAGAATTGGGCGCATTACCACAGGGATCAGGCACAATGCTTGCCGTACGTACGCCAAAAATCGCGGACGCAATCGCATCGAAAATCGAGAAGCTCATTCTCGAGGGCGCACTTCGTCCGGGCGAGAAACTCGCGCCGGAGCGCGAGCTTGCGCAAAAGCTCGACGTGTCGCGGCCGTCGCTGAGAGAAGGCATCGATAAGCTCGTGCGACGCGGACTGCTGAAATCTTCGAAGAACGGAACATTCGTCGCCCAGTTCCTGTCGCCGATCATGGCGCCGCTGGCGAACCTCTATCGCGGCAACCAACAGGCGTTCACAGACTATTTCGAGTTTCGCAAATGTGTGGAGGCGCAGGCCGCGCGAGATGCTGCGCTTCGGGCGACGGACGTCGAAAGGGCGGCCATTCGAGCCTGCCTGGACGACATGCGCAAAGCTCACAAGCTCGAGGATCCAGCGCAGGAAGCGGAAGCCGACGTGACATTGCACATGCTCGTCTACGAAGCTGGGCACAACTTCGTCGTACTGCACGTGATGCGTGCGCTCAGCGAACTTCTTCGAAACAATATCTTCTTCAACCGGAAGAACCTGTATTTGAAGGCGGGCGTCCGCGAGAAACTTCTGGCGCAGCACCTCGCAATCGGCGAGGCCGTCCTCTCAGGAGATCCGGAGCGCGCGGAAACGGCGGCGGCCGATCATATCGGCTTCGTGTTTGACACCGTTGCGGAAATCCAGAGGGCGAGCGCGCGGCTCGATACGTCGCTGCTTCGCGCGCGGAGGCGCGATTTCCTGGCAGGCTGATCAGGCAGCTCGAAGCGTCAATATAACTCGGACGCCATTATTTCGCCGCAACCTATTCACGCGGGCTTCATATCGCTGCCTTTATCCCTCATCGTCGAAGCGATAGCTTCGGCTTCGTCGAATTGAGGCATTCGCCGAATTTGCAACTAAAGAGAACGTCGAGGCTATATCGATTCGCGGCGTCATACGGGGACGCAGCAATAATCCGAGGAAACAACATGAAATCTACCCGACAAGCGATCTTGGCTGGAGCATCGCTTTTGGCAGCAGTGGCCGCAACGCCGACACTCGTTCGAGCCGACGATCAACAGAAGTGGCCGGGCAACAACGGCGACAACAGGGGCAAGGACGACAATCAAAGGCGCCGCGGCAACGAAGATCGCGGCGGTCAGGATCGCGGCCCGCGGGGTCAGCAGGATCGTGGTCAGCAGGATCGCATGCAGCAGGGTCAGCAGGACCGCGGTCAGCAGGATCGGATGCAGCAGGGTCAACAGGACCGCGGTCAGCAGGATCGCGGCCGGCAGGACCGCGGCCAGAAGGCCCAGCAGTGGCAACAGCAGCAAGAGCGGCAGGACCGGGCGGTCGGACGGAGGGATCGGGAACCGGGCTCGAATGGACCGGGCAAGCAGTTTGGCGGTGACCAGCCTAACGGCAATCCGAATGCATTCGTCAAACCGCAACAGATGAACCCGCAGCAGCAACCCCAACAGTTGCCCAACACCAAACCGCAAAACTTCGACAACCAGTTCGGCAATCCCGGTCGAGACAAAGAGAAACACAAGCGGGACCAGCAGAAGCAATTCGGCGGACGAGATCAGGGACCAAATCCCGGTGCCAGCGGCCCCGACAATCGGCCTATCGTCGACAATCCGAACGGCCCGCAGAAGCAGTTCGGCGGACGGGATCAGGGACAAAACCAAGGGCCAAACGCTGGAGGCAACAACCCCGGCAATCGGCCTTTCGTCGACAATCCGAACGGCCCTCAGAAGGAGTTCGGTGGACGGGATCCGCGCCGCGAAAATCGGCCTTTCGACAATCCGAACGGCAAGCCGCCGCAGGCGACCAACTTCGGCCAGCCACGCCAACCACTCTCTGCGGCTGACGCAAAACGCAGGTTCGAAACGATGCGCGGCGAGCGCAAAGAGGTCAAAATCGACGGTGGCAAAGGCGTTGTCATCGAAGAGCCGGGCAAACGCCGGATCTTCAAGGAGAACAATCGCATGGTCATCCAGCACGATGAGACCGAGCGGTTGCGGCGCGTGGCACCGAACGCCCGCTTCGAGAAGGGACAAGGCGGCTCGAACGTCTCGATCATCGATCGGCCCGGCGGCTACCGGGTCTATTCGGAGACCGACTCCAATGGCCAGTTGCTCCGGCGGTATCGCCGCGGGCCGGATGGACGCGATGTCATCATCATCGACAACCGCCGCCGCCACGGAAATGGTTTCGGCAAAGGCGTCGCGACGGGCGTCGGGATCGGCATCGGCGTCGTGGCCGGAGCTGCGATCCTGAATTCCATCCTCGATGTGCCGCCGCCGCGCGTCAGAATTCCGCGCGATAAGTATATCGTCGACTACGGTCGTGCGAACGATGACGATCTGTATGAAGCCCTCAGCGCGCCGCCGGTCGACGACTACGACGACCGCTACTCGCTCGATGAGATTCGGGCGACGGTCGGCCTTCGCGACCGCATGCGTCGTATCGATCTCGACGACATCACCTTCGAGTTCGGCTCGTGGGATGTCGATCCGAGCCAATACCGCAAGCTGGAACGTATCGCGCGTGGGATGAACCGAGTCATCGACCGCAATCCCAACGAGGTCTTCATGATCGAAGGCTACACCGATGCCGTCGGATCGGAGGAAGACAATCTCTCACTGTCGGACCGGCGCGCCGAGTCCGTCGCGGAGGTGTTGTCCGAGCAGTTCAATGTGCCGTTCGAAAACCTGGTCACGCAGGGCTATGGCGAGCAATACCTGAAGGTGCCGACCCAGGCTCCCGAACGGCTCAACCGTCGCGTTGCGGTCCGGCGCATCACGCCGCTTCTGTCGCGTGACAATGGACCGCCTCCGCCGCCGAGCCGGTATCCGGACTAACTCGGAGTAAGCCGTGCTTCGCCGGATCGTGCTGATAGGAGCGACTGGCTTCTTCGGACGGCGGCTTGCACGGCGCCTCGCCACCATTCCGGATGTCGAGCTCACGCTGACATCGCGCAGTGAGGAGCGAGTTCGAGACTTCGCGAAGACGCTAGAAGGGGGTGAGCACATCACCCCCTTTTCTTTTGACCGGGACGACGCGTCGAGCATCGCGCGGCTCGGGTCTCTATCTCCGTGGCTTGTCATCGACGCTTCGGGGCCCTTCCAGTCGACCGGTTACGATCTTGCGCGCGCAGCAATTGGGTTCGGTGCGCATTGGATCGATCTCGCCGACGCCCGCGACTACCTTCTCGGTTTCAGCGCCGCGCTTGACGCGGCGGCCCGGAAGACGGGCGTCGTCGCGCGTGCAGGCGCGAGTTCGACGCCCGCCTTGTCGATGGCCGTCGTCACGGACGTGACCGATGGATGGCAGCGCGTCGACAGCGTCGACATCGCGATTTTGCCCGGTGGCGCCGGTGACGTCGGCGAAGCCGTCATTCGCGCAATTCTCTCGTACACCGGCGCGAAGATCACGGTCTACGAAGAGGGTGTGGAACGGGAGATATCCGGATGGGGCAGCGTCACCCGCGCAAAGATCGCGCGGCTCGGAACTCGTTACCTGTCGCCGGTGGAGACGGCGGACGCAACCCTGATGCAGCACCGCTTCAACGTCGCGTCGCGCGTGTCGTTCAGCGCGGGACTTGAGTCCCGCATCGAACATTTCGGACTTGTCGCTCTCGCGCAGCTGAGACGGCGCGGGTTGATTTCACGGCCAGAGACCTTGGCGCCACTTCTTGGGAAGGCGCGGCGGGTAACGCGCCTCTTTGCGACCGATCGCGGAGGCATGACGATCACGTGCGCCGGGCTCGACGCGGGCGGCCGGCAAATTTGTGCTCGCTGGTTTCTTCATGCCGAGAAAGGGGCAGGTCCCGACGTTCCAGTTCTTCCGGCTGTTGCGTTGACGCGATCGCTGCTTCGCGGCGAGAGCGAAACTGGTGCCGGGATTGCGGCCTTGCCGCTCCCTGCAATCGAAGCCGAGATGACGCGGCCGTCGCTCACGACGACGCGCACCATACAAAGCGGAGGCGACACCTGCCTTCTCGCGTTGGCGTGCGGGGAAGACGCCTACCGGCGATTACCCAGCGCAATTCGAGCTTTTCACGATCAGACTGCGCCGCCAGTCTGGGCCGGCAAAGCCGACATCGACGCTTCGAACTCGATCGCCGGACGTTTACTGAGGGCTGTCTTCGGCTTGCCGTCCCCAGCGCGCGGCGTCGACGTAACGGTTACAGTGGATCGCACCGGAGACGAAGAAATCTGGCAACGGAATTTCGATGGCCAGCGCTTTGCTTCTCGGCTTGCGCACAAAGGCAGGAACGTCGTTTCCGAACGTTTTGGGCCGATCGAGATCCTGATGGCGATTGACGCCGACAGCATTGAGGTTCGGATGCCCGTTGCCGGTTGGCGCATTGGCCGGATCAGACTGCCGCTCATGCTTGCGCCGACATCGAAGACTCGCGAATTCGTGGGCGAGGACGGCCGCTTTCATTTCGATGTTGCGATCGGACTGCCGGTCATCGGGCTCTTGGCGCATTATCGCGGCTGGCTCGAGCCGAAGACCAGTCACGCTCTCAAGCAGACTTCGGTCGCATCGTCATGTACTGGGTAGGTGGGCGCCGACTAGTTGGTCGATGCGGGCCGCCAGCCGGCTGCGGTTGCCTCTTCCTCGGAGCAGAACCAGCGCTTGCCGTGTCCTCCGTCCATTCGGACCTTGTCGTACCAGGTCCCCCACGGCATGTGATAGATGCGGCCGCGGGACGAAACGTTGCCTTTGATCGCGCAACCTTTCGGAGCGGCGATTTCGGCGACTTGCCATTCGTTACGACGGTAATCCCAAGGCGCTTGCGCCTGTCCTTGCCAAACGCCGATCTTTTCCAGGCGCGCTTGGGCTTCGACGTCGACATAGGTGGTCGAATATTTCACAAAGGCCCAGGCGAGCCCGGCGCGCACCATCGCGTCTTCGATGTCGATGCCATCCACGAAGCACGTCGCGAGCGTCCGGTGATAGCGATCAGTGCCAGTGCGGTCGCAGGCAATCTCTTTGTGTTCGACCAATTTCCGCAGCATCGCCGCGGCAGCCTTTCCGCATTCCCACATCGCTCCGGTCGCCGTTTGACATGTCTGCGTCAACTCCGGCGCGTCGATGCCTTCAAGACGAACGCGTGTCTGCCCGACGTCGAGCGTATCGCCGTCAACGACTCGGCCTGGGCCCGAGACGATCGCCGGCTGGCCATTCTCCGGGCCCGTCACAGCGAGGGCCGCAATTGGCGGAAGTGCCAGGAGAAAAAGCGCACCTGCCTGAAGGCAAGTGCGCGATAGTCGAGACGAGAAAGACAATTCTGGCATGGGTCGATCCTGAATGATGGATGCGGCGCAACCTTGGCGATAGCGTGTTATAATTATGCAACCCATAAGCGATTCTCCTCATGAGCGCTAAAAGCGACGAGACGTCAGGAGGCGATTTGAAAATGTGAGAGGGGCGCTTGGCCCCGATAGACTGGTTCACCCACAGAACAGCGGGCGCCCGGAGCGCTTTGACCTTGCGCCGCAGGAGTGAGCGGCCCGTAAGTGACATAATTCGCAGCGATATTTCGGCCCGCATTACGCGGCCCGTTCGCCGCTCTTAAGAGGACTGCATGCCTTACACTCCCGCGCCGCCTCCGCTGCCGACGATACGGCCGAGCTTCGAGCGCGCTCCCCTCGGTTCAGGTCCACGCCGCACGCCTCCGCCGCCGGGCGGTGGGGGTGGGCGCCGGGGGCCGCCGGCACGACGGGGCGGCCTCTGGACGGGTATCCTCTACGCGCTGCTTTTCATCGTCGCGGTGGGTGGTGCGGGCATCGGCTACCTTCTTCTCAATCCGCCCAGCGACCTGATCCGGCAGAAGATCGCCGAAGAGGTGAAGGCACGGACCGGCCGCGATCTCATCATCGCCGGACGGGCGTCCTTCACATTCTTCCCGGTGCTGGGTCTCTCATTGAAAGACGTGTCGCTCTCGGGGCCGCCCGGAATGGACGGCCCGTTCCTCAATGCTCAAGCGCTTGAGGCCAGCCTCGATCCGATGACGCTTTTGGAGCGTCAACCGAAGATCACCGCGGTGACGCTCAAGAGCCCTGTGCTGGACCTCCGCATCGATAAAGAAGGCCGCCGAAACTGGAAGTTCGCGGCCCGCTCCGCGCCGACGCGGCTCGCTGAGTTGCAGATGCGCGGAACGCAGCGCGACACTGCTCCGATAGAGATCGCGATGGCGGAAGCCGGCGGCTCGGGAACCGATGCGGCCGATCTGAAAATCGAAAACGTCAGGTTGGAGAATGGGACGTTCCGTTTCACCGACGACCGAACGGGGAAAATTTCGGAAGTCTCGCAACTCAACGTCACGCTCGGGCTTCCGTCTCTTCAAAGCCCGCTCGTCGCGAACGGCAATCTCGTCTGGCGCGACCAGCGGCTCGACTTCGACGGCAAAGTCGCCGACGTCCGCGCGATAGCCACCGAGAAGCCGACGCAACTCTCCTTCAACGCCCGGAACTCGTTGATCACAGCTTCCTACGAGGGAGGCGTCATCCTCAAGGACGGGGCTACCCTCGACGGCAAAGTTTCGGCGCAATCGAATTCGACGCGCGGGCTTGCCACATGGTTCGGCACTCAGCTGCCGCCCGTTAGCGGCTTCGGCCCGATGTCGATCCAGGGAACGCTGAAGACAGCCGGCAACGTGACGGTGTTTTCGGACGCCGCATTCAGTTTGGACGGCGCTGCCGCCAGCGGACAGATCAAGGTGACGACCGGCGGCGTCCGGCCGTTGGTAGAGGCCGATCTCGCCGTCTCGGAATTGGATCTCAACAAGTATCTGACGAGCGCGGTAACCGGCGGGGAAGCAGGCCCTGTCGCGGACGAGGGGCAAGGCAAGAGTGCGGCAACGCCAGCGGCGCCAGCGCCGGAGTCGCCGGTTGCGCCGAAGCAGCCAACACCGGCGACGCCGGATCAGATCCAAAAATTGTTGGAAGGCTCGAAAGTTTATGGCTTCGCGCAGCGCGAGGGATGGTCGAGCGAGCCTCTGAACCTGACCCTTCTCGGCGTCGCCGACGGCAGTGCCCGCGTGAGCGTCGAGAAGCTTCATTTCAAGAATATGTCGATCGGCAAGTCATCCGTCGACGTTGCAGTCAAAAACCTCGCCATGCAGGCGAAATTCAATGATGTCGCGCTTTACAAGGGGCACGGCAGCGGCGTCCTTGCCATCAATGGATCGGGAGGCAACGCCGACGTCACCGCCAACTTCAAACTCGACAACGTTTCGGCGTTTCCGTTCCTCAAGGATGCTGCAAATTTCGGCTGGGTTTCGGGTAACGCCAATGTCGCCCTGCAGCTCTCGGCAAACGGCGCGAACCAATTGCAGCTGGTTGAAAGCCTCAACGGAACGGCCGGCTTCCAATTCGCTGACGGCGCCATTGTCGGCTTCAATCTGCCCGGCGCCATACACGGGCTCACGCAAGGCAACCTGGGCGCGCTCAGAACGTCACCTTCGGAAAAGACCGACTTCACCGCGCTCGGCGCCTCGTTCACGATTACCAACGGCGTTGCGCAGAACCAGGACCTACAGCTGATCAGCCCGATGCTGAAGGTGACAGGCGCGGGAACCGCTCACATGCCGGAGCGAACGATCGATTATACGGTCAGGCCGAAACTCGTCGCAGCGGCGGAGCCGCAGAAGGGGAACTCCGAGGCGTCAGGGATCGAAGTTCCGGTCCACATCACCGGCTCCTGGGACCAGCCTTCCTACCGGCCCGATTTCAAAGCCGTGCTGTCGGATCAGGACAAGACCGTCGAGACGATCAAGCAGATCGGCAAGAAGTTCAAAGGCAAGAATGCCAACGAAATCGTCGATCAGCTCTTCGGCAAAAAGGCCGACGAAGATCCGACGAGCAGCGCTGCGACCAACAAGAAGAAAGCCAAGGATCTGCTGAACAAGTTCCTCGGCAAAGAGGCCCAGTGACCTGCTCGATTGTCGCGCTTCGTTCGCTCGTTCGGCGTGTTGTTTTATCTTCGGTTAAGTTGATGGAACATCAGCGCGAAAAAAAATCCGCATAGGGGTCAAAAAGATCTTGCGTAGGGGGGGCGTTGGCCTCATATGCACCCTCTCTCGTCTGTCCACCTGCCAACATGGTCGAGGTTTTCCAGAACCAATGAGGTAAGGAGCGGGCGAGTCAAACCTATCTGCTGGTTGGGGAGGGTCACATGGCCTTTAATGACACCCTCTTCCAATTGGGGATGGACTTGACTCGTTCAAGCACCGCCCAAGAGGAAGATTTTTCGCGCGCTGCGTTCAACACGGAAGTAGAAGACTCGACGAGTCCCTCTACTGAACAAAGCGTAAATAGTGCAGGGACTACGATCTTTATCGATCTCCACGGCGCCAAGCGCCTCGACGACGTCAAGTCGGCCGAGCGTGCGACAAAGCGTGCCGTCGAGAGCTTGGGCCTCAAGCTCAAGAGCCTCCACCTCGATCGCGTCGCTGGCGGCGGCGTGTCGGGTGTCGCGGTCTTGGGCTCCGGGCACCTGTCCTTGCAGGCTTGCTCGCGGACCGGCTTTGCCTCCGTCGACGCGCGCGGCTGTGCCGGACTCCAGCCGGCATCCGCTTTGCTCGCTCTCGCTGAAGCGTTCGGCGCGCGCGAGGCTGTCATCCGGCGGGAACGGACGCTGTCCACCCTGACCGTGCCTGCCCTTCGCGTTGTGCCAAGAGCACCGCGCAAGGTTCAGCGCCAGAAGGCCCAAGCGAAGAAAGCGGCTTAAACCCGCTTCGCTCTCTTCAAGACCAGCGATAGTGGCCGCGATCGGAACTCTCCGATCGCGGTTTCTGGCCGTTCGCGGATTTCATGCTTGGCCGGTTCCGGCTTTCAACTCATCGAATTTATCCGACGTGGCCTTCGCTGAGGCGCGCCACTTCCTTCGGCGGTTCGGCCGCCTTCATCGCATCCGTCGGCAATAGCGAAGCGCCCGCTGACGGCGACAGCTGCCTGAAGAACAGGATCGACGACGCCGAGACGAGTGCGATCAAGATGAAGACCGGCGGAAAATGTCCGACGTCGATGGCACTGCCTCCAGCAACGTGCTGCATGCCTTCGAGCCCCATCGCAGCGATCGTCACGCCGACCGAGCCCGACAACTCCTGACAGACGACGGCGAAGCTCGTCGCGTTGCTCAGTCTCTCGGGCGGTACGTCCGCGTAAGCCAGCGTGTTGACGCTCGTGAACTGAAGCGAGCGCGACAGGCCGCCCATCAGGAACAGGGCTATGATCATGACCGGCGAGGTCGTGACAGAGAACAGCGCCGGGAACGCAGTAAACAAGCTCGCGATGATGGCGTTCACCATTAGCACGCGCCGGAAGCCATAACGCTTGATGATCGTGGCGGCCTGCGTCTTCATGAAGATGGCGCCGACGCCGGTCGCGAACGTCATCAGCCCCGACTGGAACGCCGTCATGCCGAATCCCGATTGGAACAGTAGCGGCAGCAGGAAGGGACCTGCTCCGAGGCCGGTGCGGAACAGGAAACCGCCGGCAACGCCCGCGCGGAACGTCGGGATAGCAAGCAACCGGAAATCGATTATCGGCGCCGGCACACGCAAGGCATGCCAAGCATAACCACCGAGCAGCACCGCACCGGCGGCCGTGACCAGAAACACCGTCTCGGGCCCGACGATGCCGAGGCCCATCAGCGTGACGCCGGTCAAGAACAGCGACAGACCGGGGCCGATCAACAGGAAGCCGCGCAAGTCGAAGGATCTCGACGTTTCCTCGCGCACGTCCGGAATGAAGCGGGTGATCAGCGCGAGCCCGAGAAGCGCGACCGGAATATTGATCCAGAAAATCCAGCGCCAATTGAAATACGTGGTGATGAAGCCGCCGAGAGGTGGCCCCAGGACGGGTCCGACGAGGGCCGGTACGGTCAACCAGGCGATGGCGTTGATCATGTCCGACCTCGGGATCGTACGCAGTACGATCAGGCGGCCGACCGGGGTCATCATCGCTCCGCCGATGCCCTGGAGGATGCGGGCTGCCACGAGCGTGCCGAGATCCGTCGAAAGGCCGCAGGCGATGGAGCCAGCCGCGAACACCACCATCGCAGCGCGAAAGACGTTCTTGGCGCCGAAGCGATCCGCCATCCAGCCCGACGCTGGGATGAAAACGGCAAGCGCCAGGAGATAAGTCGTCAGGGCGAGTTTAAGGTGAATCGGATTGGCGTTCAGATCCTTAGCTATCGCCGGGAGCGAGGTCGCAAGCACCGTCGCGTCCAGGTTCTCCATGAAGAGGGCCGTGGCCACGATCAGGGGGATGAAGTTGCGTCGGATCTGTTCGGTCATGGCGGGTGTCTAGCATCCTAACGCTGCCCGGCCAGCCTTTCCGGCGTGCGGCTTATGCAGGCCTCAATTGCAGAAAGGTGCGGCATAAGCCCCTCGCCACCCCTCGGATAGGGGCCTATTACCCCCTTGAGTGGTGCATGCCCATTCGAGCTAAGCTATGCGCGAATGGCGGTCCGGCTCACAATCCGGTGTCCGACATAAAACAAAACAACAGCACGGCCTCTACAGGGACCGCTCGAAGTCTCATCGAAGCCTGGACTGTGACTCGGGGAAACGCATCGCATGTCTACCAGCAAGATCATTTCGGCTGACGAAGCAATCGCCCGCATTGGCGAAGGCGCTGTTGTCGCCACAACGGGTTTTGTCCAGAGCTGCATTCCGGAAGCGCTGCACGCCGCCCTCGAGAAACGTTTCGTCGAGACAGGAGCGCCGCGCGATCTCACGTTGATCATGTGCGCAGGCGCCGGCGACAGCAAAGGGCTCGGTACTGGCCGGCTCCATCACGAAGGCCTGTTGAAGCGCGTCATCGCCGCGAACTTCGGGCGCATGCCTAAGGTTGCGCAGGCTGCCCAAGAGGACAAAATTCAGGGCTACAACCTTCCCCAGGGCGTCATCTCCAAACTTTATCGCAGCTGCGCATCGGGTAGCCCCGGTCTCTTCACGCGCGTCGGCCTTCATACCTACGTCGATCCGCGCCTCGGCGGCGGCAAAGTCAACACGAAGACCAAAGAGGATCTCGTCAAGCTCGTCGAGGTCGATGGCAAAGAGTGGCTGTTTTATAAGGCGACCCCGATCAACGTCGCTCTCATCCGCGCGACGAGCGCCGATCCGCTAGGCAATCTCAGCATGGAAAGAGAAGCGCTGACGCTCGACGTGCTGGCCCAGGCCATGGCTGCGCACAACAACGGCGGCATCGTCATCGCTCAGGTCGAGCGCATCGTCGCCGAGGGCTCGATCAAGCCGAAAGACGTAAAGGTTCCGGGCATTCTGGTCGATTGCGTCGTCGTCGCCGATCCGCCCGAGATGCATCGCATGAACTACGGCGTCATGTATGACCCGGGTCTTGCAGGCGAAGTGCGCGTGACCGTCGACAGCCTGCCGACGATGGAACTCGACGAACGCAAGATCATCGCGCGCCGCGCGTCGTTCGAGCTGCCGCCGAACGGCGTCATCAATCTCGGCGTCGGCGCACCGGACGGCGTTGCAAACGTCGCAAACGAAGAGAAGGTAACGCCCTACCTCGTCATGACGACGGAAGCGGGCGCGGTCGGTGGTGTGCTGGCGGGCGGCTCGAGCTTCGGATCATCGGCCAACGCGCATTCGATCCTCGATCAGAACCAGATGTTCGACTTCTATCACGGCGGCGGTCTCGATCTTACGTGCCTCGGCATGGCGGAATGCGACAGTCTCGGCAACGTCAACACGAGCAAGTTCGGCGGCAAGCTCAACGGTTGCGGCGGCTTCATCGATATCTCGCAGAACGCACGCGCTGTCGTTTTCGCGGGAACGTTCACTGCCGGCGGCCTTGAAGTCGCGATCGAGGACGGCAAGCTGCGCATCGTCAAGGAAGGACGCGCACGCAAGTTCGTGAAGCAGGTCGAGCAGGTGACGTTCTCGGGCCAGTATGCGGCACAGAAGGCGCAGCCCGTTATCTATGTCACCGAGCGTTGCGTTTTCCAGCTGACCGATCATGGCCTCGAACTGATCGAAGTGGCGCCCGGCATCGATATCGATCGGGATATCCTTGCGCACATGGCGTTCAAGCCGCACATCCATTCGCCGGTGACGATGAACCCGCGGATCTTCATGGACCAGCCGATGGATCTGCTGGCCGATCTCCTGAACAAGAACCTCAAGGACCGCGTCAGCTTCGATTCCGAGCAGAAGATCCTCAACCTCGATCTCGAAGGCTGGAGCGTCCGCAAGAAGGACGACATCGCCGACTTGAAGCAGGTGATCATCGATGCCTGCGAGGCAATCGGCGGCCGCGTCAATGTCGTCATCAATCAGGCCAGCTGCCGGATCGCCGAGGATCTCTACGACGAATACGCCGATATGGTCGCGTACGTTACGAAGCACCACTATGGCCGCTCCGCCCGCTATGCGACGAGTGCGCTTACCCGGCAGAAGCTGCTGGAAGCGCTGAGACGGCGCGGGCTCGATACGCACGTCTTCGCGAACGCAGCTGAAGCGTACGGCTTCCTTCAGCGCCAAGCGGCGGAATAGCCGTCAGCCTGCAAATCGTCATTGTTCGGCAAATTTAGCCGAACGATGATGCATGCCTGGAATGCGCCGCAGTGCTGTGCGGGACTTGATGGATGTGAGGCTCGTCGCCATTTGTTCGCGACTTCATTTCCTCGGGTGCATCATGGAACACAGCTTCTTCCGGGTTCTCGACGATACCGAAATCGAGACTGGCATCGAACGCGGCGGCGCTCGCCACGACGGCGTGCGGCGCGATGACGTCGCGCTGATGGATGCCTACAGCAACGCCGTCGTCGATGTCGTCGACACGGTGTCTCCGGCCGTCGTGCATGTCCAGGTTCGCAGCTCGCGCGGCGGACGTACGGGGCAAGGCTCGGGCAGCGGCGTCATCGTTTCGCCGGACGGTCTCGTACTGACCAACAATCACGTCATCGACGGCGCACAATCGATCACGCTTGCGCAGGGCGACGGCCAGCGGTTCGGCGCGCGCCTCGTCGGTCGTGACCCCGATACGGATATCGCCGTGTTGCGCGCGGAGACGACGGAGCGGCTGAAGTTCGCGCGCTTGGCCGATTCCAAGAAGCTCCGTCCCGGGCAGATCGCCATTGCGATCGGCAATCCGCTCGGCTTCCAGTCGACGGTGACGGCCGGCATCATCAGCGCGGTCGGACGGTCGTTGCGCGCGGAGAACGGCCGCCTCATCGACGACGTCATCCAGACGGACGCAGCGCTCAACCCCGGAAACTCCGGTGGTCCGCTCGTCAATTCGTCCGGTCACGTCATCGGCATCAACACCGCGACCATCATGGGCGCGCAAGGGCTTTGCTTCGCCGTCGCATCGAACACGGCTGAGTATGTGCTCACGCAGATCTTGAGCCATGGCCGCGTCCGCCGTGGCGTGATGGGCATCGTTGCCGAACACGTTGTGCTGCCGCAGCGGATCCGACACGCGCTTGGCCTCACCCAAGCGGGCGCGATCGGCATTCGCAGTGTGCAGAACAATGGTCCGGCGGAGGCTGCTGGACTGATTGCGGGCGATATTCTGATCGCGGTCGACGGCGTCGCCATTGCCGGTGTCGACGACGTTGCACGCGTTCTCGATGCGGGCCGCATCGGTCAGAAGGCGACCCTCACGGTCCTGCGTGCAGGAGAAAAGCTCGAGTTCTCGATCGTCCCGGAAGAACGGGGTTAGTGTTCTGATCGCGCACGGCGGGAGCTTTTAGCTGCGCACGGCGACTCCGCTTCGCGGAGCCGGCCGCCGTGCGCGAAATGCTACTCCCGCGTCAGGCCCTTGGCGGCAAGCTCTTCGAGATACTCGCCCCAGCGCTGATCCTTCTCGCGGCCAATGAGGTGCAGATAGCCCCACGTATAAAGCCCCGTGTTGTGGCCGTCGTCGAAGGCGATGCGCGTCGCGTAGTTCCCGATAGGCGTCATCCCCGTGATCTTGACGTTCTTCTTTCTCGGCACGGTGATGCGCTGCGACGGCGTGTGTCCCTGGACTTCGGCGGAAGGACTGACGACGCGCAGGAATTCAGCCGGCAGCTCGAACGTGCGACCGTCGGGAAATGCTGCCTTCAGCGTTTTTCCGCCGTCGATCAGTTCGAGTAGTGGCGGCGGCGTCAGCGTGCCTTTGGCGCGCTCGACTTCCGTCCACGCGCGTGCAGCCAATTCGCGGAAAATTCCGGCGTGTACGCTATCGGGCGCTGCGACCGTCACGGGCTTGCCGCTATCCGACATCTCACGGATATCCATATGCAGCGGCACTTCGCCGAGGAACGGCACGCCGAACTTTGCCGCTTCCTCGCGCGCGCCGCCGTGGCCGAACACATCCGAGCGCTCTCCGCACTTCGGGCAGAGGAAGTAGCTCATGTTTTCGATGATGCCGAGGATCGGCACCTCGACGCGCTTGAACATCGCGATGCCTTTGCGGGCGTCGATCAGCGCGAGGTCTTGCGGTGTCGAGACGATCACGGCGCCGGATAGCGGAACGCTCTGCGAGATCGTCAACTGCACGTCGCCGGTGCCGGGCGGCATATCGATAACCAGGACGTCGAGATCGCCGGTGGTACCTGCCCAATCGGTATCTCGCAGCATCTGTCCCAGCGCCGACACGACCATCGGCCCGCGCCAGACGACGGGCGTTCCTTCGTCGACGAGAAATCCCATCGACATGACTTTCAGGCCCCAGCCTTCAAGAGGCTTGATGACCTTGCCGTTGCTGACCGTCGGTTTCCCGGTGATGCCGAGCAAGCGCGGTTGTGAAGGTCCATAGATATCGGCGTCGACGATGCCGACTTTCAATCCGATCGCCTGGAAGCCGAGCGCAAGATTGACCGCGACCGTCGATTTGCCGACGCCGCCCTTGCCCGAGGCGACCGCGATGACATGCTTGACGCCAGGAATGGCTTGCGTTTTCGCGGCGGCGCTTGCTCCGGCCGCAGCTTGGCGCGGACCTGCCGCATCGCCGGTCGCGCCTTTGGCGCGCGCCTCTTGCACGCGTGGGTGCTCGGGACGGGGGCCCGACATGGCTTTGATCCCACCAGCCGGCGCTCGCGGCGGCGGCGGAGCCTGTCGCGATTGTCCGCCCTGGGCCTCGGCGGTCAGAACTGCCGTCACGCCGGTGACGCCTGCGATATCAGCCACGACCTTCTCGGCGGCGAGGCGCAGCTGCTCGAGCTCCTCGGCGCGGCTCGCCGGAATCGTGATCGAGAAATAGGGGTGGTCGTCCTTGATGAAGATCTCGGACACGAGACCAAGATCAACGATGTTGCTTTCGAGGTCTGGACCTTTGACCCGACGCAGGGCGGCAAGCACCTGTGTCTTATCGACTGGCATGAGCGTCTCCCGGGGCGCCGAAGCAGCGCCAATTTCTATCCGCGCGATATAAGTCCGGGCGGCAACGGTGGAAAGGTACAATGTGGCGGCTAAACCGCCCGAGCCCAAATATTCCCGCGACTTGCGCGCTCCCAGCCAGAACCCTAATCGTTGCGCATGCCTAATTCCGACCAGATCCTCGGCGTCATTCTTGCGGGAGGCCGCTCCCGACGTTTCGGCGGCGGCGACAAGGGGCTTGCCGATCTCGGGGGGCTGCCGATCCTTGCACACGTCATCGCGCGGTTTCGCCCCCAGGTTGGCCGGCTTGTCCTCAACGTCAACGGCGACCCGAAGCGGTTCGCTGCTTATGGGCTCGAAACGATTTCGGATGAAGAAAATCCGGAGCTTGGTCCCCTCAGCGGACTTCTCGCGGCTATGGATTGGGCGACGCGGCATGCGCCTCAGTACGTTGCGATCGCTACCGTTTCTGCCGACGTTCCGTTCCTGCCGGACGATCTCGTGGCGCGGCTCGACGCAAGCCGGGGTGACGGTGTCGCGATTGCGACGTCCGGAGACCGCCGTCATCCGACGATCGCCGTTTGGCCGACGAGTCTCAGGCAAACAATTGCGGAAGCTCTCGACAAGCGTGCTTTGAGCGTCGACAGGCTCGCGGCGCATCTCAATGCTGTTGCGGTCGCCTTTCCGATGGGCAACATTCAGCATGCGAACGTCGACCCTTTTTTCAACATCAATACGCCTGACGATCTTTCAACAGCCCGCGCACTCCTCGCCGGATCCACAGAAGGATAAAAAGCCTTGGGCAAAGAATTTCGATTTTCTCATTCATTGCCGCTGTTCGGCGTTGCGGGCTGGTCGAATTCGGGCAAGACGACGTTGATCGAAAAGCTGACGAGGCATTTTGCGGGTCAAGGACTTCGCGTCGCGACGATCAAGCATACGCATCACAAGTTCGATATCGACGCGCCAGGAAGCGATACGGCCCGGCATCGCGCTGCGGGCGCGGCTGAGACGGCGATCGTCTCGGGGTCGCGCGTTGCTGTGATCGAGGAAATCGAATCCGCCGGCGAGCCCGCACTCGAAGCCGTGGCGGCGCGGCTCAATCCTTCGGACATCATTCTCGTCGAGGGCTACAAGTCAGCGAACATCCCGAAGATCGAAGTCCGGCGGGCGGCCGTCGCACCCGAAAAGCTGTTGGCGCCGACGGATCCGCTCGTTCTCGCCATTGCGGCCGATTACGAGGTCGATGCGCACGGCAAGCCCGTGTTCGATCTCAACGACATCGATGGCATCGCCGCGCTGATCGTCAGGACGCTCGGCCCATTCAATCGCGTCCAGCAACGGGCTTAAGTGAGCCGGCTCACGAATGGCCGCTGAAGCTCGAAAAGGTCCGGAGCAGCTCGCTATTCAGGAAGGTCAAAACGAGCAGCCAGATCACGGATGCCGTGATGAACCCGAGCACGAAGTAAGCCGCCGGACTTTTCATATTTTTTCCTCCCGTAGGGACCTTAATACGGTTTAAGACAACCTGACGCGAGTGCCGAGCTTGCCCTTGGCGCTCGAAGGTACGATATGGAAGCGACATGGCCTCTTCCGGAGATGCTTTGATGCCGGGCGACGTTGCCCAAACCGCCGATACGCCTCTGATCGATCCCTATGGCAGGAGCATCGAGTATTTGCGCGTGTCCGTGACGGATCGGTGCGATTTCCGCTGCGTCTACTGCATGACCGAGCACATGACGTTTCTGCCGAAACGGGATCTTCTGTCGCTTGAGGAACTCGACCGGTTGTGCGGGGCATTCATCCGGCGCGGCGTCAAGAAGTTGCGTATCACAGGCGGCGAGCCGCTTGTGCGCCGCAACATACTTTGGCTGTTCCGGGCGCTCGGCCGCCACCTCGAAACGGGTGCGCTCGAAGAGCTGACGCTGACGACGAACGCGAGCCAGCTCGAAAAATATGCGAGCGAACTTTATTCCGCAGGCGTGCGGCGGATCAACGTCTCCCTCGACACGCTCGATCCGGTCAAGTTCAAGGCAGTGACCCGCTGGGGCGATCTCGGGACCGTGCTTCGCGGCGTCGACGCTGCGGAGGCTGCCGGTATACACGTCAAATTCAACGCCGTGGCGCTCAAGGGGATCAACGAAGACGAGATCGAGAGCCTCGTTCGGTTCGCGCATGGCCGCGGCGCCGATTTGACCCTCATCGAGACTATGCCGCTCGGCGATATCGGCGAAGACCGGACGGACCAATACCTGCCGCTGTCGATCGTGCGCGCGCGGCTCATGGATCGGCTAACGTTAGAAGACAATCCCTATCGAACGGGCGGCCCTGCGCGCTACGTGACCGTCAAGGAGACGGGCGGTCGTCTCGGCTTCATTACCCCGCTCACACATAATTTCTGCGAAAGCTGCAACCGCGTGCGCGTGACGTGCACGGGTCAGCTCTACATGTGCCTCGGCCAGGAAGACGACGCGGACTTGCGCGCGCCGCTCAGGGCTTCTCCCGACGACGCGGCACTCGACGCCGCCATCGTCGAAGCCATCTCGCGCAAGCCCAAGGGCCACGACTTCATTATCGACCGGCGCACCAAGAAGCCTTCGGTCCGTCGCCATATGAGCGTGACCGGCGGTTGATCCGCTGCATATCCAATCAGGCAAGCACGCTTTTCACGACCTGCTTGATCTGATCGAGCGTGAAGGGCTTCGAGATCGACAGCAGCCGGCGGACTCGGAGGCGCGCCGCGCGCTCGAGCTGGTCCGTAAAGCCCGACATCAATACGACCGCGAGCGCGGGCTTCATGGCGAGCGCCTTTTCGGCCAGCGAAATGCCGTCAAGCTGGGGCATATCCACGTCAGTGATGAGGATGTCGTAGACGGCACCGTTGGCGCCGAGCGACTCAAGTGCTTCGACGCCGTCCTGGGTGACATGAACCGTGTGGCCGTCGGAACTTAATGCCCGTCGCACGAGGTCGCGGATCGCGGCATCGTCGTCTGCGAGCAGGATCGTCGCCATCTACCGCCCCCCTCTTTCTAGTTTGCGCATGACGACTCGCGTTCCGCGAGCCGGCCGTCATGCGCGGAAAGAACCCTAGTTTGCGCATGGCGACCCGTGTTCCGCGAGCCGGCCGTCATGCGCGGTAAGAACCCTAGTTTGCGCATGGCGACCCGTGTTCCGCGAGCCGGCCGTCATGCGCGGAAAGAAACCCCTCATTCCAATTCTAGTCGACGAGGCGGCCCACGAAAGGCAGCTCCCTGTAGCGGTGCGCGACGTCCATGCCATAGCCCACGACAAACACGTTCGGGCATTCGAAAGCACAATAGTCCGGTTCAATCGATACGGCGCGCGGGGCCTTCTTGTCGAGCAATACGCACGTTTCTATGCGGGTTGCCCCGCGGGCCGAAATCAAATCCTTGGCGAAAGCCAGCGTGCGGCCCGAGTCAAGGACATCGTCGATCAGGATGACGTGGCGGTTCTGAACGTCGAGATCCAGGTCGCGCAGGATCGACACCTGGCCCAAAGATTCCCGGCTTTTCCGATAGCTCGAAAGTGTCAGGAAATCGACTTCGGGGGCGAGGCCCGCAGCGTAGAGCGCCCTCAACAAATCGGCCGCGAAGACGAAGCTGCCCTTCAGAACGGGTACAACCAGAAGATTTTCAGGCGCCTTGGCGGTGATTTCGGCGGCAAGCACCCGGAGGCGGGCCTGAATATCCTCAGCGGAAAAGATCGTTTCGATGGTTTGTTTCGCGTTTGAATCGGGCATTTATTTATTCCTAGTCGTTCAGAGCGACCGGGTATCCGGAACCCTGAAGGATCTTGTGTACACGACTGCGCCACAATCGTAATCGATTGATCATTGTGTCCGCCACGTGTCTATACGCGTCGGGCATTGCAAACTGCTCCGAATATCCACTGCCAAGGCAAATTCCTCTTGATTCGCTTGACGAATGTCGGACTGAAATACGACAGAGGACCCGAGGTGCTGCAGGATGTGACATTCCATCTGCGGCCGGGTTCCTTTCACTTTTTGCATGGCGAATCCGGAGCGGGAAAATCATCGCTGCTCCGGCTGATGTTCATGTCGCTCCATCCCAACCGCGGCGAAATCCGCATGTTCGGCGAAGACGTCACGAAGGTCAGGCCGCAAAAGCGCGCCCAGATGCGGCGGCGCATCGGCATCGTGTTCCAAGATTTCAGACTGCTGGACCATCTCACCGTTTGGGAAAACGTCGCACTTCCTCTCCAGGTCGTCGGCAAGAAGCCTTCCGACTACCGCGAGGATGTGACGGACCTGTTGCAATGGGTTGGTCTGGGTGACCGGATGTATGTTAATCCGTCCGTTCTTTCGGGCGGCGAGAAGCAGCGGGCGGCCATCGCACGGGCGGTCATCGGCAAGCCGGAAGTGCTGCTCGCCGACGAGCCGACGGGTAACGTCGATCCGCAAATGGCGCGACGCCTGCTCCGGCTTTTCGTCGAGTTGAACAGACTCGGTACCTCCGTCGTGATCGCGACGCACGATCATCAGCTGATGCGGCAGTTCAAGGCGCCGCGCATTGAGGTGCACAAGGGCCATGTCCGGATCATCTAGCCGCTTTCCCGGACGCGTCGAGCCAGCGATGCCGCTGCCGGGGTATGAGTCTTACGACGACCCGACCACGGGCGTGACCGCGCGCACCGCAGGCTATCCTCCGCAATATGGAGACACCGAACCCGCGGTGACAGCGGACGATCCGCAACGCAGTCTCAAACCTCCCGCACGTGACCGCGACAGCGCGCGCAAAATGAAGGTGACGGCTCCGGTCGTGCCGCCGGGCTCGGTCACCGGCCGATCACTGACGCTCGTCATCGGGATCATGTGCTTTCTCGCCTGCCTGACGTCGGGCGCCGTTTGGATGATCAAGGAATCGTCCGATGCCTGGCTGAACGACATCGCCAGCGAGGTCACCGTGCAGGTCATTCCGCAAGAGAATGGCAATATCGATAAAGCCGTTGCCGATGTCGTCGGCTTTCTGCAAAAGCAGCGCGGCATCGCCAACGTCAAGGCATTGAGCCTCGATCAATCGGCGGAGCTTCTGCAGCCTTGGCTCGGCTCGACGGACGCGTTGAAGTCACTTCCGGTACCCCGCTTAATCGCCGTCGAGGTCAACCGGACCGACCCGCCGGATCTCACCGAGATCGGAACTGCTCTCGGCCGTGATTTCAAAGGCGCTTCGCTCGACGATCACCGCCGTTGGCAGCAGCAGATCCGGGCCGTCACACGATCTTTGGCACTGGGTGGTATCGCGATCCTTGTGCTCGTCGGGGCGGCAACCACAGCAATCATCGTATCGGCGACACGCAGCGCGATGGCCTCGAATCGAGAAATCGTCGAGGTGCTCCATTTCGTCGGCGCCACCGACAAATTCATTGCCCGAGAATTCGAGAAACATTTCTTGAGACTCGGGATAAAGGCAGGGATCGTCGGCGCAAGTTGCGCAATGCTTGTTTTCATTTGCATGCCGGCGATAACCGAGATGCTGGGGGGCGGCGCCGTCAGTGCCGTGGAAATGCAACGCCTGATCGGTACCGGGGCGCTCGACTCGCTCGGTTACATCATTCTGGGACTTGTCGTCGTAACCATAGCCGGCCTTTGCATGGTGACATCCCGCGTCGGCGTTTATCGCATCCTGAATGGACAGCACTAACGGCGAGCACGGCAAAACGTAGATCTCGACCGCGTGCTAAGCCGCCCGATTTCGTGTAGGGCAAAGCCCGGCCGGAGCCGCGAGGTGGCTGCGTGGGACGTCCAAATCGGTTACACTTCGACGGTGAGCGACGGCAGATAGACAGGCGATCCGAACAGGCGACACGAACAAGTACATTCCGCAAATGAAAATGTTCTCACACGCAATCATTGTCCTGCTGGCGCTCGGCGCGGCCGCGCTGGCATTTGGATTCGTGCTGTTTGCGGTTTCGGTCACCCGGGATGATGCTGCCGATTTGGACAAGGCCGATGGCATCGTCGTGCTGACCGGCGGCGACAACCGGATCGAGGCTGGTGCCAAGCTTATGAGCGAAGGGCGTGCCAAGCGCATGCTCATTTCTGGCGTCAATCGCAAGGTCAGTCGCGAAGAGATGCAGCGGATCGTGCGAATCGACAACAAGGTTTTCAATTGCTGCGTCGATCTCGGATACGAAGCGCTCGACACGGTCGGCAATGCCGACGAGACGAGGACCTGGGCCAATACGAACGGCTACACGAAGCTGATCGTCGTGACCTCGCGCTATCACATGCCGCGCAGTCTTGCGGAGCTGGCTCTCGTCATGCCGGGTGTCACGCTACTGCCATATGCGGTCACTCCGAAGCGCTTCCCTGAGACAGCGTGGTGGCTGCACGTCGCGACGACGAGAGTGCTGCTATCCGAATATCTGAAATTTCTCCCGGCCGTCGCTCGCCTCACGGCGCAGCGCGTCATCGATTGGCGCGACGGGCAATCGGTCGCGATCATGCCACAGAAGCGCGCCGATGGCTGAGCAACCGCTGCCTGGGCCCGGCGCATTGGTCGTCGTGCGTTCGCTCATTTACTTCGTCGTCTTTTACGTCGTCACGGCGCTTTATCTGGTGCTCGGCTCGTGGCTGCTCATCGGGCCGCGGTCCTGGGCGATGAAGGGGCTCGAGGTTCACGGGCGGACGTGCGTCTGGTTGCTGCGCCTGATTTGCGGAACCAAGCTCGAGGTTCGAGGCCGCGAAAATTTGCCGAAGACCGGCTGCCTCGTCATCTCCAAGCATCAGTCGGCCTGGGACACCTTCGGCCTCATTTCGCTGTTCCGCGATCCGGCGATCGTCCTCAAGGACGAGCTGAAATGGATCCCCTTCTACGGCTGGTTCTGCGTGAAGTTCGAGCACATTCTCGTCAAACGCGAAAAGGCTTCGGCGGCACTCAAATCGATGATCCGCGATGCGAAACAACGCATCAGCATCAACCGCGAGGTCGTCATTTTTCCGGAAGGCACCCGAACGATACCGGGTTCGCCTCCCGACTATAAACCTGGCTACGTCGCGCTCTACGAAGCGCTTGGCGTCGTGACCGTGCCGCTAGCGCTCAACTCCGGACTGTTCTGGCCGCGCCGCAGCCTCTGGCGCTATCCAGGGACGATCGTCGTCGAGTTTCTTCCGGCGCTACCGCCGGGATTGCCGCGCGCCGAATTTCGCTCCCGCATCGAATCCGCGATCGAGGCGGCGAGCACGCGGCTCATCGAGGAAGCTGCGAGGAGCCCTTCCCCGCCGCCGCTCGCACTGGCCTACAGGCGCACACACGCCGGTTGACGTTATCCACAGGCCTGCGAAGCAAGCACGGCCCGTCTAAATCGCATGATGTGCGGATGCCGCAATGCGGAGGAAATCGTCGTTCCCGGATGGTTTGTTATGCACGGATGCCTCTTCGATATGGCACGGTCGAGCCCTCATCGTTTTCCATTCATGGAGACATCCAATGCGCACTGCCGCCCGAATGATGTGGGCCGTAATCGCCGTCGCAGGCGCTGCCATGGCAGCTGCGCCGGCTGAGGCCAAAAGCTGTTTCAAGAAAGCCGCCGAAGGCGTCGCCCTCACCGAGCAGCTCGCCCATTTCCAGGTCGATGCAGCCCTGCTGCAGGCGACCGACTGGAGCATCTATTTCACCTGGGTCTCCGGCAACGGGACGCCCGGCTATTCGTTCGGTCCGCGCCGCTATAAGTGCAGCGCCGGAGGGATCGGCTGGCAGTGCAAGGGCGAAGCGACGCTCTGCAAACTATAAGAGCGAAGGTTTTCGACCGATCTACAAAGCCGTCGGCCCGTTGATCCGGGCTGGCGGTTTTTTTTGTGTGGAGGGAGGCAGATCAAACCGTTTGACAGCAGGGGTCCGAGAACATATAGTGAACAATAATTGAAGACGGGCTTTTGATACCCATATTCCGGGGACCTGATGAGCGCGATTTTTTCAGATCTTCCGGCCATTTCCGACGCCATTTGGCGGCGCAAGTATCGTTTTGCCGGTTCGCCTGCGGTCGCCGCCGACAAGACGATCGAAGACACGTTCCAGCGGATCGCGGCGGCTGCGGCTTCGGTCGAGAAGCCTGCCAACCAAAAGAAGTGGGCTAGCGCCTTCTACGATGCGATGTCGGACTTCGGCTTTCAGCCGGCCGGGCGCATCATCGCGGGCGCCGGCACCGACCGGAACGTCACGCTCTTCAACTGC
The DNA here is from genome assembly GCF_019753045.1 of Hyphomicrobium sp. GTDB lineage: Bacteria > Pseudomonadota > Alphaproteobacteria > Rhizobiales > Hyphomicrobiaceae > Hyphomicrobium_B. The sequence goes on from NZ_JAIELN010000012.1 coordinate 124,457, forward strand.
TTCGTGCTCGGCCGGATCGGCGACGACCTTTCGAGCATTTTCGACAACGTCAAAGACGCGGCGCTGACGATGCAGGCGGGCGGCGGCATCGGTCATGATTTCTCGACGCTTCGCCCGCAGGGCGCGCCGGTCAAAAGCATCGGGGCGGACGCCTCGGGCCCTGTCAGCTTCATGGATGTCTGGGACGCGATGTGCCGGACGATCATGTCGGCCGGGCAACGCCGCGGAGCGATGATGGCGACGCTTCGCTGCGACCATCCGGATATCGAAACGTTCATCGCGGCGAAAGCGGATTCGCAGCGGCTACGGAATTTCAACCTTTCAGTTCTGGTGACCGATGCGTTCATGGACGCCGTGAAGCGCGGCGCATCATGGGACCTCGTTTTCGAGGGCAAGGTCTACAAGACGGTCGAAGCGCGCGGGCTGTGGGACAAGGTCATGCGCGCGACGTATGATTATGCGGAACCCGGCGTCATCTTCATCGACCGGGTGAATGCCGCGAACAATCTCGAATATTGCGAAACGATCTCGGCAACGAACCCGTGCGGAGAGCAACCGCTCCCTCCTTATGGCGCCTGCCTTTTGGGATCGATCAATCTCGCGCGCCTTGTCGAACATCCGTTCACGCCCGCCGCAGACATCGACCGCGCGAAACTCGAAGCGCGTGTCGCGACGGCGGTTCGCTTTCTGGACAACGTTATAGATATCTCGCGCTATCCGCTCGAAGCGCAGGCCGCGGAAGCCCGTGCCAAGCGGCGCATCGGCCTCGGCATTACGGGCCTCGCGGATGCGTTGATTTTTCTTGGGCTTCCTTACGGCAGCCCGGCGGCGCGAGAAAAGGCGGCCGAATGGATGGCCGCAATCCAGAACGCCGCCTATCGAGCGAGCGCGGCTCTTGCCGCCGAGAAAGGCGCGTTTCCGCTTTACGATGCAAAAGCATTCCAGTCGCGTCCGAACGTGTTGCGGCTCGACGCCGATGTGCGCCAGGCGATTTCTGCAAGCGGCGTTCGCAACGGCTGCATCACGTCGATCGCTCCGACGGGTACGATTTCTCTTCTCGCCGGCAACGTGTCGAGCGGCATCGAACCCGTGTTCGATTTCGTCTACCAGCGCCGCGTGCTGGGAGACGGACAGACGGCCACGGAAGAGACTGTCGAGGATTACGCTTACCGGAAGTTTCGCGCCGCATCGGGAGACGACGCGACGCTGCCCGAAGCATTCGTCACAGCGGATACACTATCGCCTGCCGAGCACATCGCGATGCAAGCGGCGCTGCAGCCCTATGTCGATAGCGCCATTTCGAAAACGATCAATTGCCCTGAGGATATTTCCTTCGAGCAGTTCGAACACATCTATGCCGAGGCGTTCGATCTCGGACTGAAGGGGTGCACGACCTATCGGCCGAACGCGATAACGGGCGCTGTTCTCTCGCGCGCCGCGCCGGTCCGCACAGACGAGGAGCCGCTCGATGAGATTTCGGCTTCCGCGATTTCCGCTCAGCGCGCGCCCGGGCTTAGAGCCGTCGAAGATCCGGCGAAGGCGGGCGATGTCGTTTACATGACGAAGCCGCTCGAGCGCGATGCGGCGCTTGAAGGCGTAACGTACAAAATCAAATGGCCGGCGAGCGCGCACGCGCTTTACGTGACGATCAACGACATCGTTCGCGACGGGCGGCGTCGGCCCTTCGAAATCTTCATCAACACGAAGAACCTCGAACATTATGCCTGGACGGTCGCTCTGACACGGATGATCAGCGCCGTCTTCCGCCGCGGCGGCGACGTCACATTCGTTGCCGAAGAATTAAAGGCCGTCTTTGATCCCGAGGGCGGCCGGTGGATGGGCGGGCGTTATGTGCCGAGCCTGTTGGCTGCCATCGGGGACGTCATCGAGCAGCATATGATCCACATCGGATTTCTCGTGCGTGACGATGCTCTCCCGGAGATCACTCCGAAACGCCAGCCGATCGCGGCCGTTCAGCGAATTGTTGCGGATGGGGCTACGGAGCACCGTCGAGACGACACTCAGCCTCACGGCTTTCCCGTGGCATCGGCGCGTATTTGCCCGAAATGCGGAGAGCGGGCGCTGAGGCATATCGAAGGCTGCTGGACCTGCGCGAATTGCGATTATTCGCGGTGCGGATAAGCCCCGGCGATTAACACTACCATCGGCCGGTTATCGCGACTCGCGGCTTTACCCGAGGCTTTTCGGGCCTTGAATGCTAATGCGCGTTGACGTTTGCGGCGATTTCGCCCGCGGGCTCGCGCCGAGTGTTTTTAATCCAAGCCGTTCTCAACACTTCGTTGACCATCGAGGCGCGGATGAGGCAATCGCGTCAAATTTTCGAACCAAAGTTCACCATTCCTCACAGTCCGGCGGGTATCACGGTTTCAAAGAAGAATTCGGTGTGTGTTTGCCGATAAGGGGTGTGCGTTATGAGTGCCGAGATTATCCAGCTTTCCGCGTTCCGGGCTCGCCAGCAGACGGTCGAAGCCGCGCCGCAGGCAAGCGTCGGAACGATGGCTCCAGAAGCGCCGCCGAGATTTCATTTCTGGACCGGAGCTTCGGGCAAGCGCTACGTGCACACGGTCTACAGCCTCTTCGACTGCCCGACACTGGAAGACGCCAATTACATTCTGGTCCGCCGCACGGACCGTTCACGGCGCACGGTGCTCGCCATCGGCCGGCTTTCCAACCGCTGCCCGACGCAGAACCTCGCAGAAATCCGCCAGCACTCCGCAGTGCTCGGCGCCGATGAAGTTCACGTGCACTTGCTCGCTTCTTCATCGCAGGAAGCGGAAGCCGTCGAGAACGATCTCATCACCGCGCAGTTTCTGATGGAGCCGCACTCGGCTTAATGGTGCCCGTACGGCGCGAGGTTACTTCCCGCCGTCTTTCGTGCGTGCCGGGCTCCGGCCGAAATCAGGCTGCGTCGTATCCTGGCCGGCCTGAATGATGCCGCGGCGGATCGCGCGCGCTTCCGTGAAGAGACGCTCCAGCGTCGCGCCGTCGCCAAAGCGGATGGCGCGTTGAAGCGCGATGAGGTCTTCAGAAAAACGGCCGAGCATCTCGAGAACCGCGTCCTTGTTGTTCAGAAAAACGTCGCGCCACATCACCGGATCGGATGCCGCGATGCGCGTGAAATCGCGGAAGCCGCCGGCCGAGAACTTGATGACTTCGCTATCTGTCACGCGCTCGAGATGGGCTGCGGTGTTGACGATGTTGTAGGCGATCAAGTGCGGGACATGGCTCGTGATCGCGAGCACCATGTCGTGATGCTCGGGCGACATGATCTCGACGTTAGAGCCGAGCTTCTGCCAAAATTCTTCGAGTTTCGCGAGCGCGGCAGGGTCTGCATCTGCCGCGGGCGTCAGGATGCACCAGCGTCCGTCGAAGAGTTCGGCGAAGCCTGCGTCGGGGCCTGACTGTTCGGTTCCGGCGATCGGATGCCCGGCGATAAAGTGAACGCTCTCGGGAATATGGGGAGCGATGTCCTGGACGGGTGCGGCCTTTACCGATCCGACGTCCGAGACGATTGCGCCCGGCTCGAGATGCGGACCGATGGCTTCGGCGATTTTTTTGTACGCGCCGACCGGCGTGCAGAGGATGACGAGATCAGCGCCTCTCACGGCGTCTGCCGGATCGGCATAGGCTTTTCTGACGAGGCCGAGTTCTTCGGCCCTCGCGCGTGTTTCGGGTGCTACCGCGCAACCGACGATGTCGCCGACAAGCCCAGCGCGGCGCGCGGCATGGCTGATCGATGAGCCGATGAGGCCTATTCCGATAAGGGACAGGCGCTTGAACATCGGCTTCGTCGCACTTGCGGGTGCGCTTTCAGTTGCGGTTTCGCTTTGGGCCATCAGGCCGCGCCCTTCAAGTAGCGAGCGAGCGCATCGATGACTCGCTTGTTGTCGCTCTCAGATCCGATCGTCATGCGCAGCGCGTTCGGAAACCCATAAGCGCCGACCTTGCGCAGAATGATGCCCTGCGATTTCAAGAACTCATCCGCTTCCGACGCCGTCTTGCCTTTGACGCCGTCGAAGTGGAAGAGGACGAAGTTCGCAACGCTCGGCGTGACGGCGAGACCGAGCTTTTTCAGTTCGCATTCGACCCACGGCAGCCATTTGTCGTTGTGAAGCTTGGCGCGCTCCAGGTGCGCGAGATCGTCCATCGCGGCTGCCCCGCTGGCGATTGCGGGCGCCGACAGATTGAAGGGTCCGCGAATACGATTGAGCACGTCGACGATCTCCGGCGGGCAATAGGCCCAGCCGATGCGGAGTGCAGCCAGTCCGTAAATTTTCGAGAACGTTCGCGTCATGACCGTGTTCGAGGTCGTGGCGACGAGTTCAAGCCCGGCTTCGTAATCGTTCTTGCTCACGTATTCTGAATAGGCGGCGTCGAGCACGAGCAGGATATCGCCGCGCAGACCGGCGCGCAGGCGGCGCACTTCCTCGATCGGGATGTATGTGCCCGTCGGGTTATTTGGGTTGGCGATAAAAACCATGCGGGTTCGCGGCGTCACGGCTGCGAGGATCGCATCGATATCGGTTTTGAGGTCGCGCTCCGGCGCGACGACCGGCGTCGCGCCATTCGTCAGGATCGCGATCCGGTAAACGAGAAAGCCGTGGGCGGTGTAGATCGCCTCGTCTCCGGGGCCCAGGTAGCCGCGGGCCAAGAGGCCCAGCAGCTCGTCGGAGCCCGATCCGCAGACGATGCGGCGCGCATCGAGCCCGTAACGGCGGGCGATGGCTTCGCGAAGCTGCGTCGCCTGGCCGTCCGGATAGCGCTCAAGTTCGCCCGCTGCCGCCTTGAATGCCGCGATTGCCGCAGGGCTCGGTCCAAGCGGGGTCTCGTTGGACGATAGCTTAACAGGGGGCAAGCCGCCGCCGGCCTTGCTTTCGCCGGGCACATAGGCCGCAATGTCCAGGATGCCAGGACGTGGAATTGGTGCGGTAACCACCATATATTATCTCGAATTCTTGAACGGTATTGACGATTTCGCGCGCATTGATAGGGGCATCATCACTTGAAATCAAAGTTTAAAGTTGACTTTGTCTGCGGCAAGCCTAGCAAGCCCGCCCTACCGCTTAGCCCTTGGGATATCGAACAAATACGATGACTGGCGCATCGCCCAATCTTGTTGCCTCGGTTTCACGGCGGCATCCCGAGGTGGATACGCCGACGAGCCCGGTCGTGCATTTCGACACCGGTGCGCCGCTGCACCTTGCCTGCCAGCAGGATCTCGCTCCCTTTTCCATAGCTTACGAGACCTATGGCGAACTCAACGCGGCGAAGTCCAATGCCATCCTGATCTGTCACGCGCTGACCGCCGATCAGTATGTCGCGAGCCGTCACCCCATCACCGGCAAGCCGGGGTGGTGGGATAATATGGTCGGTCCGGGCAAACCTATCGACACGGACCGTTTCTTCGTCATCTGCTCGAACGTCGTGGGCGGCTGCATGGGATCGACGGGTCCGGCTTCGATCAATCCGAAGACCGGCGCTCCCTATGTCCTCACCTTTCCGGTCATCACCGTTGGCGACATGGTCGAAGCGCAGGCGCGCCTCATCGATTATCTCGGCATCGATCAGCTGTTCGCGGTGATCGGCGGCTCGATGGGCGGCATGCAGGTTCTCGAGTGGGCGTCGCGCTACAAGGATCGCGTGTTCGCGGCCGTGCCGATCGCGACGGCTGCCTGGCATTCCTCGCAGAACATCGCATTTCACGAAGTCGGCCGGCAAGCCGTCATGGCCGATCCCGAATGGTCGGGCGGCAACTATTATGCTGCCGGAACGGTGCCGAAGAACGGCCTCGCCGTCGCGCGCATGGCTGCACACATCACGTACCTTTCGGAAGAAGCCCTGCACCGGAAATTCGGCCGCAACTTGCAGGACCGGTCGTCGTTGTCGTTCACGTTCAACGCCGAGTTCCAGGTCGAAAGCTATTTGAGGCATCAGGGGTCGACGTTCGTCGATCGCTTCGATGCCAACAGCTATCTCTACATCACGCGTGCTCTCGACTACTTCGACATGCGCGAAAGCGCCGGCGGTGTGCTCGCGAATGCCTTTCGTGGGACGAAGACGCGCTTCTGCGTGGTGTCGTTTACCTCCGACTGGCTTTATCCGACGCGCGAGAGCCGCGAAATCGTACAGGCGCTCAACGCGGTTGCCGCCAACGTTTCGTTCGTCGAGATCGAGAGCGACAAGGGCCACGATGCGTTTCTTCTCGAAGAGCCGACGTTTTTCGCGACGATCCGCGGCTTTCTCAATGCCGCCGCGATGAAGCGCGGGCTCGGCTCACCGGAGGCGCGGAAATGAACGCTCCCGATATCGGAAAAATCGCCGGGCAACCGAAAGCCCCGCGTGTCGACCATTTGCTCATCGCCGAGATGGTGGAAGCGGGCTCGCGCGTTCTCGACGTCGGATGCGGCGACGGCGAGCTTTTGCAGCTTCTGTCCGAGCGCAAGGGCGTCGACGGGCGCGGGGTCGAACTGCAGCGTGAGAAGGTCAACGCCTGCGTGGCGCACGGCCTTTCCGTCATCCAGGGCGACGCCGACCGGGACCTCGACAATTACCCCGATCAGGCATTCGACTACGCCATTCTATCGCTGACGATCCAGGCGACGCGGCAGCCAAAAAACGTGCTCGAGAATTTGCTCAGGATCGGACGGCGCGCCATCGTCTCGTTCCCGAACTTCGGCCACTGGCAGGTGCGCACGAAGCTGCTTTTCTCAGGCCGCATGCCGATCAACGATAATCTGCCGGATGAGTGGTATCTGACGCCCAACGCGCATTTGTGCACGATTCGGGATTTCGCCGACTTGTGTGAGCTCGTTCATGCGGACGTCGAGCAGGCCGTCGCGTTCAACGCCTACGGCGCGCGTCTGCCGATCAAGTGGTCGTTGTCGATGCAGAACATGTTCGGGGAAAAAGCCGTGTTTCTCCTGCGCGGCCCCAAGCGGCCCACAGCCGGTGGCTAGAAGCGGCGGATCCCGGTCGTGCTTCGCGTATCGGCCGGTTTCAGAATTGCGGGTTGAGCGACGCGCTTGCCACTGCCAACCGGCGCCATCACTTCCTTCTTTGCCTCGACCAGTATGACGCCGGCGACGCCGATCGACATGCTCGATCCGAAACGTTCGATGGGCCCCGCGATGCGCAGAAGCAGGCGCTGATTGACCGGGGGAAAGTAGAGCGCTTCACCCCAGTCGACAGGCGTGAAGAGCGCGTCGATGAGCTGCGTTTCGAGCTGTCCGCGGCTGAAGGGCAGTCCGTGACCGAATGGCGTTCGGTCCATGCGCGACCAAAGCCCCCGGCGATTTGGCACGACGAACAGCGCCCGGCCGTCCGGCTTCAGGACGCGCCATACCTCGCGGAGCAACGGGCCCGGCCGTTCCGCCTGCTCCAGGCAGTGGACGACCAGAAGTCGATCGACCGAGTTGTCAGGCAGCGGCCATTGGTTTTCCGTGACGAGAACCGAGTGGCAATGCCCTGAGTGCGGCCATACGATCGCGCCCTGGCGTGCCGGCATCAGGCACGCGAGACGCTGAGCTTCGGTGCGGAAAGTGCCGAGGAACGGTGTCGCGAATCCGGCGCCTGCCACCGTCAGTCCGCTAACCCGGCCCCACCGCTCGCGGATGGCGGTCGTGAGCTGGCGCCGAACGACCCGGCCGAGCGGGGTTCTGTAGAAATCTCTCAATGTCTTTGCGTCGAGAGGCATCGTTCGCGCTTACCAGTCATGATAAAATCTATTCTACCGGCATTGTCTCTAAACGATCCGGACCGCCAGAGACAGCCTTGGCTGGCGGTAACCCTCTTATCGCTGCGTCGTATCGTTCCGTTTGACACGGCCGACGCGTCCAACCAAAGTCCCGGCCATGGGAGCACTCGATATCGTTCTTCTGCCGTGCCTGGCAGATAATTACAGCGTTCTTCTGCACGAGCCGGACACGGGCGAAACGGCAGTCATCGACGCGCCGTGCGCTTCTGCGATCAAGGCGGCGCTCGCCGAACGCAGCTGGCGGCTGAACCATCTTTTCATCACGCATCACCACACCGATCACACGGGCGGCATCAACGAGCTCAAGGCCCACTACGGCGCGAGCGTGACGGGTCCGGAAACGGAGGTCGACCGCATTGCCGGATTGACGCGTGTGGTCAAGGCCGGGAGCAAGCTCGAATTCGCGGGCCACCCGATCGAGGTTCTCGAAACGCCCGGGCATACACTCGGGCACCTCACGTATTACTTCCCGGACGACGGCGTGGCGTTCACGGGTGACACGCTGTTTTCGCTCGGCTGCGGAAAAGTTTTCGAAGGCGACCCGCAGATGATGTGGGAGTCCGTTTCGAAGATCGCGGCTTTGCCGGGCGATACAAAGATTTATTGCGGTCATGAGTACACGCTGAACAACGCCCGTTTTGCGGTGTCCGTCGAGCCCGAGAACGATGCCCTGAAAAAGCGGGTGGCCGAGGTCGAAGGCTTGCGCGCGGCGGGTCGGCCGACGCTGCCGACCACGATCGACGTCGAACGCGCGACGAACCCGTTCCTGCGGCCGCAGTCCCGCGCGATCCAGGCGCGCCTCGGGATGCTCGGCGCGCCGGATTGGGAAGTGTTCGCGCGCCTCCGGCAATTGAAGAACAAGGCCTGATCAGCGGCGGAGGATCCACCATGAAGGGCGATCTCTCCGGCGACGACGTGATCGAGATGCTTGGGCTTTCTCCTCACCCCGAGGGCGGGCATTTCCGCGAGACCTTTCGGGATGCAGCGAAACCGGGCGAGCGCGCAGCGTCGACTGCGATCTACTTTCTTCTGAAGGCCGGAGAGCGCTCGCACTGGCATGCGGTGGACGCGGCCGAAGCGTGGCACTTCTATGCGGGCGACCCGATACTTCTGGAGATTTCGCCAACCGGCGGTCCGGTTCAACGCATTCGGCTGGGCCCCGATCTCGCGGGAGGAGAGCGGCCGCAAGCCGTCGTTCCTTCCGGGCATTGGCAACAGGCGCGCAGCCTCGGAAAATGGACTCTGGTTGGCTGCACTGTCGCGCCGGGGTTCATGTTCGAGGGCTTCACGCTGACCGCTCCGGACTTCGTGCCGGATGCGCCTCCGGTCGTCGACTAAGCGGCGAAGCTGCAACAGCAGAAAGCCTTTCGCAAACAATCCACACGCCGTCCCCAACTGCGTTTTTCGGCGGCGTGGCGCGATGGCCTTCCATCCACGGGTTAATTGCCCCTTTCCGACAACAGTGGTGTGGCGCTTCTTGTAGGCGGCGTTCGACTCGTCAACAGTGAACGGCGAATCATGTTCCGATTCACGGGGGTTGCAGTCCATGAAACGCGAGTCCTCAGGACCCGTCCTATCTACGGTGTTTGTCGATTACGACAACATCTACCTATCTTTGAAACGTAAGAACGAAGACGCTGCGAAGCGTTTCGCCAAAGACAGTGCTGTGTGGCTGCAAGGAATTGCGTCCGGCGAACTCATCACGTCCACGAACTCGTACTCATTGCCTGGCGAACGCCGGATTGCGATGAACCGGTGCTACGGCAATCCTGTTCCTCGCCGTAATGCACACGACAATTCGACGGACATGAACTCGTTCCCGTTCATTCGGCACCATTTTCTGCGCTCGGGCTTCGAAGTGATCGATTGCCCGCCCTTGACGGCGCAGCTGAAGAATTCCGCCGACATTCGCATTGTGATGGACGTTCGCGATATCCTCAATCACGACACGTATTTCGACGAATTCATCATTCTGTCGGGCGATGCCGATTTCACGCCGCTGCTTCACCGGCTGCGCGCGCACGCACGGCGGACGGTCGTTTTTGCGAACGACCACACTGCACAGCCCTATACGGCGATCAGCGACGGCGAAATCCGCGAATCCAACCTCATTACGCTGTTGACGAGCGGCAACCGGGCGATTTCGGGCGAAAGCCCGCGCGAGATTGCGGCACCACCTCCGGCGATCGACGTCGAGGCTGCGCGCAAGGCCATTCTCTCCGAGGTCGTGGAATTCGTCCGCGTCGCTCCTCAGGCCGTTCCTCTTGAGACGCTGGCGGACCGCGCGGTGCGCGTCGTCGGCCGCGATAAGACGGTCGGCACGAATTGGGGCGGATACGGATCTTTCCGGGATCTGCTGCTTGCGGATCTTCCGGAAGACATCCACTTGAGCGACACGGCGCCTTACACGGTGTTTGACGGCAACCGGCACATCTCGGCGGCCGGGCTGATCGCTCCGCAGCAGCTGGCGCCACCGGTCGCTGAACCGCGCCGGCCTGAGCCCGCTCGCGCCGAACCGCAGCAGGCTGCTTTGTCGGCTCCTTTGACCGCTCAGGCCCGGGTCACTCAACCGGCCGCGTCCCCTGCAATTCCTCAGAGCACCTATCAGCCATCGGTCCCGCAATCGCGCTACATCGACCGGGTGACACCGGCCGCGCCTCCGGCGCCGCCGATGCCGACGTCGCGCATGCCGGAACTGACGGCCGCCACCCCTGCGGCTCCACAGGCGCTTACGCAGTCTGTCAGCGCTCAGTCTTCGGGGGCAGCGGCATTGCAGCCGCGACGGCAACCCGTGGCTCCGCCGCCGCAGACGAGCTATCAGCCCGAACCGCGCCGGGAACTGGCACGGCCGCAGGGCCAGCAGACGCCCCCTCCTCCCATGAGTGCTCCCATGAGCGGGACGGCCATGGCTGCCGCGCCCCGGGGCGCCGATCAGGCGACGCAGATCCAGCAGTCGATCGCGCGGATCCACGATGCCTGCCAGGCACCGGCGTTGGCTCCGGCCGAATATCGCGTTCTATTCGATGTGATGTCGCAAGAGATCACCTCGAACGGGCTGCAGGGCGCGCAAACGCTCGTCAACATCACCCAGCGCGCTCGGGAGTTCGGCCTCGACATCAAGCGCGACGATCTTCGTTTCATCTACGACGTGGTGAGCGAGAGCGATCCGTGGTTCGAGCAGGGAACGTCGGCGAGCCTTTTTGCCGGCCGCTTCCGCAACTTCGTCGTTGCGCGCTGCCGGAGCCAGGGCCTCAGCCTGTCGGCCGATGAGCTCGATCTGATCGAAGCGTGGTTCTCGGCGCCCCAGCAGCAGGCACGCCAGCAGCATCAGCAGCAGCCGTCGGCGTACAACGCCCGCCCAGCGCCTGGCACGCCTCCGACTCAGCAGCAGCCTCAGGCGTCCATGCCGGCGGTCGCCCCGCCCGCAGGCGAGCGCTGGTGGAGCATCGAAGAGGGACGCCAGCACATGGCTGAGCAGCACCGGGAAGCCGAGCAGCGGACGGCGAATGCCTACGCGCAGAACCAAAGCGAGAGCGAGGACGAGTTTCCGCGCATCGTGAGATCGCGCTTCCGCGGCTGAGCCCGTCGCTTCATCGTCGTCAAACGTAAAAGGCTCTGCCGGAGATTTCCGGCAGAGCCTTTTTCAATTGCGCAATTTGTTGTGGCGATCTCGCGGGCTGGACCTACGCGAGGTACTGTCCGCCGTTGGCGGTAAGCGTCGAACCGGTGATGAAGCCCGAGTCGTCGGAAGCGAGAAACACGACGGCGCGGGCGATCTCGTTCGGTTCGCCGAGGCGGCCGACCGGGATCTGCGGAAGGATGCTCTTCTCGAGAACGTCCTGGGGAACGGCCTTGACCATTTCCGTCGCGATGTAGCCCGGGCAGATGACGTTGACCGTGATACCAGCGCGGGCGCCTTCCTGTGCGAGCGCCTTCGTGAAACCGATGTCGCCTGCTTTCGATGCCGAGTAGTTCACTTGGCCCATCTGGCCTTTTTGGCCGTTGATGGAAGAGATGTTGATGACGCGTCCGAACTTGCGAGCGCGCATACCTTCCCAAACCTGTCGGGTGACGTTGAACAAGCCGTTGAGGTTCGTTCCGATCACTTCATCCCACTGCTGCTTCGTCATCTTATGGAACATGACGTCGCGCGTGATGCCGGCGTTGTTCACCAGCACATCGATGGGGCCAACTTCCTTGGAGATCTGGGCGACTGCCTTCTCGGTCGCATCGTAGTTGCCGACGTCGAACTTGTAGACGGGGATTCCCGTCTCGACCTGGAATGCCTGCGCTGCGGCGTCGTTGCCGGCGTAGCTGGCAGCAACACGGTAGCCGTTGCTCTTAAGTGCGATCGAAATTGCGTGGCCAATGCCGCGCGTGCCTCCCGTGACGAGGGCAACCCGTGCCATATCATTCTCTCCTGAATTTTTTTGTTGCGGCTTTTGGATGGATATAGAGACGCAGCCGTCCAACTCGGAACGGCTGCGTTAGAAATTGAGGGTATTTAGTCTCGCGCGACGCACATGGCGACGCCCATGCCGCCACCAATGCACAATGTCGCGAGGCCCTTCTTGGCGTCGCGGCGCTGCATTTCGAAAAGGAGCGTATTCAGGATACGCGCGCCGGATGCGCCGATCGGGTGGCCGATCGCGATTGCGCCGCCGTTGACGTTGACCTTGTCAACATCCCAGCCGAGACCCTTGTTCACTGCGAGCGCCTGAGCTGCGAAAGCTTCGTTGGCTTCGATCAGATCGAGATCGTTGATCGTCCAGCCGGCTCTCTCGAGCGCCTTCTTAGATGCCGAGATCGGACCGGTACCCATGATCGAGGGATCGACGCCCGTGGTCGCCCACGAGACGATGCGCGCGAGAGGAGTGATGCCACGCTTCTTGGCTTCTTCCGCGGTCATCAGCACGACGACGGCGGCGCCATCGTTGATGCCGGACGCGTTCGCAGCCGTAACCGTGCCCTCTTTCGGATCGAAGGCCGGACGCAGCTTGGCGATGCTTTCGACAGTAACGCCTTCCTTAATGTATTCGTCCTGCTCGACGACGGTGTCGCCCTTCTTGCCCTTGATGGTGACGGGCGTGATCTCGTCCTTGAACTTTCCGGCCTTCCTTGCGGCTTCGGCCTTGTTCTGCGAAGCGGCAGCGAACTTGTCCTGCTCTTCACGCGTGATCTGCCACTGGCGGGCGACGTTCTCGGCCGTCGTGCCCATGTGGTAATTGTTGAAGGCGTCCCAGAGGCCGTCCTTCACCATCGTGTCCGTGAACTTGACGTCGCCCATCTTCGTGCCGTCGCGCATGTGCGCCGCGTGGTTCGATTGGCTCATGCTTTCCTGGCCGCCGGCAACGACGATGGATGCGGCGCCCGTCTGAATTTGCTGCATTCCGAGTGCAACGGCGCGAAGGCCGGAACCGCAGATCTGGTTGACGCTCCAGGCGGGCGCATCGACCGGAACACCGGCGCCGACGGATGCCTGGCGGGCTGGGCCCTGGCCTTGCGCAGCTGTCAGAACCTGTCCGAGAATAACTTCCGATACGTCGCCTGCGGGAACGTTTGCCCGCTGAAGTGCGGCCTTGATGGCGATTTCACCCAGCTTCGAAGCGGGCAGCGATGCCAAGGCGCCGTTGAAGGAACCGACGGGTGTGCGTGCTGCACTCGCAATAACGATTGTCGAAGCGTCCTGGCTCATTGGCGGCCCCTCCCTGGGCACGAAGTTTTGCATGAAGATTTATAGAACGCCCTGCCGTCGCGCCACTTATTACGGCTTCAATCAGCAGACAAAGGCACTTTGCAGCGCGTGGTTACTTTCAGCAATTGCGACCTCTTGCCTAGACTGCCCATCGGCGTTGGTTTCTACCCGCCCAAAAGAGTGACAGAAACGTCTGGCGGTGGGGCCCCAGGGTGTGGTACGCTGCCGCAGTGCAGCAACCTACTCTAAGCCGCCGTTAGTAGAGAACACGAACGCGATGTTGACCAATCCTGATCCTCAGACGCAAGCCCCGAAACGCGAAGCTGTCGTTATTAAAAAGTACGCCAACCGGCGACTTTATAATACCGAGACAAGCACGTACGTAACGCTGGAAGATCTGGCGAAGATGGTGCGTGGCGACCGCGATTTCGTCGTTTACGACGCGAAGAACGGCGACGATCTCACTCACGCAGTTCTGACGCAGATCATAGTTGAGCAGGAAAGCCGTGAAGGCGGGCAGGCGCTTCTGCCAATTCCGTTCCTTCGGCAGCTCATTCGTTTCTACGACGACAGCATCGCCCGCATGGTGCCGAGCTATCTGCAATTCAGTCTCGAGCACTTGGCGAAGGAACAGGTTCGTTTTCGCGAGCAGTTCGCTTCGGCGTTCTCAAACCCTGCGGCTGCGTTCGATTTTTATCAGCAGCAAGCCAGACAGAACATGGCGATGTTCGAGCAGGCCATGTCGATGTGGGCTTCGTTCGGAACGCCTGGCAAGGGCGGCAAGCCCGGAGAGGGCCAAGCCCAAGCCCCGGGCGCAGCTACCGCGCCTGTGCCGGAACAATCCGGTGATCGCGACGAGCTGAGCGAACTCAAGTCGCAGCTCTCAGCGATGCAGCAGAAGATCGAGAAGCTGTCGCAATCGCGGCCCTGATCCAGACCGGCAAACTCACAGAAACGGCGCGTCGACGCAGACGCGTCACTGCGAACGTATTAGCGCGTCAGGCAGCTTTGACGTAGTCGGAGCTGTCGAAGGGCATGCCGTAATAGTAGCCTTGCATGTACGTGACGCCTGCATCCGTCAGATATTTGGCGGAACGCTCATCGCCGACCCATTCGGCGACCGTTTCCATACCGAACGTCTTCGCGAGTTCGATCATGGTCTTTACGAAGATCTGATCGCTCGCGTCGTTGGCGACGTTTTTCACGAACGCGCCGTCGATTTTCACCATGTCGACGTTGAGCAGTTTCAGATTTTTAAATGACGTGTAGCCCGCGCCAAAGTCGTCGATCGCGACGCGGCAGCCGAGCTCTTTCAGTGTGTTTACGAAATTGACGGACTGATCGAGTTCGTGAAGCGCGACGGTTTCCGTAATCTCGACGATCATGCGGCGGAGCACGTCGGGATGGCCCGCCGTCACCCGGCGCAGCGTCGTCAGCCATTCTTTGTCCGAGCACGTGAGGCCTGAGACATTGACGGATAAAATCAACTCCCGGTGCTGCTTCAGCAGTTCGACTGTCAGCTCGAGAGTTCTGCGATCGATCAGGCGAGAAAGGCCAAGCTGCTCGGCGATCGGCACGAATTCGCCAGCCGCAACAACGCTTCCGTCGTGACGCACCATTCGCAGCAAAGCCTCGTACACCTCGGGCTTGCCGGTTTTTGTCGAGACCATAGGCTGCAGCACGAGCCGCATGCGATTTTCATCGAGGGCGTTGACGACGCTTTCCGCGATCGTTTTGTTGCGCAGACGTGCGCCTTCTCCGGAGGGTGACGGCTCGTAGAGGACAAAGCAATCGAAGCGCTTCGATTTGGCGATGTCCAATGTCCGCAAGGCGAAGTTCACCGCGTCATGCACGGAGTTCGCCTGATCGGGAATGATGACGCCGCCGAGTGAGACGGTTGCGGACAACTGAGCGGCAGACGTCTTGATCGTCGTGTCTCGCACGGCGTTGATGAAGCGCTCGGCTGCGGTGTGCACGGCACCGGCGCCGCAGTTCATCAAGACGATACCAAATTTATTGGCCGAGTAGCGTCCGATGACGTCGCCGCCACGCAGCTTGGCGCGAATTCGCCGGCCGACTTCAGCGATCACCTCGTCGCCGACCTCGAGGCCGAACGTTTCGTTGATGACCGCCAAGTTGTTCACGGAGATCATGAGGAAGGCGCAGGATCGTTGTTCCCGTTCGGTGCGCGAGAGCACGGTGCCGAGGGCCTCCGTCAGGCGCATGCGGTTGAGCTGGCCCGTCAGCTCGTCGAGATCGTTCCGTACCAGCCGTCTCTGCTGCTCGAGATAGTGATCATCAACGATGCGAACGACACCGCGCGCCCGCTGAGGATGTCCATCCGGTCCCGGCCACCACCGCCCCTGGTCTTCGAGGCGCACTTCCTTGCCGCTCCGCAGGCCACCGGGCCGCAGACGATATTGAATGCGATACGGAACACCTCGTTCGGGGTCGGCTCCGACGCTGCGCGAAAAGACTTCGAGACGGACGTTCAAATGCTCCGGCGCGATCAACGCATGATATGCGGCGCCCGTCGAGATCTTGCTCAGATCGCTGACGTCGAGAATTTCGGTAGCATTGCTTTCCCAGTCGAGGCGGCCTGTTCGAAGGTCCCAAACGTAAGCGGTTTCCTCAACGGACGACAGAATGCCAACGAGGTCGAGGCCTTCGTTCTCGGTTAGGGGATCATGTTTTTCGGTATCTGGAGATTTCGGGTTCTCCTCAGGCACCGCGGCCTGAGGCCGACCATCAGCGTCATGCGCAGGAACCACGTTTCACCCTCGAGCTGTCTTGCAGCACCCTTGGAATGGCGGGAATGGCAGATGCTTGAATTCAAGGGAAAACGAATTCGGCCGCCTTAACAAGCACCAAAATCGCGCAGCTTCGGTAAGTTTAACGGACTCCGAAAGCCGTGCTCCCGAAGTCCCAATTTTGAACGGTGAAAACTTATTGATCGGCGCCGATGTTCAAGTCGCGGCGGGCGACGCGGATGCCGATCGTGTAGCCACCGATAACGTCGATGAGCGCAGCGATGAGGATCAAGAAGAAGACCGACGTCGCGGCCTGCGGAACCATCAAGAACTCGGCTCCGACTGCGGTGAAGACGACCATCGAAAGAGCGTGATCGATCAACGTCGAGGTCGTCGTGAAAGTCGATTTCACGATCTCTATGAAGAGCAGGATCAGGGTGATGAGCAAAATGAAGTCACCCCAGTTGAATGACCAGTCGCCGCCGCTCAGGAGATGGACTGTGAAAATATCGCTTTTCAGAGCCTCTGGCCCCATCGTCAGGACGATCGCATTGTAAAGAATGAATGCGAGAACCAAGAGCGGAATGGCTCTAACGGACATGAAGCTCTCCTGACATTTCGATTATCCCCCTGGGCGTCGCCTTGGGCGAGCACGCGCTTTTTGGCACGGCGGCCGTGTTTTGCCAAGCAACGGTGGCCGGCAAAAGGCAATAGGCGCCGCTGCGAAAACAACGGCGCCTTGAATTTTCAATGGATCGGCGAAGACGCTTATTCTTCAAGTGCCGGCGGCAGGATCTGCCGGCCACGGTACTTGCCCGACTTCAGGTCGATGTGGTGGGGACGACGGCGCTCGCCGCTGTCCTTGTCCTCGACGTAGGCCGGTGCCGTGAGAGCGTCATGAGAACGACGCTGGCCCCGCTTCATGGGGGACGTCTTTTTGCGCGGAACTGCCATCAGTCTTGCTCCAAATGTAATAACCGTGCCGCCGCCAAAGCGGACGGGCCGCCGAACGAGCGGCGGGAAAGCCTAACCCTATATCGCTGGATAAACCGGCGGCTCCGTTTCCAGGCGCTCGGTCCCTTGGGCGGGGCTTATACGCAAGTTATGCGGGAAATGCCAGTCCCCTGGCGAAACCTTTAAATGCGCCTTTTCGGCAGGACGCAGGCGAGCTGGCTGGAGGGCGCCAGCCGCATCCGGACCTGGATGGCGTTGGCGAGGCGCTGGAGGCCTGGACCCGGCTTTCCGGCGTTGCGCGTCAATGGGTTAGGCAGGGCGACCGCTAGGCGGGCTGCGTCTCGTTCGGAGAGGTTTTTAGCCGATTTGCGGAAATGGTATTCCGAGGCCGCCTCCACTCCGAATATGCCCGGGCCCCACTCGGCGATGTTGAGGTAAACCTCCATGACGCGATGCTTCGGCCAGAGGAGTTCCATCACGTAGGTGAGCGGCAGCTCGATCGCTTTGCGCAAATAACTCTTCGACGGCCAGAGGAACATGTTCTTGACGACCTGCATGGAGATCGTGCTGGCGCCGCGCGCCGCGGCTCCTCCCCCCGCTCTCTCCACAGCATCCTCCAATGCCTCGAAGTCGATGCCGGAATGCTGACAGAAGCGGCCGTCCTCGCTCAACAATACGGCGCGGACGATATTCGGCGACATGTCTTCTATCGCCACCCACTTTTGCGAAATGGATTGGCCGGTGAGCCATTGCTGCAGCATCAAGGCCGAAGCCGGTGGATTGATGAAGCGGTAGGTGACCATCAGCAGCAGCACAATCACGAGCCATCCCAAAGCAATCAGCGATAAAAGCTTCAGGCCCCGTTTGATGAGCGAGCCACGTCCGGCCGAGATCTGCGGTACCGGCGGTTGCTTCTCGACTTCCGCGAGATCTGGCCGCATGGACCGATCAACGGTCAGACCGTCGAAAGCGGGTGGTGGGGGCGGCGCCCATAACTGCGGTTCCAGCATGCGCTGCGGGATCGTTTGGCCGAGAAATTCTTTCGCTGTCTCTGAGCCGTCTGGGAGTGCGACCGCGAAGGGGTCAGCGCTTCCGTTTTCCGCTTTTGAGAACGAGCGCGACGAAACTTCAGCATCTATTGCGGAAAAAACATCTTCGGGCGCGGCCACGGTCGCTTCACCCGTGTCGGTCGGCGGCAATACTGCTGGCGGTTCAGGGGCGGACTGTTCCGGTTCGATCGCAGGCTCAGATGGAAGCACCGGCCGAATGACTTCTCGCGGAGATGTCTCGAAGAAAGCACGCGCGGGAAGCGGCCTTGGAGGGAGCGGTAGCGGCGGCTGCCAGCGATTGGGCGACGTATCTGGAAGCGACGTTTCGAGCGTCGCGCGGTATTCGCTCATCTCGGGGACGGTGGAGGCGCTCAGCGCGTTGGCGAGAGCAAGCGAACGTGCGAGTGCTGCGCCGACTTCAGCGGCCGCAATGGGGCGTGGCGGCGACAGCACGTCATGGTCGCCCAGTGGCGCCAGGGGCGCGGCAGTTGAGCCCGATGTTCCGTCCGGCCGATCCATGCTTTGATTCAATCGCTGATAGTGTGATACCGCCTCGCCATAGCGTCAAACCATGGCCTTGGTTAAGCGGCTGAACGATCCCTGGGGAGAGCATAAGGCAGTGTCACCGTTTCTTGTCCAGCTTGGCAACTCAGCAACACTCGTGGAAGCCTTTTTAGCCTCCGTTCTTGCCGAGCAGGAGGCTGCTGGCACGCCTCCGAGGCTGGCTGAGGCTCTTCGCCACGCGGTTCTAGGGGGCGGCAAGCGTTTTCGGCCGTTTCTCGTTTTCCACAGCGCAGCGCTGTTCGGCGCTGAGAAAGAAGCCGCCCTTCCCGCGGCCGCCGCGCTCGAGTGCATCCACTGCTATTCGCTGGTGCACGACGATCTTCCTGCGATGGATAACGATGAACTCCGCCGCGGCCGCCCGACAGTGTGGAAAGCGTACGACGAGTGGACGGCCATTCTGGTGGGAGACGCGCTTCAGGCTCTCGCGTTCGAACTGATCGCCGGCTCAAAGGGCCGCGGCGATCCGAAGGCGCGGGCGGAGCTCGTCTACCTTCTCGCTGTGGCGTCCGGCGCCAACGGAATGGTCGGCGGACAGGTTCTCGATCTCGAAGCCGGAAAACTCGGCGCGCGACCCGATCCGACCATCACCGACATCATGCGCTTGCAGGCGCTCAAGACCGGGAAGCTGATCACGGCAGCCTGCGAAATGGGGGCAATCGTCGGGGGCGCGAGCTTCGAACAGCGCGCAGCTCTTAAAACGTACGGCGAGCATCTCGGCGCCGCTTTCCAGATCAGCGACGATCTGCTCGATGCGGAAGGCTCAAGCGCGGATGTCGGCAAAGCGACAGGCAAAGACGCTGCCGCGGGCAAAGCGACGTTGATCGGGATGCTTGGAATTGCGGAGGCGCGTCGCTATCTCGACCGCTCCATCGCGTCCGGCATCGACGCCCTTGCGATATTCGGAGACAAAGCAGAGCCCCTCGCTGAAGCTGCGCGACTGATGGGCCGTCGCGAAAGCTAGAGCGGAGCTCTGCTTTAATTCACATTCAGAACTTGTAGTTGAGACCGAGGCGCACGGTCTGGAAGTCGTTGTTTACGCCCAGCGCATCATCGCCCAAGCCGACGTAGAGATACTCGGCTTTGGCGCTCCAGTTCTGAGCGAAGGCCCATTCGATACCGCCGCCGACTGCGTAGCCGGTCTGCGTACCGGAGCTCTTCCATTTATCGCCGTCGCTAAAGCGAACGCGCGTGTCGACGTCTGCGAACGCGACGCCGCCCGTGCCGTAAAGGAGCCAGGGTCCGGTTGCGATACCGACGCGGCCACGTACGGTCGAGAACCAGTTGATGTCAGAGCGGACCTTATCGTCAAACGCCGTGGTGGTCTGGCCGCCGATGTCGCCGCCCTGGAAATCGCCCTCGATACCAAACACCAAACGCCCGCGCTGCCAGTTGTATCCGAGCTGCGCGCCGCCGTAGCCGCCTTCAGGCTTGGTAACGTTCGAATTCGACCAGCCATAGCCGCCGTTGATGCCGACATAGGCACCCTGCCAGATCGAAGGCGCCTCGTAGCGCGCTTCCGGCGGCGGCGTATAAGGCTGGTAGGGACCAAGATCCGCTGCCCAGGCGCCGCCGCTGCTTGCGGTCAGCAGGAACACAGCTCCGCCGAACGCGGATTTGACTGGAAACGATTGCATTTTAAACCCCGTATGACTTCGGCCGTCCGGCCATTCTTGAGCTGGTTAACGTCCTAACGGGATATAGGTTTCCAATTTGGCAACCGGGGCGCGGAAACCGGGAAACTGCTATGCATGATTAATTTGATCTAAATTGAGTATTTCCAGACTCTTTATGCGCGTGCCGTAAGACGGCGTTTGCCGGATTTGAGCCCTTGTTTCCGAGTTTGCGCGCCAATCGGCGATCCCGCAATTTCAGTAGCGGCAGGATCCAATGGGCGAGGCGAATCTCGCGACGCGATTTTTCCGGATCGACCAGGTGCGTCGTCGGCAATCGCTGCGTGAAAGAACTCTCCATGAGAGTTCCGAGAGGAAGCGTAAGTTCGTCCTGCAGCGTGATCATGCGCGCGTAAAGATCCGCCAGCGGCGTGATGAGGCGACCGAAGCCATTTCGGGCCTGAGCCCAGCCGACGATATAAAGTCCGCGAACGCCCGGCGGGAATGCGCCGCCGTAGACCTGCACCACGCCGTCCTTCACCTTCACGAGTCCATCGCGGAGGAATGGAAACGACGTATTGAAACCCGTTGCGGCGACGATCAGATCGTACTCACCCGTCGTGCCATCGACGAACGTCACCGTATTCCCGTCCACACGATCGATCGCCGGCCTCGGGTTGACGCGTCCGAGGCGGATCGCGTTGAGAAGGTCGGTTCCGAATGCCGGGTGGCGATCAAAGATCTTGTGGTTCGGCCTTTGAAGACCGTAGCGCCGATAATCACCAATGCTGACGGCGACCATCGATTTCAGAATTGCGCGCTGAAGAAATATCGGCAGTCCCCAAATCGGGATATCCGTCAGCGGACGACCTAAAAAGGTTTTCGGCAAATACCAATAACCGGTTTGCAGGCTTATATCGCAGTCGCGGCCGAAACGTCCGGCGTCACATGCCATGTCGACGCCGGAATTGCCGCCGCCAATAACAAGGACGCGTTTGTCCAGGAGTTGCTCCGGACCGACGTAATCTTTGGAGTGCAGAATTTCGCCGGCGAAGTTGCCGCGGAATTTCGGATAGCGCTTATCCCAATGATGGCCATTGCAGACGACTACGCCTTTGTATTTGCGTTCCTCGCCATCGGCGAATTTGACGTTCCAGTTGCCGCTACTGTCTGGCGCCGCGAGCGTCACGCTCTTGTTGAATTCGCTCGACGTCAGGAGCCCGCGATCTGCGGCGAAGGCCGTCAAATAGGCGAGCATCTGATCGGCTGACGGGAAATCGGGGTAATCCGCGGGCATCGGATAATCGGTATATTCCGTCGCCTTCTTGGAAGAGACGATGTGCGCGTGCCGATAAACGCCGTGAAGCCAGTTACCACCCACACCGGAAGCGGAATCGACGAGGTCGAAAGGAATACCGTGACGCTTCAATGCCGACGCCATCGCGAGACCGACAGGTCCTGCGCCAATAACAAGATGGCGCTCGAGCGTGCTTATTCCTTCGCTCATTCTACAAATATTCCTTCGTCGATGCTGATGCACACGTTCTTAGCAAACTGCGTTTGAAGCGTGGGGGTCCATTCGAAGAGGTGGTAACTTGTCGAAGAGGTGTTAACCGGGCCTCGATACATCATTAAGGGGGCGCAAGGCGAGCGCAGGATCGTCGCAAAGCGCCGGCGGGAGCTACCACTCCCGCGCTACTATACGAAAAGAACGCGCATTTCTTGGTTACCGGGGCGGGCCTATTCGGCCGCCGCGCCGCCGGCAATGTCTGCAACGCCGAAGCGGCGCTGAATGTAATCTTCGACGATCGCTTTGAAATCGCCCGCTATATTCGGTCCGCGAAGCGTCATCGCCTTTTTGCCGTCTATAAAGACCGGCGCCGCGGGGGACTCGCCGGTGCCCGGAAGCGAGATGCCGACATCGGCGTGCTTGCTTTCGCCAGGGCCGTTCACGATGCATCCCATCACAGCGAAATTGAGCGTCTCGACGCCGGGATACTGCGTTTTCCAATCCGGCATGCGATCGCGGATCATATCCTGGATGTCGCGGGCGAGTTCCTGGAAAACAGTCGATGTCGTGCGGCCGCAGCCGGGGCAAGCGGCAACGACGGGCACGAACGATCGCAATCCCATCGTCTGCAGCAGTTCCTGCGCGGCGCGGACTTCCTGCGCGCGGTCGCCACCGGGTTCCGGCGTCAGCGAATAGCGGATCGTGTCGCCGATGCCCTGCTGCAGGAGAATGCCAAGCGCCGCCGACGAAGCGACGATGCCTTTCGATCCCATGCCCGCTTCGGTGAGGCCGAGGTGGAGCGCGTAACGGCTGCGGTCGGCAAGCATCGCGTAGACGGCAAGGAGATCCTGAACCGACGATACCTTGCCCGACACGATGATCTTGTCGCGTCCGAGTCCCATCTCCTCCGCGCGTTCAGCAGAAAGGAGCGCCGATTGCACCATAGCTTCGTGCATGACGCTGCGAGCCGATTTCGGCTCCGGCGAATTGGCGTTCTCGTCCATCAGATGCGTCAGCAGCTCGGCATCGAGCGAGCCCCAGTTGACGCCGATGCGGACGGGTTTGTCGTGCTTCATCGCCGTCTCGATGATGGCGCCGAACTGACGGTCTTTCTTGTCTTTGAAGCCGACGTTGCCGGGATTGATGCGGTACTTGTCGAGCGCTTCGGCACAGGCAGGGTTATCGCCCAAAAGCTTGTGGCCGATGTAATGGAAATCGCCGATGAGAGGCACGTTGACGCCGCGCTTGCGCAGCTGGTCGCGAATGTGGGGGACGGCCTTGGCAGCCTCATCACGATCGACCGTGATGCGGACGAGTTCGGACCCTGCCCGCGCCAGGTCTGCCACCTGCTTCACGGTCGATGCGACATCTGCCGTATCGGTGTTGGTCATCGATTGGACGACGACCGGCGCACCGCCGCCGACCTGAACACCGCCGACGCTGACCGCAACGGTCTCATGCCGGGCTTTCATCGTGATGCTGCCGCCGTGCGACATCGTGTAGGCCTTTCCGGAACCCTGTGGAGCGAAGTTCTAGCGCCGTCTGAGGCTTCCCGCCAGAAGCGATATGGACGCGATTGTGCACAGCGCTATGACGATGCTGGGGCCGCCCGGGGCATCGCTCGAAAGCGACAGCCAAAGGCCGAGGATAACGCCTAAAATCGCCACCGCCCCAGCGAGCACAGCCATCCGCTCGGGCGTTTCGGATAGTGGCCGCGCGGCAACGGCCGGGACCACAAGAAAAGCCATAACGAGCAAAATGCCGACGATCTTCATCGCGACCGCAATCACCACCGCCAGAAGGAGGTCGAACGCCGCTCGCGGCAGCCGGGGGTTGATGCCTTCAGCGGTCGCCAGATCTTCGTGCAATGAAAGCCGCACGAGAGGCTGCCAGAGATAGAGCGTGATGGCGACGACGACGGCGCCACCGCCGTAGATCCAATAGAGATCGGTCGCAGTCACCGCGAAGACGTCGCCGAAGAGATAGCTCATCAGATCGATGGCCGGGCCTTTGACCAATGCGATTGCCGCGATCCCCAGCGCCAGCGTCGCGTGGTGCATCAGGCCTAGCGCTGAATCGAGCGGCACCATTTTCTGGCGCGAGAGAAGCGTCAGGACGCCCGCCGCGGCGATGGCAGCGAGAATGACCGAAAACGTCAGATCGACGTTGGCCGCGAGGCCCAGCGCGACGCCCAGGAGGCCCGCCTGCGAGAGCGTCTCGCCGACGTAGGACATCCGTCTCCATACGACGATGCAGCCGAGGGGCGCGGCGATGATTGCTAGTCCGACGGCTGCGAATAATGCGCGCCAGACGAACGGCTCGGGCCAATCAAACACTCAGGAGCCTCGCCCTGGCGGTGAGGCGCCGGCGAGAGGCTTGGGTTCGCCTGTCAAATCGTGCCGATGGTCGTGGTGATGACGGTAGACGCCGAGAACGGAGGCGGCCTGCGGTCCAAAGATGCGGGCGTAGGCGGCGTGTTGCGACACGTCCTCGGGCTTGCCCGAGCAACAGACATGCGCGTTCAAGCAAATCACGCGATCGCTGCGCGCCATGACGACGTGAAGATCATGCGACACGAGAAGAACACCGAGGTTATGCTTGTCACGCAGGCGGCCGATCAGATCGTAGAGGTCGGCCTCGCCGGTGAAGTCGACGCCGCTCGCGGGCTCATCGAGAATAAGCAGGTTTGGCTTACGAAGCAGCGCGCGCGCAATCAAGACCCGCTGGGTTTCGCCGCCCGATAATTTCGACAACTGCTGATTGATCGTCTTCGCCGCGCCGGTTTCTTCCAGCGCCGCCTTGATGGCTTTCTGCGTTGTATGCTCACCGAGCGCCAGGAACGACTCGACCGTCATCGGGATCGCCGAATCGACTTCAAAGCGCTGCGGAACGTAGCCAATGCGCGTCGATGCCGGTTTTATGATGCGGCCGCGTTCGGGGTGCTCGATGCCGAGCAGAATTCGGACGAGCGTCGTCTTCCCGGCGCCGTTGGGCCCGATCAGCGTGACGATCTCGCCGCGTCTGACGTCGACGTCGATGTCGGACAGTACCTCGCGGCTGCCGCGCCACATCGTGACGCCGCGGGCGGAAATCAGCGCGCCGGGATCGGGCTCCGCAGCCCGTTTCTCATCGGTTTGCTGATGGCCATGGCTGTGACCGCAGCTGCAAGGCGCGGCCGCGGCGTCAATTGCGCTTTTGCCGTTCGGCGTACCCGTTCCTGGTGCATCACGGGATGACAAATATGTTCTCCATGCGCGAAGGCTCGACGACAATTCGGGTCGCGGTCTTGCTGATATTGCCTATGCCTTGCGGCGCGCCGCGCACTCCTGGCATGTGCCGGAGACTTCGACAAAGCGCACGCGAGGCTCGAAATTGGCGCTTTCGGCCGCGGTATCGATGGCGTGGAAGATATCGTCACCATCGACTTCCTGCACAATCCCGCATTTCTCGCAGCTGAGAAACATCGGACGACGACCGGTTCTCGGCTGATGCAGGCGCCGGCAGGCGAAATAGGCATTCTTGCTTTCAAGCCGATGGACGACGCCCGCTTCAAGAAGCGCGTCCAAGGCCCTGTAGACGGAAATCGGCGCGAGCCTCGTGCCCTTTTTGGCCAGGCGATCCAGGACCTCGTAGGCGCCTACGCTTGCGAGCGTCGAGGCGATTTCCTCGAACACTTTGCGGCGCAGGTCCGTGAACCTGATGTTCTTTTCCGCGAAGATGGCGGTTGCCTGCTCAAGCGACGTTTTTACTCGCTCGCGAGCGCGTTGGTCGTCGGCTGCCGTTGTCACCATAACAGTCCTCTAAACCGGCCAGACAAGCGCTTTGGAAACCCTCAGGCCACTGGACAATATAACATGTCGGGGTTGCCCGCCATTCGGTTCAAGGCGGCGGCGCGATTTTTGTGCGGCGCGGCTAGGCACTTGACCCCATTTGGATTATCGCTCCAACTCCCGAATTCTAAAGGGAAGTTCATGCGATGAGCACATTTCGTCTTAATGTTGCCGCCAATCGGCCAGCTGGGCCGCGCATTTATTAAGGTAAGCAGCGGGCGATTCGCCACAAACGGAAGGCCGGAATCGGGCTCAGGATGGACATCAAGTTTCTGATCGACAGGCTGGCGGAGCACACCCAGCCGATTGGCATCGCAGTTTTCTTGACGTGCAGCCTCATCCTTCTGCTTCGCACACGGGTTGCGAGGCGCCTCCGAGCCGTCATCGAAGACACCGTTTTCACCAATTGGCGGCTCGCTCTGCTCGGTACGACCGGCATCGTCCTGTCGGGCGCCGCGGGCTGGCGAACCTGGGAAGGAATGTACAATTTCACCGGCGAGCCCCTGCTCTCCGGCATGGTGACGTTCGGCATTCAAGGCATCATGCTGATCGTCGCCTGGCTGATCGGCGAAAGCTTTGCGACGGGAATGAACTCGCGGGCGCGCCCGGGCCAATCCTCGCTCGTCAGCTCGGCGGCGCAGCCGTGGATCGGCTCATTCATCGGCTTCCTCCTCTTCGTCACGGGGTTCGTTCTCTTCCTGCAATGGTCGGGACAGAGCGGCACGAAACATCCGGGTGTCGAAGACATCAACTGGTCCGCCGCCAGCGACAAGTTCCTGATGTTCGCTGCGGGACTGCTCCTTTTCGCGCTTTTCGCGCTTTATGCGGCCAGCGATCTGGTGCGGCCCTACGTGCAGGTGATCCGCGTCATCATCCGGAATTCGATGCTCTGGGTGATGTTCCTGGCCTGCATGGCGACGAGCGTCTTCTTCTCGTTCGACAGCTTCTTCACCTCTATCTTCCCGCAGTCGGAGCGTGTGCGCGCCGCCGAACTTCGCGCGCAGAACCAGGTTGCCGGAATCATCACCGACATCGAGCAGGCCATCGCCGCCCGTCGCGCGGTCCTGGCGGAAGAGCTTTTCACGACGGATGCGTGGAAGAGCTATGAGCAGCAGCTCGAACACGTCGCAAAAGCCGCGGCCCAGTCGCAGGGCGTGATCGAGCGCTTCGTCAACGATCAGATCGAAGAGCACCGGCGCTCGGTGAAAGAGCAGCAGGAGCGGATATCGTCGGCACAGGCAGGCCAAGCAGGGTTGGCCAATCGCAAGACGTCGCTGACGGATGAGAAGTCGAATCTTGCCGGGCAGCGGCCAGAGCTTGCAGCCGATTACGCGGCCAAGAAGGCCGAGTACGACGCCAAGCTGCGCGATGTCGACGCCAAGCGCGTCGAGGCGCTTGCCGAGGACAAGGGAGTCGAAGGAAGCGGCAAGGCGGGCCGCGGGCCGCTTTATCGTGAGCGTATGGGCGAGCTGACGCAGCTTCAGGCCGCCGCTCAGATCGCGCAGGAGCGGATGAAGGACGCGCAGAAGCGTCTGGCCGCCGTCGAGTCCCGGCTTTCGGCAGTCGATCGCGAGCTCGCGACGCTCGACGGCGATCTCGCGAAGTACAAAGGCGAAGCGGAGACCGCTGAGCAGCGCATCAAGCTTGCCGAGGGCAGCGCGCAGACCGACACTGGCCCGAAAACCGATCCTGCGCGTATTCTTCCCCTCTTCGATCAGACGAAGGCGGAATTCCGCGCCGACCCGACGGTCGAGCATCTGGGCCAGATCCAGCGGATGTGCGGCGAGATCACCGGCGCCATGCAGGCGACGCCTGAGACCCGCGCGCTCGTTTCGACGGTCGATTGCGATCCGAAGTCGACGGCTGACGCGGCGGCAACGCTGTTCGCACTGCAGGCAGGCACGAAGGTATTCGAGAATTCCTGCGCCGGTGGCGACAAACTCAATGCCAACAAATCGACCGACGATCTCTTCTCATTCGCGCGCGGTTGCCTTGCCGATAGCGCGCTTCCAAGCTCGGACACGGACGCGCTGCGGACGAAGATCAACCACATCGAGCTTTCACGCGATGACAAGGCGCACCGCTTCGTCGTGACGCTCAACGCGTTCCAGGACGGAAACCGGCTCGCGTATCTGGCGCTCGCCATTGCGATCGGCCTCGACGGGTTGATCTTCATGTCGGGCCTGTTCGGCGCCAATGCCGTGCGCTCACCGCTGTCGGATATTCCGAGCTTCAGAGCGCGGTCCGGCGCTCAGCTCGAGGCGACAATCAATGCCGCGCTCGGAGCGCATCCTTATGAGACAGCGTGGCTGACGCTGACGTCGCTCAAACCCATCACCAACCAGGACGGGTTTTCGGCACTTGCTGATTTGAGCAACATGGAGCGATCGCAAGCCGATCGCATCCGCATGGTGCTGACGGCCGGCGCCGATATCGGCGCGGTCGAAAACGTCAGTCTAAATCCGGAGCGCTACCGCGTTCGGAGCGAACTGCGCGAATATCTTTCGTCGGTCTGCGATAAGCAGTTCAAAGCCGATTCCAGCGCCAAGGACCGGGCTAAACTCGAGCAGCTCGTGTCAGCCGCGCTTGCACCACATCCGCGTGAGCATTCCGAAATCGTACTCAACACGCTGGAGCCGATCCGGGAGACCGAAGGCTTCACATCGCGCGTGACGCTGAAAGAGATCGACAACGATTACGATACGCGTGTCGTGCGTCGTGTGATCAATGCCGGCGCCGCCACGAAAGCCGTGGCGCCGGACCGCGACACCGACGATCTCTATTACATTCGACCGGCGCTCTACGAGACGCTTCTCACGATCCGCGCAACAGCTCCCGAGAGCACCGGCTACGGGCGTGATCGGGCGCGATTCGAGGGCGTGCTGGAACGTCCTGCGCTGGATGGCGGCGTGCTTCGCAGTGCGCAGCCGGAATTGCCTTTGCCTACGGGAAGCGTTCCGAAAATCGAGCGCCGGCGGGAGCAGCAGCAGGCGCTACCCGGCGTCCAGCCGCTTTCACAGGAAGAGCGTCAACGGCTCATCGCCTACTACCGCGAACAGTTGCTTGAAGCGGTGAATTTGCGATCCGACATCGTCGATACGCGCTTGAACCTTCCGCAGTCGCGAGATGCGATTTTGGAAGCATGGAAAGCTCTCAACGCACACAGCAAAAAGAATGAGAACCTCGATTTCTTGCTGCGCGAATTTCAGAATGGACAGGATCGCATTCTGAGTGAAGTTTATTCCCGCCTGCGCCGGGAAGCCGGCGGCGACGCGCAAAAACTATCGCTGCTCGATGGCGTCGACGGACGCGTGCGCGACGAGCTGACGCTTTATTTGTTGTTCCCGGAAACCGGGCTCATCAGCACTCTGATCGACGATCTCGAAGCTGCCGCGCAGCCGGACGAGGGCCTTGCCCTCGGTGAGCAGGACCTGAAGGATCAGCTCAAAAACGTTCATGAGGCCATGGGCCGGCTGGACCTCGACAATCCGCGCTCATGGGACGAGATTCGCCAGAAGCTCGCCCTCCGGACCGGAACGGATTTCCGGAGCCTGATGAAGAGGCCGTTGGGTCAGCCTCCTCCTGAAGAAGACGGCGATGCTTGAGGTCAGAGCTTGAATTCAACGACCTTCTGACGCTGCGTGCCGAGGCCCTCGATCTTGAGTTCCATCACGTCGCCCGCCTTCAGGAATTCCTTCGGGTTGCGCGCAGTGCCGACGCCCGGGGGCGTACCCGTCGTGATGATGTCGCCGGGGACCAGAACCATGAATTGCGTCACGTAGGCGAGAAGCTCGGGGATCTTGAAGATCATCGTCGATGTCGAGCCGTTTTGCTTGCGCACGCCATTCACGTCCAAGGACATGGCTAGGTTATCGGTATCGGGCACTTCGTCGGGAGTGACGAGCCATGGACCGATAGGTCCGAACGTCTCTGCCGACTTGCCCTTCACCCACTGACCCGCGCGCTTGCTTTGGAAGACGCGTTCCGACACGTCATTGCAGATGCAGTAGCCGGCGATGTAGTTCGCCCAGTCCTTTGCCTCCACATATCGCGCGCGCGCGCCGATGACGAAGGCGATCTCGCATTCCCAGTCGAGATGCCTGGAATTTCTCGGATACATCACGTCGTCATTGGGGCCGCAGATCGAGGTCGAAGCCTTGTTGAAGAGAATAGGCTCGGCGGGGATTTCCTGACCCGTCTCCTTGGCGTGGTCGGCGTAGTTGAGGCCGATCGCGATGAAGTTGTGCGTGCCCGCCACCGGGGGTCCGAGACGCGCGCCTTCTGGTGCTTTCGGCAGCGACGTCAGATCGAGGCCCCGCAGCCGCGCCAGCGCTGCCGGCGCCAAGTGCTCGCCCGAAAGATCCGGAATGATCCCTGAAAGATCGCGGACGGCGCCTTCGTTATCGAGGATGCCGGGTTTCTCGGCGCCCGGGGCGCCAAAGCGTACGAGTTTCATCTACAGGTATCTCCAGAGGTCGCCGTCGAGCGGGTCGGCGAGCTTCTAAGCAGAAAACGCCAGGGCTGCCAATCGCACGCCCCATGATGGCCCGGGTCGGCCGGCGGCGGCATCCCTCACAAAGATGAAATGCTGCCGGAACTTGCGCCCTCACCGCTGGTTACAACCGCGCTGTCATGTGTTCTCGCGAATGCCAGCGAGCAGCGCAGAAGCGAAGTCCCGCCATATCAGGTCTGAGGATCGATCGATGCGAAAGAGGTTTGCGGCGGGTCTTCTTCTTCTGGCCATCGCAGTCTCGGCGGGCACCGGACCACGACGGGCAGCCGCCGACACGCCACCAGCCCCCGCGCCAGCTCCCAAAGCGGAAGCACCTTCGCCTGCAAAGGCCGAAGAAAAAATTCCGCCGGTCGCGCCGTCACCCCTCGGGACGCCTGCAATCGTGGTCGACGACAGCACGGTTGAAACCCTACTTGGAAAGGATGTGAAAAGCACGACTGGGGAAAAGCTCGGGCAAGTTACCGATATCATCGTCGGACATTCGGGCGACGTGCGCGCCGCGGTGATCGATTTCGGGGGGTTCCTAGGGGTCGGCTCGCGCAAGATCGCCGTTGCCTGGCCGACACTACGCTTTTCCTCAGGAGGCATCACCCTCGAGATGGGGCGCGACGAGTTGCGCGTGACGCCGGAATATCATCCCGGCGAACCGATCGTCATTGTCGGGTCTGCCGGCGCGCCGCCGCCGCTAACCACGCCTTCGCCTCCCCCGCAATCTCCGGCGTCAACCAAATGACGGCGGCGCATTCGTCCGCCGCAGCCGCTTTTTCCTGCGCCGCGGATTGAGCCATGCGCGGCTTCAAAGCGCCGTTGGTGCAAGCGCCCTCCAAAAGAAGCCAAATCGGCGTCGACTGGTTTGCATTCTTCCTGGCCGACGCACAGGTTGGCTTTGGCCCATTCCTTACCGTTTATCTGACCACCGAAAAATGGACGAACGCCGACATAGGGCTCGTACTGACGGTCGGTAGCGTCATTGCGCTGCTCGGCCAGCTGCCGGGGGGCGCGCTGGTCGACGCGGTCGGACGCGAACGAACGCTTGCTGCGGCTTGCACCCTTGTTGTCGGAGCCACGGCGCTGTCTATTGCGATCTGGCCAACGTTCTACGCTGTCTTTTTAGCGCAAGTGATTCACTCGGTTGCGAGCGTTGTGATCGGGCCTGCGCTTGCCGCGATCAGCCTTGGACTCGTGGGTCATAATCTCATCGGGGAACGTCTCGGGCGAAATGCCCGCTTTTCTTCGCTCGGCAGCATGTTCGCGGCCGCGACCATGGGGGCCATCGGCTATTACTTGTCGAGCCAAGCGGTGTTCTTCGTTTCGGCAGCGATGACGGTTCCGGCCGTGATGGCACTCTACCTGATCATACCGGCGGACTTTCACCGCGAAGAGCTCGAGCCGAAACCGGAACCCGAATATCACTTCGTCCACGCAGCGAAGACTCTTCTGGGCATACGGCCGCTGCTCATCCTGGCGGGGTCCGTCGCTCTCTTCCATCTTTCCAACGCCGCCGTGCTGCCGCTCGCCGCGAACCTGATCACGTTGCGCTCGACCCAGTCGGCGACCGTCCTCGTTGCGCTTTGCATTATCGTTCCTCAATTCATCGTCGCCCTGATTTCCCCATGGTTTGGCCGATACGGCGACCGGCACGGCCGGCGTCCTCTTCTGTTGTTGGGATTTGCGGCGCTCCCGGTTCGTGCGGCCTTGCTGTCGTTCAGCTCCGATCCGACGACCATGGTCAGCATCCAATTGCTCGACGGCATATCGGCGGCGGCGCTTGGCGTCCTCGTTTCCGGCGCCGTCGCCGACGTGACGCGTGATACCGGAAACTTCAATCTCGCGCTTGCATTCGTCGGGGTTGCGATGGGCGTCGGCGCGTCGATCAGCACGACGCTCGCGGGCGAAATCGCGGCCCACTTCGGTACTTCGGCAGCGTTTCTGACGCTCGCCATGATCGGATTGTTCGCGTTTCTTCTCATAACGCTGGCGTTGCCCGAGACGAGGATTGTCGAAGAGCCAACCGAACCAGCCGCCGAGCCTGCTTAGGTTTCCGCGGCCTTCGCTCCTTGTGGCGGCGCATGCGGCTCGGCATGCCCGGTTTTGCCCGGCACCGGCGCTGCGGACTTTTCACGCGGGGTGCGCGTCACCCAGTCGGACAGGCGATCCATGTAGAGGAAGATGACCGGCGTCGTGAACAGCGTCAGAACCTGACTAATGGCCAAGCCGCCGACCATCGCGTAGCCCAAGGGCTGACGAATTTCAGCACCTGTTCCCGTTCCCAGCATCAACGGGACACCGCCGAGAAGCGCTGCGAGCGTCGTCATCATGATCGGCCGGAAGCGCAACAGCGAGGCCTTGCGGATCGCTTCGCGGGCCGAGAGATGCTCGTTTCGTTCGGCATGAATGGCGAAGTCGACGAGCATGATGCCGTTCTTCTTCACGATGCCGATCAGCAGAATGATGCCGATCATCGCCACCAGGTTGAAATCGTATCCAAAGATCATCAGCGTCGCCAGCGCGCCTGCACCGGCCGACGGCAGCGTGGAGAGAATCGTGATCGGGTGAATGTAGCTTTCGTAGAGGATGCCGAGGATCAGATAGACCACGAACAGCGCGGCCGCGATCAGCAGCGGAATTGTCGTCAGCGATTGCTGGAAAGCTTGAGCGTTGCCTTGGAATGTCGTCTGCATCGACGCGGGAAGACGAAGATCGCGTTCGGCCGCCTTGATCGCGTTCGTTGCAGTACCGAGGGACACATCCGGCGCCAGGTTGAAGCTGATCGTGACCGCGGGGAACTGCCCTTGGTGCGAGATCGATAGCGGCGCGGTTGGGCGCGTTGTCCAACTCGCGAAGGTCGCGAGCGGAACGAGGCCGCCGGTCGTCGGAGATCGAATATAGACATCGTCGAGGCTTCCCACGTCGCCCTGGATGGATGGCAGCACCTCCATGACGACGTGGTAGCTGTTCTGCTGCGTGTAATACTGAGCGATTTGGCGCTGGCCGAATGCATCGTAAAGCGTCGCATCGATCGCATCGGGAGTTAGCCCGTAGCGCGAGGCTTCGTCGCGGTTGATGTCGATGGTGAGCGTCGTTCCGGCGAGCTGCTGATCTGTCGCTACGTCGCGAAGCTCGGGCAAGGTTTTCAGCTTATCGAGAACCTTCGGGGCCCAGGTGTTCAGCTCATTCACGTTCGCATCCTGCAGCGTATACTGGAACTGCGTTCGCGAGGCGCGGCCGCCGACAGTCACGTCCTGCGCTGCTTGCATGAAGAGACGCACGCCTTCGACTTTTGCAAGCTTCGGCTGAAGCCGGCGAATGATTTCAAATGCCGAAGAATCGCGCTGGCCCTTTGGCTTCAAGGTTATGTAGACGCGGCCGCTGTTGAGCGCGGAGGTTGGGCCTCCGGCTCCGATGGCCATGGCGACGGTTGCGACCGCTGGATCGCTTGCGACCACGTCACCAATCTTCTCCTGGCGGCTCAGCATGGCCTGGAAGGAAATGTCCTGGGCTGCTTCGGAAATGCCCGTAATGAGGCCGGCATCCTGTTGAGGGAAGAAGCCCTTCGGTATCTCGATGAAGAGATAGGCTGTGAGCGCGAGCGTCGCGAAAAATGTCATCAGCGTAAAGAACTGATGGCGGAGTACAAAGTCGAGGCCGTGGGTATAGCCATTGAGCATCGCCGTGAAACCGCGTTCGCTCAGATTGTAAAGCCGGCCATGCTTGACGTCCTTCTCGCTCTTTAAAAAGCGTGATGCCATCATCGGTGTCAGCGTCAACGAAACGAAGGCGGAGACCGCTATCGTCATCGTAACGGTGACGGCAAACTCCCGAAAGATGCGGCCGATGATGCCGCTCATGAGCAACAGCGGAATGAAGACGGCAACAAGCGAAACGCTGATCGATATGACGGTGAAGCCGATTTCCTCGGCGCCTTTCATCGCCGCATCAAAGGGTTTGTCGCCGTACTCGACGTAGCGGACGATGTTTTCCAGAACGACGATGGCGTCGTCGACGACGAAGCCGACGGAAATCGTCAGCGCCATGAGCGAAAGATTATCGAGGCTGTAGCCCATGACGTACATCAGGGCGCAGGCGCCGAACAGCGCAAGCGGAACGGTGACGCTCGGAATGACGGTCGCCCACAAGCTTCGCAAAAACACGAAGATAACCGCAACGACAAGCGCCACCGATAGGAGAAGCGTGTATTCCACGTCGGCAATGGACGCGCGGATCGTTTCCGTCCTATCGCTCAGAATTTCGATTTGAATCGCCTTCGGCATCGATGCCTTAAGGCGCGGCAGTTCGGCTTTGATGCGGTCCACGGTTTCGATGACGTTCGCACCGGGTTGCTTGAATACGATGAGAAACACGCCACGCTTGCCGTTCGTCCACGCCGCCTTTTTCGCGTCCTCGGGACCGCGGATTGCCTTACCCACATCGCGAACGCGGATCGGACTGCCATTGCGGTAGGCAAGGATTACATCATCCCATGACTTCGCATCCGTCAGCTGGTCGTTGGTGTAGATCGTGTAGCCGCGATTGGTGCTGTCGAGCGATCCCTTGGGGCTGTTGACCGTTGTGATCGACAGCGGGATGCGGACCTCTTCGAGAGTAAGGTTGCGCGCGTAGAGCTTCGCGGGATCCAATTGAATGCGGATCGCCGGCTTCTGCTCGCCACCGATCGTCACCTGTCCGACGCCACTGATCTGGCTGATCTGCTGCGCGAGCTTGGTGTCGGCGTTGTCGTCGACCGTCGTCAGGGGCATTTCTTCGGACGACGCCGACATGATCAAAATGGGGCTGTCTGCCGGATTGACCTTCCGATAGATCGGCGGCTGAGGCAGATTTTGCGGCAGCTGGCCGCTGGCGGCGTTGATGGCCGCCTGGATGTCGTTGGCGGCACCATCGATATCGCGATTGAGGTCGAACTGCACGACGACAGTTGTGACGCCGAGGCCGCTGGTCGACGTCGTCTGAGTGACGCCGGGTATCTGCGCAAACTGACGCTCAAGTGGTTGCGCCACGTTCGACGCCATCGTTTCAGGGCTGGCGCCGGGAAGCGTGGCCGAAACCTGGATTGTCGGGAAGTCGATCTGCGGCAGCGGCGCGACTGGCAGGTTCAGGAACGAGACGACGCCGACGAACAGAATGCCCACCATGATGAGCGAGGTGCCGATCGGATAACGGATAAATATGCCAGATACGCCGCCGGTCGCCATGTCACTCGGCCTCCAGCACCGTGTGCTTGGATTCGGACACCGGGGAGCCCGGAGGCGTTGCCTTCTGTTTCTGTTCCTCCTTTTTCCGATCATCCGGCAGTTCGACGGCCGAACCGGGTTCCAGGCGATAGTATCCGGCGGTGACGACCTGCTCTCCGGCCTTCACGCCACTCTTGATGACTGCCTGGCCATCTTGGATTTCGCCGACGACGAGATCGCGCCGTTCAGCTTTTCGGTCGGGCCCGACGACATAGGCGAACATTTTATCGGGTCCGCGCTGGACGGCGGCATCGGGAATAACGACGACATTCTTTTCCGTCGTGATCAGCAGTCGCGTCGCGACGGTCAGGCCGGGCCAAAGAGTCATTTCGGTGTTCGGGAATCTCCCCTTCAGCTTGATCGAGCCGGTGGTCGTGTCGACTTGGTTATCGACGAGCGAAAGCTCGCCCTTGGCGAGTTCCTGTTTGCGGTCCGACGTGAATGCGGTGACGGACAACGGTCCGTGCTTCAGCTCATCGAGGATGCGCGGGAGACGTTCTTCCGGCTCCGTGAAGATCACGGCGATCGGCTGAATTTGCGCGATGGTCACGACGCCGCCCGTGTCTCCTGCGTGGATGATGTTGCCCTGATCGACGAGACGAAAACCGACGCGGCCGGAGATTGGGGCCTTGATAGTCGTGTAGACGACCTGAACCTCCGTATTTGCGATCGCTCCGGCATCGGCCTTGAGGAGCGATTCCTGCTGCGCGATGTTCGACCGTTGCGTGTCGATCTGTTGTTGCGTGGTTGCTAGCGTGCCGACTTTTTCGAAACGCTCGAGATCGCGCTTAAGGTTGGCGAGGTTGGCCTCGTCCTGCGCCTTCTTGGCGACGGCCTGATCGAGAGCGGCCTGATACGGCCTCGGGTCAATCTGGATCAAAAGATCGCCGGCCTTGACGAATTGGCCCTCCTCGAAGGCGACCTTGGTGATCTCGCCGTCGACGCGCGAGCGAACCGTCACCGTATTCCAGGCTTGCACTGTACCGAGGCTGTCCAAATAAACCGGGAAGTTCTTGGCGACAGCGTCCACGGCCGTGACGGGCACGCGCTCGTCCGGATTTTTTTCCACTGTTCTTGTTTCGGCGCGGTGATGCTGCCAGACCCAATAGCCACCGCCAGCCAAGCCGGCCAAGAAAACCAACCAGATAAATGTCTTAACCAGCGACCTCAACACGACTGCTCCATGCGTGGCAGCGGAGAAGTTGTGAGGCGGACAGCCCGCCTCGAATAAACGACGGTTCAGGACGGCTGTTCCGTCGGACGTCGTTTCACATTTCCCGTCCGCAACGGCCGAAAAACATTCCGCATCCGGATAAACTTGGGATTTCAGCCGTCGATGTCGACCATGATGGCGTTTATTTAACGCGGCTCTGCCTTGGGATCATCAGTTTGCGGATCGACGGACGCTGTCTTGCGCCTGATGGCGCTCGCCGACTCTCGCATAGTACTCGTGGTTTACCGCGAGCAGCTGCTCCCGCCGTCGCCCAATCTCAATTTGCGTGAGCGTCGCGGTAAACAAAATCCGCGGATTCTAAGCTTCTGAGCATGCCGATCTCTCGCGTGGCATGACGCCCCTCAACGATGAGGCGCGGTCAGCGTTCCGAATGCAGGGAAGGCGTCGATGCCCTTTGCGCAAGTTCTCAAGTTATGACGAGCAGGTAGCGCCTACCAGCGCCGGGCGTTCGGAGCGCTCTCTCCCAAGAACCGCAGAATCCGGTCCACAAGCTCGTCGGGGCAGTTCGAGCCGTTCAGAACAATTTCCGGATTTTTTGGTGGTTCGTATGCGGACGAAATGCCTGTGAAGTTCGGGATGAGACCTTGACGCGCCTTCTTGTACAGACCCTTCGCGTCCCGCTTTTCGCACGTTGCCAAAGGCGTATCGACATAGACCTCTATGAATTCATCCTGATCAAAAATCTGTCTCGCCTTTTGCCTCTGCTCGATGAGAGGCGAGATCAGCGAGACGATCACGATCAGTCCCGCGTCTACCATCAGCTTCGCGACTTCGGAGATTCTGCGGACATTCTCCATCCGGTCTTCGGACGAGAAATCGAGATCGCTGCAGATGCCGTTGCGGCAACAGTCTCCATCCAGCACGAACGTATGGCGGCCGGCGGCGTAGAGCGTCTCATCAAGAAGGTTTGCCACCGTTGTCTTGCCGGCGCCCGATAGGCCGGTGAACCAAATGCAGCACGGCCGTTGTGCCTTCAGATCGGCGCGATGAGCCTTGGTGATGGCAGAATCCTGCCACTGCAGGTCACCCGCTTTGCGTGAGGGGCGTTTTGGCGCTTCAACTTCAAGTATATGAGATTGCGCTCTCTGCATGTGTCCCCCAAGTGCTTGTAGGGACAGGCTAGCTGCAAATCGGTCGTCGCGAACTATTTGAGCGACGGGAAACCGGATATTTCGGTGGCTATGACAGATCAGCCACAACATCCGGTAGGAAAGTGGGAAAATTATTCCCGTCCGCTGGGCAGAGCACGGAAGGGAACGCATGCGGTAGACACGCTCGGAAGAAATTCCCTGAGCGCTGCTAACGCCTCACCACTCATATCCAAAGTAGTCGAGTTCAGCTTTTGCGTGCTTCTCGATATAGGCACGCGCGGCCGGGTTTAGATAATCCCGATGGCTCGCCGTGCGCGGGCGCAACCCCGCCTTGGCGTCGGGCAGCGCGATCGGCTCTTGGATGCCCAATCGATCGAGGGTCGTGCGGAGACCGGACTCAAGCTCCTCGTAGCGAATGAAGTGGTCGACGAGCACATTTTGCCCGGAAGCATACATGAACCAGTTGGTCAGCATGACCGGCGGGATCTTGTGGAGAATGTAGTCGTTGACCCTCTCCTTGGTGTGATCCGACGTTTTCCGGTTGTTCCAGAAATACTGGCTTATCGCCCGGTCGTAGGGATTACGCACGACCGTGAACTTGAAATATTCGTTCCAAACCTTTTTCGACAGCCCGCGCTGAATCCGGAAGGCCGGCATGTGATCATAAAAGGTCATGCGGGGACGATGATGCTTTTCCAGCGGAACGAACGGAGGAATCGGCAGAGACACATAGGCAGCCCGGTGAAGCGGGATTCGCAAATTGCGCGGCCTGCGAGATTCCAAGAATTGCGCGTATTTTGGATCCTTCGCTTCCATGCCTGGCGTGACGATGTCCTCGGGTCCGCAAAAAAGGGACAGCTGCATTTCCACGCTGGATCCGCCCGTCTTGCCCGTTTTGACAAAAATGAACTTGTGACGGTGCGAGACGATCATTTCCAACCCTGAGTGCTTATGAAGTGCCGCGAGGCGGTTGCCGCCTGATGAGACGGCAATCGCATGACTCGCGGGATCATAATGTACTTATTTTCCCTCATCCACGGGGTTGTTCGAGGATGAGGTGAAATTTGCCGCCGACGAGCGCAGGGGCACGCCCCTTCGTTTTCGATGCGGCGTCAGATCAACAGGAACACCAGTGTTGCGACCGCCATTGCGACGGTGGCGATCCAGCCGATCACGAGCAACGGGCGCGGGAGCGTTAGCCGCCCCATGATGTGAGGATTCATCGCCATCACCATCATCACGGCCATGAGCGGCGCTGCCAATATTCCATTGACCACTGCGGTCCAGTACAGCGCCTTGATGGGATCGATGGACGTGAAATTGAGCAACACCCCGCCGAGCGTCGCGACCGCTATCGTCGCATAGAACGCCTTTGCTTCTTGTAGCTTGTAATTGAGACCTTGCCTCCAGGAGAAAAGTTCGCTCACGCCGTAGGCCGCCGAGCCGGCCAGTACCGGTACGGCCAGCATGCCAGTAGAGATGATCCCGATCGCGAAGAGCGCAAACGTGAATGCCCCCGCAACGGGTCGCAGAGCTTCTGCCGCTTGCGAAGAGGTTTGGATATCGGTCACGCCGGTGGCGTTCAACGTCGCCGCCGTCGCGAAGATGATGAACAGAGCGATGACGTTCGACACGCCCATTCCAACCATCGTGTCGATGCGAATGCGCGAAAGCTCCGGACCCGCATCTCGCGGCGTGACGCATAGGGGTTTGACGTGACGCCGATGCAGCTCTTCCACTTCCTGCCCGGCCTGCCAGAAAAACAGATATGGGCTGATCGTCGTACCGAGAACAGCGACGAGCGCCATGGCATGGGGACCATCAAATTCGAAATGCGGAACAAACGTTCCGAGAAGGGCCGTTCCCCACGGCACATGCGCCGTGAAAGCGACGCCCACATACGTGAATAAGCAGAGCGTGGCCCATTTGAGCACGGCCGCATACCTGGCATAGCTGACGAACGTCTCGAGTAGAATGCACACGATGCCGAACAACACGGTGTAGACGCGTTCCTGGCCGCCGATCAGCAAACCTAATGCAGCACCCATGGCGCCAAGGTCGGCACCGAGATTGATCACGTTCGCCACGAGCAGGAGAAAGACAACGGCACGGAGCAACCACGGCGAATAGTGGCGTCGCAAATTGTGCGCGATGCCGTGACCGGTTACGCAGCCGATCCTTGCGGCGATTGCCTGGATGGCGGTCATCAGTGGAAAGCTGAAGAGCATGGTCCATGCGAGGCCATAGCCGAATTGCGCCCCGACCTGGCTGTAAGTCGCGATCCCGCTTGGATCATCATCGGCGGCGCCCGTGACCAACCCGGGTCCCAGTCTTGCGAAGAATCCCGTCGAAGATGGCGACCCAGCCGCGACCCCATTGGGAGGATTGACGATATCAGCAGTCGTTTCAGTCGCGTTCGGATCCGTAGACATACCCTTCCTGCGCAGGTTTGACGTCGATTTAGCCAGTTCGACAGGCAAGCTTAAGAGGCTGGCGAACGTCGTTTGTGCGCTGAATACTCAAGGTGCGCAATTTGCGGCTCTTCTACAGCAACGGTGCGCTGTTGTGAATGTTCGACGCGGTCCGCCCAGCCAGGACACCATCCAAACACGCGGTTTCTAGCCAGACAGTAAGTACCAACTGGCTAGGTCAAGAAGTCTATTTGCGGGCGCGGCTCCATCCACATTTCTAG
Source organism: Hyphomicrobium sp. (assembly GCF_019753045.1). Taxonomy (GTDB): domain Bacteria; phylum Pseudomonadota; class Alphaproteobacteria; order Rhizobiales; family Hyphomicrobiaceae; genus Hyphomicrobium_B. The sequence continues at coordinate 164,972 of NZ_JAIELN010000012.1, forward strand.
ACCTTGGGTGGCCTCGGATGCAGTGCCGGGCTCGTGCGCTGCAAGTTCAATGGAGTTGACCCATGAAAATCGCTTCAAAACATATCGCCGCCGCGGTCGGTTCTCTTGCGCTCCTCGCCGTAGCTGCACCAATCGCGAATGCAAACTATTTGGGCTTGGCTGATGGCAACCCTGGACCTGCCGATATCTGGGCTGCAACGCATCCGGAGTTCGGCAAAGTTGTGCATTCCCATCAGACAACGATGGGCTTCCGAGCTTCGAGAGATTGCGCGAGCTTGCGCGAAGCCGCATTGGATACCGGATCGCGGCGCATGTGGCATCGCTATCAGGTTTGCAGGGGTGGATGAACTACCCTCGCGGTCCGCTAAAATGACCGCGCGATGAATTTCGTTTCATGCATTGCCTCGCATCTCTATCAAAGGGGTGGGAGGCAATCGCGCTAGGCCGGCAATCCTGGCGAGCGCGCGAGGGCGGCATCTGGGGGATTGAGGAATTCCTCGACTACGATTTTTCGCTTGAAGACGTTTAGCCATCAAATTCACACGCGACGCACACACTTTGACCTGTGCGGCGCGCGTGCGGCGTGGATTGCGAAAGCGCGAAATTCTCGCGATCCGCTAAAATTTCGAGCAGTCGAAGAGATTAGGCATCCACTGATATGACGAGGCCACGTCAGAAAGCGCCTGATTCACGCCGGTTTCTGACGTTTCCCAATCTGGCACCGAAGTTGCAGCTCCTCCATCGAAGCTCATTTCGCAAGATGCCGGATGTATCGCGAATTCTCAGTCCAAACCACGCCTCTGCCGCAACGGGCCCGGTCATGGCAGGAGGCGGTATCTCAAATTATCTTGCCGTTCGAAGCCTCGTTTCGGCATCCAGATAGCTTTAACGCAATCTTGAGAAGTTGGGACCTTGGGACCGCGTCGCTGACGTGGATGCGTACAGACGCGGTCCGTTACATTAGAAGAGTCGGACACGTCCAAGGCGATCACGAAGAGAATATTCTGGTTTCCTTCTCATCGCATTCCGACGTCTGCTTCGAGCAAGACGGCATTCGGCTTCAATGCCCGAAGAAGCAGTTCTTCATCGAAAAGGGCCGAGAACCCTCGGATTTTCTGCAAACCGACAGCAACGAAATTTGGGTGCTCAAGATACCTCTGGCATCCGTCAAAAGGCACATCCGATCCATCGACCCCTTCTATGGCAGACTATTCGATGGGGATTCAGGCGTCGGCGGCCTCTTGTTCGACATGGTGCAGCAGGTGCCTCGCCGGTTCGGATCTTCGAACGATCGCTCGGCGGAAGGGGTCGGCAATACTTTCATCGAGCTTCTCGTCCTTGCGATCGAGTCTCACAATCGCGCGGTGAATAGCTCCCAATCTTCGGTGCAGCGCGCGCACCTCAGCCGCGTCGAGCGCTTCGTGAAGCAAAACATCGGCAACCCCAACCTTTCGCTCGAGATGATTGCGGGTGCCTGCAATATCTCCGTGCGCTACCTGCACACGCTTTTTCAAGGCAGCGGGACTTCGATAGCGCATTGGATCCGGGACATGCGGCTGGAGGCTTGCCGGGCGCAACTGTCGGAAACAAATCGACGGGAGCGCATAAGCGAGATTGCATATCGGTGGGGCTTCAGCGATCAAGCTCAATTCAGCCGGCACTTCAAATCTCGTTATGGAATGACGCCTCGAGAAATGCGCGCGACCGCAGAACGAGACACTCTGAACAAGTGCTCACCAATCATCACTTAGCACCGCAAAAATCTGTCCGATCGAGTGCTCGGCCGCTATCGGTTCGCGAGCTTACCGATGCCACGCGTTCATTCTCATGTGGCATCCCGGCCGGGACGCTCGTGTGGAAAATTCAAAACTCTGCGGTGCACTATCGCGCAATGGTTTGTGCACTCATTGGCAAGTTGACGCCGGTCAGACTGCTATCGTGTCAGTCAAGTCGACCGGCACCTGAGACCGTGGTCTCGCCAATCGGACAAAGCACACCACGACTTCCCAAACACCCGAGCCATCGTGGCTGTTCGGCATCGCCGGCGGCTTGCTGGACATGTGTATCAATTCTCGATTGAGGCAACCCAGGAAACATCGATGCACAAGCGCTTCCTCACGACCGTCGTCGCTCTCACGGCATGCTTGGCCTTCTCCTTGACGCCCGCGCGGGCCGAAAAGAAGGATCATTTTCGGGTCGCCTGGTCGATCTATGCAGGATGGATGCCGTGGGGTTATCTAAAAGACCAGGGCATTTTGAAGAAGTGGGCGGACAAGTACAACATCACCATCGAACTCGTCCAACTCAACGACTACATCGAGTCCATCAACCAATACACAGCCGGCAAGTTTGACGGATGCGGCATGGCTACCATGGACACGCTGACGATCCCGGCTGCGGGCGGCGTCGACACGACCATCCTCGTCATGGGTGATTACTCAAACGGCAACGACGGCATGGTTATGAAAACCGGCAAATCCGTAGCCGACCTCAAGGGACAGAAAGTCAATCTCGTCGAATTCTCCGTGTCGCATTATCTGCTTGCCCGCGCGTTGAACAGCGTCGGCCTGACCGAGCGCGATGTGACGACCGTCAACACATCCGAAAGCGACTCGGTCGCTGCATTCACCGGCTCAAACGAAATTCAGAACATCGTGAGCTGGAACCCGATGCTCAGCGACATCAAGAAAGTGCCCGGCGCTAAGTCCGTTTTCGATAGCTCCCAGATTCCTGGCGAGATCATGGACGTGATGGCCGTGAACTCGGAAACGCTGAAAGACAATCCAGCCCTCGGCAAAGCGCTGACAGGCGCATGGTATGAAATGTTGACCTTGATGAATTCCGGTACGCCGGAAGCGGAAAAAGCCATCGCCTCAATGGCGGCAGCGTCTGGCACGGATGCCGCCGGATTCAAGGCGCAGCTCGCCACGACTTACATGTTCTACACGCCGGCTGATGCACTCAAGTTCCAGGATTCCGCTTCTTTGAAGAAGACGATGGAACTGGTCCGCACCTTCTCATTCGATCACGGACTGCTGGGTCAAAACGCAAAGTCGAAGGACGTCGTCGGAATCCAATTTCCAGATGGGTCGACGATCGGCGACGCGAACAACATCAAGTTCCGCTTCAACACGACCTTCACAGCGATGGCTGCAGAAGGAAAGCTGTGAGTTGACTCGCGTCATAAACAGAAGGCCCAACCCGAGGATCGCTCGCCTCCTCGGGTTGGTGCCATTCGGCGCAGTCCTCATCCTGTATGTCATTTGCTCGGACATACGACTGCACGAAAATCCCAATGACAAGCTCCTGCCTTCCTTCGGCTCGATGTGGTCGGCAATCGGCCAACTTGCCTTCACCCCCGACGTCCGCACTGGCAACTACCTGTTCTGGGCCGACACTCTTTCCAGCCTGAAGAGACTCGCGTGGGGAATGGGCGCTTCCTTCGTGATTGCGATCGTCTTTGGTATTGCTTTGGGACTGATCCCCTACGCTGCAGCTCTGGCTAATCCATTCGTCGCCGCACTGTCATTGGTGCCACCCCTTGCCCTTCTCCCAATCCTATTCATTGCCTTAGGGCTCGACGAGCTTTCCAAGATTGTCCTCATCATCTTGGGCGTGGCGCCATATCTCATTCGCGAGCTGGCATTGCGCATTGAGCAGATGCCATACGAGCTTTTGGTGAAGGCTCAAACGATGGGAGCATCGACGTTTCAAATCATCGCGCGGATCATTCTGCCGCAAATGCTTCCGCGTGTGCTTGATGGGCTTCGCTTTTCGATCGGGCCGGCGTGGCTGTTTCTGATCGCCGCCGAGGCCATCGCATCGACGGACGGTCTTGGCTACCGCATTTTTCTCGTCCGAAGATATCTGGCGATGGACATCATCATCCCGTACGTCGCGTGGATTGCGGCACTCGCATTCCTCATGGATTTGGGACTTAGAGTTCTGAGCCAGCGATTGTTCCCGTGGGCAAGGGCATCGACTTGATGAGCCAAATATCGATCAAGAATGTCTGGAAGGAATATGGCGCCGTCACCGTGCTGGAGCGGTTGGACTTCGAAATCCAGAGCGGCGAGTTTTGCGTTCTTGTTGGACCATCGGGTTGCGGGAAGACGACTTTCCTCCGTCTACTCCTTTCGATGGAACCTATCACTCGCGGTGAAATTCTCATCGATGGAGTCAAGATCGCGTCGGAGCCAGCAAGGGATCGCGGAATCGTCTTCCAGCGGTATTCCGTCTTCCCTCACCTGACGGTTCTCGGCAATGCGATGCTCGGGGTGGAGCTCGCCGAAGCGAAGTTCGGCGGACATCTCTTTGGTCGGAAACGTGGTCGCGCTCGAAACGCCGCAACCGACATCTTGGGCCGCGTTGGCCTCGGTCATGTCCTGAACCACTATCCCGCTCAATTGTCCGGCGGCATGCAGCAGCGTTTGGCAATCGCACAAGCTCTCCTCTGCCAACCCAAGATTCTGCTTCTTGATGAAGCTTTCGGCGCGTTGGATCCTCCAACCAAAACCCAAATTCATTTGTTGATGCTGGAACTTTGGAAGGACCGGGGCATGACCGTATTCATGGTCACGCACGATTTGGACGAAGGTTTCTCATTGGGCACGCGCGTCATCGAATTCGGGAAAGTGAGACGCGATCCTCAGGCACCGGACGCGTTCGGCGCGACGCTTGTTCGCGATGTGGATTTGAGGGGCCAAACAGACAAGGAACGGAGCCTGTCTCTCGCATCATGGGAGCGCAACACGAAGAGTCCGCCCGTCGTCGACATGTTTCAGCGCGGGCGAAGTTAGCGCGCATTTTTTGAAGCGAGAATGATCTTTTGTCGATTAGCGTAGAGTGCGCAGAATCTCATTGGGACGATCCGCCAGTAGCTCTAATCCTGCTCGATCAGAGGCGAGCTATTCGACGGCAGCGTCGCAAGGGAGATACTGATAAATGCCCGCAAAGCCCTTCCATCTAGGCTGGTTCACGAACTTTACGTCCGATGAGTGGAACGGACCATTCTCCAACGGCGGTGCACCTTGGGACGGCAAGTTCTACGTTGAAATGGCGCAGTCGCTGGAGCGCGCGTGCTTCGACTACATCATGTTCGAAGACAAACTCGCGATTTCAGAATCCTACGGTGGGACAGCCGAAATCTCTCTGAAGCATGCACTCGGCTTTTCCCCGAAGCATGACCCCGTCCCGCTTGCAGCAATGATCAGCGCAGCTACGAGACATATCGGCGTCGTCGCAACGATGTCGACGTTGTCGTATCCTCCGTTTTTGCTGGCGCGTCTCGCGTCGACTGTCGACAGCATCGCCGGCGGCCGCTTCGGCTGGAACATCGTCACATCGGCGGAGAACGCCGCTGCGCAGAATTTCGGAATGGACGCGCTCCCGCCACGCGAGCTTCGCTACGACATGGCGGATGAGTATATGGACGTTTGTTATAAGCTCTGGAATTCCTGGGAGCCCGATGCGGTCGTTCGCGATCGCGCAACCGGCACCTATGCCGATTTCAAAAAGGTTCACACGGTCAACTTCGAAGGAAAGTTTTTCAAGTGCCGTGGGCCGCTCAACACCGTTCGGTCACCGCAGGGTGTTCCGGCACTCGTGCAAGCCGGCGGTTCACCAAAGGGGCGCGACTTCGCTGCGAAGCATGCGAATGCCATCGTCGCGGTTGCACCGGGCGTTGAGAAAATGAAGGAATATCGCGACGACATACGGGCGCGCGCAAAGGCCCACGGACGTAACCCGGACGACATCAAGGTGCTCTTCCTGATCGCTCCCGTCCTCGCCGAGACGGAAGAAGAAGCGTTTGCCAAGGCCAAGCGAAAGTCTTCCGATCCCGTATTTCTGGAACAGTGCCTGGCCCTCATATCGGCAATTACCGATATCGACTTCAAAAAGTACGAGCTCGATAAGCCATTGCCTGAAAAGCTCCGCACGAACGGCGAGCAAGGCTCACTCGATATGTTCCAGCAGTGGGGATCGAACAAAACCCTCCGTGAGCTTGTCGTGGAAGCCTCCGGTGGCATTGTCGCTTCGGTGGAACTCATCGGCACACCCGAGCAGGTCGCGGATAAGATGGCTGACACCATGGCGCAAGTCGGCGGTGACGGGTTCCTCATCACGACGCCCGTACAATCCACCAACCGCCGCACGGTCATCGAGGTGTGCGACGGGCTCGTGCCCGCCCTGCAGCGCAAGGGATTGGTCCGCACCGAATACACGGGCAAGACGCTCAAAGAGAACCTTTTGGCGTTCTAAGACGGGGGCACTAAACGGCGGAGGCGAAGCGTCAACCCTCCGCCGCGTTCTCAATACTGTTTGCTATACTTCAAGGACACATTATCGAGCTGGCGGCTCTTAAGCCGCCTATGCCGCCTTCCTGGCGTAATTGACCGCGCCATCGAACTGGCCGATCACCTCTGTAAGCATGTCTCCATAACGTTTGTCTGTGATCAGCTCGGAAGAGGCCGGATCAATCACGCTTTCTATGACGAAGTGACCCTGAACGCAGTGACGCGCGCCCAGCGAATGAAGAACAGGCCGCAAAGCGTAATCAAGCATCAGTGCATGCGCTAACGTTCCCCCGGTTGCCAATGGAAGTATGGCTTTGCCGGCGAGCGCGTATTGGGGAAGCAGATCGAGAAACACCTTCAACAGGCCAGAGTAAGACGCCTTATACGTTGGCGTGACCAGCACGACGCCGTCGGCATATTTCACAAGCGCCGCAGCCTCGGCAACAGCCGGATCGCTCGTATCGGCCCGGACGAGAGCTGCCGGTGGCAAATCCCGCAATCGCAGGTGCCGAGCATCCATAGCAATCGACGACAAATGGTCTGTCACATACTGCGCCAAGGCCGCGGTTTTCGACTTCTCGGAAGGGCTGGAAGAAACGACAAGGACGGTTGGCATCGAAATCTCGCAAACTTGCTGGGTTGGCCTGTTATCTCATAACGACGATAAATGTTGCCTTAAGCAGATCTTGCGGCTGAACGCATAAGGTGTTGCCGTTCAGCGCACGCCGAAGCCGTGGGCTAAGTCGACGCTTGAACTCGCGAGCGTTTCTCAAGAAACTTGGACTTCGGCGCACGAGATACTGGATTATGCGCGCCGAACTCCAATTGGCGCTCCTGCAAGAGACCCCGGCCCAATGCGAATCGCGGTTTGCCAGACAAGCTCCAATCCTGGAGACAAAGCGAAAAACATCGAGACCATTCGCGCGACTGCCCGGACGGCTGCGTCATGGAAGGCCGATCTCCTGGTCCTGCCGGAATTGTTTTTGACCGGGTACAACGTCGGCTCGCGTCTACGCGATCTTGCGGAAACGGCTGACGGCCCGTCGCTCAAATCGATCGGAGAGATCGCACGCAACGAAGCATGCGCTATTGTCGTGGGCTTTCCCGAGATAAGCGGCGACGAACTTTTCAACTCGTCGGCGTTATTCGATGCGCAAGGGAATCTCGCTGCCGTCTATCGAAAAATCCATTTGTTCGGCCCTGACGAAAGGGAGCTCTTCGCTCCCGGCAAAGAACTTGTCGTGGCTCGCCTTGGAGATCGCGTTCTCGGTATGGCTATCTGCTACGATATCGAATTCCCCGAGATGGCGCGCGAACTGAAGCGACGCGGGGCAGACATCATCATCGTTCCGACGGCGAACATGGCTCCGTATTTTGAGGTTCCAACCACCTTCATTCGCGCCCGCGCACTCGAGAATGGCGTGTTTGTGGTTTACGCAAACCTCTGTGGGAGTGAAGGAGATCTCGTGTACACCGGATTAAGCGGGATCGCCGGGCCTGATGGGATCGATTTGGCGAGAGCGGGCCCCCGTGCGGAGACATTGCTGCTTGCAGAACTGCCAGACAAAAGCCCGGACGACCTGTTCTCAACGCAGATCGAGGACTTACAGCTTCCCTTCTCCCGGTAGAACCGGCTTGTCTTTTGGGACGTTCACCGTTTCCGCATCGCTCCACAACCGTAAGCCATCATTCAGAAGCGCGTCGACGCGGACGTTCTGCAATTGTTGCTGCCTCGATAGAGACTCCGAGCTCACCCTCGGTGTCTACTTTCATCAATGCGCCATCGCAATGACCTGTCGCCAACTTGCAAAGGCCGGCCTGTTCCTTGCCAATGGAGGACGGATGCGAAGCGGACACTCCGTAATCCCAAGGGAACGAGCACGGCGCATTTGCGCATTGATGCTTACGTGTGGACATTATGATGCTTCAGGCGATTTCGCATTTCGTGTGGGTTTACCAGCGAAAAGCGGGGTTGGAGGCGGCATCCTGGCCGTTGCTCCAGGCCATGCCTCCATCGCCGTTTGGTCGCCCGGCTTGGATCGACACGGCAACTCCCAACTCGGAACCCGGGCGCTCCAAGCAATCGCGGAACGTGCCGGCTGGTCTATCTTTGACTAATTCCTTTGCGGGCCGGCGGCTGCTTCCTACGCTCGGCCGATTTCGATGCGGCGCTATTTCTTGTGTGGTTGGCAGACAGCGCCGTTGGCCTTGGCAATTTTGATGAGATCGGGTGCGGCAGTGACGATCGCGCTTATCTTCCCGCGCGCCAACGCGAACGGCGCGCTTTCCGTGTCGTAATCGCGGATGCCTTCGGCGCCGAATGATTCTGCTATCGCGCATCCTGTATCGGAATAGCACGCAACGGTGCTGTCAGGTCCGGGTGGGTCATCCTTGGGGTTGATGCAGACGATTTCGTCTTGCCCGGCATGCACTGAAGGACAAGTGAAGCAAGCGAAGACGAGGAGAAGAAGGGGCAACGTCCGCATGGAAACCTCGCAGATGTGAAAGATCCATTATGCCTCTTGCGCGCCGAAAGCCCATGCAGATTCGTTGCAGATCGAAGCTTCGAGGCGGCGCGAAGGCTTATGAGCCTCATCCGCTTGACTGAGCCGATTCACGGCCTGGCGCTTGCGCCATACCGGCCATACTGCAGTCATGGACCGGGAGGAACGTGGATTTGTCCAAGTTATTGAGTTTTGCGGCGGCTGATCCCCGGTCGGCCGCCGCCATTCGTTGTCATCGCGAAGCCCCGCATTGTGCTCGATGTCTGTTTTCGAGCCGATAAAGTCGCAAATGTGTTCCCTGACTTAACGGAAGGCAATGTAATGCGTTAGGTCTACGTTCAGGCGAAAACTGCTCTGCTGGGCTGGTCGATTTCATCACCTTGGGGAGGTCCAATGATCGCCAACGAAAACAGCCTAGCCGTAGCCAAGCGCGCCTACGACGAATACTTGGAAGACCTATTCGGCAAGGCTGTTCCGCGTCCGCATTTCCGCCAGAGTCTCGCGAGCGCGTTCCTCTATATGGCCGGCGCAGAGCAACAGGAATGGGAGCGCATGGCCCAACACACTGGTTCTTCCCCGTCCAATCTTCTTCGTGAGCGAAGCGTCCTGGTGCGTCAGCATCAATCAGACGCCGCTAAGCGGTTTCAATGAGCCCGGCTTTCGACAACGAAGTTTTGCTTGAAGAAGCGGCCACGCTATTTGTGTGACTCTCGTCAATCGGGATGGATGTAAGATTGCGGTCCCAAGCTGGATAGCCGCCTTTCCCCCGGGCTCCAGTGAACAGGGCGTCTGCCTCTTCCGGCTGGCGCCCTTTCCATTTCTCCGCGCGCAGAAAAGAAAACGACATCGAGGCTGGATCACGTTTCGGCTTTCGGTTTAGGAGCCGACATCGCCTACACTTGAGTCAGGTCTCTTACTGACCCTTGACGGGGCGTGGGTGGCGTGGGCTGGGGCGGTTAGAACCGATCCCAGCGAAGCATCAAGGTGGATCGCGCAGTTAGGTTTTCTGCAACCGCACTTGGTCTGACGCTCGACTCCAAGTCGGTCTTCGTCGCCTCTATTCAGCAATATAGTTCTCAGCTTCTTCCAACGAGAACGAATAGGGGTGTGCGCGGCTGTGGGAACGAATTGGCCCGCCAAAGTCAGGATCGATAAGCAAGTATCGACCACGATCCTGGCCGAGGCTCGCTTTACGAATTGCGAGACCCTTGTGCGCCGCTCTGCGACGCAGGCGGCGCTCACGAGCTGAGAGCATATCCTTCTGAGCCATACACCTTCACTTTCTCTCTGGTCCCAGCGAAGTCTATAGGCGCGTCTTTGCCATGCGCCGCTCGACGACAAGAAGGATGTAAGCACTGTGCGTAAGGAGTTAAGTTCAGCGACGAAGGGGGAGATTGGAGACTTGCCATGTCAAAGCCGATTAAAGTTCAGATCCTGGAAAGGGCCCGAGCCCTGATTGATGACCGACGGCGTTGGTGCCGGGGCGAGCTCGCGCGGGACGCAATGGATGTTTCGGTCGGCCCAACAGACAGCAACGCTGAGCGACGTTGTGCCTTGGGCGCTCTTGTGGCAGCGGCTTGCGAATTGACGAACGATCTTCATCTGGCGCACGAGCTTGCCATGACAGCAATGAGGCCGTTAGTCGGAGCCACTGCGCTGACGCATATAAACGACACTGAAGGTCACGCTGCCGTACTGACTCTTCTCGACATCGCCATCGAGCGAAATCAGGAAGGTCGGACTAGTGCCTGAACTTTTCCAAGCTCGCAGAAGAGTTGGAGCACCCCTCCGCTGATATTTAAAATCTGAATATATGAATCCTTACACTGAAGGATTTCTTATCTATTAGGGGTTCATCCTCTCCTTAAGAGAGCGCCGGTCAAGGTGGTGCATGTCGACTGACCGTCCAACACCAACGTTGCCAAGTGATAACGGCGCTCCCGAGCAACCCGGCGCTGAAGAACTCGAGCGCGTACTCAAGACGGTGCCGAGTGGCGCATTTGCGCTTGCGGGAACAACAGTGGGTCTTCTCGTCATGGCGTACCTCGCGCTTTACTTTCTCGTTTTCATTCCGCGAGGTCCGATCGAATGATGGCGTATTATGAGCGAAGAGGACATACATCGATCTGAGCTCAGGTGGGGCGCTATCGCCGCATTTGCGGTAGGAATCATGATTGCGGTGATCGTCGTATCAAGCTTCGCGATGGCGATCCATCCGCCGAGTCACGTCGAAGCAATAGATCCGACCACGCTCAATACAAATGTCGAGTTCGCAGAATGCAATCTCGGCACCCGTGTCAATCCGGACGGCTCCGTAACCGTACGTATCATCGCGACGCAATTCGAATTCCTGCCACGATGCATTCCAGTTCCGAAGGGCCAGCAAGTGACGTTCCGCGTCACGAGTCCGGACGTGATCCATGGATTTTTCATCGCGGGCAGCAATGCCAACACCATGGTCGTGCCCGGGTATGTCGCCCAACTCCGTACCGTCTTCAGCACAGCCGGCAACTATCTCATGCCCTGTCATGAATTCTGTGGGCTGGGACACAGCGAGATGTGGGCACTGGTGAAGGTTCTGGAGGGGGCGCAGTGGAAGACGGACGCGAGCGGAAAGGCAAGCTGTGAAATACCGCGTTGAAAATCTGATCTTGGCCCATATCGGCGTCTCATTCGCGACGCTTGCCGCAGCGGCCGTACTTGGCGCCTGGCAGATGACCGTTCGGAGCGGTATTGATCCACCGTTCGCTACGCCCGAGACTTATTTCGCGTCCGTCTCCGCTCACGGAACGATTATGGGCTACGTGATGCCGACGCTCTTCACGATGGGCTTCGGATACTTTGTGGCGGTGACGGCGCTCGATCAGCCACTGCCGAGCATGCGCCTCGCATGGGCTGGCTTCTGGCTCGCGGCGGTCGGCACCGTGGCCGCGATCGTTCCCATCGTCATGGGAAAGGCGACAGTCCTCTACACCTTCTATCCGCCGCTGACGGGCAGCGTCTTCTATTATCTCGGCGTGCTTCTCATTGTTGTCGGATCATGGGCCTGGGTCGCGCTCATGATCTGGGCGATGGCGATTTGGAAGCGAGACAATCCTGGCCGCCCCGTGCCGCTTGCTATGTTCGGCACGGTTACAAATGCCTACCTTTGGCTTTGGACGACCGGCGGTGTGGCGGTCGAGATTATTTTTCAGCTCATTCCGGCGTCTCTCGGATGGACGCAGATGATCGACGTCGGCCTCGCGCGCACGCTCTTTGCGTGGACACTCCATCCGATCGTCTATTTCTGGCTGCTGCCTGCCTACATCGCGTTTTACACGATGGCGCCGCAGGCCGCGGGCGCACCGCTCTACAGTGACGTGATGGGACGCCTCAGCTTCATTCTGCTGCTTCTCTTTTCGCTTCCGGTTGGAATGCACCATTTGTTTATGGATCCCGAGCACGGCACCGCATTCAAGTTTTTGCAGGCGATGCTGACCGCGCTCGTCGTACTGCCGACGTTGCTGACGATCTTCACAATCAGTGCATCCATGGAAATCGCTGGCCGGCTGCGCGGCGGTAAGGGGCTCTTCGGCTGGATCGCCGCGCTTCCGTGGGATCGCCCTATGGTCTTGGCCACGTGCCTATCGTTCGTCCTTCTTGGATTTGGTGGCTTCGGCGGCGTTGTGAACATGGCGTACGGCATGAACGCGATGATCCATAACACGTCATGGGTGACCGCGCATTTTCATCTCATCTTCGGCGGCGCGGTCGTGATCATGTATTATGCGATCACCTATCAGATCTGGCCCATCCTGCTCGGACGAGAAGCAGCTGACGTTCGACCGCTCCGGCTTCAGCTTTGGCTTTGGTTCATCGGCATCATCATCACGACGTTCCCGTGGCACGTACTCGGACTCTTGGGCCAACCACGGCGTATCGCGACGTTCGACTACGCCAATCCCGCCATCGCACCTTGGCAGCCCTGGGTTTTTGTTTCTATGTTCGGCGGCTATCTGATGCTCGCCTCAGCGCTGCTCTTCGTCTGGAATATCGCGACGCTCTATCGAGCGCGTCCGGTTGGCGATAACCGCATGCACTATGCGGTTGCTGTGTATCCGCCGGCCCGACTGCCGAACGCGCTCAATGGTTTCGCGCTCTGGAATTGGCTGGTCCTTTTCTTAATGGTCGTCGCGTACGGTTATCCCCTTGGCCAGTTCTTCCTGATGGACGTGTACCCAGGCCTCGTCCACCGCGTTGACATTGGAAGCTAACCCATGTCCACGGATCAGGATAAAGGACCGCCTGACCGCCGAGCAGAGGATCGGCTTTGGCGTTTTTGGGTCAGCATCGCAGCCGGCACTTTCGTCGTCGCAAGTTTGTTAGTCGGGCTCGTCGTTCTCCCACTCCGGGAAGAAGCTCGGTTCGATCCGTGGGGCGCGATCTGTAGAGCAATTGGAATCCGGAAAGATGCGCCGACGGCAACGGGAAAGTCTTCAGATCCCCCCGCTTCGAGCGTGACGTGGTCCGAGGGAACGAGGCTCGGCCTCTTGGCGGCCAATCCCGCAAGCGGCGGTACCATCGTGAAGGATACCTGTGCGGCCTGTCATGGCGAAGCGGGCGTTTCGGTCGACCCTCAGCAATTCCCTAATCTCGCGGGCCAAACCCAAGAGGCCATTTTCAAGCAGCTGCGCGATTTTCAAACGGGGGCGCGGACATCTGACATCATGGCGCCGATTGCGCAGGCACTTACCGAAGCCCAGACGAAAGACGTTGCTGCTTACTTCGCGGCGCAGAAGCCTGTTGAAGCGGTCGGCAGTTCACCTTCTGTGTCGGCGAATATCGTCGAACTCGCTCACATCGGAGCCCCTGCTCGCGGCATACCCTCTTGCTATTCCTGTCACGGTCAGAGCCGCAGTGGCCCCGAAGAAGCGCCGGTACTCTTTGGACAATCTGCGAGCTATCTGGAAGATCAACTCAAGAAATTTGCGAGCGCCGAACGGCGGAACGATATGTTCGCGCGCATGCGGACGATCGCAAAGCAGCTCAGCCCCGAAGAGATGCACGGGATGGCCATGTACTACGGCAACAGCCGTCCGGCCAAACCATAACGGCACCTCGATCTCGACATCGAACCTGACATGACGGTTTGGATCGAGGCTCCGCGCTCTTCATCGACGCAACGCAACGGGCAAGGATGAGATCGAAATACCCAAAGCTCGATCGCGGAGAACGTTATGGATGCTTCATTCATCTCCGCTCTGGCAGCCTTGGCGGGAGCTGCCATCGGCGGTCTTAGGCTTGGCCGCCGCGTGCACCGCGCTGGCATTGGAAAATGATGTCGGCGTCGGCGGGGAATACGCTGATGAGGTCCGGCCCAACTGTTGCGGGGGGGAATCGAGGTCGCACAGCCGATGTGTTCGCTGGCGAATTACGAGGGTTCGCGCACATCGATCATGATGACGTTGCCTTCCTTGACGAGATCATGGGCATTTTGCGTGGTGATGGTTTGGAGGGCCGAGGTCATGGATGTTTCTTTCGTGGTTTGCAGTAGTGGTCGCTGAGTAGGACCATTATCGCCGAGGCCAGTGGATTGACGATGGCGTAGAGGAGTGTCCGGTGCTCGCGGCGAAAAACGACGATGCCTTCCTTCTTGAGCTTGGCAAGGTGTTGGGACATTGAGGTTTGCGGAATGCCGGTCGCGGCGATGAGGTCGCTGACGCATTTCTCTCCATCCGAAAGTTGGCAAAGGATTTTCATGCGGTGCGGACTCGCCAGCGCAGCGAGGAAGGCAGCAGCCTGCTCGGCGTGCCTTTCCATCTGGATGGTGGTTGCCATGCGGCACTCCTTGACAATTCATATTTTGATAATATCATAAATATATAAAATAAGGAAGACAAGACATGGATAAGGACTATAAGGCTATTACCGGCGGCATTTCGAAGTACGCGGGGGAGCTGAGGAAAGCTGCGCCTGAGGGCATGGCGGCGTTTTACGCACTGGCTAAGGCAGCGGGTGCGGAAGGCGCGCTCGACAAAAAAAGCAAGGAGTTGGTGGCGCTGGCCATCGGCGTTACGCAACGGTGCGACGGCTGCATCGGGTTTCATGTCAAGGCGCTGAAGGGACTTGGGACGACGCGTGCCGAGATCGTGGAATTGCTAATGATGTGCGTCTACATGGGCGGCGGCCCGGCTCTGATGTATGCGGCCGATGCGTTACGCGCCTACGATCAATTTGCCGAGGAGCAAAGCGCGTGAGTAATCCTGTTATGTTTGGCGGGCCGTGGATCTAGTGTTTTTTATGGCCTTCATCGTCATGCCCGAGCCGTCGATGGTGTGGACACTTGGAACGATTTGGCTACGTTTGTCCTAACAGCGTGTCCTAACGACAACCTTGTTTCCGCAGGAGCGGAACACTCGACCAAACGCAATTTATCCTGGAATTTCGCGGTGGTGCGGACGGAGGGACTCGAACCCTCACGACGTTACCGTCTCAGGATTTTAAGTCCTGTGTGTCTACCGGTTCCACCACGTCCGCGCCGGTCGGACTTATGGCGAGTCGGACGGCTAAGTGCAACATCTCGAATGCAAACATTCGTCGCGGGTATCAGATTGGTTCCTTGTTGGCCGGTGGCGCCGCCGCAGGGGCCATGTCGAAGACGCTGCGAGCCTTCTTCATCAGAGCCAGGAGCTCATCGGGCTTTTCGACGTCCAACGAATGGGGGTACTCCCGGTCCGAGCCGACAAGCTTATTGGAAACGTTGCCGTCCGGATCGATGAAGAGCGTGCGCGGCACATACGAACCGTCGGTCGCGAATTCGCTGTTGAGCTCTTTCTCGCGATCGACATCGGCCAGGATCATGACGAAATCGCGCGAGGCTTCGACGACCCTCGGGTCTTTGAAGACCCGCCGGAACTGCTTGCACACCGAGCACCACGTCGCGTGGAAGACCAGCAAAACGGGACGTCGGGTCTTCGACGCTTCGTAGATGCCCGAGCGGGCGTCGCGCCAGTTGATCTCGGCGCCATTCCAATCGCGCGCATGCTCCGGCGTTCGCGCAAGGGCTGCGAACGGCAACGCCGCCAATAAGAGCGCGACGCAGACAAGTGAACGGATCATCCTTCAATCTCCAACGCTTGTGCTCTTTTGCTGCTTTTGCCGGCGGGGCGCAAGGCAGCTCGAATTTAACGACTGGTTATCTGCCCATTCAATGACTTAGCTAGACGCTTTTCGGGATTTGGTTTTCGTAAGCTTGCAAATGAATGAAGGCCGTATCGAGAAGGGGCGTTGCGACGTTCCTCGCCCGGCCGCGGCGAACTATGTCTCCGACGATCTGATCGGCCTCGATCCGCCCGCCACGTTGGATATCGCGCAGCATCGACGCGGAAATTTTCGAATGCCGGTCGCCCATCAGGGTGCGCGCGAAATCGAGCATCGCCTGCTTCGGGGGGTATCCGTTGGCGGAGGCAACGGCTATGCATTCGTTCACCAGGCTGCTCATGAACTCGGGGCCTCCATCGGTGCAATTGATTTCACCGACGCTTGCGCGCATCAGGCATGTGGACGACGCAAGAGCTGCGATGAAAAACCACTTCTCCCACATCGAGGCGATGATGTCGGCTGAGTGACGCGCGTCGAAGCCCTGCGCGAAAACATCGTGAAGCTTCGCTGATCCATCCTTCTGTTCGGGAAGTCGCGGTCCCTGCGTGAGCGTTGCGAACGGACCGAAGTGGTGGATCGTGCCGTCGTCGTCCAGCGTGACGCTGATCTGGCACATCCCTCCGAGTACGCGTGCGGCACCGAATGCATCATCGAGAGCAGCAAGATGTTGCATGCCGTTGAGCAACGGCAAGACCAGACTGCTTTCGCCGACGGCGGGCCTGATCGTTTCGATCGCTTCAATCAGATCATATGACTTGGCACTTAGTACAACAGCATCGAATGGAGCGCCGATCTCGTCGCGCGTGATCGCCTTCACGGGCGTCACCAAATTGCCGACGGGGCTTTCGATCTTGATGCCGTCGCGCAGAAGCTGATCGCGGCGTTTCGGTCGAATGAGGAACGTCACATCGGCACCGGCCTTCGCCAGCCGGCCGCCGAAATATCCGCCGGTTGCCCCGGCGCCGAGGAAGAGAATTCGCATCGATCGCTAAGCTCGCTTTCTGTCTAGACGGTAATGTCCCGAGAAGTCCGGCGTGGCGGGATGGCTAACGCCATGATCACATCATTTCACGATTGGCAAGTTTTCAAGCACGGTGAGTTGTTTGGCGGAGAGGAGGGAAGCTCCCTATTTGAAAGATGGACGCGGAGAGAGAGTTCCGCAGCGAAACATAATGGAGTTTATATGATCCGCATAATCTCAATTGGACTGGCAACCGCCTGCTTTGCGCTTCCGGCCCTTGCGGAAGAGGCTTCCTCGATCGACGCCGGGAAATCGGCGGCATTTAGCGCCGAACTTGCAAGCGCCGCCAATTCCCAGCAGGCGCGTCTGCAGCTGGCTCACCAGGGCTATACGGCAATTTCACCGCTTCACCGTGATGCATCCGGCCGCTGGGTTGGCACAGCGATAAAGGACGGAAAGACCGTTTACGTCGCAGTCGTCGCGCCCCGTGCCGCAACCGTGACGACGGAATAATCGTCCGTCCACACTCAAAAAATCGGCGCCTTCCCATGAGTGGAATGGCGCCGATTTTTTTGTTTCGATCAGTATCGGGCTCGAGACGTCAGCTCTTCTTCTCCGGCGCGACGACGCGGATGGAGAGTTCGCGAAGCTGCTTGGGGGCTGCTTCGCTCGGTGCGCCCATCAAGAGATCGGCGGCTTGCTGGTTCATCGGGAACAGCGCGACCTCACGCACCGTTTTGCCGCCCGTCAGCAGCATGACGATGCGCTCGATGCCGGCCGCCATGCCGCCGTGCGGAGGCGCGCCGTACTGGAAGGCACGGAAGAGACCGCCGAAGCGCTGCTCGACAACCTCCGGACCGAGCCCCGCAATGCCGAACGCCTTGATCATATCGTTCGGCTTGTGATTGCGGATGCCGCCCGACGCGATCTCATAGCCGTTGCAGACGATGTCGTACTGATAGGCTTTGAGCTTCAGGCGATCTTCGGTCGTCGTCGCCGCATCGAGAGCCTCGCCGCCGCCTTGGGGCATCGAGAACGGGTTGTGCGAGAAGTCGATCTTCTTTTCTTCCTCGTTCCACTCGTAGAACGGGAAGTCGACGATCCATGCGAGTGCGAACTGGTTCTCGTCGACGAGCTTCAGCTCTTGGCCGACGCGGTCGCGTGCGAGACCTGCGAACTTGTAGAAGTTCGCCGGGTTGCCGGCGACGAAGAACGCAGCGTCTCCTTCCTTCAAGCCGAGCTGCGATTTGATCGCGGTTGCGCGTTCCGGACCGATGTTTTTCGCGATGGGGCCGGCGCCGCCTTCCTCGCCTTCACGCCAGAAGATGTAGCCGAGGCCCGGCTGGCCCTCGCTCTGCGCCCATGAGTTCATGCGATCGCAGAACGCGCGGCTGCCCCCCGTCGGCGCGGGGACGGCCCAGACGCGCACTTTCGGGTCTTTCTCGATCATGCCCGCGAAGACCTTGAAGCCCGAACCGCGGAAGTGCTCGGTGACGTCTGCCATCTCGATCGGGTTGCGCAGATCCGGCTTGTCGGAGCCGTACTTGGCGATGGCTGTGTCGTAGGGAATGCGCGGCCAGCCCTTCGTCACGGGCTTTCCTTCCGCAAATTCTTCGAAGAGGCCGGTGATGACCGGTTCCATCGTCGCGAAGACGTCTTCCTGCTCGACGAAGCTCATCTCGACGTCGAGCTGATAGAATTCGCCCGGCAGCCGGTCGGCGCGCGGGTCTTCATCGCGGAAGCACGGTGCGATCTGGAAATAGCGGTCGAAGCCCGACACCATCAAAAGTTGCTTATACTGCTGAGGAGCCTGCGGCAGTGCGTAGAATTTGCCGGCATGGATGCGGCTCGGCACCAGGAAGTCGCGTGCGCCTTCGGGGCTCGACGCCGTCAAAATCGGCGTCGGGAATTCGTTGAAGCCTTCGTCGTGCATGCGCCGGCGGATCGATCGCGTGATCTCGAGCCGCTTCATGATGATGGCGTGCAGCGTCTCGCGGCGAAGATCGAGGAAGCGATATTGCAGGCGCAGATCCTCGGGATACTCAGGCTCGCCGAAGACCGGAACCGGC
The DNA here is from genome assembly GCF_019753045.1 of Hyphomicrobium sp. Taxonomy (GTDB): domain Bacteria; phylum Pseudomonadota; class Alphaproteobacteria; order Rhizobiales; family Hyphomicrobiaceae; genus Hyphomicrobium_B. The sequence continues at coordinate 183,942 of NZ_JAIELN010000012.1, forward strand.
AATTCCTTCGCTGCCGAGAGGACTTCGATCTCGGTTGCGTAAAGCTCGATTTCTCCCGTCGGGAGCTCCGAATTTACTGTGCCTTCGGGCCGGTCGCGCACCTTGCCGTCGATGCGCACGACCCATTCCGACCGCAACGTTTCCGCGACCTTGAAGGCGGGGCTGTCGGGGTCTGCGACGACCTGCGTCAATCCGTAATGGTCGCGGAGATCGATGAAGAGGACGCCGCCGTGGTCGCGGACGCGATGCACCCAGCCGGAAAGCCGCACGTGCGAGCCGACGTCGGTTTTCCTCAGAGCGCCGCATGTGTGCGAGCGATAACGATGCAGCTTAGCCTCGGCCATGGCCGGAAACCCTTTGATCGATGTGGGTGAAAATCGCCGCGGAAAAGCGCATGCGGCCGTTCGAAAGTCAAGGTTAGCACCCTACACGTTAACTGAGGAATGTCCCGGGGGCCTCCCTCGGGGCCCAGACCTTCGGTACAGCGGGCCGTCGCGGCGGCTACCGGAAACCCCTTGCGAAAAAACGCCCTACCTCCAGCACCGAACTAATGGCGACAACTTCCGGACCATGCGCTATAGGGCTGCCCTGATGCGAATGATCACGACCACGTCAGAGCTGGCGGCACTTTGTGAAGTGCTGGCCAAAAGCGAATATGTTGCTGTTGACACCGAATTTCTGCGTGAGCAGACGTTCTGGCCATTGCTGTGCCTCATCCAGCTCGCGGGCCCCGAGGCCGAAGCCGTCGTCGACCCGCTCAGCCCAGGTCTGGACCTGACGCCATTCTATCAGCTGATGGCTGACGCCTCGGTCGTCAAGGTGTTCCACGCCGCCCGCCAGGATATCGAAATTATCTTCCTGAAGGCGGAGATCGTGCCGACGCCGGTGTTCGACACGCAGGTCGCGGCGATGGTCTGCGGTTATGGCGACAGCATCAGCTATGTGAACCTCGTCAAGAAGACGACGTCCATCGATCTCGACAAAAGCTCGCGCTTCACCGATTGGAGCCGCCGGCCGCTTTCGGACAAGCAGCTCGACTATGCGCTCGCGGATGTGACGCATCTCAGAGACGTCTATCGGCGCCTGAAACAGACGCTCGAAAAGACCGGCCGTACGCCGTGGCTGCAGGAAGAGATGGAAGTTCTCACGAGCCCCGCCACGTACGATGCGAAGCCCGAAAATGCCTGGCAACGCCTCAAGCTTCGGGTCAAAGGGCGGAAATCGCTTGCGGTGCTTATTGAACTTGCGGCTTGGCGGGAGCGCCTGGCGCAATCGCTCGATGTGCCGCGCGGGCGCGTGCTCCGGGACGACGCGTTGTACGACATCGCCAACCAGCTTCCGGCGAGCGCGGATTCACTCGGTCAACTCCGGACGCTTTCGGACGGGTTCGCACGATCGCAGCGGGCGAAAGAAATCGTCGACGTCGTCAAGGCCGGTCTCGCGCGCGATCCCAAGACGTTGCCGCAAATCGAACGGAACGAGGCGCTGTCGGCTGAAGCCAGCGCAACACTCGAACTGCTGAAAGTGCTTCTCAAGGCCGCCGCCGCTGAACACGGCGTCGCGCCTCGCATCATCGCCGACAGCGACGATCTCGAACAGCTTGCTACGTCCGATGAGGCGAACATCCTGGCGCTTCAAGGCTGGCGACGGACGCTGTTCGGCGATGCCGCGCTGAAGCTCAAGCGTGGCGAGCTGGCGTTGACGCTGGTCGATGGCGAAGTTCGCGCGGTGCCTGCCGCAAGATAGATTTTTCGGGCGCGCGGTCTTTCGTCATTCTCGGTCGAGTACGCCGGAGGCGTACCGAAGACCGAGAATCCAGCGCAAAACTTGTTGAAGACGCTATATCGAGCCTTCGGCCCTTCTTACGCTGGATCCCCGAACAAGCTCGCGAGCTCGCATGTTCGAGGATGACGTGAGGGTGTTTCTACTTTCTACCCGGGTCATAGGCGTGCTTCTGACGCCATTCGGAAAAGAAGTATGAGAGACTGTCGTCGATGTCCTGCGGCAGGACGATCTTGACCGTCACGCGCTGATCGCCGTGTACGCCGTTTTTGCCGCGAACGCCCTTGCCTTTGAGGCGGAAGGTCTTTCCCGAGCTTGTGCCCTTCGGAACGTTGAGCTGGACCCGGCCCGTCGGGGTCGGGACTTCGACCCGGCCGCCGAGGACCGCTTCGTCAATGGTAATCGGCAGATCGAGCAGAATGTCGTCGCCGTCGCGCTTGAAGTCCGGATGCTGGCGTATCTTTATTTCGACAAGAGCATCTCCGGGCTCCGAGCCCGGCCCTCCGGGTGTGCCCTTGCCCTTCAGCCGCAGCGTTTGGCCGTCAGTCACACCTTCCGGCACGGCGAGGTCGAGCACACCGCCGTCCGGCAGCGTCACGCGCTTTTTGGCGCCGAGTACGGCTTCGAGAAAATCGACCTCCAGCGAGTAGCGCAGATCCTGCCCGCGGTGCCCATGGCTGGTCCGCCGACCGCCTCCACCCGCGCCGAAGACATCAGAAAAGATGTCGGAAAAGCTGAAATCATCAAATCCGGTGGCTCCGGGGCGGCCCTCGAACCCCCTCGCTGAGAACGGACCTCGCTGGGCGCCTCCCGCCCGGTTCCACTGTGGCCGGCGCGGGTCGCCCTTGGCATCTATCTCGCCGGCGTCGTACTGGCGGCGCTTTTCGGGGTCGCTCAAGATATCGTTGGCGGCGTTGATTTTCTTAAATCGTTCAGCGGCCCCGGCGTTGGGGTTGACGTCCGGATGATTTGCTTTGGCCGCCTTACGAAACGCGCTGCGTATTTCATCCTCTGTGGCTCCCCGCGAGACGCCGAGAATGTCGTAAAGATCTTCCGCCATGGAGGCTGTCTTCATCCTGGGAACTTTTGTTACAGACTATCAGAAAATGCTGCGTTGCAAGCGAGGCTTACTGCCTCTCAACCGGTAATACGGATTTCCGGCCTTTTGCCGACCAAAGCCGCAAGTGTCTCGAATCGGCGTCGCAGCCTTTCCCCGTCCAGTGCTGCGTAGGCCGCCGGTATCGTCAAGACAAGCGTGCCGTTTTCGTAGCTGAGCGACGTTTGGTCGATAACGCCGGCCATGCCGATTGAAAGCATATGGGCAGTCCTGATCGCTGCGCCAACGATCCGCGCCCGCCGCTGAACGCGTTTGGAGACCAGGCTGCGGAGCCGGTCGGAGAGCTGGCCGCCGCCCTCCTCCTCTGACGTCTCATGGCGGTGGAAAACGGAGAGGGCGAGAAAGATGCGGCCCGGGTGATCGACGCCGCCCAGACCCGCATGGGCGATCGTGTTGACGCTTTGCTCGCCGCGATAGTCGGGATGGGCTCGCCAGCCGACATCGGACAGAAGGCATGCGGCGTGCCGGAGGCGGCGCTCATCTGCCGTTTCTTCTTGCGCCGGGTCGGCGAAGAGCTGGTCGGTCCAGTCGCAGAGTTCAAAGGCATGGGCGACGGATCGCGACCGCAGGGCGGCGTAATCTTCGCAGAAGCTGATCAACGGATCGCGCGCTTTCTCGATGGGCGGCAGGAGACCGTAAATCAGTCCTTCGCGAATTCCGAAGACGGAGAAGACAATCTGGCGCGGCTCCATCTGGCGCAACAGCCGCTCCAAGACGAGCGCGCCGAACGGCAGGACTTCGCGACGCGCTTTGGCGACTCCGGCGATGCCTGGAATATCGAGAGGCTTTTTGGCTTTGCGAAACTGCTCGCAGAGGTCGAGCGCTTCCCGCGTCGTCAACTTGTATCCCTGCATCACCCGCAGCGGATAATCGACGCGATCCATTTGAAGCTTGGCAAGCGAACGCCACGTGCCGCCGACGGCATAGAACGTGCGGCCAGCGCCGTTTCGAACCCAGGGAAGGCTTGCGATGGCGGCATCGATGACGTCAGTCGCACGCTCGATCTTGTTGCCGGTCGTGTCGATCAGGCGCAAACCGCCGAGAGGCAGTGTTGCAGCCTCCTTCAAGCGCTCCTGCGCGAGATCGATCAGTTCGAGGCTGCCGCCTCCGAGGTCGCCGACGACGCCGTCCGGATCGACGAAGCCCATCATGATGCCTTGGGCTGCGAGGCGCGCTTCCACATCGCCGGACAGAACTTCGATCCTGGTGCCGATGGCCCGCTCGCCCTGCTCGATGAAGTCGCGGCCGTTCTGCGCATCGCGAACCGCGGCCGTGGCGATGACCTTGAGATTCTTGACGCTCAGAATCTTCGCAATGATCCTGAAACGCGAGAGCGCCGCCAGCGCCCGGTCAACGGCCTCAACGCCAAGGCTGCCGGTGGATGCGACCGAGCGGCCGAGACCGCACAGAATTTTTTCATTGAAGACAGGCGTCGGCGCACGAACCGCACCTTCATAGACGACGAGACGAACCGAGTTGGAACCGATATCGACAACGCCGATAGGTTCCATTTCCGCGGTACGCTCGTTTGCGCCCGAGAGTTCTTTCCAACGTGTCAAAATTGAACTCCCGGCTCAACCGGGCTGGCGGAAACGTTGCGGGAAGCTCTCCTTGAGAGATTGCCCGCGTCCCGAAAGCGAAGGATTGGTCATGAAGTACTTGTGCGCATTGAAGGCTTCCTCACCGGGACCCGGTTGAATCCGAGTCGAGCTACCGTCGGAATTGATCCGCCAGCTCTGTTGATTGTCTTTCAAGTTCGCAACCATGATCTGAGCGAGCACTTGTTCGTGCACAGTCGGGTTCTTGACGGGCGCCAGTGCCTCGACGCGGCGGTCGAGATTGCGTGGCATCATGTCGGCGGAGCTGATGTAGACGGCGGCCTTGGCCGAAGGCAAGGCCTCACCATTGGCGAAACAGTAAATGCGGGCATGCTCGAGGAAGCGCCCGATAATGCTTTTCACCCTAATGTTGCTCGAAAGCCCCGGAATCCCCGGGCGCAGACAGCAGATGCCGCGCACGACGAGATCGATCGGCACGCCGGCATTGCTTGCGTCATAGAGCGCCGAAATGATCTGAGCGTCGACGAGCGAGTTCATCTTCCACCAGATGCCGGACGGCTTTCCGGCCTTGGCGTTTCTGATCTCCTCGGCGATGTGCGTCATGATCCGGTTGCGGATGCCGTGCGGGCTTGCCGCCATGCACTCGAGTTCAACCGGTTCGCCGTAGCCCGTCACGAAATTCAGAATTCGGGTGATGTCGCGCGCCATCGCCGGATCGGTGGTGAAGAGCGACAGGTCCGTGTAAACGCGCGCGGTTTGCGGATGATAGTTGCCGGTGCCGATGTGACAGTACGTTGTCAGCTCGGTGCCTTCGCGGCGGACGATCAGGCCGAGCTTGGCGTGCGTCTTCAGTTCGGTGAACCCGTAGACGACGTGAACGCCCGCGCTTTCAAGGTCGCGCGCCCAGCGGATGTTTGCTGCTTCATCGAAGCGGGCTTTGAGCTCGACGACGGCGGTAACGGACTTACCCGCTTCGACCGCCTCCTTCAGCGCCTGAATGATCGGGCTATCGCGCGAAGTTCGATAGAGCGTCCATTTGATCGCCATCACGTTCGGATCAGCGACGGCCTGGCGCAAGTATTGAACGACGACGTCGAAGCTCTCGTAGGGATGGTGGACGACGATGTCTTTGTTACGGACAGCTGCGAAGCAGTCACCGCTGAATTCGCGAATGCGCTCGGGGAAGCGGATCGTGAAGGGCTTGAAGAGAAGATCCGGCCGGTCCGGCACGATCAGCTGCGAGGTATCGGCGAGGGCCAGGATGCCTTCTTTGACGAAAACGCTTTCTTCGCGCACCTCGAGTTCGTCGATGACGAACTTGCGCAAGCGTTCGTGCATCTTGGCTTCGATTTCGAGCCTGATGACATTGCCGCGACGGCGCCGCTTCAGCTGGCTTTCATAGGAGCGAACGAGGTCTTCCGCCTCTTCCTGCAATTCGATGTCGCTGTCACGGAGGACGCGGAACGTACCTTTGCTCTTGATTTCGAAGCCCGAGAACAGCTCGGTCAAAAACATGCCGATGACGTATTCGAGCTGGATGAACCGAATTTCCTTCGGTTTGTCGGGCTCCGCTTCAAGGCGAATGAACCGCTCCAGCTGAGCGGGAATGGGTATAAGCCCGTTCATCGCTTTGCCATCGATCGGGCGGACCATCTCGACGACGATCGTCATCGCCTTGTTGGGAATGAACGGAAACGGATGTGCGGGATCGGCTGCGATCGGCGTGAGGATCGGGAAGATGTGCGTCATGAACAGACGCTCGAGCCAATCGCGCTGCGCGTCCGTCAGCTCGTCGGGCTGCAACACAAAAAGACCGGCGCCTGCGAGTTCGGTTTTGATCGTACGCCAGCTCGCCTGCTTATCGGCGACAAGGCCCGTCGCGAACTTGTTGATCGCTGCGAGCTGCTGCATCGGCGTCGAGCCGTCTTGCGACAGCGTCGTGATGCCGGCACGGATCTGGCCATAAACACCGGCTGCGCGAACCATGTAGAATTCGTCGAGGTTGTCCGCCGCTATCGATAGGAAGCGCAGACGCTCAAGAAGCGGATGATGTTCGTTGCCCGCTTCCTCAAGGACGCGCCGGTTGAACTGAAGCCAAGACAGCTCGCGGTTGTAGAAACGCTCCGGCCCTTGCGGAACGAGATCGACATCGGTTTTGCTTCTGCTTTTCGCGGTGGCCATCTTAGGGGGATTGCTCCGAAATACGGTCGAGACATGTGGGTGTTAGATTACACCCAAATGACGCGTGGGTGTCTTAATCCTCAGTATAAGACGATTAGTAGCCGAGTACGTCGAGCGTTGCAGCGGCAATGGGGCGCGTTACCCGGCGCTGCAGCACGAGTGCACGGCGATCTGCCTCTGCGACGAACCGTTCGGCTGCAAGCATAGACCGCTCCATCCGCACGAGAACGTAATCCACCAATTGCGGCTCGACGCTCAACTGACGGTCGGCAAATAACTTCACCAGGACAGCGCGAAGCAGGGCGTCATCGGGCGGCTCTATGGTCGCGAGCGGCAGGGCTTTCAACCGCGAGCGCAGATCGGGAAGCGCAATCGCCAAATCCCCCGGCACGGTTTCGGTCGTCAGGAGAATTTGCAGCCGCTGCTCACGGACGAGGTTCAAAAGATGGAACAGCGCCGCCTCATCGGTGATCTTCTGGACGTCCTCGATCAGAAGGGCGCCCGCTGAAGCCATCGCCGGGACAGCCTCACGCGAGATCGCGGATGCCTCGAACGGGGTAGCCCCGGCCCGCCTCAGCCAAACGTTGGCGAGATGGGTTTTTCCGCTTCCGCGCGGGCCAGCGATCACGGCGGCGCCGATGGGCCAATCCGGCCAGCGATCAACGAGCGCAACAGCGGCGGCGTTCGATTCTGAAACAAGGAAGTCCTCGAGGCCCATCGCCGTTCTGTGCGGAAGTTCAAAGACAAGCTGCTCAGGGATCGTGGTCATGGGGCTATTCAAGGCTTATCCTTCAGGGTCAGCTCAACCTCGCCTTGATACACGGATGACTCGAGATAGGCGCGGAGCGCAAAGCGTACGAGCACGCCGATTGCGGCAGAAACCGGCACGGCGACGAGGAGGCCGAGAAATCCGAACAGATAGCTGAAGGTCAGCAGCGCGAAGATCAACCAGACGGGATGCAAGCCGATTTCGGAGCCGATGATGTAGGGGCTCAGCACCCCGGACTCGAGCGCCTGTCCGCCGAGCATGATACCCGCGATAACCAGTATCGGTGTGAGATCCGGCCAGTGCTGGATGAAGGCGATGATCATGGCTGCCAGGGCGCCGAGCGACCATCCGAAAATTGGAATGAATGAGGCGAGGCCGGTCAGCATGCCAACGAGCAAGCCGTAGTCCAGTCCGGCCAAACTGAGCGCGATCGCGTAGTAGAGTGCGAGAAGGATGCACACCACGCCCTGTCCGCGGATGAACGCGGAGATGCGGCTGTCGATTTCGATGGCGAGGGCGCGGATCTGGTCCGCCTCGTGACGCGGGAGCCAGGCGTCGATCTTGGCCAGCATTTTCGGCCAGTCCTTGACGACGTAGAAAAAGACGACCGGCGTTATGAGGACGACGGTGAAGAAGTTCACCGCGGCGGTGCTTTGATTCCACAGCCCTTGCACGAAGGTCCCAAGCAGCGATGGCACCGAGGATGTGAAGGAATCCAGAGCAGATCGAACGGCGGCTTCGGCCTGCGGATAGCGCACTCCCAGGTTCTCGCGCGCGGCCGTCTCAAGCGTAACCTTGAGCCGTCCGATTTCTCGCGGGGCCGCCTCGACGAGGCCGGCCACCTGTTGGGCGAGGACCGGCAAGAGAAACACCAGCATCAAAGTGATGAGGCAGACCAACACCGCGAGAAGCAGAACGGCAGAAACCCAGCGCGGGATGCCGGTACGGCCTAATGCATCGACGACAGGATTGAGGAAATAGGCAAGCGCCAGCCCAATCACGAATGGGACGAGCGCCGGCGCAACCAGTTGAACGATGTAGGCGATCAGCAGCGCAGCCGCCGTCCAAAACAGCGCATGCCGCTCAAAATACATATCGTTCGATCCTCAAATCGCGGGGCCAGGCCGAAGCATGCGCCGGAACGCTCAGCTTTTCGAGCCGGTGGTTTCGTAAAACGTCATGTGTTTCAGCCACACGCGCAAATAGGCAACAAGTGAGATGATCGTCGTCGCAGCCGCAAGAAGCGTCAATAGCTGCACGGGACCCTTCAGCCGCAAGCCGAAGCCCTCGTCCGCCAGCACGGTGGCGGCAAGCACGATCTGGGCAACGGTGTTCATCTTGCTGACGGCAAGGGGTTTCATCGGCGTCGGGTGATCGAGCAGCCATGACAGGACGACCGCGATAACGATCAGCACGTCACGCGACACGACCAGGATGACCAACCAGGATGGCAGACGCGCCGTTACACCGAGCGCTATGAAGATGCAGACGATAAGAAGCTTGTCGGCAATGGGATCGAGATAGGCGCCGAGCTCGGTCTCCCAATTGAAGCGCTTGGCGAGGAACCCGTCGACGGCATCGGAGATGCCCGCCACGACGAAAGCCAGGAATGCCGCCTGGAGTTCGCCCGTCAGCAGAAGCCAGAAGACCACGGGTACGAGAATGACCCGGCCGAGCGTAATAAGATTTGGAATGCTCACGCCGAAACTGTCCCCGTCTTTCTATGCCTGGGTGAAGCTGAAACCGATTAGGCGGCGCGACCCTAACCTTTGGAAGTTTGTCTCGTCGAGAACATCCTCCTTTGCACTGCGGTAATGCAGCAGCAACGAAAGAGCGCGTCAAGCGCGCCGCGCCGCAACAGCCCTCGACGCGATCGAGATATATATAAATTATTTCAATAACTTGAACGAAGAACCCAGCCTTGGTTCGTGCCGGTAAGGCTGAGACCGCGAGCGCCCAGAGCGTTTGCCAAACTTCTTGCACCACCTGGATATTTCAGGGTGATGTCAGCTCTGCTTTCCGTGACGTCGGCGATGTTGAGGCCGTCGACGCCCGGAGTGTCGAGGAGTTGTCCGCGCATCTGATCCCATTGATCGGGGCTCGAGAACTCAACCAGAAGGGTCACGTCCTCGCCGTTGCCACCCGTCGAGGCAGCCCAGACGGGCATGTCCGCTCCGGGGGAGGCGGGCGCGGGAGGGGCGGACTTGATGGCCTTCCAGCGGCCCTCGATCACGCCCAGCGCCACGACGGCTGCGAGCTGCGAGGCGTAGTCGAGATCACCGTCCGAGATGCGGTAGGTCCGTTTCAACAGCAGCGGACCGGTGGCGTCCCGTCCGGCGAGCGTCACAGTCAGCTTTTTCGAGGCCATGTCCGGCTCGGCGACGGCCATTACGACGAGGCCCGTTCCATATTCGCCGGTGAGCGCACGCAAGCCGTTGTCGTCGCCGGCGAGCATCTGATTGACCGTATCGGGGCGGATCGTCGGCTTCAGATCCTTAATCGTTATCGGGGTGATCGTGTGTTTCAGGTCGAGGCCCGTCCAGGCGCGGCGCCATAGGCCAGCATCACTGCCCGCCGTTGGCGGATTGCCCTGCTGCAGGACGGTCAAGACCGTTACAGGCGGCGCCTGCTGGTCGACATAAGGAATGCCTTGGCGCGAGAGCGCGGAGCGCACTGCGTCGGCCTGGAACGAGAAGTCGAGGCTGGCGATGTAATCGGTTGCGGAATTGCGTTCCGAGCGCACGGAAACGCCCGAGACGAGATCTCCGGCTTTGAGATCTGCGACGGTCGACAGCCGCTTATAGGCCGTCACCGGCACGAGCCGCTTCAGAAGGGAGCGGAACGCGGCTTGCTGACCGTCGGCCATCGCCTGCTCCTTCGCCGCGACGGCGTTGGCCGCGGTCGCTTCGACCGGATAATTCGCGACGGTATAGGCAGCGTCTGCGCTCGCCGAGATTGCAGGGGCCGTGTCGAGCCCAACAGCCGCCGTCCAGCTGGCTATGGCAATGGCGAAGCAGCGACCAACGGACACCTTAATCCCCCGTTTCCCGTATTCAGGCGATGTATATGGCCGGCAAGGATACGCAACCGCGGAACCCCGCCAACGATCCCTTCGTTGCTCTCAGGGCCAGTCGCTGCTACGACCCCCATCACGGGTTGGCAATGGGGCAAAAGTGAGTTTAACCGATGCCCTCCCCACTGCGCCATTCATGGACGCGGCTTCCATCCAACACAATTTCCCCCACGAGGACGAATGCCGGCGGCTGACGAGAATTCGAATAAGAGCATCACGTATGCCGACGCTGGCGTCGATATCGATGCGGGTAACGCGCTGGTCGCGGCCATCAAGCCGCTTGCGCGCGCAACGAGCCGCCCTGGCGCGGATGTGGATCTCGGCGGCTTCGGCGGCCTGTTCGACCTGAAGCGCACGGGCTTTCGCGATCCGATCCTCGTTGCGGCGAACGACGGGGTCGGCACGAAGCTCAAAATCGCAATCGAGACCGGCCGTCATTCGACGATTGGAATCGACCTGGTCGCGATGTGCGTCAACGATCTCGTCGTGCAAGGTGCGGAGCCGTTGTTCTTTCTCGACTACTTTGCCGTCGGCAAGCTCGATGTCGCCGCCGCGCGCGACGTCATCGCGGGGATCGCGGATGGATGCCGGGATGCAGGATGCGCGCTCATCGGCGGAGAAACCGCCGAAATGCCGGGCCTCTACAAGAGCGGCGACTACGATCTCGCAGGGTTCTCTGTCGGCGCTGTCGAGCGCGATGAAATCTTGCCGCGTGCCGATATCGCCGTCGGCGACATTCTGATCGGGCTGAAGTCGTCGGGGGTTCATTCGAACGGCTACAGCCTCGTACGCAAACTCGTCGAACACGCGCACCTCGATTGGAATGCACCTGCCCCGTTTGCCGCGAACACATCAGTGGCGGAAGCGTTGCTCACGCCGACGCGCATTTACGTCAAACCGCTTCTCGCCGCTATCCGGGCGACGGGCGGGTCGGGCATGAACGGCGCGATCAAGGCGCTATCGCATATCACCGGCGGCGGACTCTCGGAGAACGTGCCTCGCGTGATGCCGAAAGACATGGCCGCTCGCATCGATCTTTCATCGTTCGATGTGCCGCGTGTTTTTGGGTGGCTCGCCAAGACCGGCAACATCGAGCCCGCCGAAATGCTCAGGACGTTCAACTGCGGCATCGGCATGATCGCGGTCGTTTCGAAAGCGAAAGTCGACGACGTGATCGCAAAGCTCAAAGCTGCCGGCGAAGAGCCGATGATCATCGGCGATGTCATCCCGCCAACGGGCGAAAAGTCAGAGGCAAAGGGCAAAGGCGAAGCCTGGGCCGTCAAGTACGAAGGAAAGCTTATGTTTTAGCTTGCCGCTTTCAATGCGCGTTCCGCGGGCCGGGCTTTTTGCTTGACGCTTCCGACACGCGTTCCGGGAGCCGGGCTTTTTGATTGACGCCTCCGACACGCGTTCCGCGCGCCGGCCGGAGGCGTTGTAGAGGTTTGTTCAGGGCAACGAAAAGACGGTCAGCGAACCGCCGACGCTCGTATAGTTGGCGAGGCTTGCGAAGCCGCCGACTGCGCCTGACCCGTCGTCCGGATTGGTGAGACCGGCTGCGAGACCGATGCCTGCCCAGCCGCCGACGCCGGAGAACACGGCAACGTACTGTTTGCCGCCGTGGGTATAGGTCATGGGATTACCGACGATCCCGGACGGCGTCTTGAACTTGAATAATTCCGTGCCGTCTTTCTGGTCGACAGCTTTGAAATAGCCTTCGAGCGTTCCGTAGAAAGCTATGCCGCCGGCCGTCGTCAGCACGCCCGACCAGACTGCAAAGCGTTCGGGCTTTGACCAGACGATCTTTCCTCTCGCGCCGTCCCAAGCGATGAGACCGCCGGTTGCGCCTTGACTGTCGGGCGCCGGATACATCGTGAGCGTTGCGCCGACGTAGGGCTGGCCAACCGTGTAGGAAACCTTGAACGGCTCGTAGTCCATGCACATCCGCGTCATCGGAACGTAGAAGAGCCCCGTCGCCCGAGAGTAGGAAGCAGGCTGCTGGTTTTTGGAGCCGAGGGACGACGGGCAGATGCCTTTCGTCGTTTCGTCCGTACCCGTTTCAAACGGCGCATATTTTTTCACGACGGCCGGGCGTCCGTAGTGGGGATCGTTTTTGTCCATCACGATCGACGTCGCCCAGTTCGCGGCGGGATCGAATTTCTCAGCGACGAGAAGGTCTCCTGTTGCGCGATCCCAGGTGTAGGCAAAGCCATTCCTGTCGAAGTGCGTCACGGTCTTGCGCGGAAAGCCATTGATTTCGAGATCCGCGAGGATCGGCTCATTGATGCCGTCGTAATCCCATTGGTCGAACGGCGTCATTTGATAGGCCCATCGCGCGATGCCTGTATCGACGTCACGGGCGAACATCGTCATCGCCCATTTCTGATCGATCGGCTTGCCATCGGGGCCCGCACGTTGGACCGGATTCCAGGTCGATGGATTGCCCGTTCCGTAGTAGATGAGGTTCATCTCGGGATCGTAGGCCATGTAGCCCCACGTCGGGCCGCCGCCGATCTTCCACTGATCGCCGTTCCAGGTGCTCAGCGAAGAATCCTTTCCTGCCGGCTTACCGAGGACGAGCGTTTTTTCCGGATCGACGAGAACGTCCTCGTCGGGGCCCATCGCGTATGCGCGCCACACCTTGTAGCCAGAGTTCAAGTCGTAGGCGGTGATGTAGCAGCGAACGCCGAATTCGCCGCCGGAGACGCCGACGATCACCTTGTCCTTGACGATGAGCGGAGCGCCAGTGCCCGTTGCACCTTTCTTCGGATCATCGTCAGTCACTTTCCACAGCTCCATGCCGGTTTTGGCATCGAGCGCGATCAGCGACGTGTCGGCGGTGTGAACGAGGATCTTCCCTTCTGCATATTGCACACCGCGATTGACGCTGTCGCAGCACATGACGCCGATGACGAAAGGGTCCTGCTTCGGTTGGTATTTCCAAAGAATTTTTTGATCGTGGGCCAGATCGAGCGCCATCACGGTGTTCGGGAATGGCGTCACGAGATACATCGTATCGCCGATGACAAGCGGGCCGCCTTCATGGCCGCGGAGGACGCCCGTCGAGAACGTCCACGCGACTTTGAGGTCTTTGACGTTGTCTTTGTTGATCTCTGCGAGCTTCGAATATCGCTGTCCGCTGTAGTCGCCGGACTGCACGGCCCAGTCGGCCGGATCGTTCGAATGCGCGATCACGTCCCGGTTGGCTTGCGCGGCCGTCGCGAAGCTCGCCAGGGCGGTGATCGCGAGGGTCCGCGTGACGCCTCGAATGGCGCTTGGCCAGTTCTTCATTCCATACCTCCGAGCGAGCTCTCTTTCCGGATTTCATCGAAATCCGGACTGCGAGCACATGACCTAACAAGAGCTGTGGAATGGAAAAATTTAAAAGGCGGCAAGCTGAAGCGCGCGCGAGCGGCGCTCGACGCCCGTAGAACGGGCTCATGCTCAATACACGCATTAACCGCTTGCATCGGACCGAGCAAAAGTACGCCACGGAACTGAAAAAATTCGGGGGTAGTTTGCGCCGGAATCAACGCGCCAATCGGAGGAATTACATGTCCGGTGACGTAGCTGACCTTGTGGTCGGAGAAATTATCGAAATCAAATATCGCGTTCCCCAGCGGTCGTACGAGGACAGCGGTGAGCCGCTGCTTTCGGACCGGTGGTTCGTTGCCGAGATCATTCACCAGGACTATGACGCGCCGCCCGTGGCCCGGCTCGCGGACGGGCAATTTACGGATATTCGCCCCTACATGACTTGGCGCCGGATCTCCGGAATTAACGGCCCACGCTTCACGGGCGCCCGCGGTTAACAGGAATATGATTAAGATAAGGCGTCTGCGGTATTTTTTCTCGTCTGTCACACAAACGAAAAGTGCAAGCGTCAGAAGCGGGAGGGACCGGACCAGATTCGGAACCGGCCTCTCGTTATGTGCTCCCTCGGTCCCGGCTGTCGCGTGCAATCCGCTGCCCTAGGGGATCACGGCCCAACATCGAGGTAGCGTCATGCGAATCCTCATCGCCACGGACGCCTGGAAGCCGCAGGTCAACGGTGTCGTGCGCACCTATGAGAACCTGAAGCGCGAACTCGAAGCGACGGGTCACACCGTCACCATCCTGTCGCCTCTCGATTTCGCGACGCTTCCGTGCCCCGGTTACCGCGAAATCAGGCTGGCTCTGGCTCGTCGGTCATCGATTGCCGTGCTCCTGCGCGACGGCGGCTACGACCACGTTCACATCGCGACCGAAGGGCCGATCGGGTGGGCGACGCGCGCGGTCTGTCTGCGCAACGGCATTCGCTTCACGACGTCGTTCCATACGCGGTTTGCCGAATACATCGAGACTTATACGGGGCTACCGGCGTGGATCAGCTACGCGTTTCAGCGGCGCTTCCATCGGACAAGCATCGGCACGCTCGTCGCTACTCCCTCTCTCAAAGCTGATCTGTCGCGGCGCGGCTTTCGCCGCCTGATGCTCTGGGGACGCGGCGTCGACACAAATCAATTCAAGCCACGCATTGAACTGCGTCCTGCTTGCGATAGCGGAGCCGCCGCGGACAAGACAGAGCCGACGTTCCTCTACGTCGGACGCGTGTCTCGCGAGAAGAATGTCGAAGCGTTTTTGAAGCTCGACTTGCCGGGGCGGAAAGTCGTGGTGGGGGACGGACCCATCCTTGAATCGCTACGCCGGCAATATTCAGACGTCATCTTCAAAGGCGCGAAGACCGGCGATGAACTTGCTCGAGAATATGCCGCCGCCGACGTATTCGTTTTTCCAAGCCGGACAGACACGTTCGGACTGGTCCTGCTCGAAGCGATGGCCTCGGGCCTCGGCATTGCCGCCTATCCCGTGACTGGGCCGATCGACGTCGTGACGCCCGGCGTCACCGGATATCTCGATGAGGACCTGAAGGCTGCGGCGCTCGGGGCGCTGAAACTCGACCGCGATCAGATCCGCGTTCAGGCGATGCAGCGCGACTGGGCACGTGTCGCGAACATTTTCCTGGCCAACGTTCATCAGGCGCGGCGTGCGACCGGCCTTGGCAGACGGCTGTTCAGGGCTCGAGACGGCGTTCCGCACATCAAGCCCAGCGCGCGGCCCGCCAGTTAGCTATTGATCAGCCAACGACTTCTTTGACCGGAATGTCTGCGATTTCGGGCTCACCGCTATCGCCGTACGGATCGCCGACGATACCCCTGATGATTTCGACGGCGTGAGCCGCGCCGTTTTCGTGCTGCATCGCGCGGGCAATTTCTCCGGCACGGACGGCATATTTGGGGTTCGTTGCGATGTCTCGGATTCTCTCCGTCAGTGTCTCCAGCGTCCAGTTCTGGATTTCGAGGAGGTCAGGTCCGGCTCCCAGTTGAGAGACGGTGTGTCCCCAATATTTTTGATCCAGCATGAATGGGCAGACGAAGCTCGGGCGACCGGCGCGCAGGGCGGAAGACGTCGTTCCCACACCACCGTGATGGACGACTGCGGCGACCTCGCGGAAAAGCTGTTCGTGAGGCGCGAACTCGTCGAGGAGATGGAAGTTCTTCGAAAGCGCAATCCGGTGGAATTCGCCGCGGCCATTGCCGATGATGGCGCGCTGACCCGCTGCCTCGCAGGCCTGCAAGATCAATTCCGAACGCTCGAGGCCGAGCGCCGGCATGCTGCCGAAGCCGATATAAATCGGGCGCGGCCCGGCCGACAGGAACTCCGCGAGTTCGCGTGACGGCCGCCAGTCCTTCGCTCGTTCGCGCGACCAGTAGCCGGTGAAATAGATTTCATCGCCCTCGGTATTCGGACGCGGTTGCAGAACCGGGCTCACCGGATAGAGCACCGGCACGCGCCGGCCATCGACCTTGTGGGGATGTTTCAGTCTGTATGTCCGGCGAAGCCCGAGTGACGTGCGGATTTCATTGATGACCGAGAAGTAGGCGAGCCTTTGCAAACCCAGAACCGAGTAGCCATGCCTGTTCCAGGCCGGTATGCCCGTTCCTGGGATGCACGAAAGCAGGGCTTCCGCCGACGGCGAAACGGAGCCGAGGCCGACCATGATTGCGGGAATACGTTTGGCCTCGGCGATTTCGCCGCCGACCGAAATCGCGGGGTGGAAAAGGATCGCATCGGCGTCGGCAGAGGCTGCGACGGCGTCCCGATAGATGCCCTCGAACAGGGCGCGCATATCGCGGCCCGGCCAAAGCCATTTCCTCATCATCACGAGGGTGTGGCGGCCGGCAACTTCGGCCATTTCCCCGTCTTTCATGAACTTGGAGAAGTCGCTCCCGCAGCGGCGCGATTCCAGCCCCTGCTTCTCGACGAAATCCTGAAAGTCTTCGGGTACCGCGAGGCTAACCTCGTACCCCTCTTCCTTGAGCGCGTGGCCCAATGCGACCATCGGGCCGACATCGCCGAGCGTTCCGACGGTGAGGATAGAAATCCTGCGCGCCATTGCCATCCAACTGCATTAACCGTCAGCGATGGGAACGCCGCGGACTTTTCCCCTGCCCCATTCGGGCGACCGTGAACCCGATCGCCACCACCATGCTGTAGGTGAATCTTGGCTGCAACGTCTGAGCATAAGGTTGGCTAACAGCGCGCGGCTGCGTGGCAGGCAGGTCTCAGTTGCGGACACCCTCGCGCGGCGCGGCGGCCTCTGCTAGACCCGCGCCATGAGCACAAAAAAACGCACCGCCATTTTGATTTCGGGCCGCGGCTCGAACATGCAATCGCTTGTCGAGGCTTCACGAGCCGCCGACTATCCGGCCGAGATCGTGCTTGTCGCCTCGAACAGGCCGGACGCGCCAGGTATTGCCTGGGCGAAGGCTCAGGGACTGCGAACCGCCGTCCTCGATCACAAACACTATCCCTCGCGTGCAGCGTTCGAGGGCGCGTTACAGGCCATCCTAGACGAGTACCGTGTGGAGCTTGTCGCGCTCGCCGGCTTCATGCGGCTGATGACGCCGGCATTCGTCGAGCACTGGCGCGACCGGATGATCAATATTCACCCGTCACTCCTGCCGAGCTTCAAAGGACTTCACACGCACGAGCGCGCAATCGAAGCGGGCGTTAAGATTACGGGCTGCACTGTGCACTTCGTTCGGCCCGAGATGGACGAAGGTCCGATCATCGCCCAAGCGGCAGTCCCGGTGCTTCCAGGGGACAGTCCCGACACGCTCGCGGCGCGCGTGCTTGCGATCGAACATCGGGTTTACCCGGCGGCGTTAAGACTTGTCGCCGCAGGTCAGGTGCCCAATGATCCAGAAAAAGTAACTATAAATCAGCATTCTGGCGAAATGAACTCGCTGTTTTCCCCCGCAATCTGAGACACAGTCGATTTTGATAGTTACCTTGCACTGGCCGTCGCATGGACAGCCACCCCCCGAACCATGGTAATTCTGTGACTTCCGGAAGGGGAGATCCGGCGATCTGAAGTGCAGCGCGCAGTTCTCGAGCTGTTCGAAGTGCCCTTCGGGCGCGCACGCTCACGGCTCCGCCGGATCCCGAATGGAGAAATGCCAATGGAAACGACCCCCAGTACTGCTCTGGGACTCGGCGACGAATCTAGCATCTGGTTCAAGTTGACGCCGCTGCTGCGTGGCGATCCTGAAAACCCGATGCGCATTTTGATGCACATGATGGACCGCTACGGCCCGGTTCTGCCCGTTACCATGGCAAATCAGCGTGTCGTGCTGATTTCAGAGCCTGAGTATTTCAAGCACGTGCTTGTGACGAAGGCCGACAGCTACACCAAGTATTTCGACGGTCTGAAGCCGATCTTCGGCAAGTCGATGATCACGAACGACGGCGCGCTCTGGCAGAAGATCCGCATGCCGCAGCAGCCGGCGTTTCATCCGGACATGTTCGCCGAATACATCCCGTACTTCCTCAAGGCCATCCAGACGAAGATGGACCTTTGGAGCGAGCTCGCGAAGTCCGGCGATACGGTCGAAATGGTCGAGCAGACCTGGACGCTCGCGGCCGACATGATTTGCAAGGCACTGTTCGACCGCGACATGCCGTTCAATCCTCACGTCGTCTTCAAATGCGTGAAGACCTATACGGACGTGATGAACCATCGTGACATTCGCCTGCGCAAACAAGCCGGCGAAGTCTTCGAAATGACCGAAGTCGATCCTGCCAAGGCCATGGAAGTCTGGGCGAGCGTTCCGCCGGCCGTCATCGCAGCCGATCCGCGCGAAGACCGAGAGCGGACGCTTCTCAAGATGATCGAAGCTGCTGTGGCCGATCCTTCCGTTCCGGAGTTCGATCGCGATCAGGCGGTCGACGAACTGAAGCAATACCTCTGGGCCGGCACCGAGACGACGGCGCTGACGCTTGCCTGGGCGCTTTACGAGATCTCACGGCGGCCAGAGGCTGCCGAGCGCATTCGCCGCGAAGGCGAACAGGTTTACGGTGACCGTGAGCCGACTGCCGCCGATTACTCGGGTCTCGCCTATACGCGCGCGGTGATCCAGGAAACGATGCGGATCTATCCGCCCGTATGGGGCTTGATCCGCGTCGCTCAGGCGGAAGACGAGATCGGTGGCGTTAAGATCAATCCGGGCGACCGGGTGACGCTCTTCGCTTACGGCGCCCATCACAACGCGAAATTCTGGCCCGACCCTGAGTCCTTCCAGCCGGAACGCTGGATGGCGGGCAATGCGAAGAAGCAGGTCAAATACAGTTACATACCGTTCGGCGCTGGTAAGCGGTCGTGCATCGGCGGCGCAATGAGCCAGGTCGAAAACACGCTGGCGCTGTCGCTGCTGCTTCGCCGTTTCCGGCCGGAGTACGTGGGCAAGTACCCCGCGGGCCTCAATGCAACCGTGACATTGACGCCGAAGGGCGGGCTGCCCTTCAAAATTCGAGAGCTCAGCTGAGTCCAGCTGAACGTAAGCGATTTGGGAGAAGGCCGGGATCAGCGTTCCGGCCTTTTTCTGTTCCGGCGGCTAGACGACGCGCGCGATGGCCTCTCGTGAGCGAATCGAAATTTCGTGAAACGCGATTTGAAGTTTGTGGGTCGAAGTGGGCGACGAGGCGTTTTCCACAGGCCATCCACAGCGTATTGGCGGGCTCTTCAGCGCTCCAGTTGCTCGATGAAATGCAGAATCGGGTTGTGCAGCCCTCGCAAATGCGAACCGGCCCGGTATTCAACGACAGTTAATGCTGTCATATTGGCGGCACGTTAGCGATTTAATAGGATATTTCGTCGTCACTTCCCCCAGTGACATTCACATACGTTCCAACTCCAGGAGGCCCCCACCATGGAGTCCGTGCGAACCGTAGTGCTAGGAAAGCCCGTTTTTTTATTGACGGGTGCGAAGTCTCGCAAATCAAAAGGCCAGGCATCGGCCGCCGTCGAAGTCGAAGCACCTGAGCAGCTTCTTGAAACCGCGCGTCGCAATCCCGATGCCGTTGCATTCGGATTTGTCGCCGGGAGCTGGGTCGCAGCCGCCTGATAGCCTTCTTGATTGCGCTCGGCGACTCCCCTGTGGGGAGCCGGCCGCCGAGCGCGGAGTAGAGGTGATTGCGCTCAACAACTCCCTCTTCGTGGAGCCGGCCGCCGAGCCAAGACTTAGTGGCGCTTGGCGACACTCCTCCGGAGCGCCGGCCGCCAAGCGCAGAAGAGTTCAGCAGAGTTCAGCCGGCGTAGATGTTCTCTCCGAAGGGCATATCAGTGATGCCCGGCTTGATGCCAAATCCCGTCAGCAGAGCGTGTACCTGTCCGCGGTGGTGGGTCTGATGATTGAAGAGGTGCGTGAAGAGTAGGGCCTTGGGCCGGGTTATCTCGCGGCCCGTCGCCCCCGAGATCCAAGTCAGATCACCTTCGAGGGCCGAAGGCTCGAGTCCATCCGCCCATTTCTGGATGATGCCATCGAAACGAATGCGCTCTTCCTTAAGCGCGTCCCAGTGCTCAAAGAGCGAAAGGCCATCGGGTATGGTCGCTTTCGCAGGGGGCGGGCAAGCACTGAACCGGTGTAACCAAGTTTGGTCGGCCCACAGGATATGGTTCAGGGTGGCGTGGATCGAGCCGAAGAATCCGCCTCGATCCTCTTTGCGCTGCGCGTCGCTCAGTTCTTCGGACGCGCCGTAAACATTGGCGTTTTGCCAAGAGTTATAGCGCGCCAGCGTGCGAACATAGTTTGGCGAGATCATCGGCCGTCTTCTCCGAGCGTTATGATCCGAACGAGAGCGGCCGACTTCTTATCGTTCAGCCGACGATTTCATCGAGGCGGAAATTGAGGGTGATTTCGCGATCGGCAGCAGCGGCGCTGTCGGATCCGTGCGTCGAATTCGAGCCCTTGGATTCGGCGAAAAGCTTGCGGATCGTGCCCTCTGCCGCCTCTTTCGGGTCGGTTGCGCCCATGACTTCGCGGTATTTCGCGATGGCATTTTCGCCTTCCAGAACCTGGAGAACGACGGGGCCGGATGTCATGAAATCTACGAGTTCGCCGTAAAATGGCCGCGCCTTGTGTTCTTCATAGAATTTCTCAGCCTGCGCACGGGTCCACCGTACACGCTTCTGAGCCACGATACGCAGGCCGGCATCTTCGATCACGGCGTTGATTTTGCCGGTGAGATTGCGGCGCGTTGCGTCCGGCTTAATAATGGAAAACGTGCGTTCGATGGCCATAAGTCTGTCTCGCTTTGCGGATTTTATGTGGGGTGAGCGGGCTTATAGCGATGCGAACAGCCAGCAGCAAGCGCCCGACGTGGTCGCTTCGAAGCAATCGGTTGCACGTCGCACGTAAAAGTCTTGGTTTACCGCATAATCGCCCGATTGACGGGCGCAATTGCGTATGAACAGTGTGGGCCGGCGCAAAGCGCACGGTCGGGAGGTTAGGCATTGACGCCTACGTGTGCGAAGAAGCGATGATGACGGTACAGGCCAACGAAATTCAGTGGTATATCGCCCGCGACGGTAAGCAGCACGGGCCGCTGACTGACGTCGAAATGCGCACGTTTGTCGCGCACAATTATCTTCGTTTGAGCGATCTCATCTGGCGGCCGGGTATGCCCGAGTGGCAATCGGCTCCAACCGTTTTTCCGACCGCGTTCGAAGCACTCGGTGAGGAACCAAAGCCAGCTCCTGCCCGCTCGCAGTCGCCAAGCCCGAGCACACTCAATCAGCCGGCGCGTTATTCCAATGTTGCTCCGCCTCCTCATGACGCCCACGGGGCCGACTACGCACAGGAAGTGGCGGCGCGGCCAGAGCGCAGCATCGTAAAGCGCCTGGCGCTTGCCAGCGTTGCCGTTACGCTCATCGGGGGCGGCGCATTTGCGCTTGCGACGTATCGCGGCCCGATCTCTGAAATGGTTTCAGGTTCTTCCGCCGGTACATCGGCCGACAACGCGCCGATCGTTTCCGCCCCGCCCGACGCGCACGCCACGAACACGCTTGCAGACACGCAGACGACGGGCGCTCAGCCCGCCGAGCAAGCGGCCGTCACCGCATCGGCGGCGCCCAGCGCAAACGACGTCATAAGCGGCCCGCCATCCCCGCCGCCGGGCGAGACGACGACCGCGTCCGTATCGACGCCCTCGCCGCAACCCGATCCCGCGCCTGCCGCCGATACATCGAACGCTCCGACGCAAGTCGCGGCTATCGATACGCAACCGCCGGTCGCTGCGCCCTCAACGGGGGTCGATGGTTCGCCGCTCGATCAACGCCTGCAAAAAGTAGCTGTGTGGGCGCTGATCAAGAAAGAATACCCGAGCTGGTACACCTCTCAGATTGGAGATGCGAACAAGCTCGTTGCCGACAACAAGTCCGATAACGAAGTCGCCGCTCTGTTGGCGCAGGGTCTTGTCGATCTCCGGCGGAAGAATGCCGAGAAGGCTTTGCTCGCGAGTTCGGACAGGCTGCAGGCAATCGCGCAGGCTTTCCTCGATCACCTGAAGTCGCTCAGACAGCAGAGCGTCAGCGCCTGCTTCGGCTTCATTTCGAAAGGCGAGACGAGCCCGGCCGTCGTGCAGATGATGGAGCATCCGGAGACGGCGACCGCCCTCAACGCACAGGCCGGCGCGATCTTCGAAGCCATCTCGGAAGGCACCAAGGCTCCGGTCAAGCATGACTCGGCCGTGAAGAGCGATTACGACCTCCTGATCAAGGAGCTCAGCAAGCTCGGCTGGAAAGAGGAAGATCTGCAGGTCTTTTCGAACCCGAAACTGCTTGCGAAGCGCGAGCCGGAGCAGGTCTGCAAGATGGTGCAGGATTGGTTCGTCGCGCACCTCGCGGTGCAGGACAAAGCGGTCCGCGACCGGCTGCTCTTCGAAACGTTGAAGCCTGTGGTATCGGGCTGACGCGATGCTTTACACCGGGATCAAGGTTCTCGTGACCGCGGTTCTGGTGGTAGCGATTTCCGAAGTGGCAAAGCGCTCAACGCTTTTCGGCGGCATACTCGCGTCTCTGCCGCTCACCTCGCTTTTGGCATTCATCTGGCTTTATGGTGAAACCGGCGACGCCGCCAAGGTCGCCAGCCTTTCCTACAACATCTTTTGGTACGTGCTGCCGTCGCTCGTGCTGTTTATCGTTTTGCCCCTGTTACTGGCGCGGGGCTTCGATTTCTGGCTGAGCCTCGCGATTGCCTGCGCCGCGACGTTCGCTGCCTACACGCTCATGTCCCTGCTTCTGGCGCGCTTTGGCGTAACTCTCTGACCCAGTGACAGGACGCAGCGGACCGGCTATCCGCATCGCCTATGCTTCATATCAACGATCTCACCTATCGCATCGAAGGCAAACCGATCCTGGCATCGGCGACGGCCGCCATTCCGTCGGGCCATAAGGTCGGGCTGGTCGGGCGCAACGGCGCGGGCAAGACGACGCTGCTTAGGCTGCTGAAAGGTGAGATCGCGCCTGACGACGGGTCGATTTCCATTCCGCGAAATGCCCGCCTCGGCCATGTCGCGCAGGAGGCTCCGGGCGGCGATGCGAGCCTCATCGATTGGGTGCTTTCCGCCGATACGGAACGGGCAAGCCTGCTGGCGGAAGCCGAGCACGCCACAGATCCCGAGCGCATCGCCGAAATCCAAATGCGGCTGACCGACATCGACGCGCACTCGGCGCCGTCTCGTGCGGCGCGCATTCTCTCCGGCCTCGGCTTCGACGAGGAAGCGCAGCGGCGTCCATGCCGGGAATTCTCGGGCGGCTGGCGCATGCGCGTGGCGCTCGGCGCGATATTGTTCATGAAGCCCGACATTCTGCTGCTCGACGAGCCGACGAACTACCTCGATCTCGAAGGCACGCTCTGGCTCGAAAACCATTTGAAGGGCTATCCGCACACCGTGCTGATCGTCAGCCACGATCGCGATCTCCTTAACCGCGCCGTGTCGACGATCATGCATCTC
Organism: Hyphomicrobium sp.; assembly: GCF_019753045.1. Taxonomy (GTDB): domain Bacteria; phylum Pseudomonadota; class Alphaproteobacteria; order Rhizobiales; family Hyphomicrobiaceae; genus Hyphomicrobium_B. The sequence goes on from NZ_JAIELN010000012.1 coordinate 207,755, forward strand.
GATCGGGGCAAGCTGACGCTTTATTCCGGCGGCTACGATGATTTCGAGGAGACGCGCCGCGAAAAGCAGCGCCTCGAAATGAAGCTGAAGAAAAAGCAGGACGAGCAGCGCCGGCATTTGCAGGCCTTCATCGATCGCTTCAAGGCGAAGGCGACCAAGGCTGCTCAGGCGCAGAGCCGCGTCAAGGCGCTCGCGAAAATGCAGCCGATCGCTGCGCAAGTCGACGACCGGGTCGTGCCGTTCCACTTTCCCGATCCTCAGAAGATCATCGCGAGCCCGATCTTGCGCATCGAAAAAGCGAGCGCCGGCTATGAGGCGGAGCGGCCTATTCTTTCCGGTATCGACCTTCGCATCGACAACGATGATCGCATCGCGCTGCTTGGGCAGAACGGCAACGGCAAGTCGACGCTCGCGAAGCTGATTGCGTCGCGCCTCAAGCCGCTGTCCGGGAATGTGTTCGGCGCGCAGAAGGTCGAGGTCGGATATTTCGCGCAGCATCAGCTCGACGATTTGCTGCCGAATGCGACGCCTTACGACTACATGCTGAAGCTGATGCCGGACGCCACCGAGGCGCAACGGCGGACCAAGCTCGGCACGTTCGGCTTCAGCGCCGATAAGGCGGATACCGCGTGTGCGAAACTTTCGGGTGGCGAGAAGGCGCGACTGCTGCTGGCGCTCACTGCGTTCCATGGCCCGCATGTGCTGATCCTCGACGAGCCGACGAACCACCTCGACGTCGACAGCCGCGAAGCGCTGATCCACGCGCTGATGGAATACAACGGCGCCGTCATTCTGATCAGCCACGACCGGCATTTGATCGAAGCGACTGCGGATCGGCTCCTGCTCGTGCGCAACGGTGCCGTGTCCTCATATGACGGAGACATGGATACTTATCGTTCGCTGCTGCTCGAGGAGCGCGGCGCGCGGACTTCAGAGCGGCGCGACGAAGGTGGTGCGGACGGCCGTTCATCTCGCACCGACCAGCGCCGCGCGGCGGCCGAGAAGCGGGCCGAGCTCGCACCTTTGAAAAAGGCAATGGTCGCCGCCGAGAAGCAGGTCGATAAGCTCACGAAAGAAATTGCCGCTCTCGATGCGGTGCTCGGAGATATGGAAATTTACAGCGCCGATCCTCCGCGTGCGCAGGCTGCCGCATTGAAGCGCGGTCAGTTGGTCCGTGAGCTGCAGGCTGCGGAAGATGCCTGGCTCGCTGCAACAGAGGACTACGAAGGCGCATCCGCCGCAGTCGAAGCTTAGACGGCAAGTTCAGCGCCCCCGCGTCATCGCGGTTTGGGCGAATTCGCCGCGACTTTCCACATCTGGCCACATCTGGACGAAACGGGATTCGGAACCCATTTGAGTTTCTAGAAGTTCAGATGTCGCGCAGGTCCAGTGCCCCCGCGTTACTGCGCTAGTAGAGAACAGCCATGCAGCAAAAATTCGTCTATCACCCGCTCAATCGCACGAACCAGCCTCGCGCGCACGCCGCGAGCGCAAAGTTGGTGGTTTCTGAATACCTTGCTTATGTCGCGATGCTCTCGATTGCGGTCGTAATCGCGATCATCACGTTTGCTTATGCGGCCAACATCACCGTTCGTTGGCTCCATGCCGTCGCCGGTCCGAACTATTTCGCGACGACGACGCAGCCGGTCGCGCGATCAGGCGGGACAATTACGGCGCCGACAAAATTTGCGATGCTTCCAGCCACCGAGACAGCGGCCGTCAAGAACTGATCGGCGTTCGCGTTTTTAGTCTGACATCGCAGATCGATTAGGTCATCCTCAGCATAAGCCGAGGATGACATTTTTTTATCCGCTGATCTTCGAGAAGTCGGCGACGGTCAGCGTCGCGGCGCGGATTTCAGACAGGAGCCGCAAACGGTTCTCGCGCAATTTCGGATCGGCGACGTTGACGAGAATTTTGTCGAAGAACTGATCGACGGGCCCCCGCAATTCAGAAAGCGCGCGCATGGCACCTGCGAAATTCTCGACCTGAATCGCACCGACCGTATCCTGCTTCACCGCCTCGATAGCGGCTGCAAGCGCGACTTCCTCTTTCTCCGTCAGGAGCGAGAGGTCGTAGGGACCGGCGTGGGATTTCTTGTCCTTCTTCTCCTCGATGGCGAGGATGTTCGCAGCACGCTTGACGCCGGCGAGCAGGTTTGCGCCGTCGTCCGATTTCAGGAATGCGTCGAGCGCTTCGACGCGGCGGACGATCAGCGCAAGATCGTCCTGGCCGCCGAGCGCGAACACCGCGTCGATGAGATCGTGGCGCTTGCCTTGTTCGCGGAGGAAGACCTTCAGACGATCGGCGAAGAAGGCGAGAAGGTCATCGGCTAATCCTGAGGCGGATTTTACAGTGATCTTCTGTAGAGCAAGGCCCTGTTTTATGTGCTTGCCGAGCGGAACGCGCAGATCATTCTCCAGCACGATGCGGATGACGCCGAGCGCGGCGCGGCGGAGCTGATAAGGGTCGCCCGATCCTGTCGGCTTTTCATCGATGGCCCAGAAGCCGACGAGGGTATCGAGCTTATCGGCGAGCGCGACGGCAACGGCGACGGCGACGGCGTCGCCCTGGTCTTCGCGCGGCACGATGTCGGTCGGGCCCTTCGGCTTGTAGTGCAGTTCGATGGCTCGGGCGATTTCCGGCTTGGTGCCGACGTGCTCCGCGTAGTAGCGGCCCATCAGACCTTGAAGCTCTGGGAATTCGCCGACCATTTCGGACACGAGATCCGCCTTGCAGAGACCAGCAGCGCGGCGTGCGTCCTGCGGATCGGCGTCGCACGCTCCTGCGAGCTCGAATGCCAACTCTTCGATGCGATCGACGCGATCCTTCTGGCTTCCGAGCTTTTCGTGGAAGGTGATGCCCGCGAGCTTGCCCGCCATTTCGCCGAGTGGGTGCTTCAGATCCTGGTCCCAGAAGAACTTGGCGTCCGAGAGACGCGCGCGGATGACCTTCTCGTTACCCGAGACAATCTGCGCGCCGCCGTCTGTCGCGACGAGGTTCGACACGAGCAGGAATTTGTTGGCGAGCTTCTTCGACTTCGGATCGCGCAGCGAGAAGCACTTCTGATGCGTCTTCATCGACGTCATCAGGACTTCGCCCGGCACTTCCAGGAAGGATTTGTCGAATGCGCCCATCAGCACGACCGGCCATTCCGTGAGACCCGCGTTCTCGGCCAGCAGCGCCTCGTCCGCGACGAGTTCGAGCTTTGCTTCTTTGGCGAGCGCATGCGCCTGATCGGAGATCGTGGCTGCGCGCTTCGCGGCATCGAGCACCACGTGATGCGCGAAGAGCTTCTCTTCGTATTCGTCGAAGTTCTTGACCTTGAACGGTCCCGGTCCGAGGAAGCGATGGCCGCGTGTTTCGTTGCCTGTGGGCAGGCCTGCGATTTCGAACGGCACGACCTTGCCGCCGAGCAAGCAGAGCACGGACTGCAAGGGGCGCACCCACTGGAAGGGCGACGACCCCCAGCGCATCGATTTCGGCCACGGGAATTTGTTTGCGACGTCCATCACCGTCTCAGCGATGATCTCGGGCGCAGGGCGGCCGGGCTTCTCAATTTTGGCGACGTAATAGTCGCCCTTCTTCGCGTCCTTGACGATCGTCGCGTCGCCGATCGACGCGAGGCCTGCGGACTTCAGGAAGCCTTGCACAGCCTGATCCGGAGCGCCGACGCGCGGACCCTTCTTTTCTTCCGAGATGGCGGGAGAGCCTTGGGGAACATTCTCGATGACGAGCGCCAACCGCCGCGGCGTTGAAAAACTACGCGCTTCGCCGACGTCGAGACCGCGCGCTTTGAGGCCGTCGATAACGAGGCGCTTCAAATCCTCCGCTGCGCGCGATTGCATGCGCGCCGGAATCTCCTCCGACAAGAGCTCAAGTAGAAGTTCAGACATGCAAGATCGATCTCGGTGAAAATGGCTCTCGTCCCGTCATACAGGAAAGAGCGGGGCGAGGGGGAGAGATGCAGGCCGCATTTAGCGGCCCCTCACCAGAGGCCTCTCCCCATTGCGTGACGCAACGGGGAGAGTAAGCCGTTAAGGATTGGTCTTCTCCGGCGCCGGAGTTTCCGGAGCTGGAGCCGGTGTGCTTTCGGGTGCCGGTGCCGCCGCCGGAGCTGCTGGCGCAGGAGCTGCCGGGGCAGGCTCAGCTGCGGGCGCGGGCGGCGGTGTTTCCGCCTTCATGGCCGCACCTTCGTCTGCAGTCGGCTTGTGTGCCGGCAGGATGCCCGCAGGAAGCGCCGCTCTGACCTTATGGCCGATGTCTCGCGTCGCGCCGGTCGTCTGGAGGTAACCGGTGCCGACGGCGACGAGAGCTACGAAAAACGCCAAGATCCAGGGCATTCGCCGCAGGATGAAGAAGCCGATAACGAGTAGCGGCACGGCAGTCGCAATTATGCCGAGGGTCGTGTCATTCATGCGCGTCCTCCTCCTTCTGTCTTTAGCCACGCGGCGCAACAGGCTTTCGCCATGTCCCGGACGCGCAGGATGTAGCTCTGACGCTCTGTGACCGAAATCACTCCCCTAGCGTCGAGCAAGTTAAAGATGTGGCTCGCTTTGATGCATTGATCGTAGGCGGGAAGCGCGAGCAAGTGCTCCTCGCCACCGTTCGCCCCGGCCTCGAGCAATGCTTTGCACTCGGCCTCAGCGTCTTTGAAATGGCGAAGCAGCACCTCGGTGTCGGCGTGCTCGAAGTTGAAACGGGAGTACTCGCGCTCGGCCTGCAGGAAGACGTCGCCGTACGTCAGGCGCTTGTCATCGTCGCGGCCGTTGAAATTGAGATCGTAGACGCGATCCACGCCCTGAACGTACATGGCGAGCCGCTCAAGACCGTAGGTGATCTCGCCAGCGACCGGATTGCAGTCGAAGCCGCCGACCTGCTGGAAGTAGGTGAATTGCGATACTTCCATGCCGTTGCACCAGACCTCCCAACCGAGACCCCAGGCGCCGAGCGTCGGGCTTTCCCAGTCGTCTTCGACGAAGCGAACATCGTTCAGCGCGGTATCGATGCCGATGGCCTCGAGACTCGCGAGATAGAGCTCCTGGATATTCGCCGGAGACGGCTTCATGATGACCTGGAACTGGTAGTAGTGCTGCAGCCGGTTCGGGTTTTCCCCGTAGCGGCCGTCTTTCGGACGGCGCGAGGGCTGCACGTAGGCGGCGGACCAGGATTTCGGGCCGAGCGCGCGTAATGTCGTTGCCGGATGAAAGGTGCCCGCCCCCACCTCCATGTCGTAGGGCTGGAGGATGACGCAGCCCTGGGCGCTCCAGAAGCTCTGCAACGTCAAAATGAGGTCCTGAAAGGCTTCTTTGGGGCGCAACGCTTGGAGCCGTGCGGCCCTGGTGGAAACCGTCGTTTGGGGCATTGTCTTTTGCTCGTTCGGGCTTAATTCGCGGGCAATATACGCGTTAACGGCACCTTGTCACGCTCGGAGAAGCGGTAATGGGGCTTTCATGCACCGCGCGCAAGCACGGCTTCAGCCCGCAGCGACTTGGCTTTGGATGATAGTAATTCTCAGTCTTTTGATTGTGCGCGCGGCCGGTAAACGCCTGCGGCTTCGTCCCATTCGAGATTTCCGAGGTCGCGCACGTGCGCTGCCGCACGCCGCATGGCCTGGTCAGCCTTCCGGGTGCCGGACTGGGCATTGCGCGCCAAGGCGGACAGGAGCCGGTAGCCGGCAAACCCTGCTAATCCTACGACCGCTAGAAACATGACTGGGGGCATTACGAGGCCCTCCGTGACGCCTTAGATGCCAAAGCGCGACCAGAGCGATCGCTCCTCCACAGCCGACACCAGATCGTCGGCAAAAGCAAGACCGTTGCCCAGGCCCGAAGCACCGGGCGCACGGCGCAGGCGCGAAAGGAGCCCCGCCCTTTCAGGCTCGACGACCTTCAGCTTCACCTTGTCGCCGAACAGCATCTGCATCTTGGTGCGAACGTCGGTAATTCCATCGATAAGGCCGAAGTCGACGGCTTTCGATGCAGACCAGAATGCGCCCGAGAAAAGCTCTGCGTCCGGCGCTTTCAGCTTGCCGAGGCGGCGTTCCTTGACGAGGCCGATGAAGACGTCGTGCACATCCTGTTGGATGGCTTTGAGGCGCGAGATGTCGTCGGCATTTTCAGGCAGAAACGGGTCGAGCTGGTTCTTTTCGGTACCCGCCGTATAGACGCGCCGCTCGATGCCGAGCCGCTGCAGTAAATCGACGAAGCCGAAGCTGCGCGAGACGACGCCGATCGAACCGATGATGGAGGACGGATCGCCGTATATTTCATCGCCTGCGATCGCGAGAAAATAGCCGCCGGATGCGGCCACGTCCTCGCAGAAGACATAGACGCGCTTCTCCTTCTCCGCCGCCAATTGACGAAGGCGATTGAAGATGAGGTTGGATTGTACAGGCGAGCCGCCCGGCGAATTGATGACGACCGCAACAGCCGGAAGCTTCGAAAGCGAAAATGCCTTTTCGATCGCCCCCGCATAGGCCGCAAGCGACAGACCCGGACGCAACGGCGTTGCCATTCCGATCGGACCGCTGAAACGTAAAACGGGAACGACGGGCTGACGGGAGAACGGCCACATGAAGCTTCACTCCTGCGAGCAACTTGCTCTGACGTTGCGTTAAGGGTGGGAGTTGCATGATCTAGTGCAACCGCAGGCGGCTTGCCAGAGGCGATCAGCCGCCGAATCTTGCCGGAAGTGCGGCGCCATGCCTGAAGACAGCCTCGATCTCCGGCAGGAAAGCCTGCTCGGGACCATGCAGAATGAGGGCGGGCTTGATCGACATCGGCGCACGGCTACCCTTAATTCCGCTGACGATCACTCGAATTGCCGGTGCACCGGCGCGCGCATAAATCGGCAGGACGTTAATGCCGCCGAAACGCCCTTCGAAAACAGATAAAATTTGGGGCAACGCCTCGGCCTTATGAATCATCGCGACGCGTCCGCCCGGAAGCGCCATGCGGTTCATAAAGCGCGCCCATGTATCGAGCGCATCGGGCGCCATCTGATGCGCAGCAGCCTTCAGCGGGCTCGGCGCGGCCGTGCTTCGGCCTTCCTCGTGATAAGGGGGATTGGCGAGCACGATCGGAAACGTCTCTGAAGCTATCCCTGAGCGAAAAAGCGCATCTGACGAGCGCGCGATATCGGCCTCGACAACCGAAACGCGCATTTCCAAACCGTTGCGCTCGACGTTATGGCGAGCAAGGACGGCGAGATCGGGTTCGCGCTCGACGAGCAGAACTCGCGCATTCGGACAGCGCGCCGCGACGCAAAGTCCGACGACCCCCACACCTGATCCGACATCGAGTACCGGTCCTTTGCCGGCGGTCTCGGGGTCAATCCATGCGGCGAGCAGCACGGCATCGGTTCCTGCCCGGTAACCATTCCGCGGCTGGCGCACCATCAAGGCGTCGCCGAGGAACAGGTCTTCGCTGGCCGTCTCAATTATGGATAGGTCAGGCTCACTTACTTTCATTTCCGACCACCCATTCGCCCAGTCCGGCCGCCTTCAGATATTCGGCTGCCTTGGCCCATACTTCATCGGGAACGACAAGACGTCGCGGGAAAGCACCGATTGACCCTTCCATAAGACTAATATTTCGATCAAATACCACCGCCTCAATGCCCTGATCTTTTAGCAGTGCTTCGGTGTAGCTAATAAGTACGGGGTCATTCGTCACAATCAACTCGCGCATGGCCAATCCTAAACTACCAATCAGATCTGGCCGGCGAGGGTTGGGTGACGGCCTAAAGGCAAATACTTATATTAGCATGGTGTAAAAATTGGGGGCCAACTTGGGTCGCGTGATTCCACTCGAAGACGTTCGTGAGACAGGTCAGAAGCTGCAACCGCTTCTCGATCTCGTATCCGATGATCTCGAGGCCATAAACCGGATCATTCTCGACAAGGCAGTGTCCGACGTCGACATGATACCCGAGCTCGCTCACCACCTCATCGATAGCGGCGGGAAACGCCTGAGGCCCATGCTGGCGCTGGCTTCAGCGAAGTTGTGCGGGTATGGCGGAAACGGCCACATCCGCACCGCATCGGCCGTGGAGTTCATGCATACGGCGACGCTGCTTCACGACGACGTCGTCGATGAGAGCGCGACGCGGCGGGGCCGTAAAACGGCGCGCATGATATGGGGCAACCAGGCGAGCGTTCTCGTCGGCGATTTTCTTCTTGGCCAAGCGTTCAAGATGTTCGTCGACGTCGGATCGCTGACCGTTCTTCGCATCATGTCCAACGCAGCCGCGACAATCGCGGAAGGCGAAGTCATGCAGCTTGCGGCCGCGAAGAACACATCGACGACCGAAGACGATTATCTCTCGATCATCAATTCCAAAACGGCAGCGCTCTTTTCAGCTGCGGCCGAGTCGGGTGCGGCGCTTGCCCAGCGGCCGACGGAGGAGCAGGCTGCCCTTCGGTCCTACGGAAAGAATCTCGGCCTTGCGTTCCAGCTGGTGGACGACGCACTCGACTATGCCGGCGACAGCAGCCGCCTTGGCAAGTCGGTCGGCGACGATTTCCGCGAAGGCAAAATCACGTTGCCGGTCATTCTTTCGTTCCGGCGCGGCTCGAACGATGAGCGCCAGTTCTGGAACCGGACCATCGCCGATGGCGAGATTGCGGACGGCGACCTCGAACACGCTGTCAGCCTCATGCGCAAGCACAAGGCCATCGAAGCGACGTTCGAGCGGGCACGTTCCTATGGCGCAATCGCGCGCGATGCGCTCGCGATTTTCCCGGCGAGCCGGGAGAAGGATGCGCTGGAGCAGGTCATCGGCTTCTGCATCAGCCGCACTCACTGAGACACGCTGAGCAGCTCGATCGAGAACGGATCAGATAAGGCGGGTCGCTGCTACCCACCACTGGGGCCAGCTGGCTTTGAGCACGCGCACGCCGTGCGACGCCGCTTGCTGGGTATCGAAGAGGGCGAAGCAGGTCGGTCCCGCGCCTGAGAGCTGGGCTAGTCGGCATCGCGGCAGCTTCGCGAGTTCCGAGAGCATCACCCCTATTTGTGGGAAAAGCTCGCGTGCGGGCGCTTCAAGCGAATTCCCGCGCGTTGCGGCGTATCGGATAAGCTCGCCGATGGACGACAGGACCGGCGGCCGTTCGCTCGTGGCATCGGCTGGCAACGGCTGAGCGCGGAGGCGACGAAAGACTTCCGCTGTTTTGTTGTCCGGCACTTCGATGAGCGGATTGGCGAGGATCGCAAAGATCTCTCCCGGCAGGCCGACGTCGACAATAGTCTCGCCGATGCCCGTCATCATCGCGCTGCGACTGCGCAGGCAGACCGGAACGTCGGCGCCGAGGGTGCGCGCGATCACGTGCAAATCGAGCGCGGCGATTTCCGGATGAGCTGCACTCTGAAGCCTAAGTGCTGCTGCCGCATCTGCCGATCCACCGCCGATGCCGGCGGCGACGGGCAGATTTTTTTCCAGCGTCAAGCCGCCGAGAATGACATTGGGAAGAATGCGCGTGAGCGTCTCGACGGTGGCGTCGACGAGATTGGCGTGGCCGAGAGCGCTTGCGAATGGCCCTTCGACTTTCGTCAAGGCGGGCGTATCGCTGGTCAGCGTCAGACGGTCGCCTGCGTCGGCCGCGAATGCGACGAGGCTTCGAAGCTCGTGGTAGCCATCGCTACGCCGGCCGAGAATTTCGAGCGTCAGGTTGATCTTGGCGGGAGCGAATTCCGGCTTCAGGGGCATGAGATCTCAGCAGCATGAAAACGGGCGCCAATGGCGCCCGTGATTTGTTGATCCAGCTTTGCGGCGATTTACTCCACGGCCCGGCCTTGCGGCGATCCGGCCTTGTTTTCGCTGCGCCGGCGCGATGCCTCGTCCCTTTGAACCTGCCGGGTCTTCTCGGCGTTCTTGGCTTCGCCCTTCGCATCGAGACCGCGCTCGATCTTCGCCTTGATCTTGTCGACGTCTTGCGGCTCGGGATCGAGCGACAGCGCTTGGTTCCACTGGAAGCGGGCCTCGCGTTCGCGACCGACTTTCCAGAAAGCGTCGCCCAAGTGATCGTTCAGCGTCGGGTCTTCGGGCTTGATCTCGACGGCACGTTCCAGGAAGCGCACCGCCTCCTTGAAGTTACCCTGCTTGTAGTGCGCCCATCCGAGACTATCGACGATGTAGCCGTCATCGGGCTTCAGCTGCACGGCCTTCTCGATCAGGCGCGTTCCTTCCTTGAGGTTCTTGCCCTGATCGACCCAGGAGTAGCCGAGATAATTCAAAACCAGCGGCTGATCGGGAGCGAGCGCAAGTGCGCGCTTCAGGTCCGCTTCGGCTGCGGGCCAGTTCTTCAGCCGCTCATAAGAGGTGCCGCGCGCATAGTAGTAACCCCAATTGCGCGGGTCGTTTTTATTCAGAACAGCAAGGGCCTTCGTGAAGTACGTGACGGCGCCTGCGTAATCCTTGCGGGCTCTCATAATGTTGCCGAGCGCCTCGAGCGGGCGGACATCCTTCGGGTCCGCTTCGATAAGCTTGGTCAGGATCGCTTTCGCTTCGTCGGGCTTATCGAGAGAATTGAGGTCGAAGGCCTTGCGAATGTCGATCGCGCTTTGCAGAGGCGTCCCCTGCGGGATCTTGTCGTACGTCGCGATGGCGTCGTCGTAGCGCTTCACGGCTTCAAGAGCGTTGGCAAGCGCTGCAAGCGCGAAGGCGTGATCGGGCTTGGCATCGAGAGCGAGCTGCAAATAGATCGTTCCGAGGCTGACGCCACCTTCTCCGGCAAGCGCCTCGCCGAGCCCATAAAATACTTCCGCCAAACCGTCCGTCGGGTTGGAGATCAAGAGCGGCGGCTTCTCTTTGCGATTGATGATGTCGAGCATCTCTTTCGCGAGCGGATGTGCGTCGCCTTGGGTTTTCGCGAGCTGCTCCTTCATCACCTGACGCGCAGTCTTGAAGTCACCGTAGTGGGCCGCAGACTGAGCGTAGGCAAGCGAGGTCCGCAGCGTGCGGCTGTCCTGCTTGAAGACTTTTTCGTAGGACGCGCGCGCATCTGCCTTGCGGCCAGCGAGATCGGTAATCAGCGCGCGGTGATAGCGCAGGTAGAACTGCGCCCAGTCAGGCTGCTTCGGAAGATCAAGAGCCTTCACCGCTCCATCGGCGTCTCCCGCTGCAAGGCGCGTCCAGCCGACCGCGATGGCGCTCGTCAGCTCGCCGATGGGATTTTCGGAGGCGGCGGTGAAATGCTTTTCGGCTTTCGCGTAATCGCCTGCCTTGTACGCGGTCACGCCCAAGAGAAACTGGGACATCCGATGCGACTGGCGGGTTGCTGCCAGCTGCTCGGCGAGAGGAATAGCTTTCGGCCAGTTGCCCGACATCGTCTCCATCTGGAAGGCCTGCTCGAGCAGCACTTCATTCGATGGATCGCGTTCGAGGGCTTTGCCGTAAAAATCGGCGGCTTCTTTCGTGTCCTGTGCGGCCCGGGCAAAGCGCCCCGCCAAATAGTTCCCGAGTACAGACGTCGATATCTCGTCTTGACCCGGGTCTTGGTCTTGAGAGCGGGCCGGAGCCTCGCTGAAAAACCCGGCGATCGTCATCGCAATCGCACCAAGGCCTACACTCAGCACACGCCCGAGGGGTCCCCGCATCGACATTTTTCCTTTGCTGCCGGAAGCCAATTCGATTCCTGCGGATCCGAACCTAGCAAAGTTATCGCGCGGTTGGCGACACGCTTCGCGTGAAAAATGGGAAAGGATCCGAAATTGCTAACTGTTATGGACATTGCAAACGCGCAACAAAGAAAATTGGCAACCTGCCGCACCCGTTATGTTGCTGAAAGCACTGGGGGGACAACGTCCCCCCAGGTGTTTGATCGTCACATTCCGGCGTAATTGGGCCCGCCGCCGCCTTCCGGGCAGGTCCAATTAATATTTTGGCTCGGATCTTTGATATCGCAGGTTTTGCAGTGTACGCAGTTTTGGGCGTTGATCTGAAATTTCGGCTGGCCCAACTCATCGTTTACGATTTCGTATACGCTCGCTGGGCAGTAACGCTGCGCCGGCTCGGCGTACTCGGGCAAATTGATCGCAATCGGGACAGACGGATCAAGCAACTTCAAATGTACCGGCTGATCCTCCTCGTGATTGGTTGCCGAGAAGGATACGTTCGTCAGACGGTCGAACGTCAGCTTTCCGTCGGGCTTCGGGTACGCGATCGGCTTGTAATCCGCCGCTAGCCCGGTCGCTGCGGCATCCGTCTTGCCGTGCTTCAGGGTGAAGCCGAGGCCGACACCGGAAATGATGGTGTTGAGCCAAAGATCGGCGCCGCCGAGCGGGACGCCGATGTACGTGCCGAAACGCGACCAGAGCGGCTTCATATTCCGCACTTTCTTCAGGTCACGTGCGATGTCACCTGTGCGTACCGCTTTTTCGTAGTCGTCGAGCTTGTCGTGCGAGCGCCCTGCGGCGAGGGCATTCAGGACCGAGTCCGCGGCCGCGATGCCGGACAGCATGGCGTTATGGCTGCCCTTGATGCGCGGCAAATTCACCATGCCTGCTGCACACCCGAGCAGTGCTCCGCCGGGGAACACGAGATCCGGCATCGACTGCCAGCCGCCTTCGGTGATGGCGCGTGCGCCGTAGCCGATGCGCTTGCCACCTTCGAAAACATCACGGATGGCTGGATGAGTTTTGAAGCGCTGGAATTCCTCGTACGGAGAGAGATAGGGGTTGGCGTAATTCAGGTGCACGACGAAGCCGACGGAAACGAGATTGTCTCCGTAGTGATAGAGGAATGAGCCGCCGCCGGTCCGACTGTCGAGCGGCCAGCCGAACGTGTGCTGCACATATCCGGGGCGATGCTTCTCGGGCGCGATCTGCCAAAGCTCTTTAAGACCGATGCCGTACTTCTGCGGCTCGTGGCCCTTCGCCAGTTCGAAACGGCTTATCAAACCCTTCGAGAGCGAACCGCGGGCGCCTTCTGCGACCAAAGTGTACTTGGCGCGCAGTTCCATGCCGCGAACGAAATTATCCGTCGGCTTGCCGTCGCGGCCAACACCCATGTCGCCCGTCGCGATGCCCACGACAGCGCCCTTCTCGTCGTACAGAACTTCGCTCGCGGCGAAGCCCGGATAGATTTCGACACCGAGTTCGGCTGCCTGCTCGCCGAGCCATTTGCAGACCGCGCCGAGGCTGACGATGTAGTTGCCGTGGTTCTTGATCATGGGCGGCATCGGCCAACTCGGCAGGCGAAGGTCGCCTTCCGGCCCGAGCACAAGAAACACGTCCTCGGTCACGGGCGTCTCGATCGGAGCGCCGCGTTCCTTCCAATCCGGGAAGAGGCGGTTGATGCCGATGGGATCGATGACGGCGCCCGAAAGGATGTGCGCGCCGACTTCGGAGCCCTTTTCGACGACGACGACAGAGATATCGGTGCCGGTCTCTGCGGCCTTCTGCTTCAAACGTATGGCTGCCGACAGACCCGCGGGCCCAGCGCCGACGATCAAAACATCGAAGTCCATTGCCTCACGCGGCGGCAGATCGGCCTCGTCAGCGGACATAGTCACCTCGATTTGCTTGCTGAAAAACCATTAACCCTCGATTAGGTCCCGACACAGAAGGCGTCAAGCCAACCGGTACCGGCTGCCCGACATGGCAGCTGCGCGGCTCAACATGCCAGCGGCGCGCCACTCCACATGCCAGCGGCGCGCCGCCGCGTGCAATTGTCTTGCCGCACCTCTATTCTCGGCAGCGATGGTGAGATCGAACGGTCAAGACGAAATGCTTTCGCTGCTCAGTTGGTTGCAGGCCATGGGGGCCGATGCCGCTGTGGGCGATACAGCGCAGGACTGGCTTCAGCGCGGAAACGACGCGCCAGGGGCGGCATTCGCTTGGCCCGACCGGGATGAGGCAGCGTCAGCTACCCGGCCAGCGCCGCATGCCGCACGGGGGGCGGATGAAGGTCAATCGCCGGTTCGCGCCAGAGCAGTCCTTGGGGCCCCGGGGGCTTCAGGGTCGCCCCAGGCCGCCCGGCCCCGTGCCGTCACGCCCCTCGGAGCGAGCGAAGCCGAGACCGGCGCGCGGCGCATCGCACGAGCGGCCAACTCGCTTCAGGAACTCGAAGCGGCACTGCAGAATTTCGACGGCTGCGGCCTGAAAGCGACCGCGACCAAACTTTGCTTTTACCGGGGCGCACCGAGCAGCGACCTGATGATCATTGGCGAAGCTCCGGGCCGCGATGAGGATCTCGCCGGAAAACCGTTCGTCGGACGCGCCGGGCAGCTGCTCGACAAGATGCTCAGTGCCATCGGGCGAACGGAAGCCGACGTTCACATCACCAACGTCGTCTATTGGCGGCCGCCCGGCAATCGCACGCCGACACCGCAGGAGGCGCTCGCGTGCCGCCCCTTCCTTGAACGGCAGATCGAGCTCGTTGCTCCGAAGATCCTCGTTGCGGTTGGCGGCTCGGCGGCCAAGGAGATGCTTGGCGCCAGCGAAGGCATCATGCGGCTCAGGGGCAAATGGCGGGAAATCGAGATCGGCGACCGGAAAATTCCGGCGATCGCGACGCTGCATCCGGCTTATCTGCTCAGGACGCCGGCGGCGAAGCAGCTCGCGTGGATGGATTTGTTGCAGATACGTTCAAAGCTCTGAGGAACCGTCATGGCCGGCATCGATGCCGAACGCACGTTCGTCCCTGTCAGGATTGCCATCCTGACCATGTCCGATTCACGGACGCTTGCCGAAGACACCTCGGGCGATTTCCTGGAGAAGTCGATCGGCGAAGCGGGGCATGTTCTTGCCGACCGGAGGCTCGTGAAAGACGACACGGGCCTTATCAGAAGCATCGTCGAAGGCTGGATCAACGATCCATCCGTCGATTGCGTGATCACCACCGGCGGCACCGGCTTTACCGGCCGCGACGTCACCCCGGAAGCGATCAAGCCGCTCTTCGAAAAGGAGATCGAAGGCTTCGCGATCCTTTTTCACATGCTGTCGTTCCAGAAGGTCGGCACTTCGACGATCCAGTCGCGGGCGTGCGGGGGCGTATCGCACGGGACGTTTATTTTCTGCTTGCCGGGATCGACGGGAGCGTGCCGCGACGCGTGGGATGGAATTCTGAAATTGCAGCTCGATGCCCGCCATCGTCCGTGCAATTTCGTCGAGATCATGCCCCGGCTCGAGGAGCACCGCAAATCCGGTTGAGCGAGAGTTCGCGTGAGGCTTTACGGAGCGGTTTCGACCGATCCGTGCAGGCGCGCGACAACGCTCAGCGGCAAACCAGCACCATAGAGCACTTGGCAGATCTGGTTGCGCAAGGAACGCGACAGGTATCCGTCACGCTTGTATCGCTCCGCTGATGTTATGGCGTGCGCGTCGAGCATCGCGAGACGTCTGCGGCCCAGACGGCGTGCCAGATCGATGTCTTCCATGATCGGCAGATTTTTGTAGCCGCCGACGGCATCGAAGAGTTGGCGCGGGATCAGCAGGCCCTGATCTCCATAAGGCACGCGCAAGATCTTGCAGCGCAGATGAACGAGACGCTCGAGCAGGCGCGGAGCAATGCCTTTGTCGTCGAGGCGGAAGGTGAAGGCGCCTGCAGCCATCGAACGCTCACCGCAATCGACCCGGCGCATGAAGGCCGTTGCGCTGCGTTCCCAGCCATCTTCGAGGACAGTATCTGCGTTGAGAAAGAGGAGCCATGGAAAGCGGGCGAGAGCTGCGCCCTGAGCCAACTGCCCGCCGCGCCCAGGAGCGCTTTCGACCACGTCGGCTCCGGCTTGATCTGCGACCTCGGCCGTACTGTCGGTCGATCCGGCGTCGACGACGATGACCTGCTTGACGATACCGTCAATCGCCGACGGAACCAGCGCGGCTAGCGTGGCGGCCAGCCTGTGCTCAGCGTTACGCGCGGGAATGATTACCGAGATCATATCCATTTCCTGGCACGCCGGAGACCCTGCGGCAAGGCGCGCCACGTCGCGGGTCTTAACCATGGCGACGGCCGGGGTCGGCTCTTTGTTCTTTGTTTGTTCTTCGAAAGCTGCTAATGAACTCCGCGGTTTGAGAGTTCGGTCGGGAAATGGCTTCGAACAGAGACTTTTCAGATTATCCGGCGATGCCAGACTGTGCCGATTCTGGCGTGGTGGATTCAGAACGCCGCCGCGGCCGGGGCGCGCGCTCCAACAGGACGGGGCGCTTCGAGGCTCAGGAGCATGAGGAATTCGACGACGGATGGGAGACGCTCGGCGAACTCGAGGCCTTCAAGACGGAAGTTTTCGAGGACACGAGCAAGTCGATCATCTCGCATAACGACAGCCCCGACGTTTCTTTCGACAGCTCGATAAATCCGTACAGGGGTTGCGAGCACGGCTGCATCTATTGCTACGCACGGCCGAGCCATTGCTATCTCGGACATTCGGCGGGCCTCGATTTCGAGACGAAGCTCTACGCGAAACCCAACGCCGCCGTTCTTTTGGAGCGCGAACTCAAGCGGCCCGGCTACAAACCGGAGACGATCGCGATCGGCGGCAATACAGATCCCTATCAGCCGATCGAGCGTGAACGCCGGATTACGCGGGCGATCCTCGAAGTCATGGCGACGGCCAATCATCCAGTCGGCATCATCACGAAATCGGCGCTCGTCGCGCGTGATATCGACATCCTGGCTCCGATGGCTGCCAAGAATTTGGCGAGAGTCGCGGTCTCGATAACGGCACTCGATCGTCATGTTGCCCGCGCGATGGAGCCTCGCGCTGCGACGCCTTCCAGGCGCCTCGATACGGTCAAGCGGCTCGCGGATGCCGGAATTCCCGTGACTGTCATGGTGGCGCCAATCATTCCGGGCCTGACGGATCATGAAATCGAGCCGATACTCGAGGCGGCGCGGGAAGCCGGCGCGCGCGATGCGGGTTACGTGCTGCTCCGGCTGCCGCTCGAGATCAAAGATCTCTTTCGCGAATGGCTGCGAGAGGAATTTCCGGACCGCGCCGACAAGGTCATATCGCTGCTTCGTTCGATGCACGGCGGACGTGACTACACGGCCGATTTCGGCGTCCGCCAACGCGGGCGAGGTCCTTATGCTTCGCAGATCGCACTCCGATTCAGGCTTACGAAGAAGCGTCTGGGCCTCGGCGATGAGCGCGTTCCACTTCGGACCGATCTTTTCATCAGGCCTGGAAACGGGGGACAACAGCTCTCACTGCTTTGACATCGTGGTAAACGCGATGATCAAAGTTGTGAATGAAGATTGCCGATTCGCGCATCAAGCCGACGTTCGAACTCGAAGCCGCGGAGCATCTTCTGGGCTCGCGGCCGATTGCAGGCGTGGACGAAGCGGGCCGAGGGCCGTGGGCGGGACCGGTTGTTGCGGCCGCCGTCATCCTCGATCCCGATAAGATCCCGGCGAATATCGACGACAGCAAAATTCTCGACGAAGATTCTCGCGCCTCTCTCTACAGACGCATCATGAAGGTCGCGATTGTCGGCGTGGGCGTCGCCGATGTCGAACGGATCGATCGCGAGAATATCCTCGGCGCCACTCTATGGGCGATGGCGCAGGCCATCAGCGAGCTTGCCGAGAAACCGAAGCTGGTGCTCGTCGACGGCAATAAGGCGCCGAGAGTTGCGATGGTGACGCGAACGATCGTCAAAGGCGATTCCAAATGCCTTTCGATTGCGGCGGCATCGATCATTGCGAAGGTTACGCGCGACCGGATGATGATGGAGATGGCGCGCGATTATCCGGGCTATGGCTTTGAACGTCACAAGGGCTACGGCACGCCGGAACATCAGGCGGCGATCGACAAGCTCGGCGTCTCGGCTGTGCACCGGCGATCGTTCAAACCCGTGCAGCTTGCACTTGGCCTCGGGCCTGGCTTGAAACCGGCGCTCGGACTCGGGCTCGCCGACGCTTAGTCCGCAAGCGTTTCAAGTTGCACATCGAATCAAAAAATATAAATCGCTTGCGTGTGTCGAACGTGTATTCACGCGCGCTTCCGATCATGTACAAAGCGTACAGGCTCGCTTCATGAGTTCGAGGCAAGCGGTTTGTAATTCGTAGCGTAGCAGGTTCTGTACATGGGTTCGCGTCGCGTCAAAGTCCGCTCGCAGAGTGGAAAGATTCTCGTTGGTGATTGCATTGCCGAGCTGAAGAAGCTCCCGACCGCGAGTGTCGATCTCGTTTTCGCCGATCCGCCGTACAATCTGCAGCTCGCCGGCGAGCTCATGCGACCGAACAATACGAAGGTCGATGGCGTCGACGACGTTTGGGATAAATTCGACGATTTCGCAGCGTATGATTCATTTTGCCGCGCATGGCTTACCGAGTGCCGCCGCGTGCTGAAACCGGATGGCGCGATCTGGGTCATCGGCTCCTATCACAACATCTTCCGCCTCGGCGTCGCGATCCAGGACTTGGGCTTCTGGATTCAAAACGACGTCATCTGGCGCAAGGTGAACCCGATGCCGAACTTCCGCGGCAAGCGTTTCACCAACGCGCATGAAACGATGATCTGGGCCGGTCGCGATCGCAAATCGCGCGTGACGTTCAATTACGAAAGCCTCAAAGCTTCGAACGACGATCTACAGATGCGTTCGGACTGGCTGTTCCCGATCTGCTCGGGTCCGGAGCGCTTGAAAGACGACGGCGGCCGCAAAGCACATCCGACGCAGAAGCCGGAAGCATTGCTCCATCGCATCCTGATCGCGTCGACGAAGCCGGGCGATACTGTCCTTGACCCATTCTTCGGAACCGGCACCACAGGCGCCGTCGCAAAGCGGCTCGGCCGCAAGTTCATCGGCATCGAACGCGATATCGATTATGCGACGGCCGCCGACGAGCGGATCGCCAAAGTACAGCCGCTCGAGACCGAGGCAATCGAAACGCTGCCGTCGAAGCGCAGCGAGCCGCGCATTCCCTTCGGTCAGATCCTGGAACTCGGCATCATCAAGCCTGGCCGCAAGCTGTTCGGTCCACGGCGCGAAGTTCGCGCGGAAGTGCGCGCGGACGGCACGCTGTTCTACGATGGTCAGCAAGCGTCTATTCATCGCCTCGGCGCTATCGTCCAGGGCAAGGCCGCGTGCAACGGCTGGACGTACTGGCACTTCGAGGCGGAGGGGAAACTCAAGCCGATCGACGACCTTCGCTCCGAAGCAAAGCGTCAGCTCGGACTTGGCAGCCGCATGTCGATTTAGGTCCGGGTGACCGGGAGCTCAGTTGTCTGCAAGGCCGTGCGCGATGACCTTCTTCATCACGCTCGGCAAGGCTTGAGCGTGGAGGTCGCGGCGATGGACCCATCGACAGCGCTCCTGTTCGGCCCATAGCGTGAAGCTCGCATCGATTGGAACGAGCGCGCGATAGACGATCAGCTCGAGCCGGAAGTGCGTGAAAACGTGAACGACTGCGCCCGGCACGGGTAGCCACGACGTCGTAACGGGTGCGGCGCGCATCGCTTCTTTTTTCGACGGTAAGGCGTCGCCCCATGGCGTCGACGGCACCTCGAGCATGCCGCCGAGAAGGCCTGCCTCGGGACGCTGGCGCAAAAGCACTGCGCCGTCTTCCCGTTGCACGAGGAAAGCAATTCCGTATCGCGAGGGGCGTTCCGCCTTGGCTCCGCGCATAGGCAAAAGCTCGGCGAGATTTTGCGCGCTTGCCGAACAGTCTTGCTGAAGCGGGCAGACAAGACATGACGGCTTTCGCGGCGTGCAGATTTCGGCGCCGAGATCCATCATGGCCTGCGCGAAATCTCCGGCCCGCCGTTGTGGCGTGAGAGTCGCGGCCAGCCGGCGGATTTCCGGTTTGGCGGCGGGAAGCGGCTGGCGGACAGCGAACAGCCTCGACACGACGCGCTCGACGTTGCCATCGACCGGCGTCGCCTTTTCACCGAACGCGATGGCCGAGATGGCCGCTGCCGTGTACGGGCCGATGCCCGGCAGCTTCAGAAGCTCGGCTTCGTTCTTCGGGAATTCGCCGCCGTAGTCGCGCGCGACGACGTCAGCGCAGGCCTTGAGATTGCGAGCGCGCGAATAATAGCCGAGGCCCGCCCACTGCTGCAGCACTTCCTCCAACTCGGCCCCGGCTAGCGCGGTCACCGTCGGCCAGCGGGCGACGAATTTCTGGAAATACGGAACGACGGCCTTCACCGTCGTCTGCTGGAGCATGATCTCGGACAGCCAGACGCGGTAGGGATCGGCTTTCTTGCGGGGACCATAACGCCAGGGCAGATCGCGGCGCTCGGCTTCATACCAGGCGAGCAGCGCCTTGACGGTCAACGGCCCGGCCGGCCGCAACGGAAGCTGCTGCTGCCGCCGGCGGAGAGCTGCATTTTCCTGGACCGCGCCCATGCGCTCTTCATCTCCGGTTGCGCGGGACCCTCGAATCGCATCGACAATGGTAGACTTCATTCACGTCACCACAAGCCTGCCGGGACGAGCGACGCCATTGAGCACGAAACAACCCACAGCTCAGATGCGGCCATTACCTCCGGACGTCCGGAGCGTAAAAGGCCAGTTTGCGCGGGCTGTCGGCTCGTTCGTGCCGAAAGTGACGTCCGCGGCGTTCGAGAAATATGGCTTTCACAGCGCCGAGATCTTGTCGTCGTGGGAAACCATCGTCGGCGCCGACGTCGCAAGGCTTACGCGTCCGGAAACGATCAAGTGGCCGCGTGGCGCCAGGGCGCCGGTCGATGCCGATGACGCCGGGCAAAGCGCGGGCGCGACACTGATCGTTGCCTGCGACCCGGCATTCGCGCTTGAGGTCTCTTACCGCCACAAGGAAATCATCGACCGGATCAACCGGTATTTCGGATACCGCGCGATCGGCCAGCTCAAGGTTCATCAGGTTCCTCGTGTCGAAAGCGCGGCTTCGCCACAGAAGCCAGTTCAGCCCAAACTTCCGGCCGACAGCACCGCCGCTGCTCCGGGGGACATTGCCGCGGCCCTGGAAGCCCTCGGCAGAAGCGTAGCGGCCGCGTCGACGCGCTGACAGCATTCCGGGATATAACTCGGATATTACCGGCCCTTTAGTTGCCATCTCCAGCGGTTTCGGCTTATTCCGGCGGCAGATCCGTGCTAGGCGGCATTCATTGGCCGCCGTTACCCCACGGTTTGCATCGCGATGAGGAGTTGGACCTTGATAGAGTTCAGAAATTTTATGCCGGGCCTGTCCTCTCAGCGAGGCGTTCGCTTTGGTCTGTTGGCTTTGGCCGCCGTCGCCGGACTGGCGTTCGCGAGCGTCAACTCGAGTTTTGCTGCAGGCAAGGGGCCTGCCGAGGTTTCGGTCGACGAATTGATGAAGCCGACGGATCTTCCCGATCTCGCCATCGGGCCCAAGGACGCGAAGGTGACCATCGTCGAATACGCTTCGATGACGTGCCCGCACTGCGCGCACTTCTCCACCGAGGTCTTCGAGCCCATCAAGAAAAAGTACATCGATACGGGCAAGGTCCGCTTTATTTACCGCGAGTTCCCGCTCGATAATCTTGCAGCCGCAGTTTCGATGCTGGCGCGTTGTGCGGGCAATGAGAAAGTCTTCCCGCTGATCGAGACGTTCTACGAGAAGCAGGCGGATTGGGCGTTCGCCCAGGGAAGCCCCGTGCCGAAGCTGTTCGATATTGCGAAGCAGGCCGGCTTCACCCAGGAAAGCTTTGATAAGTGCCTGACGGACCAGAAACTTCTGGACCAGATTACCGCGCAGCGTTCGCGTGCGAGCGATACCTTTGGCGTCAATGCCACACCGACCTTCTTTATCAACGGGAAGCGGTTGCAAGAGGCTCCATCGGTCGAAGCTTTTGATAAGGTGCTGGAGCCGCTACTGGCGGCGAAGTAACTGGAAAATCATTGATGCTCGTCCGTTCGCTGGGCCTTACAGCCATCCTCCTCGTCTCTGGTTGGCTATCTGGCTGCGGCGCGGATATCCCGTCGCTTGCTCCGGGGGCGACGGCGAGCATTTCCGCTGACGGCAGCGCCTCCGGCGCTGCCTACCCGACCATCGGATCTGAAAAGCCCGATGGCATGCCGAGCCCCTTCGGCGATCCAAATGCGACTGCTTCTGGCGTCGGTGGCCGCGAGGTCATTCAGAACCCGACGGTCGCCGACATCATGGCGCCGAGCCCGTTGCCCGAAATGAGCTGGGGGCGGCCTGACGCCCCCGTGACAATCGTGCAGTACGCGTCCCTTACCTGCCCGCATTGCCGCAACTTTCACGAGAAGACATATCCCGAGCTCAAGCGCCGTTTGATCGACACCGGTAAGGTTCGATACATTCTCCGCGAATTCCCGATCGGCAAGACGTCGGGCAATGCGACGATCGCACTACGCTGCGCACCGCCCGATAAGTACTTGGAACTCTACGGGAAATTCATGGAGCAGCAGTCGTCGTGGGTCTCGCAGGAAGTGCGACTAGACGCCATCTACGCTGTTGCGCGACAGGTGGGGATGACTCGCCCGCAGTTTGACGCTTGCCTGCAGAATCAAGGCATGATCGAGAACTTGAAGTGGGTGAAGGACCGCGGTCGCAAACTCGGGATTGTTGGTACGCCGAACTTTTTCATCGGAACCAAGCTCATCAAGAAAGAGCTGACGCTCCCGGAGATCGCTGACTACGTCGAGCAGGCCAGTCGAAGCGGCACGCCAACGGCGGCTGCGACCCCCTAGGGGCAGCACGCGACGGTCCTGAGCCACGACGACACGGCATCGAGGACTGACAAGACGAATGAAAATCACCCGGCTCAGGCTTCTGGGATTCAAGTCCTTCGTCGACGCGACGGAGCTTGTGATCGAGCCTGGCTTGACGGGTGTCGTCGGGCCGAACGGCTGCGGAAAATCGAACCTTCTCGAAGCGCTTCGCTGGGTGATGGGTGAAAGCTCGCACAAGTCGATGCGCGCGGCGGCGATGGACGACGTTATTTTCTCGGGCAGCGGCGGGCGGCCCGAACGGTCGAGCGCCGAGGTCACGATGTTCCTCGATAACAGCTCCCGCAAGGCTCCCGCCGAATTCAACGACGGCGACATTCTCGAGATCACGCGACGCATCGAGCGTGAAGCCGGTTCCGCTTATCGCATCAACGGACGCGAAGTGCGGGCGCGCGACGTCAAAGTCTTGTTCGAAGACGCGGCGACCGGAGCGCGGTCGCCGGCACTCGTGCGTCAGGGGCAGATCGGCGAGATCGTCAATTCGAAACCCGAGCAACGCCGTCGCATTCTAGAAGATGCCGCGGGCATCGCGGGTTTGCATACGCGCCGGCACGAAGCCGAACTCAAGCTCAAGGCGGCCGAGGCCAACATCGAACGGCTGAACGATGTCGTCGGGCAGCTCCAATCGCAGACGGAGTCCTTGAAGCGGCAAGCGCGGCAGGCGCGGCGCTACAAGGAGCTGTCGAACGACATCCGCCAGCAGGAAGCGCTCGCCCTGCATCTGACCTGGCAGGACGCGCACCAAAGCGTCGAGAACGAGGAGGCGCAGCTTACCGATACGATGATGCGTCTTGGCGCGGCGACGGAAGCGGAGGCCAAGGCCTTCAACGAAGAGCTTCGCCTCGCCGAAGGATTGCCGCCGCTTCGCGAAGCCGAAGCTGTGAAGGCTGCGGCTTTAGCCCGTTTCAAGATCGAGCAGGAAAACCTCGAGCGCGAGGCGAGCCGTGCTGCGGAACGCGCGCGCGAACTCGAAGCTCGCGCCAAGCAACTCGATTCCGATCTCACGCGCGAGCGGGGCTTCATTCACGAAGCCAAGGAGACCTTGCTGCATCTCGATGCAGATCTTGCTGCGATCCAGGAGGCCGGTGACAGGGCGATCGACGAAGAGGATCTAGAAAGAATCAAGCTCGATGCGGCCGAAGCGCGCCGCGTTCAGACGGATGCACATTTCGCCGACATCACGCATCGCGCTGCCGATGCACGGGCCCGGCTTCGGAGCCTTGAATCCGCGCTCGCCGAGCGCAAGGACCTCGTTGCGAAGATTGCGCGTCAGATCACGGCGTTCGACGCGCAGATCAACGACCTGAAATCGAAAGCGCCGGACGGCGAGCAAGTTTCCGATATGGCCCATCGCGGCCAGGCACTCGCCCAAGAAATCAGCAAGATCGAAGCCGATACGCTGGCGGCGGAAGAAAACGTCAGGACGACACAGGCTGACGCCAAGGCTCGTCGTGACGAGGCGCAGCGCGTGCGCCTCGCTGCCAACGCGTTCTCGACCGAGCGCGACACGATCGCAAAGCTGCTCGCACGATCGGATGAAGGCGCTTATCCGCCTGCTGTCGATTTCATCCGCGTTTCGCCCGGTTACGAGACTGCGCTCGGCGCGGCGCTCGGCGACGATCTCGAAGCGCCGATCGCGGCGGAAGCAAGTGTACATTGGCGAAGCCTCGATCTTCCCGCCAAGGATCACGCGCTTCCGGCCGATGCCGAACCACTGGTCATGCATGTTGAAGCCCCGCAAGAGCTGACGCGGCGCCTTCGTCAAATCGGCGTCGTCAAACGGTCGGAAGGCGCACGTCTGCAGCCGCACCTCAAAACGGGGCAGCGTCTCGTTTCGCGGGAAGGCGATCTCTGGCGTTGGGACGGGTTTGTGGCGGCGGCCGGTGGCGTTACTCCGGCTGCCCAGCGTCTCGCCCACAAGAACCGGCTGGCGGAGCTCGATCGAAGCGCGCAAGCGGTCCTGAACGAGGCCAAAGATACGATCGACGCGGAACGTATGGCGGCAAACGCTGCTCAGCAGGCCGAGGCCGAGGAACGCCGGTTGCGCCAGCTTTGGCGCGACAAGCAGAACGAGCTTGCACAAGTTCGCCAGCAGCTGACGGTTCTTGAAAAGCTTCAGCGCGAAAGCGAGACGCGGCTTGCGGCAGTGACAGCGCAGCGCGCGCGAGCCGACGAAGAGTTGACCAATGCGCAAGCGCGGCATGTCGAGATCGAAGCTCACATTGTGACGATGAGTGTCGGCGAAGATCTCGAACCGCTGCTCAAGACGGCGCAGACGGAAGCCGAGCACGCGCGGCGCGAGGTGGCGGAATCGCGGGTTCGTCTCGGCAGTCTCGAACGCGACAAGCAGATCCGAGCAGAGCGCATCCGCCACTCGAACGCCGAGATCACGCGCTGGCATGGCCGCCAGCACAGCGCTGAAGCACAGGTTCAATCGCTAGACGCGCGTCTCAAAGAGGCGCGCGATGAAATGGCGGCGACCGCAGATCTCCCGGCGCGCATCGCGGCCCAGCGCGAAACGCTGCTGTCGGCACTTTCGCGTGCCGAAGACGAACGACGCGCGGCTGCCGATGATCTGGCATCGGCCGAGAACGCGATCCGTTCTGCAACGGAGTCCCTCAGATCCATTCAAGCCGAGGTGTCGGCGGCGCGGGAAGCCAATGCCCGCATCGAGACGCGCCTCGAAAATGCGCGGCACCGGCGCCAGGAAGCAGCCCGGCATATTCGGGAGACGTTCGACGTTGCGCCGGAAGCGTGTCTTGTTCTCGCGGGACTTCCCGAGGCGTCCGCCATCCCGGCGCTTGCCGACGTGGAACGGCATCTGACGCGGATCAAGGCTGACCGGGAGCGTCTAGGCGGCGTCAACCTGCAAGCGGACGACGACCTCGTCGAGGTCAGCAAGCAGCTGGAGAACCTCGTCGCCGAACGGGACGATCTCGAACAGGGCATTGCCAAGCTGAGGAGCGCCATTCAGCAACTCAATCGCGAAGGCAAGTCGCGACTCGACGAAGCGTTCGCGACAGTGAACGGGCACTTCGAACGATTGTTCACGCACTTGTTCGGAGGCGGCGAGGCGCGCCTCGAGATGATCGAAAGCCCGGAGGATCCGCTCGAGGGCGGTCTCGAAATCGTCGCGAAGCCGCCAGGCAAGAAGCCTGCAACACTGTCGCTCCTATCGGGTGGTGAACAGACGTTGACGGCGCTGGCGCTGATCTTCGCCGTGTTCTTGACGAACCCCTCGCCGATCTGCGTTCTCGACGAAGTCGACGCGCCTCTCGATGACGCGAACGTCGATCGGTTCTGCCGGCTCCTCGAACAGATGTCGACCGAGACCGCGACGCGCTTTCTCGTGATCACCCACCATCCGATGACGATGGCGCGGATGAACCGCCTGTTCGGCGTCACGATGGCCGAGAAAGGCGTTTCGCAACTTGTCTCCGTGGACCTGCAGACGGCGCAGAGCTTCCGCGAAGCGAGCTAACTCAGAATTATATTTAATTTTCAGCCGCGCATTAGCGGGCCGGCTACCGTGAGGGGAACCCCTCCCGGCGGGCGGACGTTCCCTTTCATCGAGAAAGGAGATCGCCCAATGCAATCACCAATCGATCCTCGGTCGCGACGCGACTCGATCGACCCGACGGAAGCACGGCAGGCTTCGCCCAGGAGAACGAACTTTCGGGTTCTGCTGGGTTCGATGGCGCTTGCGGTCGTGGTCGGTGTCGCGTTGGTCGCAGGGTTCTGGCAGACGACACGAGACAGGATGGATTACTCCTCCGGCGGCAAGCTTAGTGAGCCGAGCGCGACGTCGCAGGCGGCGCCAGCGGGGGCGTCGACAGCACCTTCATCCGAACCTTCAGGGGCGGCATCCCCGCAGGCCAATCCCCCGGCTCAGCAGGCCCCATCCAATCCGTAAAACGAACCCGAAAAGCAGCGGCCCGAGTTGCTGCTTCGAGTTGATGAGCCTTCCCCATCGCGGGAAGGCTTTTCCATTTTGCAGCGCACGCAATATGGCATGGCAGGCCTGCGCGGTTTAGCCGTACCCCGAGGCGATGCTCATATTGCCCAATTCCTTGACACCCCTAGACCCCAAATCTATGGTCCGCGCCGTCGATCTCCCCCGAGAGGCCGTTTTTCCTCGTGTTCTGGAAGGATTGAACCATGTCAGCCGATGGCAAGGGTCAGCGTCCGGAACCTGGTGAAATTAGCCCGGAAGACCGCGAAGCAATACGCAAGCGGTCGGCGGAAATTGGCCAAAAGCTCGATGCGCTTCAATCAAAAAAAGCGCAGCGGGCGAAGGCCGATCGGTCGGCAACGGGTGGATCTTCGAAGTCCGCCTATGGAGCAGCCTCCAAGTTTGCTGCTGAGCTTCTTGTCGGCGTTGTCGTCGGCGGCGGGCTCGGATGGGCACTCGACAGGCAGTTCGGCACGGCGCCCTGGCTGATGGTCCTGCTTGTGATCATGGGCTTTGCGGCTGGTCTTCTGAATGTTGTCCGCGCAGCTCAAAAGGCGCAGGCAGAAAACGAGCCGCTACAAAGAGCGGCACCGTCCGTCAAAGATGACGACGACGGCGAATGAGACACTAGGGGGTTATCTTGGCCGCTGAAGGTGCCGGACATCACAGTCCGATGGAACAATTCGAGATCCGGAAACTTTGGGATCTCAATTTTCTAGGTCATGACATCTCGTTCACGAACTCATCGCTGATGATGGTCGTGGCGCTCGTTCTCATTTCCGGCTTCATGATTTACGCGATGAACGCCCGTTCGCTCGTCCCCTCGCGCATTCAATCGATGGCCGAGATCGTTTACGAATACGTCGCCGGAATGGTCAAAGAGAACCTCGGCGAAGAGGGAATGAAGTTCTTCCCGTGGGTGTTCACGATCTTCATCTTCATTCTCGTGCTGAACGTCATCGGCCTCATCCCCGGTAACTTCACCGTCACCAGCCACATCATCGTGACCTTCGCGCTTGCCGCAATGGTTTGGCTCATCGCGACGTTCATCGGCTTCTGGAAGCATGGCTTCGGGTATCTGAAGCTGTTCGTGCCCTCGGGCGTGCCGTTCTGGCTGATGCCCGTCATCGTGCCGATCGAGCTCATCTCCTACTTCATCCGTCCGATCAGCCACTCGGTGCGTCTCTTCGCCAACATGATGGCGGGCCACACGATGCTCAAAGTCTTCGCGGGCTTTGCAGTGATGCTTCCCTGGTGGGGCAAGATCGCGCCGGCGGGCTTCATGGTTGCCTTTACGGGTCTTGAGCTGCTCGTGGCGTTCCTTCAGGCGCTCATCTTCACCGTTCTCACCTGCATCTATCTCAACGATGCAGTGAACATGCACCACTGATCAGGTCCTGCTACAGGATCTCGAAATTCCAACGCAAAAAGCGAAGCAAAGGGAGACTTTGAAATGGAACTCGCAGCAGCAAAGATGATCGGTGCAGGCCTTGCCTGCTCGGCTCTGATCGGCGCCGGCGTCGGCATCGGCAACATCTTCGGCAACTACCTCTCGGGCGCGATGCGCAACCCGTCGGCTGCACCCGGCCAGTTCACGAACCTGCTCATCGGCTTCGCTCTTGCTGAAGCAACGGGCCTTTTCGGTCTTCTGATCGCGCTCATCATTCTCTACGGTTGAGACTGGGCTGAAGACTAGAATACGCCCAAGCAACCGGAGGCTACAATGTTTGCCGGCACGACCATGCTGCTAGCGGTCGCCGCAGAGGCGGCCGAGAAAGTCGCTGAATCGGGTGCGTTGCCTCCCGAGTCCGTCGGCTTGCCGCAGCTCAATACGCAACATTTTGCGCCCCAGCTCTTCTGGCTGGTGCTAACGTTCGTGACGTTGCTCTTCATTATGTGGAAGATTGCGCTGCCGCGCGTCGCCGACGTTCTCGAAGAGCGTCGCGACCGTATCAAACGCGATCTTGACGCCGCATCACGGCTCAAGGCTGACACCGACAAGGCGCTCGCCGATTACGAAAAGGCACTTGCCGACGCTCGTTCCAATGCCTCGAGCATTGCCAAGGACACGCGCGAAAAGCTCGCCGCCGAAACGGAAACGGAGCGTCACCGCGTCGACGATCAGATCGCTGCGAAGCTTCGTGACGCCGATAAGCGTATTGCCGCGACGAAGTCCAAGGCGACGTCGGCGATCGGCGATATCGCAACGGACACGGCGAGAGCCGTCGTCGAGAAGCTCATCGGGCAGAACGTATCGCCTGATGACGTGAAGAAGGTGCTCCGCCCTGTGGCGGGCGAGTGAGGATTTAGAAGATGTTTGATCCAAACGATCCTCTTTTCTGGGTCGCACTCTCCTTCGTCGTATTCGTGGCCGTCGTGCTTTATTACCGCGTGCCGGCCATCGTTACGAAGTCGCTCGATGATCGTGCGGACGCGATCCGCAAGGAACTCGACGAGGCACGGAAGCTGCGCGAGGAGGCTCAGGCTCTTCTGTCGGACTACCAGCGGAAGGCTCGGGAAGCCGAGACCGAAGCGAAGTCCATCATCGAGCAGGCCAAGATCGAGGCTGAGGCGCTTGCGACCGACTCACGAAAGGCGCTCATCGAGAGCCTCGAGAGACGTTCGAAGATCGCCGAGGATAAGATTGCTCGTGCCGAATCCCAGGCATTGAGCGAAGTCCGCTCGACGGCGATCGAAACGGCGATTGCGGCTGCGCACGAAATCCTGAAGACACGCGCATCCGGCACCACGGGCGAAGCGCTGGTGTCCAGCTCGATCAGCGACCTCAAGGGCAAGCTCAACTAAGTCGAGCTTTCCATCATCTGAAATCAAAAAAGGCCAAGCTCACGCTTGGCCTTTTTTGTTATGCGAGGAATGGGGTGGCTGGCTTCTAGTGCCGCTGTGGTTCTGGCCTCGGCCTGGAGCGGCTTCAGCGAGAACTTGCTTCAGCCAGAGCTTGGAGCGTGGCTGTCGAAGCCGACGATGAGCTCATATTCTCCGGGCCGCGATCCTTCCGCGATCGGGAAGGTAACGGTCCGCACTGTCGAGAAATAGCTGATCGGCTTGTCGAGGCCGACGTTGACGTCGACCTTCACGCTGTCGCTCGCGACTTTGGTGCGCTTGGAATCGTTGACGGCGACCGTGATCGGCAACGTGACGTTGCCGGGTTGTCCCTTCGGGCCGAGAAGGAGGCGGCCGGAGAAACCGTATTTCACCGTCACGCGTCCAGGCTCGATTTGGCATTCGCGAGCGGTCTTCGTGATTTCGCCGCGTTGCGCGACGGCGAGAGCGTCGCCCACGCGGCCAGCTTGATAGAATGTGATGTAGTTGTCATGCGGCGCGATAATGAGCCGCGGACAGCCGGCGTCGACCGCGCCCACAAAGGTACTGCCCGTCGTCGGGTCGCTCGATTTGGCGGCGTCGAGCAATTGGGCCTCAGACACCGAGGAAATCTGTGGATTTTCAGACGAGCCGCCGCCGAACATGCCGCCGCCGAGGCCTGACGTCAAAGACGACATCCCGCAGCCGCCCAGCGCCGCCAGCGTGACCGCAAGCGAAGCGGTTGCGCACGTCCGGGCCGGCGCAAACAAACGGCGCGCCGCCGTCACATCCTTGTTGTAAGGATGCCGATAACCCGAATTGAGCAACGTTGACCCCCAAGGTTCAAAGTCCCGGCCCCTTGTATTGTCCGAAAAGCACCGTAGCATCCGATACCTGCGGCCCTCAAATGCATTTTCATGCCTGTCGAACGAGTATAAAGGACGTCTTTCTTCCATGTCGGGCCTTAACCAAACCAAAGCGACCGTGCAAAAGCCGCCTCTCAAGATCCTACTTGCTGCCCCGCGCGGTTTCTGCGCCGGTGTCGATCGCGCGATTCAAATCGTAGAACAGGCTTTGACGAAATTCGGCGCCCCCGTCTACGTTCGACATGAAATCGTGCACAACCGTTATGTTGTTGATTCCCTGAGAGCTAAAGGCGCCGTTTTTGTGAAGGAGCTGGATGAGATTCCAGATACCTCGCAGCCCGTGATCTTTTCGGCACATGGCGTGAGCAAGGCGATCCCCGAAGCGGCGCGCGGCCGGAACATGTTCGTCGTCGACGCGACGTGTCCGCTCGTGTCGAAAGTCCATATGGAAACGGCTCGTCACCACGAGCAGGGCCGCGAGATTCTGCTGGTCGGCCATCGTGGGCATCCGGAAGTTGTCGGCACGCTCGGGCAGCTTCCCGAAGGCGCGATAACGCTCGTCGAATCCGTCGAGGACGTGCGCGCCTTCCAACCGAAAGACCCTTCGAACCTCGCCTATGTTACGCAGACGACGCTCTCGCTCGACGATACCGCCGAGATCGTTGCCGTGTTGAAGGAGCGTTTTCCCGGGATTGGCGGCCCGGTCAAAGAGGACATCTGCTACGCAACGACCAACCGGCAAAACGCAGTCAAAGCCTTGGCCCCGCAGATCGACGGCCTGATCGTTGTCGGCGGTCCGAAAAGCTCGAATTCGCTTCGCCTGGTCGAAGTCGCAGCACGCGCGGGCTGCAAATTTTCCTTCCTCGTCGAACGCGCGGCGGACATTCCGTGGGAGAAGCTCGAAGGCGCGCAGACCGTCGGCATCACAGCCGGAGCTTCGGCGCCCGAGATTATCGTCGAAGAAGTGGTCGAAGCCTTCCGCAGCCGCTATGATATCACCATCGACGTCGTCACGACGCTCGAGGAGCGCGTGATCTTCAATGTGCCGCGAGAAGTCCGAGTCGCGCGCGCTCCCATCGAGCAGCAGCACTAGCTCCATTCAGCGCGCGGGAACATGGCCGTCTATACCGAAGTCAGCGACGACGAACTTGCGCGTTTTATCGATGGATATGCGCTCGGCAGGCTGCTCTCATTCAAAGGTATCGCCGAAGGCGTCGAGAACACCAACTATCTGGTGCACACGACAGACGGAACCTTCATTCTTACGCTCTATGAAAAGCGCGTCGATCCTGCCGACTTGCCGTTCTTCCTCGGATTGATGGAACATCTTTCGGCGGCGGGCGTGACTTGTCCGCTGCCAGTGCGCGACAAGAGCGGCCGCATTCTCAACGAGCTTGCGGGGCGGCAGGCAGCGCTCATTACTTTCCTTGAAGGCGTTTGGCCAAAGCGGCCCAAGGTCGTCCATGTCCAAGAGCTTGGGAAGGCGCTCGCGCAAATGCATATCGCGGGCGAAGGCTTTCCGTTGAAGCGAGCCAATGCGTTGGGTCTCGCCGGCTGGCGGCCGCTATTCGACAAGTTTTCGTCACGAACGGAAGAAATCTGCGACGGCCTTCACGATCTGATCGCGGACGAGCTTCGTTATCTCGAGCTCTCGTGGCCGAAGGATTTGCCGCAGGGAGTCATCCACGCGGATCTCTTTCCGGATAACGTCTTCTTCGTCGAGGACGCGCTTTCCGGCATCATCGACTTCTACTTCGCGTGCAACGATGCCCTCGCCTACGATATTGCCGTGTGCCTCAATGCCTGGTGCTTCGACGCGAAATCGCAATACGAGCCGCAGAAGGGAGCCGCGCTTCTCGCCGGTTACGATAGCGTTCGCCCCTTGACCGATGCCGAGCGCGCGGCAATGCCGGTGCTTGCCCGCGGTGCGGCGATGCGCTTTCTGCTGACGCGCAGCTACGACTGGCTCAACACGCCGAAGGATGCGCTGGTCGCTCGCAAAGATCCCGCTGACTATGTTCGGCGGCTCAAATTTCACCAATCCGTCGGCAGTATTGCCGACTACACGGCACAGCTCACTTCATGACCGACGAACGACCGAAAGTTCTGATCTATAGCGATGGTGCCTGCTCGGGAAATCCCGGGCCCGGCGGCTGGGGCGCGATACTGATTTCCGGCGAGCACCGCAAGGAAATCAACGGCGGCGAGAAACTGACGACGAACAACCGCATGGAGCTCAAGGCGGCAATCTCCGCTCTCGAAGCGCTGAAGAAGAGGAGCGAGGTCGATCTCTTCACGGACAGCGTCTATGTCCGGAACGGCATCATGTCATGGATTCACGGCTGGAAGAAAAACGGCTGGCGGACCGCCGACAAGAAGCCGGTTAAAAACGCCGAACTCTGGCAAGAGCTCGACGCGCTCCGCAGCAAGCATCACGTGACGTGGCACTGGCTGAAGGGCCATGCCGGTCACCCGGAGAACGAGCGCGCCGATGAGCTAGCGCGCATCGCCATGGCGCCGTTCAAGTCCGGCGGCCGCGCTAGTCTGCCTGCCGGCAACTCAAAGTGAGCGGTCGATCATCGAACAGAGCGTCGCCGCGCTCGACTTCTCGGCGATGGGCGTGCTGTCCTCGACGTTCAAGACTTTGACAACGCCGTTGTCGACCAGCATCGCGTAGCGCTTCGACCTCAACCCGAGGCCGAAGTTCGATAGATCGATTTCCAATCCAACGGCCTTGGCGAAATCGCCGGAGCCGTCTGCCAGCATTTCGATCTTGCCGGTCGCGCCGGTGTCCTTCGCCCAGTTCGTCAGAACGAAAATGTCGTTCACGGCCGTACAGGCGATGGTGTCGATCCCCTTTGCCTTGAGTTCGTCGACGCGATCGACGAAGCCCGGCATATGGCTCTTGCTGCAGGTCGGCGTATAGGCGCCGGGGACGGCAAAGATCGCGACTTTCTTGCCGGAGAAGACATCGCTGATCGACTTAGGCTCGGGTCCGTTAGCTCCCATCACTGTGAACTTGCCGTCCGGCAGATGATCTCCGACCTTGATCGCCATATCGTCCCTCTGGGTTTGCGCGCCCCATGTCGCTCCGTCGGCTCGTGGCAGGCGGTTTCTATGTAGCGACTGCAAACGGCTACTCAAGCGTAATCGTCGTCTCGGACTGACCCTTGCCGTCGATCATCGTGACCGTCAGGGGCTTCCCTTTCAGATCCTTGATGTCGACGCCATCGGTCAGATCGACTTCGAATACGGCCTTGCCTGCATCGTCCTTTATCCGTTTCGGCAACGGCACATAAATGCCGCCTGGCCCTTCAACGAAAGCGTCGGCGGTTGGCGGAGCGGCCGTCTCGACGTCCAGAACGAGCTTCGGCTTGCCGGAGCTTTGATCGAGACGCCAAGCGGCGAGCGCCGGATCGATCCCAGGTCGCGGTTTCACGCCTGGAACCTCGGTGAGGACCTTCGACAGCTCGTCGGACGTTCCAACGTCGGGGGGAATGACAAGTTGCAGCTCGGCTTCTGCAGGAATGCAGATGTCTTTGCAGACCCCGTAAGAGACCTTGCCATGGAGCGTGACCGGTTTGCTCGCGTCTTTCGGCGTCACCAATACGGGAAAGAGGACGCCGCCGTTTTTGTATCCGACGACATCTCCCGCCTTGTCGTGCAGGCGATGCGGAGCCGGATAAAGCACGGTCGCCGAGGCAAGGTTGTCGGATCCCTGCCAGTCGAAATCGGGTGGTACGCCGCCCGCGTCACCCGGCGACTTCCAATATGTTTTCCAACCGTCCGGCATCGCCACATCGACGCCCGCGTAGAGTCCGGGCTCTTGCCCCCTCGTCGCGCGTCCGGCCACGAGCCGCGCCTTGTTGTTGAACCCTTCATGCCAATCGGAGGCGACGGGGCCTGGATCGCTCCACGCTGCGACGGTGCTGAGAACAAAAAACGCTATAGCCAATCTGATCACAACATTTCGCCTTTCGATGATTGGTTTCACGATCGCGCCTTCAGAGGCGTTCCCGGGCCGCATAAGTTTTCTCTCGAATTATACGCTGGGGCGAAGCTTGGCGTTAGAGAGGCGTCTTTATTGCATTCTTGGGCATCTTCACGTCGGCGTACTATGGGGTTAGTCTCACCCATATGAAAGCAAGCCGACAGACGGGCCAGACAGGCGGGCCAGACATAAAGCTCGAAGGGCAGCTCCTCATCGCCATGCCCGCGATGACTGACCGGAGATTCCAGCGCTCGGTCATCTACATGTGCGCCCATTCGCCGGAAGGGGCCATGGGCCTCATCATCAATCAGCGCGCTAACCACATCACCGCGCCGGATCTCCTGGAACGGCTGGGCATATCGTCCCGCAATCCCGATGATGAGATCACGAGCGAGGTGCTGTCGCTTTCCATTCAAGTCGGAGGCCCCGTCGAGACGGGTCGCGGGTTCGTGCTGCATAGCTCCGACTATTTTTCCGAGGATTCGACGCTCGCGATCGAGCAGGGCGTTTGTTTGACGGCGACGATCGACATTTTAAAGGCCATCGCGCAAGGCCGCGGTCCCGCCCGGGCGCTGCTGGCGCTCGGTTACGCCGGCTGGTCGCCGGGGCAGCTCGAAATCGAGATGCAAGCCAACGGTTGGCTGCATTGCCCGGCCGATCCGGAACTGATCTTCGACGAGGATCTCGAAAACAAATATTCCCGGGCGCTGGCAAAAATGGGAATCGATCTGTCGCACCTCGTCAGCGACGCCGGACACGCCTAGGGTCCCTGATTTCCCCTATCCCGTTGCCTTAATTCAGGCTCCCGAGCTCACCTTGGGGGCTGCCTTCTGCTCGCTCGTCGTCGCGTCGGGCGTAGCCGGGCCGCCGCTTGTTCGTCCCGTCGGCAGAGGCGTACCGGCTAGTCTTGCCAGGCTGGCTGCGATCGAGGGCGGCAGCGTCGAGAAATCCGGCTGTGTCGACGGCTGAGACGGGAAGCCGGCGCCATTGGACGGCAGGGGCGGCGGGGCGCCCGGCGGCGGTACAATGGTCGGCGTATCGCTTCTCAGCGACGCCGGCACGATCGACGGAGCGGCCAAAGGCGAGGTTGGAAGCGGGGGCATAGCCGCCGGGGCCGGTGGCGGCGCGGCGCTGGCTCGGGCCAACGCGTCCGCCAGCGGAGAGACGATATTCGGCTGGGCCTTTTCGGGGGCCCGATCCTTCGGAGGCTGCATGATTGAAGGCAGCGGACTTCCGTTTTGCAGACTTGGTTGCAACCCCGGCTGCGAATTTGGCTTCTGCAGGCCTGCTGGCGGCGGCGCGAGATGTGGCGCCACGTTGTGAGGCGGTGGGACCGCGTCAGCTCCCTTCGCTGCAAGAGGCCGTGATTGTGCCGGAGGCTGTTGCTTCGGCTGAGCCGACTGCGGGAACGGCGCCGGCATCGAGATCGGTGGGGCGACAGGCGCGTCGTTTGTCCGCTGGCGGTTATCGGAACGCCCATTCGCTGCGCCGTTCAGTGCACCGTTGAGTGCGCCATTCAAAGGGGGTGCGATCGCGGCAGCGCCGTTCATGCGCGCCTTGGCGTTTACGGGTGCCGGGGCTGGTGTCGGTGCCGCTTTCTGACGTTGGCGCACGACGGACCCTGATGGCAGGGCTGCTTGCTTTGCGGCCGCAGCAATCCGGGCCGGGTCGACCGGCTTCTCTTCGGGCGATGGTGTTTTGGCCGGAGGGGCAAGCGCGCGTGCCGGCTTTTTCGCAATCTCCTTGCTTGGACTTTTCGGCTTCGGCCGGAAGAAGCCGCGCGGCTGCAGCTTACGCTCGGAACGCCGGACCATCTTCAAGAGCTGGGAAACGGCGCGATCGGGGATCGGCTCTCCGAAATGGTAGCCCTGCGCGTATTCGCAGCCGATCGAGCGCAAGAAGCTGGCTTCGTCGGCGCGTTCGACGCCTTCGGCCGCAATCGTCTTCGTGAGTTCGTGAGCAAGCGCAACCATCGAGCGCACGATCGCCGCGCCGTCGCCCGTGCCGCTACCGCGGACAAGTTCGCCGTTGATCTTGATCGTGTCGAACGGGAAACGATGGAGATAAGCGAGCGAAGAAAAGCCCGTGCCGAAGTCGTCAAGCGTCAGCTCGACGCCCGAACCGCGCAACAGCTTCAGAACCTCTACTGCCTGCTCCGGATTATCCATGAGCAGGCTCTCGGCAATCTCCAGCCTCATTGTACCGACGGGCGCGATGTTGCGGCCGAGGATTTGTCGGATTTCCTGCACCGACTCGGGCCGGAAAAGCTGGCGTCCCGAAACATTCACGGTGACGAACAGCGGGCGCTCGGAACGCGGCAGCTCCAACACCCAGCGCGCCACGTCCTTTGCCGCTCGCAGCAGGAGATGAGAATTGAGCTTAATGAGAAGCTCGGTATCGTCAGTGTCGGAAATGACCGCGAGCGGGTTCACGAGACCGAGCTTCGGATGGTCCCAGCGCAACTGGGCTTCAAAGCCTGCGAGCTCTTTGGTCGGAAGATAGACGATCGGCTGATAGAGGACCTTGAGCTGGCCCTTTTCGATCGACCGCGCGAGATCGGCCTCGACCTCGGCATTGATATTGCGGTCGCGGCGCATTCCAGGTTCGAAGGTCTCGATACGGTCGGTGCCGCCTTGCTTCGCGCGGTACATCGCAAGCTGGGCATCATTCAGCAGATCGCCGTCTGCGCCCTGCGTTCCGTCCCAAAGTGCAATGCCAATCGAACCGGTCAGCACGACTTCCTGATTTGCGAGCGCTATCGGTGCGCGAAGCGAGCGGCGCACGCGTTCGGCAAGCGCCGGAAGGTTCCGCGCTTCGCGCTCGCCAGTGAACAACATAGCGAACTGATCGCCGCCGACGCGCGCGACGGTGTCCTGCGGTCCGCAATGACGTTGGAGACGGCTGGCAACTGTCAACAGCAGGCTATCGCCGCGGACGAGGCCGAGGGACGCGTTCGCACTCTTGAACTTGTCGATGTCGATGTAGATAACCGCGGGCTTCACGGTGTTGTCGGTCTTGGCGCGGATCATGACCGTCTTGAGACGATCGAGAAACAGCTCGCGGTTTGGAAGGCCCGTCAGGCTGCAATGGACGGCATCGTGCAGGAGTCTCTCATAGGCCCGCTTGGTATCGGACACGTCCCGCAGGAGGCCGACGCAGCGTAGCGTCCGGCCATCGGAGTTCGGCACGCTCGCCGCCTCGAGTTCAAACCAGCGCCAGCTGTTGTCCGCGTGGCGCAGGCGGAAATCGCTTTTGATCCTTATCCCGGAGCGTTCCTGAGCCGACATCAACGTGACGCGGAAGCGCTCCTTGTCGGTCGGGTGCACGTGCTTCAGGAACTCGTCGACCTTGGTCGATAGCTCGCCGGGCATTAACGAGAGCGCGACCTCGACTTCCGGTCCGACCTTGATCTCGTCGCGGCGAATGTTCCATTCCCAAACGGTCGATCCGGATGCTGCAAGCGCCAGCGATCTTCCTGTCAGTTCCGTCGGCGCGCCCGCGTAAGACATATCGGAGGAGCGGAACGCGAACTGCGTTACCGTGAAGCCCATCAGAATGACGACGAGGACGAGGCCGGCGACGAGGCTCGCGACTACGACGTCGCCCGACATGCGGCCGCTGAGCGTCATTCCCGTCGCAAAAATCCAGACGAGGAAGAGCAGCCATGTCGGCACGAGCGAGAGCGCGCGATCCTGTCCTTTCGCCGCCAGGAAAATGGTGAAGAGGCCGCCGACGCCGCCAATCGCAAGGAACGAAAGACGCGCAAACGTTGCAGCGAGACGAGGATCGATGACGGCGACGGCAATGAGCGTCAGCTGCGCCACCATCCAGACGCCGATCATCATCCGGACCAGGCCGTGCCATAACGCGAGGCGCAGAAATGTCGTGAGGAAGATGACGAAACTCGACGCCATCGCGGCTTCGCCCGCCGCTCGGTAGACGGCGTTATCCTCGGGCCGCAAGTTGAACAGCTTATGGAAGAAGCCGAAATCAACGCAGAGATAGGTGAGCACCGTCCAGGCGACGAGCGCCGCAGCGGGGAAGATCAGTTTATGGTTGGCTGCGAAAATCGCCGTCAGGAAGATCGCGAGCAGGCCGGTCAGGCCGAGCATCGCACCGTTGAATAGCTGACGGTCGCGGCTCTTGATTTCGTAATCGATCGGTTGCCAGAGATACATGCGCGCGTAGCGCTCGCCGGCAAGCTCGGCGACGTAGGTGATCGTCTGACCCGGCTCGAGCGTGATGCGGAACACGTCGGCCTTATCGCTCTTGATGCGCTCGGGCACGAAGCCGACCGAGGGCGTGACGCTTTCGATGCGGCGTGCATCGAGATCGGGCCAGACCGTTCCCGAGCCGACGATCGTGTAGCGGTCGGCGGTCAGCAGCCGTTCGAGGGATTTGTCGGTTTTGTTGGTGAGCGCGAACACCATCCAGTTCGGGCTGGTGCCCGGCACGGAGGCTCGCACCGTCATGCGGCCTGTAACGCCGTCAGCGCCCGGGGCGGTTTCGACCTGGAGACTGTCGCCGCGGCCTTCGTAGGCTTCGCCGAGCGTCGTGATCTCGAGGCGATCCTGATCGCCTTGCACGGGAATAGGGGTCAGGGCTTCGGCTCGTCCCGCGAGCGCCATGAGGCACAACGCCAGAACGCCCAGCATGGACAGCCAGGATTTGCCGTATCTCCCCCAGTCCATCCCCCCAGCTCCCATCAGCGCCCCCGCTCCGTTCCGCCGGGGACCGGCCCAACGGCAAGACGCGCGTACAGCAAGTGATCTTCCCACCGGCCATTGATCTTGAGGTAGGCGCGCGCGAGCCCTTCCCGCTGGAAGCCGGCAAATTCGAGAACACGCATGGACGCATAATTCGTCAACATGATCGCCGCTTCGATGCGATGCAGCCGCAGAACATTGAAGGCCATCGGCAGGATCATGCTGACGGCTTCGCGCATGTGGCCACGGCCTGCGTAGTTCACGCCCATCCAGTAGCCGAGCGACGCCGTTTGCGCGGATCCGCGCCGGACATTCGAGAGCGTTACGCCGCCGATCAGGGCGCCCGTCGCATTTTCAAAAATGAAATAGGGATACGAGATGTCGTTGTGCACGTCCTTCGCGTAGGCGCGCAGCCGACGGCGAAACATGGTGCGTGAAAGATCATCCTGCGCCCACGTCGGCTCCCAAGGCGTGAGGTGGGCTCGGCTGGCTTCCCGGAGGTCGGACCATTCGGCGTAATCCGACGCCACCGGTTGACGCAGCGTCAGCGCGGGGCCCTGTACGGTCTCGAAATCTTCATCAGGGCGGATGGAGCGAAGAAATGCCACGCTGTCTCACCTCGTTCCGTCGGCAGCAGCCATCCGCGTTTCGCGTGGCGTGAACCTTCCAGCAATGCGCGAGGCTTGGCCGTTGGACTTTCGGCCTGAACCGATCACCGCGACGGACGGCGCTTCTTCTGTCAACGTTTGCGCGAACGTCTTGATGCGCTCGTGATCGACGGCATCGACCTCGCGGATCAGCTCGGGAACGGGAATGAGGCGGCCCTGCGAAAGCAACTGCCGCGCCATCTGCTCGGCGTTGACGGCTGAACTCTCGAGAGCCATCAGCAAGCCCGCCTTGAGCTGCGCCTTGGAACGCTGAAGCTCGGCGTCCGTCGGGCCGGTCTCGGCGATCTCGGTCAGCTGTTGGACGACGACATCGGCGAGTTCGCCGACCATCTCCGGTCCAGTCGCTGCGTGCACGGACAGCATTCCGGTATCCCTCAGTCCCCAAATCGACGAGTCGATCGAGTAGCAAAGGCCTCGATCCTCGCGAATCTCCTGAAACAACCGCGACGACATCCCACCGCCGAACAACCCTGAGAACACCTGCGCCGTATAGAACGCCGGGTCCAGATACGAGGGTGACGGCAACCCGATCAAAACATGGCTCTGCTCGAACGGTTTACTCGACGCCGCAAAGCCACCCCGGTATTGCGCGGCCGAGTCGAGCCCCCGTGTCCTCTGAGTGAGCCCGCCGAATAGGGCCTCAACGTGGCGGACGATGTCTTTGTGCTGGACGGCGCCGGCAGCAGAAACCACAATCGTGTCAGGGATATAGTGCTCATCCAGATAGGATCTGAGATCGGCCGCGGTAAATCGGCCGACGCTCGCCTTGGTGCCGAGTATGGGCCTCCCGATCGATTGGCCCGGAAATGCAACGCCCTGCATCAGGTCGAAGGCGATGTCGTCGGGGTTATCGTCGGACGCAGCAATTTCCTGCTGGATGACGACGCGTTCGCGGTCGAGGTCGTCAGTTGCGAATTTCGAATTCAGCAGAATATCGGCGATGAGCTCCAGCGCGACGGGCTCGTCGCCCTTCAGGACGCGCGCAAAATAGGCGGTCGTATCGAGGCCGGTCGATGCGTTCAGGTCGCCACCGACGCTTTCGATTTCATCGGCGATCTGGCGGGCGGAGCGGGTTTTCGTTCCCTTGAACGCCATGTGCT
This sequence comes from Hyphomicrobium sp., assembly GCF_019753045.1. Classification (GTDB taxonomy): domain Bacteria; phylum Pseudomonadota; class Alphaproteobacteria; order Rhizobiales; family Hyphomicrobiaceae; genus Hyphomicrobium_B. Next base: position 248,498 of record NZ_JAIELN010000012.1, read on the forward strand.
CGAGGAAATGCGCGAGCCCGTGCTGGTCTTCGCGCTCGTGGCGCGCGCCGACCGCGACCCAGACGCCCAGCGAGACCGTTTCGAGAGACGGCATCCGGTGCGTGACGATGCGAAGTCCGTTCGGCAGCGTGGTGAGTCCGGTCGCCATCGCTATACCCCCGACGCGACGCGGCTGTGGTGCAGTACGAACTCTTGGATTGCACTCAAGCTGTTCGGCAAAACTTCGAACCGTTCGTCGTCGGTCATAAGGTGCTCAAACCCTTGAGGCAGTGCAGGTCGCTTGCCTGTGATCGCCTCGATGGCATCGGGGAATTTCGCGGGGTGGGCGGTCGCGAGAACAACCGTTTCACCGGCAGGCGCTTGTTCGGCCGCGAAGAGCGCGCACGCCGTGTGCGGGTCAACGACGTAACCGGTTTTCGTTGCGGTCGCGCGAATGGTGGCCGCCACATCGGTCTCGGACGCCGCCGTGGCGGCGAAGTCAGCCTTGAGCGCCGGCCAGAGGGCGCCGAGTTCAAAGCGCCGATTGGCTGCCAGCGAGCCCATCATGCTGCGGACGAGAGCCGCGTCGCGTCCCGAGGCCTCGAAGAGGTAGCGCTCGAAGTTCGAAGAGACCTGAATGTCCATCGACGGCGACGTCGTCGGAACGACGCCTTTCATCGCGTAAACACCGGTTTCCACTGCGCGCGGAAGGATATCGTTTTCGTTCGATGCGATGATGAGCTTGTCGATGGGCAAGCCCATGCGCTTTGCAACGTAACCTGCAAAGATATCACCGAAATTTCCGGTCGGGACGGAGAATGACAGCGGGCCCTGCAGACCGGTCAAACGCGACGCCGCGTAGAAGTAGTACGTCACCTGCGCGACGATGCGCGCCCAGTTGATGGAGTTGACGCCGGACAGCTCGACCCGGTCGCGGAATGCATGGTCGTTGAACATGCCTTTAACGAGCGCCTGGCAGTCGTCGAAGCTGCCGCGAACGGCGACGGCGTGAACGTTCTTTTCCTTCGGCGTCGTCATCATGCGCCGCTGCACATCGGAGACGCGGCCCTCGGGAAAGAGGATCACGACGTCGACGCGCGTTGAGGACCTGAACGCCTCGATCGCGGCGCCGCCCGTGTCGCCAGACGTCGCGCCGACAATCGTCGCCCGCGCGTTGCGCTTGGTCAGAACGTGATCCATCAGCCGCGCAAGCAGCTGCATCGCGACGTCCTTGAACGCCAGCGTCGGACCGTGAAAGAGTTCGAGGATCGTCTGTCCGGGCCGCAACGGGTGGATCGGCGTAACCTCGGCGCTGTTGAACGTTGCGTAGGCTTCCTCCGCCATGCGGGCGAGATCAGCGCGCGTTATGTCATCTCCCACGAACGGGTGAATGACGTCGACGGCGATTGCCGCGAATGACTTTTTCGGGAATGACGCGATCGTGGCGGGTGCGAGGGTGGGCCAGCTCTCAGGAACGTAGAGACCGCCGTCCCGCGCAAGACCAGCGAGGAGAATGTCCTCGAAACCAAGTTTTTCGACTTCCCCGCGCGTTGAGATGTATTTCAAATCTGCTCTCTTTGCCTAATTCTACCGGGCGAGCCTAGTTCGACGGGCGTAAGCGAACAACCGAGCCCTGGTCCGCGCCGACGCGAATCATTCTTTCTTTGGTTGTACTTCGTCGTTATTCGCACTCTCAAGTCGCTGCCGAGCAAAGATCGCGAACACGACAATCAGCGTTGCGGCGAGCCCATACCATGTAACGACGTACTGGAGATGGTTGTTCGGCAGATTGATCTCAGTCGTGCCGCCTTTCGGCCAGCCGCCCGGGTTTTCGGGCAGCGCATCGGCATCGAGGGAGAACGGTGCGTAAGCCTGGCTCTTCTCGGCATTGAATTGCAGCGGCGTGGGCGCCCCTTGAGGTCCCCACTGCATGGCGTCGAGGTCGCGCCAATACCAGCGGTTTCCCGCGTAATCGTTGTCGGGGGCGAACGCCGCTTTGGGCTGGGCGAGGCGCACGAGGCCGGTGACCGTCACGGGGCCCGAAACCTGCCCTTCGGCGCGCTTCGAGGGATCCTTCAACTTGTCGGGGACCCAACCCCGATTGACGAAAATGGGCGGCAAGCCGCCTTCCGGGACCAGCAGCGTGTAGACGTGCCATCCCTGCGAGGCTGTTGTCGGGGCATAGAGATGGCGCTCGCGGCTATGGTCGAACGTGCCCGTGACGCGCATGTGCTTGTATTCGACATCGCCGGATTTGACGTATTCCGACAGCACCTCCGGATAGGACGCGGGGTCGGCCTTCACCCGCTCGTCGATCTTCGCGATCAGCGAATCCTTCCAAGCCATCCGGTGCCATTGCCAGTTGCCGAGCCCTATGAGGACCGGCAGCATGGCGAGGGTCAGAATGGTGGGTACGATCAGACCTGCGGCGCGCCAGCGCGCGAACATAGTCACTCCTTGGCGAGACGGCCTTCCTCGGCCTTATTCTTGAATTGCAGCGCGATCAGCGACGCCTTGAGGAAGCGCAAAAGAAAAACGGCGATGACGGGGGTGAGGATACCCCAGAGCAACACATGCATCCACCACGGCACGCCGAACTTGAATTCCGCGACGAGCGCGCCTCCGACGCAGAGAAACCCGAGAATGAAGATGGCGAAGACTGCCGGTCCATCGCCCGTATCAACGAACTTGTAATCGAGACCGCAATTGTCGCAGCGGTCGCGCATGTTCAACAGATTGACAAAAAGCTTGCCCTTGCGACACCGCGGGCACCGGCATGTCAGTCCGGTTACGATCGGCGAAACGGGCCGGGTGGGAGTGACCACAGCAATCTCGATTTCTGACAGCTCAAATTTGCAGAGGACCCTGGCGCGTCAGGCCCCGCAGTGCAACTCCGAATAGCGCCGCGCCTGAAATACAAGAGGCGGCTTTCGGCCGCCTCCTGCAAAGTTCCGTTTGCTTCCGATGAGCGAGCGTTAGTGGGCGCCCGGCGCGATCGGACCCGCGCCCCAGACGTAGATGCAGGCGAACAGGAACAGCCAGACGACGTCAACGAAGTGCCAGTACCAAGCAGCAGCCTCGAAGCCGAAATGCTGTTGCGGAGTGAATGCACCGCGCAGGGCACGGACCAAGCACACGAGCAAGAAGATCGTGCCGATGATCACGTGCGCGCCGTGGAAGCCGGTCGCCATGAAGAATGTCGCACCGTAGCTGTGGCCAGGGAAGCTGAACGCAGCTTCGCTGTATTCAATCGCCTGAAGCGTCGTGAACGTCATGCCGAGCAGGACCGTGAGGATGAGGCCGATCACGAGGCCACGACGGTCGTTCTTCAGCAGTGCATGGTGCGCCCAGGTGACCGTGCAACCCGAAGTCAACAGAATGAGCGTGTTGACGAGCGGCAAATGCCAGGGGTCGAACGTATGCTTGAAAAAGCCCGGAACCGTCGCTGCAGTCGGATCGACGGCGGCCGGCGGCCAGTGGCCACCAAAGAGCTCGTCACGTGCGACCAAGCCGACGGTCTGGCCTGGGTTGTTCATCAGTTCGTGGACGCCCGCGGGAAAGAGTGCGACATCGAAATAAGCCCAGAACCAAGCGACGAAGAACATCACTTCCGAGGCGATGAACAAGATCATGCCGTAGCGCAGATGCAGCTGAACGACGGGTGTCTGGAAACCCTGATTGGCTTCGCGGATGACGTCGATCCACCAAGCCCATGCGGCTGTGATGACAGCGAACGCGCCAACCCCAAAGAGCCACGGCCCCTTGACGCCAAGGACGCCTTCTCCATCGACGTGCGTGCGCATCCATGCGATGGCGCCGACCGCCATGATGAACGCCGCAATTGAGGCCGCGACCGGCCAAGGGCTCGGATTTACGAGATGATAATCGTGGTGTTTTGCGTGCGTATCAGCCATTTCCGTCTCCGTCCCCTTCAGGCTCTGGCCCGTTCTTGCTTGGATCGAAAGCTCGACGTGGCGGTGTTAGCGCCCCGTCTCGTCCTTCGATCCTCTTTCATGTTTTCTTCAGTCTGCATTCGTCTTCAGCCCCCCGTCTTCGGCGGCGCGGGCGCAACCTCGGCTGTCGCCTTCGGATGCTCGGCTGCGAAGAAGGAATACGACAGCGTGACCTCAGGCTGGAGCGCCGTCGAACTGTCTTCGACCAGCTTTGGGTCGAGGAAGAAGGTCACCGGCATTTCCACACTCTGGTGCGGCTGCAGCGTCTGCTCCTTGAAGCAGAAGCATTCGATCTTGTTGAAGTAGGAGCCAAACGCTTCGGGCGTGACGTTGAACGTCGCCTGCCCTGTTACCGGCTTGTCGGAATTGTTTGTTGCGCGGAAGAAAGCCAGCGCTGTCTCGCCGATCTTCACTTCCATTTTCCTGACGTCCGGCTCGAAGGTCCAGGAAAGACCCGGCGCAATGTTTGAATCGAACCGCACCGTGATCGTGCGGTCGAGCACCTTGCCCGTGTTGGCATCGGCGCGCTGCGTCGTGCCACCGTATCCGGTCGCCTTGCAGAACATCGTGTAAAGAGTCGGCGAGGCCGCGGTTATCGAGCCCATGACCGCGAGGCCAGCAAGGCAACCGTAAACAGCCCGCCGGTTCTGGCGAGCGGACTTTGCGGCAACTTCGGCATCCTGCTGTCCGAGTGGGTTCTTCGTCATGCCTTAGAACGTCCCTTTTGCGACGTTGCCGCCGAGGTGGACAAACGTCGCGACGTAGAATGCGAGAACCATAAAGCCGAGCGTCAGCGCGATCGCGATCGAGCGCCGGCGGCGGATCTTCTCGGCGGCCGGATCAAGGCGTTGGGGAAATTTGGGATCGTCGGTCAAAGGAGCCTCACGCAAAAAAACGATGGAAAATTGCTTCACCAAAAAGAACTGCGAACAGCACGTAGAGATAAAGTATCGAGAACCAGAAAAGCTGCCGCGCCGCCGTATCGGCTTCACGGCCTTCCGTCGTCACGTAGACGCGAAGGGCCAATCCCAAGAAGACTGCTCCGAGCGCCACTGAACACACGAGATACGTCATTCCGCCGAGGCCGGTGAAGAAAGGCACGACCGCCAACGGAACGAGGATGAGGGAGTAAAGAACGATCTGCTTCCGCGTCTCAGCGGGGCCTGCAACGACTGGCAGCATCGGCACGCCGACGCGCTCATAGTCCCGGCAGCGATAGAGAGCGAGCGCCCAGAAGTGCGGGGGCGTCCACATGAAGATGATGAGGAACAGCAGGATGCTATCGATGCTAATGCTGCCCGTCACGGCTGCCCAGCCGACCATCGGAGGGAATGCGCCGGCAGCGCCGCCGATGACGATATTGTAGGGCGTCCGCCGCTTCAGCCACATCGTGTAAACGAATAGATAGAAGGCGATCGTAACCGCCAACAGCGCTCCGGCCGTCCAGTTGACCAAGACGCCGAGCGTCAGAACGGAGCAAACGCTCAACACACCGCCAAAGTTCAGCGCCTCGTCGCCCGTGACGCGGCCGCGCGGCAAGGGGCGGGCGGCCGTACGTGCCATGCGCGCGTCGATATCGGCGTCGTACCACATGTTGAGGGCGCCTGAAGCGCCCGCGCCGATGGCGATTGAGATGATCGCGATGGCGCCAAGAATTGGATTGATCGGGCCCGGGGCCGCGAGCATTGCGGCAAGTGCCGTAAACACGACAAGCGTCATCACCCGCGGCTTCATCAGCTGGATGAAATCGCTAACGCTGGGTTCCAGCGTCAGGTCTGCTTGGCCGACTTCACTTTGAATGCTCATATCGCGGGCGCCGTCATAGAAATTGAGCTTCGAAACCGGATGGCGACGGGGCTAATGCCTCGCCCCGTCGCTCACCCATTTATTGTCAGTGATGGTCCGTCGCGGCGATCCGCGGCAGCGTTTCATAAGAATGGAACGGTGGCGGTGACGACAGCGTCCATTCCAGAGTTGTCGCTCCGACGCCCCACGGGTTCGCCGCCGCTTTTTCCTTACGGATGAAGTAGGCGTAGAACATACCGAACAGGAAGACGACCACGCCAAGCGTCGTGATGTACGAGCCGTAAGACGAGATGCGGTTCCAGTAGGCAAATGCTTCGGGATAATCGGCGTAGTGGCGCTGCATGCCGGAGAGGCCAAGGAAGTGCTGCGGGAAGAACAGCACGTTGGCGCCAATGAACGTCAGCCAGAAGTGAAGCTTGCCGAGCGTCTCATTGTACATGTAGCCGGACATCTTCGGGAACCAGTAGTACCAGCCCGCGAAGATCGAGAAGACGGCGCCAAGCGACAGCACGTAGTGGAAGTGCGCGACGACGTAATACGTGTTGTGCAGCGAACGATCGATGCCCGCGTTAGCGCACATCACGCCCGTCACGCCGCCGACGGTGAAGAGGAAGATGAATCCCAGCGCCCAGAGCATGGGCACGCGGAACTGCAGCGAGCCGCCCCACATCGTTGCGATCCAGGAGAACACCTTGATGCCCGTCGGCACCGCGATGACCATCGTCGCGAACATGAAGTAGGCCTGCGTGTCGACGCTCAGACCCGCCGTGTACATGTGGTGGGCCCAGACGATGAAGCCGACGAGGCCGATGGCGACCATCGCGTACGCCATTCCGAGGTAGCCGAAGATCGGCTTCCGCGAGAACGTGGAGACGATGTGGCTGATCATGCCGAAGCCGGGCAGGATGAGAATGTAAACTTCCGGGTGACCGAAGAACCAGAAGAGGTGAGCGTAGAGAAGGGGATCGCCGCCACCTGCCGGATCGTAGAAGGTCGTACCGAAGTTGCGGTCCGTCAGCAGCATCGTGATGGCGCCGGCCAGAACCGGCAGCGACAGAAGCAGCAGGAACGCAGTCACGAGCACCGACCAGGCGAACAGCGGCATCTTGTGCAGCGTCATGCCGGGGGCGCGCATGTTGAAGATCGTCGTGATGAAGTTGATGGCGCCGAGGATCGAGGACGCGCCAGCAAGATGGAGCGCCAGGATACCGAAGTCGACCGCGGGGCCCGGGTGGCCGATTCTGCCCGACAACGGAGCGACCAGAATCCAGCCTGCGCCAACGCCATCGGCGTCTGCAGTGCCCGGCACGAACAACGAAATAAGGAGAAGCGCGAACGCCGCCGGCAACAGCCAGAACGAGATGTTGTTCATGCGCGGGAACGCCATATCAGGCGCACCGATCATCAACGGCACGAACCAGTTGCCGAAGCCGCCGATCATCGCGGGCATGACCATGAAGAAGACCATGATCAAACCGTGACCCGTGACGAAGACGTTATAGATGCCTTCGTTGGCGAAATACTGCAGGCCCGGCTCCTGAAGTTCCAGTCGCATCATCACCGACAGGAACAAGCCGATGCAGCCCGCGAAAATCGCGAACAGCAGGTAGAGGGTGCCGATATCCTTGTGGTTCGTCGAAAAGAACCAGCGCTTGAAAAATGGCGGGGCGTGATCGTGCCCGTCGCCTTCTGCGTATGCCGTGCTTCCCATTTCGTAGAGCCCTTGTCCCGGAAGTTTTGTCTGATCTTTTCTTGTTGAGCGTCAGATCTGTCGGGCTATTGCCCGGCCATCAATGAACCGCCGTTACTGCGCTTGAGCTACCGACTGAACGTCAACCTTGCTCGCAGTGTCCGCATCGAGGATCTGCTGCGCCTTCTTCTTGTCCTTGGCTTTCACCGCGGCCATCCATGCATCATAGACCGGCTGATCGACAACGCGAACGGCGATCGGCATAGCCGAATGGAGCTTACCGCATAGCACCGCGCACTGGCCGTGGTAGGAGCCGACCTTCGTCGCCTTGAACCACACAGCTGCAACGCGACCCGGAACGGCCTGCATCTTCACGCCAAACGAAGGGATCGTCCAGGAATGGATGACGTCGTTCGACGTGACCAGAACGTCGACAACCTTATTGACCGGCACTGCGATCTCTTGATCGACCGTCAACCGCCGAAGCTTCTTCTCTTCGTTCCAAATCGGAAGCGAAGCTTTGTAAAGAGCGTTGTGAAGTGCGGCGCCTTCGAGCGAGCCGAATTGCTTGTCGTAAGCCTCGTCGCCGATTTTCGCCCGCAGCACGTCCTCGTCGTTGACCATGTTCGAGGTGATGGTCACCTTGTCATCGACGTACTCATGCTCCCAGAACCAGGCGTTGCCGGTCGCCTTGATCGTCAGATCAGGCTTGGGAAAATTGTACTGATTGAAGAGGAGGTGGAAGGAGGGGATCGAAATACCAACGAGGATCAGGATCGGAAGGATGGTCCAGGCAACCTCGAGCATCGTGTTGTGCGAGGTTCTGGATGGGGCGGGGTTACGCTTCTCGTTGAAGCGATACATCACGTAAACCATCAACACGAGCACGAACAAAACGATGACCGTGATGATCGTATTGATGACATGAAAGAGGTCGAAGATCTGGCCCATGATCGGGGTCGCAGGGAGCTGCAGACCGAGCTCACCATTCGAGGGCTGCCCGAGCCCGGCCAACGCTGGGGCCAACCCACCAAGGGCAACCGCCAAACACGCGGCCGCCATAATGGCAACCGCGCCAAACATCCTATTCGACATTCCTTCGCTCCCAATTCGTCGGTTCAGATCCCCCTGGACCGACAGCCTCCCAGATTTACCTGACACCCCGGGCCGGCGTGTCATCCCGTTCTTTATTTGCCCAGCTTGCACACCGGGGATGGCCCGCCGACGTCGCGGACCGAATGCCTCATCGATTTGTTAAGGCGGGTTGATAAAGAGCACAATCTCGTCGCACGCCTCAAGTCAAGCTTTCTGCGTCATTTCTTCGCGAAACAGCTGTGCCGAATCGGCGAATCGATCATCCTCCCCGGTCAGTGGCGTCATTTTTCGCGACAGAATTCGGCCGGATTCCTAGACGACGAAGCGCGCTCTTCCTTCGTCGCTTTATCAATTGGGCGCCGCCCGCGAAAGCAAGGATCATCGATTGTCACCGCATAAAACGGGCTTCTGGGGCCATTCGGCAATTCATTTGCGCAAAATGATCGCTAACCGGATGCTGATCTTGGGAGCGCTCACCGGCCTTCTCGCAATTGCACAACTGGTGGGCGGGCTTGCCTTGCCGGACAAAGCGTTCGCCGTCGATGCGCCGGAGGGAACGGTCAAGTCTCAGCACGGGGATTGGCAGGTCGTTTGCAAAGACCCGCCACCGGGATCCAAGAACCCGATCTGCGCCCTTGTTCAGAGCGTGACGGCCGAGGACAAGAACAATATCGGTCTCACCGTCTACTTCCAGAAATTCTCGAACGGCACGCGCGTTCTCAGGGTTTTTGCACCGCTCGGCGTACTGCTGCCGCCCGGGCTCGGCCTCAAGATCGACGACAAGGACGTCGGTCATGCGCCCTTTCTCCGGTGTCACAGCTTCGCGTGCTACGCCCAGGTCGTTGTCGAGGACTCGCTCGTCGAGCAGCTGAAGACGGGAAAGACCGCGATCTTCATCATTTTTCAGACCGAGGAAGCGGGTATCGGCATCCCGATTTCGCTCAAAGGCTTTGGCGACGCCTTAGTCGAACTCAAATGACGAAGGCCGATTGGCGAAACCAATCGGCCTCTATTTCTGTCGGTCTCGGTTGGCTGACGTGAACGTCAGGCGACCTTGCGCTCGGGAGTTTCGCCGGAAGGTTTCCGATCCAGAAGTATCAAACCGTCCCTAGCCGGCTTGGCCGGCAAGGGCAGCACCTTCGGCGTGACGGCCTCGGCGGCTTTCTCCACCGCAGCAGCGACGCGCGGGACGGTCTCTATGTATTGCCCGGTGACCGTCGCCCAAAACTGAGCATGCGCACTGAAGACGTCGACCGGCGTCGCCGGCTGCATCATTCGATGCGCCCAATGCACAAATGCCTGGGCCTGGCGCGCGTGCAAGCTCGCGACCTCCAGCTGCGTCCGGCCAGCAGCTTTCAGAAACGGCTGCCAGAACATCGATGTATTGTCGGCCAATTCAAAGACTTGCTGATAGAAGGGGTAATATAGTGAAGTATTCGCGGTACGCGTGCCCTCTTCATATGCCATTGCTGCGTCCTCCCAGACACAAAATATCCTGCGGCCTTCGACGGCCAACTTTTTAAAGCTTCTGCGCCAGTAACTCTAACTTGCGCTAATTGTGGGTCAGTAACACGGCAGCCCAGGGGCCGCAGTTCACAGATGCGTGCTTTGGCGATCCATTCAAGGGCAGCAATTGCATCTTTACGATCCGCTTAGGATTGTACGCTCCGTTCACTGCAGTTCGATGACTCAGATCAAATGTAATCGAGTTGAAAAATGTCAGTAGACTGAAAATCCCACGCTACACAACCATAGTTATACATTCGTAAATTTTACTTATTTCTAATTGAACTTAAGTCCTTTGCTTAGTTCATCTTGCGTTCTTCTTGACGCTCCTCTTTTCATTCAGCGTTATGTTCAACGTGGTTAATACCTGCGTTTGTAAGAGCGTCGGCGTCAATGTTGCGTTTGGGGGAGTGCCGTGGGTGCCTGCTCTCCGTTGTGGCCCCTTCGGTCATCGCGGTCGCGCAGATTTTCCTTACCAGCGCTGCTTCAGCGCAAGCGAGTGATCCGCCTACAGACTGGGTCCAGGAGAAGTACGGCTGGCGAGAAGCTTACGGCGGGTTCGACGTGGCTCGCGATCAGTGGCTCGCCTATTCGGGAATGACTTTCGCCCTTGGCAGCCCGGATATCTACAGCGACGGATGGCGTCTTCGTCTGGGCGGAGGATATGGCCGGTACGGCTACGACAGCATCCAGCCGCACACGAATTGCGGAGACGCGACCTCGAACGACATTTGCGGCGAAGACGGGCGCAGCCGGAAACACTACCAAGTCGGGCATTCCTACGCCGAGGTTCTTCTTGGATATTATCTGCAGTTGGGCCGGCTGACTGCGAAAGCGTTCGCCGGCGCGGCGATGTCTTCGAAGGATCATCTCAAGAGCGATCCGGATACCCGCGATGACGGTACGCGTTACGGCGTTAAAGGCGCCTTGGAATTCTGGCTCACACTCAGCGCGGATTCATGGACATCGCTCGACCTCAGCTATTCGACTGCGAGGAACGAGTCCGGGTCGCAGTGGCGGTACGGCTGGCGTGTCTCACCGAAGCTATCGATCGGCCCCGAGCTTCGCTATGACAAGAATGTCGAAACGGGCGACGGCGCCTGGAACGGACGGGCCGGCCTGTTCACGCGTTACGAATGGAGCGGCGGCGAGATTTCACTAGCCGGAGGCGGGCTTTGGAGGGTCGAGAATTGGGCGGCGAAAAATCCCTCGGCCTATGGAACCGTCAATGTGCTTTTTCAATACTAAGCCGTGTCATATCGATTGATTACAAAGCGGCGGGGCAATCTTCGGGGATAAACAAAATGAATACGTCTCTGGCGAGGGTCACGGCTCTGATGCTCGCATTGCTTTTTCTACTCGCCGCCTTTCCAATATCCGTTTTCGCTGGCAGCTGCTCTTCTTCGCCGGTCGTCGCGCGAGGAGAAGAAGCCAGTTACGTCTGGCTCGCGAAAACGAAGGCCCGAGCGAACTGGCGCGCAAAGGTTCGCGCAATTCCATCACTTGGGCCGAACTTCGCAAATTGGGCGCGAGCTCAAGATACGGAAGAACGGTGCCTTACTGGATCAACGGGAACGTTGTGCATCTTTACAGGAACGCCCTGTGCACCCTGATCACGTGAGGCATTTCAATCTCACCTCGCGACGGATTCCATTCAATCAACGCTTATCGGGAAACATTTTAGCGATTTAAGAATTGGGCTTCCTGGAAGTGCGCTATAAGACTGTGGGATGAGACGCGCCCGTGTTGATTGCACTGCCGATCACCGAGGGGCCCGCGATACCGACGACGAACGAAATTACTCAATACCTGCGCATTTCATTGCCGTATGCGATGTTCGGATTACCATTTAGAGGCGCGCCCATATGAGGCGAAGTTCGTCTTCGATCATATAATCAATTTCAGGGATCGCGCGGGGCCGTTTGGTTACCGGCCTGCGACGCGCTATCGATCTCGCGAAATTGCGGAATCCGCCCGGCCGTAGGGCTCGGGCGGTTAAGAGAGGAGCGGTGGGCTGCGGGACCTACTGCTCCTCTTTTTTGCAAAGACGATATTTCCTTGGCCCGGCTGACCGGCCCCGCGCTTTTGCTCACGGATGCGCCGTGTTGCCGCTGCATCTATCCCCGTGACCCCGTGGGATCACCCCAAATATTTTACAAAACGAACACCTGTTCGCCTTGACCTCTCCGCAATCGTTCGACAAACAGAACGCTCGTTCGTTTTTGTTCGAAGCTCCCCGCACGGACTATCGCCGCGATGCCGAAGCTCAAACCAGACACACAGCGCGCCAGACGAGAGCACATTCTCGACGCTGCGCTCACCTGCTTTGCTCGTGGCGGATTTCACGCCACCGCGATGCAGACGATCTGCCGGGAAGCGGGCGTCAGCCCGGGTGCGCTCTATGTTTATTTCGACAGCAAGGAAGCGCTGATTGCGGGCCTCTGCGAGCGCGACCGCGCAGAATTTGCCGAACGCTTCGCTTCGCTCGCCACGGCACCGGACTTCCTCGAGGCGCTCAACGCAATCGGTCAGCACTACTTCATTGATGAGGGCGCCGAGAAGCAGCGGTTCGTCATCGAGATGGGTATCGAGGCGACGCGCAATCCGCGCATCGCCGAAATCTTCCTGAGCGTCGACAAATTTTGTTCCGACAGCTTCGAAGCGCTGTTTTGCCGTCTCCAAGAAGAGGGGCGCATCGCGCCACGGACTGACGTCCAGACACTGGTCAAGGTTTTCAATGTCATCGGCGACGGCATGTTCTGGCGTCGAGCCATCCATCCGACGGCAGACATGCGCGCCGTCCTCCCAGTCATGATCGACCTCATCGGCACATTGCTCAATCCAGTAGAGCCGAAGACTTCCAATTCGAACGTTTCCGCACGCGAGGCGCGCCGATGAATATGAGAAAGTTTTTCTTCGGCCTTCTCGCGGCAAGCGCCGTGGCTGGTGGGGGCTACGTCTACCTCGAGAAAAAACACGCAGCCGCTGTGCAAGCTGAAAGGCTCGAAGCGGCGAAGTCGGTCGCGGCCCCGACAATCACCGTCTCGAAGGTCGGCATCGATAATTTCGTCGAGACAGCCGCAGTTTCCGGGTCTCTCGTGCCGCGTGAAGAGATCCTTGTCTCGCCCGAAGTCGAAGGTCTCAGAGTTCTCGAGCTTCTTGCGGACGAGGGCGACAAGGTCAAAAAGGGTCAGGTTCTCGCCCGCCTCGTCGCGGAGCAGCTCGATGCGCAGCTTGCGCAAAACGACGCCAATCTTGCGCGGTCGGATGCTGCGATCGCGCAGGCCGAGAGCCAAATCGTGCAATTCGAAGCGCAGTCGAAAGAGGCCGCCGCGCAGTTCGACCGTGCGGTACCGTTGAAGCAGTCCGGCTATCTTTCGGGCGCCACCTACGATCAGCGCGAGAGTGCTGCGCACACGACAGCGGCGCAGCTTATTGCGGCGCGCGATGGGTTGACCGCGGCAAAAGCCGAAAAAGCCCAAGTCGAGGCCCAGCGCCGCGAACTGATGTGGCGGCGGAACAATACCGAAGTGACCGCGCCTGCGGACGGCGTCATCAGCCGGCGCGTTGCGCGCATCGGTGCGATGGCTTCGACCGCCGGCGAGCCGATGTTTCGCATCATCCAGAACAGCGAGATCGAACTCAATGCCGAGATCGTCGAGACCGAGTTGAAGAAAGTCAAAGTCGGGCAAAAGGCCATCGTGACGGTGCCGCAGACGGGCGACTTTGAAGGAAATGTTCGCCTCGTCTCGCCCGAAGTCGACAAGGCTACCCGGCTCGGCCGGGTCAAGATTTTCCTGGGCGACAACCCCGTGCTCCGGATCGGGTCATACGCGCGCGGACGAATAGAAACAGCGCGGAGCCGCGGCCTCGCCGTGCCTTCTTCGGCAGTGACATTCGATCAGGGTCTCACATCCGTTCAGGTCGTCAAGGACGATAGGGTTCAAAAGCACTCCGTCACGATGGGCCTGATCGCGGGCGATCTCGTCGAGATCAAAAAGGGCGTCAACGAAGGCGATCTGGTCGTGACGCGAGCAGGGACATTCCTGCGCGACGGTGACGTCGTACGCCCGGTCATTCCCGAGCCGCGGTTGAGCGAGGCGAAGTAATGCGCATCAACATCTCAGCCTGGTCGATCCGCCGGCCCGTCCCCGCTATTGTGCTCTTCGCGGTCTTGATGCTGCTCGGCGTTCTGAGCTTCAAGTCGCTGCCCGTGACGCGCTTTCCGAACATCGACGTGCCGATCGTCTCAGTGAAGGTCATACAGTCGGGTGCCGCACCTGCGGAACTCGAAACGCAGGTGACGAAAGTCATCGAAGACTCGGTGGCGAACATCACGGGTGTCAAACACATCACGTCGACGTTGACCGACGGCCTGTCGGCGACTGTCCTGGAATTCCGCCTCGAAACGAATAGCGACCGGGCTTTGAACGACGTCAAAGACGCGATTGCGAAAATTCGAGCCGATCTGCCGCGCACCATCAACGAGCCCGTCATCGAGCGCATCGACGTCGAAGGACAAGCGATCCTGTCGTTTGCGGCGACGTCGCCCGGCATGACGCTCCAAGAGCTTTCGTGGCACGTCGACGATGTCATAAAGCGGAAGCTGCAAGCAACGAAGGGCGTGGGCCGCGTCGAGCGCTACGGCGGCGTCGACAGAGAAATCCGCGTCAATCTCGACCCTGACAAGCTTCTTGCCTATGGCATAACGGCAGCGCAGGTGAATGCCCAGGTCCGCTCGACGAACGTCGATCTCGGATCGGGCCGCGGGGAAATCGGCAGCCAGGAACAGGCGATCCGCACGCTTGCCGGAGCGCGCGAAGTCGAAGCCTTCGCCGACGCAAAAATCATTCTAGCTGGCGGCCGCGAGGTTCGTCTCCGCGATCTCGGCCGTGTCATCGACGACGCCAGCGAGCAGCGATCGTTTGGCCGCCTGAATGGCCAACCCGTCGTTTCGTTCTCGATCTTCCGCACGAAGGGAACGAGCGAGCTTTCGGTTTCGGATGCCGTCAACGCTTCACTGAAAGCACTCGAAGCAGAGTATCCCGACGTCAAGCTAACGAAGATCGACGATGCGGTCGCGTATACGCGCGGCAACTATATCGCGGCGATGGAAACGCTGATCGAGGGCGCCGTGCTGGCGGTTCTCGTCGTGCTGGTCTTTTTACGCAATTGGCGGGCGACGGCCATTGCAGCCGTTGCGCTACCGCTTGCCGCGATCCCGACGTTCTGGGCGATGAGCTCGCTTGGCTTTTCGCTAAACCTCGTCAGCCTGCTCGGCATCACGCTCGCAACCGGCATTCTCGTCGACGACGCGATCGTCGAGATCGAGAATATCGTGCGCCACATGCACATGGGCAAATCCCCTTATCGTGCGGCGCTCGAAGCCGCAGATGAAATCGGTCTGGCCGTCATCGCCATCACGCTGACGATCGTCGCGATTTTCGCGCCCGTGTCGTTCATGGGCGGTATCGC
Source organism: Hyphomicrobium sp. (assembly GCF_019753045.1). GTDB lineage: Bacteria > Pseudomonadota > Alphaproteobacteria > Rhizobiales > Hyphomicrobiaceae > Hyphomicrobium_B. Next base: position 264,002 of record NZ_JAIELN010000012.1, read on the forward strand.
CGGACAATACTTCAAACAGTTCGGCATGACCGTCGCGGTCGCGGTTCTCATTTCGCTATTGGTCGCGCGCCTCATCACGCCAATGATGGCCGCCTATTTCTTGCGGCCCATTCCTGAGAAGCCGCATGTGGACGGCGCGATCATGCGCACCTACACGCGCTTTCTTTCGGCAACGCTTCGTTGGCGCTATCTGACGCTCTTATCGGGCGTCGCGCTGTTCTCCGCATCGATCTACGCGACGACGCTGCTTCCCACCGGGTTTTTGCCCGATGAAGATACGTCTCGCGTCGTCGTTTCTGTTGAACTTCCACCGGGGACGCAACTGAACGAAACGCGAGACAAAACCGACCAGCTCGTCAAATCGCTCCGGACGATTCCGGAAGTCGAGAAAGTGTTCGTGCTTGGGGGCACGAGCCCGACCGGTCAGCTTGAAGTTCGCCGCGCAGCGCTTTTCGTGGAGCTTGTTCCGAAGACACAGCGCAAGCTCACCCAGAAACAGCTCAAGGCCATCATCGCCGCGAAGATTTCCGACGTTCCCGATACGCGCGCCTGGTACGTCAACGAGCGTGGCGAGCGAGAGTTGTCGTTCTCGATGCTGTCGCGCAGCGGCGAAGATCTCAATCTTGCAATCGGCAAGGTGGAGACGGCATTGCGCAGCGTTCCGGGCTTCCGCAACGTTGCCGCGTCCGGCTCGACCGAACGGCCGGAGATCCGGATCGTTCCGCGCCTCGACGAAGCCGCTCGCCTTGGCGTCGCGCCTGATCAGATTGCGGAGGCCATTCGCGTCGCGACGATCGGGGACGCTGGTTTCAACCTCGCAAAGTTTACGGTTGGCGACCGGCAAATCCCCATCCGCGTACAGCTTGAAGAAAGCACGCGGACTGATCTCAAGCAGATCGAGCAATTGCGCCTGACCAACGCGGCCGGCAAAGCGATCCCGTTGACGGCGGTTGCGACCGTCGAATTCGGACGTGGACCGGCCTCCGTCGAGCGCTTCGACCGGTTGCGGCGCGCCGTCGTAGGTGTCGATCTCGATCGCGGCGTCGCCCTGAGCACGGCCCGCGAAAAGTTTCTCGCTGTCGTCAATGACCTGAAGCTGCCCGCATCGGTGACGCTGCAGCCATCGGGCGATGCCGAGGTTCAGGACGAAGTCGCCGACGGTTTCATCTCGGCAATGGGAACGGGTATTCTGATCGTGCTCGGGCTGCTGCTCCTGCTGTTCGGCAGCGTCTTCCAGCCGATCACTATCTTGCTGTCGCTGCCGCTGTCGTTCGGCGGGGTGGCGTTGGGTTTGCTCGTCACCAACAATCCGATCAGCATGCCGGTTTATATCGGCCTGTTGATGCTCATGGGCATCGTGACGAAGAATGCGATCATGCTCGTCGACTTCGCAATCGAGGAGATCGCTGCCGGTGTCGAGCGCAGCGTGGCGATCATCGATGCCGGCCGCAAGCGGGCGCGCCCCATCATCATGACGACACTCGCTATGGCCGCGGGCATGCTTCCCAGCGCGTTTGCTCTCGGAGACGGCGGCGAATTCCGCGCTCCTATGGCGATTGCTGTCATCGGCGGCCTGTTGGTTTCGACGATGCTGTCGCTGGTGTTCGTGCCATCGTTCTTCACCGTGATGGATGATCTCGGCAAGCTGATGCAGCGCATTTTCGGGCGCTTCGTCGGTCCGACGGACGAGCCGGATGACGAAGCCAAGCCGCCGGCCCATGGCTCGCCGGAGACCACGGGCCATCAGAGCGGGCAGAGCCATCGTCCAATGCCGCTCGCGGCGGAATAAATTCGAAAGGAAAGGTCCGGCATCGGATTGTCCATGACGGGGTGCGTGCCTACCTTTCAGCCAGCGGCCGCAACTGAAGGAACCCCGATATGTTCGACGCCAAATCGTTGCTTGAAAATGTTGTTCGCGGCGCAGCGCCCGCGGGCCCATCGACATCAACACCAACGCAGCAGCCCAACGGCGGCAGCAGCATTGGAGATATTTTGAATGAAATCCTCCGGAGTGCCGGAAGCGGAGCTAATCCCCAAGGCGGAACTCAGGCGGCGCCGAGCGGAAGTGGCGGGGTAGGCGATATCCTGAACCAGATCAGCAGGAGCCTTTCGCAGGGGCAGGCTCATTCGCCCGGAGCAGGAGCAGCGCCCGCTCAAAGCGGCCCTCCAACGGGAGATGCTGGCGATCTTGGAAGCATCCTCAGCCAGATCAGGGAGAAGCTTGGCCAAGCAGGCGGCTCGGTGTCAGCGAGCGGCGGTATCGGCGATATTCTGGGCCGGGTTCTCGCGCAGGCCACGCAAGGCGTCAAAGAGGGTTCAGCGCGGATCGGGCAGGAAACCGGCGCAACCGATGCTCTTGGGCGGCTAACCTCCGACCCGCAAACGGGTCAGCTGATCGGTAAGCTCAAAGACCTCATTCAAAACAATCCATATGCGTCCAGCGCGGCGGCCGGTGGCCTCGGCGGTCTTTTGCTTGGAACACGCACCGGCCGGTCGGTTGCGGCAAGTTCAGCGAAGCTTGGCGCTCTCGCGATGCTCGGCGGCTTGGCCTACAAAGCGCTTCAGAACTACGAGGCGGGAAAGCCGCTGCTTACTGGCGATGACTCGGCAGACAAAACCGGCGCTCCACAGGCCGCCATGTCACCCGAACCGCCTCCGGCGGGATCGGGTTTCGAGCCTGCTGCGATGACGAATGATGCTGCGATCCACTATCTTCAGGCGATGATCGCAGCCGCCTTTGCCGATGGGCGCATAGATCCCAGCGAGAAAGAGAGGATCATGGGCGGGATCAAGCAGGCAGGTCTCGACAGCGAGGCCGAAGAGTTCCTGGCGCGCGAACTCAATGATCCGCCAACAATCGAAGAGCTGGCGCAATCCGTCCGCACACCTCAGGAAGCCATCCAGCTTTACATTGCGGCTCGCATTGCCGTTGCCGACAATTCTACTGCCGAAGAGCGGTTTTTGGCGTCACTCGCGAGCGCGCTCAGGCTCGATCCGAAGCTGACCGCGCAGATCGATGCCACGGCGCGGCAGACGGCCGCTTAACGTCTGCTTGCTCAGTCGAACGGTTTGACAAAGAAAAAGGGCGCCCGAGAAACGCGGACGCCCTTTTTGCTATCAGGCTAAAGTGTTCAGTTGGCTTTCGCCGTGGCGGCCGATGCATTGGCCGCTTGATTGTCGAGCTTGAAGAACGTGTCGACGCGCATACCGGTGAAGAGCGGCGGATGATCGTCAAGGGAGACCATCACTTCGACGACTTCAACATCGTTCGGGCGGCGGGGGCCGCGGGTCGCGATCCGCGGAGCGGCCAACGACTGCGAGATCGACGTAACGGTGCCTTCGAACGTCTTGTCCGGGAAGGCGTCGGCCTTCACGACGACGCGCTGGCCGACATGAACTCTTGCAGCATCGCGCTCTTCGACTTCGGCGCGAAGGCGGAGGCTCGACATGTCGCCAAAGACAACGACGGCGCTCTCCGGCGAGGGCACGGCCGTTTCACCGACGCGTCCCAAAACATTCAGAACGGTGCCGTCGGCCGGGGCGCGGATGCGGGTGCGCTCGAGGGCGAGTTCGGCAGAGGTCAGATCGGAACGGGCAAGAGCCAGCGACGATTCCAGACGCTGCTGCAGCGGCATGTTTGCCTGAGCATTGACCTGCGTGAGCTTCGCCTTCGCAGCCGTCAATGCGTCTTGTTTGGCAACCAGATCCTTGCGAGCCTTGTCGACTGCTTCGGCATTGCCCTTATCGGTTTTCGAGGCGCGGAATGCTGCATCGAAAGCCTCATGGGCGGCGAAAACGCCACGCTGCGCTTTAGAGACTGCATCCTCGGCGTTGCGGCGATCGAGTGCCGGACCGGTTGCCGCTTCCTCACCGCGTTCACGTTCGCGAACGCTCGCTTCAGCGGAGGCGGCGGCAATCTTGTTGTAATAGTCTGCGTCCTCGAGACGGATCAGTAGATCGCCGGCTTTTACCTGGTCGTTCGTGTTGGCCAGGACTTCAGCAATCTTGCCGCCGACTTCGCTCGCAATGCGGACTTCACCATCCTTCGGCTCGACGCGCGCGGTGGCGGATGCCGCCCATTGCGCAGCCGGAGCTGTGGTGTCGGCATGTGCCGTGCCCGCCACGCTGGAGAAAAGCGTTTCGCTTTTCGTCAGCGCATTAAATGCAAAGCCACCTGACAGCGCTATGGCGGCCGCAACCACAATGGCTGAGACGGTGGGATCAATCTTCTTAAGCATGCAGCTTTCGCCTCTTCGTCAAATCCGTGATTTCGGGGGCATCTATGCCTTCCGGCCGGCGCTCTTCGCCGACGATTCTGCCGTCTTCGATGCGTATGACGCGATCGGCGTAACCCAAGGTTCGCGGGTCGTGCGTTACGGCGAGCACGCTGCGATGTTGTTCCTTGGCGATGCGAGATAGGAGAGCCATCACCGCGTGTCCATTCTCGCTGTCCAGAGCGGCGGTCGGCTCGTCAGCGAGCACGACCGACGGCGAACTTGCGATGGCACGGGCCACGGCAACGCGCTGCTGTTCGCCGCCCGAGAGGTTGCGGGGATAGTTGGTCAGCCGATGGCCGAGACCCACCTCACGCAAAACCTCTTCCGAGCGGCTGGTGGCAGCGAAGCCCTTAATGCCCCTGACGTCGAGCGCGATGCGAACGTTCTCGATGGCGTTCAGCGTCGGGAACAGATTGTAGGACTGGAAGATGAAACCGAGGTGCTCGCGTCGCACCTTGGCCAGATCTTCGGCGGAGAGACCGTCGATCACCGTATCCGCGATGCGGAGGGATCCCGATGTCGGTTTCATGATGCCGCCGAGGATCGACAGAAGCGTCGTCTTGCCGGAGCCCGAGGGCCCCATCAGGAGTGTCAGCTCGCCGGGAACCAGCTCCAGCGATACGCCTTTGACGGCGACCACCAGGCCGGCACCTGAGCCAAGCTCCTTGACGATATTGTCCGCCTGCATGACGGGAGTCGTTGTCATCGCGCAAACACCGTAGCCGGATCTATCTTCGTGACCTTGACGATGGCCGAAAGCGCCGAGATCGCGCACATGAAGAGCGTCAGTGCGAAAAGCCAGAATGCCAATCCCGGCGTCATCACCAGCGGCAACGACGAATTCCTACTGAGGTAGAGTATTATTAAGGCGATTATCATGCCGAGCACGTAACCCATGATCGCGCTCAACCCGGCCTGAGCCAAGATCACCTTATAGATATAGCCTCTCGACGATCCGAGCGCGCGCAGCGTCGCAAATTCGTGAATATGGTCTTTCGTGCTCGAATAAAGCGTCTGCGCGACGATCACCGTGCCGACGAGACTGCCGAGGATAGCGCCGCCAATGAGGGCCAAACCCGCACCCGTGCGGAACAGCCACTGCTTCAGGCTGCGGCTTTCGAATTCATCCTTGGTCAACACGTCAGCTGAATCGAGGCGCTTCGCGAGATCTTGCTGAACTTCCGTGATGTTCGCTCCCGGGGCAAGCTTCACGAGGAGGAACGTCGACTTGTCGTCATCGGCACCGAGCAACTGACGAGCACGGTTAAGCGTCGTGTAAGCATACGGCGATTGGGTGAAGGAGCGGATACCTTCCGTCAGCGCACGGATCTTGACGCGGCCACCAGCCGCCTGCGCGGTGTCACCGATGCCGTTGACGCCGAGTTCGCTCAAATAGGTGCTATCGACGGCGATGGCGTCAGGCGCTTTGATGTCCTCGACCGTGCCTTGAATAAGGCCCCACGGAAGGAGGCCCTGATCGTCGGCGTCGGCGCCAACGAGGACCACGCGGGAGGAACCGCCCTCAGGCTTCCGCCATTCTGCAAAGGCGACGACGAGAGGCACGACGCTTTCGACGCCGGGCGTCGCCAAGGCTTGATGGCGTTCACGATCGCCCAAAAGGAGCCCGCCGTCCTCGAAGCTTTTGGCGCCGAAGGTCGTTACGATCAGATCGGCGTTGGAGCGGGCAATGTTGGCCGTGATCATCCGGCTCGACCCGAGGTACAAACCGAGTTGCACTGCCACTAGAACGATGGAGAAAAGAATACCGATAAGCGTAACCGCCAAGCGAACGCGATCGTGCAACAAGTTACGAAGCGCGAGAGTAAAAACCATGTATCTGCCGGATCTCTCAGAATGTTTCTATTGGGCCTTCGGGCCTGCAACAGGCGCGAGCTCCGCATAAATACCGGTGCGCCTCATGCAGGGTCATATAGCTCTATTGTCTCGTCGCGACCACAGTGAAACGCGAAAACGAGCCGCGTCACGTTCCGCCTCGAACCATGCCGCCGGGGTTAATTCACGGCGGAAAAGGCTTTCTCCTAAAGCCTTAGCAAGGGTTTAACAAATAAGTTCCAATGTTTTGCCGTTTTCGGGGCATAGGAGTACTGAAGTTGAACTTTTATCTGCGGTTTATTGTCATGCGTAATATGAACATTGCGAATTGTTCAGGCGTTGCTCTGGTCGCCGCAGCTTGCTTACTCGGTTTCGCAATGCGCCCGACTGCGGCCGCGGCCGATCCCAAAGAAGTGGGCGTCTGGTACGACGACACCGGCAAGGGTGCGGTCAAGATCGAGATCTGCACTCCGACAACGCTTTGCGGAAAGATCTATTGGCTTCAAGAGCCGATGGCCGCCGACGGCCAACCGAAGATCGACAGATATAATCCCGATGCTTCGCAGCGTACGCGTCCGATTTGCGGCTTGCCGGTTTTGGGCGATCTCTCGCAACTGTCGGGCGGCGGTTTCGACAACGGCTGGGTTTATGATCCGAAGGAAGGCAAATCCTACGATGTCGCCTTGGATCTCGTCGACGCCGACACTCTCAAAGTGACCGGCTACAAGGGAATGCGTTTTCTAGGCAAATCGTTCATCTGGACGCGAGCGCCAGCGGACTTGCCGTCATGTGCTCCCGATGCCGCAGCCGCGCCGACCCAAGTGAAGCCGGGCGATGCGAAAAAGCAGGCGGCAGGCACTGCGAAAAAGACGACGAAGTCCGCGTCAGACGCCTCCAAACTTGGAGGCGCCAACGTCGCGACTGCGCCACAGAAGAAAAAGGCTGCCGTAAAAGAGGCGGCTACTCAGCCGCCCCCAGCTGCTTCGAATTAGTCGAAGCCGGTTTCTGAACCACGACCTTGTCGGCCTGGCGGGCCAACAGGCGGTCAACGAATTCGGTTGTCCGGTCAACGACATAGCCGCGTTGACGGTCAAGCGTAACCAAGTGGTAGCTGTCGTCGAGAACTGAAACTTCAACCATGCCGCCGAGCTGGCGCTGGAGTGCCATCGTATTCTTGATGTCGCTCTGGTCGTCGTGGCGCGGATGGAAGATCAGCGTGTGCAGCTTCACGAGCGGCAGCATCGGCCGGACGTTGCGCACGAGGCAGAAGAATTCGTAGACGGTGCCGCCACCACGCTCGGTGATGTCAGCCGGCATGTTATCGCTGCCGCGCATCGAATCGAGAGCGAAGTTGCGTACGCGCTCATCCTTGATGCCGTAGGGCGCCGGTGTGCGGAATTTGAAAAGGCGCGCGGTCCACTTGTCGGTGACGAGGTGGAAAAGCTTGATGGCCTTCGGGATCGCCCAGCCATTAACAGCAAGCGTCGGCGCATAAAGCATCACGCCGCAGGCTTGGTCTTGACGGTAGGCTGCAAGCCGCAGAGCCAAGATAGAACCAGCCGAAGCGCCGCCGATAATGACGTTGTCACATACGCTGCGCAAATGATCGAACGCGTCCGAGACCGACCTATACCAGTCCTGCCACGTCGAAAGGCCGGAGACGTCGGTACCAAACGTCAGTCCAGGAACGACCGGACAATAAACTGTCATTCCCTTGCGGGAGAGCGCATGCGCAACGGCCTTCATCTCAAGCGGCGAACCGCCGAGAGAATGGATCAACAAAACCCCCGACTTCCCACCGGGAATGTAAACGCTTCCGCGAGGAGGCTGAAATTTTTCTTGGTTTTTCATTACCTACGTTGAACTCGTTATTACCCTGTGGAACGCTAATTACGACGCAGCAGCTTCAGATGCCAACGCAACTTTGTCGCGTCGCCGCAGATTTGAGCTTTTTTGCATATACCCGCAGTTGAGATTTGGTTTGTGAAGGTATTACGAAGTTGCTGAAAACACCATAGGTTTTGGCGTCAGGTTACTGACGATTGGTTAAGGTGGACTTCATGCCGCGCCGCCGTTTGCCGCCAGCCGTTGCTGCATTGCAGCATGCAAACGCGCCTTTTTGACAGAGACTATGATTCATTTCACTTCCTCGGGTCACTTCCTCGGGTCAGAGGCCCGTCCTAGATCGCGTCATTGGCGCGAAAATATGAAATAGGGTCCGCGCGGCACGATTATCGACCAACCCAAAGCTTCTAGACACTGTTCCCGTGGAAACGATGCTTTATACTTAAACTGGCGTTACCGGCCGCGTCCCGCGGAAGCCCACCGGTAGGATCTGCCGGGGACTGAGTTGAAGTGACTGTTTCCTTGCGCCTGCCCGTTTCGCTGCTGACAGCCACGGCTTTGGTGTTGTGTCAGCTGCCTCTGCCGACCGCCGTTGCAGACCCGATCAGCCGTGCGGACTATGAAGCCTGTCAGGCCAAGGACGACGGGGCTTTAAAGGCCGCCGTCATCGCCATTGCGACAGACGCCATCTCGAACGGCACAAAATCCATCGACTACAATGCGTTGGTCGCGGATCAATGGCGGCAGAGGAACCTCGACCAGATCATCGACAGCCGCGTCGATATCGCGGTGGCGGAGATAACGAACGAGACGAGCTGGTCCGACCGGCTCCAGTCCCTCGCCAATAGTGAAAAGTCCCAGCAGCTCGCCACGATGGTCGCCGAGCGCGTGTACCGTTCGGATGCCGTCAAGGCCGGCATCGAGGATTTGGCGTCCGGTGTCGCCGCGGAAGTCGGCAAGTCCATCGAATTCGCCAGCTCGGACGCAACCGGCCCGCTGCTCGATTGCCTCAAAGCCTTTGTCGGTCCGCGCTACGGGAGTGCCGTCGCCGACGCTCTTGCCAGCGACGCCAGCAAAGGTGTCGTGGTCGATCCGAACAAAGGATCGGGCGGCGTCGGGGCAGGTTCGGTGCTGAAGGAGACGAGTGGCGGACTTGCTGGAGCGACGATCCTGATCGTACGCCGGCAGCTCGCAAATCTCGCCCAGCGCGTTGGGCAGCGCATCGTCGGCAGCGTTCTTTCGCGGCTCGTGTCGGTCGTGGCGGGCGGCGTCGGCCTGGTCCTGATCGCGAAAGACCTCTGGGACTTCCGCAACGGCGTGTTGCCGATCATCGCGACCGAAATGAAAGCTCCGGCGACGAAAGACAAGGTGCGCGAAGAACTCGCCAATACTCTCAAAGAGCAGATGAACGAACACGTGGCGGCGATCGCGAACGCGGCAGCCGAAAACGTCATCGACGTTTGGCAGACGTTCCGGCGGGCGCACGCGCTCGTGCTCCGGATCGCGGACGAGAATGGTGAATTCCGGAAATTCCTCGACGGCGTGAAGCCCGACGCCTTGCCGCGGCTCGATGAAGTGGTTTCGATCCTCGTCGCTTCGGAAGGCGAGCCGTCGATCCTGCAGCGCCTTCAGGACGGTTCGCTCAACAACGCCGTACACCTGATGCCCGACAAGGGCCTCGATATCGCGCGCGACTTGAAATCGGTCGGGGCCGGCCTCGACTGGACGGCGCTCGCGGGCGATCGCCTTGGGAGCGTAACCGAATACGAGTTGCATAAGCGAATGTCGCCGAAAGACCTCACCCGGGCTTCGCTCGACCGCATACTCGCCCTCAACGACCGGATAGCGATTATCAGGATCGCGAGTGTGCCTCCGGAGGCGCGAGAGATGCTGTTCACGCTCAACTCGAGCGATCTGGACAGCCTGCTCAGGTCACTTTCGGAAGACGAGCTTCGGGCGCTGGCGGGTTACCTCTCAGGATTGAAGCCAGGCCCGCGGGAGAAGGTTTTGCGGGCCGTCTCGGCTGACCCCGCCAAAATGCAAATCCTCGCCTCGCGTCATGTTCGCGAACGCATTTTAGCAAGCAGCGATCAGGGCGCCGCGGCCGACATGATGCTCGCGTCGTCGTCGGGCTATTCCACCAAGGTGCTGGGGGATGATCTGAAGCTCGTCTGGGATGGCCGTGTCGAGCCGCTTTTGCTCTGGGATAAGCATCCGCAAGCTGTGGCGGGCGCCGGCATCGCCGGCCTGATCCTGCTCGCCTGGTTCGCCCGGCTGTTCCGTCCGAGGCGGATGCCGGGTGGTGCATCGGCTGGCCGCACCTAGGCAAATCGGCACCGCTCGAAGCTTTCCACATGCAATCGCCGGCGGCCGGTCTCAAGGCGGTGCGACGCCTGCTATAAAGATTCGCGATTGTGAACCCATGAGACCAAGGGGAGCAGACACATGCGCGTTCGATTTAGAGCCGAGGAGGGAGTGCACGACATGGGATTGAAGGCGCCGGGTATTGTAACTTTTATGCTTTCAGTGATCCTGACGGTGATCGTTTTGATGTCGAAATTCTTCGGTGCAGAGATCCCTTGGCTCACCGGAAACGAATCCTGGGCGATGCTCATGTCGTACGCGATCCTTATGCTCGGTTGCATGGTCCGAGGGATGTAAGCGCACGCCGAATCCAATCGCCGTTCACTGAGGGTTTGTAGCAATTTTTCTTCTTTATGAGACCGTCCGTTCACGATGTGCGCAGGTGTCGCGCGGCATCCGGCGGACTAGAGCGACGTCATGCTGCTGAGTATCGGTCAAGGCATGACGAAAGAGATTCCTCAAGTCTTTGCACGGCGCGCGCGGCTTTCATCGAAAGCCATCTTGGCTGCTGTTGCATTGACGCTTGCGGCTCTCGCGGCGATCGCCGTTGCTTCTCATCACGAGACGAAGACTTCGTTGAAGACGGTCAGCCCCGTCTCGCAATGGCCCGTCGATAACGGAGCCGACAAAGGATCAGTCCTGGTGCCTGTGGTCGCCCGATAGGGGAGGCACAAGAGGCTCGGCGCGAACAAGGCCGCGCACCGAGTTTCCGAGGTAGATCGCGCGTGCCGAGTTGATATCCTCAATCCTCAGCGGGGCCTCGACAGCCCTCCCCTCATCGATAAGCGCAGCCCGAAGCGTTCCGGGCAAAAGGCCTGCGGCGAGCCGTGGCGTTACGAGCTTGCCATCCCTTTCGATGAAGATCGTGGTGCGGCTTCCTTCCGTGAGTTCGCCGTTCTCGTTGAGGTAGATCACTTCGTCGGCGCCGAGTGTATCGGAATAGTGTTTCCATTCCCGGTCATAAAGCTCTCGACGCGTTGTCTTGTGGTAGAGAAACAAGTCGCCACTATTCAAGCGCGTGTCGGAGATGACGTAGCGCATGACGGCGTCGGCGGCGGTTTCCGGCTGCGGAGTTGCGGTTGCCGACACTGCCCCATCCTCATCGAGAAGGAGCCTTACGCGCAGCCGGTTATCGGGCTGTTCAGCGATCGCCGCATCGATTGCGTCGCGCACTTTCGTCGCGTCATAGGCAAATCCGAAATAAGCCGCCGATGCGGCCAGCCGTGCGAGGTGATAGCCCCTTAGCCACACGCCGTCGCCCGGCACGTAGACCATCGTTTCGATCAGCTCGAAGCGGCGAACGGGGTCAGTCAGAAACTTCATCTTGAGCAGGCACTCGGCATATTCTTTCGGGCCATCGGAATCGGCGACGACGCCCGAGCCGATGCCCATTTCACCAGCGCCCTTACGATCGATCACAGCGGTCCGGATCGCGACGTTGAATTGCGCCGAACCGTCCGGCGAGAAATTTCCAATGGCGCCGCAATAGACGCCGCGAGCTTCGGTTTCGAGTTCGCGGATCAGCTCCATCGCCCTGATCTTCGGAGCGCCGGTGATGGAACCCGGCGGAAAGATAGCCTTCAGAATGTCGGTAATGCCGACGCCGTCCTTCAGATGTGCGCGAACGCCCGATGTCATCTGATGAAGGGTCTTGAATGTCTCGATTGTGAAGAGATCCGTCACGCTTACGGAGCCGAGGTCGGCGATGCGGCCCAAGTCGTTGCGCATCAAATCGACGATCATCAAATTTTCGGCGCGGTTTTTGACGTCGGTCGAAAGTCCCTGTCGCACTTCCGCCTCGCCTTCAGGCGTGCCGGCACGCGGCGCGGTTCCCTTCATCGGCCGAGTTTCGATGACGCGATCATGGAGATCGATGAAGAGCTCCGGCGACGCGGAGAGGATCGTGACGTCGCCCGTATCGACGAGGCCCGCATAAGCGACGCGCTGTTTCAGGCGCAGGTCGCGGTAGAGGGCGAGCGGCGAGCCTTCGAGATTGAACTTCGCTTTGAACGTGAGGTTGAGCTGGTAGATGTCGCCACTTCGGATATTCTTTTGAACTTCATCGAAGCGCTTCAAATACGAGACGCTATCCCAGCTATGAGCCAGCTCGCCCAGCGTCGGATTGCCGATTGCCTCTTGCGTCAGCCATCCCTGGACCTCGGCGCCCGTCATTTCTCGGGGCGCGGTGTATAGGCCGAACCAAAGGAGGGGCACCTTGCGCCGGGCCGGCAAAAGATGCGTCAACCTCGGTTCAAGCAGGTATCCAAGCTCATAAGAGAAAAACCCGGCCGCGTGCAGGCCTCGGGCAATGCCGGCCTGAAGGGCCGCCAGCGCCGCTTCGACGTCTTCTGGCGCGTCGGCACGAATGATTTCGACCGGCTTCTCGAAGAGCTTCGATACGGCGTCCAGGCTTGTGCTGTTGTCGAGCAGCACGAAGCCTTCGGCGAGGGTCGGCGTAGGTCTGGCCGATCCTTCAGAGCTCACATTGTACGGGGCCGAAGCGACGACCCCTGCGATTTTTGAGGAAGAGGAATTCATAGGGCGCTTCTAGCCCGGCCGCCGTGGGATTACCACACCGTCGTCACCGGCAAATCTGCGCGATTTCGCCGTCATGGCTTCCCCCTACTAGCCCCTTGGCTCAGCTAGCCCGACCTGCTCGACGACGCCGGTCGTGCGATTGACGGATGCGCCACCCGGCGACTGAACCGAAATGAAGAATGCGCCTGGGTCATCCTCGGGGATGAAATCCGGCGATGATGGCGATTGCGCTTAGAAAGGATATCCGGGCCAACCGCCGGTCTATCAATCCATAACCGGGCGCAACAACTCCGCGCACGGATCTCTATCCACGCACGCATGCGAGATGATCTCTCTCACTACGATCGTTGGATCTCGCCTCGTATGTGTCAACGACGTATGGGCGGCACGGGCCTTACAGGGCGAGACGGCGCCCGCCATACCGAATAGCCGTGCGCCAAAAGACCGATGCCCCAGCCGAGGAGCACCCAGTAGAACCAGATCGTTTGTGGGTTCATGAGATTTATGATTATGAGGATCACATTGACGATCACATAGGCCGTCAAGTGAATCCTGAAGCCTTGGTTCTGCAGCAGCCTGTTCATTTCGGTCTCCGACCGTTAAATTCAGTGCTGTGTTTATAGGTTTTTCTTAGCTCGCGCTCGAATTTCTATTCTTAATCGGCCGTTCGCCGTATCGGAACTGCTGCTTTCGTTAAAACGTTCAGTCACATGGAGCCCAATCTGCCACGCGTCGGCTGGGTGGTGGGCGCTTGGAGAACCTCAATGAGTAACGAGAAGCCGAAGGCTCAAGTGGACAAAGAGCTGAATGAAGCTTTGAAGGAAACCTTCCCCGGTAGCGATCCGATTGCAGTCGATCGCAAGGAGGACGAACCGGTGCGGCCCATCGATCGCAGACCGCCCCTTATCGATAAAGATCTCGTCGAAAAGCTGTCAGAAAAAGCAAAATCCGAACGATCCAAATCGAAATAGCCCGAACTTCCACAATACCCGGATCGTCATCGGGCCGCCGCGTAGTCGTATCCGGGCTTTCGCTCTTAGGGGCCTGGGTTCGGCGACGGAGCCGGGCGTGCCGGGCTCGCATTCGGGGTTGGAGGCGACGTAACGGGCGCGGTGACAGTAGACGCGCCAGTGTTCGTCGTGTTGACGGTCGGACTGACGCGGCCGAAGAAATACCAGCTTATGAGCGCCAGCACGATCAAGAGTGCGACGATCCCAAGCGAAGAACTCGCCCTGGGGCGCGAAAGATCATCCACTTCCCGGCGCTGACCCGTTTGTGGATCGGTATAGAGAGCCATTAGGGGGGTTCCTCTATCGATACTCTGGAAAAATAACAGGGCCCGTGAGAGGAAGGTTCCAGAGACGCGTTGAACAAAGCCCCGTTCCGTCAAATCGGTGATAAGGGCGCCGTCGCCTATCTGCTGGAATGGAAGACAATTTATGACAATTCTGCAGGTTGGAGCTCTTCCCGTCCGCAAGTCGCGCGGCGGTTTCGAGATCCTTCTCATATCTTCCAGAGAAACGGGACGGTGGGTCATTCCGAAAGGTTGGCCATCGAAGCGGCTGAGCGATCCCGCCGCGGCTGCGCGCGAGGCCAAACAGGAGGCTGGCGTAACGGGCAAGATCTCCCGCGTCCCAGTCGGCAGCTATCGCTACCGGAAGAAAACGGGCGAAAACATTCGCGTCCTCACCGTCACCTGCTACGTCTTATGGGTGAAGAAAGAGATGAAGCGGTGGCGCGAGCAGGACCAGCGGACGCGCGTGTGGTTTTCGCAAGGGGATGCGGTCAAAAAGGTCCGGGAGCCGGGATTGAAGATCCTCATCGCGAGTCTTGAAGTCCGGCCAAAAAGCTAGCGCGCTCCGCCGGCCTTGGTCATCGGCGCCGTCACACCCTCCCAACCGAAAACAGAGCGGCCGCCGAGAGACGGCGAGGCTGCTCGTTCGCGGGCGATATGTGTTTCGAACAATGGACCGTTGGCTGTCCGTTCCAGCATTCTCGCCTGATCATCGAGCCTCTTCAGCGCGGCGAGCGTTTCGCTATTCCCAAGCTTGGCTTTTTGAACCGCAGACTTCAGGACTTTAATCGTTTCATCGTAGACGCTTGTCGCAACGGGGTAGGGATGGCTGTCCTTGCCGCCGTGCGCGAGTGAAAAGCGTGCGGGATCCTGAAATCGATACGGCGCGCCGTGCACCACTTCGGCGACCATCGCAAGCGATTGAACGGTTCTTGCGCCTACTCCCGGTATCAGGAGCAGGTCAGGAAAATCTTTAGGTCCTTGCTCGGCAGCGGCGGCGAGCGTTCCGTGCAGGCGGCGGATGAAGACGTCACTCGATCGCACGTCGTGGTGAGCGGGCATCTCGAGATGGGGCAGCGACAGCTGCTCGGATGGTTCGGGCGTCGACTGCTCCAACAGTTCATCTAACAGCTCGGCGACTATTTTATCTGGCCCCAATGTCGACAGCAGGTCGAGTTGTGCTGATCGCGACGCGTTCGCCCGACGATCGGTTAGGTTGACGATTTCACCCTGCGCCGGTCCATCTATTGCGGCATGGGGTTCATCGATGAAGTTCGATCGCGATTTGGAAAACCAATGGTAACGGCGGGCCTGTCCCTTATCCGTGTTCATGCCTTGCTGGACGACAGTCCAGTTGCCTTCGCGGGTCACGAAGAAGCCGTGGAGATAAAGATCGAAGCCATCCTGAACGGCCGCGCTGTCGACCTTGGCGACGAGGCGGCTTGCTTTGCTCAGTTCGTCGGCATCGATGCCGACGCGCTCACCGATTGCGCTCAATTCCTCGGGCGTGCGCCGCGAATGCTTGCCCCGGCCGCCACAAACGTAGATGCCCAGTTCGTCCTTCGCGGGTTCCAGTCCGCGTTTCAATGCGCCGATGACTGTCGTCGTCACGCCAGATGAATGCCAGTCCATGCCCATGACGGCGCCGAACGACTGGAACCAAAAGGGATGGGCGAGACGGCTCAGTAATTCGTCTCGCCCATATTCCTGTACGATCGCTTCGCAGATCACGGCGCCAAGCGAAGCCATCCGGGCCGAGAGCCACGCGGGCACGTGACCGCCATGCAGCGGAAGATCAGCGCTTCCCGTTCGTTGTGCCATCGGCTCCATCAGAACTGCTTCTTATAAACGTATGATGAGTCGCCGGACGCGACCACAGCGCCGTACCTTCGGACAAATTTAAATCGCGGCGAGCCCGCTCGAAGGCTGCCTCATATTTTGCCTTCCTGTCCAACCGGGACGCACGTGCGCGCCGCGTGAATTCGCCTATCTTCATGCACCGATACCTCTGTGAATGCAGAATACCCGCGGAAAATATCGCGGTCGATTTTCCTCGAAAGTGGGAGGCCTTGCCCCCTCGCCGATCATGAACTACGCCTGAGGTCGGTTGTTCCCGAACACAGCGTTCAAACCTATTTCTTGCGGCGAACGAACGCAGGCTTCACCCGGTGATGACGCCGCCGATGCAATATCTGCCTAACGGCTCGACGATCTCCCGGTTCCAATAGAGCTTCGGGTGGACGTCGCGCCAGGGGTGCTAGACGTCCCGCTTGTTGGCCCGGCGGCTGGCGGCAAGGTGCTGCCGGTGGTTACCCCGATACCCGTCAAACCGCCCTGGAATTGCGATAGGAACGCCGCGGTAGAGGCCGGCACAGCAAGTGGCGATGGGTAGAAGCTCGGAGAAATCGCCGATGGAGCGGGCGGAGCCGATAGTCCGGATTGAGTCACAAAAGCGTTGAGTGCGAGCCCCGTTGCGGGCGGCGTCGACGACGTTATCACGTCGCCATTGAGAATGGCGGTGTTTGAATTGGTGGGGCCGATCACCAGACTCAGTGAACTCGGAGCAGACGGATCTATTCTGATCGTCTCGGGCGGGGATTGCACAAGAAACGATGGTAGCTGCGAACTCGATTGCGAAGTCGTGGCGTTGTTCGTGAGCACCGGATTGGCAATCGTCGGCGTCAGCGGGCTGCTCGTCGTGCTGGTCGCCCCCGTTGCGCCAACGGGCGCTGTCGTGCTCTGCGCGAATGCAGCTGACGACATGCCAATGATCAAGCCGGATGAGAGCGCGATTAAAAATTTCGTCATCATCTTCAATCCTATTCGCCCCATCTTCACATAGGAACTTAGGAGCCAAATCACAGTTCCGGACGAGAACCCGGAGTACGTTTTCGGATGAGCATGTTCGTAATGACCTTCAGGCACAGCCTGGGTTAACCAGTCGCAGCCCCGGCGACGTTCGATAGCCGCATCTGCAGAGTTGAATAAAAAACGTCGCTTTTAAAATTGGTGCTCGACCGCGTCTTCCGCGGACATTGCGAACCGAGGCCGGAGTTCAAGCCCCGCCAAACTGAAGTGCCCGAGTCTTGAGGGAAGCGTATCTTGACGAATGACTTGTCGGCTTTTGCAAAGCACCCATACCGTTTTATCATTGCGATCCTTGGCAGCTATCGCTGGAGCCATATCGCGATACTCGCGTCGGTCATCGCGGCCGTTACATTTTCCGTGTCGACGCAGTATGGCCTGAAGAAGCTGGTCGACGCCTTATCCAATCCCTCACAACACGGAGCTGTTTGGATCGCCTTTGCGATGGTCATCGGCTTTTTCGAGGCCAGCAGCATCGACCGCCACGTGCGCGGCCAGACCACGCCGCGGCCGCTGACGCACGACCTGCTCGTGTCGGTCGTCGAGGGACTCGGCGCCACGCTGCAAGACGTGGTGATCACCGAGCTGCGCGAGCACGTCTACTACGCCCGCCTACGCGTCCGCCACGACGGCGAGCTGGTCGAGATCGACGCCCGCCCGAGCGACGCGATCGCCGTCGCCGTCGCCTGCGACCCCCC
>NZ_JAIELN010000009.1 GCF_019753045.1 Hyphomicrobium sp.
GCCGACCGGCGTAATCGACCGGCGCAGCCAGCCCCAACTCGCAGCCGCCGTGCCCGGAACCATCGTCACGCTCGAACTGAGAGTGCTGAAGCACAAGCCCTCGCCGCGGGGCAACACCAAGGCCCCGTACAAGGTCACCTGCGAAGACGACACGGGCCGCATCGACCTCG
The DNA here is from genome assembly GCF_019753045.1 of Hyphomicrobium sp. Lineage (GTDB taxonomy): Bacteria > Pseudomonadota > Alphaproteobacteria > Rhizobiales > Hyphomicrobiaceae > Hyphomicrobium_B. The sequence continues at coordinate 171 of NZ_JAIELN010000009.1, forward strand.
TCTTCTTCCACGCCGAGCATAAATTCATTGAGCGTCAGCTGCCCGAAGGCGAAATCCGCTACGTCTCAGGCCGCATCGAACTCTACGGCGATAAACTTCAGATGTCGCATCCCGATTACATCGTCTCGCCCGAAGCCCGTCACGAAATGCCGTTGCTAGAGCCAGTCTATCCGTTGACTGCAGGCCTCTCCGGAAAGATCGCGCTCAAAGCTGCACGCCAGGCCGTCGAACGCGTTCCGGAACTTCCCGAATGGCAGGAGCAGAGCTGGCTCGAAGCGCGCTACTGGCCGAAATTCAACGAAGCGGTCGTGCGCGTCCATCGGCCGGGCGATGCGCAAGACGTCTCGAACGGCGCCATGTTCTGGCAACGCCTCGCCTATGACGAACTCCTCGCCGGTCAGCTGGCGTTCGCACTCGTACGGCGAAACCTGAAGACGGAACGCGGACGGCGCCTCTCCGGCAACGGGAAAATCCGCGAGAAGATCGCGGCCGCCCTCCCGTTTTCGCTCACCGGATCGCAAACAAACGCGCTCGCCGAAATTGCCGAAGACCTTGCCGCGCCCCACCGGATGCTGCGTCTGCTCCAGGGCGACGTCGGCTCCGGCAAAACCGTGGTCGCGTTGATGACGATGGCCGTCGCCGTTGAGGCCGGAGCACAAGCCGCGTTGATGGCTCCGACGGAAGTGCTCGCCCGCCAGCATATCGAGACGATCGCGCCGCTTGCCGACGCGGCAGGCCTCCGGATCGCCCTGCTCACGGGGCGCGAAAAAGGCAAAGCCCGCGACGCCGTGATATCGCGTCTCGCGACAGGCGAGATCGATATCCTGGTCGGAACGCACGCGCTCTTTCAATCCGATGTGCAGTTCAAGGACCTCGCCGTCGCCGTGATCGACGAGCAGCACCGCTTCGGCGTTCACCAGCGCATGGCGCTGCAAGCGAAAGGATCGAATGGCGACACCAACGTCCTTGTGATGACCGCGACACCCATTCCGCGCACGCTTCTGATGACGCACTACGGCGATCTCGACGTCTCGAAGCTCACCGAAAAACCGGCCGGACGCAAACCCGTGGTCACCAAAGCCGTGCCGCTGGAATTGCTGGAACGCCTGATCGATCGCGTCCGCGTTCAGCTCGAAGAAGGTGCGCAGGTCTACTGGGTGTGCCCGCTGATCGAAACGTCGGAGATTTCCGATCTCGCCGCCGCCGAAGAACGGTTCGCATATCTCCGCCAGATCTTCGGCGAAAGCGTCGGCCTTTTGCACGGAGCACTGTCGGGCAAGGAGAAGGACGAGACGATGTCGGCATTCGCCGCCGGCCATCTGAAAATTCTCGTCGCAACCACCGTCATCGAAGTCGGCGTCAACGTTCCGAACGCCAACATCATGGTCATAGAGCACGCCGAGCGTTTCGGTTTGGCCCAGCTTCATCAGCTGCGAGGCCGCGTCGGCCGCGGCACGCGTGAATCGTTCTGCATGCTGCTCTACAAAGCGCCGCTCGGTGAAACCGCCGAAGCCCGGCTGAAGATGATGGAAGAGACTGAGGACGGATTTCGCATCGCCGAGAAAGATCTCGAACTTCGCGGCGGCGGCGAAATCCTGGGCGCCCGACAAAGCGGTGCACCGGGCTTCCGGATCGCAGAGGTCCCCGGCCGTGAAGCGCTGCTCGAAGCCGCGCATGACGACGCCGAACTCATTCTTCAGAAAGATCCGAACCTCGTGTCGGCCCGCGGTCAGGCGCTCAGAACACTGCTCTATCTCTTCGAATGCGATGAAGCAGTTCGCCTGTTTCGTGCCGCCTAGATCGCCTGCGCAAACATCATCCGGTGCCCTTCAGGCGTCGCGACGGCCATTTCCCGCCAGCCCCACGGCTTGTCGGCAGGACCCGAGAGAATGCGCGCGCCGCGGGCTTTGAATTCCGCGTGCAGGGCGTCCACATCGTCCGTCGAGAAGAAGCCGAAATAGTTGTGATCGCCAAGTTCGGACGGAGCGAGGGTATTCGGACAGCGGCCGAGCATCACCCTCACGCCGCCGCGCACGAGCGCCTGCCAGTTGTCGCCGTCGTTCCAGTCCTTCGCAAAGCCGAGCACATCGATGAAATAGGCTGTCGAACCCTTGAGGTCGTGTACGGCGAGCACGAACGCGTGCGGCAAAAGCTTGGGTTCAGTCATGTCAGCCAAGCCCCGTCAACAACAGACATCCAATTTATCGTTCGCTCCGGGGATTACGCGGCGGGCTCGTCGCCGCCCAAACGGAAACGCGACGCCTTCTTCTCCGCCGCCGCGAGCCGTTTCATCTTCTCAGCTACGTCCGGCATGACGATGCCGCCCGAGAGAACGATCTTCGCGGCTTCCTCGACGGTCATCGATAGGAACACCACGTTCGCCCGCGGCACGAAGCAGATGAACCCGGTGGGAGGCACGATACCGGTCGGCATGAATACGGTCAGAAGATCCTCCGCACCGCCCGGCTTCGCGTCCTTGATCTCGCCCGTCGTCTCGCCCGTCACGAATACGAGGCTCCAGATTTCCTTCGACGGGAATTCGATCATCCCGACCTTTTGGAAACTCGAGTTCGGGCCCGTCGTCGAGATCACGCTCTCGAAAATCTGTTTCAGTGCCCCGTAGACGTTGCGAACGATCGGCGTACGCGACATCATGAGTTCGCCCGAGGAGACGAGCGTCCGCCCGAGCAGGTTGGCGGCGAGCGCGCCGATCAGCGTCAGCCCGACGATGGCGATGACGAGACCAAGCCCCGGCAACGGAAACGGCAGATACGTATCGGGATTGAACGTCGTCGGCAGAAGCGGCTTGATCCAGGCGTCGATCCAATGGATGACGCCCCACATGATCCAAAGCGTGATCGTGACTGGGCCGACGATGACGAGACCGGTCAGAAAAGCGTTTCGGATCCGCGACCCGAGCCGCCATCCCGTTTTGCCATCATCGCTGACGAGGCGCTTGAGCCCAGCTGTCAGCTGTGCATCCGTCTTCGCGTCGGCGCCCAAAGAACTGCGAGGGCCGGGGTCGTGAGCAGACGGTGGGGCCATTCTCTCCTACTCGAGCTGGTAGCCCGATGGAGACCGGGCGAGCCTCAGTTTGTCACGACAAGACAATCAAGACCACTGCTTCGAAGTTTATTGCAGAGACCGCGAGGCTCTTCCTGCGAAGCATAGCCCCCGATCCGGACGCGATAAAACGTCCCCATGCTGCCGATGACGGCCTCATCGACGGTCGGCACGTGATCGGAAAGATCGGAGCCATGCTGGGCGATGAGGTTCTGCGCCAATGCCTCGGCGTCAGCGCGCGACCTGAGAGCCGCAATATGAATCTTATACTTGCCGTTGGCCGCAACCGGCTTTGGTTTTGTCTCGGCGGCGAGCGCGACTTTCGTGGGCTTTGCGGTAGCACCCGGCGCAACAACGGTCGCGTTGCTCCAACTCGATGTTTCGGGAGCACCCGATGTGGAGGCTGTCGTCACCGTTTCACTACCCGCAGGCGGCGCGGCGGAGGATGACGATCCGCCCCCGAACATGTTTGAGAAAAAGCCCGTGACGTTGCCGGGTATGGCGCTGACCGTCTGCCCGAACGACGACCCGCCCGACGGCGCCGCAACCGGGCTAGCGTCTCCGCCGTATCCGGACGGCGAAGCAATCGATTGAACGCCCGAACTCTCACCCGCTGCGGTAGCACGAGCGCGCGCCGCATCCTGAGCGGCCTCGCTGTTGGCATCCTGTCGCGTAATCGTCGCCGACGTCCCATCTCCGGAACTCGCGCCACTCTGGCTGCCGGCCGCCTCGGCAATAGCCGCCGCTGAAAGCCCGGCCGAGCCGGCATTGGGCCCCGGCGCTGGATTTGCAACGACCTTGGCGCCTGTAGCGCCGGCTGCCGGTTTTGCGGCGGCGATGACGCGCTGATCCGGCGTACTGCCCGTGTCTTCGAGGCCCGCCATTCGATAGGCTTCCGAGCGCTCCGCAATCGCCGATTTCTGGTCGCTCGGGCTGAGCCCGTTCTTCAACCAGATCGCGCTTGTGAGGTCCGAAATAGCGAGGCCGGGTTTGTTATCTCGTTTGTAGGCAAGGCCGCGGGTATAAAGGGCTTTCGCCATTTCCGAGGCCGAAAGCACACCCGCCTTGACGGCAATCGTCAGCTGACCAATCGCATTTTGGTGACGGCCGGCGGCATATTCCTTCAGCCCGGCGTCGTAAGCCTTTTTCGCAGCCGCGATAGCAATGGCTTTCTGTTCGGCATCACCGTCGCCGCCAGCGCTTTGTCCAGCTTTCGGCCCCTGCGCCGCCTGGCTTGCGGGCTTTGCCTTGGCAGCTTCGCCCGCAGATGGCCAGCCTGCGAGGCCGCCGGCATATACGCACGTCACGATGGCAGCGAGCGCCATGGGGCGCGCCAACACCTGGAACTGCGTCATTGTACGTACCTTCCCCAATGGTCACGTTCTAGATCGCGCAACCAAGGTATTGCAACCATTTGAACGAGGCAAATTGTGGGCCCCCGCCCTCGTTTCCGGCTTTTTTAGCCGGTTATTCCAACGTGCCAGCTATTCTACCGTGCCAGCTATTCTACCGTGACTGACTTCGCCAGATTTCTAGGCTGATCGACGTCCGTCCCCATCAGCACCGCCGTCTGGTAGGCGATGAGCTGAGTCGGTACAGCATAAATCATAGGCGCAACAAAAGTGTCGACGCTCGGCATTTGGATGTGGGCAGCGAGTTTACAACCAGCTTTTTCAGGCGCCGCGTCCGAAATGAGGATCACCTGGCCACCGCGGGCCGCAACTTCCTGCAAATTGGACACCGTCTTCTCGAAGAGATCATCCTCGGGAGCGACCACGACGACCGGTACGGTTTCGTCGATCAGCGCGATCGGACCGTGCTTCAGCTCGCCGGCCGCATAGCCCTCGGCATGTATATACGAGATCTCTTTGAGCTTGAGCGCGCCCTCGAGGGCAATCGGGAAACTCGAACCGCGGCCGAGATAAAGAACGTCACGGGCCTTGGCGAGCTCATGGGCAACCGCGATGAAAGGCTCGTCGTTCTTCAAAATCGATGCGATGTGCCGTGGCACCTCCATCAACGATTTGACCAGCGCCATTTCCTGTTCGACCGTGATCTTGTCACGCGCCCGGGCGATTGCGATCGCCAAGCAGGCAAGAACCGCAAGCTGGCACGTGAAAGCCTTCGTCGAAGCCACGCCTATTTCGGGCCCCGCCAGCGTTGGCAACGCCGCGTGCGATTCACGCGCAATCGTCGAGGTGCGAACGTTGACGATGGAGGCAATACGTTGGCCGTTGTCCTTCGCATAACGAAGGGTCGCCAGCGTATCGGCCGTTTCCCCTGACTGCGAGACGAACACCGCGAGACCGTGCTCGGGCAACGGCGTTTCGCGATAACGCATCTCCGACGCGACATCGATGTCGACCGGCAAACGCGCGTAACGCTCGATCCAGTATTTGGCGACGAGCCCGGCATAATAAGCCGTACCGCATGCCGATATCGTAACACGGCTGATTTTCGCGAGATCGACGCCCAAATCCGGAAAACGAACGCGCGCGGTCGTCATATCGAGGTAATTCGCGAGCGTGTGCGAAATGACTTCCGGCTGCTCGTGAATTTCCTTCGCCATGAAGTGGCGATAGTTGCCCTTATCGATCAAAAGAGCGCTCGCTACTGCTTTGACGATGGGGCGCTCCACGCGCTCACCGTCCAGATTGAAGATCTCGGCGCCCGAGCGGTGCAGAACCGCCCAATCGCCCTCTTCAAGATAAGTGATAGCGTCCGTGAAAGGCGCAAGCGCAATGGCGTCGGAACCGAGGTACATCTCGCCCGAGCCGTGGCCGATGGCGAGAGGCGAACCTTTGCGGGCCGCGATCATCAAATCGTCCTGGCCCGCGAAAATAATGCCGAGCGCGAAAGCGCCCTCCAGATGATGCAGCGCATTGCGAACCGCGGCGACGGGCTCCGCTCCCTGATCCATTTCGTCCGTGATCAGGTGGACGACGGCTTCGGTGTCCGTATCGGTCTCGAATTTGTGCCCCTTGGCTTCGAGACGCGCCCTGAGTTCGCGGAAATTCTCGATGATGCCGTTGTGCACGACCGAGACCTTCGCCGTCATATGCGGATGCGCATTGCGCTCCGTCGGACGGCCGTGCGTCGCCCAGCGCGTATGGCCGATGCCGGTACGGCCCGCGAGCGGCTCCGAGATCAACCGCTTTTCCAAGTTCCGTAGCTTGCCCTCGGCACGGCGTCGATCGATCGCGCCGCCCTCGACCGTCGCTATGCCCGCCGAATCATAGCCCCGGTATTCGAGCCTCCGGAGCGCGTCGACCAGATTGGTCGAAACCGACGATTTTCCGAGAATTCCTACGATCCCGCACATTGGATCGGCTCCCCCAAAGAAGGTTCCCCCAAAGCGAACGATGGAGGCGGTTAACAATCATCTCAAGTCACAGAATGTTTCAGACGAACGCTGTCTCTTTGCCCTGTCGCTTTCTGCAAAATCCGCACGTGGTTAATAATCATCTTTTTTGAGCGGCTTTTCGACGAGACATCACCGCCCGGAATTTCTCGGCCCACCCCGGCCTTTCCTCTTGCGCGCTCCGTTCGATCGCCAGAGCCCCCGGACTGACGTCCTTGGTGATGACGCTCCCCGAACCGATATACGCGCCCGCGCCGATTTTCAGGGGCGCAACGAGCGATGTATTCGAACCGATGAAGGCCCCTTCGCCGATCTCGGTTTTCTCTTTGTTGTATCCATCATAATTGCAGAAGATCGTGCCCGCGCCGATGTTTGCACCAGCCCCCACGCTCCCATCACCCAAATAGGAGAGGTGGTTGGCTTTCGCGCCCTCGCCAAGGGTCACATTCTTGACCTCGACGAAATTGCCGATGTGGACGTTCGCCCCGATCCGCGCTCCGGGCCGGAAGCGGGCGAACGGTCCGATTCGCGCGCCCTTCCCGATCGTCGCGCCTTCGATGTGACAAAAACCAAGGATCTGAACGCCCTCTTCCACCGTCACGCCCGCAGCAAAGATCACGTTGGGCTCGATCGAGACATCGGACGCGATTCGCGTGTCGAAATTCAACCAGACAGTCTCCGGCGCGACCATCGTGACGCCGTCGCGCATGAACGCCGAACGGGCGCGCGCCTGCCAAATGCCTTCAGCGACGGCAAGCTGTTCCCGCGTGTTGACGCCCAGAACATCGCTCTCGTCACACTCGACGACTGTCGCTTTGAGCCCCTGTTGACGCGCAATCTCGATAGCGTCGGTCAGATAGTACTCGCCCTTCGCATTGGCGCTGCCGATCCGCGACAGAAGTTCGGAGAGACGCGGCACCCGGAATGCCATGACGCCCGAATTGCAGAGCCCGATGTCCCGCTCGGCATCGGTCGCATCCTGCTCCTCGCGTATCCCCGTTAGCCCACCACGATCATCGATCAAAAGCCGTCCGTAACCCGTTGGATCTTTTGGCCTGAAACCGAGAACGGCAATGTTCGCACCCGAATCGAGGGCAGCGCGGAGCCGCTCGATGACCTCACCCCGGACGAGCGGCGTATCGGCGAAAAGAACGACGACGTCGCCCCCAGCCTGGCTATCGGCTCCCTGCTCATCGAGAGCGGGCTTCGCGGCGAGCACGGCATCCGCTGTCCCGAGCTGGGCCGATTGCTCGAACATCCGCGCCCCGGGAACCACTCGCACCGCTTCCGTCCCGACGGCATCCATTCCCGGTCCAACGACAACAGCGATCTTGCCGCCCTCGATGCGCGATGCCGTCGTCAAGACGTGCGCGAGCATCGACTGCCCGGCAATTTTGTGAAGCACCTTCGGCAGGGACGACTTCATGCGCGTGCCCTTGCCCGCGGCTAACACGACGAAGAGACAGGGCCGGACACTCATGGAAAACCTTGCTTTGTCATTGCAGTGAGCCGAAGGGCGAGCGCCGACGCCGTGCGTTCCCCCGATTGCCCATCATGCCATACCGCCAGCGATCCATCGGGAGCAAGTACTGCTCGAAGTGTCGATTTGCTCGCCCGCGACAGGGCGCCTCAAGCATCTTTGCGGATAGCCCTTTGCCCAAGAGTTCCCGAAGGATAGCTGGCTCGCGACAAGTCTGCATTCGTCCACAGGTTCTAACGCCGAACGCACTCGCTGGCATTGCGGCAATCGCCCACCGGACCCAACCTCATCCACACGGTGGAAACGATTCGGGGCGAACGGACCGGCACGCGGACCGGCCCCTAAGGCATCAGGACGACAGACCAATGACCAAGACTGCAAGCGAAAAGCCGATGCGCAGGAACACCGGTGCCACGCCATATGCAGCGATATGGTTCACCCTGGGGGCTGCCGGCCTCGGCTATCTCTGCATAGCGTTTCTGGCTCCCCACATCCTCCCCGACTTTTCGGGTGGCCGCGTCGCGGAGCGCATGCTGGGCGAAACGCAAATGATGAAGGTGTCGGCCGATGTCGAAGGCCTCAAATCATCGCTGGAAAGACTCCAGATCGAGGTCGACAGCGTGAAGGCGAACGCCGTCGCTCATCAGACGCAAACGGATCAGCTGAGCGCGCACCTCGCCGCGCTCGACGAGAAGGTTCGCGGCCAAGAAACGGCGAAGACGGCGTCAGCCGCTCCGCTGCCGCCGCCGACGCCCGACGTGCCGGACTTCGCCTCGGGCGCGTCACAAGCGCAAGCTGCACCCGACGGACCTCCGCCCACAAAAGTCATCAACGCCGCTCCCCAGGTCGGCCCGCAAGTTGGTCCGCCAGTCGGCGCGCCGATCGTGACGGGCAGCATCTCGAAGGGCACGCAGACGGCAAACGCGGGTGACGCGATCAGCTTCGGCCCAGCCGTCGTAAAGCCGGCGCCGAAACCGGTCGGAATTCAGATCGCCACGGATTCCTCAGTGGACGGCCTGCGGATTACCTGGAGCGCGCTTGCCCAGGTACACGCCGAGCAGCTCGGAACTCTGAGCCCGCGCTATGCCGACCTCGGAACCGCAGCAAACCCGAGCTTCGGACTGATTGCGGGCCCGATCAAATCGAAGGCCGATGCGAAGAAACTTTGCAAGGAGCTCGCGGCCCAATCGGTCAGCTGCAAGATCAGCGACTTCAAGGGCGCCGCGCTATAAGAGCCGCTCGATGACGGACGGGATTGCATTGGGTCAATCCCGTCCTCCTGCTCATTTAATTCGTGCACACGCCAGTCGGATTACTCGTCTAGCGGGACCGCCGCTCGCTAGCCCTCACGGACTGGACGTATTGAACGTGTCGCAGGCATCCATCTTGCCGGACTCCAAACCTGCTTTGAACCAGCGAACGCGTTGTGCTGCCGATCCATGCGTAAACGCATCCGGCACCACACGGCCCGTCATCTTCTTTTGAATCATGTCGTCGCCGATCTGCGATGCCGCGTTGAGCGCGTCTTCGACATCGCCCGGTTGCAGGCGCTTCTTCATCTGATCGTTGAGATTGGCCCAGACGCCCGCGAGGCAATCTGCCTGTAGCTCGGTCCGAACCTGAATCTGGTTGGCTGTCGCTTCGTCGTCGGCCCGCTCTTTGAGCTTTTGAACCTGGTCAAGAATCCCGAGCTGCTTTTGCACGTGATGGCCGACCTCGTGCGCAATCACGTAGGCTTGCGCAAAATCCCCGCTGACGTTGAACTTCCGCTTCAGCTCGTCATAGAACGCGAGATCGATGTAGACCTTCTGATCGAGCGGGCAATAAAACGGCCCCATTGCCGCTTGCCCTGCACCGCAGGCGGTGCGGGTAATTCCCGTATAAAGAACAAGCGGCGGATCCGGATAATCCCGCCCGAAGCCCTTGAAGACCGAATTCCACACATCCTCGGTATCGGCGAGCACGCGTTTGACGAAGACCGCTTCTGAGTCGTCGCCCGCTGCCTGCTTCTGCGGCGAGCCGGGAAGCCCCGGAATGTCGGAAGGCGAACGAGACGGCCGATCCGAATGCGGCATCTGCGGCATGCTGATCTGGCCGTTGGTGCCAAACAAAACGTCGAGCGGGTTGATGCCGAACATCAGCATCACGGCACCGATGATCAGCAGCGTCGTGAGGCTGAACCCACCCTTGCCGCCGAGAGGGATTTGAATACCGCCACCGGGAAATTGAAAACCCCCGCCGCCGCCTTGACCGCGTCGATCCTCTACGTTGCTGCTTTCCCGGTCGTCCTGATCGTAGCGCATGTCAGCCTCAAAAAAATGACGAAGCATTGCGGCTCGAGGCGCACAGCCTCAACGGGTGCGCCGGCCGCAATCCCATGCCGCATACTGCACGCGCGAGAGGCCTTTACAAGGTTCGTGTAGAGCCGATCCGAAACGATATCCGCTACGGCTTGGTTTCCTCCGGACGGCCTTTTTTTGCCTTCCCCGCACCCGGTAACGCGAGAAGATCCGGCATCGTCGAAAGCCCCTTCGGCTTGGCCACCGGTTTCAATTGGGAACGAACGGCGCGGGATGCCGCCACGGAGCCGTCATAAGCGTACGCCTCGTGATTGCGCTCGATCTCGCCCAGATCGTACCGGTAGTTGACCATCAGACCATGCGCCTCGCGAAGCCCCTTCTCGGACGGGTCCGCCAGCCAGTTCAAACGCTCGAGCCGCGCGCCGTTGCCAAGGTGAAAGCGCGCGACCTGATCGACCGGCCGATCGTCGCTCGAGCGAACGACGAGGAAATAATGAGCCGCAAGGCCCATCAGCGCCGACTTGAGCTCTTCCGTTCCCGGCGCATCCTTCGCCGCCTCCTCGACCCAACGCGGGTCCCGCAACCGCGACAGGGCCTGTCGATCGGCGGCCGAGATCGGCACGTCGCTTCCGCTCGCGAGGGCCCGGTCAACCCAGCGCGCGAAGCTTGGAACCGGAGAAAGCGTGACGAACGTCTTGAGGCTCGCCACATCCCGCGCGAGATCCTCGACCACCTGTTTCAAGAGAAAGTTGCCGAACGAAATGCCTTTGAGGCCATCCTGGCAGTTCGAAATCGAATAGAAGACCGCGGTCGTCGGCGGCGCATCGTCCTCCGAGCGGCGTCCATCGAGCACGGTCGCAATGGCGTCCGGCATCTCGCGCATCAATGCGACCTCGACGAAGATCAACGGTTCGTCGACGAGCGCCGGATGGAAAAAGGCAAAGCAGCGCCGATCCTTTGGATCGAGACGGCGGCGCAAATCATCCCAGCCGCGGATCTCGTGCACCGCTTCGTATTCAATGATCTTCTCGAGAATAGCCGCCGGCGTCTGCCAGTCGATGCGGCGAAGAACGAGGAAGCCGCGGTTGAACCACGACGTCAAAAGCCTCTCGAGGTCGGCGTCGACGGCCGCGAGCGCTTCGTCCGATTTGATGTGGCGAACGAGATCACTGCGCAGCGCGACGATTTCCGCGGTCGCTCCAGCCGCCAGATTCAAACGGCGGAAGAATTCGAGCCGCGGGCTATATGAAGCCTTCTGCAGCTTTGCGAGGGTCTTTTCCGACGGGGAATCGAGATAGGCTCTGGCGGCATCCGCCACCTGCACAGGATTGGGTTGTAGATCGTCGGCTAGAAACCGGAAGAACTGGAGCCGTTCTTCGCTCGTTGCTTTCTTAAGCTGATTGAGCAGCTGGCGAGCGATCGCCACACCGGATGCCTCTCCTCGACCCGACATCAGCGCCCGCGACAGAACCTCGATCGATTCTCCGCCGGCCTCGCCGAACAGCGCCTTGGGAAGCAGCGAACGTCCCTGCTCGGCAATCGCCGCCATCAATTCCTGAAAGAAAGAAACGTTCACGCGTTCTGCCATGAGGCCCGGGCTCCTGGATCGTTAACGTTTGCTTAACCGTATCGAACGAGCATCCCGTCGTTACTTGTATAGGGCATTTTCATTATGGCTGATCGCTTTTCATCCGCCTGGCCGGCGTCGAGCCTCGATTCGGCAAAGAACGACACCGGGCGAGTCGCATTTTGCGGGCCATATGTCCTTTCCGCGATTACGGGCTTCGGCATCTCCAAGATCGAGGACGTCATTCGCGAAGGCCGCGAGTTGCCGCCACACCGCAAGCCTGTCGTCAAAGGAACCTACGCCGACGAGGTCGAAGCTGCCCTTTCCTATTTCGGGTACCGCATGGAGCTCAAAGAAAGCCACATGCATCGCGCCCGCAAGGAACGCCCGACGCTCTGGACCTGGATGCAAAAGCCGCGGAACGCCTGGGCGTATTACATTCTGGCCATCCATAAGGGCAAAGAAGGGCACTGGATCCTCGTGAAGGGCGTTAAGATGTGCGACACCTTCACCGAGGGCAAATGGACGTTCGTCGTCGACGGCCCGCATCGCGGCTGCCGCATCATGGAAATTTTCGAAGTCCGGAAAGCCCACGACGCCTAAGTCTCGGGCGTTATCTCCACCGTCGGTCAGATCATCGCGCGACGAATGAACGTTGGCTGAACTCCTGCTTCACGGCCTATTCAATCCCTAAGTCTATTCTAGGTCCCAACACGAGTTGTGAACCGGACTAAGGGAGAGTGGGCCGTGGCTGAGTTTCTTCGATCGAGCGCCATCATGTTGATGGCCGTCGTTGTTCTGGCGGCCGGCGTCGCCGTCGTTTTCTACGGTTGAGTCGCTGCAGATTGAGCGGCTTTCACGGATTAGCCGCTCTAGGCCGCCGTGCACACCTCCGGAAGCGCCTTGTCGACGCCCGCAAGTTACGCCACTTAAAGGGGGCTTTCCGCTCCCTTTTCTTTTGGCTCATGCGCGGCACCACTTGGCAGAGATCTCCTATTCCGAACTTCTGAAAGACGCCCAGGCGCGTTTCACCGATTACCTGACGCCGTCGGTGCGTCTGGGCGTGACCGGACTGTCGCGCGCCGGCAAGACGGTTTTCATCACCGCTCTCGTTCGCAATCTCGTTGCGGGAGGACGCCTGCCGTTCTTTGCGCCCGACGCCGAGCGCCGCATCGTCCGCGCCTACCTCGAGCCGCAGCCCGACGATAGCGTTCCCCGCTTCGACTACGAAGCCCACCTCGCGGATCTGCTGTCCACTCCGCCATCATGGCCCGAGAGCACGAAGCGCATTTCGGAATTGCGCGTCACCATCGAATATCGCTCGGCTTACGCCCTGAAGCGGGCCATCGGCCTTTCGAAGCTTCACGTCGACATTGTCGATTATCCCGGCGAATGGCTGATCGACTTGCCCCTCCTCGACCAGGATTACCGGGCGTTTTCGAATGAAGCACTGGAATTCGCCAACGCGCCGTCCCGCGCCGAATTCGCCAAACCCTTTCTCGCCTTTCTCGCCGGCACCGACCCCGCCGCAGCGGAGGACGAGCAGATCGCCATGACGGGCGCCAAGCTCTTCACCTCCTACTTGCGCGCGACGCGCGACAGCGGCGCACAATCGACGCTCGCCCCCGGCCGCTTCCTGCTGCCTGGCGAACTGGAAGGCTCTCCACTGCTTACATTCTTTCCGATGCCGCTCGCGTCGGACGAGCGCCTGCCGCGCGGATCTCTCGCGGCGATGATGACGCGCCGCTTCGAAAGCTATAAGTCGTCCGTCGTCAAACCGTTCTTCAACGATCACTTCGCGCGCCTCGACCGCCAGATCGTGCTGATCGACGTCCTGACTGCCCTTCATCGCGGCGCCGAAGCGGTGGGCGATCTCGAACACGCCATGACCGATATCCTGAAGGCCTTCCGGCCCGGCGCCAATTCGTGGCTCTCGATGTTTCTCGGGCGCAAGATCGATCGCGTCCTCTTCGCAGCGACGAAGGCCGATCATCTTCCCGCTTCAAGCCACGACCGCCTCGAAGCCCTCCTGAAAGCGATCGTCGACGAAGCCGTCACCCGCGCGCAAACCGAAGGCGCCGGCGTTCACGCGTTGGCCCTCTCGGCGCTGCGTGCAACGCGCGAGGCGACGGCCAAACAAGGCGGGGAAATTCTGCCCTGCCTTCGCGGCACGCCGATCAAAGGCGAGCGGATCGGCAACATCACCTTCGACGGCGTCAAGGAAGCCGCAATTTTCCCCGGCGACCTTCCGGCCGATCCGGCAGCTGCCCTCAACGCGGCGCGACACGCCAAGTCTGCGTCCCTCGAACTCGTCCGCTTTGCCCCGCCGAAGCTCGTCGACACGCTTTCCGATGGCAAGCCGGCCGCATTTCCGCATATCAGATTGGACCGCGCGCTCGACTTCCTGATTTCGGATTATCTCGCATGACATTCGAGAACGATCAGCCGCCGCCGAGAAAACCTCGCGTCTTTACGCCCGACGACATCGCCGACGAACCGGAGCTCGACGACGACATCGCGGGCGGCGGCGCGGTCACCTCGAGACGCGCCTCCGTTCCAGCAGGGCGCCTGACGGTGAGCGATATCAACCGCGGCTTCCGTTTCGGCAGCATTCTCTTTTCCGCGATGGCGGCCCTCGCGTCGTTAGCCGCAGGCGTGTGGTTCACGCGGTTCGTCTCGATCGCGCTCGAACGCCAGGACTGGGTCGGCTGGGTCGCTTTCGGTTTGATGACGATCATCGCCCTGGCGCTGCTCGGCATAGTGTTGCGCGAACTCATCGGTTTCAGGCGACTTAGACGGCTTGCGAAACTCCGCGCGCTCGTCCGGGACACCATCGCGCAACCCAATCTCCCCGGCGAACGGAAGGCCGTCACAGCACTTCTCGCTCACTACCGCGGCCGCCCGGATCTGGCGTGGGGCCTCGCGCGCGTGAAGGACCATACTGGCGATGTGCTCGAACCGGGCGAGTTGCTGCGTCTGGCAGACCGCGAACTTCTCCGCCCCATCGATGCCGAAAGCCGGCGTGTCATCCTGAAATCGGCGAAACGCGTCGCGACCGTCACCGCGCTCTCCCCGATCATGTGGATCGCCATGGGCTTCGTCCTTGTAGAGAACGTGCGGATGTTTCGCGCGATCGCGGGGCTCTACGGCGGCAGGCCCGGAGTCCTCGGCGCGCTTCGCCTCGCCCGGCTCGTGGTCGGCCACATCATCGCAACCGGCGGCATCGCGATGACCGACGATCTTCTCGGCCAGTTTGTCGGCCAGGACGTCTTGCGGAGGCTATCGCGGCGGCTTGGAGAAGGCGCGTTCAACGGCGCTTTGACCTCCCGTCTCGGCGTCGTCGCCGTCGAGGTGATCCGTCCTCTTCCCTACCTCGACGCCGAACCGCTGCGGGTCCGCGAAATCTTCAATGAACTCGTGCGGTCGCTGCGCGGCTCCGACAAGTCTGAGAAACAAGTCTGAAGAAGAAGACGCGCCCGGCTATGCCGCGGCCGCATCCGGCTGCTGCGTCAGGCCACCCGGCGTCGCGATCTTACGCGCCCAATCGCGCGACCGGTGCCCGGCGTCGACGAGAACCGCAGGCGGCTTCCGGTCTTCATTCGTCGCGAGCGCCCATCGTTCGAACGCTCCCGCCTTCAACGATGTCAGCCAGCTGACGGGACCCGCCAGTACGAGACCCAGAATCACCGGTGACATCCAGGCGAGCAATGCGGGCGATACGGTCCAGGCAATCGCGCCGACGATGCCGCCGATCGCGGTATGCCAGCGCGCGAACCACATCGCATCGTCGAAAGTCAGCGCGCCGTCGCCACGCTTCTGCGCGTTCCAGCCCGAATCGCGACCGGCCAGAATTTCAGCTGCGCCGACCGTCTGCGTCACCATGAAGATCGGCGCGATCAGCATCGAGTAGACCGTCTCGACCAAAACGCCGATCGTCACTCGGACCGCCCCGAAGAAAGTCCCTTCTCTCCGCGCCTGCTGCCACGCGAGCAAGAGACCGAGCGCTTTCGGCAGCAGCACGACGATCATGGTTGCCAGGAAGAGACGCAAGGCGGCGCCTGGATCGATGGTCGGCCAAATCGGGAACAGAGTCTTATCGTCCCGGAAATAGCTCGGGATCATCTGCTGGCCCTGCAGCGCCAGCACGACGCCGACGACGAGCGACATCGCCCATACGCCCGAAATCAGGTAGGAGGCAGCGCCCATGCCGAGGTGCAGCCGTCCCATCGGCGTCAGACCCGGCTGCGAGACGATGGCCAGATGTTGCAGATTGCCCTGCGCCCAGCGCCGGTCCCGCACGACGACGTCGATGATGTTGGGCGGCATCCCCTCGTAGGAGCCCTCCAGCGACGGCATCATATGCACGCCGTAACCCGCGCGCTGAAGCAGCACGGCCTCGACGAAATCGTGGCTCATGATATGGCCGCCGAACGGCTTGCGGCCGGCAAGCTCGGGAAGCCCGGCAGCCTCGGCGAACGCGGCCGTACGAATGATGGCGTTGTGGCCCCAATAGTTGCCCTGGTCGCGATGCCAGAATGCGAGACCCGCGGCGACCGCTGGACCATAGGTATTGGAGGCGAATTGCTGAAGGCGCTGTAGCAGCGTCTCGCCGCCGACGAGGCGCGGCACCGTCTGGATGAGACCGGCCTTGGGATCAGCTTCCATGGCGGCGGCCAGCGAAACAAGCGTGCCGCCCGACATCACGCTGTCGCCGTCGAGAATGATGAACGACTCGTACGCCGCGCCGAACCGCTCGACCCAGTCTGCGATGTTGCCGGACTTCCGCCCGGTGTTTTTGATGCGCCGCCGGTAATAGACCGATGCGATATCATCGAGCTGCCCGCTGAGAGCGCGATAGACAGCTGCTTCCTTTGCGCCGTCCTCTTCTCCGCGCGTATCGGAGAGGATGAACACATCGAAATTTTGATTCCGCCCGAGGTGCTCGAGCTCACGCACCATCGCTTCGACGGCGCCCGCAATACGCGCCGGGTCCTCATGATAGACAGGAAAGAGCAGCGCGGTGCGCGACGTCAAAGGCGACGTCGGGAGCGGCGGCTCGATGGTGTCGGGCCGCTCACCCGTGAAGAGCGGAAGAAAACCGAGAGCGGCACTCAAGCTGCCGATCGCAATCCAGCCGAATGCGATCGTCGATAGAATAAGAAAGAGGAACTGCACTGGCGTAATGACGACGAACGACAGGATGCTGAAGAGTTCCTGGGCGAAAGCTGCCGTCAGCACCGCGGCGCCGGCGAAGATCGCCGTACGAGGCACCCAATATCCCCGCCGCCTGATTTCGGCGACAACCTCAACCGGCTTAGCGAAATCCTGGACAGGCATGTCGAGCGGCGCCGAATGCGGCAAGTGCCGCCACGGACCGGCGTCGCGACGATGACTGGAATAGGGCGATGCGGGAAGCACCTCGCCAATGAAGTTCTCGTTTACGGCTTCGTCCATCGATAGAGCCAAGTCTCCGAAACCGCCTGATCGCCTGCCTTCAACACACAACGCAGCTCGACGAGTTGGCTGTCGCCGGGCGCCAGTTCAAACGTCACTCGAACACCAGAGATTTCGAGGTTCCGCTGGACAGAAACGTTGGAAACCTTACCCGCGCTCGCCGATAGGTCGACAGCGGGCAAGTCCTTCGCATCTTTGACCAAAGGTCCTGTCAAATCGATGACGAAGATGATGCTGCCTGGCTTTTTCCCGCCTCCAACCCGCGTCTTGACGACGCGGGCGCCCGACCACGACGTCGGCACATCGGGACCCCAATAGAGTTTGTAGTTGAAGACATGCGGGCCACCGGCGGCGAGACCCTTCGATGGTTTCCAGTAGACCGCGATGTTGTCGTGGATCTCATCCTCGATAGGAATCTCTATGAGTTCCACGGAACCGTCGCCCCACGGACCCTGAGGTTCCACCCAAACCGTCGGGCGCCGTTCGTAACGGCTCTCGAGGTCTTCGTAGTTGCGGAACGAACGATCGCGCTGCCAAAGCCCGAATCCTTGCGGATCTTTGTCCATGAAAGCGCTGAGTTGTAGCGTCTTAGGGTTATTGAGAGGACGCCAAAGACGCTCGCCGCTGCCATTCACCAGCGCCAGACCCTCACTGTCGTGGACAGCGGGACGGAAGTCTTCGGTCCGCCGTTGGCTCGCTTGTCCGTGGAAAAACATGCTCGTCAAAGGAGCGATGCCGACATGACTGAGCGCCACTCGCGGATACAAAGTCGCTTCGACATCCATTACCGTCGTCTCTCCGGGTGCGATCGCAAACCGGTAAGCGCCGGTCGTAGATTGACTGTCGAGCAACGCATGGACGACGATTTCGGTTGCGAGCGGTTTCGGTCTTTCGATCCAAAAGCTCCGAAAGAATGGAAACTCCTCGCCTCCCGGTTGCGCGGTGTTGAGAGCTAACCCTCTTGCGGAGGCGCCATAATTCTCTCCCCGTCCAACGGCCCGCAGATAGCTCGCACCTTGGAAAACCGTATATTCTTCGAAGGCGTCGGCACGGTTGATCGGCCCGTGAATCCGAAATCCTGAAAATCCGAATGGCGCTGCATCTGGCCCCGGGCCGATGAGCGGACCGAAGGAAAACAAGTTGCTGTCGGCGACGAGACGAGTCGCCTTTCCGTTCTCGACGATCCAGAGATCGACCGGAACATCATACAGCCACCCCATCGCGAACGGCTGAACCTGAAAGCCGAGATGCTCGCCCTTCCAGATCGCTTTCTCCGAACGAAACCGGATGTCTCTATATTGATCGTACGAGAGCTTGTTGAAGGGCGCCGGTAGAGCATCCATGGTCGGCTTCGAAAACGGCTGGTCTGCCAACCTCTTCGCTTCGGCCTTCAACGTGGTCTGACCGAACGCCATGCCTTGCGGACTTGGCTGTGCCTGTGCCGGCGCTGGCGTGGATTCTCCCTCGGCGTGAGATTCTGTGACTGCCAGGGCCAACTTAGCGAGCCCAAGAGCAAAACTTCCCGCCACTGCCCTTTCGAGCAATGTGCGGCGATCAACAAAATTACCTGTCATTTCCGATATCAGCCAACCCCTGCGGTGCGTACGTACCGCCCTCTCGCTGTCCACAAGCGCCCCCGGCGGCCGGTCCCGAAATGGCTAGCGGATGATTGTGGCAGATTTTCCACGGGAACCCCGGAAGCGTGTGACTTTCACGTTGAGGATAATTAGGTCGACACCACTTTTTCAACTGCCCATACACAGCCCAGAATAGTTATTTCCGAAACGGAATTTCCCTTTTATCTTTAATGCACTAACTAGACTTTTGACACCGAATTTAGCCCGAATCACCCCTGATTCGGTGATGCAATCTCCACACAGTCAAAATCTCTTTTCGGAATACTCTAGGCGTACCCAAAGTGCTCCACTAATCAATCGCCGAAGATCGGATCGTCTTTATAATAATGCTTGTGCTCGGCGCACACGTTGCAGCGATTTAAAATTGCAACCGCTTGCCCGCTCAACAAAATCAATTCGTCTGAAATTCGGTTGGGGAGTGACCATCGTGTGGCAACTTCAGCGCTCGTGGCCTTTCAGTCACAATCCCACGCCATTCCACCGCTCATACGTCTAATCCTGTTCACGGACGGAAACGGATCTGCTTATAGATACGGCCTGAGCGGTCATTCGGGGGGAAGCCCGTACACCGCTGAAGACGGGTTTGAGGACGGTTAACAATAAGCACTACGTAAAGAAGAGTGTTGGGCTGAACAGTCTGTTCCGTCCGTCATTCCTCAAGTCGAAGCAGACGGGAGCTAAATTCATGAACAAATATCGTCTGAGTGCGCTGGTAGCAGCAGGCCTGGTTGCAGGTGGCCTGTCCGCTGGCAGTGCATCTGCGGCTGATCTCGGGGGGAACTGCTGCGCAGACCTCGAGGAACGGATCGCGGAATTAGAAGCTACGACGGCACGCAAAGGTAACCGCAAGGTCTCGCTCACCGTATCCGGTTGGGTCGGTCAGCAGGTCATGTGGTGGGATGACGGCGGTGAATCGAACGTCTACGTCACCGACCTCGGCTCGACGCTCGCCAGCCACGTGAAGTTCACGGGCCAGGCAACGATCCTTCCGGGTTGGACGGCAGGTTACGTTCTGCATCTCGAAGCTGTCGGTTCGGACAGCCTCACGACCAACCAGTTCACGCCCGACGGCCCGTCAGTTCTGACAGGCAAGTCCAACGGTGTGGGCACCCTGCAGTCGTTCTGGTTCATCAAGAGCGACCAGCTTGGTAAGGTCTCGGTCGGTAAGCAGTCTCAGGCTTCGGACAACACGGCCATCCTGGTCGACGGTTCGGGCTCGCTGGTTCCGGCTAACTGGGTCTCGTACGACGTCAACAGCTTCTTTGTCCGCCGCTCGGATACCGGATCTTTGACTGATGTGACATTGGGTGCAGCCGGCGGCTGCGTCTGGGGTGACTGCAACGGCCTGCCGACCAACAGCGTCCGTTACGACTCGCCGACGTTCGGTGGCTTCTCAGTGTCTGCATCTTGGGGTGAAGACGACTTCTGGGACATAGCCGCTCGCTATGCTGGCGAATGGGCAGACTTCAAGGTTGCCGGCGCTGTTGCATATAGCGAAAGCTCGAAGTCCAACTTCAACTCAGTGAACATGGTGCAACCCGCAGGCAGCCAATATCTGCAGGTTGGTTTGTATGCTGAGCACGTCCCCACTGGTCTGTTCGCCTATGGCGCATACGGCCACCTGAATCAGGACAACTCGAACGCTCCTTCGAACGAAACGTTCTACGTCAAGGGTGGTATCCGTCAGCGTTGGAACCCGCTGGGTCACACCATCCTTTACGGTGAGTACGAGCGAGCAGAGAACAATTCGTTGGTCGCAGGTGTACTCGACGGCGACCACATTGACCCAACCTTCACTGGTAAGACCAATGTCAAAGTGTGGGGTCTTGGTGTGGTCCAGGAAATCGACGCTGCTGCGATGTCGATCTGGGTTAAGTACCGCCATATCAACTCAGATCTCACCGATATCGAGGCAGGCTCGATCCCGACGGACAGCTTCCAGTACGTTGGCATGGGCGCTCTGATCAACTACTGATCTGACCGTACCTGAACCAAAATAAGAAGGCCGCCCAAATTGGGCGGCCTTTTTTTGTGTTTCACAATTTCGCCGCTGTGGCGTAGACGCAACAAACACATGTTGCGATCCGATCATTGCCGAATTCGACAACGCACTGTTTAAAATATCGGATTTTCGTCCGCGCTCGGACAATTGAATTAAATGAGGTTTTCTTGCACCTGCCAAGAATAAACCTGCAAATTGCAAACCTGAATTGTTGCGCAGTCGCGAATCGCTAATCTCCCCGTCAAGCGGCGATGTCACTTGCCGGTGTCCCGCAACGGGCTCCTCCATCAGTGGCCGACTGCGGCGAACGCCGAAGTACCGCGTCCAGGACTAGAAGTGCTGAAGACGGGAGAAGGGTGAAATGAGGAAATTTCGGGTAGGCGCTCTGGTCGCTGCAGGCGTCCTCGCTGGCGGACTCGCCACGAGCGCCTCTGCTGCGGACCTTGGCGGTAACTGCTGCGCAGATCTCGAGGAGCGAATCGCAGAACTGGAAGCAACCACGGCACGGAAGGGCAACCGCAAGGTCTCGCTCACAATTTCCGGCTGGGTTGGCCAGCAGGTCATGTGGTGGGACGACGGCCGTGAATCGAACGCCTACGTCACAGACCTCGGTTCGACGATCGCCAGCCATGTGAAGTTCACAGGCCAGGCAACGATCTTGCCGGGTTGGTACGCCGGTTACGTTCTGCATCTCGAAGCTGTCGGCTCGGATAGCTTGACGACAAGCCAGAACGTCGTCGACGGTCCAAACGCTTTGCTCAAGCCCGCCACAGTCAATGGCGTAAGCACGCTGCAGTCGTTCTGGTTCGTGAAGAGCGATCAGCTGGGCAAGGTTTCAGTCGGTAAACAGTCAGACGCGGCCGATAACGCGGCGATCCTCGTTGACGGTTCGGGCACGCTCATCCCGGCTAACTGGGTGGCCTTCGACTACAATAGCTTTTTCATCCGTGAAAAGGGTTCGGGCAGTCTGTCACCCGCGGTCTGGGGCGGCAATTATTGCCAGAGCTGGGGTGGCGCCTTGGGCGACTGCGCAGGCGTCCCGCGTAACGTCGTTCGCTACGACTCGCCGACATTCGGCGGCTTCTCGGTATCGGCATCGTGGGGTGAGGATGACCTCTGGGCCATCACGACTCGCTATGCGGGCGAATGGAACAGCATCAAGGTTGCAGCCGTCGCGTCCTATACTGAAAGCACTGACGAGTTGTGCTGCAACACATCCAGCGGCTTCGTAGTTCTGAACAACACCCAACAGTACTTCCAGGCGGGTGCGTACGCCGAGCACGTTCCGACCGGCTTGTGGATCTACGGCGCCTACGGCCACGATGACTACGACGATCCGACCAACTTGACCGGCAGCAGAGGCCAGTCTGAGGTGTGGTATCTCAAGGGAGGTATCCGTCAACGCTGGAACCCGCTGGGCCACACCGTCCTCTACGGCGAGTATGAGCACGCACACGGTGAAGGCATCTTCGCAGCGTCGGGTGTCGATGGCTTCACGGCTCTCGGGGACTTCAGTGCTGCGAACAAGGACACCACCAAATTATGGGGCCTCGGTGTTGTCCAAGAGATCGACGCTGCAGCAATGTCGATGTGGATCAAGTATCGCCATCTCGAATATGATGACAATAGCAACATTCGGTTCGACGACTTCCAGTACGTATCCTTCGGTGCTCTGATCAACTACTGATCTCCCGCCGTAAATGCCCCAATACGAGAAGCCGCCCAATTGGGCGGCTTCTTCGCGTTGTGGGCCCCCTTGGCGCATTGTCCCGGCGCGCCAAAGCGCTTATTTTTCTCACATGTTCGAGACTTTCTTCACTGAGCTCCGCTCAGCCAAACTGCCCGTAACGCTCAAGGAATACCTCACGCTGCTCGAGGCCGTCGGCACCGGAATCGCGGGCGGCCGAGTCGAGGACTTCTACTATCTCGCCCGCGCAACCCTGGTGAAGGATGAGCGCAACCTCGATCGCTTCGACCAGATCTTCGCGCACGTCTTCAAGGGCATCGACCTTCTGCCCGAAGCAATCGAAGCCGAAATTCCCGAAGAATGGCTCCGCCGTATCAGCACACTGCACCTCTCCGAAGAGGACAAGAAGAAGATCGAGGAGCTCGGCGGCTGGGACAAAATCATGGAGGAGCTGAAGAAGCGCCTTGCCGAACAGAAAGAGCGTCACCAGGGCGGCAACAAGTGGATCGGCACCGGCGGAACCTCGCCCTACGGCGCATACGGATATAACCCTGCTGGCATTCGCATTGGACAGCACGAGAGCCGGCATCGGCGCGCCATCAAGGTTTGGGACAAGCGGGAATTCAAGGATCTGGCCGGCACGGCTGAAATCGGCACGCGCACCATCAAGGTCGCGCTTCGCCGCCTACGCCAATTCGCACGTTCCGGAGCTGCCTCCGAACTCGATCTCGACAGCACGATCCGCGGCACTGCCGAGAAGGGCTATCTCGACGTTCGCCTGCGCCCCGAGCGGCACAACACCGTAAAGCTTCTGATGTTCTTCGACATCGGCGGTTCGATGGACGACCACATCCGCGAAGTCGAAGATCTCTTCTCCGCAGCGCGCGCCGAGTTCAAGCATCTCGAATATTATTACTTCCACAATTGCCTCTACGAAGGTGTCTGGAAAGACAATGCTCGCCGTTACACCAACAAGATCGATACATGGCAGGTGCTCCACACCTACCACGCCGACTACAAGGTCATCTTCATCGGCGATGCCTCGATGAGCCCTTACGAAATCACCGTCCCCGGCGGCTCGGTGGAACATATGAACGAGGAGCCCGGCGCCGTCTGGCTGAAACGAGTCGCCGATATCTACAAGCACACCATTTGGTTGAATCCCGTCGACGAACGGCATTGGGACTGGACGCCATCCATCGGCATCGTTCGTCAGCTCCTCGACGGCCGAATGTTTCCCCTGACACTCGACGGTCTCGATGCCGGAATGCGTGCATTGATGCGTTAAGAACGTCGTTCGGACGTACTTTGGTGGGTAAAATCCCATCAGGCCTACCGAGTTGTGCCACAAACATTTAGGCTCCGAATGTGGCTAACTCGATTCTAATGATTGACCTTCGGCTTGGCCTGGGGACAATAGCTTAGAAATCCGGGGTGGGGGGAAACATCCCAATGAAACACGTCAGAATTTTTCTGGTAGCTGTCTCGACAGCAGCCCTTGGCGGCTGCGGCGCGTCGCTGCCGAGCCTCTCGACCGGTTCCCTTTTGGGCGGCGGTTCGAAAGCGGCTACAGAAAACGCCAATGCGAACGATCCGCTCGCGCGCGCGATGGACGTCGCAGCGACATCCGCACGCGCTATTAAATGCGGTTACAATTTCGATCCGGCGAAACTTAAAAACCAGTTCTTGTCGGCCGAGACCGCCGCCAATCCTGCGGATGGCGCGAAGCTTTCGCAGGTTTATGACACGGCATTCAACGGTGTCTCCAAAGCGCTGAAAGAAAAGGGCGCTGATTATTGCTCGGAACTGAAAGTCGCGAGGATCAAGCTCGCACTGACCCGCCATCTCAATGGCGACTACACGCCCTCGCCTCCGGAACCAACCGAAGACGGCGGCGGACTTCTCAGTGGCTGGGGCGGCGGCGGATCGAACAGTTCTGAAGAGGGCGGCGCCCGCATGAAGGAAGTCTTCCAGAATTGAGACGGACGGCTCTCGGGCCTCGAAAATCGAGCTAGCCGGATGTTCGCGTGCAGCAAATTCTCTGGGCCGAAATCATCATCAAAGGCATCGCCGGTCTCGGGCTTTTGATCGTTCCGCTCGCGGCGCTCGCAATTGCGGGACTTGCACGACCTCCGACCGGACTATGGCCTCGCCTCGTGGGCGCGCTTTCGCTCGCTATCGCGGCCAGCATCTGGATCGGGCTTGAGTATCCGGCGAGCCGGGGATCGATTGGCCCGGCGGCGCTCGTTCCGATCAATCTTTTATCTGCAGCTGTATTGGTCGCAGCGCTCGTGATGGGAACCGCCGCCCCCACACAGCGCGGCAAAGTCCTCATCGCTGCAAGCGCTATTTTATTGACTGTCCTGGCATTTCTCGAAATCGCACACGCGTAAGGACATTGGTCAGAATTGTGCGCCGCTAACGCTCATCTAACGTTTGCCCGCTACAGCATCAGAAGGAAATCCTGAAACAGCGGGCATGCCCCGCCACCGAGATTGCGCTGGCCAATGATGACCACTGCCGCCCGCACGCTGACGTCTTTCGAGCGGCCAGCCATAGAGAAATCCCGCGCCGTCGCGGCCGTGCATCCGACGTATTGCGAATTTGATCTCATCACTGATCGCGCAGCGTTCGATGCTCTCGAAACAGAATGGAATGATCTTTTCGCGAGAGCCGGCAAACCAACGAACGTATTTCAAACCTTCAATTTCTGCTGGCACTGGGCCAATCATTATCTGCACGAGCGCGACGGCCGGCCGAGCACACTGAAACTGCTGCTCATCACGGCGCGCCGCGATGATCGCCTCATCATGGTGTTCCCCCTCGTCGCCGAGCGCGTGCGGGGTATTACGCAAGTCTTCTGGATGGGCGGATCTGCCGGCCAATACGGCGACGCCCTCATCGAGAATGTTCCGGATAAAGATGCGATCCTGCGCGCCGCGTTCGATTTACTGCGCACGCAATCGGCTGCCGACATCCTCCGCCTGCGCCGCGTCCGCGAAGACGCGAACATCACTCGACTGATGAATGACCTCGGCGCCACGGCCGCCGAACGGCTCGTCGCGCCCTATATGGATCTGACGTCGGCTGAGAATTTCCCCGCCTTCGAACAACGCTATTCGAGCAAGACTCGAAAGAACCGCCGCCGCCTCTTACGCAGGCTCGAAGAAAAAGGCCCGATGCAATTTCTTCGCCTCCATGGCGGCGAAGAAGCCCGTCAACTTGCGGTCGAGGCGCTCGCGCTCAAATCCGAATGGCTCAAATCTCGCGGCCTGCTGTCGAACGCAATCGCCGATCGGCGCATGACCGATCTGTTCGCCGATCTGGCCGAGGGCAAAACGAAGCCGGCTGGCTGCATCGTCTCGGCTTTGAAATCGAACGGCGAGATCGCGGCACTCGAAGTATCCTTCGCCTGCAAAGCACGCATCGCGATGCATTTGATCGCCTTCAATCTCGAGTACGAAAAGTCGGGCGCCGGCGTTTTGCTCTTGGAGCAAAGTCTGAAGGACGGATACGCTGACCGCCTCGAAGCCTGCGATATGCTCGCCCCCGGCGACGATTACAAATTCGACTGGTGCGAGAAGGCAGATTCCGTCGTCGATTGGGTGATGCCGCTCACGCTGAAGGGCGAAATCTACGCAAGGGTCTACCTTGGATTTCTCCGCACACGCATCAAGTCCGCGCTTAAAAACCTGCCGAAACCGCTGCGGCGGCTCATGCGCGACGGCGCGAAAATCGCGGCCGCCGCCGAGAAATAGCGTATTATTTTACGCCGAGCTTCTTCTGCAGGCTCGATGACGACGTCGTGTACTGGAACAGCAGCTTCTTGTCCGGATAGACGATCTTGTGAGCGGCCTGCGCCATCAGCGCGCCCTCATGGAAGCCCGACAGAATGAGCTTCAGCTTACCCGGATACGTGTTGATGTCGCCGATAGCGAAGATGCCGTGTTCGCTCGTCTCGAAACGCTCTGTGTCGACGGGAACGAGGTTCTCGTGAAGATTGAGCCCCCAATTGGCAACCGGCCCGAGCTTCATCGTCAGCCCGAAGAAGGGAAGCATGGCCGAACAGGCAATGCGTTCCGTGCCGGACGCGGTCTTGACGTCGACCGCCGTCAATTGCCCGTTCGCCCCTTCTAGCCCCGTCACCTGGCCGATCATCAGACGCACGGTCGCTTCCTCGACGAGCTTGCGCATTTTCTCGACCGAATGCGGCGCAGCGCGGAACTCGTCGCGGCGATGGATCAGCGTCAAGCTCTTGGCAACCGGCGCGAGATTGAGCGTCCAGTCGAGAGCGCTATCGCCACCGCCGACGATGACGATGTCGTGCCCGCGCATCGATTCAATTTTGCGCACCGAATAGAAGACCGATTTGCCTTCGTATTCTTCGATGCCATTGAGCGGCGGCCGTTTCGGCGTAAAGGACCCGCCACCCGCAGCGACGACGACCACTTTAGCGAGAAACTCGGTTCCCGCGTCGGTCGTAAGGCGGAAGCGGCCGTCCGCCTCGCGAACCAGACCGTCGATGCGCTCGCTGAAATGGAACTGCGGACCGAAAGGCTTGATCTGCTCCATCAGCCGGTCGGTCAATTCCTGACCTGTAACGACCGGAAGCGCCGGAACGTCGTAGATCGGCTTCTCGGGATAAAGCTCCGCGCACTGCCCGCCGGGCCGGTCCAGGATATCGATGACGTGCGCCTTGATATCGAGAAGACCCAATTCGAAAACGGCGAAGAGTCCGCACGGACCCGCACCGATAACGACGGCATCGGTTTCAATCGGGCCGGATGTTTCAGACGCTTCGGAAATGTCGGAAACTTCGAGCGCGGCGGGAGTAGTCTCGATCATTGCGATCGTCCGTTTGAAAATGAGGATACGTCAGAACTGCTTCGCGGGTACGCGGACGACGAGACCGTCGAGAGCGTCCGTGATCTTGATCTGGCAGCAGAGCCGGCTGCCTTCGCGGACATCGAACGCGAAATCCAGCATGTCCTCTTCCATGTCGGCAGCTTTGCCGGTTTTGTCCCGCCAAGCTTCGTCCACGTAGACGTGACACGTTGCACACGCGCAGGCGCCGCCACACTCGGCCTCGATCCCGGCAATGTCGTTAAGCTTAGCAGCTTCCATGACGGTCAGACCGTTTTCCGCCTCCACCGTTTGACTCTCGCCGTCGGGTTGGATGAACGTTATCTTAGTCATGGTTGCGTGCGCGTCCTTGTGGCTTGAAAAGGCTGCCAATAGGCAGCTTCGAGCGAATTGGATTGATTAGCTAGCGCGCACACTTAGATGGACAGAGCTTCTATTTCAAGCCGAACGGGCGCGCGTCCCTGCGCCGCGCAAATGCTGTTGCCCTGATGCTTAAGCCAATTTGCTGGATTGGTGGAAAAACGTGCGGGCCTCGGATGCCGCAGCTTCCAGTTTGATGATCGCGTCCGAGCACGCTTCGGGCTCCGCGCTGCAAACAAGTGCTTCAGCTTGTTGGGCCAATCGCGCCATCGGCCATGCCCCGACGGCCCGGCTCGATCCCTTGAGGGTATGGGCCGCAATTTTCCAGTCGCGCTCAGTGGCGGCCGACCTGAGAGCCGCGATCGTCTCGGGGAGTTGTGCGAGGAAAAGCCCGATAACCTCGTCTTCCAGCGCTTTATCCCCAAGCGTGTAACGCCGCAAATGGTCGAGATCGACGGGCAATTCGTTTGAACAGCCTTGGTTTTCCGGGGCCTGAAGTTCGAACGAGCGAGCCGGTCGGACATCCATGATACGCATTCCGATGCACTTAGCGCTGCTGTGGGCATAGCTTCGCCATGCCTGACCTTTGAATAATCATGGTCGCAAATGCGCGATAACTCTGGGTAAAGCGGGCCGCGGTGTTTCAGCCATCGTCGTAAACCGCTACTTAACCTACAGGCGTGAGGCCGCAGGGGTATCCCGAGCGACCCCTCGGCCGCAATCCGGCCGCAATGCGCGCCCCAAACTCGCTAAGTCTCTTAGATGCATAGACATTCCGTATGGTTACCCATGTGTTTCCATTTTGTAACCAAGTAAAAATCTTATAGGGTGCGAAATGGGAGTTCCGGTGGGCCTGAAGCGCACGGGCTTGTGTCGCGTACCGGATCGAGTGGGGGGCATTGCGCAATGTCGCAGGATCAGATTGCGAAGCTCATGGCTATCGGCGGCAGAACGCAGCCGGCATCGACGGAGCCTACCTTGAGCGCTCCCGATGGTTTGCGCCAAGCAACAGGTCAAGTGACGGGCCCAACAACCGGCCAAGCGACCACCCAACCGGCCGGCCAAACATCGATCCAAAAGGGCTCGATCGACACGCCGCTCGCCCTTCCGCCGCCGCTCCTCGGCGACGCCGCGCCAACGCCGCCGCTGAAGCCCGACAATGAAACCGCGAGCGATGACGCGCCGACCCGCCGCGTTGCACGCCGCCGCCCCGCAGGTCCCGTACGCGGAAAGATCGCCGCCAATGACGACGTCCCAAGCATCGGCGGCCTGATCTACGCCCTCGAGCAAAAGCCCTCGAGCAAAGTTTTCCGCTTCGCCGCCATTGGCAGCGCCGTTTGGGCTGTTGTCGGATTGACCGTCGGCGCACTGACGATGGCGCCCGGTTGGCAGGCAGGCGAAACCTTCTCGTCGCTGCTGCTGCAGCCGGCGACGTTCTACACGATAACGGCCATCGTCGCGCCGATCGGAATTATCTGGCTCCTGGCACTGCTTAACTGGCACATCGCATCGCTTGCGCTCAAATCCGCAACGATGAGCGAAGTCGCGATCCGCCTCGCGGAACCCGATAGGACCGCCGAACAATCGATCGCGAGCCTCGGCCAAGCAGTCCGCCGGCAAGTCTCGTTCATGAACGACGCCGTGTCGCGAGCGCTCGGCCGCGCGGGCGAACTCGAAGCCCTCGTCCATAATCACGTCGCAGAACTCGAGCGCTCCTACGAGCACAACGAGCGCCGCATCCGCGAGCTGATCAACGAGCTCGGCGGCGAACGCCATGCGCTTCTCGACACGTCGACCAACGTCACCGAAACGCTGAAAACGCTCGGAACCGAAATCCCGACGCTCATCGAAAAGCTTTCGCAGCAGCAGTTGACGCTGCGCGGTATCATTTCGAACGCAGGCGAAAATCTTGCCAACCTTGAAGGGTCCTTGGCGACCGCGACAGGCCGCTTCGAAAACGCCGTCGGATCGCGCACGCTGCAACTGCAGTCCGTCCTCGAAGACTACACGTCCGCGTTCTCTACTGCTCTCGGCGCCCGCACCGAACAGATGCGCGTGACGTTCGACGGCTATATGCAGACGCTCGATACCACGCTCGGCAATCGCACCGAGAATTTGCAGACCGTGTTCGAGGAATACGCCCGCGCGCTCGATACGACCCTTTCAAACCGCGCCCAGGCGCTCGACGGGCAGCTCGTCGAACGCACACGGTCTCTCGACGAAGCCTTCCAGCGGCGGCTCGAGCTGTTCGACGATCAGATCATGCGCTCGACGACGGCGATCGATCACGCGGTCAGCGAAAAGGCATCCCTCCTCACCAATGCGCTCGAACTGCATTCCCGCACGTTCCGCGATACGATTGCGCACCAGGCAGCCGAGCTTGACGATTCCGTGATGAACGGCATCAACGCCGTACGCCGCACCAGCGAGAACATCACGCGTCAGACGATGAAGGCCATCGACGGCCTCTCCAAACAGTCGGGTGTCCTGCAGAACGTCGCCGAAAATCTGTTCTCGCAGATTCACGGCGTCACCGATCGCTTCGAGAACCAAGGCCAGCAGATTCTCAAAGCCGCCAACGTGCTCGACACCGCAAACAGCAAGATCGAAACGACGCTGCAGTCGCGGCACGCCGAACTCTCCCACACGCTCGACCGCCTCTCCGGCAAGGCCGACGAATTCGGACGGACGATCGCCGGCTACTCGACGAACCTCGAAGGCTCGTTCTCGAATATCGAGCTCAAGGCGAGAGCGATCGCAGAAGAGCTGCGCGACAGCGCCGAGAACCGCTCGCGCGCACTCATGGCCGAACTCGACCGCGTCAAGCACGAGACCGAAGCCCAGGGGGACCGGGCGCTTTCCGACTTGAGAAACCGCTTCCAGAACGTATCGGGCGAACTCTCTCGGGAATTCGAACACCTGACCACCCGCTTGTCGTCGGCATCCGACGAGACGCGCATGCGCGCAGCGGAAGCGGCAGCGACCCTTGCCCGCGAGCAGGCCCGCATCCGCGAGGAATCCGCACGGCTTCCCGCAAGCACGCGCGAAACCGCGGAGTCCATGCGCCGCGCGCTGCAGGATCAGTTGCGCGCGATCGAACAGCTGACGCAGATTTCCCAGCGCGCCAACGCGCCGCGCGAAATCATCCGGCCGGATCTGGCTCGCCCCGACCCGGCTCCGGCGCGCCTCGGCGGCTCCTTGACCTCCTCCCTCGTTCAGCAGGAAAGCGCACCGAGCCGCGGCAGAGGCGCGTCGCAGCAGGAAGCACGCGAAGGATGGTCGCTGGGCGATCTATTGGCCCGCGCCTCTCACGAGGACGAGGCCCCCGCGCAGGCCCCGGAGCCGCCGCCCGCACCTGCTCCCGTTCGTCTCGACGTCGGCATGATCGCACGCGCGCTCGACCAGGCAACGGCAGGCGCCATTTGGAATCGCATCCGCGCGGGCCAGCGCAACGTCCTCGTACGCAGCATCTATGCGCCGGAAGCACGGACGCTCTTTGACGAGATCTCGACGCGCGTCAAAACCGATAACGATCTTGCCCAGTCGATTTTCCGCTATCTGTCCGACTTTGAACGCATCATCAAGGAAGCGGAAGCGCGCGACACATCCGGCCGCACGGCGCACACACATCTCGTTTCGGAAACCGGCCGGGTATATCTGTTCCTCGCCCACGCCGCCGGCCGCATCCGGTAGCGGGCTTGCCGTTCTCCTTCGGTCACCCGATGTCGGTACGATCGATGCCAATCTCGCGATGGGCGATGACCGATGACCGCGCTGACCATTGAAGCCCGAGCCGAAGTCTGGCCGCTTAGAGAAGCTTTCGTCATTTCACGCGGCGCCAGAACGGCCGCCGAGGTCGTCGTCGTCGAAGTCTCCGACGGCGAACATAAGGGCCGCGGCGAAGCGGTGCCGTATACTCGGTATGGCGAAAGCGTCACCGGCGTACTCGAAGACATTCGTGCATTGACCGGTCGCGTTTCAACACGCGCCGATCTTGCGCAGCACCTCAAACCGGGCGCGGCGCTCAACGCACTCGATTGCGCCTTCTGGGATCTTGAAAGCAAGCGCACCGGCAAGCGCGTCGTCGAGCTCGCGGGCCTCACACCGCCAACGTCGAAAGTCACCGCATATACAATCAGCCTCGACGCGCCGGAGACGATGGCCGACAAGGCAGCGCGCGTGCCGAGCCATTCGCTTCTGAAACTCAAACTCGGAGGCGCGGGAGACGAGGCCCGCATGCGAGCGGTTCGTGCCGCCCGTCCAGATGCGCGGCTACTCGTCGACGCGAATGAAGCATGGACCATCGAGACGGTGCAGCATCTCGTATCCGTCGCCGCCGAGTGCGGGATTGAGCTGATCGAACAGCCGCTTCCCGCCGGCAATGACGAAGCCTTGCGCCACATCGAGCGCGCCGTTCCGATCTGTGCCGATGAGAGCGTGCATACGGCCGCCGACATTCCACGCCTCGTCGGCTCTTACGATGCGGTCAACGTGAAGCTCGATAAGGCCGGCGGCTTGACCGGCGCGATCAGCCTCGTGCGGGCAGCGCAACGGCAGAACTTCAAGATCATGATCGGCTCAATGGTCGCGACCTCGCTAGCGGTCGCCCCCGCCATGCTGCTCGCCCCGGAAGCCAATTGGATCGATCTCGACGGGCCTCTGCTTCTGGCGCACGATCGCGAATTCGGAATGCGGGTAGAAAACGGAATTATGTATCCGCCGGTGCCGGAACTTTGGGGCTGAGTTCTCTATCTTCCGCTCTGGCCTCGCCAAACACCGCGCTCTTGCGCGACCGGACGAGCCATAGTCCCGCGCCAAGCGACACAATCGAAATGGCCACCATCGCGAGATACGACATCGATCCGCCACGCGCGTAAGCCCAGCCCGCGATCAGCGTCGAACATCCCATCACGACCCCGGACGACATCGTCGCGTAAAGTGCCTGCGCCGTGCCCTGCTTCTCCCGGTCGACGGTATCGTGGATGAAATGGATTGCTCCGATGTGCGTCGCACCGTACGTCAGGCCATGCAGGACCTGCAGCGGCAGCAGCACGGCGAGAGGCGGGTCGAACGCCATCACAAGCCAACGCAGGATCGCGGCGGCCGCACCGGCGGCGATCAATTGCGCTGCTCCGAACCGCTGAATGACGGAACCGGAAACCGAAAACAGCAAAACCTCTGCAAAGACGCCGATGGCCCAGAGACTTCCGCTCCACGCGGCCGAAAGCCCCTGCCGTTCCCATATCAAAATGCCGAATGTGTAGAACGCTGCATGGGAGGCGATCGCAAGCCCCGCCGCGACGAGGAAGACCAGAAACTTCTTCTGCCTCAGCAAATCGCGAAGCGCCGCACCTTGCCAAAGCGGCACCGAGGGCTTCGCCGGTGCGTGCGGCCTCTCTTCCGCCGGCAAGAAGTGACCCGCAAGGACGGTCAACCCGCAGCCGAAAGCGACAAGCCAAACCCCG
Organism: Hyphomicrobium sp.; assembly: GCF_019753045.1. GTDB lineage: Bacteria > Pseudomonadota > Alphaproteobacteria > Rhizobiales > Hyphomicrobiaceae > Hyphomicrobium_B. Next base: position 33,410 of record NZ_JAIELN010000009.1, read on the forward strand.
GCGCCCCCACCAAACGCATTGATGACGACGCCACCGGCAAAAGAGGCCGCGACGAACGACAACGAACCCCAGAGACGCACACGCCCATAATGAAGCCCGCGATGGCGCATGCCGTTTACCGCAATCGTCTCGATCAACGGCATGATCGTCGAATTGCACAGCATGAGGAGCGTCGCGAAGAGTAGAATGCTGGCGAAAGATTGAGATGCCGCAAGCGCCAGGACGAAACCCAACGCAAGCCAGGCGAGAATGATCAGGTATCTTCGATGAGCCCACTCCCGATCGGCCGCCATGGCGATCACCGGACTGACGAACAGGCGAAGGAAGAGAGGCGTCGCGACGATGATGCTAATCTCGGCGGGTGATAGCCCGCGCCAATTCAGCCAGACAGGCATGAACGGGACGTGCGTTCCGTAAACGACGAACAACGCCGCGTAGAACAACGCGACCGGCACCGCGAAGCTCCACCTCGCGTCTCTGACCGCGCCCATACCTCGGTCCCTTATGCTCAAATGCTCACGTCACCGTATAAGGCCGAACTGCTCAGAATGAACTTCAACTTCCGTTCGGTTCATCCGGAGGTTGTGTCTACGCCGCGCGAGAATCGCGTAACCCATTAAGCTGATTTTTGCGGAGCACAATACGGCCATGCAGGCTCTTCCCTCGATCATCCCAAGCGACACCGAAACCGAATACCGGGCCATCGAAACGACGCTGCTGGAAACCGCCCGCGGACGCTGGTTTTTGGCGGAGCACGGGCGTCGTGCGCGCCGGCTCGATAGCGCGCTTCTCGAGGATGCAATCAAGCGTCTGCAAAGCTCACTACGCGAGCCGCCTGCCCTCCTCGGTCAGCTCAAGGCGGAAATCGAAGCGATCAAGGCGAAAATGGCTGAAACGCGCGCCGCTCTGCTCGCGAGACCTACAGTCGACGAAAGCATACTGCCGTCGCACGCGATCCTGAAAGCTGCCGAAGATATCCACGACATTGCCTGGTCGCTTCAGGCCAACCCATTCGATCCAAAGGGTTGCGAGGAAATCGCGCGCAACGCCGGCCGGCTTTACGCGATGAGCCAATCTCAGGCAGCGCAGTCCAACCGCGTCGTCTCAGCGGCGAGTGCGCTCGAAACATCCGCGAACAAGCTCGAAGGCATTCTCGAAAGCATCATGCACGAGCTGAAAGTCGACGACGCGGCGTAAGCCTTTCTTCGATCCGCAGACACAAAAAAAACCGGGCACGTTGGCCCGGTTTTTTTTGCTCTTAGATAAGGTTGCCTACCACTTCGTACGCATGCCGACCGAGAAGAGGTCGACCGCTGCCTGGGACGTACCGGAGAACGTTGTCGGATTGGGAACGCCATCGACGCTCGGTGGAGACAGCTCTACACCGCCATCCTGGATGAAGAGGTGCGAATATCCCACGTCGAGCGTTATCGACTCGCTCCACTTGTAGCTCGCACCGACGCTCAGCCAGATCCGGTTGTTATCCGGGATCTGAACGAGTCTTCCCGTCGCACTATCTATAGGCGAAATCTCATAGGCGACACCGCTGCGAAGCGTGAGCAGCGGAGAATAGTCGTACTCGCCGCCAACCGAGAAGAACCAGCCGTCGTTCCAGTTCGCCTCAACCGCCAGCGTATGGCCGGGTATATCGAGCGGAAGATCTTTGAACCGGCTCCAGTTCGTCCATTGGACGGTTCCGAGAAGTCGCGTCGTCGGCGTGATGACCTGACGTCCGCTCAACGTCACGATATCCGGCAGATTGACGGTCGCGACGCCAGGCACATTCGTGCCAGCCGTCAGAGCCACTGAATGGAAGGTGCCTTCCATATCGTGCGTCATCTGCGAGCGATAGCCGAGACCGATGGTCGTCCCCGGCGCCGGCTCGAGTGTGATACCCGCCGTGCCGCCGAACGCCCAGTCGGTGCCGCCGAACTGAGCTATGTTGCCTGTAGGATCGCGAAACTGCAGCTTCGTCTGCGCCCATTCGATCTGCACGCCCGCGCCGATCGTGATGCCCGGTGCGATACGGTAGGCGATCGTGGGATTGGCGTTGATCGTGAGAAGCTTGGACGTCACGCCCAAGTACGACCCGATGTAAGACGTGTTGTCCGGCTTCGTCGCCAGTCCGAACGGCGAGTTGATCGCGATGCCGACCCAAAGATCTTTCGCAACCTGATACGCGCCGTAACTCGCACTCGTCGTGGCGTCGATGCCGATGTTGCCGCTGCTGCCCTGCGCCGGGCTCGAAAAGTCGATATTGGCGTACGGCAGAACAAGCATGTAGGCCGATTCTGAATTTAGCCCCGAGAACTGCGCCGTGGCCGCCGAGTTCCAGAACATCGACCCGAGGCTGCCGCCAGCCGCCGTGCCTGCCGAAGCCGAGCCCATGAAGACAGTCGACTGCTCGCGAATGTCGAACCCGCCCGCCGACGCAGCGCTCGACCAAGTCGCAAGCGCGACTGCGCCGATGGCCGCCAGCCGCATCGAATTCTCTTTTATATTTGAGTGCCGCATCCCTTGCCCCCACGCCTGCGACGGCGTTTACCCTAGTTCTCACAATACGTGTATCTTTGACCTAGCTCCACGCAGGGGAACGCTCAACGGGGCCAAAACATCTATCCTGTGCCACTTGAGCAACAAGAACAGCGGCAACAAAAAACCGGCCCGCCGTAAGCGGACCGGTTCTTGCCAAGCCCCGTTTCAATCCCTCGAAACTTAGCTTGGCGCTCCCCCCGGAGTCTGTGAACGGCGTTATGCCGAAGTCGCGCGCAAGCTGCCAAAGTCCTAGATGGGGCGCAAGCCTTGACGCTTCCCCTGACGTGCGAGTCGAAGAGCTTAGATGCTCTCTCGCAACAGGCCCTGCACGTACGACTAGGAAGCACGCGCCCGAAATGGCGAAGCTACGCTTTCCTCAGCGCAAAATTATGGTCGACAGGTCCGTTGCCTTTGCCGATCTGCATCTGCGCACCCGCAAACAACGCGTGCCAGACGAAACCCTTTGCGTACTCCACAGCCTCGCGCATCGGCTGCCCCTGCGCGAGCCCGGCCGCAATTGCCGCCGACAACGTGCAACCCGTGCCGTGCGAATTCCGCGTTGCAACGCGCGGCCGGCGAAGAACATGATGCTCTTGTCCGTCGAAGAAAACATCGACGGCTTCTTCGCCTGCTCCATGACCGCCTTTGAGAAGCACCGCGGCGCAACCGAATTTCATCAACGATTCGGCTTGCACGCGCATATCCGCTTCGGTCTCCGCCAGCGGGCCATCGAGTAATCGGCTGGCCTCCGGAATGTTCGGCGTAATAAGGCGAGCCCTCGGAAGCAAAGCGCCGCGCACCGCATCGATGGCGTCGGGCGCGAGAAGGACGTCCCCGCTCGTCGCGACCATCACTGGGTCGACGATCACGGGCACAGCTGGAGCTTCCGCGAGAAGGCGCGCGACCGTCTCGACGGTCGCAGCGTCGCCGAGCATCCCGGTTTTCATGGCCGAAACGTCGAGATCGGAAACGACCGAACGAAATTGTGCGGCGATGAAGTCGAGCGATATCGGAAAAACGCCCGTCACCCCGAGCGTATTCTGCGCCGTCAACGCCGTGATGACAGTCGCACCGTAGACTCCGAAAGCGGAAAACGTTTTCAGATCCGCCTGAATGCCGGCGCCCCCCGAAGGATCGGACCCAGCGATTGTAAGAGCGATCGGAACAGTCTCGGCGGCCATTATTTTCATTCCAATGGCTTCATTTGAATAGCTGGAGCCCCCCGCCTCAGGGCGTCCCCTTTCTCAGGATGTCCGAGCTGAGATCGGAGGGCGTGACGAGGGATTCAATCCTGCCCAGCGCCGGGAAGTTCTCGATCATCCATTGGCTGAACCAGTTCTGCGCACCAAACACGAATAGCAGGCCTGTCACGACCAGCAGCAGCCCCATGATTTTCTCAAGCGTCGCGAAATGGCGCTTGAACCGCTTCATGAACCCGAGAAACGGCCGTATCGCGATAGCGGCAAGGATGAACGGGATGCCGAGACCGAGCGAATAGACGAGGAGCAGACTGACGCCAGCTGAGAGGCTCGACTCGCTCGCGGCAAGCGTCAACACCGTTGCAAGCACCGGCCCGATGCATGGCGTCCAGCCGAACGCGAACGCAAGCCCCATGACGTATGCGCTGAGGAAGCTCGATTCCTTTGCGGCGGTCGAATACCGCGCTTCATTGTAGAAAAGATGGATGCGGAAAATTCCGAGGAAGTGCAGACCGAACAGAATGATGACGATGCCGGCAAGCGTTCCGAGCGAAGCGCGATAAGAGAGCAGCACCTGACCGATCGAACTCGCTCCGGCCCCGAGGCTGACGAATATCGTCGTGAACCCCAAGACGAAGAACACCGCGGAAATGACGACGCGCAACCAGACGGCGCGGTCTACCTTTTCATCACCCGTAAGCTGATCGAGCGTCGTTCCGCCGATGTAACCGAGATACGGCGGCACGAGCGGCAGCACGCACGGCGACAGGAAGCTCGCGAGCCCAGCAAGAGCGACGCCGAGATAGATATGAGCATCTGCGAGCATTACGGCCTACTTCCTAATGCTTGGCTCGCCGGTAATGGCGTCTTCAGCGCGCGAGCGCCGCGACGCCTGGCAATTCACGGCCCTCGAGCCATTCCAGGAAAGCGCCGCCAGCGGTCGAGACATAGGTGAAATCGTCCGCCACGCCGGCCGCGTTCAAAGCCGCAACCGTATCTCCGCCGCCCGCGACCGAAACAAGCTTTCCTGCTTTCGTCAATTGAGCGGCCGCACGGGCCAGCGCAAACGTACCCTCGCCGAAAGGCGCAATTTCGAACGCTCCGAGCGGGCCGTTCCAAAGCAGCGTTTTGGTACGATCGAGGAGTTCACTGGTGTGCGCAACGGATTTCGGACCGACGTCGAGGATCATCGCGTCCGCCGGCACGCTATCGATCGCAACGACCTCACTAGCGGCGCCTTCCTTGAATTCGCGCGCCACCACCGCATCGACCGGCAGAACGATTTCGCAGCCCTTCTGCTTCGCAGCAGCCATGATGTCTCGCGCGGTAGCATGGAATTCCGGCTCAGCAAGAGATTTGCCGACGGCCACACCGAGAGCTTGGAGAAACGTGTTCGCCATGCCTCCGCCGATAATCAGGCTATCGACCTTCGCGACGAGGTTCGTCAAAACCGGAATTTTCGTCGAAACCTTGGCTCCGCCGACGACAGCAGCGGTCGGCCGCTGAGGCTTTTCGAGCGCGGTTCTGAGGGCGTTGATCTCTTCCATCAGAAGTGGCCCGGCGTACGATGGAAGAAAATGCGTCAATCCCTCGGTCGACGCATGCGCGCGGTGCGCACACGAAAACGCATCTCCCACGAAGATGTCGCCAAGCTTGGCAAGCTCTCCCGCGAAGGCCGGATCGTTCTTCTCTTCACCCTTGTGAAAGCGCAGGTTCTCGAGAAGCGCTACATCGCCATTCTTCAGCTGGCCGACGGCACTCGCCGCTTCGGCACCGATGCTATCGCCGCCGAATGCAACCGGGCGACCGAGCAGCCGTTGCATCATCTCGGCGACGGGCTTCAACGACAGGTCGGCTTCAGGACCATTCTTCGGCCGTCCGAAGTGCGAGATCACGATGACCTTGGCGCCGCGATTGGCCAGCGCGTTGATGCCGGGCAGCAGCCGCTCGAGACGCGTCGCGTCGGTGACTTTCCCGTCTCTCACCGGAACGTTGAGATCGGCTCGAACGATAACCCGTTTACCTTCGACGTCGATCCCATCCGTCGTCTTCAGCTTGTCGAGGTTCATTCCGCGTCCATTCCGGTATCAAATGCGTGGTTGTCAGCTCGTCATGCGGATTTCGAAATCGCGCCCCGCGCTGCGTCTGCTACGTGCGAAGCCGTGATGCCGAAATGCTCATAGAGCTTGCCGGCGGGCGCAGACGCGCCGAAACCGTGCATGCCGATGAAGACATCGGATTTATTGCGCAGCCATTCATACCAGCACTGTGCCGTGGCCGCCTCGACCGCAATCCGCGGCACGTCGCCGAGGACTTCGCGTTGGTAGGCCTCGGACTGAGCGCGGAAGAGCTCGAACGACGGCATCGAGACGACGGAGGCCTTGATGCCATCCTTCGCCAGCTGAGCGGCCGCCTCGACCGCGAGGCCGACCTCGGAACCAGTCGCGAGCAACGTCACGTCGCGCTTGCCCTCCGGGGCCTTCAAAACATAGGCACCCTTTGCGCTGAGGTTTTCAGCGCCATCCCCGCGCAGATTGGGAACCGCTTGCCGCGACAGGGCCAGAACTGACGGTGTCTCGGTGGCCGCAATCGCAAGCTCCCAGCACTCTGCCGTTTCGACGCCGTCAGCCGGACGAAACACATTCAAGTTCGGGATCGCACGGAGCGAACTCAGTGTCTCCACGGGCTGATGCGTCGGCCCGTCTTCGCCAAGGCCGATCGAGTCGTGCGTCAGCACGTAAAGAACGCGCTGCTGCATCAGAGCCGAGAGACGAATGGACGGACGGCAGTAGTCGGCAAAGACGAGGAACGTGCCGCCGTAGGGAATGAACGAGCCCGAGAGTGCGATGCCGTTCATGGCCGCGGCCATACCGTGCTCGCGGACGCCATAATGAATGTAATTGCCTGAGAAGTTCTCGGGCGTCACGGAGTTGTGGTGCTTGGTCCGCGTGCCGTTCGATCCCGAGAGGTCGGCGGATCCGCCGATCAGTTCCGGCAGAACCGGCACGAGCCGCTCAATCGTCAACTGCGACCAGACCCGCGTCGCGCGCTTTGCGGTATCGCTCGTGAAAGCGGTCTTCGCTTCGGTGATTGCCTTCGCAACGATGGCTTTCGTATCGCGCCCCGCGATCAATGCGTTCGCTTCCGGGCTCGCAGCCGACAAGCGCTTTGCCCACTCGGCGCGAAGCTTCTCGTGCGCGCTGCCGACACCGCGCCAAGCAGAGAGGATGTGATCGGGAACCTCGAACGGACCATACGGCCAACCGAGCTTCTCGCGCGTATTCTTGATCTCCTCGGCGCCAAGCGGTTCGCCGTGAGCAGAAGATTTACCGGCTTTGTTCGGCGAGCCATATCCGATCTGCGTCTTGCAGGCGATGAGCCACGGCTTCGACGGATCGGCCTTGGCCGCTTTGATTGCCGCCGAAACGGCCGCCGCATCGTGGCCGTCTACCTTCGTCGTGTTCCAGCCCGACGCTTCGAAGCGCTTCACTTCACTGTCCGAGACCGAGAGGCTCGTCGCCCCGTCGATGGTGATCGAGTTATCGTCCCAGAGCACAATCAGCTTGCCGAGCTTCAGATGCCCCGCGAGCGAAATGGCTTCCTGGCTGATGCCCTCCATCAGACATCCGTCACCGGCGATGACGTACGTATGATAGTCGATGAGTTCGGAGCCGACGCGCGCCGCGAGCAAACGTTCCGATAGCGCCATGCCGACGGCATTGGCGAGACCCTGCCCGAGCGGACCCGTCGTCGTCTCAATTCCGGGGGCGTGGCCATATTCGGGATGACCGGCCGTCTTCGAACCGAATTGGCGGAAGTTCTTGATCTCCTCGATCGTCATGCCGGGATAACCGGTCAGATAGAGGAGTGAATAAAGAAGCATCGACCCGTGACCGGCCGAAAGGACAAATCGATCGCGGTTCGCCCATTCAGGCGCACTCGCATCGAACTTGAGTGCTTCGGTGAACAAAACGGTCGCGACATCGGCCATGCCCATGGGCATCCCGGGATGACCGGAATTGGCCGCCTGAACGGCATCCATCGCCAGGGCGCGGATGGCGTTGGCCATTTCCCCGCGGCTTGCTGCTGGCACCGTGTCGGCCTTGATCTGGGCTTTACTCATTCTTTTCGTGGATCCGTTTTCCATGAGCGCCGCTGGCGCCACCGTAAGGTCGAGGGACATTTACCGGGGGATTACGGCCCCGTCTACCGCAGCGAGCCCCGTGGTGCACGGCAAAAACCGCCCCTCTGGACCCATTCCCGTAGGGGACGAAGTGTCACGCTTAAGGGTCGATGCTGTCTGCCTTGACCTTGGCGTCACGCGAAGTCTTGCCCTCGCGCAGACCTTTCTCGGCGTGCGCGAGCTTTGCTTCTTCTGCTTCGTCCTCGCGGAACAGCTTCTCGAGCATGTCCTGCGACGTGCGCGCCCGCTCCAGAAGCTTCTCGACGTCTGACGACAGCTTGTAGTCTTCGTTGAGGCGCCGCTCATCGTGATCCCGGAAGGTCTTGACGATGCGGCCCGCGACCCGCTCGGAGTACCCGAGACCAAGCATCAACGATCGCGTCAGATCGAGAGAGGCCAAAAAGGTCTCGCGCCGTATCGCCGCAACGCCGAGGTCGAGCAGCCGGTAAGCGTGCATGCGGTCACGCGCACGCGCGTAGATTGGAACGTGCGGATACTGCTTTTTGACATATTCCGCCGCGCGCATCGACGCTTCGACGTCATCGATCGCGAGCACGAATGCCCGCGCCTTGTCCGTTTGCGCAGCCTCCAGCACCTCAGGCCGGCTGGCGTCACCGAAGAAGGCCTTGTTGCCGAAGCGTCTGACGAAGTCGACCTGCTCCACGCTGATGTCGAGCGCCGTGAACGGGATACCCTTCGCGCGCAGCACGCGGGCCGTGATCTGTCCGAACCGTCCGAACCCCGCAATCACGACGTGTCCGTCGTTGTCCGGCAACTTATCGAATGGACGCGTGGGCGCCTTCGCCTTTGCCGAAAGCCTGCGGTCGAGCAGCAGAAGCACCGGCGTCATCGCCATGGACAGGGTGATGACGACCGCAAGAATTTGCGACGGGTTACTGCCGAGGACACCGGCAGCCTGACCGACCGACAGCAGAACGAAGGCAAACTCGCCGCCCTGCGACAAAGCAAAAGCCAGCCGGCGCGCCGGTCCGGCCTCGAGCCCCTGCCAGCGCCCCAACAGAAACAGGATAGTCGCTTTCACGACGATCAGCGCCAGCGTGAGCGATATGATCAGCCCCGGCTCCGCGAGCAGAAGTCCGAGATTCAGCGACATACCGATGGCGGTAAAGAAGATCCCGAGCAGCAGTCCTTCGAAAGGCCCGATGTCCGCCTCGAGTTCGTGGCGATAGCTGCTTTCGGCAAGAAGAGCGCCTGCGATGAAGGCTCCGAGCGACGCCGACAATCCGACCGCTTCCATGATCAGCGTGACGCCGACGACCGTCAGAAGCGCGGCCGCCGTCATTGCCTCTTTCACGCGCGAGAGCGCCACGAGACGCAGAAACGCATCGAGCACATAACGTCCGATGACGACGACAAGAACGATTGTCCCGAGGCCCTTGGCGAAAGCGAAGTAATCGATAACCGGCGCAGACTTGGCGGCCGTCACCGCGAAATACGGTGCGAGCGCAATCAGCGGAATGGCGGCGAGGTCCTGGAACAGCAGCACTGAAAATCCGAGCCGGCCATGCCGGGTCGAAAGTTCGTTGTTCTCTTCGAGCACCTGCAAAGCGAAAGCCGTCGAAGAGAGCGCCAGAGCAGCGCCCGCAAACAGCGACGGCTGCCACTGGGTTCCGAAAAACAGAATGCCGACGAACGCGAGCGCGAGCGAGGTAATCGCCACCTGCAGTGTGCCGATGCCGAAGATGGCCTGGCGCATGGCCCAAAGTCGCTTGGGGCGCAGCTCCAATCCGATCAAAAACAGCAGCAGAACGACGCCGAATTCCGCAAAGTGCAAAACTTGCTGCGCATCATGCTCGGAGAAGAGACGTCCGACGCCATAGGGCCCGAGGACGACACCCGCGACCAGATAGCCAAGAACCGCTGCGATACCGAAAAATCGTGCGAGCGGCGCGGCTAGCGCCAAGGCGGCCAAAAGGATCGCAAGTTCGTTAAGTGTCACTCTATCCCCGCTTCTCTGGCTGAGAGATTGCGTTCTGCGCGAAATCTACACCGCGCTGCGCAATACACCAGCCCGCCAACTTGTATAGCAACCCACAAGCGGATCGCACCCGAAGCCGTTAACACCCGATCCACCTCGAAACGGTGGCGCCGAGGTGGCGACGAGTGCGACACATTGCGATCAAATTGAACTTCGCGGCGCAGGCCGCCGCAGCAAGAGGACGCCTTAGCGCTGGTCGAAGTTCAAGGCAACGGATGAGCGTCGACGACGAGGCCGCCGGCTTCCTGCCAGCCGTCGGTGCCGTCACGGTACCAATCGACGTTCGTATATCCGTAGCTCAAAGCGCGCTTTGCGGCGTTCCAGCTCATCCAGCAATTCTTGAGACAGAAAAAGACGAGCGGCTTCGTCTTATCGCCCTTCGTCAGCATCTCGAGGTTACGTTGAAAATAGCGAGCCGCATCTGCCGACAGAACACCGTAGCCGACATTCGGAAGCCATACGGCGTCTTCGATTGTCATGTGCGACGTCTCCCGCCAGATCGTACCAGCAGGGAGGCCCTCCGGTTTCGGCGCATGCGGATAGACGTCGATGAAAACAGCTCTCTTCGCAGTCCAGATTTTCATTGCCTCGCCATCGGACAGCACCGTCGCGCCTTTGAGCGTCAGTGGAACAGGCTTGCGATAATTATCCGTCCGGTAGGACTGAGGCTCAGGCGGCGCCTCGCCGATGGGTGCGGGACCGGAAACATCCTCTTCCGCTGACACGGCAAGGGTGCCTGCAATCGGCATCCAAAGCGCTGCAACGACAATCATCAGCGCGCGGGGCAGAAGCATCTTTGGAGGGAAACTTTCAAATTGCTCGAAGCAACAGAGTGAGAAGTAGGACAGTCGGGAAGCGGCGGGTTTACTTCGCCGCTTCCGAATTCGCGTCTCGCCTCTTTTAAGGCGTAGCCGGCGCAGGAGCCGGTGACGACGCCGTCGCCGCACCGCCCGCCGGAGCAGGCTCTGCAGCGGCCGACGTGCGCGGCTTTGTGATCATCTCCGTCGACGTATCATCGTCGACCAACAGCGGCACGCCGTAATCGAGCAGCACCTTGTCGATATCGCCCTGCCGTTTGCGAATGACGTCGTTGAGCTGACGCTTCCAGGCATCGTCGCCGTTGCGCACGCCCATCGTAATTCGGAATGCGATCCTGGCGGCGCCGGCGTCTTTGACGAGAGGAACGACAACGAGCGGTTCGCCGTCACGCGACGCCCAGTACGAAGCGATCGGCCCCCACAAGATTCCGGCGTCGACTTCGCCCTTGCGAATGTCGTTGATCATGTCTGCGGCGGGATTTGCGTAGCGGCGATCAACCATCAACGGGTAGCCGTGCACATTCGCCATGAGACCGTACTTTGCAGCGAGCGTTGCGCCGGCAGAGCCCTGCTGGGCGCCGATTTTCTTACCCTTGAGGCGAGGATCCGAGAGCGAGTCGACGCCGTCGAGGCCGGTGCCTTTCTTGTAGATGAGGGCCGACGTCGAACGATAGATCGCGTTCGTGTTCAGCACCATGTCATCGCCCTGCCCCCATCCGATGACGAGATCGCATCGTTTGGCGCCAAGTGTCATGCGAACGAAGCCCGTCGCCTTGGGAAACCACGTATAGACGACCGGAAGCTTCAGCTCCTCACCGATGATGTTCGCGATCTTGTTTTCAAAGCCCTCCCCCTTCTCGTTCGAGAACGGAAGATCGGCCGGATCGGCGCAAACGCGAAGCTGTTGCCTGTTGACCAAATCTGCCTTTGGCACGTCGGCGGCGTTTGAACGAACGGGAAAAGCAATTATCGAAACGGCAGCGGTAATTCCCAGAGCCAATGCAGGCACTGACAAGAATGAAACGTTGAGCGCTTGTTTCCTCACGTTGATAACCTTTTTGTTATAGCGGCGTGAACGTCGCGGCTCCTGATATGGAGTGGGGGCACGCCGCAATTGCGACCCGCCCCCTTGAACCTTCAATGACCGAATTTACTGCCAACCCGGAGCGACGCCGACGCGCTCCGGATTAACAATCATATGATGAGGACCGGAAGAAATTCCAGATCCTCAGCCCGTGCAATCTTCCGCAGCCTTTTTGGCTTCCGGCGAGATATCTTCACGGCCATTCGGACGGCCGGCAGGCATACCCGTCTTGGGGTCGGTCGCGTTATGCGAACGTGCCTTAATGTACGTGTAGATATCGTCGATGTAGCACATGATGTTCTTGTCTTCGCCGAAGGCCGGCATGACGTATTCCGTACCCGCACGGTTCACAACGCGGCCGCTGGAAACCGTCGCGATGAACGTATTGTAATCCATCGTCTTCAGACTTTCAGCGAGCGCCGGAGCGAAGGTGCTGCCGAGGGCGTTCGGGCCGTGGCAAACGTGGCAAGCGTCGTGATAGCGGCGGAAGCCGTTCCACGTGCCCCAGTCAACCATGTAGTCCTTCGTAACGACGGGCACCGGGTCGCCGTCCTTGTTGCGATAACGGCCATCTTCGAACTTGATGCCCTCGCTCTTTGCGAGATCGCTGACCGGGTTCGGAAAGACAGCAGTGCCATCAGGATTGCGCGATCCGGGAGGAGCTTCCTCCGCAGCCGCGGCGGGAGCAGCAGGTGCTGCGGCGGGTTCGGCTTGCGCGACCTGCTCGGGCTGAGCCGCTGCGGCAGGTGCTTCAGCCTTCTTTTCGGGCTCTGCTGCGGGCGCCGGGGCAGGCGCAGCTGCTTCCTTCTCAGCGGGCTTTGCCGGTTCGGCGGCAGGCGCCGCGGCAGCTTCAGGCTTAGCTTCTGGCGCAGGAGCGGCTTCCGTTGCAGGAGCCGGCGCGGGTGTCGAAGCGGCGGCCTTCTCTTCGGGCTTGTTCTGCTCCTGGCATGCGGCAGCTCCGGCGGCGGCACAGGCCATCAGCGCGAAGGCCAATCTCTTACTGAACTTGTTCACGATGTTCCTCTTCATCCTGTCGTTTGAATTGCGTGGGTCACCACCGCACTGACCGTTCCGAAATCCATTGTAGTGAGATCGTGGATGGTGAGCCGCCGTTCGCCGAACGCTTCCCGCTTTTTGCGCCGCGTTCCAGGGCGAATGAATATCGCCACTTGTCGCGCCGTTCTTGTGAAAAGACAGGGTTTCGTGTTGGTTGGCTGATGCGTGGGCCGAACGTCAAAGAGCCGGCGCAGGTTTCCCCGCACCGGCTCCCGTATTACTAGGCGCGTGTCCTATGGGAGAGCGAACACGGTGAGCGAGCCACCGAGGTTCGTGTACTCCGAGAGGCCAGCGTAGCCACCGACAGCACCGAGACCATCGGTCGGGTTCGTCAAGCCAGCAGCAAGACCGATACCGGCCCAACCACCAACGCCCGAGAAGATGCCAACGTACTGCTTACCGCCGTGGCTGTAAGTCATAGCGTTGCCGATGATGCCCGACGGCGTCTTGAACTTGAAGAGCTCCTTGCCATCCTTCTGGTCGACGGCTTTGAAGTAGCCCTCGAGCGTGCCGTAGAAGGCAACGCCGCCAGCGGTGGTCAGAGCGCCCGACCATACCGAGAACTGCTCAGGCTTCGACCAAACGATCTTGCCCTTTGCGCCGTCCCAAGCGATGAAGTTACCCATACGCTTCGGTTCATCCGGACCCGGGAACATGGAGAGCGTGGCGCCAACGTAGGGCTGACCAGCCGTGTACGAAACCTTGAAGGGTTCGTAGTCCATGCACACGTGGTTCGTCGGAACATAGAACAAGCCGGTCAGCTTCGAGTACGAAGCAGGCTGCTGGTCCTTAGAGCCGAGAGCTGCAGGGCAGATGCCCTTCGTGTTGAAGTCTGCGCCGTTCTTGAACGTCGAGTACTTCGCAACGCGGATCGGACGGCCGTAGTCCTTAGAGGACTTGTCCATGTCGATGCCAGTTGCCCAGTTCACGACCGGATCATACTTCTCAGCGACGAGAAGCTCGCCCGTTGCGCGATCCCAGGTGTAGCCGAAGCCGTTACGGTCAAAGTGAGTTGCCGTTTTGCGCTTCGTTCCATCGAAATCGAGCTCAGCGAGGATCGGCTCGTTGATGCCGTCATAGTCCCACTCGTCGAACGGCGTCATCTGGTATGCCCACTTGGCAACACCGGTGTCGACGTCACGAGCGAACATGGTCATCGACCACTTCTGGTCGATCGGCTTGCCATCCGGTCCCGCACGCTGTGCAGGGTTCCAGGTAGATGGGTTGCCCGTTCCGTAGTAGATCAGGTTGAGTTCAGGATCGAAGGCCATGTAGCCCCAGGTCGAACCGCCACCGATCTTCCACTGATCGCCGTTCCAGGTCTTGAGCGAGGAGTCCTTGCCGACCGGCTTGCCGAGCGACGTGGTCTTCTCAGGGTCAACGAGGATGTCAGAATCCGGGCCCATCGAGTAGGCGCGCCAGACCTTCTTGCCGCTGTTGATGTCGTAGGCGGTGACGTGGCAACGAACGCCGAACTCAGCGCCCGAAATACCGATGATCACCTTGTCCTTCGTGACGAGCGGAGCACCGGTGCCCGTTTCGCCCTTCTTAGGATCGCCGTCGATCACCTTCCACAGTTCCTTACCCGTCTTCGCGTCGAGAGCGACGAGAGCGGTGTCGGCCTGATGGAGGAAGATCTTGCCTTCGGCATACTGCACGCCACGGTTAACCGTGTCACAGCACATCACGGGGATGACCGAGGGGTCCTGCTTCGGCGTATACTTCCAGATGATCTTCTGTTCGTCGGCGAGGTTCAGAGCGAACACAATGTTCGGGAACGCCGAGTGAAGGTACATCGTGTCACCGACAACGAGCGGACCGCCTTCGTGACCACGAAGAACGCCCGTCGAGAACGTCCATGCCACTTTCAGCTGACCAACGTTTTCAGTGTTGATCTGGTCCAGGGCGGAATACCGCGTACCGGCATAGTCGCCGGACTGCTGGGCCCAGTTATTCGGATCGCTCGACAACTTGGCAACGTCATCGTTCGCCCAGACGGGCGCCGAGAACGCGGCTGTTGCGAGCAAACCGTAGGCGAATGCACTTTTGCGCATCGCGCTTCCTCCGTTTTGAGAAAAGTCTTGCCACGCTTGCAAGTCGAACCCGAGGACTGTCGATATCTCCTGGCTCCGATCTCAGGAATTGCGGGATTATCTCCCGTCTTTGCCCCGTCGGAGAAGGAGTGCTTCACGAAACCGTGTAGAAACCGGTAGTCCTCGTGAACGAGGCGCATGTAGACACTTTTTTTTTCAGCCCGCAACACGTAGTGCGACGATCATTCCGCTGCGGCAAATTAGGACAATACCTCTGACCCAAATTATCCCTTTATTCACGGGAAGAAATTGCAACGCACAAAAAATGCTGCGCCGCACGTCTAGTTGTTTCTGAAGGGTGAATTTTAGGCGTCGTGATTAGGAATTTGCGCACTTTCGTGAAAAGTCGCGAGCTGAACACGCTTGAAGACCATCATTATCGCACGATTTGTCAGAGCTGGATTGAATGGCTGAAATTTCGCCTTTGAATGCAAAAACTTCCCGGAAAGAGTTCCTACGCGGTGTGACCTTGGCGGCGCTCCTGCCGCTGCTGCCGCGCGTTTCCCAGGCCGAAGCGCAGCAGATCGGCGTGATCGAGATCGCGCCGGGCGTTTTCGTTCACGTCGGCCAATACGAATTGGTTAACAAGGAAAACCGCGGAAATATTTCAAATGCCGTCTGCATTGTCGGCAGTTCAGCCGTCGCCGTAATCGATACGAGCGGCTCCTACGCGGCCGGTAAGGCTCTTCATGAGGCCATCTCGAAGATCACCGAGAAGCCCATTCGCTATGTCATCAACACCCACATGCATCCTGACCATGTACTGGGGAACGCCGCCTTCAAATCGGCAGGGTGCGAGTTCGTCGGCCACCACAAGCTTCCCGCAGCTCTCTATGCGCGCAAGGACAGCTACCTGGCGAACGCACGTCAGCGCATTGGCGACGAGGCTTTTGCCGGCACCGAAATCATTCCACCGACTTTGCTCGTGACCGACACGCTCGACCTCGATCTCGGTGGCCGGACGCTGACGCTCAGAGCGCGCCCCACCGCGCACACCGACAACGACCTGACGATCTTTGATTTAGCGACCAGCACATTTTTTCTCGGCGATCTTCTTTTCTCAAACCATGTACCGACGCTCGACGGCTCGCTCGTCGGGTGGATCAATCTCATCGGAGTGCTGACGCAGGAAAAAGCCGATCGCGCGGTTCCCGGACACGGACCGAACACGATGCCCTGGCCCGATGCGATCAAGCCCGTAGAACGCTATCTGAAAGTTCTGGCGACCGACGTTCGCAAGATGATCAAGGACCGCAAAACGATCGAGCAAGCCGTCGCGACGGCCGGGCAGTCGGAGCGGGGCAACTGGGCTCTATTCGACGAGCATCACCCGCGCAACGTCACCGCCGCTTTCACCGAACTCGAATGGGAATGATCTCTTCCGCGCTCGGCGGCCGGCTCGCGGAACGCGAGTCGCCGAGCGCAAACGTGTAAACTGTGCCCGGCGGCCGGCTCCCCGCAGGGGAGTCGCCGGGCGCAAACATTAGAAGCAGCGCAACTCGCCTTCGACTTGCGCGCGCCGCAGATTTTTCACCTTTTCCTGGAATTCCGGCGCGTGCGTCCAGGCAACGTTTTCTCCGCCTTTCAGACCGACGGACAACAGCGTTTCCGCCTCCTCATATTCGGCGTACGGCAAGATGGCCGCGATTTCGTCGATGGAGCAAGAGCACTTGTCGAGGTTGGTGCGGTTCTGGCCGTTGACCGCCATGCACGCGTAAACGTAATCGGCGCGCGCCGTTGTTGGATAATCGTTGGGCGGCAATTCCTGAGCCGCGACACGTGACACCGCGGCGGAAATCAACAAAGCCGCCACGAAAAGCCCGCTGAATGCAAGGCTCGAGAAGCCCTTTGTCATTTCACCTCTCCTACACCTTCAAGCGTTGTCGTCTCTTCGAGCGTTGGCGAGTTCTTGTCCGTATTGTTGTACTCCGCGGTCATCTTCGCGAGGTAACCCGGGATCTTGTCCGACAGCGCGATCGTAAACGTCGCGCCCTCGAAACCCCTCATCTTTGCGCGCGCCGGGTCGTTGGCGAATGGCGTCGCGGTTACGCGATAGCCTTCGACCGTCTGGCCCTTATAGACGATCGTTGCCGAGACAATCGTTGCGCCGTTGCCGAGATAACGGCTGAACATGCCCTTGAGATAAGCGCTGTCCCCACCGGCCAGTTCGCGGAAATGCGCAACTGCATTGTCGAGATAGATGATGAGCATCGGATTGCCGTCCATGTCGGTGATCCGTTGCGGCTCGCGGGCTCTATCCCCGGAGTACATCTTGACCAGAACGTTCTTCTTCCCCGGCGCGCCGTCGCTTTCGACCTTCACGATAATGTCATCGGTGTAGCCCTCGCCGAGCGCCTTCGGATTGGAAGGCTTGCGCTCGAACTTGTAGACGAGGTCAGTACCCGGAGCGACCGCAGCAATGTGCGGCCGGTCGAACAGGATTTCGGCCGGCTTCGGCGCCTCGGCAGCAACGCTTGCGGCACTCAGGCAAGTGACCGCGAACGCCGCAAGACCGGCTTTGCGGAAGAGAAATTTCGACATGTGGGGCGATCCTCCAGACCGTCTATTCAGAATTTTTTCCGGCTGTGTAGCGTGACCAGGAAGGCTTGACCAGATGACTTGCCAAATTCAGTCAACGGCCGTGCCAATAGTCCGGCATCCGGAATGCAAGGCTGGCATAGGATGCCGGAAGATCAGAAAGTCTCAACTTACAAGGCAGTAACACGGGCCCCAGCGCACGCCTCAGCAACCGAAGCCCGTCTTCAACGTATGAATTTGCCGAAAGCCCGAGGCCCGGTGCCGACCGCGGCCTTGCCCGTTACGGCAAGACTTCGGGGATCGATGCGCAAAAGAACGTCGTCACCCCAGCACGCCACATAGACATTCGCTCCGTCCGCGTCCGCCTCTATGCCTTCGGGATGATCACAAGCCTCGATCCGCTTGATGGGCTGAAGCGTCGACTGGTCGAACACGGTGACGGTCCCGCCGTACTGGTCCGTGACGAACCCCCTCCCTTGGGCCAAGGCGACAGCGTAAGGACGCCGCCCAGCCGCCACGCGCCCAACCACCTTCTTCGTGGCGATCTCAATCACGGTGACGTCGTCACTCTTAACGTTGGCGGTGAAGGCCCTCTCGCCGGCAGCGTCGATCGTGATGCCGAAGGGACGGTTACCGACGTCGACCGACGCCAGCCGCGTGCGCGTCCCGATATCGACAATGGAAACGGCGTCGCTATCGCGATCGGCAGATAAGAGCAAACGCCCGTCCGGCGTCACGGCAAGTCCCGACGGAGATTGACCGACGGCAATCTCGCCCGAGACCGTGAGCGTTCCGGCATCGACGACGATCACCTTATGCGCATACCAGTCAGCCACATAGACTTCGGGCCGGGTCGGATGCGCCGCGATCCCAAGGGGCGCTCCGCCGAGAACGAGACGCCGCTTGATCGCGCGCGAAACGGCGTCGATCTCGATCAGCTCTTTTCCATCGGGTGCGGTGACGTAAGCCGTCGACTTGTCAGGGGAAAGAGCGATGCCGGCAGGTTTGCCGCTGGCATGAATGCGCCCGGTCTCTTTCATCGCCGTGAGATCGACGAACGAGACGCTATCGGAAGGCTGAGACGTTACGATCGCCTCATGCGCGGCGGCCGACCAGCACGGCCCGGCCAGCGCGAGCAAGCCGAGTGCTGGCAGGCAAAGACCGAGCTTCCGTCGAACCAGCGAGGCGTTCAATCGTCCCTCAGCTTCCGCCTTCGATCTTCTTCTTCAACGCGGCGAGGGTCGAGGTGTAGAGGTCTGTGATCGCCTTGTTTGCAACTTCGTCCGAGAGCTCCGGCGGCGGGTCGTTAAGCATATAGCCGCGGTAGAAGGCGCCCTTCCATTCGACCGTCGACTTATCGCCGTCCGCCGTCACCGAGATGTGGGACGAGTAATCGTTGATCGGCAGAACCTTCACGTCGACCTTGGTAATTTCGTACCCGTAGGACATGCCCTCGGCGTCATACTTATTGAGCTGTTCTTCGATCACGCCGCCGTTCTGGAGCGTCAGGGTACGGGTCGCGCCAACGTCATTCCCCCCCTTGCCTTCCGTCTTGGCGACGGCGGGGATCCAGCTCGCATCCTGGAAATTGCCGATCACGGCCCAGACCTTGGCTGCCGGCGCGTTGATTTCGATGGACTGAACGACTTTCTGGCGCGACGGGCCGTGCGCCCAGGCTGCGCCGGTCAGAGCCAGCGGCACGACGCCGAAGATCGTGGCGGCGATCAGCAACCGTTTGAGCATACATTTCCTCCGGAAATTATTGGTGCGTTGGGCATGTCCTTGGCCCGGGATCGAGCGGCGGGACAATAGGCAGGTTCATCGTCAACGGAAAGACGGCAAAATGTGTCGCATTCAATCTGATCGTTCGGCACGCTTGACCGGCCCGGTAACGTTGTTTTACCTGCGGCCGCGTGCTTTGGTCGAATCCCGCCGGTCGCGAGACCAGGGACCATGAGGAGCAGGATTTGGAATCCGAAAAGTCGAGTCACGGCGCAAACCACTATAAGAATGTCGCCTGTCCTTTTTGCGGCATTCTTTGCGACGATCTTGAGATCGGCCCTTCGAGTGAAGGGCTTAAAGTTCTAAAAAACGGCTGCGTGAAATCGGTAGCGGGCTTCGAACGGAAGCTCGTCGAACCGTCTCCGCAAGTCGACGGAAAAGATGTGTCGCTGGACGAGGCCATAGCCGCCGCGGCCCGTCTCATCCGTGAAAGCCGCCTGCCAATCTTTGGCGGCCTCGCGACCGACGTCGAAGGCGTGCGCGCGATCATGGCCCTTGCGGAAAAGGGCGGCGGTATCGTCGACCATGCGCTGAGCGACGCCCAGTATCGCAACTTCAAAGTGCTGCAGACCTCCGGCTGGGTGATGACGACGCTCACCGAGGCGCGCAACCGCGCCGACCTCTTCATTATCGCCGGCAGCGACGTCCACAAACTTCATCCGCGCTTCTTCGAACGCATCGTTTGCAACGAAGCCTCGATGTTCTCTGATAATCCGCCGAAGCGAACGGTCGTGTTCCTCGGCGAGGGCCTCGATCAGTCTGCCGTCAAAGGCAATCGCATCGGCGAAGTCCTGACGCTGCCGGTGAAGGCCGACCGCATCGGCGAAGTTCTCGATGCCATGCGTGCGCTGAACAAAGGCGCGACCATCACAGGCGACACCATTGGTGGTCTGCCGCGAGCAGCCGTCGAAGATCTTCTCGAGCGTTGCAAGGCCGCGAGCTACGGCGTCGTCGTATGGGCGCCCCCGAGCCTCGGCTTCGCCAACGCCGACTTGACGGTCCAGGCGGTCTCCGAGTTCGTCAAGGACATCAACCTGACATCGCGCTTCGCGGGTCTCGCCCTCGGCGGCAACGAAGGCGCCGTCTCGGCGGGTGCCGTTTGCGGCTGGCAGTCCGGTTTTCCGCTGCGCGTCTCGTTCGCGAGCGGCAAGCCCGACTACGATTCAGAGCGCTATGCGATGAGCCGCATGCTCTACGCCAAAGAAGGCGATCTGCTCCTGTGGCTCGCGTCGTTCACGCCTGATTTGTCTCCGCCGGATACGGATATTCCGATGATCCTTCTCGGCACGCCGTCGATCAAGCCGGCGCGGACCCCGAAGGTTTATATTCCCGTCGGCACACCCGGCATCGATCATGCGGGCATTATGGTGCGCGTCGACAACGTCGTATCGCTGCCATTGCGGAAGCTCCGGCAATCGACACTGCCTTGCGCCGCCGACGTACTCGAAAAAATTGAAGCTGCCCTCTAGGCCCAATACGAGACCGAGAATGCTGATCAAGCTCACTGGCGGCAAAGTCTACGACCCGGCAAACGGCGTCGACGGCGAAGTTCGCGACATCTTCATTGAGAACGGCCGCATCGTCTCTCCTGAGCCGAATGCGAAGGTCGATCAGGAATACCCTCTGCACGGCCGGGTCATCATGGCTGGCGGCATCGATCCGCATTCCCACATCGGCGGCGGCAAGATGACGATCGCCCGCATGCTGCTTCCCGAGGATCACATCGGCAATGAAGTGGCACGCACGGAATTGACGCGCGCGGGCGTCGGCCATGCCGTCCCATCGACGATGACTACGGGCTATCGCTACGCCGAGATGGGATACACGGCTGCTTTCGAGCCCGCGATGTTGCCCGCGAACGCGCGGCAAGCGCACATGGAGATGGGCGATACGTCGATCATCGACAAAGGCGCCTTCGTGATGCTGGGCTCCGACGACTACTTCCTGCGCCAGCTCGCCGGCAAAGCCGATTTCTCGGCCATCAAGGACTACATCGCCTGGACGATGCACGCCGCGCAAGCGATCGCCGTCAAGGTCGTCAATCCGGGCGGCATCAGCGCCTTCAAGTTCAATCAGCGCAAGCTCGATCTCGATGAGAAGCACGTCTATTACGGCGTCACTCCTCGCGACATCATCGTGACGCTGGCCCGCGGTCTGCACGAACTCGGCGTCGTGCATCCCCTGCACATTCACGGCTGCAATCTCGGAATACCCGGCGGCTACGAGACGACGCTTGATACGATCAAGGGCGCAGAAGGCCTGCCGATCCATCTCACGCACATCCAGTTCCACAGCTACGGCACTGAAGGCGACCTGAAGTTTTCATCCGCCGCCGCTCCGATCGCCGAAGCCGTCAACGCCAACAAGAACGTGTCGTGCGACGTCGGCCAAGTCATGTTCGGTCAGACATGCACGGCTTCCGGCGACTCGATGCGCCAGTTCGTGAACACCCGTTCCGCCGATCCGAAGAAATGGGTCGTGATGGATATCGAATGCGACGCCGGCTGCGGCGTCGTTCCCTTCAAGTATCGCGACAAGAGCTTCGTCAACGCGCTGCAGTGGGCCATCGGCCTCGAGCTGTTCCTGCTCGTCAACGATCCGTGGCGCCTGTTCCTGACGACGGACCACCCGAACGGCGGACCGTTCACATGGTACCCGCATCTCATCCGGCTCCTGATGGACAAGGAGTTCCGCCGCGACCGGATGCAGACGATCAATCAGGACGCGCTGAAGTATTCGACACTCGCCTCGCTCGACCGCGAATATTCGCTTTACGAAATTGCGATCATGACCCGCGCCGGTCCTGCCCGCAGCCTCGGTCTCGTCGATCGAGGTCATCTGGGCGTCGGCGCCTGGGCGGACATCACCGTCTACGACGACAATCCCGATCGCGAAGCGATGTTCACGACACCGGAGCTTCTCTTCAAGAACGGCGAACTGATCGTGCGCAACGGCAAGATCATCAAGGTCGTCAACGGCGGAACGCACGTCGCGCGCCCATCCTACGATCCAAGCATCGAAAAATCTTTGAAGGGCTACTTCGAAGATTACCATACGATACGCATGGACAATTTCCGCTTATCCGATGATGAAATCGTCAACGGCGGCCGCGGCTCGCTGATCATCCAACCCACCAGGGCACGCGCAGCATGAGCAAGACGGTCAACGGCGTCGCCATCGACGATACCTTCGCCGAAGCCTTTGGCATGAGCGGAACCGGCATCATCATCACGGCCGATACGCTGAAATGGGCACGCATCGCAGCAACCGTCGCGACCGGCTTCGGCACGTCGGTCATCGGCTGCGGCGCTGAATGCGGTATCGACAAGGAATTGTCGCCTGACGAAACGCCTGACGGCCGCCCCGGCGTCCGCATCCTCATCTTCGGATTTTCGCCCGACGCGCTCGTTCCGCAAATCCGCAACCGCATCGGCCAGTGCGTGCTGACGAGCCCCGGCTCCGCCTGCTACGCCGGCTTCAAGGCTGACAAGACGATCGGCCTCGGCAAAGGCCCTCGTCTCTTCGGCGACGGCTTCCAGACGGCCAAGAAACTCGGCGGCACTCGCTACTGGCGCGTGCCCGTCATGGACGGCGAGTTCGTGATCGAAGAGGAAACCGGCCTGACGACCGACGCCGTCGGCGGCGGCAACATGCTCATCCTCGGCACGGACCGCGCCGGACTTCTCGAAACGGCTGAAGCTGCGGTCGACGCGATCGCCAAGGTCGATGACGTCATTACGCCCTTTCCCGGCGGCATCGTGCGCTCGGGCTCGAAGGTCGGCGCGAAATATGCGGGCATGTTTGCGTCGACGAACGACGCTTTCTGTCCGACGCTTCGCGGCACGGTGAAGAAGACCGAACTGGCGCCCGACACGCTCGCAGTGCTTGAAATCGTCATCGACGGTCTGACGTCGAAAGCGGTTGCCGACGCCATGCGCGCAGGACTCAAAGCCGTCACCGACGTCGGGGCGAAACGCGGCGTCACGCGCATTACCGCCGGCAACTACGGCGGCAAGCTCGGCCAGCATCACTATCATCTGAAGGATCTGATCTGATGAGCGGCCTCACGCTGCGCCTCAAGGCGCCCGCGAACGAGCGGTTGACGCTCAAGGACATCACGCCCGCGAAGCTCGCCGCTCTGTCGTCGCACGAGATCGCACGGCTGAATGTGGGCATCGAAAAGGGCGGCGTCGCCCTCGGCGACGCGTTCGATATTTCGGGAACCCCGGGCGACGTCCTCACCATCGAGGGCGCAGCGCCCACGCTCGATTTCGTCGCCTTCGGTCTCGACAGCGGCACGATCCGCGTGATCGGCGACGTCGGCCACTATGCCGGCCGCAAGATGACGGGCGGCAAGCTCGAAATCCAGGGCAGCGCAGGCTCGCATCTGGCATCCGGCGCCACCGGCGGCATGATCCACGTCCTGGGCAACGCCGGCGATAATCTCGGCAGCATCGTCTCCGGAGACCGCTTCGGCCTGATGGGCGGCATCATCGTCGTCGAGGGCAATATCGGGGCTCGCGCCGGAGAAAAGATGCGCAGAGGCACCGTTGTCGTCCGCGGCAAGACGGGTGCCGGCACGGGCACGCGAATGATCGGCGGCACCATCTGGGCCGAGGGCGGCCTTGGTCCGGAGCCTGGTCTGATGATGCGCCGTGGCACGCTGATCGCCCCGACGGTCGACAGCCTGCTTCCGACATTCGTCGATACCGGCAAACACGATCTCGTGATCGTGCGGGTTTTAGCGCGCTACCTGAAATCTGCCCTCGGTCAGCTCGCACCGAAGCCTATGCCATTGTTTGTACGGAAAATTGGCGGCGACACCGCGACGATCGGGCGGGGCGAAATCCTATTGCCGGCCGCCTGACGCGGCGATTTGCAAACTATTTTGCAAGGAACCACGCCTGAAACAAATCCCCGGCACCTAGCGTCAGCGTATTGTTGAGTATCGCTGACGCGCAATCCGGGAATTAGCTATGCTTGCAATCGTTCTATCCGCCTGCCTTACGAACGATCCGAATGTTTGCCGCGACTACAAGATACCGATCGATGCCAACATCGATGCGATGACGTGCATGGCCGAAGCACCGCCGCACTTCGCGAAATGGAGCGAGGAGCACCCCGGCTGGCAGGTGACACGCTGGCGCTGCGCTCCCACCACTGAAAACGACATCTGATTTTCCGGACGGCTTAACGGGCTACCCGGTCCAGGTTCATCATCGAATAGCTGGGTGATGCGAGACCGCTCACCTCGATGACGAATTTTTGCCGGATGGCCCGTTCGAAATCGCCATAGCCCTGGGCCGGCAGCACGAAGCTGCCGGGTCCGCCCATGACATGCTCGCGATACCACTGCTCGAGCGGAGGCGGCCCGCCTGGAACGGCTTTCGGCAACAACGCCGAATCTTCCGGTGTATCGAGCAGGATCGGCAAACCGTTGATCGTGACACCGTTGGCCACGAGTTCGTCGCGCACGGTCTCGATGGGCTCCTCGGCGTTACAGTTGTCGGGACCGTCTCCCGACACGTCGATGATGATGCGGGCAGCCTTCGCCGGAACTTGCGGAACGATCTTGTCGTTTGCCGACCGCAGCATGCGGGTCATGCAGGTGAACTCGCCGCCTTGCCGCTGCAGCGAACGAACCCGCTTAGCAGCCGCTAACGCATCGGCTTTATTCGCGATCCTGATCCAGGGAATGACGAAGGACGGCGTATCCGCCCACGTGACCATCGAGAACAGGATCCCGCCTGCCGATCCCCCGGTAATCGCCTCGATGACGCCAGGGTCTTCAAGCGCCTTGGCGATACCTTCCATCTGGAGCCGGTAACGGGCGTCGTCGACGGAATTCGAGACGTCGACCGAGACGACCAGCGCCGTATCGACAGGTGGCCCCTCCTGCCCCGCCACGGCGAAACAGCCAAGCAGGAAGGCACCGGCGGCCATGAATGCGGCAATCGCCGCACGCCGCTGTTTGAGAATGCTCAAAATGGAGAGAACTCCTGGTCGACGGGCGCAGCACCAGATGCCGAACCTATAGGCAATACGTAGCAAACGGATTTTTTCCCGCCAAGCCAGCGATTACCGCGAGCCGGCGGACCGAGCGTCCACACGGTCAAGCCTCTAGATCATCCGACCGCCGACGCGGGTCACTCGCGGCAGGAGTTGCATCCGCCAGCCCCCAAATCAATCCGGCCATAAGGAAGAAGTGCCGCCAGTGATCGCTGTCGATCACGAAGCCTTCGAACGCCAATCCCGCAAACGACGCGAAGGCGATCACAGCCGGTCCCTGAAGACGCGTCCTTTGCAGTGCCGTTCGAAAGCCGAGATAGAGCGTCGCCACCACAGTCATGATGTAGATCAAGCCGCCAAGCCACCCGGCATTCAGGAACTGGGTGAGATAGACGTTATGCGGTTCCTCGTGATGATAGGTATCGCGGAACGTATGCGTCCCGATCCCGAAGGGATGCTCGACGATCAGCGCACGCGCCTTTTGCTGCCCCCCGAAACGCCCGTTCGGACCCTCGTCATAACTCTGATCGAGGTTGGCACGCTGACCGAGCAGGTCGCGCACCTGGTCGATCTGTGTTGCAACCGCAAGCGCGCTCATCAGGCCGACGATGCCGATGATGGTGACTTTCCCGAAGCGATTGAAATCCGAGCTGCGCCGCGACCGGAAAAGAACGATGCCGATCAAAATGAAAACGGAAAATATCGTCGACAGCCACGCGCCGCGCGAAAAACTGATGAGCAACCCGATCACGAGCGGCAATGCAACGGCCGCCGCCATGAGCGCCTGCGTCGGCCGGCCCCGCAGCATGACCCAAACGACACTGACGATCGCAGGCGCTACCGCCGCGCCATAGACGTTCGGATCTTTGAAGGTGCCGCGCGCGCGATCGTAGTTGGTGAAGAGGTCGTACGTCGAAGGGAGGAGGCGAAAGTACCCGGCGAACGCTGCCGCTGTGGCGATGAGACAAGCGGCGACGTAGCAGATGAGCACGAGCTTCGCCCGCGGCTCCGGGTCCTTCGCGA
Organism: Hyphomicrobium sp.; assembly: GCF_019753045.1. Taxonomy (GTDB): domain Bacteria; phylum Pseudomonadota; class Alphaproteobacteria; order Rhizobiales; family Hyphomicrobiaceae; genus Hyphomicrobium_B. Next base: position 59,729 of record NZ_JAIELN010000009.1, read on the forward strand.
CGTAGCCCGCGATCACGAACGCACCTGTCGCCAGAAACAGCGTGACGAGCTGATGAACGAAAGCGGTCTGGAAGTTCGTGGAAAGCATGGTCCCGGCAAAGCCCAGCGCGAAGAGCGCGATCCATGCCGAATAGTTGACGAACGCTGCTTTGCCGAATTTCAGCACGTGCAGAACCGGCAGAACGCCGATGACTATCACCATCAAGCCGTCTGCGATCGCAGGCTCCGAGAAGACGATCGTGCTGAGCATCGTCGCAATCGCAACGAGCATGCCCGCGAGCGTGCTGGCCCGAATGCTCGGCGATATCGGAGCAGCAGGCGCAAGGCGCGGCGCTGTCTCGGCTGCCTCGGCGCTAGTAGGCATTCTTCCCCGTGAGCAGCGAGACCGGCGTCGCCGCAATGATGTAGAGATCGAATAGAACCGACCAGTTGTCGATGTAGTAGAGATCGTGCTCGACACGGCGGACAAGCTTCTCGTGCGTATCCGTCTCACCACGCCAGCCGTTGATTTGAGCCCAGCCCGTGACCCCCGGCTTCATCCGATGACGGGCGAAATAACCCTGCACGACGTTTTCATAGAGATCGCGCTCGGCCTTGGCGCCCGTCGCATGCGGACGAGGCCCAACGAGCGACATCTCGCCCTTTAGCACGTTGATGAGCTGTGGGAGTTCGTCGAGGCTCGTGCGCCGGATGAAACGGCCGACCGGCGTCACGCGCGGATCGCCCCGCGTCACTTGTTTGCTGGCTGTCGCATCCTCCATCTCGACGTACATCGAGCGGAACTTCAACACTTCGATCAGCTCGCTGTTGAAGCCATAGCGCTTCTGACGAAAGAAGATCGGGCCCTTGCTGTCGAGCCGCACGGCAAGCGCAACGAGTGCCATGATCGGCGAAACGAGCAGCAGCAATAGCGCTCCGAGCAGACGATCCTCGACGTTCTTGAGAACCCTGTCCCAGTCGCTCAGCGGCTTGTCCATCACCGCAAGCATCGGCACCCGCCCGATGAAACTGTAGGCGCGGGAATTGAGACGGAGCTTCGAGTTCAGCGCGGAAATCCGCACATCGACCTGCAGCGTGAAAAGCTTGTATAGGATCTCCATCAGCCGTTCTTCAGCCCGCGTCGGAACGGTGACAATGAGCAAGTCGACGCCCGCGTCGCGGCAAAAATCGGTGAGGGTCTCGAATGTCCCGAGCCGCGCGATGCCGCCATAACTTCCCGCGGCGCGCCCATCCTGCCGGTCGTCAAACACGCCGAGGATGCGCATGTGATTTGTCGGATCTGCGGAAAGCTCGCGGATGAGATCTTCCGCCTCCTGCCCGCCCCCGACGATGACTGTCCGCCGGACCAGACTGCCGGCGCGCGTCAGCCTGTCTATCGTCCACGCGGCGAGCGAGCGAACGAAGCAAAGAAACACGGCCGACAATTCCATCCACGCAGCAATCTCGGGAGGCGCGACCTCATCGTGATCGAACAGAAACGCAAAGCCTGAAATTCCGAGCGCGACGACGCCGAGCGACGTCAACACCTTCAGAGCTTGCGACGTGAACCCGCGAAGCGCCGGAATGGAATACGACCATTGACGGCGCAGCACATAGACCGCCAGCATCGCAACCAATGTCGTCGCCGCGAAGCTCCGCCACGATGGCTCGAACGGGTTTCCAAGGAGGACATTCGCCAGCGGCCACGCGACGACGATCGACACGAGATCGGCAATCGTTACCGCCAGAAGGAGTTTAGGCCGCGAGGCGCTGCCGAGCCTGTCGAAAAAGAGCGACTTGATCCAAGCGGTCACACGCTCCCATCGGGGATCGACGTTTTCGAGGATGATGTGGGAAGAGGAATTGGACTTCTCGGGCATCTGCGAACGGGCACCTTGGAATTGCATTCAATCCCATACGGGCCCTGAGATGAGGCGATGGTAAACATCGTCCAGTCGGGCCTGATAATGAGGCGTTCAAGCTGCTGTAAGGTGAACTCGGGGTTGTGCACCGTCCCAGAATGGCGAGAGCCGCCCACCCTCTGCCTGCCCGCTGTCAGCATATTTTGCTCTGCTCGCGCTGTTCCCGGCGGAACACGTCGCGCCATGCCTGCACGGTTAAAATAGGATTAACGGCGGCGATGTCCCGTTCTTCCGGTCCGCAAATGCGACGCGACCCCTCGTGACGTCTCAGGTCACGACCCTGATCGAGCCCGCATTCCCCGTCGATGTACGGCACTTAGGCCGGATGCCCTCGCTCACATCAAGGAGAGCATTATGTCTAGAAAGCTGCTTTCTCTATTTGCCGGCGGAGCGCTTGTGCTCGCGACGGCGGCCACCGGCGCGGCAGCTGCGTCGATCAACCCGGGCGGCTTGACGTTCCATTCAACGGGCAGCCTGCAGATCCCGGTCCGCTCCGGCGGAGGCGGGATGCATGCGGGTTCTGGCGGCCACATGATGGGCGGGCCACACTTCGCGGGCCCTTTGGTCCATCGACAGCTGGGCCGGACATACATGGCCGGCCACCACCACCATCACCATAACCGCTTCTTCTTTGCCGGTTACCCCTACTATTACTACGATGACGGCTATTACGACGATTACGATTCAAGCTGCTGGTGGAGCCGCTCGCATCGGCGCTGGATCTGCAGCGACTAAGGGCTGAAACACGTAATCAAGTCATCACGATAGACCCTCAGCACCGACGTTTGTTGAGGGTCTTTGCATGTTTTTTATGCGCGAGCGCGGGCGTCCGAGCAATTCGGAGGGCTATTGAAACGAAACGTCCACGATGACATCAATCCTGGAGCATGCGCTAATCAATGCTCAACCATCTTCAGACTAGGCTGCCCCGTCTCATTTCCGCCCGCCAGCATACCCAAGGTCTGTAAAATGTACCGCCTGCTTCCCCAGCGACAGCGCCCCCTGACAGGCCTTGCCATGATGGCGCTGATTGCACTGGCAACGAGTTCGACGATCGATAGCGCCGAAGCCGCAAGCCGCCGGTCGCGCAATCTCGACGACATTTCGCAGGATACTTTGACCGGCCAGCCCATGATGGCGATCGTGTCTCTCAAGGATCAGCGGGTCAGCATTTACGACGCGGCCGGCGGTGTCATGCGCGCGCCGGTTTCAAGTGGACGAACCGGTTACGAGACCCCAGTCGGCACCTACAGCGTTCTTCAAAAGGAAGAGGAACACTATTCGAACGTCTACGATGATGCGTCGATGCACTTCATGCAACGCATCACATGGTCCGGCGTAGCGCTCCATGCGGGCGCCCTTCCGGGCTACCCGGCATCGCATGGATGCGTCCGGATGCCCGACGGCTTCGCCCAGCGCCTGTTTCCGCTGACCAAGATCGGCATGCGCGTGATCGTCGCCTACGACGACGTCGCGCCCGTCGAGATTTCCCACCCGATGCTGCTGAAGCCGACGCCGCCGCCTGCAGTCGAGTCTGCTGTCGCGATCCCTATGTCGTACGACGGCCAGGACAGCGACGATAGCGCGAGTCCGTTTGAACCCAACGTGAAGCGTTGGCCGGCGCGCAAGGCCCAACTCGAAGCCCTGAAAACCATTGCGGCCGGCAAGCGGATTGAAGCCGATTCCGCAAATTCCCAGGCCGACGAGATGAAGCAGATCGTCGACGAAAAGAAAGAGCCTCGCGACAAGGCCGCCAAGATTGTCCGCAAAGCCGAGGCCGCAAAAAAGTCCGCCGACGATCGAGTTGCAAAGGCTGAGAAAGGACTGGCGGCCGCAAAGTCCCCCAAAGCCGCCAAGAATTGGGAAGACACGAAGGCGAAAGCGACGAAAAGCGCTGAAGAAGCCGCAGCAAAATTGGCTGTCGCGACCGCAACTCTGAAAGCGGCCGAAGATGAATTTCAGGCTGCCGTGAAACAAGCGGCGCCCTCTGAAGCCGCAAGAGCCATCGCTGTCGCCGCGGCAGACGACGCCAAGCACAAGACGCAACCGGTTTCGATATTCATCAGCCTCAAGACGCAACGGCTCTATGTGCGCCAAGGCTACGAGCCCGTATTCGAAGCCCCTGTCACAATCAGCGAGCCCGATAGACCGATCGGCACGCACATCTATACCGCCGTCGAATACACGAACGACGGCAAGGATCTGCGCTGGCACGCCGTAACCTTGGAACACAAGGAAGCCGATTACGCCTACAACGACGACGACCGCCTCCAGAAAACGAGCGATGCCGTCAACAACACGCCCCAGACCGACCTCGCCAAAGCCACTGCTGCGCTCGACCGGATCACAATTTCGCCGGAAGTCATCGCGCGCTTTTCCGAGGTCGCCTGGCCCGGCTCATCGCTGATTATTTCCGATGAACCGATGAGCAAAGAAACCAACAAGGCAACGGACTTCATCGTGCTTGTTAGTACCGAACCTCAAGGCGGCATCAAAAAGCGGCCGAAGCAGTTCTTCCCGTCCGATAACTTCTATCGCGATAGCTCCGACGATTTCTATTACGGCTACGACCGTTACGGACGGCGGGGATACCCACGACAGAAGTCCTACTTCGGCTGGTGGTGACGCGCGGACGGCCCCCTCCCTGCCGCCTTGTTGACACCAAAAATGCGCAGGAAGCCCCCGCTTCCTTGAAAATGCCGCGAGGACGTTATTGCCTCCGAACAATCGAATTCGGAGGATCCCTCATGAATGCCCAACCACGCCTTGCAAGCGACATCTCCACACTCGGAGTGATCGAGCAACTGCGCGACGCGCTGAAATACGCCGACAGCGAACTTCAGCGCCGCTGCGTCATCTCGAGCAAAGTTCGCGAAGCCCTGACCGTCGCCGAGCGCTTTCTCGCCAAAGCCGGACCCTGAAGCGCCGCGATCCGGCCCGAAGCTCAATCAAACTGCTGCCCACGAACCCACTTGAATCGGGAAACAAGCGCATGGAAACAGGCGCGTGCCGTCTCCCTGAAGGTGCGCCTGGACGTGGCGCCGTCGAACAGCTCATCGAATTCGAAGCGTGGCGTGAGACCAAGCCGATGTCTGTGCGGATAATAAAACACCAGCACCGGCGAACGCCGCCACCAGACCTTGAACTCGGCGTCTGACATTTGCCGCGGCGACACGGGCCACAGCAAGCCTCCGGCATGAACCATGTCCGCCGAAATCAAATCGTAAACAGCGGTCGCAATGCCCTTCCGCTGAAACGATCTCTGGACTTCCGCTTTTGTGATGAGCGCGATCCCGTTGACCATGTGGCCCACCTCGCAGGATCCAACGGCTTCCTCACCGATCACAGCCGACAGTTCCGTGCGGAAAATGCGATACAACATGCCGGCGTCCGTCAGAGCCCGCCGCAAGAAAAACACGCGTCCATTTTTGGTGGTTAGCGGAACGAGCGGCTTATCGAGCACCAAGGCCCGTAAACGCGTCTCCGCCTCCATCGGATCGAAGTCCGACTTGGCGTGCTGCGCCATCAGTCTCGAGTAAGAGGCTTCGGCTTTCTGCAATCGCTCAGACACGACCACCACCTAGGCTTTGCGTCAGCTGTCGGATACGTCCCGGTAAGAATTCGGCAGAAGGAGTTAACAAGCGGCCAATTCTGCCCCGTGCCAAACGGCCCAAATGTGGAGCACACCGCATTTATTAATCCGATAACGGAAAACCCGGGGTTTATGCTGCGCATGCGCCGCATTCCGGACCGGGAGTTCAACCGGTAAGCATCCGGGAGAATTGCTATCGGGCCGAGGGTGTCATTGTGATATTTCGGTCGCCCGCGCGGCACGCTGCAAGTATAGAGCCTGCAGCCGTTCGTTCCATCCAGCCGTGATGGCAACTTTAAGGGGTCATGAAAGTTGCAGCCTACGAATAAGCGGAAAAAATCCATGCAAGATCGATTGCAAGAGAAGAAGCCGTTGGCCAGTGCTGTCCCCAACAGCGCCCCGCCATCCGCGCGTCAGCCGCTTCTCTCCAAGCGCGCCCTTTCCGTTATCGGCACGCTCGCACTCATCGGTCTGATCGTTGCCGGATATTTTTATTGGCAACATTCGACACTTTTTCCCTCAACGGATAATGCGCAGGTCCAGGCCAACATTGTCCAGATAACTCCGTTCGTGAGCGGGCGCGTAACAGAGGTCAAAGTCCAACCCTTCGCATCCGTGAAGTCCGGCGACATCCTGGTGCAGCTCGACCCCGCACCCTACGAGTCGGCGCTGAAGCTGGCGCAGTCGCGCCTCACCGTCGCACAGCAGCAGCCGACAGGAACAGGGCCGCAGGCCGCCGCCGCGAAGGCGAACGTTGAGCAAGCGCAATTGGCCGTCGATCAGGCCCAGCTCGATCTCGATCATGCCACCATCAAAGCGCCGGTCGACGGAACAGTCGGCAGGGTCCGCGTTCAGCCGGGAGAACTCGCCAAAGCCGGCATGCCCCTCTTCCCGCTCGTCGATACGGCGCATTGGTGGGTCGACGCGAATTTCAAGGAAACTGATCTCGCCCGCATCAAGGCCGGCCAAACCGCCCACATCACGGTCGATGCGTTCCCGTCGCTGGCCTTGACCGGCAAGGTCGAAGCCATCAGCCGGGCCAGCAGTGCCGCGTTTTCGCTGATGCCGGCAGAGAATGCCACGGGCAGCTGGGTAAAAGTCGTCCAGCGGTTCCCCGTGCGCATCGGACTGACGCTCGGCCCGGACGATCCCCCGATCGGCGTCGGTGCCTCCGCGACCGTGACGATCGACACCGCCGGAGAAGGCAACAGTGGCGGCAAGTGATCGAGTAGCTGATCAAGCGAGCATGCCAACCGCCGATAGGCTGATGACCTCGCTCGCCGTTCTTCTAGCCGTGCTCATGGTCATTCTCGACATGACCGTGGTGAATGTCGCACTGCCCGACATGATGGGCGCGCTCGGTGCTACACCCGATCAGATTACGTGGGTTTTGACGTCCTACATTGTCGCTGAGGCGATCGTCATTCCGATGAGCGGCTTTCTCGCCGAGCGGTTCGGAAGAAAGCGCGTTCTCGTCGCGAGCGTCGGGGGCTTCGTCGTCGCGTCGATGCTCTGCGGCCAGTCCCACACACTCTTTCAGATGGTGTTGTTTCGCCTCCTCCAGGGCGCCTTCGGTGCGAGCGTCATTCCGCTTTCCCAAGCAACGATGGTCGACAGCTACGATGCGGCGAGCCGCGGCAAAGCCATGGCCGTTTGGGGAATAGGCGTTCTTCTCGGGCCCATCATGGGTCCGACGGTCGGCGGCTTCATCACCGATCACCTTGGCTGGCAGTGGGTATTCTACATCAATCTGCCGATCGGGATCGTCAACCTCGCGCTACTCATCGCTTACATCAGACCGACGAAACCGATCGCCGTACCGATCGATTGGCTGGGAGCCGCCCTTTTGGCAATCGGCGTCGGCAGCCTTCAGATGCTTCTCGATCGCGGCAACGTCGAAGACTGGCTGCAATCGAGCCTGATCATAAGTTTGGGCCTGATATCGATCGTCTGCATCGCGGCGTTCGTTTACAGAAGCTTCAATCGGCCGGATGCAATCCTCCAGCTCAGTCTGCTGAAGGATCGAAATCTCGCGACGGCCACGTTCCTCATCATGGCGTTCGGCGTCGGAATGCTGAGCACGATAGCGCTGCAGCCGCTCTTTCTGGAACATCTGCTCGGCTATCCCGCAAGCACGGCAGGGCTCGTCATGGCCCCGCGCGGCATCGCCGTCATGGCTGGCATGGTCATTGTCGCCGCGTTGATCTCGCATATCGATTCACGCTGGCTCGTGTTCTTCGGCCTCGTGTTGGCGGCCGCCGGCACATACGTGACGACGAGGACGTACAATCTCGAGATCGACAAATTCTGGATCATCGCGCCGACCATCTTTCAGGGCATCGGCATGGGCATGATATTCGTGCCCCTTTCGACGCTCGCCTACCAGACCTTGCCGAAGAGCGCCTCGGATCAGGCGGCGAGCATTTTCAACATCGCACGGACGATCGGCGGTTCCGTCGGGATTGCAATCGCTGCAACCATTTTGACCCGCACGGCGCATCAGAACTGGCAAACGCTCGGCGCCGCAATGGACCCCTACAATCCCGCGATGCAGACGTGGCTCGAAGCGACCGGCGTGGGGCCGTCCAGTCCCGTTGCACAGCAGATGCTCGGCGCCGAACTCATGCGCCAGTCGATGATGATCGGCTTTGTTGAAGCCTTTGGCTTCATCACGCTGAGCTTCCTCATTCTGATCCCCTTCGTGCTCCTGCTGAAGGACACCGGCGCCGGCTCGCCCTACGCCGTCGGAGGGAAATAAACGCCGCTGATTATCGGCTCAAAGCTGCCGCGCAGGATCGAAGTTCATCGACGGAGTGTTCCGACGAAATGAAAAATCTCAACCGGCCGGAGTTGATCCGCACGCCGGGATAGATGATTGGCGACGGGTTGAAGCCCTGCTCATACATGCGCTCCAGCAGCTTGCCTGTATTCTTCACTGAACCGACAATAATGGGAACCATTCCAAGTCCGATGCTCGTCCCCGTATCGAACCCACGCGCGCGGCAGTCTCTGAAAAACAGCTGGCAATTATCATGGAGGCGATGGACGCGCTCCGGCTCACTTTTGAGAATGCGCAGGCTTGCGAGCGCTGCGGCAGTCATCGCCGGGGCAAGGCCCACCGAGTAGACGAAACTCGGCGAAGAATATTTGAGAATTTCGATCAGATCCGCATTGCCGGCAATAAACCCGCCGCAGGATGCGAGCGACTTACTCAGAGTGCCCATGAAAACGTCGATTTTCCTTGGGTCAACTCCGGTGTATTCCGCGACGCCACGGCCGCTTTCGCCCAAAACCCCGACGCCGTGGGCATCATCCACCATCAACCAACAGCCGAATTTCTCTTTGATCTCGGTGAGGCTGGAAAGATCGACACAATCACCCTCGGTCGAATAAAGCCCCTCAATGACAATCAATACGTTTCTGAAGCTGTCGCGATTTCGGAGAAGCAGCCGGACAAGGGATTCCAAATCGTTGTGTTTGAACGTCTTTATTTCAGCGCCGGATAGCCGTGCGCCGACGATGGCACTGTTGTGCACGAACTCATCGTGAACAACGAGGTCACCCTTGTTCACAAGTGTGGCTATCGTTGACACGTTGGCGGCATGCCCGCTCACAAACGTAAGCGAGTTTTCGAAGCCGAAAAACTCTGCAAGCTCCGTTTCAAGCTGCTGATGCAGGTCCAGGTTTCCCGAAATCATGCGGCTTGCCGATATACAGGAACCAAACGCGTCGATTGCGCTCCTCGCTGCCGCCAGAACTTCCGGATGATCGCTCAGGCCGAGATAATCGCACCACCCGAAGTTTACGCGTTGCTGCCCATCGATGATCACCGACCTCTTCGAACGGCTTTCCTGAATTTTGAAGAAAGGATTTTCTATCCCCCAGGACTGCGCCAACATTTGATATTGCCGGATCGACCGAAATCGCGACGTATCGGAAAATGCTGCGGCCTCTCGATGGCCGAACCTCTGAGCTTTTTGGAAACCAAAAGCGGGTCTCAAGGCGCGAGTGGTATTCGATGCCATGGGCTGGACCTCTCAATCCTGCGAGAAAGGATGCGTCCCTGCGATAATCCGTTAGAGGATCAATCCCGATGCAGGCCTCATTCCCCATTTGTGGGCGGAGGTCGTCGCTCGAGATCGCGCAGCTATCAAATATACAACGGCCCAGACGAGCGATGATGTCCCTACTCGCGGGTCAATTCGGTGTCACCAGTTGAACTAGCTGAATGGCCTAGTCGCCTCGCTCGCAGCGGAGGAGTCTCCGCGAACACGGCAGATCCTGTCCACGAACGATCGATCGTTGCTGATGAGTACCCTGAGTTTCTTTTGCGAAATGGAATTTCGCGCAGTCAGAATGCCGAGGACGGAAAACTGCGCGTTCAGCGCGTACGCGTGAAGCTCGGCTTGGGGGATGGGCTCCGCCTCGCCTCGCTTCGCTTCACTTCACAAACAGCTCGCTGACGTGGAGATCCTTCTCGAACAATTGGCGTGATCCATCCAGGTGCCGGCGCCGCTATCACCCCGACGAACCCTTTCTCAAATATTTTTGATGTCGGCGACAGCGGGATCACGACCCTCACGCACAGTCTGGCGGGTGTCCGCGCATCGGCCGACCCTCCGAATTCCGTTTCTTTCGCTGCGCTCCGACTGTAAAAGGCAAGTGGACTGCTGGAAGCCACGATTTCGTCATCAGTATACAGGCCACTTAGAGATGCGAAGCAAGTTTGCAGGCACACTCATTGCCTTGCTGGAAGCTCAGGCAGCCTACGATCTTCCGATCGGCAGGCGCATTCAAAACGCTATCCGCCGCCAGCTCGGCAATGGCAGCCTGAAGGCCTTCGATCGCCTTCCGTCGACACGCGCTTTAGCCAGCGAACTGGGCGTGTCGCGCGAGACGGTCGAACTCGCCTACCAGCATCTTGAATCGGAGGGCTACCTCATCCGCGAGCGCGGGAGCGGGTCTTTCGTTTCGGAATCCGGGGCCCAATTGGCGCAATTTCAATCTCCTTCGGGCGGAAGATCGCGCAGCCTGCATCTTTCCGATCGCGGAAAAAAAATCACGAGATTCGGCGGTGTCCAAGATCCTGTGGCGCAAGCTTTTGCGGCTGCGTTTCCCGATGTTCGCTCGTTTCCGCTTGCGCTCTGGAACAAAACCGCGTCGCGCATTTCGCGGCGGCTGGAGACCAAGGCACTCACATACTGCGATCCGCAGGGCTTCCGCCCCTTACGAGAACAGATTAGCCGCTACATCGGCGCGCAACGCGGCGTAAAATGCGAAGCCGACAATATCATCGTGCTTACGAGTTCCCAGGAGGCCCTGCTCCTGATCGCTACGATGATGCTGGACGTCGGAGACACCCTCGCGGTCGAAGATCCCTGCTATCCCGGAATTCGGTCGGCACTCGCCGTTTCGGGCGCGCACCCACTCCCCATAGAGGTCGATCACAACGGCATGATGGTTGAAACGCTCGTGCGAAGGTCGCCAGCACCACGCGGAGTGTATGTGACGCCTTCGCACCAATATCCCACCACCGCCACCTTGAGCCTTGAGCGGCGCATGGCGCTCATCGACTGGGCCAAGGCTAATCGAAGTTTCATTATCGAGGACGACTACGACAGCGAGTATCGGTACGACGCGCAGCCAATTTCCTGCATCCAAGGATTGGATTCCTCCGGCAACGTCCTTTATGTCGGCACTTTCACCAAGACGCTTTTTCCTGGCGTTCGCCTCGCCTATCTCGCCGTGCCCAGCCACCTCGTGCAGGCGTTTGTTACCATGCGCACGCTTGTTGACGGGCATTCAGCTATTCTCAATCAGGCCGTGCTCGCCGAGTTCATGGAAGCAGGCGAGTTCACAGCACACATCCGGCACATGCGCCATATTTTCAAAGCGCGCCGCGATGCCTTCGTTGAATCTATCGATCGTCATCTCTCACCGTATGGAACGCTTCGTATACCGGCAGGCGGATTCCAGGCGGCTTGGTATCTGCACGATCGGTATTCAGAGGCTGAGGTTCGGGCAAAAGCAGAGCGGCACGGCCTGCTCTTGCCTTCCCTCGGAGGCCTGTTCCTCGGAAAGAGAAGCACACCTGGTTTCGTCTTGGGCTATGCGGCCATCACGCCATCTGAATGCGAGATTGCTGTCCAGCGATTGGCGCGCATCCTGAAGAGTTTCCAGACACGGTAGCGTCGCGTCTTAGATCAATGAGCCAGAAAGCCTTGCACAGCTCCGCAGGACTATCTCTGCGCGAACGCTTTCTCGACCACGTAGGTGCCAGGAGTGCTTGTGTTACCCTCGAAGAACCCTCGCTCTTCCAAAAGTGCCGAGAGGTCCTCAAGCATCGGGGCGCTCCCGCAGATCATCACCCTATCGGTGGACGGATCAAGCTGAGGCAGCTGCAGCGCCTCTTGCAGGGCACCGGTTTCGAGCGCAGTTGTAATGCGTCCCTCATGATGGAAGGCTTCGCGCGTCACTGTCGGATAATAAGCAAGCTGTCCCCTTACATACTCGCCGAGATACTCGTCATTCGGAAGCTCTTGGGTGATGTAATCGCGGTACGCAAGTTCGGCGATGTGGCGGACGCCGTGGACTAAAATGACCTTTTCGAAGTGTTCGTAAGTGAATGGATCTCGAATAATCGACATAAACGGAGCCAACCCAGTTCCCGTCGCCAAAAGATAGAGACGCTTTCCCGGCAAAACGTAATCGAGCAGGAGGGTTCCGGTCGGTTTGCGTCCGAGGACAATCCGCTCGCCGGGGACAATGGATTTAAGTCGCGACGTGAGCGGGCCGCCATCGACTTTGATGCTTAGAAACTCAAGGTGCTCCGCATGATTGGCGCTAGCGATGCTGTAGGCGCGTAGCAGAGGCCGCTCGTTGACCAAGAGCCCGAGCATTGTGAATTGCCCGTTGCTAAACCGAAAGCCCGCGTCGCGAGTGGTGGTGAAGCTGAAAAGTCGGTCGGTCCAATGGTGGACACTGAGTACGATCTCTTGATGCGGCGCGTTCAAGGCTTACTTCTCATCCTCAGCTAGATTCTCTACCCACATCGACCTATTACCGGGCTGGCCTGCGTAACGGAATTTTTTTACGAACTCTGGCATCGGTATGTCGGCCGTCAGGCGCGGATCGGCAACAGGAGGCTTCTGAGCAAGTTCCAACGACACCATCCCAGCCCAACGGTCGGTCGCAAGATCGATATCCTCATCGCCTGGAAGCGCGTCATTCACTTTGGCAGCCACTTCATCCAGTTTGAGCTTGATGACCTTCGTCGCTTTCCATTCCTGCTCGCTTGGCGGTCTCGCGTAATCCCAAAGCCCTGGAGCCAGTCGGTCTGTGAAAACCGACAGCACATGTCGTTTTTCCTCTTCGCTCGTTGTTGACGCTTCGCCAAACGCCATCACCGAGCGATAGAGAACATTGTGGTTCATGGCCGCGCGGGCGAAGACGATCCCGTCCAAGTGAGTGACGCTGAAACACACTGGGATTCGTTTCTCTTGGGCTTTGAGCATACGGCTCGCCGACGAACCATGCCAATATACGTGGTCGCCAATGCGCCAGTGACTTGTCGGAGTCACATAAGGCGCCCCATCAAAGACATAAGCGACCTGACAGATAATCCCGGCATCGATGATCGCATTTATGGCGTCACGATCGTACTTCGCGAGCCAATGGTAGCGGCGCAATCGGGTGCGGTCTGAATCGGGCGCGTGGGTCGCTGTATCCATGGTAGGGTATCCGTCCATAATCTCAATGGACGGGATTGATAGCCCGGCAATGGCGTGTTTTTCCATCCACTTTTGCCGTAACCACCAGACCACTTGGATGGCCCCCAGAACTCACGTCGCGGTTCAGGAGCTACTCGAAGGCCTTGGTCGAAGTCGGGGGAAGATTGTTTAATCGCGGCGCCTTTTGCGCGTCGATGATGGTTCGGATTTCGGAGCGGCAAGAGCCGCAGTTCGTGCCGGCCTGCAATGTCTCCCCGACCGCCGCGACGGTGCTGCAGCCGCGCTGTGCGGCAGCCACGATCTCATTGACGCCGACGCCAAAGCACGAGCAGACGGTCGCGCCCTTGTCGTCGGCACCCGCGTCGGGACGCCCGGCAATCAATCTGAAGCGCGCGGCCGCTCGGGGATGCGGAACCGCAAGTTGCCCCACAGCCCAATCTCGTGAAACGGCCACGGGCTCCGGCGCGAGAAAGAGCGCGCCCAGTAACGCTTCATCGCGATAGCAGGCGAAGCGATAGCGACCACTCTGGCGATCGTAGAAGGCGATGATCTCGGCATTCGGCAGCGCACCAAACAGATCGGCGGCGAGTGCGGCCCAATTTTCGCGGGACGTGGCAAAGCCAAGCTCGACGCGCCAGCCTCCGTTACACTTCGCAATTGCCCAATACTCGGCGTCGATGTGCTTGGGCTTACGAGCAAGAACCGCAAAACCGTGCGCCTCAACGACGAACCGTTCGATGCGGACGGCGATATTTTTGGAAGCCGGTTGACCCGACACAGGATCCACGACGGGGGGTACGAGGGTATCGACGCGAGCTTTCGACGCGAACTGATCGCTCCAGTGCATCGGAACAAAAATCGAGCCAGGTTGCTGGCGCGTCGAGATGAGAGCGCGCACGAGGATGAATGCGGTCCCGGTCGACACCCGAACGAGATCGGCGTCCTCGATGTTGTGGCGCGCACCATCCTCCGGGTGAATTTCCACAAACGGCTCACCGTAATGCTGAGAGAGCCGCTGGCTTTTTCCAGTCCGCGTCAACGTATGCCAGTGATCGCGGATGCGCCCCGAATTGAGCGTTATCGGGAAGGCATCGCTTGTCCGCGGGGAGTCCTGCACGCCGATTGCGACGAAGCGGGCCATTTTGTCAGATGAGAAGAACCTGCCGTCGCCGAACATCCGCGGAAATGAAACTGAGCCCGCACGGCGGGGCCATTGAAATGGCTCGAGACGATCGAAACCATCTTCCGAGATATTTTGGAATTCGCCGATATCGAAATCGCGGGTTCCATCATTCTCGAAAGCGGAAAGCGCTGCGTGCTCTGCAAAGATCTCCGCAGGCGATTGAAAATCGAATGCGGCACCGAAGCCCATGCGCTTGGCCACGTTGCAAATGATCCGCCAGTCCGGCTGCGCTTCACCAGGAAGAGGAAGGAAGCTCCGCTGCCGGGAGATTCTCCGCTCCGAGTTGGTTACCGTACCGGTCTTCTCGCCCCATGCAGCCGCCGGCAATCGAACATGCGCGTGACGTATGGTGTCGGTGTTCGCGCTGACGTCAGACACAACGACGAACGGACAATTGCGAAGAGCCTCCTCGACATTGCCCGCGTCCGGCATCGAGACCACCGGATTTGTCGCGACAATCCAAAGCGCCTTGATGCGGCCGTCGGCGACGGCACGAAACATATCGACCGCCTTGAGGCCGGGCCTCGTCGCCACCGTGGGCGATTGCCAGAAACGTTGGACACGCTCGCGATCCGCCGGCTGTCCGATGTCCATGTGCGCCGCAAGCATGTTTGCGAGGCCGCCGACTTCTCGGCCACCCATAGCGTTCGGTTGACCGGTGACGGAGAACGGCGAAGCTCCAGGCTTGCCGATCCGACCTGTCGCGAGATGGCAATTGATGATGGCGTTGACCTTGTCGCTCCCGCATGAGGACTGGTTGACGCCTTGGCTGAAGACCGTGACCGTCTTCTCGGTCTGCGCGAAAAGATCGAAAAAGCTTTGAACCATCGCGTGGCTCAGGCCTGTTCGTTCGACAGTCGTCAGAGCGTCCAGCGCTTGCGCGGCGCTTATGGCTTCTGCGCATCCCAAAGTGTGAGACGCGACAAAGTCCCGATCGAATGAACCCGTTTCGAACAGATGCTTGAGGAGCCCGACGAAAAGCGCGACGTCGCCATCAGGTTTGATCGGCAGGTGCAGGTCGGCGATATCGGCTGTCACCGTACGGCGCGGATCGATCAGCACAATCTTCATGTGCGGCCGTCGCTCTTTCGCGGCGACGATACGCTGATAAAGGACCGGATGGCACCAGGCTAGATTGGAGCCGACAAGCACGATGAGGTCTGCAATTTCCAGATCCTCGTAGCACCCCGGCACCGTATCTGAGCCGAACGCACGTCTGTGTCCCGCAACCGACGATGCCATGCAGAGCCGCGAATTGGTGTCGATAGTCGCGGAGCCGATGAAGCCCTTCATCAGTTTGTTGGCGACGTAATAGTCTTCGGTCAGGAGCTGGCCCGAAACATATAGCGCGACTGAATCCGGGCCATATTCCGCGATCGTCTTCGAAAAACGCGACGCGACGAGATCGAGCGCCGCGTCCCAAGTCGCACGTTGTCCGTCGACCTCCGGGTAGAGCAACCGGTCTTCTAGGTCGACCGTCTCGCCAAGCGCCGATCCTTTTGAGCAGAGCCGGCCGAGGTTCGCCGGATGATCGATGTCGCCGCGCACCGTGACCCTACCACCGCCAGCGACCTCCGCCACGATGCCACAACCGACCCCGCAGTATGGGCATGTCGTTTTTGTGGGCTGCGGCGCGGTCATTACTCTTTCTGCCTCAGGCTGCCCGATCGGCCTTGAGGGCCAAACCGATGAAGAGCATTTCGCCTTCGACTTTGATTGGGATCGTTCGCACGCTGCCTTCGTCAGCGCCGAGGGCCTTTCCGGTTTCGAACGAGATGACCCAATTGTGCAGAGGGCACGTGACGGCGGTGCCATGGACGATGCCCTGGCTCAGCGGGCCGCCTTTGTGTGGACAGTGGTCCTCGATCGCGAAGACGCGATCCTCCGCCGTGCGGAACACCGCGATTTTGCCTAGTGGTGTTTCGACACAACGCGCGCCGCGCCGCGGAATGTCGGTCATGCTGCCGATCGATACCCAGCTCATGTCGTCACTCCGCAGCATCTGCCACGCCGATCGTCGCCATCGGCTTGAATTCATGCTTGTGAAGGCCGGAAACGCGCTCGGACCAGGGATCGACTTGCGCGAATTTCTGCGAATGGACGAAGCGCTCGTAGTAACCGTGGCGCCTGTCGAGATCGTCGAGAATCTGGCGGCGGACTTCTTCGATGGTCACGCGCTTCGCCCATTTGTAGATGCGTTCGAGATAGCGCGCTTGCTCGCGATACATCTGGACGAGAGCGACGATGACTTCGAGCGCTTCATCCTCTGTCTTGACGAGGCCGAGCACCTCGGTGCCCTTGATGTCGAGACCGGCGGCGCCCGCAAAATGTATCTCATAGCCGGAATCGACGCAGATGACGCCGACGTCTTTGCATGTTGCTTCGGCACAGTTTCGTGGACATCCTGAGACCGCCATCTTGACCTTGGCGGGTGTCCACGAGCCCCACATGAATTGCTCGATGCGGATTCCGAGGCCGGTCGAGTCCTGCGTGCCGAAGCGGCACCAGTCGGTCCCGACGCATGTTTTCACGGTGCGAAGCCCCTTGGCGTAAGCATGACCGGAGACGAATCCGGCGTTGCCGAGGTCGGCCCAGACGGCAGGCAGGTCTTCCTTTTTGACGCCGAGCATGTCGATGCGCTGGCCACCCGTCACCTTCACGGTCGGAATGTTGAACTTGTCGACGACATCGGCGATGGCGCGCAGTTCTTTGGCACTCGTCACGCCTCCCCACATGCGCGGCACGACGGAATATGTGCCGTTCTTCTGGATGTTGGCGTGAACACGTTCGTTGATGAAGCGCGATTGATAATCGTCGGCGTATTCGCCGGGCCAATCACAGATGAGATAGTAATTCAATGCCGGACGGCATTTGGCGCACCCGCACGAGGTGGTCCATTCAAGCTCCTGCATGACGGCGTAGATGTTCTTGAGGCCTTTGGCTTTGATCAAGCGACGCACGTCATCATGACCGAGCGTTGAGCATCCACACATCGGCTGTACGGCCGCCGGGTTGTAGGCATCTCCGAGCGTTACAGACATCAGCTGCTCGACGAGGCCCGTGCACGATCCGCAAGACGCGGAGGCCTTGGTGTGGGCACGAACATCATCGAGTGACGTCAGGTTTTTCTCTTGGATCGCACCGACGATCTTCCCCTTGCAAACGCCGTTGCAGCCGCAGATCTCTGCGTCATCGGGCAAGGCTGCAACGGCCGCCATAGGGTCGAGGGGAGCACCTCCTTGATAGGCTTGGCCGAAGATCAAGGTGTCGCGCATGTCGGTGATATCGACCTGCTTCTTCTTCAGGTCGTTGAACCACGCTCCATCGGCCGTCTCCCCGTAGAGGACCGTACCGATGATGCGGTTATCCTTCAGAACAACGCGCTTGTAGATGCCCGCCGAAGCGTCGCGAAGAACGATCTCGTGGCGATCCACGCCGTCGGCAAAGTCGCCGAGCGAGAAGAGCTCGATGCCGGTGACCTTCAGCTTCGTCGGCGTATCGTAGTGCACGAACGCTGCCGTGCTCGCCTCGTCGACTAGGTGCGCCGCCGCGACGCGCGCCATTTCGTAAAGCGGCGCGACGAGGCCGTAGACATGCCCTCCGACTTCCGCGCACTCGCCAAGTGCGTAAATATCCGGATCCGAGGTATGCATCCCGTTGTCCACGACGATGCCCCTGCTCGTCACGAGGCCCGCTTCTTTGGCGAGGCCTGCATTCGGCTTTATGCCGGCCGCCATAACGACGAGCGTCGCCGGAATGATGCGGCCATCGGCGAGCTCAACGCCTTCGACTTTCTTGTCGCCAATAATGGCTTTCGTATTGGCCTTGCAAATGACTTTGATGCCGCGGTCTTCGATGGCCCGTTGCAGCAGGTATCCGGCCGCAGGATCGAGCTGTCGCTCCATTAGCGTGGGCATGAGGTGAAGGACGGTGACGTCCATGCCCTGGGCTTCGAGACCGGCAGCCGCTTCGAGACCGAGCAGGCCACCACCGATCACAACGGCTTTGGCGCGTGATTGCGCCGCAAGCAGCATCGCATTGACGTCGTCGAGATCACGGTAGCTCAAGACACCCGCGAGCGTGTTGCCCGGCACCGGCAGGATGAACGGCATCGAACCCGTGGCAATAACGAGCTTGTCGTAGGGCTCGACGACGCCGTGATCGGACGTCACGGTCTTCGCGTTGCGATCGATCGCTACGATTTTATGGCCCTTGTAGAGCGTGATGCCGTTCTTGATGTACCAGCCGTCGCCGTGAATGATGATTTGTTCGTAGTTTTTCTCTCCGGAGAGAACGGGAGAGAGCATGATGCGATCGTAATTGACGCGCGGCTCGGCGTTGAAGATCGTGACGTCGTAGCGGCCAGGCGCGCTCTCGAATAAATGCTCGAGCATGCGCCCCGGCGCCATGCCATTGCCGATGATGACGAGTTTCATGCCTGACCTCCCATCGGGATGAGAGATTTGCGAGCGCCGGACGACTTCGCATTGCTTTTCTCCATGCGCCGGATGGAAACGTGCATCCAGACGAAGAGAGAGAGGCGACGATTACGAACAGCAGCATGAAGCAGCTCGTCCAGAGTCCAGTCACCTGATTGAGGAAGCCGAACGCGATCGGCAGAACAAAGCCCCCCAAACCGCCGATCATGCCGACGAGACCACCGACGGAACCGACGTTGTCCGGGTAGTACGTCGCGACGTGCTTATAGACGGCGGCTTTGCCGATGCTCATGAAGAAGCCGAGCACAAATGCAACGCCGACGAACACCAGTGGGCTGATTTCGAAATGCCGGGCGATCGGGCCGTTCGTTCCGTGCATTACGTAATCGGTTGGCGGCAACGACAGGGCGAGCGTCGCGATGGCGGAGACACCGAAACACCAATACATGACGGTGCGTGCGCCGATACGATCCGACAGGACGCCTCCATAGGCGCGAAAGATACTTGCCGGAATTGAATAGGCGGCAGCGATCATGCCGGCCGTTTCGATGTCGAAACCGTAGACGCCGATCAGATACCGCGGCAGCCACAGCGCAAGCGCAACGAAGGCGCCGAACGT
This sequence comes from Hyphomicrobium sp., assembly GCF_019753045.1. GTDB lineage: Bacteria > Pseudomonadota > Alphaproteobacteria > Rhizobiales > Hyphomicrobiaceae > Hyphomicrobium_B. The sequence goes on from NZ_JAIELN010000009.1 coordinate 79,193, forward strand.
GAAAAAATAGTAGAGAGAAAAGCGCCAGACGCGAATGTCCTTCAGCGGCGCGAGTTCCAGTGCATAAGCCTTGGGCGCGTCGCCAGTGCGGCGGCGCTCGACGATGACCGGATCATCGGTCGTCGTGAACCAAAAGATGATCGCCATGACCGCCAACACGGCGGCCCAGATCAGCGCGACGGCGTGCCATCCCCATGCGACGAGCGCGAACGGCGCGACAAATTTCGTGACGGCAGCACCAACGTTCCCTGCTCCGAAAATGCCGAGGACGGTGCCTTGCTGTGCTTTCTGATAGAACCGCGAAACATAGGCGATGCCGACGGCAAACGAGCCGCCCGCCAATCCGACGCCGAGCGCCGCTAGCAGCATCTCAGGATAGGTCTGAGCAAAGACGAGAAGCGCCGTGGCAACGCTCGCTGCCAGCATGTTGAGCGTAAAGACCATCCGGCCGCCGTAGCGATCCGTCCAGATTCCGAGGAAAACGCGAGCGAGGGAGCCTGTTAAAATCGGCGTTCCCGCAAGCAGACCGAACTCGGTTTCGCTCAAGCCAAGCTGCGCCTTGATGCGAATGCCGATGATCGCAAAGATCGTCCAGACCGCGAAACAGACTGTGAAGGCAACGGTCGACACCCAAAGGGCGCGCCCCTCGGCTGTGGACACCGTCAAGACGGAATTTTTCTGTGTGCGCATGAATTGCTCCCGGTCGTAGTTCGGAAAACAAAAAAGCTGCCGGCCAAGCGCTCGCACCCGTCGAAACTGGGAGAGAATGCTTGATCGGCAGCTTTGCCTGGAGCGCCCGCCATTGGACGCTGATGAATTCCTAAGAGCGGGAATTCCGCAGCTTAGGCGAGTTGCAAACCTTCAACTCGGTTCATGAAACTAGGCATACTGGCGTCGGGAGATGCTTCGCAAGTCCAAACATTCAGCAGTTTAGCGCAGCGTCAGTGCAAATTTTGTGCAGCGCACGGTTTGACGCAGATCGCGATGCTCACTGCTTCTGGCTCGCGATATAGGCGTCGAGCTTGTCGGGATCGAACAGGCCACCATCGAAGAATCCGTCGGGTCCAAGAACGAGGCTTGCGCCGGATGAGCCAACTGGAGTTGCAGCCGTCAACGCACCTTCGACCTTTGCATTTGCAACGGGAAGCGCGATGCCCAAGGGCTTCAACGCAGCACGATAAATGTCAGGCCGATATGTTTCGCGCGCGATTTGCGCATTTTCGGCCGTATGCTGAACCTGCCCCCAACGGACCATCTGCGAATAGAACCAGAGCGCGTGGCTCTTCCACGGAAAGGTCGCGGCCTTCGCGAACGGCACGAAGAAATCAGAAACGGCGACGGTGCGCTCCCCGCCGATTGGCAACTGGCCGCGAAGCGCCGGCAACATCCATCCCTCCGGCTGACCAACATACAGTTTCTCGGCTAGGATCCGCGTAAGGTCGTCATGATTCCGCGCATCTCCGCACCATTTGGCGGCATTGCTAAGCGCTCGCAACAATGCGGATAGTGCTTCTGGATTTTCCTGTGCCCAGAGCGCACCCACACCGAGAACCTTCTCGGGACTCGATCGCCATATCGCGGCTTTTATGGTCGCGATGTGCCCGCGGCCAAGAAGAGCGGCGGCGGTGTTCCAAGGCTCACCAACGCAATAGCCATCGATGGTTCCACTCGCCAATGCGTCGACCATCAGCGGCGGCGGAACGATGACGATCTCGATATCGCGCGAGGGATCAATACCGCAGGCGGCCAGCCAATAGCGAAGCTCATAGTTGTGACCCGAGTACGGATGGACAACGGCGAAGCGCAACACTGCCTTGCGTTCCGCTACGCGTTCGGAAACGACCTTTTTCAAGGCGTGTCCCGCCATCGAGGGGTCGAAGTTCGCTTCTGCTCCATACGCCGACATCGCGGCCCAAACCGTGTTCGAAACTGTGACAGCGTTTCCGCCTAGGCCAAGCGCCATCGGAACGATCGTCGGAACGGCAAGTGGCGTCAGGCCAAGATTGCAGGCAATCGGCATTGGCGCTAGCATGTGCGCGACCTGGAAGTGTCCAACGGCCAAGCGATCACGGATATTGGCCCATGACATCTCGCGTACGAGCGTAAGGTCGATGCCCTCGGCCTCGGCGAACCCCATCTCCTTCGCCGTGACGAGTACCGCACTGTCCATGAGCGGCATGAAACCCGCGGTGATCTGGTGTGTCTTAGCCAACTTCACTTCTCCTCGTCTGGTGGTGCGAGGAGCCCCGCCGCTGTGATCAGGCTTTCGGCAATTTCCGAAATCTTTCGGTTCTGGCTCATGGCGGTCTTACGCAACAGCACGTAAGCCTGCTGCTCCGACAACCCACGCGTCGACATCAGGATGCCTTTGGCGCGCTCTACGAGCTTGCGCTTTTCGAGTTCGGACCGCGCCTCATCGAGCTCTCGCGACATGCGCGAAAAAGCATTGAAACGGCTGATCGCCATGTCGAGAACTGGCTTCACACGCTCTCGCTTGAGGCCGTCGACGACATAGGCCGAGACGCCGGCTTCCACGGCCGCCTCGATCGAAGCGCTGTCCGAACGGTCGACGAACATTGCGATCGGGCGCTTCACGGCACGCGAAAGCTGGAACATGTTCTCGAGCATGTCGCGGTTCGGATTTTCGAGATTGATCATGATGACGTCCGGCTGAACATCCTCAATGCGCCGGGCAATACCGACGACATCGTGGACGATCGTCAGGTCATCGTAGCCAGCTTCGCGCAGCCCCGCTTCAATCACGGAAGCACGGAGATGGTTCTCGTCGATGACCAGAATGGAAAGTGGCTTCTGCACCGCCGGCATATCTTTATCCATGTGCGAAACCAATCCGCCTACATTATTTCTGCGGCCGGTCAACTACGCAAAGAAACATGGTTCGGGGTGGCGCCCGAATTGCTATGACCCGTACTCGCGTTCGAACTGCGCGAGCAATTTGCGGAGAGTCGGACGTATGCTTTTCAATTCTTCGAGGTGATTGACGGAAAGCGCCGCCAGCGTTTTTTCGCCCTTTTCCGTCACGTGAACCTGTATCCGGCGACCGTCGGCCGGATCGGTTTTCCTGAGCACGAGCCCGAGGCTCACCAACCGGTCGACGAGCCCGACAGCCGTATGATGCCGAACGAGCAAGCGCTCCGCGATTTGGCGGATGCTGAGCCAATCCGTCTCGGGTGCGCCTTTGATCGCAAGGAGCGCTTGATGCTGTTGCGGCGTGAGACCCGATTGAGCCGCCGCATCCTCGCTGAAAGCTTGAAACTTGCGAAGCGCATAGCGAAATTCCGCGAGCGCCTCGTAGTTCGCTTTGGTGACAGCCCTCTGCTTCGCTCTACGCGTCGGAGAAGCACCGGTCTTCGGACGGTGTATATTCACTGCCACACCCCTTCTTATTTTCCCGCTCGCCCCAACATAGATCGCACATCTCATTGACGACGCGAAGGAGAAGCCTTGCGCGCGGCGCCGCGTCGCTTGTCACAGCCAGAGGCCATACTTGCAATTATATCGTTATACGATATTTACATCCGCCATTCAGCTTCCTGAGTTGCGGCACCCATCAAGACAAAGATGAAATGAAGCACGTAGAAGTCGATCGCACCCTCGGCGATTTTACCACTAGCCCGCGCGTGCTTTTCATCGCTGTCATCGCCGTCTTCATCGCATCGCTCAGCGTTGCCGCTGGCGTCGCTTTGCTCGCCCTCATTCGCCTATGCACAAATGTCGCTTATTTCGGCGAGTTTTCCTTCGCGCCTCACACGATTGGGCAGAACCCGCTCGGTTGGAGCTCGATCTTGATCCCTATGACTGGCGCGCTGATCATCGGCTTCATGGCGCGCTACGGCAGCGATAAAATTCGCGGTCACGGAATTCCTGAGGCGCTGGAGGCCATTCTTTTGGGCCGCTCACGCCTCAGTCCGAAGGTTGCTGTTCTGAAGCCCATTTCGTCGGCGATCTCGATTGGCACCGGCGGCCCGTTCGGCGCCGAAGGACCAATCATCATGACCGGCGGCGCGCTTGGCTCGCTCATCGCCCAGATGCTTCCAGTCAGCGACAACGAGCGAAAGACGCTTCTCGTCGCGGGCGCGGCTGCTGGGATGACAACGGTCTTCGGCACGCCTATTGCGGCCGTAACGCTTGCGGTCGAGCTTCTTCTTTTCGAGTGGGCGCCGCGCAGTTTCATTCCTGTCGTCGTGGCTGCGGCGGTGGCCGCGGTCGAGCGCACGTATCTCCACATGCCGCCGACTTTGTTTCCCTTCTCCGCTGACGTGCAGGTGTCGATCACGGGATTGTTGGGCTGGACAGCTGCGGGTGTAATCGCGGGCCTGCTCTCAGGATGCCTTACGAAGCTCGTCTACACGACAGAAGATTTATTCTCCAAACTGCCAATCCACTGGATGTGGTGGCCGATGATCGGTGGGCTATTTGTCGGCCTCGGCGGCATTATCGACCCGCGCGCCCTGAGTGTCGGCTACGATAACATCGAACATCTTCTCAAAGGCGATCTCACCGCCATCAGCGCCCTGTCGCTGATGCTCGTCAAAATGGCCATTTGGGGTATTGCGCTCGGCTCCGGCACGTCCGGTGGAGTCCTTGCGCCGCTGCTCATTATTGGTGGCGCCACAGGTATGGTTCTGACAGCCGTCATGCCCACGGCGAGCGCGGGCTTTTGGCCATTTCTGGTCATGGCGGCGACAATGAGCGGAACGATGCGCGTTCCGCTCACTGCAACGTTCTTTGCAGTCGAACTGACTGGCGCAATGAACTGCTTCCTGCCTGCCATGGCTGCCTGCGTTGCAGCCTACTGCGTCGCGATCCTCACGACGCGCCGCTCCATCTTGACGGAACGGCTGGCACGGCGGGGACACCATATTGTTTGCGAATATCACGTTAGCCCGTTTGCCATGACTCGCGTCGCGGACGTGATGACCCAAAGCGTTCAGATGGTGCCGGGCTCAATGACATTGCGCGAGGCCGCGGCACTCCTGGTCGATCCGTCAACGACACATCCCACATTTCCGGTTGTCGACAGACAAATGTGCGTACTCGGAACAATCGATCCCCCAGCGATCATCCGTTGGCGCCGTCAAGGACGTTCGCGCACGGTCACACTTGCTCAGCTTCTCGATGGAACCAAGCCAACGATCGCGCATCCCGACGAGCATCTAAGCGTTGTCGTCGAGCGAATGAACTCCGCGAACGTCGCCCATCTGTCGGTTGTCGACAAACAAGATGGCCGACTTGTCGGGTACGTTTCCTGGAAGGACTTGATCGGCTCTCAAGCAAGTACACACGGCGAACGCCGAACGGCTTTCTTTGGGCTGGGCAAACTTGAAACGCGCGAAGAAAAATTAAGCGCTGGCGTCCGCAAGCCCTTTTGATACGACGCGCCTATTCGAGCGTCCTTGGCGTCCGCTTTCTCCGGCGTGCTGGTCAATGTCGGACGCAAACTCGGCCTCTATCAGGCGACGGCCGACCTCGGCACTCCGCCTCGACAGCGCTTGCCGAGGCCACAGGCATTCGCGAGCGAAGCAAACCTACGCGCTACACCGGCGATGGTGCTGGCGTTCGAGCGGACACTGATCGAAGGCGGGTTGGTGGAGAGAGCTGGATTCGAACCAGCGTAGGCGAAGCCAACGGATTTACAGTCCGTCCCCTTTAGCCACTCGGGCATCTCTCCCCAGGCCGTTATTTCGCGGCCGTAGAAATGAAAGTGCCCTGCCAACCGGGCAGGGCCTCCGCCCGCGTTATCTTCACGGGGGCCTTTCATGTCAATCGGAAAAGCGGCAATGTGCGCTTCGGCCCCCATCCCGTTGCCGAACAGGGTATCCTGAGCGGGCTGATAGCGATTAATTTTTCGAGGCAAGCCCTGCAGAAACCACGATTCAACAAGCCGTGGCGCGATAAGAAGCGCTCGAGCGACTTTTCATCTCGCCCCGGCGGACGCCCCGGAAACGACCGGAGAAACGACCGAGGGCCCACTCGCGGCCACTCTGAGAGCGAGGACGGCCCGATTCGGCTGTTCGGGCTCCACGCGGTCGAAGCCGCGCTGAAGAACCCGGCCCGCAAGGTCCTGCGCGCGCTTTTGACCGAAAACGCCGAACGCCGCCTCCTAGAGGCCGTCGGCACGATCAAACTGCCGATTGAGCGTGTCTCGCCCCGTGACCTCGATAAGCTTCTGGGCGCCGATACGGTCCACCAGGGGGCCGCCATCGACGTCGAGCCCCTGCCCGAACCCGACTGGCACGATCTCGCCGAAGCCGCGGGCGGACGCCCCCTCATCGTTCTCGATCAGGTGACGGACCCGCACAACGTCGGCGCAATCTTGAGATCGTCGGCTGTCTTCGGTGCCAGCGGCCTCGTCATGACCCGCCGGCACAGCCCTCCCCTCAATGGCGTGCTCGCCAAGTCCGCGTCCGGCGCCCTCGAACTCGTTCCCGTCGCCCTCGTCGCCAATCTCTCGCAGGCTCTCGCCGAGCTGAAGGAGGCCGGCTTCGCGGTCATCGGCCTGGACAGCGGCGGCGAGCAAAGCATCGAGACCCTCGACTGGTCACAGCCGACAGCGCTGGTAATGGGGTCTGAAGGCAAGGGGCTGCGCGAGTTGACCCGCAAGACCTGCGACAGCCTTGCCCACATCACGACCGACGACACGCTCGCAAGCCTCAACGTCTCGAACGCGGCCGCGATCGCACTTCACACCGCACTGCTCGCCCGGAAAAAGTGAAGGCTCAAAAACGAAAACGGCCGGCGCGTTCCCGCGCCAGCCGGATTTTCCGTATCGGGCGATATCAATTAATCGCAGATAAGCGGACGCTCGCAGAAGTACCGTCCGCCGCGGCAGACCGTATCGCCGAATTCGTTTTCAAAGCACCGGCGACCGGACCAGCGGCACTCCCGGGGGCCGCGGTAGCAGCCGCCATCGTCATAGCGGGAATAGTAGCGCGGGCGGTCGTAGTCATGGGCAGCAGCCGCACCCAGGATGCCAAGACCAATGATGCCCGCCGCAACACCGACACCAACGCCGACACCGCGGCCGTGCCGAGCCTGCGCCTCTGGAGCGACGGCCAACATCATTGAAAACGCAACCGCGAGCGCCATCATCGCGTTGCCAAATCGCTTCATCATGGGTTGTATCCCCCTCACCAAATTACTCGTACGCCTGCATGTCCCGCTAGCGAGGGGATATTCTCAACAAACCTATGAACATGTCCTGAACGACCAAAACAGATGCTCGACACGAGCATGGCTCCTGGCGTTCGCGGTAAATCAAAGAGCGCGTTACGTCACAAAATAAGAATCCGGACACGCGCCCAAACAAGAACGCCCGGTCCGAGGCCGGACCGGGCGCTGCAAGATAAAAAGACTATGCGAGCCGAATCACCAGTCGCCGCGACGATGGCCGCCGTAGTGCCGCCGATGCCATTCGACATGATAATATCGCCGGTTCGGCGCGCCCCAAGACGCGTAGTAGGGCGGCAGCGGCCCCTTGTAGCGGCTGATGATGGGACGTCCCCACTCGCCGGAATTGTAATAGGGATAATAGCCGCGCGGATCGTAGTAATACGAGTAATAGTTCTCGAGCGCCGGATCGGGACGGTAGACGCGCGGCCGAAGATCAGGGCGGTCGAGACCCCAGGCCGCCACCTCGCCGCTCGGCACTGCAGAAGCCGCGACCAGCGCGGCGAGCGCCGTCAAGGATTTAACGCGCATTGGGTGAACTCCCCCCTGTTGGTTCCAGCTGCCTTCGCGGAACATACGCAAAACGTCCGAGAATCGTTGCCCAGAGTACCTTAAGATCGTTTGAAGACCATCCGTCGAAGTCTCCGCCGGTGCGGAATCCGCCGGCCCCGTTACATCTCTGCAAGAGCCCCCAATCTACCGCGCGTTGAAACTACCGCGCGTTGCGTTTGGCCTTGGGTGAAATCAACGTGAGCAGGAGAATATAGAGATCGAAACCGACCGAGCAATTGTCGATGTAATAGAGGTCGTGGTCGACGCGCTGCCGCATCGCCTCGTCAGTGCGGGTCTCGCCCCGGAAGCCATTGACCTGCGCCCATCCCGTGATGCCGGGCTTCACGTTCAACCGTCTGGGGTAGCGCTCGATATGCCTCTCGAAATAGCGGTCATGCGCGACGGCATGCGGGCGCGGACCGACGAGCGACATTTCGCCCTTGAGAACATTGATGAGCTGAGGAAGCTCGTCGAGTGACGTCCGCCGCAGGATATTCCCGAAAGCCGTTACGCGACCATCGTTCTCCGTCGCCTGGACGATTACGTCCCCGTCGTCGAGAGACGTCATCGTGCGAAACTTCCAGATCTGAAATTCCGCGGTGTTGTATCCACGCCGCCGTTGTTTGAAGAACACCGGTCCGCGACTATCTAGCTTTATCAGGACTGCGATCACCGCGAACAGCGGGCTGAGAAGAGTGAGAGCGACACCCGCAGCCACCATATCGAACCAGCGCTTCACCGCAGCTTCCAGCGGTCCGAGCGGTGGCCTTGTCAAAGAGATGGTCGTGGTTTCGCCGAAGCGCGCGATACGTGCGTCCTTGAACCCGCGCACAAAGCCGCTCGTGCTCAAGTGGAGAGCGACGGGTAGAACACTGAAAGCATTGACGGCCCGCTCCAGGAACTGGCTGCGCACGAGCGCGTGCGAAATGATGACGTCTTCGACGCCGAGCATCCGCGCCTTTGCGATAGCCGCATCCAGAACGGCGTCGATCTCATTGGGCTCTTGCGCAAGATTGGGGACTGTCGTTCGAGCGATGACCCAGAATCCCGCCGCAGCGCCGTTGATCTCTCTTTCGAGCGCGGAAACATCTCCGTCCGTCGCCACGATCATCACCTTCCGCCAGCGAATCCAGCCGCGCGACATGATGTGAACCGCCGCGCGGCTGAGCGCGGAATTGAACAACAGAACACTCGCAAGCCCCAATACGAAAAAGACGGCCAGCCAGCCGTGCGAAAACTCATTTGTGCTGTTCGTCAGCAAACCGATGACCGCGAGACCAATGAACACGAGGCTCCACGTCAGAAAAACGCGGCCAGGGCTGCGTCGTCCCGCCAGCAGCACCTCGATGGCGTATTCGTCGCGAATGAGAAACGCCAGACTATAACCGAGCCCCGCGAGGATCCCGACAGCCGCGTAGGTTTGGTTGAAGCCGGCTTCGCCGTTGACCACCCAGTCGTAGGACATGCCGGTCGCGATGGCGATCAGCACAATGCCGGCCAGCTCGGTTAAGAAAGCTGCCGCACGGAAACTCGATTGGGTCAGAGCAAATCGCGAGAACCTCACAAGGTTCGGCGAAGCAAGTTGTCGAACAGTTCCAAGCACCGATAAGCGTCCTGTCACACCGGCGGGCAAAGCCCAACGTCCCGCCGCACGACGACAATGCATTTGCCGGGCCGTTGCGGCGCGGCATGCCATATCCCTTCGGACAATGCCGGACGGAACCCGCATCACGACAAAGGTTGCAGCAACGTCATGCACCGATAAAACCCCGCAAAATCCGCGTGTTACGAGAGAATTCAGCGGCCCTTAACCGGTTTGCTCAGGCGTTCCAAAAAGTATCGCGGCGCGCTGCCCTCTGACCGATCGATCCTTGGGCGGAACGTTTCGAAGCGCACCGCGCGTGCCGTGCAATATCGGGACGACCGGCCACAAAATGGAACAGATCGGCTGCGCGATCCCCGCCGCCCGCGCCCCGTTATCGCGAGGCACGGGACTTGCTCCGGCACTGTCCCTCAAGGACATGGCAGCCGGATCAGAGATACAAAGTGCAACAGAAGAATACCGCCGCACGCGCATTGGTGGATCTGCAATCAGAGAGTATCGCAGAACCGCCAAGCCCGCCCCTCGCACACGTGGGCGGCTGGCCGATCAACACGCCGGACATGGACACGGCGATCGCCGCGGTCATCAAGCGAGCGCGAGCGAGAGAAGCCTTTACCGTCTTCACTTTGAATCTCGATCACCTCGTAAAGCTTCGCGGTGACGAACGATTTCGCCTGGCCTATCGCGAGGCCGACATTGTCACGGCGGACGGAGCGCCGGTCGCTTGGCTCGCGCGCTTGCAAGACCGCAGCATCGTTCGCGCCACCGGATCCGACATGCTTATGCCGTTGCTCGATGCGGCTGCAGACGCACATCTTCCCGTATTTCTTTTCGGCTCCACTGAGGACGTCCTCGAAAAGGCCGCGCATGAAATCGCCAACCACACCGACGGTCTTCTGAAAATCGCGGGAATGCTCTCTCCCTCTCGCACATTCGATCCGGAGGGCGCAGAGGCCGACCGTGCCATCGAAACCATCAGAAGGTCAGGCGCGCGCATCTGCATTGTCGCCCTCGGCGCGCCGAAGCAGGAAATCTTTGCCCAGCGCGCCCGCGCCAAAGGATTGGCGTGCGGCATGGTCTGCGCGGGAGCATCCCTCGATTTCATTGCCGGCGCTCAAGTACGGGCGCCAAAACTTTTCCGCAAACTCGGCTTCGAATGGATGTGGAGGCTGGCGACGAACCCCCGCCGGCTTGCAAAGCGATACGTTGAATGCGCAGTCGTGCTCGGCGGCCTCGTCATCGCCGAATTGGCGGGACGGCGCATAGAGCAGCCGAGATCCCGCGTGTGATTTGCCCGGGCGTGATCTGATCTAAATCAGTTCGGCGAAAGAGCCGGCAACGGCGGATGACGATTATCCCCACGACGGTTTCGCGGCCGAACATACATGATGGTCGCCGCTGGACACTTGGCCTTCAGTTTGAGCGCGGCCACGAGGGCATCGTCACCGTCGATGAGAACATGCCCCAGCTTTCCGTCTGACTTGAAACCCACGGTGAACTGCATGCCCTGACCTCCTGTCATCGACGTCACTGTACCACGTCCCGAGGAGGCTTCGCACTGTCGGTCTGCACAAGAAGCGAAGCATCAAGCAACAGCTTGATTTTCTTCGGCAAGCCGGCCGTCCGCAATCGCTATGCGCCTCCTTGGCGCACTCAAAGCGCGGCTTTGCCGATTTCGCCGAACGGATCGAACTCGGTATCGCGACGAAGTTCTTCCTCGGTGGCGAACCCGTTCCGCGCAGGACTTCAGCGAAGCAGCCCGATCGCCCGGCACCGTTCGAAGCTTGAACGTCGACACCTCGCCCTGACGACGTCGCGACATACACCCCACGCCCACAAAGCATGTTTCTCCGCGAGGCCGCGCGAGCGATCGCGATTCTCGAATGAGTTGATGTTCCGCGCACGTATCCCGTATGGCGTCAGTCAGGTTCATAACGGAACCAAACAGAATCTAGCGCGTTGACGCAGGTTCGCAATTTCGAAATTGGGAGAAACAACTTTGGGTATCAAAAGCATCGCGTTGTGCGCTGTGGCTGCGTCGATCCTTTCGGCGACATCCGCATCGGCAATCACACTAGGCGCGCCCGCACCTGTCGCAGCGTCAACAGCGATCCAGCAAGTCGACTACAGGAACGATCACAGAAACAGTTACAGGAAGAAGTACTACCATAAGCGGCACGACAGGCACCCGCCCAAGGGCTGGCACCGCTACCACAAGCGGCCTGGCGACTGGAGCCGTCGTGGTTGCATGGCAATCGGACCGGTCTGGTGGTGCCCGTGACGACTCGCTTCTAACGGGAAGCACAAGAAGCAGAGAGCAATCTCTGCTTCTTTTTCTATCCGCGTCACCGGAGACGCGCAGGGCGCTTGCACACCACCCGCCCCGTCGAGTATCAAGCGCCTGCACGACGTCAGGCCTCTCCTGACAGGTCGCAGCCAAAATGACGCGCCCGCCTGGGCGACGCCGTAACATCGGCAAGCCGGCTTAGCACAGTGGTAGTGCACCTGATTTGTAATCAGGGGGTCGTAGGTTCAAATCCTACAGCCGGCACCAATTAATCCAGCGCCTTAGCGCGCTCTCATTTTCATTCTGACTTTGCCGCAGCGACGCCGTTCTGACTTTCGTCGCTGACCTGTTCCCGGTTCTGCCTGGAGAGCGGACCGTCTTCGTCACTCAGCGAGAGCCAAACCAGCTCGCCGGTTTTGTGATGAACGATGCGCACTGCGTCGGGGCGTTCAGCCGGGCGATAATCGGTCCAACTGATATGTCCACCGAGCACGTTCTCTGGACGCTGGTGCCATTCAAAGCAAATTAGGCACCAACGGGCGAATGCTCAGCGGGTGCGCTGGACATGGGTCTCTTACTTCGATTTGAGATGTTTGAGATTGGCTGGTCGCCCGGACTCGAAAGTCCGTTACTCACGCTACCGAACTAGATCTCTGCAGCCCCAGCGCGGACATTCGGACACGGACACCCCTTTAGGGGGGTGTCCGTGTCCGAGGCGATGTCCGGGCACGTCCGGATATGTCTGGGGAAATGCAAGTAGGTGACAGCGAACGGATTTAATGCCTCCTCGCGATGTCCGTGATTATGTTGGTGCTTCGACTATAACTTTTCTGCTCCAGTATTCCGGTCGGCATTACTTTGATCATCGCTCACCGGCTCGCGATGGGCCGTTCGGTCAGGCCGCTTCAATTGGGTTGGTTCGCAATTTTTTACGTGCTTCTGCTTTCAATCGCTGTGACTTTCTTGGCCTTGATTTCCAAGGAGCAGCCCACCCCTCTCCTGTTCGCCTATAAATAAAAGATTTTTTGGCTGCCCCTCGTAACAGCATGGGTCGCGTATGCCCACGGAATGTGGAAGATCAGCGTCGCCAAGCCAGTCTTCGTGCACTCCCCGTACGTTGCTGTTGCGATTTTCACGCGGGGATTCGAAGAAGGATCGAGAAAGGCAGTCGGACCGCTCCGGAAAAGGTCGAACGGCCCGACAGAGTTGAGCTGAGAGGGATACTAGGGGGGGAAGGAACCGAGAACCCAAATCCCTGCCCCGTCAGTAGTCGATCACGCCGTCAAGGGCGTAGTGCTTGATGGTCTTTCGGTTCTTGATCAATTCGTCGATCGACGGCTCGTTCTTGAGTGCGCGCTCAATCGCCAGCTTCATCGCCTTGTAGTTCGTATTGTACAGGTCCTTCTTGTCGAGCTCGGCGTGATCGGCGCAACGTGGGTCCAACCAGATGGTCACAATAATGCAGATCTCATCGACGATGGCCTTCGGGATGATGCCTTCCGAAACGGAATCAACGACGGCGTCGGCGATCGCGGCCTGCACGACACCGCCCAAAAGCTCGACATACTCGCCCGAGGCAATTGTCACTTTGGTGGTCATCATCGTGACGGGGCGTGCAAGCTGGTTGAGATCACGAATGGCGAAGAAACGGGTGTGACCAACCGATTGCCCCATCATATTCGCGAAGGCTTGGCCGACGGGTCCTTTGACCGAGCCTATCAACACCTCGGGCATGGCATCGGTGTACTGACCAGGTGCGGCGAGGACCGTAGCTTCGCCCGCCTTGAATATGATGTCCGTCATCTCGTGTCTCCAGATGTACTAGCGCTGTGTGCAAAGTCACTTGCTCTGAAAGCTTAAACCACCGGTCGACGAAATTTGCACCACTTGATGTTGCCGAGAATCTCCCTGGCCGCGTAGCCGCCCGCATGCCCGTGAAGGTCTTCACCGCCAGGCGCTAATCAAGCGCTTGGTGCACGAAGAGCCCAGCGTTGCTCTCTTCATCAATTGCTCGATGGATTAGTCCGCGAGACTGACGAGCAGAAACATTTGAGCGCAAGTGCTTTGGCATTGAGCCATTTGCATTTCTGGCTCGCGAATTCTGCGACAAGAACGGCTACGTTCGCTGTTGGGCCGGACTTGGACGTTCTAGCTTCGACCGGCGCGATATCTTTCGACAATCCGTCTGGCTTTCGAGAGTGGGTATTTACGCTCTCGCGCCTGGATCTCGTTCTCCAATCTTTCCAAGATTGGCAAAGTGCTCGTCGGCATGTCGGACAATCTCATGCGCACAAAGAAACATCGCATATTCCAACTCATAAACCGAACACTCGCGGGCCGGACCCGAGGCATCCTCAGCAACAGGTTATAGCTCAGCGCGTTGCTGATATCCGCCCCGTCGTAACGTTGAACTATCGGCCACCGACAGATCCGGCGCGAGGTTCCGACCATCCCCTGCTTCCAGTGTAGAACGAATTGCGAAGAACGAGCTCAGCCGCGACCTGCCACGTCTCTTAGGTCTCTGTCTTCCCCAATCGTATCGTCCGCGCCAGTGGCACGACCCAAACCGCGCCCAAATATAAAGCGGAAGCAGTGAAAACTTCGAGAGGCCGAACCCATACGGGATGATCATAGAAACCGCGATCAGCAATACCGATGATGCCGGCAGTAAGATAGGCGAGCGAAACTGCTGGAAAGATGGACCAAGATATCGGATTAGGACGCAAGCTCGCCCAAGTAACCGCCCAGAGAAGGTACCATGGATTGATGACGGGCGCGAATAGCAGAAGTACAATCAGCCAGATGTCCGCAGGTGGGAAAGTATCCCGTTCCCGAAGCAGCCAACGAAGCATCAGAGCGCCGCTTAACGCGCATCCTAACGCGAGGCCGAGTATCCGGGCAGTAGCGTCCCCTGCCAATTCCTTCAGCACAGCAAAACCCAGAGAATTGAATTCAAACCATTGTGCGAAATGTTGCAGCCCTGCCTGCTCGGTCGCGCCGGTCAGTATAAACGGCGCATAGAGAGCAACGAGTGCGGCTCCAGCGCCGAGAGAAACCAAGCACCAGCGGCTGCGCACGAAGCTTGGAGCAATGATGATCGCGAATGGTTTGCAGGCCAACGCCAGACCAAACGCCAAGCCGCCTTCTATAGAACGTCCCTTCCTAAGCAGCGCAAAGCTCGCCACCGTTAGAAAAGCACCAACCACATCCGCATGCGCATTGAAGGATATCTCGAAGATGACGAGCGGGCAGAGCGCGTATCGCAGTCCGGCGCGATATCCACCCAGCCGTGCGACGAGCGCCCAGAGGCCCAAATCAAAAATGACGAATAGCAACTTGAGGGCGGTTAAGCTCGTCGGGGCGATCCAGGCCGACGCCGCGAAGACGTATTGAAGGGACGGCGCATAAATGGTCGGAATTTCAGGATTGTTGATCTGGGCTAGGACCACACGCCAGGTGGGGGCAATGCTTGCGTCGTCGAAATACGAGAGTGGAGGTGCTCCGTAGGGAGTACCATCAGTCAAGAACCTGAACCCGTCCCAAAGATACCGCGCCCAGTCATCCTCGTAGATAGGGTGGCTCCAAATCCCCACAACGCGGACCGCGATGGCGCACACAGTTGCCCATCTCAGAGCAAACAGCGAGAACTCCTGACTGGTGAAGAAGAGAGCATAGGCAAGCCACGCTACCCCCATCGACATGACGAACGATAACGCGTGCACGGGAGGCGATTGCGCTAGCCACGCGAGCGTCACAAATGCGGTCAAGATAAGTGTTGAACCGGCCGCACTGCGCCAGATGGCAAAGAGCTTCATACTTCGAGTGGATCAATGATCCGCATCATTGAGCCTCCAATTGTAGAAGAAGCCATCAATGCTCTCGAAGTGGCTGAGCTGCTTTGAAAGCGGATCAGACGCATAGGAGCGGAGATGCGTTATGACGGCCTTGTCGGCACCTCCAAAATCCTCTTTGAACCACCTGTAGATCTCCGAAACTCGCAGTGCCTTCTCTGATGCATCGACGCCGTTCGGGTCATTGATGAAGTCGCGCGCGGCACCATCAAGCTGTTTCTCGAGCTTGGCACCGGTGAATGCTTCCGTCTGAAGATTCGGGCAGCCTATGGAGGCACAGTTCAGCGCGTAGTGGACGCGCGGATCGTGGAAAACCGGCCGTAGAATGCCGTGCTCAATGTCATCGAGGCTTAGTTCAACCCCCCGAAGCTTCGTAACCTTTTTTTTCCACGGGCCGCCGGTGAAGGTCGCCACCAATCCGCCGCCGAGCGAAATATCTTTGATGGATGCGACCGGATAATGATCAAGAATGATGTCGATCGTTTTGGCATTATAAAGATTGGCGAGAAGGGCAAACTGCTCCGGCCGGTCAAGTGTTGCGGGATCCACGCTCTCCAGCTGAGAGATGTAATGTTTCAAGCGCTGGCGATCTTCTGGTAGGACAGACTTGTAGTCGAAGCTGGTCGTGCCTCCGTGTCGCTTGACGTATTTGCCGAGAATGCCATCCCAAGTAGAGTGGTCGATCACTACCTGCGAACCGTTCGCTGCGCTGGCAAAGAGGTCGGCAGGGACGTCAGCCCGAGCCTGATGGCTCGCAAAAAGAAACGCGATACAAAGCAAGCTTCGGCGCAGGAGCGGCGCGAAAAAAGCGCCGATCCGACGCATGGTCTGGCTTGTTGTAAACATGAGCCCCCGCTCCCCAATGTTTGGGTCTTTGCTAATTGTTATGAGGCGAACGGTGCCTCGGATCGGTTGCCCGGTGTTGTGAACGTCATCCGTCGACCCGGCACGACGCCTTTCCGAGGACGCAGAAACGAGAGCAATGGCGATGATTGAGGCTCACTGTCGACCGGGCCTCCTCGAGCGTGCCGCCCAGTTCGAAGTCCTTCGCATAGGGAATCAATGTACACGCGACGACAGCCGCGCTTACTTCGCCCTTGCGTTTGAGGACCATTCGCGATGAGGCACACATCACTTGGCGGGGACTAAGGTTCAGCTTCTTCCAACATCCCTCGCTGACCTCGGGCGTATTGTCGTCATCCAGCATCTCGGGGAAGAGGATGAGACGCGCACTGTCGGTTGCATCGATGTCGAGGCCAACGTTGGAGAAAAGCTGCTGATAGCCACGGCGCATCTCCCCCTCGTCGATATTCCAGAGAAGCCTGCCCGCTATCGATACGTCAAAGCCGTGCTTTGCGAGCCAGGCCAAACCCTCCAAGGCAGCCCCCCAAGTCCGAGCGCCACGAATTTCCTCATGACCTTCCTGCTCGTAATGGTCGAGCGAAACACGCAACGATAATCGACCGGGAAAGCGGGTTTGCAAATCCTGCAATGGCCCGCGATGCCTCTGCATCGGGCGCATTGCGTTTGTCAGCACGAGTACTGAAAAACCTTGGGACAGGCTATCATCGAGCATGCCGATGATGTCGGGGTTCATGAAGGGCTCGCCTCCCGTGAAGCCGATCATGCTTGGCTTTTTTGGGATCTGACACGCTTCATCAAGAAACCGGCCGACCTCCGTTCGCGTGAGATAAGCGAGCTGGTCGTTCTTGGGAGAAGAGTCGATATAGCAGTTTTGGCACGCGATGTTGCAGAGCGTGCCAGTGTTGAACCACACCGTTTGGTAGCCCTGAAACGGAACCTGCGCCCTAGGTTCTCCGGAGATGGTGACGTGGGGATCTGAGAACTTGCGCGGAGCCGCAGTCGGCGCAGTCTCAGTCGATTCAAATACAGCGATCGTCATCACATCTCGCAGCGGGAGGTGACGGATGTTTGGAACCCCAGCCAGTCGCTGTGAGTCCCGTCGCCGCTCCATGCGAACTCCGCCCCGGGCTCATCGTTTAAAGAGCGAGCTTCAGCAATCCAACGAAGAAAACAAAATATGCTTAGGCCTAGAGGTGATATCGCGGAGTTCTGGGCGGCTGATGCGGCATTCCGCTTTAGTCAGCAAAATGGATGACTTTGTAGTCGAAGGTTTGCGCGGCTCAATTTCTCGGTCGTATTCCGGCGCGCCGCTCCCATATTTCCGCCGCATTATTCCAAATTGAACAATACTCAGCAGATAAGATTATTTCCCCTGTTGGCGCTGTCCATATAGCGAACTGATGTCGAGTTGTGGCGACGCCATGACCAAAATGGGGAAATAAATGCGAATTGGTATTGTAGGGATAGCAGTGTGCGTTCTCGCCGGGCTTGTGGCGACGAATGCCGCAAACGCGTCCGGCAGCTATGGCGGCGCCAGCGGATTCACTCCGCCGAAGATAAAAAAAGAATCAAAACCCGCGGAAGCTTCCGAACCGAAGAAAGGTTCGGAGCCGAAGAAAGAGAAGAAGAAGAAGTCCAGCGGGCTCAGCGCGCCCGGGGACTATAGCCGGAATTCGTAGAGAACTCGGAATGCCCGTCCGTGGGGGAGGGCGTCTACAAAGTCGAGTATTGGGGGTTGCATAAAATGAAGACTATAGTTCGAGCCGCACGCCATTCAAGGCTGCGGCTAGCGCGAGCTGTGGCGTGCTCTACAGCTGTGATGGCGATCATCGGAACATCCCAGGCCATGGCGCAGCAGTCTGCCTATGTGCCCAACAAAGGGGAACTCCAAACGTCGTTTGGAACGGTCTACCAAGACTATAATAGCGCATGGCAAGGGAAGACCTTCGGGGAGTATCCGCGGACGACTACGATCCAGGAATACCTGGTGTCCATCTCCTACGGCATTACCGATGACCTATCGCTGGATGCCAGCACTGGCTACGGAACACTCACCGGTGGTCTTTCGAGAGCCTCCCGTCCTAATCCGAACGGCTGCTGGAACCAACCGCTCAACACATTTGCTGGACGGCAGTGCCAGGATCCTATCCCGCAAGGAAGCCGGGACGGTCGCCTCGATTCAACCGTAGGCCTCCGCTACCGCGCGATCAGAGAGGACTCTGAGCGGTGGAATAGCTTGCCCTCAATTGCGATTTACGGCGCTGCGATCATAAAAGGCGACTACGAGCCGACGCCACAGGCGCTCGGTAACGGTGCAAACGGATTCAAAACCGGGGTGGCCCTCGGGCGGTACTGGCAGGAGATCAGTTTCGGCGTCAACGCCGGCCTTGAGTACCAGTATCTGAAAGGCCCACAAGATGTTGTGCCTAACAATTTGAATGGAAGTGTCGGCATTTACAAATTCTTGGGACAATACTTCGTTTCGAGTGGCTATCAGTTTCAGCACAGCCAGAGCGGCTGGGATACGGGCAAAGGACCGTTTCCCGCCAACCCAGACAACCTGCCAGCTGACTTGGTCGGGCCGCCGGACAGCCGCGACTACAATCGCATGCTGAACGCGGTGGGCCGGAAGGAAAATTGGCAGAGCTGGCAGTTAGGCGCAGGCTATGTGACGGAAGGCGGCACAGTGATTTTTGCCTCCTACACCGACGTGTTCGATGGCCGGAATACGGCCGATCGCTCGACATGGCAGCTTAATGTGACGGTTCCGAACCAACTTTTCCATCGGAACTGACAGCTGGACCCGACAGCGGATGGTATCCGGCTTCGTTGAAGCAGTGACTTTCTGATCTCTGCACTCGACGAAGCCGGGCACTAAATCAGCTGATCAAAAAATTAGGATCATTCCCGATGAACCCGCAAGGATTGAGCGTCGAGGATATCTTCGTATTGATCCCCGCGCTCAATGAAGCCGAGTCGATTGCCTCCGTGATAGGTCGTCTGCGGGCTTTGGGATGCTACCATATCCGAGTGGTCAACAACGGTTCGACGGATGATACGGCTGCAATCGCGCGTGGTGCAGGCGCTGTCGTCATCGATGAGCCGGTTGCCGGCTATGGCATGGCGTGTTGGCGTGGATTGCAAGATCTCCCGGAGCACGCCCGGTGGGTTCTGTTCTGCGATGCCGATGGCTGCGATGAGCTCGAGGCTCTCCCACGCTTCATCGCGGCCGCGAGAGAGGGTGCGGACCTCGTCCTCGCAGATCGTCTGAGCTTGTCCAATTCAGCGGAGAAACTGACGTTACCACAACGTTTCGGAAATCGCTTGGCTGTGGTTCTTATCCGGCTGGTCTGGGGAGCAAGGTTTAATGATCTTGGTCCGATGCGCCTCGTCAATCGGCTATTGCTTGATGAGATTGACATGAAGGATCGCGGGTTCGGCTGGACTGTCGAAATGCAAATTCGAGCGGCTCAGCTCTTTGCCCGCTTTACGGAAATACCCGTCACCTATCAATCGCGGCGGCACGGACGTTCCAAAATATCCGGAACTGTACGAGGCGTGATCATGGCTGGGACGACAATTCTCTCAACGATCGCGTACCACGCGCTTTGGCCGCGCGGTGCGGATCTTAAAATCGCTTCTCTCAGGAGAACTCTGTAGTGGCTCGGACACCTATCATTATCGCCGCTCTTGCGATCGCCGCTGCTGCGTCGGCGTACGTCTTCGGATTTGGGTCGCATGCGAACGAAATGCTCGACCTGAACGAGATGATCGAAACTGTTCATCGCAAATTCCCCGACATCAAACACGTGGACACGGGGGCTGTAGAGCAGCTTCTGAAGAGTAACGATGCCGTTCAGGTCATCGACGTCCGCGAACCAGAGGAGTTCAAGGTGAGTCATCTTCCAGGTGCCATCAATGTTCCTCCAGGATCATCGGACGATGACATCCTCGCGAAAATCAAGCCGGACCATCCCACGGTAGTCTATTGCTCGGTGGGATGGCGCTCGTCCGAAATGGCCGAGCGCCTGCAGGCGGCAGGACGCACGAACGTCGTCAACTACGCCGGATCGATTTTTGCCTGGGCGAATGCAGACCAACCCTTGGAGTCGAGCGGGGGCGCCACCAAAGCCGTTCACCCCTACGACAAATATTGGGGCCGCTATCTAAAACCCGAGCACCGGGCCTTCTAAGCACTGGGTCGCAGCCCGAAACCTCACCCATCTTATTCTGGAGACACCAAATGCACATCGACCTCGTGAAGGAGTATTACGGGAAGATCCTGAAAACTTCGGGCGATCTGAAGACGAAGGCTTGCTGTACACCGGACTCGATGCCGGAGCGCGTCAAGGAGCTCTTGAAGAACGTCCACGAAGAGGTCATTGCGAAATACTACGGCTGTGGTTTGGTCGTGCCCGAACTTCTCGAAGGAAAACGCGTGCTCGATCTCGGCTGCGGGTCGGGCCGAGACGTCTATGCATTGGCACAGCTCGTCGGCCCGAAGGGCGAAGTCGTTGGCGTCGATATGACACCCGAACAGCTGTTCACGGCACGCCAGCATATCGATTGGCACATGCAAAAGTTCGGGCATGAAAAGACCAACGTCCGATTCCTGCAAGGATTCATCGAGGCGCTTCCCAGTCTGGGGCTGGAGCCTGAGAGCTTTGACGTCATCGTCTCCAACTGCGTTGTGAATCTTTCCATCGACAAGCCGGCAGTTCTCAAAGGCGTATTCGATCTCTTGAAGCCGGGTGGTGAATTCTATTTTGCCGACGTCTACGCCGATCGCCGGTTGCCGTCAGAGGTGCGGGATGATCCCGTCGTCTATGGAGAATGCCTCGGCGGCGCTTTGTATTGGGGTGATTTCCAGGCGCTCGCGAAGGGAGCTGGTTTCGGCGATCCCCGCCTCGCGACGAGTCGCAAAATCGAAATTGACGATCCTTACGTCCAGAAGAAGGTCGGCTCCGCGCAATTTTTCTCGGCGACCTATCGTCTTTTCAAAATCGCCGGCCTGGAGCCGGTCTGCGAGGATTACGGTCAAGTCGTCGTCTACAACGGCGGGGTGCCCGACGCAGAACATGCCCTCACGCTGGACGGACACCATGTGATCGAGAAAGGCCGGTTCTTCCCGGTCTGCGGCAACACTTGGAACATTCTACAGCAAAGCAGGTTCGAGCCTTACTTCTCGTTCCATGGAAATTTCTCGACGCACTTCGGCGTGTTTGCTGGGTGCGGCACGACAATTCCGTTTGAGAGCGCGGGTGCATCAGGCGCAAGCGCCGGCGGTTGCTGTTGAGCACGATCGAACAAAGACCCACGGTTGTGATCTCTCAGGTCCGGCAGGAGTTTCATCTCCGCCGGGCGTCGAACGCCCTACCCTCGAAGAACCAGACATGAAGAAGCTTTTGCTCATCGGCGCAGGGCACACCAATGCCCAGGTGTTGCGCGCCTGGATCGACGAACCGCTGCCTGATGTCGAGGTTGTCGTCGTCGCGCCTTCGACGCAGGCACCATATTCCGGAATGGTGCCGGGATGGCTCAGCGGCGTCTACGCGTTCGAGGAAATCTGCATCGATTTTTTTGCCCTGGCACGGGCGGCCGGCGCCAAGTTCATCGTCGATGAATTGGCTTCGCTCGATCCCGATCGTCGCATTGTCCGCTTGGCCAGCGGCAAAGAGCTCGGCTACGATATCCTCTGCCTCAACGTCGGATCGACTCTTAATCCACCGGCCGTTTCTGATACCCTCCTGTTGCCTCTGCGGCCACTTGGGCGACTTCGATCGGCGTGGGAAACTTTGCTGTCCACCATCGAGCGTGACGCGGGAACGGCGCCATTCGTGGTGACAGCAGTGGGAGGCGGCGCGGCGGGCGTTGAGGCCCTGCTGGCTTGTCTTGCGCGCCTGCGCGCCAAGCAACCGGGACGCGTCATTCGAGGTCAGCTTGTGACCCGTGGCGCATCCCTTCTGCCTGACCTCGCGGCTGGGGCGGTTGAGGGCGCGCGGCGCGTTCTCGAGCGGGCCGGTGTCACGATCCATCTTGCGACGCAAATCAACGACGAGATTGCAGGGTCCAGCGATCTAATACTGTGGGCCACTGGCGCGGAAGCGCATGCTTGGCAGCGCGATTGCGGCCTTGCTGTAAGCGAAAGGGGATTTATCCGGGTCGATGCGCATTTGCGTTCCATCTCTCATCCCCAAGTGTTTGCCGTCGGTGACTGCGCCGAATGGGCCGAGCCGCTCCCAAAGGCCGGCGTGTATGCCGTCCGGATGGGACCAGCATTGGTCCAGAACGTAAGAGCTGCGCTAAGTGGTCTAGCCGATGGTCTGGGGCACTTTAGGCCCCAAAGGAATTTTCTTGTCCTATTGGCCACCGGCGATGGTAACGCGATTGCATCGCGCGGGCGGTGGTCTGCGCACGGCGCCCTCCTCGGTCGGTTGCTTTGGCTTTGGAAGGACCGCATCGATCGAAAGTTTCTTGCTCTCTTCAAGATAGCCGTCGCCGGGGATGAAGAGCACCCCATCGATGTCTTCACTAAGATCGAGCCGTCGAGGAGCGTCGATGGCAGAGCTCCTTAAAGCCGATTTGTGCATCATCGGCGCCGGCTCCGCCGGGTTGTCAATCGCGGCCGGTTCCGCGCAAATGGGCGCCCGGACGGTCCTGATTGAAGCTCACCGGATGGGCGGTGATTGCCTCAACTCAGGCTGCGTTCCCTCGAAGTCGCTACTCGCCGCGGCCAAAGTTGCTCACGTTGTTCGCAGTAGCGCCAAGACCGGAATAGCTTTCCAGGAGCCGCGCATCGAATTCGCGCAAACACGACGTTACGTTCATGACGTCATTCAAGCGATAGCACCCCACGACTCGGTCGATCGATTCAAAGGTCTCGGCTGCCAAGTGATCGAGGCGTCAGCTCGTTTCGTCGATCGCAAAACTGTGGCGGCCGGAGATTTCCAGGTTCGCGCCCGCCGCTTTGTCATCGCGTCGGGAAGCCGACCTTACGTCCCCCCCATCGAAGGTCTCGAGAACACGCCTTACTTCACCAATGAAACGATCTTCGAAAACACGGTGCTGCCGGAGCACATCATCATCATCGGCGCGGGCCCAATGGGGGCCGAGATGGCGCAGGCGCACCGGAGGCTCGGTGCGCGCGTGACCTTGCTGGACGCTGCACGGTTGCTGCCGAGAGATGATCCGGAAGCGGTCGAGGTTCTCCGCCAGAGACTTTCATCTGAAGGCGTGGAAATTATCGAATCTGTCGAAATCGTTCGTGTCGCCTTGTCCGGTTCGGAAATCGACATCACGATCAACGACAACAGCCGCGAACGAACGCTTCGCGGATCTCACTTGCTCGTTGCGGCAGGAAGACGCCCGAACGTCGCGGACCTCGGTCTGGAAGCGGCAGGGGTAAAATACGACGAGAAGCGCATCAATGTTGACGCGCGACTTCGTACGGCGAACAAGCGGATCTTCGCGGCGGGCGACGTCATTGGCGGCCAACTGCTCACGCACGCCGCTGGTTATCACGCGTCAATCGTACTCAAGAACGCGTTGTTTCGCATCCCGGCCAAGAAATCGGCGAGCGATCTTCCCTGGGTGACGTATACGGACCCCGAGCTGGCGCAGGTTGGCCTTACGGAAAGTTCGGCCAAGCAGCTTCATGGCGATTCCGTTCGTGTCCTACGCGCAGATTTTGCGCAAAACGATCGCGCTCGGGCCGAGGGAATCTCCGATGGGTTTCTGAAGGCTGTTGTTTCGAAGAGAGGAAGTATTCTCGGCGCAACTATCGTTGGTCCGCACGCTGGAGAGCTGCTTCTGCCGTGGACCCTCGCCATTGCGCAAGGAAATAAAATCGGCGCGTTGGCTGGTCTGACGGTGCCCTACCCAACCTTGAGCGAGATCACCAAACGTGCGGCTGGCAGCTACTTCACGCCAGCACTTTTTTCACCTCGGATCCGGCGATTGGTCCGTTTCCTCGGAGTATTCGGATGACCCTGAAGCGCCTTTTGCCGCTCCTCGTGCTTGTTGCGCTTTTGATCGGCGCCTTCGCGCTCCGGCTCGATCGCTATGTCACCCTCGATGCATTGCGCGACAACAGAGCGGCACTCTCAGATCTGGTCCAGAACCACTCGATATTGTCGGGGCTCATCTACATTCTGGTCTACATCGTCGCGGTGGCTCTGTCGTTTCCCGGCGCAACCATTCTCACTCTCGCTGGCGGTCTCCTCTTCGGCGCAGCTGTGGGAGCATCCTTGACCGTGATCGGCGCCACGGCGGGCGCAACGATCTTATTCTTGATTGCCAGGTCTGCTGCCGGTGACATTTTGCGCCGCCAGGCCGGCCCTTTCCTCGCGCGCTTGTCAGAAGGATTCAGCCGAAACGCGTTCAACTACTTGCTTTTCCTTCGCTTGGTTCCGGCGTTTCCCTTTTGGGTCGTCAATCTTGCGCCAGCCATCCTTGGCATGCGGCTTTTGCCGTATATCGTCGCCACAGGCATCGGCATCATTCCCGGAACGTTTGTCTTCTCGGCTTTTGGAGCAAGTCTCGGAACGGTGTTTGACGCGGGGCGCGAGGTGCATCTGAAGGACGTGCTGAGCCCGACGCTGATAGCCGGCCTAGTCGTCCTTGGCTTCTTGTCGTTGCTTCCCATCCTGCTGAAATCGAGGGCGAGACAAGAACATTGACGTTGTCGATCGTAATACCAACGCTCGATGCTGGAGCGACCCTGGCGCAGACGTTGGTGTCGCTGGGGGACGTTCGCGAAGTTCTGGTTGTCGATGGCGGCTCACATGATGACACCGTTCTGATAGCGGAGCGTGCTAGAGTTCGTGTACTTCACGCGCAAAAGGGGCGCGGATGCCAGCTCGCGGAGGGGGCAGCGAACGCTCGCGGAGACTGGCTTCTCTTTCTGCATGCGGATACCTGCCTAGAACGTGACTGGCAAGCTGCGGTCACGTCATTTATCGAAGATCCCACCAACACGGCGAGAGCTGCAGTATTTCGCTTCCAGTTGGATCATGGGTCCGCTGAAGCGCGACGATTGGAGGCAATGGTCGACTGGCGTGTGCGTCGGCTCGGGTTACCGTACGGAGATCAAGGTTTGCTGATCCATCGGGATTTCTATCACAGCATCGGCGGCTTTCGCCCCATTCCAATAATGGAGGACGTCGATCTTGTTCTTCGAATTGGCCGGAGTCGTTTGGAAATTCTTCCAATCGCGGCGCGGACCTCGGCAAAGCGCTGGATGGAACAGGGATGGACGCTGCGAAGTGCACAGAACATCTTCTGTCTGGTCCTCTATTTCGTCGGCGTGCCGGCGCGGCTCATCTCTCGCGTTTATCATTGAGCAATGTCCTTGGACCGCCATCTTGTTCTGTTTACGCGTTACCCGAGCTTCGGCACGGGGAAGCGCCGTCTCGCTGCTGGCGTCGGGAATACGACAGCACTACGCTTTCAGCGTGTCAGTCTTTCCCACACACTGCGACGACTGGGCGGCGACCCAAGATGGAGAACATGGCTCGCGATCACTCCGGACCGTTCCGGACCTTGGCCGGGTCAGTTTGATGTCGTGCCGCAGGGAAGGGGCGATTTGGGGCAACGCCTGGCTCGAGTCTCCTCCCGGCTCCCACGCGGGCCGGTGCTCATTATCGGCAGTGATGTCCCGGGTATCACCAAAGAGCTGGTGGCCGAGGCGTTTCATCTGCTCGGTGCGCACGACGCCGTTGTTGGTCCGTCCGCAGATGGAGGCTATTGGGCCGTCGGGCTTCGTCGCCGTCCCCATCTAATAAATCCCTTTCGAGCTGTCAGATGGTCTTCGCCAAATGCCCTCGACGACACCTTGGCAAATCTGCGGGGGCACTCGGTCGGCAGGCTTTCGCCTCTGGACGACATCGATGATGCCGATGCCATGGGACGATTTTCAAATTGGGCCATCCTACACGCATCGCGCCATCGAGAAGGCCCGTGAATACGATCTCATTTCAACGATCAACTATTCCAGGAATGCTGCTTTGCATTCCTGATAAACGCAGTTCGCAGGATCGCAGATGTGAGCTAGGCAGAGGCCGAATGAAAGTTGGGGGATAGGCGCGATGGCACAATATTCGGATTATAGGCGCGCGGGGTCCGAGTTCCTCGGGAGCGCCTTTTTGCTTGCTACGGTGATAGGATCCGGCGTCATGGGCGCGCAGTTGGCTGGCGGAAATGATGCACTGGCGTTGCTCGGGAATACGATCCCTACCGGCGCGATACTTGTGGTGCTCATCACCATGCTCGGACCGATCTCCGGCGCGCACTTCAATCCTGCGGTTACGGGAGTATTTTGGCTTCGCGGCGAAATCACTGTACGCCTCAGCGTACTCTACGTTGTTGCCCAGATAGCAGGAGCCGTCGCCGGTGTTTTCGCTGCCCACCTAATGTTCGATCTTCCGGTTCTACAGTTGTCCGAGAAGGTCAGAAGCGGAAGTAGCCAATGGTTCGCGGAGTGGGTGGCGACCTTTGGCCTCGTTTTGACGATCCTTGCGACCTTGAAGGCAAGGCCCGCCGCAATTCCCGTGTCCGTGGGCCTCTACATTACAGCCGCCTACTGGTTTACTGCGTCGACCTCCTTTGCGAACCCTGCCGTGACTTTCGCGCGGGCCTTCTCCAATACATTCGCGGGGATCAGACTTGCGGACGTTCCGCCGTTCATTGCCGCACAGCTTCTCGGTGCCGTCGCTGCCCTTGCTGCTGCTCGCTGGCTTCTCGCGGAAAGAGCAGATATTGCAGAGCCCGGGTTGGCTGCACCAGCGCCTGCGGAATAGGTGCGCACTAAAGCCGTCGCCATCAAATCGTAAATTGGTTTTGGTGTTCTTATGCGGTTGTCTTGGAGGCTCTCACGAAAGCAGGCGATTGGCCACGATCACAGCCACAGAGACGACGAAGGGCACAGACATACAGGTGGTGTTCTAATCAGCCACGGAGGCGTGCGACCCTTGCGCAAATCGAGCTGCACAAGATGGACCACACCATTTACCTGGCGAACCAACGGCCGATCCTGTCCCTCATTGCCTCGCTAAGGAAGCGCGAGGCCGTACCCGCCCATCGCCTCCGCTACTGGGCCGATCCAGACTATCATTCCGGTCGGCGGAAGATCTCCCATAGAGGCATCTTCGAGCGAGATGGCAGGCACGGTGATGAGATCTACACTAGCCCGAGTTTCATCCCGTACTTGCAGTATTTCCCTTTTTGGACCCTACCTCCCCGACAGAGTTATTGAGGCCTTCGTCGATCAGGTCGGCAATCCCGATTGGGTTTCGTCCGGCGACGTCACGCCCATGTGCAAGTGTGCGCGGAAATTGGTTCGCGACCATGGCCTTGATAAGCACCGCGCATCCGATGAGTTCTTCAAGCTGGCTCTCGAGATTTGCCTCTATCTCTCCTATGCCGAGGCCGTGCGCGATGAAGTGAAGGGAATGCGGTAACGGGGTTATTGCATACTTCAAGAATCCTTGTAGTATGCACCTATGATCGACAAAAACGCCGTCACCTGCCTCGCCGCGCTGGCGCATGACCAGCGGCTGGCGATCTTCCGCCTCCTGGTGAGGGAAGGCCCCTCCGGCCTCCCCGCAGGTGAGATTGCCGACGCCGTCGGCGCAACGCCAACGGGCGCGTCCTTTCATTTGAAGGAGCTGGACCGCGCAGGCCTGATCCACGCCACGCGGGTCGGCCGCTACATCCGCTACGCGGTGCATTTCGACAAGGTTCGCCAGCTGCTGACGTTCCTGACCGAAGACTGCTGCCAGGGGCAGCCGGAGCTTTGTGGCTCAACAATCAAAAAAGCGCGCAAGTTGTGTAAGGGAGAAGCGAAATGACTGAAGACCGACCCCTCAACGTCCTCTTTCTCTGCACGGGTAACTCCGCCCGCTCGATCATCGCCGAGGCAATCATCAACCGCGTCGGTGCTGGCAAGTTCAAGGGCTACAGCGCCGGTAGCATGCCCAAGGGGCAAGTGAATCCGCTGGCCATCAATCTGCTGAACAAACTCAACTACGACACTAGCGCGCTGCGTTCCAAGTCATGGGAGGAGTTCGCGGCTCCTGGCGCTCCGGTCATGGATTTCGTCTTCACGGTTTGCGACAACGCCGCCAACGAAGTCTGCCCAATTTGGCCTGGACAGCCGATGAGCGCGCATTGGGGCGTGCCCGATCCGGCTGAGGCCGAAGGCGACGCTGCTCAAAAGGCGTTGGCCTTCGCCGACACCTATCGGATGCTCAACAACCGCATCGGCATCTTCACTAGCCTGCCATTGAAATCCCTCGACGGCCTCTCGCTGCAAAAGCGGCTTGATGACATCGGCCGCACCAAAGCCGACGTCACGCCTGAGAGGGCCTGAGGTGTGGGACCGTATACGCTTGGCCAGCGTCTTGGCGCGGAGTTCCTTGGTACCGCGATACTCCTCACCACCGTGATCGGCTCCGGCATCATGGGCGCCAAGCTCTCGGCCGGGAACGACGCTCTCGCGCTGTTGGGCAATACGCTTCCGACCGGCGCCATTCTCGTCGTGTTGATCACCGTCTTCGGGCCTGTTTCCGGTGCACATTTCAATCCCGCCGTTTCAGGCGTGTTTTGCCTGCGCGGCGGGATCAGCTTCCGCCTCGCGCTCCTTTACATTCTGGCGCAGGTCTGCGGAGGTCTTGTTGGCGTGGCGGCGGCGCACGCGATGTTCGACCTTCCGTTGGTGCAGCTGGCGACTAAGGCGAGAACCGGAACCGGTCAGTGGTTCGCGGAAGGCGTCGCCACGTTCGGCTTGCTGCTGACCATTCTCGGTACGCTGCAGGCAAGACGCAAGGCCGTGGCGGTCAACGTCGGCCTTTACATTACTGCCGCGTATTGGTTCACCGCCTCGACTTCGTTTGCTAATCCGGCGGTGACGATCGCCCGCGCCTTCTCCGACACCTTCGCGGGCATCCGCTTAGCGGATGTGCCACCCTTCATCGTCGCACAGTTCGTGGGCGCGCTGCTCGCCATGCTCGTAGCTGGCTGGCTCTTCCAGCCGATGTCTCGAACACAGACCAACACCACACCTGTAAGGAAGATAGCGTAATGCCCAAGAACGGACCGGGCGACCTGCACAACGTCGTCCATGATCATCTGCACATTCCGGCCGCCGAGAAGCTCGCCGCCACAGCAATTCACAAGCCGCGCATCCTTCTTCTTTACGGTTCCCTACGCGCGCGGTCGTACAGCCGCTTCCTCACGATGGAAGCGGCGCGCCTGCTGGAGCACTACGGTGCCGAGACAAAAATTTACGATCCGCACGAGCTTCCGCTGCCGGACGATGCACCGGAATCGCACCCCAAAGTGCAGGAGCTTCGCGAACTCGCCGCTTGGTCCGAGGGGCAGGTGTGGTGCTCGCCGGAGCGTCACGGCGCAATGAGCGGGGTGATGAAATCGCAGATCGACTGGATACCCTTGTCCTCCGGCGCCATCCGGCCGACACAAGGCAAGACGCTGGCGGTAATGCAGGTCAGCGGCGGCTCGCAGTCGTTCAACGCGGTGAACCAGATGCGCGTTCTTGGCCGATGGATGAGGATGATCACCATTCCAAACCAGTCCTCGGTGGCCAAGGCCTTCAACGAATTCGACGAGGATGGCCGCATGAAGCCGTCGGCCTACTACGACCGTGTCGTGGACGTGATGGAGGAGCTGGTGAAGTTCACGCTGCTTACCCGCGACCGCGCGGCATATCTCGTAGACCGCTATAGCGAGCGGAAGGAAAGCGCAGAAGAGCTGTCACGACGGGTCAATCTTCCGAAAGCGACGGACGGCCGGTCGTCTTAGCTGATTGCGCCGAGCCCGCTTAGGGGCATCGACCACTGTTTGCGCCAGCTGGTGAAAGGCAGCAGTTCACCTGGGAGCGGACACGACGATCCTTCTTCGGGCAACTCACGCCGATAGCGGCTTCGAAGTCCGTTTTTGGGATTTCCCTACAATTCAGCGGCGATCTTCCGGAGCACACTTATTTCCACGTTCACTCCGAGCAGGAGAAATAGCTCTACATTAAGGGAACAAATAGCTCTTCAAATTTCAAAGGCCGGCATTCGCGGATCTCTTGGAAAATCCTTTTAATGTGACCGATATGGCTATTGGCCCGGGTAGCAGTTGCTCGCCCTTGTTCGATCTGACGTTGCCAATAAGCTCGGCAAGCAACGATATCGCGCCTCATCAAATTCGAAAGTGGCCGATCGCCTCCAATCACACTGAAAAGACCTTAAAGGCTCGCACCATTCCCCGCTGCTCCCCTGCGGAAATTCGAGCCGAGAAATTGTATTCGTGCAGAAGCTTCGAAATCATAAGTGTCGGACGGGGCGCGACACCTACGAGGGCGGAGCGAACCGAGCGATCCTCGGCGTGGTTTGCCGTCGCCAAAACGAGCAAACGCTTTACAATTTGCTCGATTGGCAAGTCCACGAGTTCATCTGCGGGCAGTGTTCACGCATACTGGAAGACCTCATCGACAAGGTGGTCCCAAATCCATTCGGAACCTCGATGAACGAGAACCCATTCGAAGGATCGCTCGACGCGTCTATACTTGAACCGCTGAACCATTCCTGCATTGAAAAGGAATGCACTGCGACGCGAGGGTAGCTTAAGGGCCAATTGCCCCTCGTGCAGATAGGCAAACAATCTGCCGTTGTGTCCCATTCCGACGATTTCCCTCCGACCCGAGACCGTGATGGGTTCGGCACCAAATTCCATCATACGCGCCAGCAAACGGGCATACTGCTTAGAGATGCTGACGGGCTGCCAGATTGAACGCTCGCCGTCCATTGGTGATTACTCCAGAGATACATTCGACTTTTTTCAGGGGCCGCACGTGAACGATCAGATCGGCGTCCGTTGAAAGGAATTTTGCAAAAACATTGCCGTCGACCGACCGTTCACTGTCCGGAATTTAAATCGTCCGGCCATGCACCATTTGATCTCGATCAAGCCGTGACATATGTCGCACACAGATGATTTATGCAGTCTTGCAACCTAAGGACGCCGCGTGTTTTCGGATCGCGAGCGTTCTCGCTCGCCCTTTCGAACATCGTGGCTCCTTCCGCTTTTTGCTGTCGCGCAGGCGACGTCGCGAAGACGAACAAAGGCCTGTTTCCGGGGTAATCTTAATGGATCTTTCGATCCGCCGCCTTGAGCCTCGGCTTCACTGGCGAAGCGCCGAGTAAGGCCACCATCGATCACCTCGGTCCGTTGACATGCGTCAAGGCAAAAATGCGTCAGTGACGTTGAACTTCCGCGCAAGGTGTCCATTTCTTTTACTCGAGATGGTTGGGCGCCAGTGTCATTCCCCAGGATGACGTATCCAAAATGGATGGATCGAGCGAAAAACGGCACAGGTTCGTTGAAACGCAAATCGAAGGCCGCGGGGTTCGTGACCCTCTCGTCCTCGATGCGATGCGAACAGTGCCGCGCGAAATCTTCGTTCCACATGAACTCGCAGCAGAGGCCTATGATGATACGCCCCTGCCGATCGGTTCCAGACAAACGATCTCCCAGCCTTATATCGTCGCCTTCATGATCGAAGCGCTATGTCTGCGCGGTGGCGAAAAGGTCTTGGAGATCGGTGCCGGATCTGGTTATGCCGCGGCCGTGTTGGCGCAAATTGCGGGCGAGGTTTACACGATCGAACGCATCGGCGAACTGGCGGCACGGGCCAACGAGAATCTGGCAAACGCTGGCTACGACGATGTGCACGTGCGGCACGCCGATGGCACGCAAGGCTGGCAGCAGGAAGCGCCATTCGATGCCATTCTGGTCTCGGCTGGCGCGCCCGATGTACCGACCACGCTGCTTCATCAACTAAAGGTCGGCGGTCGGATGATCGTACCCATCGGGGACAATTTCCGCTCCCAAGAATTAGTGCGCATTACGAGAACCGGCGATGAAGATTTCGAGCAGGAAGACATAGCCGACGTACGCTTCGTGCCGTTGATCGGAAAGGAGGGATGGGAAACTGCGGAGGACGAATGGGAGGTGAAGCCACCGCGACTCGTTCGTGCGCGACCCGCCGTGAGCATCTCGGTGCCATCCCTGATCGCCAAGAACGCGGAGATCTTCACGCAGATACGAGACGCGAAATTCGAACCGCTTCTCGATCGCATCGGTAATTCACGGATCGTCCTGATCGGCGAAGCAAGTCATGGCACTTCCGAGTTCTACCGAATGCGAGCGCGCATTACGCAGCGCTTGATCGAAGAGAAGGGATTCAACTTTGTCGCCGCCGAGGCGGACTGGCCCGATGCGGCGCGCATCGATCACTATGCGCGACATCGAGACGTGCCGCCGTCAGAATGGACGGCGTTTGCAAGATTCCCGACGTGGATGTGGCGGAACGCAGAAACCCGCAACTTCGTCGACTGGCTCCATAAGCACAACGCGACGCGCGCATATGATCTGCGAGCGGCTTTCTACGGGCTGGATCTCTACAGTTTATATAACTCGGTGCGGGTGGTCCTTACTTATCTCGATACTGTCGATCCAGACCTCGCAGCGATTGCTCGGGAACGTTATGGGTGCCTTAGCCCTTGGGAGGCCGACCCATCTGCTTACGGTCGCGCCGCGCTGACCGGGGCTTATCGAAAGTGCGAGGAAGATGTCTCGCACGTCTTGGTGGACTTACTCGAGAAACAACAAGCCTATACGATGACTGACGGCGAACGCTTCTTCGACGCTGCTCAAAATGCGCGTTTGATTTCGAATGCCGAGCGCTACTATCGCACGATGTATTATGGCTCGCGCGCATCGTGGAACTTGCGCGATAGCCACATGTTCGAAACCCTGAACCAGCTGCTCACTCATCATGGCGCAAATTCGAAGGCGATCATTTGGGCCCATAACTCTCATATAGGCGATGCATCGGCGACGGAGATGAGCCGGCGTGGCGAATACAATATCGGACAACTCTGCAGACGAAACTTCGGGACCGATTGCTTCAGCATAGGCTTCGGCACGAACGACGGCACGGTTGCAGCCGCTTCGAACTGGGACGGGGCCATGGAGGTCATGAATGTCCGGCCGGCGCACGCCCAAAGCTATGAGCGGCTCTTCCATCTGACGAACGCTCCGGGATTGATGCTTTCGCTTCAGGAAGAGACCGAGCTTCGCGCAAAGTTGATGCGACCACTCCTCGAACGCGCGATCGGCGTCATCTATCGTCCCGATAGCGAACTCGCGAGCCACTACTTCGAGGCAACCCTGCCCCTCCAATTTGACGAATACATATGGATCGACCGAACAAGCGCCGTTAAGCCTCTCGCTAGTATCGAACTAGAGGGAATGCCCGAAACTTATCCGTTTGGCGTCTAGAAGGCGGGCGAGAGGACACTGCACGATCAACCCAGGTGAGTGATGCGCGATGAAGGCACTTGTCTATAAAGGCCCCGGTCAGAAGATCGTTGAAGATCGGCCCATCCCTGAAGTTAAAGAACCGAACGATGCCATCGTCAAAATTTCTAAGACGACGATTTGCGGAACGGATCTTCATATCCTGAAGGGTGATGTTCCAACTTGCAGCCCCGGCCGGATACTTGGTCACGAGGGAACGGGAACTGTCGAAAAGATCGGCGCAGGCGTCACTGCCTTTCGACCCGGCGACCGCGTGCTCATCTCGTGCATCTCAGCCTGTGGCCGTTGCGAATATTGCCGGCGGGGCATGTATTCACATTGCACGACGGGCGGTTGGATTCTCGGCAACGAGATTGACGGAACGCAGGCGGAGTACGTGCGGATTCCGCATGCTGACACAAGCCTCTATCGGATCCCGGAAGGAGCTGACGAGGAAGCGCTCGTGATGCTCAGCGATATCCTGCCAACAGGATTCGAGTGCGGCGTCCTCAACGGCAAGGTTGCGCCAGGCAGCACAGTCGCAATCGTCGGCGCGGGTCCGATTGGACTGGCCGCCCTGCTAACGGCGCAGTTCTATTCGCCAGCCGAAATCATCATGATCGATCCCGACAAAAATCGCCTCGAAGTGACCAAACGTTTTGGGGCAACGGCAACTGTCAACGCGACAGGCGTCGAAGCGGCAAAGACCGTCATGAAAATGACCGGCGGGCGCGGCGTCGATACGGCGATCGAGGCTGTTGGTGTACCCGCTTCATTTCTAACCTGCGAGGACATCGTTGCCCCAGGCGGAACGATCGCCAATGTCGGTGTGCATGGCGTCAAAGTCGATCTGCACCTTGAGCGACTCTGGAGCCAGAACATCAGCATTACGACACGGCTTGTCGATACTGTCACCACACCGATGCTGCTTAAAGTAGTTCAGGCCCATAAAATAGATCCGACCAAGCTGATCACGCATCGTTTCAAGTTCGACAAAATCCTCGATGCCTACGACACTTTCAGCCGCGCAGCGGAGACGCGCGCACTCAAGGTCGTGATCGAAGCCTGAAACAGCGCATTACGCACAGTCGGCCGATGATTGTCGGCCGACCTTTCCTGGGAATGGGCCTTAAGCGGTTTTGCATGTCCAAACGACGAGATCGGTGACGACCTTTTCGAACACTTGATTAAGAGCCGCCACGGCGCTCGCCTCGTCCACGACGCTCGAAGAAGGGATACGAGCCTCAAACAACTTCGCACCGAGGATGTTACCATTTTCGCCGATGATCTTTGCCGAAAAAGCAATTTCCGCAGTGGGCGTTTCTGACATAACGACTTGGAAGCTGCGCAAATCTATCAAGAGCTGGTAATCGATTTTGAGCCCGTCGGGCTGGCGGCCAAGCGTCTTCAGATAGCCGGCGTTCTCGAAACTTTGAACCACACGTGATTGCACGAGCCGGCTTAATGTATCCGGCCATTTTGCTTGGAACGCTGTCGCCCGGTCGCCGGACGGCGTTACGACGGCAACCTGATCGTTGAAGACGCTGCCGACCACGTCCGGTTCAGGAACGACGAGCTGTCCTTGGGGAATTTTCGCCAGAGATGGAAACGCGTCCGCGGCTTTTAGGTCAAATACATGGGCTGATGCTTTCTGAGTTCCTCCACCTGTCATTCGCTCGAGCCCCGAAAGTATTCCGTCAACGCGATCCGAGTTGCGGGCAAGCGCGCCAGAGAAGGTATTGATATTTGCAATCAGCGAACGCAACGGCTCGGCATTATCAGTTACGACAGCGTCGATGTGGCGAAGAACGCTTCGCGCTGACTCCGTCATGTTTTGACCTGCATCAGGATCCGCGGAAAGAAGCGGCGGCTGATTGTCGGTCGATGTCACCGGCGAAGCGTTCGCCGCTCCACCGTCTAATGAGAGAACCGGTGAACCCGTGAGTCCCTGAAATGCAATTGCGACCTTCGTGTCGGCGCGAACCGGCGTATCGTGGTCAATGGAGATGAGCGCCGTCACCTGTTTCGGATTTTCTGGGTTCAAGTGCAGCGCAACGACTTCTCCGACGCGGATGCCGTTGAACTGCACACCAGAACCCTTCAGAAGCCCGGAAACCGTATTTTCAAATCGTACGCGGTAGAGCGCTTGCTTTGTCAGGCCACCGGCATGGTTCAGCCAGTAGACAAACGCAAAAGCTGCTGCGACAGCGAAAAGCGTAAAAATGCCTATCAACGTATAGCGCGCGCGGATTTCCATCCAGGCCCCCTCAAACAGACAATCGTGCGGATTCGTGTTCGAGCAGCCGCCCTCGCTGCCCACGAAAATAGGACATGACCCAGGGGTGCTCACTGGAAAGCATTGCGGACATCGGACCATCCGCCACGATTTTACCGTCTGCCAGTACGGCGATGCGATCGCAGACCGCGTGCAGGGTGTTTAAATCGTGGGTGATCATGAAGACTGTCAGACCGAGCGTCTTTTGGAGCGTTCGAATCAAAGCATCAAATTCGCCGGCCGATATGGGATCGAGGCCGGAGGTCGGTTCGTCGAGAAACACCAGTTCCGGATCGAGTGCCAGCGCGCGGGCCAGCGCCACGCGCTTCGTCATGCCACCGGAGAGCTCGGAAGGGAACTTATTCTCGTCCTTCCTGGATATCCCGACCATGGCGAGCTTCGTCGCCGCCAGCTCTTCGAGCATGTCTTCCGGGAGACGCAAGAATTCACGCATCGGAAATTGTACATTCTGAATGACCGTCAACGACGAGAACAACGCGCCATTCTGAAATAGGACACCCCAGCGCCGCTGGAACGCACGACGAGCATCGTCGTCGAGAGCATTCAAATCCTGCCCCAGCACCTCGATCGTACCGGAGCGCTTCGGCAGCAGTCCGATGATTGTGCGCAGGAGAACGGATTTGCCGCTGCCCGAACCGCCTACGAGCCCAAGAATCTCGCCGCGCCGAACGTCCAAGGAAATATGATCAAGCACGATCCGATCATGGAAGCCGACGACCAAATCGCGGACACGGATTACAGGCTGGACTGCGGCAGCTTGCATGTCTCACATACCAATCGACGCAAAAAAGATTGCGAATAGTCCGTCGAGAACAATGACGAGAAAGATGGATGTCACCACGGAAGCCGTCGTCTGAAGTCCGAGAGATTCTGCGCTGCCTTTGACTTTGAGACCCTCTGTGCATGCTACGATGCCTATGACGAGCGCCATGAAGGGTGCCTTGATCATTCCCACTTTGAACTGCGTGATCGAGATTGCCTCCTTCAGCCGGGCGACGAAAATTTCAGGACTCATCCCCCCGTACAACCAAGCGACCAATTCGGCTCCGTAAAGCGCCGACATCGACCCGAGGAACGTCAGGATCGGTAACGCGATCACCAGGGCAATCACGCGAGGCAGAATGAGAACGTCTACGGGATTGAAGCCCATAGTCCTCAGAGCGTCGATTTCTTCCCGCATTTTCATCGAGCCGAGCTCGGCCGTGTAGGAGCTTCCCGAACGCCCCGCCACCATGATGGCCACGATGAGCACGCCGATTTCGCGGAGGACGAGAATACCGACCATATCGACCACGTAGTCGTCCGCGCCGAATTTCCGGAAATGGAAAAATCCCTGCTGGGCAATGATCGCGCCTATCAAAAACGTTATCAGCAGGATGATCGGTACGGCCTGCCAAGCGACCCGATCGAGATGATGTACCGTGGATGTGAGCCGAAATTCCGAGGGCCTGAGCAGCGCTCGCAGCGTCGCGACGGAGACCGCGCCAAGCATATTGAGGAGCAACAAGAAATTTTGCCAAGCGCTCGTTAACGCCTCGCCGACTGCTGCAAGCCCTGAATATTCCAAACGCGCTTTTGGATGCACACGATCGGCTTCTTCGCTCGACTTTTGCACGGCATCGAACAAGGCGGCGAATTGGCTTTGAAGCCCGATGATCTTCACTTCGCGTCCTCGCGATTTCAACTCGCGAGCTAGACGCGCAAGCTGCCACGCTCCGAACGTATCGAAGGCACGGACACCGCTCATATCTATAGACGTAGCATTCTGGTGATCGGCTTCCGCCAACAACGAGCTGACAATTTGATCGAGCGTCTTTGCACGCTCCGCGGTCCATTCGTTCGCCGCGGTAATCAGCGACGAATTCGCATCCCTAACGGACGTCAGCAGAGACGTGGATTCTCCGCTCAAGACACAGGTTCTGCCGGCTGAGATTGCTCCTTGTCGTCAGGCGAATACACGACCAGTCCAGAGACCGGATCGACCCACGCGAGATGGTTTCGAACCTCTTTGACGCCCGGAACATTTTCCGCGGCTACCACGGCCGCCCGGTCTTGCTCATAGGCCGTAAACGAGCCCCAAAGGTCGACGATCCCATCCTTCACTGTGGGGGTGATGAACTCAATGGCCATCCACGGTAGTTTGCGTAGCTCCGCGCGCACCTGTTCTCGGATGGCGGCATCGTCCTCGCGAACAGGACTACTGCCGCGAGCCAAGCCTGCCAGCGCCTGCACGATATTGGCGCGGCTTACAATCCCGACGACTTCGCCCGCCGTCACGACAGGCAGGCGCTTGATCTGATGCTTCTCCATGAGATGAACAATCTCTTCGACATCCGTGTCTTCGCCGATAGTGATCGGATCTCGCGTCATTACGTCGGCGACCTTGCGACCATGAGAACGAATGTACTCTTCAGCAAGCGTTGCCGGCGCTGCCAGAAACGAACGCCAGCCCGATCTCTTGGCCGCCGTGCCTGTCTCAGCGCGGCGCAGGCAATCTCCTTCAGTGACGAGGCCAACAAGCGCCCCGCCGGCGTTGATCACGGGCAAGCCGCTGACGCGGAACTTCTGCATCGTCGCCGCCATGTCCACAATCGAACACTCTGGTGTGACCGACACCACATTCTTGGTCATGATGTCACGCGCTTTCATGATCAACTCCTTGATCAACTCCTTGCAGTGACTTGGTGTGCAGTACACCTTCCTCACTATTGGTCCTTGCCTCGGCCGAACGGCGCCAGTGGCCCGCGCGCCGCTTGCCAGACTGTATCGGCGATGGCGGTGAAGCCCTTGCCATAGTCGTTGGTCGCCTGCTGCCAGAATTGCGCATAGACTTGATAGACGTCGCCGGCTGTCCTGCAGCTTGCGAGCTGCCCCGGGAAAGCGGCGTCCTTTGCAATGCGGTCGCCGACGAACCGGAGCCAGCTGTGCGCGATTTCTTCGCTAGCGTGCTGGGCGTCTGAATTCCAGTCTCCGACTCTCCCAGCCATTGGGTTCCACACTGGCAGCAGCGGAAAAATGCCAACCCCAAAGGCCGCATCCGGCGTCGCCCCGGGTTCTGAATATTGTTGACGATCAGACATATCAATATCTCCTACGCAAAAAATGAACCCTCTCAAATCATTAGCTTCGCCCCGCCTGTCGTTTCCGCTCGATCGAAATCACGCACGATCAACCCGAAGATATTAGCGCTGATAAACGTACGTTCCGGGAGCATTTTCGAGCGGTTCAAGTCCGTCGCCCGATGCGCCCATTGATGGGGGCTTGGTCATTCTAGACGAACGCTCGCTGAGCCAACCCGTCCACGCCGACCACCAAGAACCTTCGAATTTAGGCGCATTCGCGTGCCACGCGTCGGGACTTTCGAAGCTATCGGTTTCAAACTTCGTCGCCATCCGATAGCTGCGGCCTGGCGATCCCGGAGGCGACACGACGCCAGCATTGTGCCCTCCGCTGGTCAGCACAAATGTAACATCCGTGTCGCAAAGGATGTTGAACTTGTAGACTGATCTCCATGGCGCCACGTGGTCGGTCTCGGTTCCGAGCGCGAATACCGGCATGCGCAGATCAGTGAGCGCTATCGCCCGTCCATTGACCGTGTAGCGCCCTTCAGCGAGATCATTGTTGAGAAAAAGGGAACGCAGATAATCTGAATGCATGCGGTAGGGCATGCGTGTCGCGTCCGCGTTCCAAGCCAATAGATCGAATGCGGGCTTACGTTCGCCCAGGAGATAACGATTGATGACATGAGACCAGATGAGATCATTCGAGCGTAGAAGCTGGAATGCTCCTGCCATCTGCGTGCTATCGAGGAACCCCTGCTCCTGCATCATGTCTTCGAGGAATGAGATCTGGCTCTCGTCGATGAACAACGTCAATTCGCCGGCTTCCCGGAAATCCGCTTGGGCAGCAAGGAACGTCACCGTTTTCAAACGATCATCATTGTCGAGCGCCATGGCCGCCGCGGCCGTTGCCAGCAGCGTCCCGCCGAGGCAGTAGCCGGCGGCATGAATTT
This sequence comes from Hyphomicrobium sp., assembly GCF_019753045.1. GTDB lineage: Bacteria > Pseudomonadota > Alphaproteobacteria > Rhizobiales > Hyphomicrobiaceae > Hyphomicrobium_B. The sequence continues at coordinate 119,210 of NZ_JAIELN010000009.1, forward strand.
TCTGTCCTCCCACAACTTTGCTGACCGCATCGATCGCGGCCATCACGCCAAGACGGCGATAATCTTCGAAGTTCGTATCGCGATCCTCCTCTCCTGGGTTGTGCCAGGAAACCATGAACACGGTGAAGCCTTGGCCCGTGAGATACTTGACCAGCGAGTTTTCCGGACGGAGATCCAGAATGTAAAATTTCATGATCCAGGCGGGAATGATGAGAATGGGCTCTGGATGCACTTCAGACGTTGTCGGCGAGTATTGGATGAGTTCGATTAGGTGATTTCGAAAGATCACTTTTCCGGGCGTCACAGCGACGGCTTCACCGACCCTGTAATTTTCTGAGCCATCGGGCCCCTCTCGGTCACGAAGTCGCTTCAGATCTTCGAGATAATTCCATAGACCACGAACGAGATTGAACCCCGCTTCTGCCTGGGTACGGAGCAGGACATCCGGATTGGTGAGTAGAGAATTCGTCGGTGCAAAGACGTCGAGCACCTGCCTCAAAATAAAATCGAGACGCTCGGCGTTCTGCCTTTCCACGCCGCGCACTCCGGTAACCGCGGAATGCCACCACTCCTCCCAGAGTAGAAACGACTGGCCATAGACGTTGAAGGGAAATTCCTTCCAGTGCTCGGAGCGAAAGCGCTTGTCATTTGGCCGCGGCAGAATGCATGGAGTTGCATCGGCGCCCGCCGACGCCGCAGCTTTTGTGAAGTCCGCGAGCCGGGTCCACTGATGAATTGCCTCGCCGAGAAGCTCGAGTTGACGTCCCGGCGACGATGCCAAATGAATGGCCCAATCGAAGTAAGCATTGGCGCATGCTGCAGGCGACACACCCGCCGTGGTCCGCGCAAGAAGGTAGTGCAAGTGGCGGTCAAGGTTATGATAAAATGCATCCTGATTATGCGTGCGCAATGGCTCCACGGCGCCGCTCTCGGATTCGGTCGTGCACGCGCGTGCGGGAGCACTCTTCAGCTCGGGCTTGCCATCCTCAACCTTGGTCAACACGGCCTCTTCTCCAGACTGACCATTACCAGAATATAAAATATGAAAGCCCAGCGCCAACAGAATTGACCCAGGTCAAAAAACCCAAACGAGGCGGCAGGATTGATCCAAATCAGCTGCTGACCGATCATATCGGTTAAAGCGTCGTCGGCAAACGCGCAATGAGCAAAGAAACAGGATGACGATACGCAATCTCACTCACATGATGGCTCCAAAATCGGTCGTATTGATCGGCGCCAGTCCGAAGCCAGGCTCCGTGGGGCTCACGGTGTTGCACAATCTCTCGGCAGCAGGCTTTGCCGGCGGCATCAGCCTGGTTAACCCAAATCACTCCGAGGTCGCGGGGCGCCAATGCTACGGCTCGGTGAATGATCTCCCCGCTCCCGCAGATCTGGCGGTGATCGCTGCACCACCCGCAGCAGTGCCGGGCATAATTGCCGACCTCGGCCGGAAAGGAACACGAGCTGCTATCGTTTTGACCGCAGGTGTCGGTCCAAGATCGAAAGAGATGCTTGAAGCTGCCCGTCCCTATTGTCTGCGCATCCTCGGACCGAACTGCATTGGCCTTATGGTTCCACAGATCGGCCTCAATGCGAGCTTCGCACATCGCGCTCCGCTAGCGGGAGATCTGGCTTTCGTATCGCAATCTGGTGCGCTGGTAACGGCGATTATCGACTGGGCGGCAGCTCGTAACATCGGCTTCTCGCACGTGGTGTCACTTGGAGAAATGGCGGATATCGACCTTGGCGACATGCTCGATTATCTCGCCACCGACCGGTCTAGCCGCGCCATTCTCCTCTACATCGAGGCCGTTACGCACGCCCCAAAGTTTCTCTCTGCCGCACGTCATGCTGCAAGGTTGAAGCCCGTTGTCGTCGTAAAGAGCGGACGCCACGCTGGAGGAGCCCGCGCCGCGCTTTCGCACACGGGCGCGTTGGCTGGCTCCGATGCTGCCTATGATGCGGCGTTCCGCCGTTCGGGCTTGCTCCGGGTCAAGACGCTCGATGAACTCTTCGCGGCCGCCGAAATCCTCGCCCACGCACCAAAACTCGGCGGCGAAAGACTGGCAATCCTGACGAACGGCGGTGGCGCCGGCGTCCTCGCAGCAGACGAATTGCAGGATGCCAAGGGCGTTCTGGCGAAGCTCGATATGAAAACGACGGCGGCGCTCGACAAGGTGCTTCCGGTAACCTGGTCGCACGGCAATCCTGTCGATATCATCGGCGACGCCACTGCGAAGCGATACACCGATGCGCTTCACGAGCTCCTCCAGGATCCGCAGTCCGATGCCGTCCTTGTCCTGAACTGTCCAACCGCGATCACACCCGCGCGAGATGCAGCGGCTGCCGTGATCAACGAAACCAATCTCGATCGGCGCGACAGAAGCCCGTCAAAGCCCGTCATCACGTGCTGGCTTGGAGAGGCGGTAGCGAAGGAAGCGCGCGAGCTATTCAGAGCAAATAATATCCCGACATTCGCGACGACGTCGGAAGCAGTTACCGGTTTCATGCAGTTGGTCGACTATGCACGAGCACAAACCGAGCTGATGCAGACGCCCCCCGTCGCCGCGGGCGAGCGGACGTACCACGCGGAAGACGCGGCTGGGGAAATTCAACGTATCCTCAGAGCCGGCCGCACGGTGGCCTCAGCACTCGAGACGAAGACCATACTGGCAGCCTATGGGATCCCAACCAACAGGGCCGTGCTCGCCAAGACGCCAATGGACGTTCGAATCATTGCTTCTGACGTGCTGAAGCAGGCGCAGGCATGTGTGATCAAGATCGCCTCGCCCGATATCTCTCATAAATCCGACGTGGGAGGAGTACGCCTCGGACTGGAAAGCGCGGCATCGTCGGAACAGGCGGCAGTGGAAATGCTGACGCGCATAAGGACCAAGCTACCGGATGCGCGCATCGATGGATTTACCGTTGAACCCATGATCAGCAGGCCAAACGCGCTCGAAATCATCGTCGGGATGAACGTCGACGAGACATTCGGCCCTATGATGCTGTTCGGCGCCGGCGGCGTCGCTGTTGAAGTCATCGGCGATAGTGCCCTCGCCTTGCCACCGCTCGATATGCTTCTCGCCCGCCAGATGATCGCGAAGACCCGCATCTCTCGCCTGCTGGCCGGATACCGGGACCGGCCCGCAGCCGACGTCAACGCCGTCGCTGATGTGCTGGTACGCGTGAGTGATCTCATTATCCGTCACCCCGAAATCCGCGAACTGGATATCAATCCGCTGTTGGTCGACGAGAACGGCGTGATCGCGATCGACGCGCGTCTGAAGCTCGCTGATGAGCAGGTCAACCCAAGACGGGAACTCGCTATCCGGCCCTATCCTTCAGGGTTGCAGAGGACGATCACCGTCGACCGTATTGGCGAGATTACGCTCCGGCCGGTCCGGCCAGATGACGAACCGCGCTACGGACCATTCTTCGCGCGCATATCGCCAGAGGATATCCGGCTGCGTTTCTTTACGGGCCGGCGCGAGTTGCCCCATGCGTTCTTAGCCAAACTGACACAGGTCGACTATGCGAGAGAAATGGCATTTGTCGCGATAAAGAAAGATTCCGGCGAACTGCTTGGTGTGTCACGCCTCATTCTTGAACCCGACCGGACCCGAGGTGAGTTCGGTGTGATCGTAAGATCCGACCTGCATAGCCACGGCCTTGGCCGGCAGCTCATGAACGCGCTGATGAGCTACGCGCGGTCCGAAGGGGTGACGGAGGTGTTCGGGCTTGTGCACGTCGAGAACCGGCAGATGCTTGCGATGGCGGACGAACTTGGGTTCAAGTTGCGCATAGTCCCGGACGATCCGACTGTTCGCGAAGTCGTCTGGCATCCCCAAGACGTCACGGCTCACGCAAGCCTGTCTTAGGCGGTCGAGAAATCGATATTCATTTCTCCGTTTCGGCTAATTCAGTCTTCGCAGGCTGTGCACCCTTGAAATTTCGAAGCAGCGTCGCCAGTAGCGGAAAGACGACCGCCGATACTAACGCCTCGCCCATTGTAAATGCCGCGGCATCAGCTCTGCCGGCCATCGGCGAAACGTCCTGCTCCAGTGCCTGTATTGCCGATTTTCGCACGGTGAGCGCGAATGAAAGTTCGTGGCCAGGTTTGAGCAATACCGCAGCCGCAAAAACCAAAAGTGCCACGAACACGTTGACGGCGCCGAGAACGGCCACGGCTCCAGCCGGACCCAAAGACGGCTCAAGAAGCCAAAACGATGCGAGCTCTAACAATCCGAGGCCGCAAATCGCGATAAAAGCGGAGATCGCGCAGAGCGCAGACTTTTTCAAAATATAACGCGCATAACTGTTTACAATGACAGCGTCAGCAGCCGACAGTTTATCGATATCCTGAGTGATACTTTGCAGGTTCACGGGTCAAAGACCTTCGATTTTGGAAATAAACACCGCACGCGCTCCCATCTCTTTAAAAGATGGGCCACTGGGACACTAGAGCCTTGATCCGTGTTTATTGGCTCGGTCCCCGATAACCTTAAGCTTTCTTCTGGCGTGGCGGCGTGACGGCCACGTGCTTCAGCGCTTCGGCGCTCGCAAGATAGAGCAGGGTCACGCCGGTAACCGCGGCAAGAATTGAAGCCGGGAGGGGCACGAAGCCGACGATCCCCCCGAGCGGCGTCAACGCCACGATGAGCGCAACGGCCAGCGCCCCAAGCGACGTGCTGACGAGGACTGGATGAGGTCGACTCGCCCAAAACGGGTGCGCCGTACGGATGATGAAGATGACAAGGATCTGCGTCGCGATGGACTCGACAAACCATGCCGTCCGAAATTCGCTGACGTCCACGTTAAAGCCAATTCGCAACAGCGCAAAAGTCGCCGCATCGAACACGGATGATAGAAGGCCCATGATCAGAGTGAAGCGGAGCACAGCATTCATATCCCAGGTCTTCGGCCGAGCGAGATCCTCTGCATCAGCGGAATCGAAGGGGATACCAATTTCGGAAAAGTCATAGATGAGATTGTTGAGAAGAATCTGCACTGACGTCAGCGGGAGGAATGGCAAGAACAGCGAAGCGAATGCCATCGACAGCATGTTGCCAAAGTTCGAACTCGTTCCCATCCGGACGTATTTCATGATGTTGGCGTATGTGCGCCGGCCCTCGGCGACCCCGTCCGCAAGCACGCCAAGGTCGGGCGCAAGCAGGATGATATCGGCAGCTTCGCGCGCTACTTCCGTTCCGCCTTCGACTGACAGACCGACGTCGGCTGCATGAATGGCGGGCGCATCATTTATTCCATCGCCGAGGAAACCAACCGTATGGCCGCTGGAACGTAAGGCCTGAACGATACGGCTCTTCTGATCCGGCGAAACCCGAACGAATAAGTCGACTTCATTCACCTTGGAAATCAGCGCAGCTTGGCTCAGGCTCGTTATCTCCTCGCCCGCGATCATGCCGCGAGCCGGAAGCTTCAGCGTTTCGACGAGATGCTGGACGACCGGTGCAGCATCGCCCGAGACGACCTTTACGCGTACGCCCGCCTCTGCGAGACGGGCAACAGTGTTCGTCGCCGACAACTTAGGCGGATCGAGGAAAGTGGCGCATCCGACGAATATAAGATCGGCCTCATCAGTGAGTTCAATATGATGGCGATCCGCCACTATCGGCTGCCGCGCCACGCCAAGCAGACGGACACCCTCCCTGCCCTTGGCCTCCATGAGGTCGATGAGTTTCGCCCTCAACGCGGCATCGAGCGGAACGATGGCGCCTTCTGCAGTCTCCGCCTGGGTGCAGAGCGAGAGGAGAGATTCCGGGGCGCCCTTTGTGATCATCTCCTGTTCGTTTCCGCGCACGATCAATACCGAGCATCGGCGCCGATTGAAGTCGAACGGTAGATCGTCGACGTGGCGCCAGTCCTGGGCGGATGCGCACGCGCCAGCCATGAGAGCATCGTCCAAAGCGCTGCGCATTCCACTCGCGAAGTGACTGTTAAGCCGTGCCAGCTCGGTGACACGATTGCTTTCCGCACCGTTGATGCCAAAGCTGCCGGCGTGCGCGATTTTCGCCTCAGTCAGCGTGCCGGTCTTGTCGGTACAGAGAATATCCATCGCGCCGAGATCGTGAATAGCCGACAGCCGCTTGACGACGACCTTACGATCGGCCATCCGCATCGCTCCGCGCGAGAGCGTGACAGTGATAACCATAGGAAGAAGTTCGGGCGTCAGACCAACGGCCAGCGCCACCGCGAACAAAAAGCTTTCGAGAGAGAGACCGTGCTTGACCAGCTGGGTCAGCAGCACAAAGAGGACAAGAAAGCCCGTCAGACGCAAGATCAGCATGCCGAGCGAATGAACGCCCTGCTCGAAGGCCGTCGGCGGTGCCATTTCTTGGATCGAAGCCGCAATAGCGCCGAAGCGCGTAGCTCCGCCCGTCGCCACCACGAGCATCACGGCTTCGCCACCGACGAGGCTGGTTCCTCCAAACAGCGCATTGAAGGCGTCCGCGGGCGAAAGGCCCTCACATGGTCCAAGCCGCTTTTCGACTGGATAAGGTTCCCCTGTCAGAATTGCCTCGTTGGCGAGCGCTGCCCGGGTTCCGATAATGATACCATCGGCAGGCACGAGATCGCCGGCATGAAGCTCGACCACGTCGCCAGGGACGATATCAGCGACGGGTAGTTCAACCGTTTGTCCGTCGCGACGGACGGAGGCCCGGACGGCAACCGAGCGTTTCAATGCATCGACGGCGGATTCCGCCTTCTGCTCTTGTACCATGTCCAGAGCAACGGAAAATAAGACGATGACGACGATGATGACGAAGCTTTGCCAGTCTCCTAGCGCCCCCGAAATCGCCCCTGCGATGAGGAGGATTGCGATCAGTGGCTCAGTGAGCCGCCTCATGAGCTTGAGGACTAGGCTCCGCCGTACGCTGGCAACCGCAATGTTTGGGCCGTAGCGCGCGAGCCGGGCTCCGGCTTCTACTGAAGTTAGCCCTTCAGGTCGGGCTCCAAGCGCAAGGAAGACTTCATCGTTGAGAGATGTCCAAAATCTCGGCCGATCGTCCTCTTGATTGCCCTGACGTAATCGCTTGTGCCTCACGCCCCTTGCTCCATCCAGCGCTCTTTGCGCGTGCACAATAGCCACTAGCGTGGCGGCTCAATTGATCCGTAGCAAACATCACCTTCTAAAGAACCGTCGCAATGAGACCTGCAACGGCAAGAAGACCGACGACGCTCCAACTTGGTAGCTTCCAAACCGTTAACAACAGGAATCCCGCTGCGGTTATCGCGAAATCGCGCGGCGAAAGCACTGCGCTGGTCCACACCGGATTGTAGAGCGCGGCGGCAAGAATGCCGACGACGGCGGCATTGGCCCCTTTCATGGCGGCCTGCGCGCCGGGCTTGGAGCGAAGGTCGTCCCAATAGGGAAGCGTTCCGTAGACCAGCAGGAGACCGGGAAGGAAAATGGCGACGAGCGCCAGGAAGGCTCCGACAATTCCATTAGGCCATTGGACAGCCACCCCACCGAGATACGCCGCAAAGGTGAAGAGCGGTCCCGGCACCGCCTGCGCGAGGCCATATCCGGCAAGAAAATCTTGATTATGCACCAGCCCGGGCGCGACGAGCGCGTTCTGCAGTAACGGCAGGACCACGTGGCCGCCGCCGAACACCAAAGCGCCGGAGCGGAAGAACGCATCGAAGAAGCGGACAGTAGGTTCACCGGTTGCAGCCGCGATGACCGGTGGCACGAAGAGAAGGCCGGCGAAGAGTGCAAGCCCGATCGCGCCACTGCGGCGCGATACTGGAAAACGGAGCGCGCCTTGAACCGTCTTGCTGTCGCCTCTGCAAAGCGAAAGACCACCGACTGCGCCAAGCGCGATCGCGGCGATCTGCGCAAAGGAATTGTTGAGAAGAACGACGAGAAAAAGCGCGCATAGTGCGATGGCGGCACGGGGGCGGTCAGGCGTCAGACTCTGGGCCATGCCCCAAACTGCCTGCGCCACCACGGCGACCGCCACGAGTTTCAATCCGTGAATAATACCTTCCGCGACCGTCCCCGTGAAGGTATTGGCCCCAAGCGCGAATGCTAAGAGAATAAGGGCCGAGGGTAACGTGAAGGCGGCCCATGCGGCCAAGCCCCCCAATAGACCGTTGCCGCGCAACAGCCCGAGCGAAAAGCCAACCTGGCTCGACGCCGGTCCCGGCAGAAACTGGCACAGGGCAACCAGCTGGACGTAGGTTTCCTCGTCGACCCAGCGCCGACGCAGGACCAGTTCATTATGGAAATATCCCAGATGCGCGATGGGTCCGCCGAACGATGTCAGGCCGAGCTTGAGGAAGACGCGGAAGACTTCAAAGAGTGAACCGGCCGCGCCGGTTTTTTCGTCATCGCTCACTGCAGACATCTTCCCGCTCAACATCGGATGACGCTATCGCATATCGATAGTGAAGGTCTGCGACAAGCTCACGGCGACGGAGGGGGCCGTATATACGGCCAGATCGTTGAGCCCGAGTTGCTTCTCTACCTGCGAGATCCGGGTCACGGCATCGTCAAAACCGTCCTTGCCGAAGGTCTGGTGCTCGATGTCCTCGAACTTGTCCGCGAGTTCGTTCAGGCGCGACTTGGATTGCAGCTTTTTCCACGCTGGGAACAGAACTGTATCTTCCCAGGCAGCGTGCGCCTCATACATGCGGGACATGGCATCAAGGGCGTTCCCGAGGGGAGCCGCATCACCGCCGATTTGCCCGCGCACACCGATGCGCAGGAGGTAGCCCGTAATCTCCCGGCCGCGCTGGTGCTGCATCAGCAGCACTTCAACGAGCTTTTCATTGGGGCCTCCCGCCTTCCTGACTTCGAAGCTCAACGCAACGGCTTAGGCCGCTGGACCGATTTTCCGGATGGCGATGGTGTCTTCCCTCGGCGACAAGAGGCGGCGGATCGCGTCCAAAAGCCCGGAAGAGCTGAAGGGCTTGTTCAGCAAGGGAACGTCACCAAACCCACGAGGCAGGCTTTCTCTGCCGTAGCCCGATATGAAGACGAAAGGTACATTGCTCCTCGTCAAAGCAGCTGCGATCTCATCAACTGGCTTTCCGTGGAGGTTGCCGTCGAGAACAGCCGCATCGAGGCGTTCGCTCTTGACGACATTAAGCGCATCGGCAGCAGATGCGATCACGGCCACGATGACGGCGCCAGCCGACTCAAGAGTATCCTGCAGATCGAGAGCCACGAGCGGCTCGTCTTCGATGATCAGAATTCTTTTTCCCTCGAAGGATGACTCGCGGGCAGGAATCGCGGGCGACGCAGCCGGCTGTGGCGCCGGACTTGTGTCGGTCGCACGGCCTGCAAAACGCGGCAATGGAATATCGATTTCCCAGCTGATCCCTTCTGCCGAAGTCCGCATACGCGCGCTGCCCCCCTCCCCTCTCGCGCTTTGCTCGATCAGCGTGGAGCCGAATCCTCGCTTTCCGCTCACACGGACAGGTACGCTTCCGCTTTCCCGCCAGCGGAGACGAAGCGTAGTATCGTCCACTGTCCATTCCACAAAGACACGACCCGCTTGGACAGACAGCGCTCCATATTTGATGGCATTCGTGGCAAGCTCGTGGAGCATCATCGCAAGGTGCAACGCGGTCTGCGGGCCAAGTTGAACCTCAGGGCCCGAAGCAGTTACCCGCGCTTCATCGATCGCACCGTATCGCAGCTGATCGCGCACGAGTTCTCCAAGCTCGGCGCCGCGCCAGGATGTGGCGCCCAGGAGCGTGTGAACACGAGCGAGCGATTGAATCCGTCCGGAGAAGCTGCTGACAAATTCGTCTGAGCTGCGCGCGCGTCGCAAGGTTTGCTGGGCGATAGCCTGAACACTGGCGAGCGTATTTTTGACCCGATGATTCAGCTCACCGATCAACAACGCCTGCGTTTCTTGTGCACGCTTGCGCTCGGTGATGTCGCGGCCGATTTTCGAAGCACCGATGATGCGGCCGTCCCGGTCCTTCACAGGTGAAATCGTCAGAGAAATATCAAAGACGGAACCATCCTTGCGTCTTCGCTTCGTCTCGAAGTGCCTGGTGCGCTCGCCGCGCCGGATCATGGCAAGGATGTTGACCTCCTCGTCCTGTCGGTCCGACGGAATGAGCATCGTGATTGGCTTACCAATCACTTCATCGGCGGTGTAACCGAAAAGGTGATGCGCACCGTCGTTCCAGCTCGTGATGATTCCGTTCAGATCCTTGCTGACGATGGCGTCATCGGACGACTGGACAATCGCAGCTAGCCTTGCAGCGGCAGCTTCCGCCTCGCGTTGAGCACGTTCAGCAGAGACGCGTGCGGTCGTTTCATTGACGATGCACATCACTCCCGCGACCTTGTCCGCCTCGTCGGGGACGGCTGAGTACGAGATGTCGAAAAAGACCTGCTCACCGTAACCATTTCGCTCGATGTAGAAGGGTCTGTCTTTAGCCACCACGGTTTGACCGGTTGATCGCACTGAGCTGAGCAACGGCTCAAGATCATCCCACAGCTCCCGCCAATTCTCGATTGCGGGACGGCCGAGAGCTGTCGGATGCTTTTTTCCAATCGTGGGCGCGTAGGCATCATTGTAGAGGGCGACATACTGAGGTCCCCAGAAAAGGACGATCTGCACCCCCGCAGTGAGCATCACCTCTACCGTGTGGATGAGATTGGAGGACCAAGTGTCAGTTGGACCGAGTGGCGTGCCAGACCAGTCTAATGAGCGAATACGCTCGGCCATTTCGCCGCCAGCGGTGGGCCATCCATCTCGGACGCAACTTGCGATCGATTCACTCATACTCCTGCCCTTGCTGTGGACGAGCTGACTCTCCCCGGGCCCCCGTCGGATACGCCTCGGAGCTGATCAAATCTTCCTCCTCGCCGCGGACGCAAAGGATAAAACGAAAACTTCGCTGGAGAGAAAAGCGGTCGTTTTGGCCGGAGATCCTCGGAACTGACCCCAAACAACGCGCCACACACTTAAAAGTTTCCACGCCGGGAACCCCGCCCCCTAACGTTTCCGCATTAACTCGGACCGGCGGCAGGTCTCGCCCCCAATCCTCGTGTCGGACCTGGGCGATACATGGTGCCGCCTAGTTGACACCGGATGGCTTCCCGCTCCCCTGCGCTTCAGCCAAGCAGCGATCAAGGGCTCTGTGTATCGGACAATGCAGTGACCGGCCGTCAGCCAAACCGTTTCATACAGATGAGAAGATAACGTGTGTCGTGACAAAGGCGTCGCAGTCATCGCCTGCTACGACGCCTGCCAACACTGATTGGCTCTGCGCTCTCATAGGCGTATGGGCGGCCGACGCAAAAGTGATGCGGGCCCAGATTCGACACCCTATTGAATTTACACTAAGGTACTTTCATCGGTGGCCAGCATATGGGCGTCACCGGCCGAGAGTGCTTTCAAGAATTGCTCCCGCCCCCAAAAAGCTGGAGCATTGCAATGGCAAAATCTCTGCTATTTCCCCAATCTGAAAACTTGTCGCTCGATGACCTCGCAAAGCTTGCTGATGCGTATGAGCTGGCTTGCAACGAACTTGTCGAACACCATGGCTTCACGCCAGAACAGCTTGCAGAGGTCCTGGAGCCGATGACTTCGGCGTTGCTCGCGTTGCAACGGTCTGGACCGCATGATGAACCGCAGCTCGGTCGCTACGCTGCATCTCGCGCCCTTGCCGAACACTGACTATCGGCACACACACCGTTGGCTGAATGGCCGAAACTGCATACGCGCGCCATCGCGTCGGTGAGCCGGCACCGCTCCTTGTCCATGTCGGCTCGGCACTCCCAGCGGCCAGAGTAAATCCGGACCTCTCGACATCGTCCGCCTGGGGCGGTTGAACCGGAGCTGAGCCCGCGCGTCTGTCCGCAAATCTACACAAATTAAAAGTCCACATGCGCGGCGGAGCAATTAAATCGGCAAGCGCCTGCAACTCCCGAGATGGTGGCGATGTTGAGAGGAGATCCTGAACAGAAGGATCAAAATCCATGTTTAGATTGACTGTCTTAGCGGCTTTTATGATCGCAATCGGCTGTCTCCCGGCGTCTGCGCAGGACAAAGCGAAGGAGTGGTGTACGAACGCACACATGCAGCAGATGACATCGCAGATCGGCAAGATGACTGACGCGGCGAAGAAAAAAGAAGCCAAATCCCATCTCGCCATGTCTAAGGCCGCCATGAAGGCCAAGGACATGGCAGGATGCGTCAAGCATATGGAACAAGCCCACCAGGCGATGGGCCTCTGAACATCATACGCCCGACACGAGCGGCCGTCTGATCGCAGAAACGTCTCCGTCATAATCGCATTCCGACGATGCCGTTCGGCTCAAGATATCTCTTCGCGCTCGGCCGACATCCCGGCGGAGGAGGAAGCGTTGAAGTTCATCACTGGGTTTATAGCTGCACTGGCAGTGCTGGCCGTCGGCGGCCTGATCTATGTTTATAGCGGCGCTTACGATGTGGCCGCATCCGTTCCGCATAGTTCAATTCTCCGCTGGGTCCTAGTGACTGCAAGAGATCAGTCCATTGCGGCTCGCCTCGATCAGGTCGGTTCGCCACCGCCGCCAAACTCAAGCTCGATAAAAGAGGGTTTCGAGCACTTCGATGAAATGTGCGTCACGTGCCACGGGGCTCCCGGCGCCGAACGCGGCGAAGTTGGCAAAGGACTGAACCCAAAGCCGCCCGATCTCAGCCGCCTGTCAAAAGGGAAAGATCCGCGAGAACTCTTCTGGATCGTCAAAAACGGAATCGCGATGACTGGCATGCCGTCGTTTGGTGCAACCCATAACGATCAGGCCATCTGGAACATCGTTGCGTTCTTGAAGGAACTTCCCGCGATCCCGGCACAAAAATACCAAGAGATGAAGCAAGAGCTGGCAGCTTCACAAAGCACCAGTCACGAGCATCACCATGGCGACTAAGCGGACTTGAATGAGCTTTGCCTCGAGACTTTATGTATCGAGAGAAGGCGAGACTAGCAAAGAGAAGGCGGTACCAACAAAAGACGAATGGCCGCCATTCGCGACAGTTTCCGTGTACTTTAATAGCGGGTTATCTGGAACGTCACGCACTGTATCCCTGCTCGGAGCGGCAATTCAGTTTAAGACGTTCCAGGAAAAACCAAGTCCCAACACTTACTTCAGTGGCGCTGCCGCCACATGCTCCGGAGAGTTCAAGAGGAAGTTCATCCGGAAGGTAACGGTCTGGATGCTGTCCGGATCAATTCGAGCCTTATAGCTGTTTGGCAGCGACACCCCGTCGATATTCAGATCACCGTTGAAGGCAAATGTCTCTGCTCCGAGGCTGATATAGTTGTATTCGACGCCGATGGTGAGATTCGGCAGGACCATCCGCTCCAAGCCGCCTCCGACGCTCCAGCCGTTCATGCGCTTCTGGTCTTTCGACGACGTACTGACTGGAACCATAATGCAGCCGCCGAAGCAGCCGATAACGTCGCCGCCGATGCTGCTTTGTGCTGTCACATTAGCACCCGCATAGCCTCCGCGGACGTAAGCCAGCCAATCGTCAAACGCGTAGCCTATTTTGCCGCTCACCATGTAGAGCTGATCGATTTTTGCATCGAGTGTCTGTGCGCCGGCACCCGCTGCGCCAATACAGAAAAATCCGAAGCAACCTATATTGTCGAATTGCCAATCGGTCTTCGCACTATCGTCCATCCCAGTGGCATCGAGGGTTCCTTCAACGCCGAGGACCCACCGACCGAATTGGCGTTGGAAGCCAACCTGCCCGCCAACAACGTAGCCATCGAGGCGATCGTTCTGATGCTGCGCTAAGCCGATAACGTCAAACGCAAAAAAATTGGCGGGAGCCGAGCCAAAGTCGTTGGTGGAGCGCAGATCGGACCACCCATAGCCCGCATTCAAGCCGACGTAGGCCCCGCTCCATTTCCCATCGTCCGCAATGATTCCGTCAACGTCTCCCGCCGATGCAGCCGATGCTGAAGCAAGGAGAAAAAGCGCGCATGATCCATGCGCCAAAAGGCGACCGCACAACATACATGCCCCCACTCAGACGCAACAAAACAACTTCGCACTATCTGACACAGGACCGGCGATCGCGCTGTTCACAAATCGATGTGAGCACAACTTTATTAATCAGCGTGCTGCTCATGCAACATCATGCGTTGCGGCATAGCGCGTGGAACAGTCGTCTAGTCCGTCAAACTGAACCGCCCGCAAGATCGCGCGGCGCAGGATCAAACGATCCAACCCTAGACGACGGTATGTCCGGGTTGTCGCCGCTCTTCAGAGATTGCACATCGCTATCGATCTCGAACTGCAATCACCAAGCCGACCACCGCGCCAAGCACAACTCCAAGCGGCCCCGTGATGAATATACCCAGCAGCGGCCCTTGGTTGGCTTCGGGGGTGAAAACGATCGGACCGACGAAGCCGCCCAAGAACCCCACGATCCCTAAAATGAGAGCCCAGCGGGCCATGGAAGCGAGCATTGCTTTGCCGATCCTATCACTGGTCTTCAGATTAAGAGCCTCGGCGGATGTGTCGAGACTCATTCAAAAGCGACATAACGATTTGTGATTTGAGGAGGCTCGGAAGCGACGATTAAGTCCACGCCGGGAGAATGGAGCGGACAAGCGCCGGTCCCCGCCAGCAACCGCGCACCCTCAGTTCTTTGCAGGAAGCTTGGCGTACTCGTCGGGTGTTCTCGCATCCCAACTCGCGTTACGCTTGAATTGCTCATCAATCGAAGGGTCGCAGTGGTGTTTAGCGCATCCGGGATCAGGTGATGCAGCGCAGCCGTTGAGAGCAACGAACAGTGTTAGCTGGAAGATCAGTCGAATAACCATCTGCATTGCTTATCCCGCATTATGCCCGACATTATCGGCTAGCGCTCTCGCATAAATCGAGCATTGGCTTTTTGCGCACTGCGTCGCCGGCCGGCCGACGAAACGAGTTTTGTAACGTCGCTCCGCTCATCGAAACTGCGTTTCCTGAGACGCGCGGCTCTCACCGCAAGAGCCGCGCCTAGCGCCAACAGGATCACAATGCTCAAAATCAGAATTTTCAATCCATCGCTCCCCGGCGCTCAAATGCTTCAGCGGCTATAGCAGATCTCGCATCCGGCTGTTCAAAACGCTAGGCTCGAGATGCCATCTCCGAAAATCTTAGCCGCATGTTGAAACCCGACCACTCCCGCCATAGGCCGCGCGATTGTTTCAAGCCGTGGGGGTAGCGTGCTGTTATCCGGCGCTTGGATGTTCACTCCGCTCCGCCATCCCAGGGATAAGAATTTCCTCCGCGTGCGACGCATCATCACCACGACGCCGCTTGTCGCAAATGCTTCAAGAAAATATCGTTTGCTGGTTGGCGTAAGGGGGATAGTCCGGGGCACGAATATTTAGTGTTTAATTGTTTAAAGGTAGCCCAATCAATGTCCTTCCCAACCGCCTCCGTAATCATCGTGTCTACGCCTGCCTGCGTTCCGCACATCAGGAACGCGCTTCTCGATAACGGAGCCAGAGCCCACGTTTTCAACACCTATGCCGCTGCATTGACGCTGCTACGACGGAAGAAAATCGACACCGTTGTGATTCAATTCGCTCGCGACACAGCCACCGTCAATTTCTGTGAAGCCGTGCGGTCTCTGAATGTGCCGTTGGTCTACGCTTCGCCCTGCACAAACTAGACATCAAGCTACGAACTCCCGATAGCGGCCGGCTTCCATCTCAGAGCCTCTGATCGCGATCGGGTGCGACCAGGCTCGGCGAGCGTCGCACTATCGAGTGCGCCTCGCTGCTTGGTGGGAGTTTTTCAATTGCGAATCGGTGGTGCGTCCTTGCAGCATCAGGATTCAGCTCAGCAAGTTATCCACAGAACTTGAGAGTTGGTCAGTTGAATTTGATGGCGCAAGGGAGGACAATAATCAGCATACTGTATTGATATTTCAGCACGTGTCTATATTTCAGACAGGGGGTATCTTTTTAGATATCCCCCTTTTGGCTTACCTGAAAGCTTCAGCGAAACAACCTCTCGCATTGGTCGATTCCCCTAGTCTAAATATTTCACCGCTAATCCCGTCCCGCTCACGCCGCCCCAAGATGGCCGGAATTGACGCCACCTCTCGATGATCCGCGGCATGACGGATTGATCCACCTTTGACACGACACACACAAATTCCACCGCAGGCCCCTCGCCGCCGCCGGTCGGAATTCGACCGCGCAGTTGATCAATCTCGATCGTCTCGAATTCGCCCTATCCTGGCTGGTGTGTCCGGCGCATTGCGGCCTCCGGCGTTTGCCACTCTTCACAGATTCAACACAGGCGATAATAAAGATAATCTAAAAGCCTGCTTCGCTATTGATCACTGGAGCGCCCTAGCGTGCGCCAGTGAGGGGAACGGGGGTCGAGTGGTGGATCGCTACCGTCTCGGATCTCCAAACTTCAACGTGAGGATCAAACGAGCGTGACTGAAATAGCCTTGGGATTGGTCGGCGCATTCTATGCGTTCGCGGGATGGGTGGCGACGCGAGCAGCTCTGACGTCCCTCTTCATGGACCAGGCCATCGCCGGCATCTCTGGACAGAAGCCGAAAGCCGCCGAAATGGCGCAGAGCTACTGGCTCCTCGCGGCTGCAAGTCTCATTCTCGCCGGTGGCGTTGCCCTCGTCATCCGCGCTGACGTGGCAATGTGGCTGTTCCTGCTCTCCGCGATTGGCCAGGCATTCTATTTGTATTACCTCGCCCCGCGCATCTTCGACCTCGAAGAGCCGCCTGACGCCACCGGTCGCGCACAGACGCGCAACGCCTTCGTGCTCTATTTGGCCGCCACCGCGTTTGTCGTTTGGGCGGCAAGCCGGGACGCGCTGATGAGCTGGCAAGAGGTGCCAGGCCCGCTCCTCGCTGCTGCCTGCACGGCCGTCACCGCCCATTTCGGCTATGTTCTCTGGATGGTCGTCGGCCCCGGCAGCATGCGCGCATCGACGAGCGAGTCCCCGCTCGCGTGGTCCGACGATGCCGCGTCGTCTGACGATGACAATCCCTCGACCCTCGAGAGCGATCCTTCGCAATCCCGGTCGATCAAGGTGATGGCCGACTACCACACGTATCCGCTCTGGGCGATGGACGAGCACCTTTACGGAGATTTTCCCCCGGAACGGCTCGGACTCTCGCCAGAGTTGTCGGCCGACCTCAACGCGTGGGCGGTTGCCTTCACTTCGTCATTGGACGGCGATGATCCAGCCAACAGCCTATGGTCGAACGAGCAGCATCGAGCCCACCAGGCCGAGGCGCGGCCGCTCGCTCTTCGCATCGCAAGAGAGCGACCCGATCTCAAGGTCTTTGTCGCAGACGGTACGGGAGATTTTGTCGAGGTTGGAAATAATCCGGCCCAAGAGACTGAGCTATAACGCGCCACTCAGGCTGCTCATCGTCATGCGTCTTTGCTGATTTTACCCAGAAGCGCGAGCGTCTTTCGGTCGGGGCCGTTGCAAAACGTATAGAGCGCACGCGCGTAGATGCTTTCGTGCCCCGTCACCGACGCGAACAGCGTCATCGACGAGTGGAATTTCAGATTGTCGGGCGTGCCCAGAATATCGATGAGGGATTTGTCTCTGTGATCGAGCATGAGGGCCGTCACCTGAGCAAGGCGGGGGCCGAGGATCGGATGACCTACATAGGCCAGAGCCTCCTCATAGCTCCCGATGCCGAATTTCTCCGACATAGCGCTTGAGCCGAGCCCGCGCAGCTGCGGAAAAACGTACCACATCCAGTGCGACTGCTTTTTGCCAGCTGCGAGTTCCCTCGCCGCACGCGCGAAGCTATCCGCCTGAGCATTGACAAACCGTTCGAGGTCGAAGGGATCGGCGCGATTCTCCATTTGCGATCCTCAACTACGGCATGGCGCACGACCGGCCGAGAATTTCTTCAATAGGCTCTACAATGACAATGCTACTGCGAATCCGCAAAAGCTCGCACTTTTTACTCCGTACACGGCGATCATCCCCACGCGAAATATAAGCAGACGGCAAACATTGCTAACGGCGTCAGCCGCTTCCCCGCTTTAACGCCCGAACCTTCGCAATGTTCATTTTATGAACGGCCTCATAAGGCTCGAAATAGCTGATTGCACCGCCTGCCAGCGGCTCGGCGAGAAAAGCTTTGAGAGGTTGTGCCGCAAGATGGTCGTCTTCCGCGACCCCGATCAGACGTTCGACGTAAATACGCGTCGCGTCGATCAAACCGGCATCATAGCCCGGCCCCGCTATGCGCTCAGGCGCGCCGTGGTTCGGAAGAATGCGCGAAAAATCCCAAGTCGCAAGCTGTCCTAGCCCGTCAAGATGCTGCACCAGACGGTCAGGCTCGTCGACATATGTGACCGTATCTTCGAGCGTATCGCCGGCGAGCAATGTTCCGTCTCCCGGCAGGTGCATCGCGACGCCGTCACGACTGTGAATATCGAGCGGCCGCAACTCGATCCCAACATCGCCGCAGCTCAACTCAAGTCCGCCGGAGAACGTCGTCGTCGGCAGAACAAGCGGCGAAATTCCCGGCAACCCATCGAGCGTTCCGGCCTCGATTGCTTTCTTCTTATCCGACAGCAACCGCGCGGTTTCCTCACACGCGATGATTTCACAGTCATCAAAAACCGCGTTGCCCGCAACGTGATCCAGATGCCAATGGCTCAACACAACGCGGATATCACGAACACCGCGCGCTTCGAGCTCCCGCCTGATGGCCCCAGCATGCGCGAGCGACAAATGCGTGTCGTAGACAACCGCCGACGCACCATCGACAACCGCATAGCTGCAAATACCCAGCGCATAACCGCCGTCATCAAGCCAATTCGGCTCCGAGGAATGATACCGCTTGCCCGGCACGCGGCCATCATAGAAGCCGACCAGATTCTTCCCGAGTTGCAGCGCCCTCAGCGTCTCTAGCTCTGTCCCCATCGGGCCCTCTCCATCATGCAACAGCGAACACCGATGCACGGCCCGCCCACTTCTTCCGCTTCAAATGCGTGTTCAAGAACGACCTGAGCTCTCCGATCGCCACGATCGGATCGAAATCCCTCAGGATCACCGCACGCTCACACACGCCGTCGAGAAAAGCACGACTTCATTGCCCGGCTTGATTACAAGGGTAGCGGCCAAGAGTGGCGGCATGGGCACCCCCTGCCGCCACATACCTCCCCGCTCCCGAAGGAGCGTGCGCCCATTTCTCTGCCATGCTAGCCTCGGATGGGCGGCCGGGTTCTCTCGCACATGACGACAACATCAGGCGCCTGAAATGGGCCGGATTGCTTCGAAAGAACAAGCCGCTGGCTCGTCCTTTCGAAACCAGGAGGGTGGTATGCCGAACTTTGGAATTCCTCGCCGGGTCGCGTCGGATTTCAAGGCCGAATCTGTGTCCGTCAACTGGAGACGCGGCCTGTTTCGAGTCTGGATGCTGATCTCGGCAGGCTGGATCATGGGATGGACGATCTACCTTATACTCGAAGGCGTCCAAGGCAGCCTGAGCACGAGAGGCGATTTCATCGAGGTCCCGATATTGCTCTTCGCTCCACCGATTGCGCTTTGGCTATTCGGCTTGGCCGCGGCCTGGGCCATTCGTGGATTCGAAGTCGAGAGATAAAAAACCGCGGCGCCCATCGGCGCCGTGCGGCAACGAAGGAATTATGAAATTGACCGGACGCCGGCGCGATCACGTCGCGTCGGATTGCGCGCGTGCGTGTTCGGGCGAACCTTTCGTCTTCCAGAACCGGTGAGCGCGCGCTTCCTCGTTGTCGCTCTTCGTCAGCGACAAATGTTCTGCGAGCGCTTTCGAATCCTTGATGACGTCTTCCCAGGTCAGGTCGGCAGCCTGCAACATTTCCGAAGCCTTCAACGCCGCCGACGCCCGCTCGCCTTCATTCGGAGAGGCGAGCATCGCGCAGAGCTTCATGAAGCGGGAAATGTCGAGAGCAACGGGACGCCGCTCGGCCGAACCGACGGATTGAATGCGACGACGCCACTTGGCCATGTCACCCTCTGAAAGACGTACCCTAAGTCTTGTACCCTGCGTTTCAACAGCTTGGTAGTCACTTGCGCGACGCCCCGCGAAACAGCCGAGCTCCCTATAGGCCTTTGATTTTATGGAAGAATTATGGAGAAGTTGGAGCGGGTGATGGGAATCGAACCCACGTATTCAGCTTGGAAGGCTGCTGCTCTACCATTGAGCTACACCCGCGCCGCGGCGAATTCCGCGTTTTGTAGCGAATTTTTTTCGATCCGCAACGGCCTTTGACTGCCATCGCGCCGTTGACCACACCTTACCCAACCACGCGTTTCCATCAGCACCACGCCAAAACGCCGTCATAACGGACAAGATTCAGCATCCTGCCTGCACAATAGCACCCGGCGCGTGTTGATTGTGTCGCGCCCCCGATGCAGAAAAGGCAAAAAAAAAAAAAGCAGCGACGAACTGCAACTTAATTTTGGGGGAAGAACAATGAGTGCAACGAGCCCGGCGGACACGTCCGCTCCCGGTTTGCTTGATCGAGAACGTATCGTCGCGAAGGCTGGCTTCAATCGCTGGCTCGTCCCGCCGGCGGCTCTCGCCATCCATCTCTGCATCGGCATGGCATACGGCTTCTCCGTTTTTTGGAAACCGCTGCAAGCCGCTCTCCTCGGCGCCGACGGCAAACCTCTGCCTGAATGCTCCGCGGGTGCAGTAACCTTCAGCGAAAAGGCCGCAGGCACGCTCAAAGCCCTGTCCGCGACCGACTGCAATTGGAGCCAGTTCGATCTCGGCTGGATGTTCACATTCTTCTTCGTCCTGCTCGGCGTCTCCGCCGCGATTTGGGGCGGTTGGCTTGAACGTGCGGGCCCGCGCAAAGCCGGCGTGGTCGCCGCAATCTGCTGGTGCGGCGGCCTCGTCATTTCCGCCCTCGGCGTCCACCAGCATCACCTTTGGCTCATGTGGCTGGGCGCCGGCGTCATCGGAGGTGTTGGTCTCGGACTAGGCTACATCTCGCCGGTATCGACTCTGATCAAGTGGTTCCCCGACCGTCGCGGCATGGCGACCGGCTTGGCCATCATGGGTTTCGGCGGCGGCGCGATGATCGGTTCGCCGCTCGCCACGCTCCTCATGAGCCACTTCAAGACGGAAGCTGATCCCGGCGTCTGGCAGACCTTCCTCGTCATGGCGGCGATCTACGCCGTATTCATGCTGATCGGTGCGTTTGCCTATCGCCTGCCGCCAGCCGGATGGAAGCCCGAGGGCTGGACACCGCCGGCGTCGACGAACGCAATGATCACGTCGAACCAGGTGCATCTCGCCAACGCGCACAAGACGCCCCAGTTCTGGCTCTTGTGGCTGGTGCTCTGCCTCAACGTTTCGGCTGGTATCGGCATCATCGGAGCCGCTTCGCCAATGTTGCAGGAGACGTTCGGCGGCGCCTTGATCGGTCACCCCGAACTTTCATTCGCCGATGTCAAAAAGGACGCCGCTCTCGCAGCTCAAGCCGCGGGCGTCGCGGCCGGGTTCGTCGGCCTCATCTCGCTCTTCAACATCTTCGGCCGGATTGCGTGGGCCTCGTCCTCAGACGCGCTCGGCCGAAAGCAAACCTACTTCATCTTCTTCGTGCTCGGAGCGAGCCTCTACGCGCTCGCGACGCAAGCGGCCGAATGGAAGTCGCTGGCGCTCTTCGTCGCCTGCTTCTGCATCATTGCATCGATGTACGGCGGCGGCTTTGCGACGATACCTGCCTACCTCGCCGACATGTTCGGCACTCAGTTCGTCGGCGCCATCCACGGCCGTCTCCTCACCGCGTGGTCGACAGCCGGCATCGTCGGTCCGGTGATCGTGAACTACTTGCACGACACCCGGCAAGCTGAAGGCATTCCTGCCGATCAGATCTACGGACCCATATTTTACGTGCTGGCGGGTCTGTTGGTCGTCGGCTTCCTCGCCAACCTGCTCGTGCGTCCCGTTAATCCGAAATGGAACATGCCGGACGCCGAAATCGCCGAAGAACGCGCCAAACTGCATGAGAAGGGCGGCACCAAAACCTCAGGCTCGTTCGGCATCGGCAAGGGCGGCCTCGATGCGAAGGCCGTGCCGTTCTGGCTCCTCGTCCTGATCCCGCTCTGCTGGGGCATCTGGACCACGGTGCAGAAAACTGTTGCGCTGTTTGGCTAGAAGGTCTGCTGGCGCATGCGGCCCGCCTCCTAAGGCGGGTTGCATGCGCCATCAAATTTGATTGGTTCAAGAACCCCGCCACAAGGCCGCGCCGGCGGCCGGCTCCGCGCAGCGGAGTCGCCGGCGCCAAACGACGATACGTCGCCGGGGCCAACTTAATGCGTCCAGTTGGTCGTCCGGCCGTAGCGGAAGTTATCGGCGTACGCCTTGCGGATCGGCTTGCGCGGCTTCGGCTCCGTCAACGTATAGGCAAGACCGGCGCGCGTCGCATACGCAACCGCCTCTTCCTTGGTATCGAACTCCAGCCGTACCTGCGATTGCATATCGCGAGAACTCGTCCAACCCATCAGCGGATCGATATCACGAGGGCTCGCCGGTCCGAACTCGAGCACCCAATCTTTCGTGCGCGCTTCCCCGGACTGCATGGCAGTCTTGGCGGGTTTGAAGATCCGTGCCGTCATGGTGGCTCCGCTTAGAAATCGACGACTGACCGGGCAACCTCGAACGAACACGTAAGAAACGCCCAGACCGCCGCTTGCCCGCCGAACCCACCCTGGATGGTCAAGGCCTGGCAAACGTCAGGTGAGCCATTTAGCATCTTGAATTGAGCTTTTCGACCCCAATTTCGGACGACGACACCCTGCCGCTCCAGGCCCCCAGGAGCGGTAAATGCCGATGCGGCTCGGGGGCTTGGCGCCCGCTTATTTCAACTGGTTCTTTTCCTCGGTGGTGATCGACTGACTAGGCCCGGTCTGCGATGAATCCGGCAGAACATCAGGAGCCGCCGAATTGTTCAGCTGGTTCTTTTCCTGTTGGGTAATCGACTGACTGGGCCCTGTCTGCGATGAATCCGGCAACACATCAGGAGCCGCCGAATTATTTATCTGGTTCTTCTCCTGCTGCTCAATGGACTGCGCGTACGCCGGTGAGACGCCAAGTAGCGCCACGGCGACTAACATCGCCAACACCGAATGCTTGCTGATGATCGTCATGAAATGTGACTCCGAAAATCAATTATCTTCTGGGGGATTCCGCGACATCAAAAACGAGCATCCCTTTGGACGCCCAAAGCGATCCGGTCGACGTTCTGTCAGGATCGAACGATCCTTCTAGCCGCCGTTCGTTGACGGAAGCTCTCGAAAACGCCGACAAGACGTCTCGAACTGGATGATTTATTCCGCACACTGCGCAACTCGGCTGGTGCCGCGTCGCGCGAATTCGGGCAGCGCTATATTGCCCGCGCCCCACCCGCTTAATTGCAGGATGCTCGCGTTCGACGAGCGAAGCTGGTGCTGGCGAAGCAAAGGTGCATGATGCCGGTCTAAAAGCTAAGCCGCCGCCAGCCGACGCACACCGGGGGACAAATGGAACTGAGTTATGCTCAAAACATGGAGGACTACCATCTTTGGCAGGCGCTAGGGCATAGGACTTCGGGATTCTATATCGACATCGGAGCGGGACACCCCGTCGCCGACAGTGTTTCGTTCTGGTTTTATGAGCGCGGATGGCGGGGCATCTGCGTTGAGCCTCAGCCGCATCTTGCTGCGCTCTACGCTCAGATCCGCCCCCGCGACGAAGTCCTGCAGGGTCTCGTCGGCAGCCACACCGGCGTGATGGATTTCTACGTCGTGAACCGGCTCCACGCTCTCTCGACGACGGTGAAATCTCATGCGGAAGCTGCAGCAAAATATGGCGCGAGCCATCGCACCGTGTCGATGCCCGTCATAACTCTGGCTCAGCTATGCGAGCGTTACGGCGTTACAGAGATCGATTTTCTCAAGATCGACGTCGAAGGCGCCGAGGCCAGCATTCTAGCGGGCAATGATTGGAACCGCTTTCGTCCCAAGGTGATCGTAGCCGAGGCGGTTTCCCCCGCAAGCGGCGCACCCTCATGGCTGGAATGGGAGCCCCATCTCCTGGCGCAAGGCTACGTGCTCACCCTTTTCGACACTCTAAATCGCTTCTACGTCGCGCAAGAGGCGAAGGACACACTCGCCGCTGCACCCCGCGAGCGCGCGAAATGGGATGCCGTGCCGCACCTCTATCAAATCGGCCGCGCTCCTGAGTGTGCGGGCCATCCCGACTACGATCTGGCTAGCGAACTTACCCGCGGATTCTGGGCCAGTTTGCCTTCGATTGATAAGCGCCACCTTGCGTCGCTGCTCGCCCGCCACCGTGGGATCACAGATCCGGACGAGGTCGAGCAACTCGCCATCGATCTTGAAACAGATCGGATGCGTGGCGCTCTCGGGCGCATTGCCTGCGGATACGATGGTGGCCAACTCTGGCCGATATCATCCGACGAAAAAAATTCCCGCTTAGCCGAATTGCAGTCGTCGATCACTGCTCGGCTAGGTTCAGCACGCATTCGTTTGGCGGCGAGGAAGCGGCGCCTCGCGCAAGAAGCATAATCCGTGAGAACGACCGCTGAAATCATGAAATGAAATGTGATCGTCGCCCACTTTCGCACCCGTCGCGATCCGGATTCATTCTGCAGACCCAATAAACTCGGCATTTGCAGACAGGCAATAGCCGCATTGAAGTCGCGATTCAAATAAACCGAGTATTTCTCGAACCCATTTTCGCCATCCCGCAATTGAATTATGCAATTGGGGAAATCGATGGACGGGACTCGGCGCATCTCATATCTGAATTTGCCGTTTGGGATAATTGGGCCAAATGCGCCCCATATTGCCCCGCGGTGACTTCACGATGCCGCCCGGCCCGCATACGAGACCGGAAGAAAGCACGATGGCGACAACGATTACCGAATTGATCGTCGTGTTTCTATACCCACTCGTTTTGTCGGCTATTGCCTGGATTATTTTCAAAGCCGCAATCACCGGCAAAGACGGCATTTCTGAAGTCGTTGAAGCCTTGATTCATGCGAATGGGCTTAGCGAACGCGCAAAGCGCGCCACGGGCTCACCCCAAAATACAAACGGCGAAAGGCCAATCAATGAAAAAATCGCGTCTCGGCAATGGCCGCCACGAAAGTAATGCTAAAATATCAGACATATTGGGCGACGACAAACTCTCGGAGTCCGCGTCGCCATCCAAAGCGCCGTCCTCATTGCGATTGGCATGTCTCGCACTCCTTGCCGCAGAACTGACCATGGCGGGTGCATCGGCCGCCCACGCCCGTCGCTTTGAATTCGACCAGCGCCGAACAGAGGTGCGCTTCGCTTATAAGATGGCCTACGCGACGCAGCGAGGCCGCTTCACAAAGGTCAGCGGTACGCTCGACTATGACGAAGCCGCTCCCGGAAAGAGCAAGGTCAGCGCCTCGATCTCTGCCGCGAGCCTTACAACCGGCGAAGACTTCATCGACAACGAGTTGAAAGGCGCGGATTTCTTCAACGTTGCGGGCTCGCCCGTCATTGCCTTCAAGAGCGTCGGAGTTCGAACAGGCTCCCAAACCGCGGCGGAGGTTTTGGGCGAGATCACGGTCAACGGCATCACCAAGCCCGTGACGCTCCAGGTTAGCATCGAGTCGCACGACGATCCGGCGCTGAAGCACGACGCCGGGGCACGCAG
The DNA here is from genome assembly GCF_019753045.1 of Hyphomicrobium sp. Taxonomy (GTDB): domain Bacteria; phylum Pseudomonadota; class Alphaproteobacteria; order Rhizobiales; family Hyphomicrobiaceae; genus Hyphomicrobium_B. Next base: position 144,890 of record NZ_JAIELN010000009.1, read on the forward strand.
ATTTGTCGCCAAGACACGCATTCAGCGCAGTGCTTTCAACATGACGAACTACCAATCGATGGTCGACGATGACGTCGATATCGAGATCGACGCCATCGCCAGGCCGAGATGAGACGCCAGGCATTCTGCCCCCAACCAGTTCACCAATAATCCGAACAGCTTCGCCGTCGTCACCGACGGCGAAGCTTTTTGTGATGGCTCAGAACTTGCTGCGCAGCTCCGTACGGAATCCGAAATTATCTTCAGCACCTTCTTGGATCTGATAGGTCGCATCGGCACGGAACAGCCACGACCGGGTGAGCGGGATTTGATAGCGAGCGCCGAAGCCGTACTGTGCGCCCTTGGCACCGATATTGTCATTCTCGAAGGGCTGCACCGTCGCCACTTCGAAGACGAGCTGCTGATCCAGATTGAAGAGATACTGCAAGCCGAGTGCGCCTCCGAAGGTATTGGAAGCGGTGTCGTCGAGTTTCGGGTAACCCGTCAGGGCGTCTGTCTCGAAGTTGATGCCGACGTTTTTCAGTATGCCCGCGTTGTTGCCATCGACCAGCGGCTCGGGATTCCCGACGCCGACAAAGAAGTTCGCATATGGAAGAAGCGTGCTCGGCAAAGGCGTGATCAAGCTGTTCTCTGAAATGAAGGCAAAGCCGTCGCCATTTCCGTGGCCATCCTCCCCGAAGTTCGCGAACAACCGGGTCGAGTTCGAGATCGTGTTGGCATAGCGCCGGGTATATGCGGCCGTCAGGAAATGTTGCTCGACACCCTCTTGAACACCCGTGCCTTGCAGAAAACCATAACCCGCTTCGACATAGCCATTGAAAGCGTCGGCGAAGGTCGTGACGCCGAAGAGGTTGGCATTGTTGTTGTCCACTTTGCCATTTGCTTTGACGAAGCTGGCATTGTCGATGTTATCGAAGCCGGCGAAGAACGTAACGTCGAAGTTGGAGAGACCAAGCGCCGCCGAATTCCGCGCGGGCAGCGTGAACGCGCCGCCGAGGATTGCATCGTTCGCCCAGATCCCGTTCTGAAGGAACAGCGGGAAGAGACCGACGGTGAAGGGCAGGTCGAAACTGGCATGCTGTCCGGTCATGCCTGAATAAATGGAACCCGCGTCACCCTCGAAGTACAGAATCTGCGGATTGAAATCGAACTCACCGTTGAATTTCTGATCGCCATCGCGTCCGCCGAATTCGAAGCGAGTGAATTTTGCGTTGCCGTCCTGAAACGGCGTGAAGAAGGCATGTATGCGTTCCGTTGCGGTGAGCTTCAAATCGACATCGAGATTGAGCCGCGTCGCGACCTGCGCGATATCCTTGCCGTTATTGCGATTGTAGGCGACGGCCGTCCTCCAATCCCCGTAGACGGAGAGTCCCGGAAGAAGCGGGTTCAATTTCCCGAAGATTGTGCTGCTCTCATCGTATATTCCGGAGGTGTATTGCTCGCGACCAATCTCGAGCAGCGGACGTGGCGGCTCGACGGCGGTCTTCCCGCCATATATGTCGGATTGCTCTTTAGCATCGTACTTGTGCGCGTACTGCGGATCGGAGCGGAACGCGCCCCCGGTCGATTTTTCTTTTTTGCGAGCCTTCTTGCCCTCTTCTGGTTTTGCGTTCGATTTGTCGGCGTCGCCGACATCCGCGCCAAGGTACTGCTTTGGAACGATTGTCTCGTTTTCGCGTTTCCCTGGAGGCTGTGAAGCGGCTCGAGACTCGGTGGACAGTGTCGTAATCCAACTCTCGTCTTTGGCGGACTCGCCGCCGATTTCACGGGGTTCAGTCTTCGCGGTCGTGCCGGACATCGTCAGATAGCTTCCGGCCATCAGAACAATTGCAGCGATCGTCACAGTCGTTCGGTATCGAAGGTTGCCCTTCGCATCGCAAGTCATAAGGAAGCTCCCACTTCATACCCCTGGCTCGTGCGTTCGAGTTTCAGGAGGCTTCAGAGAGGCTTCGGACCCGCTATTTTGGCCCCATGGCGGGACCAAATCCGAAACACTCGGCTCTTTGATTTTTATCCTTTCACGTCGACATCGACGGCGAAGTCATGAAAGTTCATGATCCGCTCGTTCATGCTCTGCTCCATTGCCTTGGTGGCACCGACGAAGCGCATGAAATAGACAGGCTCGGCACGGCTACGCATGCGGAAGGCAAGGCGATACTTGCCGGGCTTTTTGATCAACTTTCCCGGCACCGAATATTTCGCCACCCTCTCCCCTAGCGGCGCCAGAGAGTGGTTCTCCATGCGCACGAGCGGCGGATGGTTGAGAACCGTGGTCGGGATTTGCGGCGGCCGAAGCTGCGGCAGCGGATCGATGTCGAAGTTTACCGGCAGGTACATCTCCCGGTCCGTGCCCTTGACGTTGGTCGTCAGGAACTTGGTTTGGAAACTCACCAGCATCTGGTCCGTGTCGATGCGCCCAGCCGCGACGTCCAGACTATGTAGATCCGCCATGTCCCCGTTGCTGTCGACGTAGCCCGACTCCCAGATGTTCTTCCCATCGGGATCGACGAGGGCGACGTTCACCCAAAGCTGCGGTTGCGCACCGAGCGAGCCGGACGGCAGGTTATGCCCTGTATTGACGTTCTTGATCTTGTAGGAGAACGCCAGCTCTGCGCCGGTCCGCGGCGTGCCCTGGATGTAGGGACCGTCGACCTTGCTGCTGTTTTCCATCACCTCGCGCCTGAGCTTGTCACGCTCGTCGAGCTTCTTCAGATTTTCATCGATGATCTCACGGGCATCTTCGCGATCGCTTGCATCGGCCCATCGCTTCGGAAAATCGACCTTGATCTTTCCAGCGGCAACCTTGTCTTCGAACTTGCGGCTACCCCAGCCGGCGCGCCAGTCGAACAGCAGCCAGTCCTCGATACTCATGGCCTGCCCCTTCGTGTTGTGCGGGAAGATACCAGGGTGCGCGATCGAATAACCCGGACCGATAAAGCGGTGGTTCGCATGCTTGCGCCCGGGGTTGACCTCTTTGCCGCCGACGATCGCGGAAGGCGCGGTCGCATATCCATCCGGCTTCCCCGGATTTTTGCCCATATGGCAATCCTGACAGCTGACGCCGGCTTTGCGCGCCGGGCTGTCGCGATATTGATCCCAGACGATTTCCAACTTGATGCCGAGGTTGACTGCAACCTGATGGCAGCTCACGCAGAACTCCGACTTGGTGATCTGATCGTTGGTGATCATGCCCGCGTGAATGTCGTTGCCGCGCCCATCGGCACCCGTTTTGACCGAGTAAGTATCCTTGTTGGCGAGCACGTCTTTGATGACGCTCTTTTCGCCGCTGCCATAGACAGGCTCGTAGATTTTTCCGGGCTCGATCCGGCGCTCGCCGTTGACCTTGCCGTACTGCTCCTTGACCCGGTGGCAGGTGATGCAGGTTACGCCCTCACGCGAGATCTGACTGCGCTTCCAGAGTGGCGCTTCGCGGGCTTCCCCAATCTGCGTGCCTACCTGTTGATGGCATCGCACGCAAAAAGTGCCGACCGTTCCTTGCGTGAGCGATTGGAACTTCTGCTCGAACTTGTGGAACATCGGAGATATCGACGCATAGGCATGCTGCGACGACGACCACTCTTCATAAATTTGCTTGTGACAGCCCCCGCATTGCGCGGCAGTGGGATATAGAGACTCGTCCACGCCCTGGCCGCTGTGCGGATCGGACTTGGGCTTCATGATCTCGATGCTCGTCCCTTTGGCTGCCGCGCCTCCGCCGGCAGCTTCGCCATTCTGCGCGAGTTTCAGTTCGGAACGGCTCTGTTGAGTTTGACTTGGTGCCTCGGCGAATAACCGAGATCCTGCGACGGCATCTTGCCGAGAGAACATGACGCAGACCAGCATCGTGCCTGCCCATGCGCAGGCAAGCAGTGAAACACGCGAAACTTGTACCATCGCCCCCAGTCCAGACTGCCCATACCCCTGGGCAGAACTCGAAATTGCTTGATCGCGCGAAATGCAGTCCGATTTATGCGATCCCCCGTCGGAATTAAATCAATATGGGAAACGGGGCAGCGATATGGCCGGATATAATGGCGGTCGAAATTGAATATAGTTAATTCAGAATCGAAAAAACTTTTCCATTCCACTCAATGTGGATACAAAAAGAATTATGCTCTTCCAAATGATTGCGAGAGACGCTTGCAAGGCTCTGTTTTATCAACGCAATCCCAGAACGTAGGGTTCTTACCTTCGCGAGCAAAACTGGAATGGCAACCCCATGCAGGGCCTAATGCATAATTCGAGCTTATGGCCCCTAATATTTCGCCTTCAATCCATGTTTCATTTTATTCAATCCGCCGCGGGCCATTGTCTAACCATAATAGCTGGATAGCTCCCAATTCCGAATTCCTTGAAACGGCAAGAATTGAGCACGTGATGGCAAGTCGCCATAAAATTACGATCGACGGGAAAAGCTTTGAGGCGCGCCCTGGTGAGTTACTGCTCGACGCGGCCCTGAATAACGGCATCGACCTGCCTTACGATTGTCGCGCCGGACACTGCGGCACATGCTGCGTTCGGCTGGTTTCGGGCGATGTGGAGGGCGGAGAAGGCACCGAGCCCGGCATCGTTCATGCGTGCCAGTGCCGCATCGCCAGTAACGCGGTCCTGGAGAGCAACCGCCAGACAAATATCCGAGCCATCGAAGGCGTGCTGAGTTCGCTGCGTCCCCTTTCGTCCGAGGTGATTGAGGTCGGCATCAAGACCGACCGCGCGCTGCCGCATCATGCTGGTCAATATGCGCAGGTGTGTTTCAGCGGATATCCGCGCCGTCCCTTCAGCATTACTCATCCGCTGCGCGGCGATCCGACCAGCAGTTCTATCTGGTTTCATGTCCGTCGCATGAAGGGCGGCCGCGTCAGTTCATCGCTCGGCCATCGCATCACGCCGGGCCATCGGGTGACTGTGACGGGGCCGTACGGCTCGGCGCATTTGCGGCCCAATCTGGAAGGCCGCCTCATTCTTGTCGCCACCAATACCGGCTTCGCGCCGATCTGGTCCATCGCCGTCGCCGCTCTGCGAGAGCGGCCGGAGCGCAGGATGATGATCATCGCCGGCGGCCGTACTGTTGAGTCTTTATATATGGGCCAAGCCCTAGTGAAGCTCGCACGCTTCCCCAATGTCCTCGTCGTGCCTGTCTGTAGTTCGCCGCAGGCTTTGCCCAACGCCATCATGCCTGGCCGGCCGACCGACTATCTGCCGCGGCTGTTGCCGACCGATGTTCTCTACGCCTGCGGCGCGCCGGGGATGGTCGAGTCAGTCAAAAACATCGCCGCGCATGTTGGTGCGACCTGCCATGCAGATCCTTTCCTGCCAAACGGCGATAGCACGAGCGAAGGCGGCGTTCTGACCCGCGCAATGAAAAAGCTTGCCATGCCCCTCGGTCGCCCGATGCGCAAACCCGACTTCGATCGCTCCCGCGACCTCGCAATCTCATTCGATACAAGCGCGTAGGCTCGCCGAAGCAAGGCTCGACAGCACTGTGGTTTTAGATCGTTTGAGTTTCAGTTCCTTGTATTCCGGCACACGGCGCCTCTCTCGCCTCGGCTACTTTCTCTTCGGCTCGCTGATCATGTGTTTTGCCGCGTGCGGCGCGGCAGCATCCGATCCCGCCCAGGTCGTCGGACCTAATGCCTGCGCCGAGTGCCACAAGCAGGAGACCGAAGCCTGGAAGACATCGCATCATTTCAAAACGTTTCGAGATCTTCCGCGCAACGGCGAGGCGAAGAAAATCGCCGACAAGATGGGAGTAAGACGCATCAAATCGGAAGGGTTGTGCGTCACCTGTCATTTCACGGTGCAGCAGAAGGACGACGGCAAAGAACCGGTCGCAGGCATTTCCTGCGAATCTTGTCACAGCGCCGGCAAAGACTGGATCAAAGTTCACAGCAGCTACAGCGGCAAGACCGCAAAGACAGAGACGAAAGCCGAGGCTGCAGCCCGCTGGAAACTTGCCGATTCCAAAGGGATGATAAGGACCAACGCAATCTATCAGTTGGCGAAGAACTGCTACGGCTGCCACGTCGTGCCGCAAGAAGAACTCGTGAACAAAGGCGGCCATCGCGCCGGCAGCGCCTTCGATCTGGTGTCCTGGTCGCAGGGCGAGGTGCGCCACAATACTTGGTATTCCAAAGGGAAGGAGAACGCCGCCGCGAGCGCTACGCGCAGGCGGATGCTTTATCTTATCGGTCTTGGCGTCGAGCTCGAGACGTCATTGCGCGCCGTTGCAAAGGCGACGGTGAGAAAGCCTTACGCATTCTTCATGGCTCAGCGCGTTGACCGCGTACGAAAGCAACTTGCCGCTGCGGCGAAAGCTGCGCCGAACGTGCCAGAAATCGCCAAGTTGGTCGAATATGCACATTCGGCATCGCTGAAGCTCAACAATGAGCGCCTGCTGACCGCTGCTGCCGATAGCGTTTCCAAGCTGCTCACGGGCCTCACCGAAAAATACGACGGCAGCACGATGCCCGGGCTCGATGCGCTCATTCCGGGACCGGAAAAGTACGTGGGGACGGTGAGACAACCGAGTGCAACGAACTGATCAGGGCACGATGTCGACAGCAGCAGCCTGACACGCACGATGGGGGAACGACGATGAATGATTCTGGCGGGCCGCCGTGAAATTGCTGGCACGGCGCGCGGCCAACGGGTCGATGGGAGCAGGCACTTCCAGCTCGATGCGAGGGGTCAGCGGCCAGACAATCACTGCGATACTGATCGTTGCCATCTCCGGCGGCCTATTCTGGCTTGTCCAAATCTACACCTCAGCACTTCGCGACCCACGCTATCTCGACGGCTGGCTGCTGGCTGGTGGAATGAGCCTGCAGCTCTTCTTTCACGTCGCCACCAAAACGGGCCGGCTATCGCCGAAGTCCATCATGCGATGGCGGACTTTTCATATTTTCGTGGGCTACCTGCTCGTCGCTGCGTTCCTTTCTCATTCGAATTTCGCCCTTCCGAACTCGGCGTTCGATTGGGCGCTATGGACGGGCTTCGTGCTCGTAACTCTAAGCGGCCTCTTCGGCACTTACCTGGCTTGGTCGCTGAAAACCAAGGGCCGCGTCGACGACCGCATCGGCTATGACCGCATTCCCCTTCGCGTCGCTGAACTCGCGCAAGATATGAAAGCAATCGTCGCAATGCCCGATCCGTCGCCCGACGCGATCGCGCTGCCCCCGGCGCCCTATGACGCCTGGATCATCGATCTCTACACCAACCACCTGCAGGACTTTTTCGAGGGTCTGCGGAATTTCTCATCCCATCTGGTCGCTTCGCAACGCCCGCTCAAGCGGCTCATCGACGAAATCAATCATCTCGCACCCTACGTTGACGCTCAGGGCCAGGAAAAGCTGTCCCGAATCTGGAACCTCGTCGCCGAAAAGGATGCGCTCGATTTCGCGCGCGTCCATTTCGGGCTCACCAGGGCTTGGCTATTTGTTCATGTGCCCGTCACCTACGGACTGCTCGTGCTCTCGGTGCTGCACGTCCTCGTCGTCTACTCTTACGCGTCGGGGGCTATGTGATGTGGCGCTTTTTCTGGCCGCAAGAGAGCGACAGTCCGAAACCTCCGAGTTTTCGGCGCGACCGCCTTGCGCTGCTCGTGGCGCTCGTCACGGCTGCCTCCACGCTTACTGCTTTCTTTCTCTCGAAGAGCACGCAGTTCCTCATGCCCGGGCCGTTGACGAGCGCTCATGCGTCGATTGAAAATTGCTCTTCGTGTCACAGCAAAAGCGGCGACGGTAAGTTGAGTTGGATTCACGGCCTTGTCGCCGGCAATCCGATTGATGATAGCAAGGCCTGCATCACCTGCCACAAGATGCCGGCAACAGCTTTCTTCCCGCACGGCGCTTCGGCCGAAGTCCTGTTAGCAAGCACCAAGCGGCTAACCAAGGTTGCAGCATCCACACCTGAGCCGCTATCAGCTCGCGCCCAAAACGGCGCCTTCCCGGCCCATGATGTCGTCTCGCGCGGCCTCACTTGCGCAACCTGCCACCAGGAGCATAAAGGCGCCAATTTCAAACTGGGCAAGATTTCCAACGAGCAGTGTCGCTCGTGCCATGTCGTGAAGTTCGACAGCTTCGACGGCCATCATCCCCAATTCGAAAACTATCCCTTCGATCGGCGCACACGGATCATCTACGATCACGCCAGCCATTTCGAGAAGCACTTTCCCGAAGTTGCGAAAAAGGATGCAGCAAAGCGCATTCCGGACACCTGCTCGACCTGTCACGACAGCCCGAAGGACAGGCGTGTCATGGCCGTCGCGCCATTTGAGAAGACCTGTACCGGCTGCCATCTCGATCAGATCACAGGCAAGGAGCGGGCGACTGGCCCGAAAGGCATCGCCTTCCTTGCGCTCCCTGGCCTCGACCTGCAAACGCTGAAAAACAAAAACGCAGCGATCGGCGAATGGCCCGAGGCGTCGGAAGCGGGGCTGACACCCTTCATGAAGGTGATGATCAGCCGGACCGAGAAGGGCCGCGCGCTTATCAAGACCGTGGACAAATTGAACCTCCAGGATCTGAGCAATGCAAGCGACGACCAAATCACGGCGGTTAAGGATCTAACCTGGGAGATCAAGCGGCTGCTGTATGCCCTGATCTCGGGTAAGGCTTCGGACGTTCTCGGCGACCTCAACATCGGCAGCGGCGGAAAGCTGAGTGCGTCTCTCGTCGCCGATCTGACCGCGAGCATACCGCGCGATGTGGTCGTTGGTGCTCAGCAGCAGTGGCTGCCCAATCTCGCCAGCGAAATCACCGGCGGCGCGATGACCGCCGATCCGCAACCAGTCGCCAATGATCCCGAACCAAGCAATTCAAACGCAGCGACCACCGAGGAGCCAGCTGCCGCAGATACGCCCGCCGCCTCGGACGAACCTCAGTCATCGGCCGAGACTGATGAGAAGAAAGAGGCGCCGAGTGAAAATGCCAGCGGCACCAAATACGATCCGCCAGCATGCCTCATGCGCGTTCTCGGTCAGTGCCTCATGCCCTCGGGACAGGAGAACAAGGCTGAAGGCGCCAATCCCGAAGGAGCCGCCGGAAAGGACGATAGCGCAAACGCGACGTCTAACGGCGGCAACGAAAAACGCGCCGCCGGCAGCCTGCCCGAACCGATGAGGGCTGGACTGCGGGACGCACGTCCGGCGGAGACTGCTCAAGTCGCCGGCGAAAAAGCCACGAGCCAATCTGACGAACTCCTCCGCCCCACGGAGGAAGAGCTTCGCGAGATGAAGGCGCGCTCCAATGACCGCGGCAGAGCACCGGAACCGCGTGCAATTCCATCGCAGCCGGACACAGCCTCCACGTCTCCGGCGAAGACCGCGCCTGTGATCGGCATAGAAAGCAATATCGACCCGGAGAGCTGGGCCGAATACGGCGGCTGGTACCGGCAGGATTATGCAATTTTCTATCGCCCAGCAGGCCACAAGGACAAATTCATCTACTCATGGCTCTTCCTGACCGGGCCGCAGGCGCCCAAGGGTGACCGCAGCCCCGCAGCAGCTGTCTTTGATTTTCTGACGAGCAAGGACGCTCAAGGGTCATGCACGAAATGCCACAGCGTCGACGACATTCAAGGCAAAGGACGCATCGTCAACTTCTCCCCGTCATCGGCCGAAACGAAACTCGGACGCTTTACGACTTTCATCCATGAGCCGCATCTCGGCGTGATGCAAAACCGCGGATGCTTAACCTGCCATAGCCTTGAAAAAAATCGCCCCTATCTGAAGAGCTACGAGCAGGGCAATCCCCACAACTTTGCCTCCAATTTTGGAGCCGTGAACAAGGACCTTTGCCAGAGCTGTCACGCCACCAAGAAAGTGCGCCAAGACTGCCTCACCTGCCACAAGTATCACGTGAACGGCGTGATCACGCCGATCATGCAGACGAAAATCCCGATGCAGTAATGCGACGCGTTCTACTCAAATCAAGCCGATGAAGACGAGACATCGCCACGGCGCCTCATCATCTTTTGTCGCGCGATGCCGATGTGCTGATGCCTCATTTTGCAACCCATTCCTCAGCGAAAAAAAATGTCACGAGGATGGGACATGACACAGCAATATATGATGGTCGCCACGGGAACAGCCGCCACGCTGTTGGCGACGGCGCTACTTCTCTTTCGATTCAAATTGCACGGTCACCGGCCGGCCGTGACGCTCGTCAGACGGTGGATCGCAACAGGCCTTCCCTCATCCGGTCTCGTATTGCTTCCGCTCGCTGCGATCGCCGCCCTTTGCTTTGCAGGCGTCGCTCAGAACGAGTTGAGCGCGTCCAACACCGAAGCAGCCCTGAGTGATACGCCGTCCGCACCGCATTCGGCATTCGCCTCCGACGATGACTCGAATGCATTGGAGTCTCTACGCGCCTACGCGAATTCGATAGAGACACATCCGGATCGGGCGGGAACTCAATCACCCGCCCCAAACGCGGCCGATCTGCCCGACGTCGATACGATGATCGTGAAGCTCGTGACGAGGCTCGAACAAGATCCAAACGATGTGAATGGCTGGAAAATGCTCGGATGGTCATATCTCAATACGGATAAGCCAGACGATGCGGCCAAAGCCTACGAAACGGCCCTGAGGCTCGACCCCGGCAACATTGAAATCAAGAAGGCCCTCGAGCAGGCAAAGTCGGCACAGATCGCGGCAGGCAATGCGCCATCTGCTTCAGCATCAGAGCCTGCCGCAGGGGACGCCGCTTCTCAGCGTAACGACATGATCCACGGCATGGTCGACAAGCTCGCAGCCCGGCTCGAAGTCTCTCCAAACGACGAAAACGGCTGGCTGCGTCTTATGAGTTCGCGCATGACCCTTGGCGAGAAGGATGCTGCAAAAGCAGCACTGACGAAAGCACTCGCAGTCTTTGCAAGCGACGCCGGAGCAAAGACCCGTCTGACCTCCGCGGCACGCGAACTCGGCATCGACAGCGAATAGTCGGTCAGCCGCAATCCGAAGGCAGGCAATCACCCGCCATCGAGGTGTTTGCGAAAAGCGCATCCCGTGAGTTATGAAGTCCCACAACTCCACGGGATAGCGAATGACGATTTCAAGCGATGACGAGCTCGACAGGCTGAAGGAGATCGGCCGCATTGTCGCCAACACACTGGCAGCCATGGGAACGGCCATCGAGCCCGGAATGACGACGAGCGAACTGGATGAGCTCGGTCGAACTCTTTTGGAAAGAGCGGGGGCCACGTCCGCTCCCGAGCTTTGCTACGGCTTCCCGGGCGCGACCTGCATCAGCGTCAACGAAGAGATCGCTCACGGCATTCCGGGGAACCGCCGGATTGCTGCCGGTGACCTAGTCAATATCGACGTTTCCGCGCAAAAGAATGGGGTGTTTGCCGACACGGGCGCATCTTTCGCCGTGCCGCCGGTCACCAAAGCGATCGAACGCCTTTGCCGTGATGGGCGACGAGCTATGTGGACCGGTATCAGGCAGATCGGCGCGAACAAGCCGCTCAGTGGGATCGGAACGGCCATCGGCGCATTCGCTCGCCGAAACCGCTACACGCTCGTTCAAAATCTTGCCAGCCACGGCGTCGGACATTCGTTGCATGAGGAGCCGACAGACATCGCAACCTGGCCGGTTCGATCCGACCGGCGGATCATGAATGAAGGCCTCGTCTTCACCGTGGAGCCGTTTCTTTCGCTGGGCGCCGTGTGGGCGCAAGATGGTGGCGAAGCTGGAGATGCGTGGACCCTCTTCAGCAGTCCCAGAGCGCCGACCGTCCAATACGAGCACACCGTCGTCGCGACGCGTAACGGACCTCTGGTTGTGACCCTACCAGGGTAGTTTTCAGCCAGGGTCCGCTCCCGGACCAAATCGGACCAAGTCACTCTGAAGCGTGCCTCCAGCGGATAGCGCAGGTTCGCTTGTGACCTGAAGAGTCCGGCGCATCCATTTGATACATCACAGTTTTGCGGCAGGAAGCGATTTCAAGACCGCGAACCCGCGCCTGTATGTCAAAGTCAGTTTCAGCTTCAATTGCCTGAGACGAGAAACGCGGCCCGATGGTCCATTTGGCGACCGTAAGCCAGGAAGTTTCAGGACCGGCGCGCGGAACGCCTTCCCTCACACGTCCTTGCGTCTCTTCAGGTAACGGTCCATCACACGTGGCGCAGGAAAGAAGACGGATCAAAAAGAGCGCACCCAGGGAACACGAATGCCTTTGATCGTGTCATTCGTCAGTCAAAAAGGCGGGGTCGGCAAAAGTACGCTTGCCCGGGCCCTCGCCGCAGTCGGCGCGACGGGCAAGTTGAAGGTCAAGCTCGCAGACCTTGATATCCAACAGCAGACTTCGGTCCGATGGGGAAAGGCGCGTAAGCAGAGAGGGACAGCGTCTCACATCGACGTCGGTGCCTTCCGATCGTTCGAAGAAGCACTCGCAAAAAGTGAAGCCTTCGATCTCATCATCGTCGATACACCGGGCCACACGAGTCCATCGACAGGCACAGTCGCCCGCGCCTCGCATCTCGTCGTGGTGCCGACGAGCGCCACCATAGATGATTTGTATCCGACTGTTCTGCTCCTCCGCGCCCTTGAGGAAATAGGAATTCCTCAAAGTCGACTGGCAATCGCCCTCTGCCGTGTATTGGAAGCAAGCGAGGAGAAAGTCGCGAGGAACTACATTGCTGCTGCGGGCTATGAATTATTGCCCGGGTTCATCCCGGAACGCGCATCGTATCGAACTGCGCAGAACCGTGGACAAGCACTCACCGAAACAATCGACGGGACTGAGAACGAGTCAGCGGATACGCTCATTGAAAGTCTGCTGAGAAAAATAGCCGGACAATCGGGTCGAACGCAAAATTGGAACGGCGACTGAAGTCGATCTCATCCTCACTCGGCAATTTATGCCTCGTCGCGAACACCATGGAAGGAAGAACGAACAGCGTCGATCATAACTCTCTGAAAATTGGTCGGGGCGACATGATTCGAACACGCGACCCTCTGCTCCCAAAGCAGATGCTCTACCAGGCTGAGCTACGCCCCGACTTGGGCCATCATCTGCCGCTTTCGCCCGCTAAGGTCAAGTCGCGGCTAACGAAAGCGGTGCGGCATCCCGCTTTCACGGCCCGGCCGCGCCGGAAAAAATCGGATAACGCACTTTGTCGCCGGCTTTAATGCCGAGCCGCGACGCCGTACCTCCCGGAATTTCCAGGACGGCGAGCACGGTCGCACCCGACGAGATTACGCGATCCGACAGCGGCTCCGCCCCCTCCTCGATCCGCGCAATCGTACCGTCGGCACGAATGAAAAGCATATCGAGCGGGATATACGTGTTGCGCATCCACATCTGCAAACCGCGCTCGGCCGGATAGGGGAAAAGCATGCCCTCGCCCGCTCCGAGCGACGTGCGGAACATGAGCCCCAGCGCCTTCTCCTTTTCCGTCGCCGCGACCTCAACCGTAAACGGATGCTCGGCCCCGCCTTGAGCGGAAACGATCGTCAACTTGTCCTGGCGCATTTTGGCGTATGCGGCCGGAACGAGATCGATCAACCGGTTGAGAACCGGGAAGCTCGCCGCGAACACGGGCAGAAAAATAAAAAGGGCCACGCAAATCGCGGCCCCCTTCGTTGAACTCGACATGACTGTCGCCATCGTTCCCGCGTCAGTTACGGGACGGCAGCCCCGTCGGCACACCGTCCGGCCTGAGTTCCGCAGCCATGCAGCCCTTAGATCCATAGCCCCAACGGACTTGGACGATCTGGCCCGGCCGTAGCTCAGTGAAGCCGAAGCGGCGCAACGTTTCCATGTGGCAGAAGATATCGGGCGTGCCTTCGCCGCGGGTCAGGAAGCCAAAACCGCGTACCCGATTGAACCATTTTACGTAAGCCCGGCACCAATCGCTTTCCGGCTGCACGATGACGTGGGTGCGTTGCGGAAGCTGCGACGGATGAATAGCCGAACTTTCGTCCATGCTGAGAATGCGAAATGCCTGCATGCCTTTTGGCCTGCGTAGAACTTCGCAGTGAAGGCGTGCCCCTTCGTAAGCAGTTTGAAATCCACCGGCTCGGAGGCAGGTGACGTGCAGAAGTATGTCCGGCAGGCCATTGTCAGGAACAATGAAGCCGTAGCCTTTCGAAGCATCGAACCATTTGATTGTTCCGGCAACCTCGAAAACTTCGGCCGCCGCGTCGTCGAGCGCTTCGGGACCAATCGGACCCGGTTCAAAATATTCTGAAAGCCCGGGACGTTTATTATCCCCCATACTTGCTTACCCCGCGTGTACTGTGCGTCAAACGATAACGAGCATTCCGCGGTTGTCGTCCTCGCGTCCGTTCTGGAAGAGCCCTCTTCAGAAGCGAACGCTGAAACGCAACTGCGCAACGGCGTAAACCATAACACTGGCTCTGCCCGGAACTAGGGGCAATATTTTGGCCACTCCCCCTTGACCGCGAGTTGTGGTGCCTCAATCCACATCGCATGTCACACACTAAGCCAATGATAAGCAGTAAAAAAACGTGGTCGTGATTCATCCCCAGTTTCGATTGTGCGCGTAGTTCGGTGCAGAATTCCTCCACATGCGTGCATAAGTTTTGCACTGCGAATCATCGCGACGTGATTCGCTCATCTCGTCTTGTTTCCCATGAGCTTTCGAGTTGCCGTCGCAAATGAAGAAGCGAAAGTCTTCAATGCTCATCCACAGTTACGCAAAAACACGAGATAAGGCGACCCGGTGCCGCGAGACGTTTAGAGCCGCAGTGTGGCACAGCTGCAGCGCATAGATTCCGGCAGCCGAATTTTGCCGCTGACGAGGTGCAGCAACCTCGGAATTTCGAAGGAAGGGAAGCGATGCGCTACTTGCACACGATGGTTCGCATCAAGGAGATCGCGCCGAGCCTGAAGTTCTACTGTGACGCTCTCGGGCTGAAAGAAATCCGTCGCATGGAGAGTGAGAAGGGCCGCTTCACGTTGATCTTCCTCGCGGCGCCGGACGACGAAGCGCGCGCCCAGAGCGAAAAGGCGCCGATGCTCGAACTCACCTACAATTGGGACCCCGAAGACTACGGCTCGAGCCGGCACTTCGGCCACATCGCTTTTCAGGTGGATGACATCTACGCAACATGCGCTCGGCTCCAGGCGGCCGGCGTCACGATCAACAGGCCGCCGCGCGACGGACACATGGCGTTCGTGCGCTCGCCCGACCTCGTCTCGATCGAGCTTTTGCAGAAGGGCGCACCGTTGCCCCCAGCGGAACCTTGGGTCTCCATGCCGAATACCGGGACATGGTGAGCACCGCGGCCGCCCCTCGCGACGTCGCTGTCATCGGTGCGGGACCCGCCGGTCTCTATGCCGCCGAGATCATCGCGAATGCCGGACATCGCGTCACCGTTTACGAGCGCATGCCCTCGCCCGCCCGCAAGTTCCTGCTCGCCGGGCGCGGCGGCCTGAACCTCACGCACAGCGAACCCCTCGAAAACTTCTTGACGCGATACAGGACGGACGCAGACAACGTTCGTGCCATGGTCGAAAGCTTTCCGCCCGCAACGCTTGTTGAATGGGCGAACGGGCTCGGCGCTGACACATTCATCGGTTCGAGCGGCCGCGTCTTCCCGCGAGCGATGAAAGCCTCCCCTCTCCTGCGCGCGTGGCTGCGCCGTCTGGGCGGCCTCGGCGTCGTGATCAAAACGAGGCACCGCTGGACCGGCTTCGCGCCGGAACGCGGTCTCCTTTTTGAAACACCCGAAGGGACCGTCACTGCGATGCCGGACGCAACGCTCTTCGCGCTCGGTGGTGGAAGCTGGCCGAAGCTCGGCTCCGACGCACACTGGACCGGGACATTCAGCGCCGCCGGCATTCCGGTAACGCCGCTTGCTCCCGCCAACTGCGGCGTGCGCATCACGTGGTCTGAGATCTTCAAATCACGCTTTGAAGGCGCAGCGTTGAAGCGCATCGCGCTTACCTGCGCGGGTGCCACGACACGAGGCGAAGCAATCGTAACCCGCGACGGCCTCGAAGGCGGAGCAATTTACGCGCTCATACCGCACATACGTTCGGCGCTACGCACGAAGGAGGGTGTAACGCTCTCCATCGACCTGAAGCCCGACGTCGAGCAGCCCGCTTTGGCCGAACGGCTCGCGAAACCGCGCGGCAAGGAAACGCTGACGAACTTTCTGCGAAAGGCGACACATCTGGATCCGGCCGCGCTCGCCCTCCTCCGCGAAGCGGGCGCAAGCCTTCCCCATGGAAGCAACGCTCTTGCGGCCCGCATCAAGTCTGTTCCGCTCTCGATCGTCGGCGTTGCCGGCATAGAGCGCGCCATCTCCACCGCCGGCGGCATCGACTGGTCCGCCCTCGATCATGACATAATGATCAAGGCGCGCCCTGGAGTTTTCGCAGCCGGCGAGATGCTCGACTGGGAAGCGCCGACTGGGGGCTATCTGCTGCAGGCGACATTCGCGACCGCGGCGCGAGCGGCAAACGGATTGGTGGCTTGGCTCGCACGAGAACGCGGTCACTAATGCGGCATCTCGAAAATCGGGAGGCTAAAAAATCAGGAGGAGAGAAACGCGGTCCCTTTCAGGTAGCGTCCCTCTCCCGTCGTCGGCCCTCTAACGCGGATCAGTGATCCCAAGCCATATCGTTGTCGTGGACGTGCAGCGCCTTCGAAAGCCACTGCTCATCGAACGCCGCGATCTGAAGATTATTCGACTCGAGCATCTGCATATGCCCGTTGCCGAAGATCTTGACCGTCGGCAGGTAGACATACGAGTGCGGAATGCCCGCCTGATTGAGGAACAACGACGTGCAGTAGTCGTATGTCGAGTGATACGATGCTTGGCCCGTCTGAATCAAAATCGGCGTTCCCTTGAGGCCGGTCGGCTGATGGATGACAGGCCCCGATTGCAGCCAGCAGCTCTTGAGATTCGACGCGGGCTGACCTTGGAAACCGCCCGCCGGCGGCGGTGTCTTGGTGAGACCGAGATCGGCTGCACTTGCGACAGGCGGACTGAAATTCAAGCAGACGTTACTCAGGCCGCATGTCGTGCCCGGGGCATTATCACCATTGAGACTCGAATTGCCCGTCGGCTCGACAGCGATGATGGCTTTCACCTTGCCGGGATTGGCCTGGGGAATGAACCAGCTTTCCGGTCCCGTCATCGAATGCGTAATAATGATCGCAGGACCGATCTTGTTGATCAGTGCCGTCACTGCCGCGGTGGTCAGCGCCAGCGCCTGATTGTTGTCCGGCATATTCGCGACCTGCGATGCGAAGAACTGATCATAGGCGTATTGGCCAGGAACGCCGCTCCCCGGTCCGCCCGGCCACTGCGTATGAAGCGCCGCCTGCGGCCATGCGAGCGGGCTCGTCAATTCCGGAGCCGTGAACATCTGCTTCACAGTCGTCGGATTTGGGTTCGCCGCCTGGGCGCCATAGGCATTCGGGAAGTAACCCGATTTGCCGCGTCCCGGCTGATCGATGACATAGACGGGCCAGCCATGTGCAACGAAGTAGGCGGCCCAACCCGGTCGCTGATCGGGCGTACCGAGATAGTTTGCGCCCGTTTGCTGGCTGCCGTGGATCATGATGATGGGCAGCCGGCTCGTCGGCTTCCAGCTCCACGAATGGTTCTTCGGCGAAGTCGGCAGCTGATAGAAGACATGCATCTGGCCTGACATCGTCGTCGGCGTTCCGGCAGACGGCGCGGTGTCGTACACGCCGCCCATATAGAGAACGCCCTGCTCGCCGACGATGAAGGGGCCGAGATCGTCGTTATTCTTATTGCCGTTCGCCCATGCGCCAAAGCTGCACGCGAGACTGAGCGTCCCGGCGACAAGCGCAGCAGTCGGGAAATGCGATCGTTTGAAATGTGCCTCCATCGGGCGTCCTCCTTGATCATCGCTTTAAAAAATGGCTTCGGGTTCCGGTGTCGGGGAACGCCACAAATTGTAGGGACATCGCGAAGGCTGTCTGTGGTGGGAGGGAACCCGAATGGGTGCTGGGAGAACTCGGCCGTCCCATTTCTTTGCAGGCTGCCCCGTGGGGCTGTCAGACCCCCGCCGGGGCCGGACGCCATTGCGACGGCTGGGTCCGAGGCCTCCCCCATAAAATGGCGCCCGGAACGGTCTGTCGCAGGGCTCAACGCATCCGGGTTCTACGGACCTTGACGGCGACAAAAACGCCTTCCAGCCTTACATCCCGGAATAATATCCTATTCTTATTTGCGAAAATGGCTTCTCAGAGGAATGATTTACCCCTATGTATCGGAGCACTGGAGGCCTTCCATGACGCTGTTCGAAGCACCCGCGTCCGCTCCTGGCGGATCGGCGGGCAATGACCATTCCGCGCCGCAGCATGCGGTTGCAGCTGACCTTGACGCGAAGCTCGCGAGCTTGACGACGCTCGAGGAGCGTCTCGCCGCCATCCGTGCCGCTATCGACGGCACCATCGCATTCTCGACCAGTCTCGGCATCGAGGATCAGGCGATCACGCACGCCGTCGCGACGACGGCGACGAACATCGACATCTTCACCCTCGATACCGGCCGGCATTTCCCCGAGACGCTCGATACGCTGTTCGAAACCGAAGGCAAGTATGGCGTCAAGATCCGCGTGATGTTTCCGGACTCCGCCGAAGTCGAGGAGCTCGTGTCAAACGACGGGATCTACGGTTTTCGCTATTCTATAGAAGCGCGGAAGGCCTGCTGCGAAATACGCAAGGTCCGCCCGCTCAATCGCGCACTCGAAGGCGCATCTGCTTGGCTCACCGGTCTCCGCCGCGAACAATCGCAAGGCCGCTCGCATGTACCGTTCGCGAGCTACGACGCGGGCGCCAAACTCATCAAGCTGAACCCCATCGCCGATTGGACGCTGGCTCAGCTCGAAGACTACGTGGCGGGGAACAAAATTCCCGTCAACGCACTCCATGCCCAAGGCTTCCCGTCGATCGGCTGCCAGCCGTGCACACGCGCCATCAAGCCCGGCGAAGACATTCGCGCCGGCCGCTGGTGGTGGGAAAACGAGAACGGCAAGGAATGCGGACTTCACACGCAGTCCGAAGACCCCGGATTTGAACCAAAGGACCGCGCCGCATGACGGCATCGCCTTCACATCTTGATCTGCTCGAATCCGAGAGCATCCACATCTTCCGCGAGGCGGCAGCGCAGTTCCGCAAGCCCGTGCTGATGTATTCGATCGGCAAGGATTCGACCGTTCTCCTGCACCTCGCGCGCAAGGCGTTCTTCCCGCAGGCCGTGCCCTTCCCGCTGCTTCACGTCGATACGACGTGGAAGTTCAGGGACATGATCACATTCCGCGATCGCACGGCTCGTGAGCTCGGATTGAATCTGATCGTCCACACCAACGAGGAAGGCATCAAGCGCGGGATCAATCCGATCGATCACGCGCCCTCGATCCATACCGACGTGCTGAAGACGCAGGCTCTGAAGCAGGCGCTCGACAAGTATGGCTTCGATGCTGCGTTCGGCGGCGCCCGCCGCGACGAAGAAGCAAGCCGCGCGAAAGAGCGCGTCTTCTCGTTCCGTGCATCGGGCCATCGCTGGGACCCGCGCAAGCAGCGCCCCGAGATGTGGCACCTGTTGAACGGCCGCCTCGGCACCGGCGAGACCGTCCGCGTCTTCCCGATGTCGAATTGGACCGAAAAGGACGTCTGGCGCTACATCCTCCGCGAGAAGCTCGAGGTGGTGCCGCTCTATTTCGCTGCCGAAAGACCGACGATCGTCCGCAACGGACAAATCCTGATGCAGGACGACCAGCGTCTCCAGCCGCGCGACGGTGAAAAAGTCGAGATGCGAAAGATCCGCTTCCGCACCCTCGGTGACTATCCCCTCACCGCCGCCGTCGAATCTGACGCCGATACGATCGAATCCGTCGTCGCCGAAACCATCAACGCGCAGACTTCGGAACGCCAAGGCCGCTTGATCGATCACGATCAGGCCGGCGCAATGGAAAAGAAGAAGCAGGAAGGCTATTTTTGATGTCGGTGCACGCACTGCATAAAACGGAAGCCACGCAGAAGGCTGCTCCACATCTCGAAGTCGTACCCAATCTCGTGCGCGAGCTTGGCGGCATTACGCATCTTCTGACTTGCGGCTCCGTCGACGATGGCAAATCGACCCTGATCGGCCGGCTGCTCTGGGATGCGTCCGATCTCTACGAGGATCAGCGCGAAAACGTTCGCCGCTCCGGCCGCAAGGCCGCCGGCACCGATCTCCCCGATTTCTCGATGCTGCTCGACGGCCTCGTTGCCGAGCGCGAGCAAGGCATCACGATCGACATCGCCTGGAAGTATTTTGATACCGACACGCGCCGTTTCGTCATCATCGATTCCCCGGGCCACGAGCAGTACACGCGCAACATGGCATCCGGCGCGTCCCACGCTGACGTCGCAATCGTGCTCGTCGACGCGCGCTCGGGCGTGAAGAAGCAAACCAAGCGCCACACCGCGATCCTCGATCTCGTCGGCGTCAAACACGTCGTGCTCGCCGTCAATAAGATGGACCTCGTCGGCTGGTCGGAAGACGTGTTCCGCAAAATCGAGGCTGACTTCCGCACGCAGTGCTGGAAATTCAACTTCTGGGACGCGACCGCGATCCCGCTGTCCGCCGTCTTCGGCGACAACGTCTCGGGTGGCTCCGCCAATATGCCCTGGTACACGGGCCCGACGTTGATCCAGCACCTGGAGAAAGCACCGAGCCGTGCCAGCGAAGCCGGTTCTGTTTTCCGCTTTCCCGTGCAGACCGTGCTGCGCGACGGCCAGGATTTTCGCGGCCTCGCCGGCACCGTAACGTCAGGCTCGGTGAAAGTCGGCGACATCGTCGTCGATGCTCTGAGCAACGCCAGCGGCAAGGTCATCCGCATCGCGACGATGGACGGTGACCTTCCAAGCGCCTCCGCCGGTCAAGCCATCGCCTTGCAGCTCGACGTCGATATCGACGTATCGCGCGGCGCCGTGCTGTCGGCGCCCGAGATGCGTCCGGTTCCGGCACAAACGGTCGAAGCCCGCTTCGTGTGGCTCTCCGAAGACGCATTCAGCCCCACTGCCGGCTATCTTTTGCGGACATCGACCGATCTCATCCCGATCTCCAATATCGAGATCAAAGCGCTCCTCGATCTCGAAACGATGGCGTCGCGTCCGGCGCGCAGTTGCAGTGCGAACGACATCGCGATCGCGAAAATTTCGCTCGGCCGCGCAGCCTCCATCGACGTCTTCACCGAAACGCCGGAAACCGGCACGCTCCTGCTTGTCGATTCCGTCACCGGCGCAACGATGGCCGGCGGCATCGCGACATCCGTCAACGCCAAGGCGGAACAACCCGCCGAGGGTCACTTCGTACTGAAGCGCGATATGCTCGCAAACGGCCTCAATCGCGACCTGTCGATGAGTTCGAGCGATCGCGAAGAGTTCATGCGACGCGCCAACGAGGTCGCGATCATTCTGCGCTCGGCCGGAGTCTCCGTGGCGATCGAACCGCCGCCGCCAGTCGATGACGGGATGGACCCGGGGCTCTAAGCTCCGGCTCCAAAATCCATGACCGCATCTTCGGCGGCGCAATGCCGGGCGAAGGCGCGCGCGATAAAGCCTCCGTTATCGAAACGTAAAATCCACAATTGCGGACCCGGTTGATCTCGCGTAGGTCAATTCGTCAACCGCGCAACGGAATCCCATGCCCGAATTCGATTTGCACACCCTGTGGCCAATGGTGATTACGGGCGGCTTCGTCGTCGGCTTCCTCGTCGGGATGACGGGCGTCGGAGCCGGCTCGCTGATGACACCGTTCTTGATTACGAAAATCGGTGTAGCGCCCGCGCTGGCCGTCGGCACGGACTTGCTGTTTGCCTCGATCACCAAGGCATCGGCCGCCTGGCCTCATCACAATTTCGGAAACGTCAATTGGCGCCTCGTCGGCTGGCTCGCGTTGGGCAGCGTCCCCGGCTCCGTCGCGATGCTTGTCGTTCTGCACCTGCTCAATCCGGACACCGCAGCACTTGCCCATTTCATCAAGCAGGCGCTTGTCGCGGCACTTGTGCTGAGTTCGCTCGCGATCCTGATCTATCCGTTCGTCGTTCGCGGCCATGCCCACGTCGGCGAACCGGTCGAGATCAAAGTCCGCCGCCTGCCGACGACGCTGCTCGGCTTGACGCTGGGCTCTATCGTTACGCTGACGTCGGTCGGCGCAGGCGCCATTGGCGTGGTTATCTTGACGCTGCTCTATCCGATGCTCCGCACGCGCCGCCTGATCGGCACCGACATCGTGCACGCAGTGCCGCTGACGCTCGTCTCGGGACTTGGTCACATGTCGATCGGGAACACGAGTTTCGAGCTGTTAGGATTGCTGCTCGTCGGCTCGATCCCAGGCATCGCCATCGGATCGCGCCTCACCGGCATTCTGCCCGATTGGTTGCTGCGCATCTTCCTGGCGATGATCCTCTGCTTCGCCGCCTACCAGCTCTCACTGAAACTATAGTTGGCCGCGGAAAGCCCCCGCAGACGTCATCCCCGCGCAGGCGGGGATGACGAAAGAAACGGTTTAGGGCCGCTCAAACCAACTTCACGTCGGCGTGGAACTGATTGCCAGCCGGCGTTAGCGCAACGGCTCCATGCCGGATTGCAAAATCGCCGAAGTGCTCGCCCTTCTCACGCTCTTTTGCATAGGCGATGAAGAGCGGTTCGAGCAGCGAAACGATGCGCTGCTTGTCGACGTCCTGCGCGTAAAGCTTCGAGAGCCGCGACCCGTTGAACGCCGCGCCGAGGTACAGGTTGTAAAGCCCCGGATTACGGCCGACGAGGCCGATCTCCGCAAGATACGGCCGTGCGCAGCCATTCGGGCATCCCGTCATGCGGATGACGATGTCGTCATCGTTGAGACCGGCCCTGTCGAGACTTTCTTCGAGCGCGGTGACGAGATCGGGAAGGAAGCGTTCCGCTTCCGCCAATGCCAAACCGCATGTCGGCAGCGCCACGCACGACATCGCATTGCGCCGGAGCCCCGACGATACGTCGAGCGAAACGCCATGCGATTTGAAGACCGCCTCGATCTTGGACTTAGCTTTAGCCGTGACGTTCGCGAGAATGACGTTCTGGTTCGCGCTGCAAACGAAATCACAGACGCCGAGTTCGGCGATCTCGCGGAGCGCCGTCCGCAAGGCATAGCCGGGGCGATCCTTGATGCGCCCGTTCTCGACGAAGAGCGTTAGATGCCAAGCCTTTTCCGCCCCCTTCTTCGCGTCGACCGTTTGCCGCCAGCCGATCTTGTCGCCCGTGCCGGTGAACTTGAACGGCTTCGGCTTCTCGAGCTTGAACCCGAGACGCCGCTCGACTTCATCGCGGAAATTGTCGAGACCGCGATCTTCGATCGTATACTTCAACCGCGCCCGCGCGCGGTTTTCGCGATTGCCCCAGTCCCGCTGAACGGTGACGACCTTTTCGGCAAGGTCGATCGCTTGCTCGGGCTTGCAGAAGCCAAGAAGATCTGCCGTGCGCGGGAAGGTGTTCGTATCTCCGTGCGTCATGCCCATGCCGCCGCCTACGGTGACGTTCCAGCCGACGAGTTCGCCCTTCCCGACAATGGCGATATAGCCGAGGTCGTGCGCATAAATATCGACATCGTTATCGGGCGGCACCGCCACGACGACCTTGAACTTGCGCGGCAGGTAATGCACGCCGTAGATCGGCTCCTCGTCCTTCTTCGCGGCCCGCGACGCATCCTCGACCTTCTCGCCGTCGAGCCAGATCTCGTGGTAGGCGCCCGTTCGCGGCAGCAAGTGCTCGCTGATCGCCTTGCCGAGATCGTAGGCTTGCCGGTGCGCCTTCGACAGATGCGGATTGGCGGCCGTCATCACGTTGCGATTGACGTCGCCGCAAGCAGCCAGTGTGTCGAGGCAGATGTTGTTGAACGACTGCATCGTGCGCTTGAGGTTCGACTTGATGACGCCGTGAAACTGGAATGTTTCGCGCGTCGTCAGCCGCATCGTGCCGTTCGCATACGTGCTCGCGATGGTATCGAGCCCGATCCATTGCTTCGGTGTCACGACGCCGCCTGGAATGCGCAGGCGGATCATGAAGGAATAAGCCTTTTCGAGCTTCTTCTTTCCCCGCTCGCCGCGAACGTCGCGATCGTCCTGGATGTAGGAGCCGTGGAACTTGATCAGCTGCTGATCGTCTTCCGCGATGGCGCCTGTTTCGACTTTGAGCAGCCCCTCGGCCAGCGTACCGCGCAGCTGATGACTTTGCTCTTTGATGCTCTCGTTCTTCGAACGCTTGTCGGTCATTTCGTATTCCCCGGCTCCCTTCGGCCTCGGTGGCAACGAAGGGATTTCGTGCAATTGAATTAGTAGATGTCGCGTTGATAGCGGCCGGCCTTCGTCAGCTCCTTAAGCTTCGCGCGGCCTGCCTCTTCATCGCCCTTCAGCGGTTCGGCAAGAGCCTTGACGAGCATCGCATCGACGTCCTTCGCCATGCCCTTCTCGTCGCCGCAGACGTAGATGTGCGCCCCTTCCTGCAGCCACGCATTGATGTCCGCACGCTTTTCCCAGATGCGATGCTGGACATAGATCTTTTCCGGCTGATCGCGCGAGAATGCAACATCGATCCGAGAGAGATCGCCCGACGCCAGATAGTCCTGCCACTCGAGCTGATAGAGGAAATCATTGGTGAAGTTCCGCTCTCCGAAGAAAAGCCAGCTCTTGCCCTTGGCGCCGTCCGCAATGCGCTCTTCGACGAAGCCGCGATAGGGCGCAACGCCGGTTCCGGCGCCGATCATGATGATCGGGGTATGCCCGTCCGCAGGCAGACGGAAATGCCGGTTCGGCTTGACGTAGATGCGGCCCGTCTGGCCGATCTTGCGGCGCTCGCCGAGGAACGTCGAAGCGACGCCCTTGCGCTCGCGGCCATGCGATTGCCAGCGAACCGAGCCGACGAGGAGATGCGCTTCGCCAGGATGCGCTTTGAGGCTCGACGCGACCGAGTAGAGCCTTCCGGGCAGCGGCCGCAAAAGACCAGTGAGCTGTTCCGGAGTGAGCTTCTCCGGGTATGCCAGGAAAAGGTCGATGAGCTGCCGGTCAGACGCAAACTTCGGATAAGCCTCGCCTTCGAGCAGCGCCTTGACGTCGGCACGCCCTGTCAGCTTCGCGTAGTTCTCGACGGCGGCTCGCGACAGCGTCGTCACGTCCAATGACTTCTGCAGCTTCAAGAGCAGCGCGGCATCCGAACCGAGCCCAACCGACTGCAGAAGTTCGTCGACGAGAGCCGGATCGTTTTCCGCCAAAAGGCCGATAGCGTCTCCCGGCTGATAGCTGAAAGCCGGATCGTCGAACGCAAATTCCGTGTGCCACGTCTCGCGCGTCGAGCCGCTGCCGTTCAAATTGACGAGCGCCGAGATCTCGGCTTCGAGAGGGTGCTCCGCGGTGAATTTTGGTTCGTCATCGTCGGACTGCGGGAAGGCGCCGCCGAAATCGACATGCACGACCGTTCCACCCGCAGCCTGCGTGTCTTCCGGCGCGAGCTTAGCAAGCGCACCTTCCGTCCACTCGGCAGCCTTTTTGGCATAGTCGAGATCGAGATCGACGCGATCGAACGTCCGCACGCCGCCCAATTCTTCGAGGCGTTGATCGATGGCTTTTCCGATCGCGCAGAACTGTGCGTAGGCCGTATCGCCCAGCGCCAGAACCGCGAACCGCACACCGTCGATACGCGGTGCGGCGTCGCTCATCAGCGCTTGATAGAAGTCGACAGCCCGGGCGGGCGGATCGCCCTCGCCCCAGGTCGCGGCGAAAACCACGATGTTCTTCGCCTTCGCAAGCAGCGCCATATCGGCGTCGGCCATATCGAAGACCTTGGCGTCGAGACCGTGTTTC
Source organism: Hyphomicrobium sp. (assembly GCF_019753045.1). GTDB lineage: Bacteria > Pseudomonadota > Alphaproteobacteria > Rhizobiales > Hyphomicrobiaceae > Hyphomicrobium_B. The sequence continues at coordinate 170,720 of NZ_JAIELN010000009.1, forward strand.
TGGGCGGCCTTTTTTGCCTTCGCTGCGAGGGCTTCGGAGTTACCGCTTTCGCTCGCATATAGAATGGTAAGCGGCGCGCGCGGCTTGGATGCCGGCACCACCTGGGCCATGCCGCCGCCCTGCGCGGCCTCGAAACCGGCGAAAAAGCCGGCGAGCCACGAACGCTGCTGCGGAGTTGTCCGCGCAACCACTTTATTCAACAGTTCGATTTCCTCCGGCAGAAAGGGCGCGTTGCGCGGAAGCAGTGGGGTCGCGGTCACTAAATGCTCTCCTCGTCAGGGTATCAGCCCGGCGTTCAAGGCGCGGGCGTAGCGCGCCTCCGGGCTCCGGAAAAGCCCAAACATGCCGGCCGGCCCCGCGGGAGCCGGTCATGCATTCTAAAAGTCAAACCTTAACAGCCGACCGAGAAAGCCTTACGTCACGCCGCCAAGGCCAATTGCATACGATATTGTAGAACAATTTTCTACGCACCTGCGTCATTCCACCCCAAAGATAAGAATATTTTTCTAATATCCCAGATCTAGCCCGGAGGAAATTGGGTTTGCAGATGGCTCACTGAAATGGACTCGAATCCGGCGGGCCCGAAGGTGAAATTCCAAACCAGGGATAATGGGCAAGTGGCGGGTCAATTCGTTCACACGCAGACGTGAAGCGCGTTGATTTGAAAAGAAGACCCGGAACATGATCTACATCAGTGGACAGCGGCAACCAGCCTTGACTTTGGTCAGCTGATCCGCAGATTGGGCCGGCACAACAAAAGTGCCTGCACCGATCTGGTGGGCCCTCGGCGGGGTCTGCAAGGACGTAAGCAGTTTACCGCTTTGGAGGAAACACTATGAAGATTTGGACCAAACCCGCAGTGCGCGAGCAGGAAGTTGGCCTTGAGGTCACGAGCTACCTGCCGGCCGAGATCGACCTCATCTAACCGATGACGTCTTCGGTCTCGCAAGGTTTGTGAGACACCGGCGCGGCGGTCGATGCAATCATCGGCCGCCGCGGCCGTTTCATCTCGAATAATTGAGAGCGCTGCCGGCTTCGGCGACCCGTCGGCGCAAGCACATTCAGCGCATATGATCATCAAAGTACTCGGGTCCGCCGCTGGGGGCGGATTCCCGCAATGGAATTGCAATGGCTTTCACTCATCCAGCGTGAGAGCCGGCGTCGCGGGATATAAGGCAAGGCTGCAATCGTCTCTCGCCGTCAGTGCTGATGGCTCGAAGTGGGTATTGCTCAACGCCTCTCCCGATATCCGCCAGCAAATCAACGAAACACCGGAACTCCAGCCTGCGAAGGGCGGACCGCTGCGCAATTCGCCGATCAAGGCTGTCGTCCTGACGAACGCCGACGTCGACCACATCACCGGCCTCTTGAGCCTCCGCGAAGGCCAGCCCTTCTCGATCTACGCCGCAGACCGCGTTCTGGCGACGCTGGACGCCAATAGCGTTTTCGATGTGCTTGCCCGGGACAAGGTTTCCCGCAACACCTTCAAACTCGACCAGCCGACGCGCCTCGAAGGTGCCGGTGTCGACCTTGGCCTTGTCGTCGAAGCCTTCGCCGTACCCGGCAAAGTCGCGCTCTTTCTGGAGAAAGGCGACGCCGGCAACAATTTCGGCAGCCGCGACGGCGACACCATCGGCCTCAAAGTCACCGATGCCAAAACCGGGAAATCGTTCTTCTATATTCCGGGCGTCGCCGAGATCGACCCGCCGCTCGCCGATAAGATCCGGGGCGCCGATTTGATCTTCCTGGACGGCACGCTCTTCGTTGACGACGAGATGCTGATCCAGGGCCTGCTGAATAAGACCGGAAAACGCATGGGCCATATCTCGGTCTCTGGTCCCGACGGGTCCATTTCGGCATTGCGCCAGCTCAATGTGAAGCGCCGGATCTACGTGCACATCAACAATTCCAACCCAATCCTGGACGAGAACTCAGAAGCCCGTAAAGTCGTCGACGCTGCCGGATGGGAAGTTGGCTTCGACGGCATGGAGGTCCGCCTATGAACCCTGTCAGCCTCGAAAAGAAAACCGCCGAACGCCGTGAAAACGAGCCGCCGATGTCGCCCGCGGAATTCGAAGCCGCGATCCGCGCCGTGGGACCCGAGCGCTATCACGACCTGCACCCCTTCCATCACCTGCTGCACGGCGGCAAGCTCAATCGCGGCCAGGTCCAAGCCTGGGCGTTGAACCGCTTCTGCTATCAGTCCGCAGTGCCGCGCAAGGATGCGGCCCTCATCAGCCGTGCCTACGACCGCGAACTGCGCCGGGAATGGACGCATCGCATTCTCGACCACGACGGCCTTCCGCCGGACGAGCCGGGCGGCATCGAACGCTGGCTTATTTTGACGGACGGCCTCGGTCTCGATCGTGAGTACGTGATCTCGCGGCGCGGTGCGCTGCCTGCCACCATTTTCGCCGTCGAGGCCTACGTCACGTTCGTCCGTGAGCAGCCTTTGACGATCGCCGTCGCTTCCTCGCTGACGGAACTCTTCGCGCCGAAGATCCATAAAGAGCGGATCGCCGGCATGCTTGAGAACTACGATTTCATCGACGACAAGGTGATGGCCTACTTCAAGCGCCGCCTGACCCAGGCGCCGCGCGACGCCGACTTCGCGCTCCAGTACATCCTGAAAAACGCCAAGACGCGCGACGAACAGGAAGCCTGCGTCGAGGCCGTGCGCTTCAAGTGCAACGTGCTTTGGGTACAGCTCGACGCGCTCCACCACGCTTACATTGATGGACACATTCCGCCCGGCGCATTCCGGCCAGAGGCTGATCGATGAGTGGCGAAGGACATCGCACACGTGTGATCATAGTGCCGGCTTCAAAGCCGGCGCTGCCACCCCACATTAAGTTACGGCACGATCCCGGCCGCGGCCGCTGGCACGTGCTCGCGCCGGAACGCGTCTTCGAGCCCGATCCCATCGCTATCGAAATCTTGAAGCGCTGTGATGGCGTGAATTCGGTCGAGGAGATCGCGTCGGAACTTGCGAAAGAGTACAACGCACCGCTGCAGGAAATACTCACAGACACCATATCCATGCTCCAGGAGCTTTCGGATAAGGGCGTGATCAGAGCTTAAGAACTCGGGACAAACGGAGCTGACGTCAATGAACGAAGTAGCACCGATGGAGCAGTTCTCCGAGAAGCCCTTGGTTGAGGCTTGTGCCCGCGCGCCGGTTGGCCTCCTTGCTGAGCTGACGCACCGCTGCCCGTTACAGTGCCCTTACTGCTCGAACCCCCTTGAACTCGACCGGGTCAACAGCGAGCTGACGACCGCCGAGTGGCAGGATGTCATGCGCCAGGCTGCCGACCTCGGCATCCTGCAGATCCATCTGTCCGGCGGCGAACCGACCGTTCGCAAAGATCTCGAAGACATCGTCGAGGTTGCAGCGAAGGCAGGTCTTTACACCAACCTCATCACTGCCGGCGTGACGCTCACGCGCGACCGCCTGAAACGTCTGAAGGACCTGGGGCTCGACCACGTCCAGCTCTCCATCCAGGACGTCGACGAAGCGAACGCCGAAAAAATCTCGGCTTACAAAAACGGTCTGGCCAAGAAGCGCGAAGTCGGCAAGTGGGTGCGCGAATTCGAGATGCCGCTCACCATCAACGCCCCAATCCATCGCCACAACATCGAGAACCTGCCGAACATCATCGATTTCGCCGTCGAGATGGGCGCTGGCCGCATCGAAGTGGCAAATATTCAGTACTACGCCTGGGCGTTGAAGAACCGCGCCAGCCTCATGCCGACGCGCGCGCAGGTTTTGAAGAGCGCTGAAATCGTCGAAGAAGCCAAAGAGCGCCTGAAGGGAATCATGGTCTTCGATTTCGTCGTGCCGGACTACTACGCCAAGACGCCGAAGCCCTGCATGGGCGGCTGGGGCCGTGGCGTCATGAACGTGACCCCACAGGGCCGTGTCCTCCCCTGCCACGCTGCAGAATCGGTTCCGGGTCTCGAGTTCGACAACGTCAAAGACCGGCGTCTGGCCGACATCTGGCTGCACGGCCAGGCGTTCGAAAAATATCGCGGCACCAGCTGGATGAAGGAACCTTGCCGGGGCTGCCCGCGCGCCGAAATCGATTTTGGCGGCTGCCGCTGCCAGGCGATGGCATTTACCGGAGATCCGACGAACACCGATCCGGCCTGCAAGCTCTCGCCTCACCACCTGGCGTTCGTTGCCGCCGCCGAGGCCGAAAGTGGCGTCGCCAATCCTCCCCCGTTCGTCTATCGCCGCATGAGTCCCGCCAAGGCGACCGCTGCCGAGTAAGGAACCGGGTCAGTAGCTGCCAGGGAGCAATGTTCATTTAACCGAGCTTGAGCCGGTGCTCGCAGTGCAGCGAAATCGCACGGGATTTTTTTTTGCCCGGTGCGGCATTCTGTTCGGTCGCGGTTCAGAAAAAAAATGGCAACTTCCCGCCACTCAGCTATGAGTTGGAGCGTTTCCAAAAATGCCGCTCAGGCGAAACGGGAAGGAAAACGAAATGCGCAAGTGGGTTCTGGCGATTGCTTTGGTCGCAGCAGTACCGACCGCTGCCATGTCCGCCGATGCGGATGCCGGCAAGACGGTCTTCAATAAGTGCAAGGCCTGCCATCAGGTCGACAAGAACGGCGTCGGCCCGCACCTCGGCAGCGTCGTCGGCCGTGCGGCTGGAAGCCTGCCGGACTACAACTATTCGGACGCGCTGAAGAAGTCCGGCATCACCTGGGATGAAGCCTCGCTCGACAAGTGGCTGCAGGGTCCCGCCAAGGACGTCCCCGGCACCAAGATGATCTTCGCCGGCATCAAGGATGAAGGCGACCGCGCCAACCTCATCGAATATCTCAAGACGCTGAAGTAATCAGAACTCGTCGTCTGAGTTCCATCTAATAGGAAGCGCAGCGAAGATCAGTTTCTTCGCTGCGCTTTTCTTTTGGCCGCTGGAGCGTCACCAAGGTTCGTCACGGTTGAACCGCTTCGACCTCGCTACCGTCGAGCTTCTCCAGCATCGCATCGATGGACCGGCCGTTGAGCCTCAGCTCCGGCGCGACATCCTTGAGCGGCACCAGCACGAACGCGCGCTCGCCGATGAGCGGATGCGGTACAGTGAGGTCCGGCTCCGCAATGGTGAGGTCGCCGAACGTCAGAATATCGACGTCGATGATGCGCGGGCCCCATCGCATGGTACGCACGCGTCCCATATCGTTTTCGACCGCCTGGCAGCGCTTGAGGAGTTCATGCGGCGACAGGGTCGTTTGGATCGCAATGCACGCATTGATGAACCAATCCTGATCCGTGACGCCCCACGGAGCCGATCTATAAAGCTTCGATCGCGAGACGAGCCGGATCGATCCGTCGGCAGTGAGCCGGCGGATCGCTTCCTCGATATTTTCAATGCGATTGCCGAGGTTCGTACCGAGCGCCAGAATGGCGTCGGACGCGCCGGCAGCTCCCTGCAGCTCCGCTCGCGCACGCTCGGCGTTCGCCATTGAACTTGCCTCCGGCGCCACGTTCAGTCGTATTTGATGTACGCAAACCGCATATCGCCGTGTGGCGTGCCTTCGAGGCCTTTGCCCTCTTTGCCCGGCTGCCAATGCACGACCTCTTCGATCTTCTTCGCGAGCTCGAGATCCTTCGAGGTGATGCCCTTGGCCGCATGGTTCATCAGGCGAACCTCGACCCATGCGTAGGAGAGCGTCATATCCGGGTGATGCCACGCCGCTTCGGCGAGATGGCCGACGGTATTGACGACCATGAGCGTGCCTTTCCAGCTCGCTGTCTTGTATGTGCGGCGTATCCAGCCGTTCTCGAGCTTCCAGGTCGGAAGGTTGGCGGCCAGCCAAGCATTAACATCGGCGTCGGCCATCGGTTTTTCGCGTTCTGCACTCATCTTGCCCTCGACCTCCAATTATCGGACAACTCGCTTCTTTAAATCCTACCGCCGCCGCAACCGGTCAACAATCAAACCGATGCCTCCGGCCGCTATCAGAAAGGACCGTCTTACGTGAGGCCTTTTCCGGCAACCTCTGCCGCGACCCGCGTCACGGCTCCCGCGCGACTGCACCTCGGCTTCCTCGATTTGAACGGGGGGCTAGGCCGGCGCTACGGAAGCATTGGCTTGAGCATCGACCGACCGAGCACCGAGCTCACGCTAGCGAAAGCCGACCGGCATTCGGCCACCGGGCCCGAAAGCCAGCGAGCCGTTGCCCTTCTCCGTAAATTCGCAGGCGAGCGCCCGGATAAGAACCAGGACAACGGCTACGCCATAACCGTTTCTGAGGCTATCCCAGCGCATGCGGGCCTCGGATCAGGAACGCAACTCGCCCTGGCCGTCGGCGCGGCGGTGGCGAGAATGGAGGGACGCGAGCTTTCAGCGGCAGACCTCGCGATCCTGGGTGATCGCGGAGCACGGTCCGGTATCGGGCTCGAAGCATTCCGGTCGGGCGGCTTCATCATCGACGGCGGCAAAGGCAAAGAGGACAGGCCCCCGCCCCTGACGCTGCGATCCGACTTCCCCGAGGAATGGCGGGTGATGCTCATCCTGGACCCGCGCAATGCAGGCGTTTCCGGAGAAGCCGAGACGACGGCATTTGCCGGGCTGCCCCCCTTTTCCGAAGCGAGCGCCGCGCATATCTGCCACTTGGTCCTGATGAAACTCGTGCCGGGGTTGAAAGAGGAAGACCTCGGCGCGTTCGGCTCGGCGCTGACGGAAATTCAGGAGATCGTCGGCGTGCATTTCGCGGCGAAGCAGGGCGGCAGCGCCTGGACGAGCAGAGCCGTCGGACAACTAGCGGCACGCATGCGGGAATGGGGGGCAACCGGCATCGGACAGAGCTCCTGGGGGCCGACCGGGTTCGCCTTTGTCGAGAGCCAGAAAGCGGCAGAACGCCTCTATCATTCTTTATACGAAGAGGCTAAAGGCGTCGGGCTCGAAATCCAGATTGCACAAGGCCGCAATTCCGGCGCCATCATAGAATCGCTGCGAAATTCCTAACGAACGGAGCAATAAATCAAATGAGCGACGCAACACCTATTCTGCATATGCTCGCGCCGCAGAAGCACATGAGCCCCTTCGACGTGAACATGGCGGCTGACGCTGGCTACAAGGTGATCGTTCCCTACATCAACGTGGAACTGGGCGAGGTAACTGGCCTCATCCAGGACGCGATTTTCTCGCGCCCCCCGAATTACGGCGTACGCACCGGATTCTTCATGGGCGGCAAGGATGCGATCCTCGCGCTCGACATGCTCGATGCAGCGAAGAAGGCGATGGTCCCGCCGTTCGAATGCTCGGTTTTCGCCGACCCGGCAGGCTCGTTCACGACCGCGGCCGCAATGGTCGCCTGCGTCGAGAAGCTCCTGAAGGACAAGTTCAATAAAGACTGGAAGGGTGTGAAGGTTGCAGTCTTCGGCGCGACCGGCGTCGTCGGATTTGCTTCCTCTATCATCTCGGCTCTCGAAGGCGCCGACGTCCAGCTCGTCGCCCACCGCGGCGTTGAGCGCGTCATCAAGAGCGCCGAAGTTTCGAAGGCCCGCTTCGGCGTCAACCTGAAGGCCGTCCCCGGCGAAACCGACGCGCAGAAGGCTGAGATCATCGCCAACGCTGACGTGATCTTTGCAGCTGCTGCAGCCGGCGTTCAGGTCGTCTCGAAGGAGCATAAAGCCCTCGCCAAGAACCTGAAGGTCATCGCCGACGTCAACGCCGTGCCGCCCGCAGGCGTCGAAGGCATGGAGCTTTTCATGAACGGCGAAAAGCTCCCCGGATGCGACGCGCTCGGCGTCGGTCCGCTCGCTATCGGCGACATCAAGTACAAGTGCGAATCCGGCCTCTTCAAGCAGATGATCGATTCCGACAAGCCGCTGGTGCTCGATTTCCGCGACGCCTACACCTTCGCGAAGAAACTCGTCGGACTGGCTTGAGGTCTGAAGCCGGAGAGAAACGGTGAGCGGCGAAACGGTTCTCATCGCCGCATTTTCCGGGCGGAGCCTCGCGCAATCCGCCCGGCGTGCCGGCTATAGACCGCTCGTCGCCGATGCTTTCGGCGATCTCGACACACAACACGCCGCCGAGGACTTTCGCGTTCTCGACGGCGTTATGCAAACCGGCTTCCGCACGAAGCCTATCATCGCGGCGTTGACGGATCTTTCGCAATCGGCGCGATCCACCCCGATCGGCCTCGTCCTGGGTTCGGGATTCGAGGATAAGCCTCGCCTCGTCGCCGCCCTCGCAAGCCGGTTCAAGCTGCTCGGCTCCGACGCCGCGACTTATAAAGTTTGCAAGGACCCGCAGAGCTTCTTCGGTGTTCTCGACAAGCTGGGTATCGCGCATCCCGAAACGCGAACGTCTCCCCCCGCCGATCCGACCGGCTGGATCTCGAAGCGCGTCGGCGGCAGCGGCGGCCGGCATATCCGCACGTGCGTCGGTCTTCAGCGAGCCAAACCGCGCCGCTATTTCCAAAAATTGCTCGATGGCGACCGGATTTCCGTGTCCGGAGTATTCCTTTCCGCACCAAACTCTGTGCTTGCTCTGACACGACAATGGACCTCGCCGTCGCCTGAGCAGCCCTATCGTTTTGGGGGTGCCGTGTCCTTGCCGCCCATCGATCCAGATGTGCGCCGCCGCATCGTTGACGCAGCCACGGACGTGAGCAGTGCCCTGCAACTGAAAGGTATGGCGTCGCTGGATTTTGTCGTCAAAAATGGCACCCCATACCTTCTCGAAGTCAATCCTCGGCCGGGTGCCTCTCTCGACGTTCTGGACGACGAAGCCGGCTTCCTGTTTCGCGCGCATATCGCCATGGGGCTTGGCGAAGGCATAATGCCCCGTTTTCCCGATATTAAAGTCAACCGTTCAGCAATCGCGATGGCCATCCTGCACGCCGACCGCGGGCCTATCCTTCTTAATGATATTCCGTGGCCCGACTGGAGCGCCGACCGCGGCCCCCCGGGAACGTTCATCCCCGCTGGCGCACCCCTAGCGACCGTCTTCGCCGAGGCCCCAACGGCCGATGCGGCAGAAGCGCTCGCCCGCGCCCGCTTGGCGGAACTCGAAGACCTGATATACGAACACGCCAAATCCTGACCCGGAGTTCCCAATGCTAAAGCAGCCTAGCGTCTCGGCACGCGCCGCGAAGCTCGTCGACGACATCGTGGCAGACGCCGACGCACTCCGCATCTCCGTCTCGAAAGGCAGCCTCGGCGAACGCCTTATCGACATGGGCGCGAACGTCGTCGGAGGCCTCGAAGCCGGCCGCCGTCTCGGCGAAGTCTGCATGGGCGGGCTCGGCACCGTCGCATTCACGCAATCGTCCGGCCTTCAGAATTGGCCGCTCGGCGTTGTCGTCTCCTCGAACAATCCGGTCATTGCCTGCCTCGCCAGCCAGTACGCCGGCTGGACGATCAGCGACGAAGCTTCGGGCTTCTTCGCGCTCGGCTCCGGACCGGCACGCGCGCTGTCGCGCGTCGAAGACCTGTACAAAGAACTCGGCTACGTCGACCACCACCCGCAGGCGACGCTCGTCATCGAGGGCGATAAGGCGCCGCCGTCGGCAGTCATCGCGAAACTGTCGACCAGCTGCGGCATCGATCCGGCCGGCTTGACCATCATGTACGCGACGACCTGGAGCCTCGCTGGCACTGTCCAGATCGCAGCCCGCGTGCTCGAGGTCGCAATCCACAAAGCCCACGCCCTGCACTTCCCTCTCGAAAACATCCTCGACGGCACAGGTACGACGCCGATCGCGCCGCCGGTTCCCGATTTCGTCAAGGCGATGGGGCGCACCAACGACGCGATCATCTATGGCGGCCGCATCCATCTCTTCGTCAAAGGTCCCGACACCGATGCGAAGCGGCTTGCGGAGAATCTCCCGTCCAGCACGTGCGGCGCCTATGGCAAACCGTTCGCCGAGATCTTCGCCGACGTTAACGGCGACTTCTATAAGATCGACCCGATGCTGTTCTCACCCGCTCAGGTGATCGTCTCGAACGTCGAGACCGGCAATTCCTTCCGCGCAGGCGAGCTGGCGCCGGAGATCGTCGATGCGAGCTTCCGCTGAAATCAAGCCTGATCCTTTGCCAGGCCCAGGCAATGGTCTTCACCTCGCCCTTCTGATTGAGGAAGGGCGGGGCGAATGGCACGCGCGCCGCATCGTGCGCTCACTCGAAGCCATGGGCGCGCGCGTCACGGTTTCCTCGCTTCCCCATTGCGCCTTCGATACCGGGCTCGAAAGCGGCATCGATATTCCGGGATTCAAAGGCCGCTTGCCGGACGGCGTTTTCGTCCGCTCGATCTCTGCTGGAACGCTCGAGCAAATTACGTTTCGGTTGGGCCTCTTGCATGCGCTGCGCGAAAGCGGCGTGCGCATCTGGAACGATGCGCGCGCCATCGAGCGCTGCGTTGATAAATCACAAACCACGTTTCTTCTGCACAAGAACGGTATTCCGACTCCGCGCACGCGCGTCTGCGAAACGCTTCCTCATGCGCTCGAATATACCGAAGGGCTCGACCGGCCGCTGGTCGTGAAGCCGCTCTTCGGCAGTCAGGGCAAGGGCATCGGCAGGATCGAACAGCAGAGCGAGCTGCCTGCGCCCGAGACCGTCGATCAGATGTACTACATGCAGGATTACGTCCCGCCGAAGGATGGCCTCTACGAAGACTGGCGCGTTCTTGCGACGAGGCATCGCGTCGTCGCGGCGATGACCCGCCGAGGGACCAATTGGGTGACGAACATTCATCAGGGCGGCAAGGCCCGCGTCCATCTTCCCGACGCCGAGATGGTCAACGTCTCGATGGCCGCAATGCGCGCCGTCGATGCAGATTACGCCGGCATCGATCTCATTCGAACGGCGGATGGCGAACTGCAGGTGTTGGAAGTCAATTCCAATCCCGCATGGCGCGGCCTGCAAGGCGTGGCCGACGTCAACATCGCATGGGCCATCGCCGAAGACTTCTTGAAAACCGTTCTCGCGCACCGCGCGGCCTCGGGTATTCCCGTCGCTCTTGAATCATGAGGGGCGCGCGTCAACCGGCCGAAATAACCGCGGCCTTCCTCGACGCTTGCTACGCCGAACTCAGTGCGTTGAAGCCCGGCAATGTTCACCGCCATTCCGCCGGGCACGGCATGGAGGTGCTCCACTTCGAGCAGGCCGCGAAAGCCGCGGCCGGTCCGATTGCCGATCCCGCATTGAGCGTCGGCAAACGCATCCTCCGCGCAACTGAAGCAAGCGTTGCCGCGACGGGCATGAATACCAACCTCGGCATCGTGCTTCTCTGCGCACCGCTCGCGAAAGCGGCGAGCGAGACGACGTTCGATGTCGGTCTGCGCCGCCGCCTCGGCAACATTCTTTCAGCCCTCGATGTAGCGGACGCAGAGGATGCGTTCGAAGCAATCCGCATCGCCAATCCCGCTGGACTCGGCGCAGTCGGTGAGGGCGACGTTCGCGCCGATGCAAACCGGCTCACGCTCATTGCTGCAATGCACCTCGCCGCCGAACGCGATCGCATCGCGAACGCCTACGTGAACGTCTTCGCAGATGTTTTCGATTTCGCTTTGCCCGTCCTCCACGCCGCGCGCGCCGCGCCTGGATCCGATCCGGCCCTCGCGATAACAACGTTGCATATGTCTTTGCTGGCCGAGTTCCCCGACACACACATCACGCGGAAATACGGACTCGAAACCGCTGTCGATGTGCAGCGCGAAGCACACGCGCTGAAGTCGAGTTGGTTTCCTGTTGCAACTGCGAAATCGCTGTCCGCCCTTCTGGATTTTGACGCAAAGTTGAAACAGAGCCGTCTCAATCCGGGTACGACTGCCGATTTTGTAGTCACCACCCTTTTCGCCGACGCATTAATCGAGCGGAAACACTCCTGAATGCCGCCGCGCCCCCTTTTAAGGGCTTGTCTCGTTCGTTGACCTAGGGCAATACAGGCGCCGTGTCCGCACTCGCTGCGGGCCGATCCATTGTGCCTGACGCTGGTACTCATGACACCAGGGCGCCGACGTGCTTGGATATTCATCGCCAGAGCAACACAGCGAATTCCCGGCTTTTGACGGGGGTGCGTTGGTGCTCATATCGTTTATTTCGTGGGAGGAACCCCCCTAATGGCCAAAATCAACAAAGTCATGGTCGGCGAGTCGCTCGTCGGCGACGGCAACGAAGTCGCTCACATCGACCTCATCATCGGACCGCGCGGTTCGGCTGCTGAGACGGCTTTCTGCAACGCCCTGACGAACAACAAAGACGGCTTCACGACGCTGCTCGCCGTCATTGCGCCGAACCTCCCCTGCAAGCCGAACACGATCCTTTACAACAAGGTCACGATCAAGGACGCCCGTCAGGCCGTTCAGATGTTCGGACCCGCTCAGTACGGCGTCGCAAAGGCTGTTCAGGACTCGGTCGCTGAAGGCGTTATCCCGGCTGCAGAAGCTGATGACGTTTTCGTTTGCGTTGGCGTGTTCATCCACTGGGAAGCTGCCGACGACGCCAAGATCCAAGACTACAACTACCGCGCTGTGAAGGAATCGATCGCACGCGCAGTTGCTGGCAAGCCGACGGCTGCTGAAGCAACCGCACAGCGTAACTCGGCACAGCATCCGTTCGGCGCTAAGACTTGAAGCGGAAACCGTCCTCAGCAGGTAGAAAACAAAAATAATACTGCCCCTCCCATGAAGGGGGGTCTGCTGCAGCGATTGGGTAGACTGCTCTCCGGCCGTTACAGCGGTTGACAACTGAGCCGAAGCCAAGGCCGCAACTTGGCTTCAAACTCGGATTGAGCGGCTGCTGCCAATTCTGGACTGGACATCACCGGCCGGCGACTTCCTTGAGGTCGCCGGCCGAAATTTTTCCCGAATGCAACGCCGAAGAGACGAGCGCACCTTTGACGCCGATCTTTCGGAGCGCGTCGAGATCTTCGCGATTTCGAACACCCCCAGCCGCATAGACGCGGCGTGCGCCAGCGCGCGACACGATATCCTTGAGCTTTTGGAAATCCGGTCCCGCGTTCGCGCCAACGCGGTCGAGCGTCATGACGATGACCCGCGAGGGCCAAAGCGACGAATCGGTCAGCAGCGTTTCCGGCCCCATGAATTCATCGTGCCTGAAATCGAGAGACAGGATCGTGCGCCCCGGCGCTTCGGCGGCGATGTCGCTCCAGACGCGCGCCGTCTCGACGCTTTCAGATCCGACGACAAGTGTTGAGACAGGCGCGGCAAGCACAGCGCGCGCAGCTCCTCGCGATCCCGTTCCGGCGTCGATCCAGATCTCGACACCGGGCAGAGCATGGCTAAGCGCCTGAACGAGGTGCTTGTCGCGCCCCCGGCCCTCGATGCCGTCGAGATCGGCTAAGTAAAGCCTACGGAACGTAAAAAGCTTGGCGAGGCCACGCGCCAGATCTACAGGGTCCGACGACGCAGCAATCGGCGTTTCGATGGGCCGATAAGCCGAACGCTCCCCCTTGACCGCACGAACGACCTGTCCGTGCGCGACATCGATAACCGGAATTACGTCCACTGCTTGCCTCCTCGGGCTCTCAGTGTATCACGAGCAACGATGTTGAAGCGAAGGCCCAAATGACGAAGGTCACAATCGGCTTGGATGTTGGCGGCGCGCACCTCAAGGTCGCGCGCGTGGAGGACCGCCGCGTCGTCTCCGTGCGCCAGATCCCCTGCCCGCTTTGGGAAGGTTTGGATCGGTTCGACCAAGCCCTCCAGGACGCCGCCACGATCGTTGAAGGCCATAGCCTCTGCGCCATCACGATGACGGGCGAGCTGACCGAGATTTTCGAAAGCCGCGAGACGGGTGTTCTGGCGCTCGTTGAAAGACTGCGCGAGCGCCTTGAGGGCGAGCTTCGCTTTTTCATGGGCCTCAAAGGCTTCGCCGCGCCGCAAGCGGCAATCGGTGATCCGCTGTCCGTCGCGTCGGCCAATTTCATCGCAACCGCCGAACTCGTCGCCCGCCTCCGCCCGAAGTCCCTGCTCATCGACATGGGATCGACGACGACCGACATCATTGCGTGTGATCGCCCGTTAGGCCTCACCGACGCCGAACGTCTGCAGACAGGCGAGCTGGTCTATACGGGACTGACGCGAACCTCCGTTGCATCGATCACGAACCGCGCGCCACTGGCGGGCCAGTGGCAGGGCTTGGCCCGCGATGGCTTCGCGACGATGGCCGACGTGCGCCGCATCCTCGGTGATCTGCCCGATGACGTCGACCAGCATCCAACGGCCGATGGGCGCGGAAAAACCCAGGAAGAAAGTCTCGTCCGCTTTGCCCGCGGATTCGGACGCGACGTCGAAATGCGCCACCTGCCGACGTGGCAGGTTTCTGCCGCCTATGTCTCCGAACGCCAATTGCGATCGATTCACGACGGCGTATTGCAGGTCCTGTCGCGTCCTCGCGGCGAAGTGCGCTCCGTCGTGCTCGCCGGCATCGGCGCATCGCACGCTGAAAAAATTGCCGACCGGTTGCAGCTTCCCGCATACGCATTCGGCACGCTCATTGATGCCCGCGACGATCAGCGAGAGTGGGCGACTCGCTGCGCACCAGCCGTCGCCGTCGCACTTCTTCTGCACAAATAAATTCGGCCGCAACGGATACCGTTGCGGCCGAAAAAACTCAGTGGCGAATGTCTCAGCCGCGTTCGCGACGGAGCCGCACGAGGTCGAAGGAACCGCTCTCGAGTTCCAGATCGTAAACGTGACCGTTCGCACGCTTCGCGTCATCGACCTTCCAATAGCCATGCGACCAGCGGAGCTTGCGCCATTCGACGAAGCCCATGTGCTGCAGCCTCTCCGCAACGACCGCCGGATCTTCGCGGATATCGTCGCGCGCGCTTGCAGGAAGTGCCATGGCCACACCGATAGCGGCAACGGCCGAAGCGAGCCGTACGATACGGGAGACGTCAATCATCGAGTTCTGCCTTCTTTTCATGAATTCACTCTGGGGGTCCCGAGCATCAAACATATGAAGCCCGGATGAGTTCCCTCTATACGCTTTCCACGTCAGTGAGCAACAAATGAGGCGTGCAATAAAATCGCAGCGAGACTACTCGACATCCTTGAGTTGTGACTCGAGATGTTGCGTTGAAAAACCGGTAGTACTCTTCAACGCCTGATACTGTTCGCGCGCCGATACCCTATCCACGTGAGAAGATCTGACTGCCGCAATCAGAATATTCTTTGACGTGTGTTCAGTCGAAACGAACTCGATCAACTTGACTTTGTAGCCTGACGATTCAAGCAGCAGCGATCGCGCTGCATCCGTCACGAGATCCGCTTGGCGTTGCTTCAGCAGCGGATATTTTATGAGCCCGAGCAAGCCTTCGCCAGTGTCTTTGATCTGCGGCGCAATTTCATGCTGGCAGCAGGGTGCTGACATAATGAGCGAGGCATTTGCGTGAACGCCGAGCGCCATCGCATCATCCGTCGCCGTATCGCAAGCATGCAGTGCGATGATGATATCGATGCCGGCGCGCGAGATCCGCGACGCTTCTTCAGCAACAAAATTCAATCCGCCGAAACCAAGTTCCCGCGTAAGCCCATTGCAGAATTCAACGAGCTCGGCGCGCATCTCGATACCGGCCATCTCGCAACTGTAGCCAAGTTGCGTCGTCAAATAATCGTAGAACGCGAAGGTCAGATATCCTTTGCCGGAACCGATATCGACAATCTTTAAAGGCGCATCTTTTTTAAGATCGCTTTCCTTGATCAGATCGTCCGCAATCTCGATGAACCGGCAGATCTGACGATACTTTCCCTGCATCGACGGCTTGATACGGCCCTCGCCGTCCGCCACCTGCAGAGCCTTGAGATACGGCCGGTCGGGCGGAACAAGATATGCCTTCTTGCGATCGTGCGACGCGGGCTCGGCTGCTTTCAACGTTGCCTTTCCGCTCGCCAAATGCGGAACACCCTTGCGGCTGTAGTCGAGGCGAACGTCCCGCGCTGTCGAAAAGAGCGTGGCGCTCATATACGTTTCGCCGATCGACGAACCGATAGCGCGCAAGCCCTCGTCGATCTTGTAGGTCTTCGTTTCGTCTTTGCGCTGAAAGCTCGTGACGAGCTTCAGATGCGGGACATCCTTGAGCGTCACGACCGTCGCAATCGCTTTGCTCGCTTCGCCCTTGCCGCGAAATTTTCCGAGCGTGAGCTTCACGAAGGATGCGTTCTCGATGGCGTCGGCAAAAGCCTTTATGAACGCGCCTTTGGCGTCGCCGTCGGGCTTCATGAGGTCGACTTGTCGAACCGTGCCTGACGCCACGCCGAAACCTTTTCCATCAGCCATTCCCATGCCTCTTCTTCGCGCGGGCCGGCGGTCTTCGAAATTGCGATTTCGAGATATTTCAATTCGCTTTCGATCTTCTCCGGCGGCAGCATGTTGAGCCGGGTCGTCAGCACGGCGAGTTCGATGACCGCCGCCTGCGCGCGATTGAAGCCCTGCCACGCCTTATGCGTTTCCTCGTCCACGATGGAGCATAGAAACCGCGGCCTCTGCTCATCCTCGATAATCTTCTCGACCTTCAGTTCCCAATGCGAGACGCAATCTGCGAGCCTGTCGCCTTTGATGGTTCGCGTCGGCAGCAGCGGCCAAATCTTGCGTCCCGTCACCGCCCCCGCGAAAACGCGAACGTCGTCCGTATGGCTCGCCGCCGCGACTGGATTGATGCGGAGATTGTCGAGCGTAGTCGACGGCCGGAACGGCGCAATGATCCAATACGTCCCGTCATCGATCAGTCCAAGAGGAGCGATATGCGCCTCGCCTTCGGCGTTGAAGGTCGTCACGATCGTTTCGACGATACGCGGCATCAGTCGGCTCCTTCGCCGGCAAGGATCGCGGCCAGCGCCGCATCGCCCGCCGGCCCGAAAATGGACCACGAAACTCCCGCCCGCGCAACGATCTCGGGAAAAAACCCGTCGACCACGCCTTGCCGGGCAAGGTCCTCAGCAGAAAGATCATCCGCAACGTCGACGGACTTCAGAAGAATAAGCCGCGCACCCAAAAGTTCGGCGAGACGCACCGAAAGACTATCCGACGTGACCGACCAGTTGGCGGAGATCGTCTCGTCGTCGCCGATCATGCGAAGCGGCGCCCAGACGGGAATTTGTCCATCCATGATGCAGTCGGAGATTTCATCGATCGAGCGAGCGACTTTCAAACCGAACCGCTCGGAAACGATCCATTCCGCCATCTGCTCCATGGCGAGCATGGCAAGGCGATGAGCCACCACGTCGTTGAATCTGATCTCACGCTGCAAACTGCGCACGGCTTCGGCAAACGGGCCGCCGCCGGGCACGATGACGATCGGTATCTGCGCCGCGCTGAGCATCGCCAGCGTCCCGCCGAGACGTCCGGTCTCGGCAAGGCTCCCGCCGACTTTGATGACGAGCGGGCGAATGCCGTTTTTGCGGCTCTCAGCCACGCCCGAACTCGCGCGCGGCGGCCCTCGTCGCCGGCCGAATGATCTCGACGCCTCTCAACGGCCCTCGCTCGAGCTTCTCGAGAACGACGCGAACTGCAACGACACGCCTGTCCGCGAGCACCTGCGCCGCAATGCGCTCTGCAAATGTCTCGACGAGATTGATGTGGCCGCCGCGCGCGAGGGCAACGATCATATCGATGATGTCGGCATAGGACGGAACTTCCGCCATCTCGTCTTCGACGCTGAAGACGTCCTTGTCCAAACGCGCTTCGACCGTGAAGCGAACCTTCTGCGTCACGCCCTGCTCTTCGGCATAGACGCCGACGTTGCAATCGACGACGAAGTCACGAACGAAGATGGAATCGCCAAGCTCACGCACGTCTGCAGCTGCCTTCTTCAGTGCCACTGAACCAGTGTCGTCGGCCTTTGCAGGCTTCTTATCTTTCATGCTGCTGACGTCTCCGATGATACCCTTGCGAGCCGAGCCTGATCGATTGCGCGCCGCACCTGAACGACGCGATCCGCTTCGACGGCGCCTTTGCGCCCCGCCCGACATAGCGCGCCGCGGAACCCCAGCATATCGGGTACGAGCTCCGTGAGCCCCGCGATATCGCTTTCCCTGAGAGATCCCGCGAGTCCGGCGAACAAATCGTTAGCGCGCGCCACGCGAAGGAATTGGCTCAACTGGCGAACGGAAAGAACCGTTGTCAAACTGCCGGCCGCCTTATCGGCGGTATCGAGCATCACGCCCGAGAACCCCGCGCGCCGAAGCACCGGCAGAACGTCGAAGTCCGGAGCGCGATCCGCCATCAGCACGGCAACGAGCTGCGCCCGGGGGGAACATGCGGCCCCAGCCGCCAAAATCGCCTCGCGCGGGTCCTCGTCTCCGAAGAAGCCGATCTTCACGACGTCGACGCCGGTCTCGGCCATCGCGATCGCCGCCGCGCTCATAACCTGGGGATCGGACGGAAGGTCGCCGACCGTTGCGCTGACCGGAAGCCGACCGCCGACGCGGCTGACGATATCCCGAACGGTCGACGCGGGCAGCGCACCGAGCGCGCCCGATGCCGGGTCCTTGCAGTCGATGATGTCCGCGCCGCCCACTAGCGCGATTTCCGCCTCGTCCGCGTTCGTCACACTGGCGAGAAAGGCGGGTCGGCCTCGTCTCAAACCTTCGATCATTCCGTCATTCCGAGATTGGTCCGCCCTCGGCCATTCTAGGCGGCGAAGATGCGGTTCTGCTCCGCAAGCACGGCAGCACGGTCATGGCGCTGCGCCTCGGTCAGGTCAATGGTCACATCCTGCATGACACTCGCCTTTCCGGGCGCCAAGCGCAAGATCCGCGTTCCGAGCTGAATTGCCTCGGTCCGGTCGTGGGTAACGAAAATCACGGTCGTCGGATGGCTATGCCAAAGTT
The DNA here is from genome assembly GCF_019753045.1 of Hyphomicrobium sp. GTDB lineage: Bacteria > Pseudomonadota > Alphaproteobacteria > Rhizobiales > Hyphomicrobiaceae > Hyphomicrobium_B. The sequence goes on from NZ_JAIELN010000009.1 coordinate 189,536, forward strand.
CCAGCAACAGGTCCCGTAGGCTCTGAGCGGTCTGCTCGTCGAGCGATACAAACGGCTCGTCCATCAGCAGGATTTCCGGCTCCAGGATGAAACCGCGAGCCAGCGCTGCACGGCGCTGCATTCCGAGCGATAGCCGCTCCGGATAGGCATTCATGGCCTGCCCGAGCCCCACGCGTTCGAGCATGGCTGCAATCCGCGATTGCCTCGGATCGCCGTCAGGGAGAGCGAGCGAAATGTTTTCGTAAACCGTGCGCCACGGCAAGAGCCGGGGCGTCTGAAAGATGAACGCCAGGCGGTCCCTCGCAGGCCCGAGATCGACGCTGCCGTCGTAATCCCGGTCGAGACCCGCCATGATGTTGAGCAACGTCGACTTCCCGCATCCGGATGGTCCGGTGATGACCAGGAACGACCGGGGCGAGACCTCGAACGAAATGTCCTTCAGCACCAGTTGCGCGGGGCGATCGCCGACGGGCGGAAAGACCTTGCGGTGAACCGAAACACTGATCGGCGCCGCGCCGCTAACAATTTCGCGGTTCGCCACGTTCAACGACGCCATGCGCTCACCCGTGCCTGCAACGGTTGCAACAGCAGAAATTCGATGGCCTGCACGATCAGGATGAAAGCCAGCGCATAAGCCAGGATCGTGCTGACATCGAATTCCTGGAAAGCGATGCTCAAGCGATAACCGACTCCGCTCGACCGCCCGAACGCTTCGACGACGAGCACAATCTTCCAGACAAGCGAGAGCCCGGAACGCGCCGATGCCGCGAAGAACGGCGCAAGTTGCGGCAGCGTCACGTGGCGCAGCGTCTTCCACCAACCGAATTTGTAGATCTTCGCCATCTCGTCGAGATCTTTGGAAAGGCTGCGCGCACCTTCCCGCATGTTCACCGCGACGTTCGGAATTTTATTGAGCGCAACGGCGGTGATCGCGGCGATGTCGGTCAGGCCGAACCAGATATAGCAAAGCGTGATCGTTACGAGCGCCGGCAGATTGAGGAACAGGATCAGCCACGCGTCGAAGAACTTGTCCGCCGTCTTGAAGCGGCCCAGCGCCAGCCCAATCGCGGTTCCAATGAACATCGAAACCACGAACGCAACGGCGACGCGGGCAAGAGTGGCCGACGTATTGATCCAGAGATCGCCGCTCGCGCTCTCGCGCCATAGAACGTCGAAAACAGTGATCGGCGTCGGCAGGTATTTGTTTTGAACGTAGACCGCGATGAGCTGCCAAAGCACGGCCAGCGCCAAGAGCGAGCCCGCCATCCAAGCGAGCCGCTCCAGCACAGCCGTAAAGCCCAAAGGCGCGGCGATCGGCTTAGGTGTGGAAAAGATTCTGGTCGAAATGGGTGCCATCGCCAACGAGTTCCGTATCGCCGAGTTCAATGAGAAGGTCCGTCAGCTTCTTTGCTGCCGCCGTTTCCGCTACTCCCCACGATCCCGTGATGCCCGACCTGTAGTAATCCCGGATCGCGATCAGTTCCGCGTCCGACGCCGGCTTGATCAATGGCCGAAGCCGCTGCCAGGCATCATCGGACGAAGCCAGCACGCGGTTGGCATCGGCAACTGCTGCGAGCAGCTTATCGACCGGAACGCCGTTGTCGCGGACCTGCTTCTCCGACCAGATGAAACCGACGAGCGGCGGCGTCGGCGCGACGTCCAGACCTTTGACGACGTCGGCCATCGTCAGCAGTTGCTGTGCGCCTTCCGCCCGAAGCCGTGCTGCGTACGTCCAGAAGTTCAATACCGCATCGAGGCGGCCGTTCCTGAATTCTTCCGTTACCAGCGGAGCCGCCCCGAAGACGGGCTCGGCAATGCTGGCAATGTCTTTGCCGAGTGTCTTGCGCGAGTAAGCGCGCAGCAAGATCCAGCTCTTGTCGATGCCTGTCCCGGCGACGCCTATCTTTTTTCCCTCGAGATCGGCGAGCGATTTGATCGGACCGTCCTTGCGGACCATGACGCTCCCGAGCGCCGACGAATAAGGTGCGAACTTGAGATCGCCGCCCTTCGCCCGCTGCCGTAGCGCCCACGTCCAATCGCTGACGATGACGTCCGCGGCGCGCGAGAGGAGCGCGACCGGCGCCGCCTGATTGTTCGAAACCTCGACGACCTGCAAATTGAGATCGTGCTTCTTGTCGATGCCTTCCCACCGGATCGTATCGATCAGCCAGCTCACCGAGCCGAACTTGACCGACGTCAGCCGGACCGGCACCGAAGCGGAAGCGACGGCGAGCCGCGGCAACAGCGTTGCGGCGACGAATGCCGAGCCTGTCGCGAGAACACTACGGCGGGTGTGCTTCGTCATTTCGGCTGAGCCTCAACGTTGAACCTGTTTCGCCAGAGATAACGGACGCCATGCAGCCAGAGCTCGTCCGTATTGCCGTTGATCGCCGCCGACATTGTTTTGGTCAGCTCGCCGGTTTTGGTGTCGCGAGCTACGATCTGCAGGCTGAGCAGCGCATCCGAGATTTTGTCGACATACCCGGTGACGGCGATATCTGCGCCCGCTTCCTTGGCAATCGGAACTTCGCAGCCGTTGCATTGCTGAAACGGCGAAGCCGCCTCGATCTCCTTCGCGTGCGGCGCGAGGTCGATGACCGCGTACTTCCCGTCCTTCTCCATTAACGCTTTCAGTTCATCGGCGACGAGCTTGAGGCGCCTCTGGTCTTCCGGGTTGTACTGGGGAACGATCTCACCATCCTGCTGCGCATCGTGGAAATCGAATGGAAAGACAGCTGCTTTCGTCGTCGTAGCGTTGGCAGGAACGGCGGCCATAAGGAACGGTGCCAAAAGGCATAAGAACCGCTTAAGCATGCGCATGGACTGTCATTTCCAAGTTATTGAGCGAACTCAGACTTCAAGGTGGATTTTGCGCCCGGCCGAAGCGCATAACCTTAGGTGCCCGCTTCCCCCCAATGATTGCAAGAGGTTCCGGCCCGCTTTGCCACGCACGCCCGGTCACAAACGCGCGAGGCGGGAGCCGCCAGCTTGACAACTGAGGCGGCCAGCCCCTTTTAGTAACATAGTAACACTTACGCCGCGCGTATCGTGGGCGCGGGCTAAACGCTGATCGGAGTTGGAACATTGGCCTTCGCAGATACCGGCCCCGCCACCGCTTCCCCGGCCCAGAGGAACTGGAAGGCGGCGTGCCTGGCCCTCGCCCTTACAGCAGCCTTTGCGCTCCCCGTCCGCGCCGAAAACCCCAGCGCGCAAGAGGCGCCTAAGCCGGCACCCATTCCGATTCCGACAGCACAACCTCTAGGCGTAAACATTAAAATTCTTTACGTTAAGGAGAACCGCTCCAAAGAGCTGCCGCTATCGCTCCTCGACCAGCCAAACCCGGATGACGGCATCGCCGGCGCCAAGCTCGGCATTGCCGACAACAACACGACCGGCCGCTTCCTCAACCAGACGTTCACGATGGACGTGCTCGAGGGCGACATCGACGAATTGATCAAGGGCGCCACCGAGAAGCTCGCAGGCGGCGATTCCTTCATCATCGCCGACGTCGAACCGGATTCCTTGCTGAAGTTGTCCGATGCGTTGGCGGGCAAGCCCGCACAGATTTTCAACGTCGGCAATCCCGACGACCGGCTGCGCGAGGAAGACTGCCGGCCCAACGTGATGCACACGGCGCCGACCCGCACGATGCTGGCCGACGCACTCACTCAATACCTCGTTTGGAAACGCTGGCCGAATTGGCTGCTCGTCGTCGGACCGAGCCCCAAGGATCAGCTCCTCGCAGACGCCTATCGCCGGTCCGCGAAGAAATTCGGCGCCAAGATCGTCGAGGAACGCCAGTTCAAGATCGATACCGGCAACCGCCGCGCCGATGGCGGTTACGAGCAAATTCAACAGCAGATCCCGCAGTTCATGCAGGGCGCCAAAGATCACGACGTCGTCTTGGTCGTCGACGAAGACGAAGTGTTTGCCGACTATTTCCCCTATCGCACATGGGTTCCCCGCCCCATCGTCGGCTCGGCAGGTCTCGTGCCGTCGAGCTGGCACCCGGCGCTCGAGTTGTGGGGCGGAACTCAGTTCCAGAACCGCTTCAAGAAACTCTCAGGCCGCATCATGCGCCCGATCGATTACGACGCATGGGTCGCGACGCGCGCGGTTGGAGAAGCAGCATCTAGAAAGCAGACGAGCGACTTCAAAACGCTGCATGATTACATGCATTCGCCGAACTTCGACGTCGCCGCCTTCAAGGGCGTCGCCACGAGCTTCCGCGCCTGGAACGGTCAATTCCGCCAGCCGTTGCTCGTTTCGACGCCGAAGCACCTCGTCAGCGTCTCGCCGCAGCAGGGCTTCCTTCATCAGTTCAGCGTGCTCGACACGCTCGGCATCGATAAACCGGAGACAAAGTGCAAAGCCTACACACAATGATCCGATCCGCTCCGCCGGCCCGGCGAACCTTCACACCTTTTAGACGCTTCCTTCTGGAGACGAGAATGTCCCGATTTGCTCAACCATTGCCTGTGTTCGTCGCTGCCGCAGCGATGACATCGTTCGGCGCGACTGCCGCCAACGCCTATACGGCCTACATAACGAACGAGAAGGACAACAGCCTCTCCGTCATCGACACGGACAAGCTCGAAGTCACCAAGACGGTGAAGATCGGTCAGCGGCCGCGCGGTATCGTGATGTCGAAAGACGGCAAGTGGGTCATCGTCTGCACGAGCGACGACAACGACGTCAAAGTCTACGACGCCAAGACGCTGGAATTCGTCAAATCGCTTCCGTCTGGCCCAGATCCCGAGCTGCTGACGCTCCACCCTGACGGCAAAAGGCTCTACATCGCCAACGAAGACGACAACCTCGTAACGGTCGTCGATATCGAAACGTCCAAGGTCTTGACCGAAATCCCCGTCGGCGTCGAACCCGAGGGAATGGGCATGAGCCCAGATGGGAAGGTGCTCGTCAACACGTCCGAAACGACGAATATGGCCCACTTCATCGACACCGAGAACCACAAGACATTCGATAACGTCCTGGTCGACAGCCGTCCCCGCGTCGCGATGTTCAACTCCGCACAGACGCAGCTCTGGGTTTCCTCCGAGGTCGGGGGCACCGTGGCGGTCATCAACCCGGCCGACCGCAAGCTGATCACCAAGATCAATTTTGAAATCCCGGGCGTGGAAAAGGAAGCGATCCAGCCCGTCGGTATCCGCATCACTAAGGACGGCAAGTTCGCGTTCATCGCCCTCGGGCCGGCAAACCGCGTGGCTGTCGTCGATACGGCGACTTTCAAAGTCCTGAAGTACATTCTTGTTGGCCAGCGCGTCTGGCAGATGTACTTCACGCCGGACGATAAACTTTTGCTGACGACCAATGGCGCATCGAACGATGTGACCGTTATCGACGTTGCAAATCAAAAGGCGATCAAATCGATAAAGGTCGGGCGTTATCCCTGGGGCGTCGTAGTCTCGCCGGATTGACCGCTGCGAAGATCTGACGACCGGCGTGAACGCTAGGCGCAAACGAAAGGCAATGACGACGATGGCATCGACAGCCGAGACTGAAGCTGAAAGGACGCCGGCCCTCGTCGTCAACGGCGTCAGCCATAGTTTCGGCGACCGGAAGGTCCTCGACCGCGTTTCGTTGACGGTCGATCAAGGAGCATTCGTCGTGCTCCTCGGTCTCAACGGCGCGGGAAAGTCGACCCTCTTTTCGCTGATCACGCGCCTCTACGACAACGTCACCGGCGAGATAACCATTCGTGGTTTCGATGTTCGGAGACGGCCGTCGCAGGCACTCCAGCGCCTCGGCGTCGTCTTCCAAAGCCGGACGCTCGATATCGATCTGACCCTGATGCAGAATCTCAAATACCACGCCGCGCTGCACGGCTTTGCAGGACGCACGGCAACCGAGCGCGCGCATCAGGCGCTCGCACTCGTCGGCCTCGACGATCGCGCTTCCGAGAAAGTTCGCGCGCTCTCAGGCGGCCAGCTCCGCCGCGTCGAGATTGCCCGCTCGATGATGCACCATCCCGACCTTCTGCTGCTCGACGAAGCTACAGTCGGACTCGATCTCGGCTCGCGCGAAACCGTCATGAAAATTGTGCGCGATCTCGTTGCGCGGGAACGCCTCGGTGTCCTCTGGGCAACCCATCTGATGGACGAGGTCTTACCCACCGACCAGGTCGTCATTCTTCACAAGGGTGTCGTTCTCTATAGTGGACCCGTTCCCCAGCTCTTGAAGCTCACAGGCACGTCGAGCGTACGCGAGGCCTTCCGCAGCGTCACCGGCACGAAAAGCACGATCGAGGAGGCCGCCTGATGGCAGCGCAAGCGGTCACGACCGGATCGGAAAACCTTGGCTATCGCGAAAGCGACGCCGCGGCCCGCCATCGCCTTGGCGTTTCGGGATACTGGGCCTGCTTCAACGGCATCGTCCGGCGCGAAATCCTTCGCTACCTGCATCAACGTGAGCGATTTCTTTCCGCACTCGTGCGCCCGCTGATCTGGCTCTTCATTTTTGCAGCGGGCTTCCGGCAGACGCTCGGCGTCTCGATTATTCCGCCGTATGAGACATACGTCCTTTACGAGGAATACATCGCACCCGGCCTGATCGCGATGATCCTGCTTTTCAACGCGATGCAATCGTCGCTTTCGATGGTCTACGACCGCGAAACCGGCACGATGCGCACGCTTCTCGTCAGCCCCTTCCCGCGGTCGTTCCTGTTGCTGTCGAAGCTTCTCGGAGGCGTCTCGGTCGCGTTGCTGCAAGCCTACGCCTTCATGCTCGTTGCGTGGTTTTGGGGCATTCAGCCGCCGCCCATCACCGAAGTGAAGCTCTTCACATTCTACGATCCGCCGAGTTGGGCGGGCGATGTCATCCCCAAGATGACGGACCCCATCGTCACCCAGCTCTTCTCCATTCCCGGGTTCATTCAGCCCTTTGCAGGCTACATTACGGTCATTCCCGCGATCATCCTCGCCGGCCTGATGCTTGGCTCGCTCGCGCTCTTCATGTCGTCCGTCATCAAGCAGCTCGAAAACTTCGCCGGCGTGATGAACTTCGTCATCTTCCCGATGTTCTTCGCCTCGTCTGCCTTGTACCCGCTCTGGCGCATTCGCGAGGCAAGCCCCGCGCTTTTCGAAATCTGCCGTCTCAACCCGTTTACCTATGCGGTGGAAATGATCCGCTTCGGGCTTTACGGACAGGTCGATACGGTCTCGCTCGCCGTTGTCCTTGGCTGCACGGTTGTCTTCCTTGCGGCAGCGGTTTTTGCCTACAATCCGTCCAAGGGGTTGATCGCTCGGCGCGGCGGCCCCGGCGGCTCAGCTTGAGATTGGAAATGAAAATGATCGGACATGTTCTTCGTCGCGCCGGCTTGCAGATCGCAACAGCTCTTGCTCTGGTGCCTTTCACCCTGGTGGCCGCTCCCGCTTTCGCTGATGAGGCTGAGCCTCAGAAAACCGAATGGCCCTGCGTTTACCGCAAGGTCCCGGTGTTGACCGCCGCAACGATTTGGGATGGCCCAACGATCACCGACACATCGACGTGGCGCAAGGACGAGACCATCAGAAAGCTCTCGCAATATCTCGTTTCTCGCCGCGTGAAGGAGCCCGAGGCCGAAGCCGCCGTGAAGAAGTTCGCGGCCGGCCTGCCCGCCGATACCCACGACGCCAAGCTGACGGAGCTTTTCTCCGCCGTGCTCACGCGGACGAACGAGGATCGCAAGCTCGTCATGTCGGGCATCGAGCGCTTTCATAAGCGCCAGCTCGAGCGCGCCAAGGAAATCGAGAAGGAAGGCATCGATCTTCCTCCCGCGGGCGATTTCGGCGCGACGGACGCTCCTGCAGGCGAGATCTCTCAGCTTTCTCCTAAGGAAGAAAAATACAAATGGGAGATCCGCACCTTCCAGGAAAAGCAGGCGAACATCCCGATCGCTTGCGAGATCCCTCAGCTGATCGACGAGCGGGCTGGCGCCATCGCGCGAGCCATTCGAGCCGAGATGAAAAGCTAAGGAACGGCAGCGCATGGCGTGCGGAAAATCTCAGGAACGGCAAAAATAATCTTTACGCGTCGTTAGCCTTAACGCGTCCTTAACCAAGGTTGACATACTCTCAACGCATCGGCTCTCGACGCCGGCCTCTCCCCGGCCCGAAGCCAAACTGCAAGTGGAAGTGTCGTCATCTCTGTCTCGCGTTTGTGAGGTTGACCATGCACTACGAACTTGTTTCGCGTGCCCTTGCCTATGCCTCCTGCATTTCGACAATGAGCCTGCTTATGACGTCGATGGCGATCGCAGCCATCAACGTCGGAAGAGCGCACCCGGCCTTCTGCCAACCCAATGCCTGCGTCGCCGGCATTCGCGTTGGTACGGAAGCTCAATTCGGTGCTCTGACGAGCCGCGCCCATGTCGCCTCGCTGGCGGCGAAGCTCTGGCGCGTCAGCTAAGAAGTCGAAATCTCAAAAAATACACTCGGCGAAGCGACGATGCCGTCTATGCGGGTAGCGGAATTGCGCCTTGGCGAGTGCGAAGCGAAGTGAAGTGAAGTGAAGTGAAGAAGTGAAGTCGAGCGATCTACGACCACGCACTGCCGTCCGTGCGCACGGACTGAAATGAATTCACGAAGCCTACTGTCGAATACACGCTCTACAAGTCGGAAATGCCGAAGCTCCCGGCCTGAACCAGGATCAACCCAAACCCGGAAGCTTCAATCGAGAAACGAGTCTATCGACAAGAGCGCGAGTCAGGCCTGGCTCGCGCTCTTTCGCTGTTTGACGACTTGATCGATCGCCTGCAGCTCCGATACGAGCCCCTCGAAATCTTTGAGCGCGACCATGTTCGGCCCGTCCGAAGGCGCCCTATCCGGATCCTGATGCGTCTCGATGAAAAGCCCGGCGACGCCGACGGCAACGGCCGCACGAGCAAGCACCGGCACGAAGCGGCGATCGCCGCCTGACGACGTTCCCTGCCCGCCCGGCTGCTGGACCGCATGGGTGGCGTCGAAAATAACCGGCGCCCCCGTCTCGGCCATCTGCGGCAGGCCCCGCATGTCGACGACGAGCGTGTTGTATCCAAAGCTCGAGCCGCGCTCCGTGACGAGCACGTTCGGATTGCCGGAGCCCGTCACCTTGGCGACGACGTTCTTCATGTCCCAGGGCGCGAGAAACTGCCCCTTCTTGATCTTCACCACCCGGCCTGTCTTCGCCGCCGCAATCAAAAGATCGGTCTGGCGGCAGAGGAAAGCCGGGATCTGCAGAACATCGACGACTTCGGCCACCGCAGCGCACTGCCCGGCCTCATGGATGTCGGTTACGACCGGAACCCGATATTTTTCGCGAATTTCAGCAAGAACGGGCAGAGCGGCATCGAGCCCTATGCCACGACGGCCGGTCAATGACGTGCGATTGGCCTTATCGAAGGACGACTTGTAGACGAGACCGAAACCGAGCTTTTGGGCTATTTCGCTCAAGCCTGCGGCCATCTCGAGCGCGTGGGCGCGACTTTCCATCTGACAGGGCCCGGCCAATATCGCGATTGGCGCGTCGTTGGCGAAAAGCACGTCACGAACACGGACGTGGGCGGCGGGCTTAAGGATTTCATGCTGGGTCATGGGCGATTTATAGCGTCGCTGGGCTCTGGCCGCGACCCCCCTGGGCAGGCCGTACCCAAACAAAAACGGCGGCCGATGGCCGCCGTTCAGAAACCCGGAGGTTTGAATTCGTTAGATGAGGTCGATCTCAGCCGGCAGATAGCTGGTGACTTCGAGACCAACTTCTTGCTCGCGAACTGCAGGCTTCATCCAGACTTTCATGTGCGTCCTCCACGGATTTCTACAGGTTTCTCCTGTTGCATACGTAGTTACTGAAACAACCCCTCAATTACCAATCTCTTTTCACTAACGCGGTTCAAACTTTTCGTGATCGAAACGACGAATTGTTATATCATTTCAATTGGAAACACCCCCCGATAGCTCGCGATTTTTGAGTGGCGTTCTCCGCGTGCATGCATTCGGGCACGGACGACTGTGCCTTCAAAGCTTCAGTCGGATACCGGAGCTTTCCTCCGCAGTGGCTTGTCGCTTTCCTCGGCTTTGCGCGTGCTAAGCCAAATTTGCAAGTCGCGACTCGGGGCGCGCGCGCACAAGCGACATAACAAAAGCTCGTGGAGACTACCCAGATGCAAATATTTGAAACCTACCCTTGGATTGAGCCGGTTCTGATCGGCGCAGCGATCGTTTTCGTGTTGGACCTGATCGGCAATCTTATCTCGTTTTCGAACCGCGTGCTGAACGCGCTCGCGACCGCGATCGTCTTCGCAGTCGTGTTCGGCCTATTGCTTTACACGAACGTTCTCCGGCTCGACGTGCGGACTGAGACCACGACGACGTCCGCACCGGCAACGCCCACACCATAAGGACCCAAGCGCGGATCCGCGTTTGCAGGCCATCAGAATCCCGGCGCATGACGCCGGGATTTTTGTTTTCAGCGGCGATGCCGTTTACGATAGGTCGGGCGTCACTTCGCTCGCGTTCTTCGCCTTCTTGACGCTACCTTCGAAGTGAGCGCCGTCAGCGACCGTAAGCCGCTCCTGAACGATGTCCGCTTCGACGACGGAATGTTCGTGCAGAATGACGTTCGAACCCTTGAGCTCGCCCTTTACGCCGCCCTGTATGGCGATTGTGCGTGCAGTGATCACACCCTTAACGTGGGCGCCATCATCGACGGTAACCGTTTCTCCGTGTACGTCGCCTTCGATGTGACCTTGTATCAGCAGCGAACCTTTGGTTTTCAGGATAAGCTGCTCGCCGTAGATTGAAATATCGGGCCCGAGAATGGATGTCGGCCTGTCGGGTGAAGCGGGCTGATAGCTCGGCGCCGCGGCATTGGACACGACACCGATTGGCCCAGAGAACCGCGGTGGCGGTGTTGGTATTGCGCCCGATTTTGCAGTGTCCGCGCGCGTCTCTGCTCGTGAATCTCGACTGAACATAAAAACCCCCAGAGATTGATCACTTTGAACATAAGAAAAGGCCGGTCCCGCTTAACTATGAGGGACATGCGATTGCAGCGTTACGAGGGCACACCACAAAGCAAAGGGGGAAATCTCCGATGAAATGTTCGATGCCAGCTCTAGCTCGCCATTTGCGTGCAACCATTTGCGCGTTATCGGCGGTCACCATGATCGCGCTGCCTGAGGCCAGCATCGCCCAGGCACAGCCGGCCGATCTCACTCAAAAGATTGCCGAGTATCGCGAGAAACTCGCCGAATACACGAAGGCGCGCGCAGCCTACGAAGTAGTCGCGGGTCCCTACTGGGCGGCGATCGCGGAAAAGCGCGCCGAGCGGGCCGCCAAACGGCGCAAGAAAGAACGCACGACGCTCGACGATTACGTTCTTGAGCAACCGCCCGTCTACTCAGGCCCGCCGAAACCGGAGGATCCGGAACAGCGACGCATCGGCGAAGAATATATGCCCGTCGTCGCGGACTTCCTGAAGCAAGCCGAAGAGCACTTCGACTTTGTGCCGGAACGTCCCGCGAGCGATGATCAATACAGGCACGCATATGCGCAGCTCGCATTGGCCGCCGGCCTGACGCCGGAACAATGCGTGAAGATCTACGCGTTCGAGTCCACCGGAAACGGCGGATACGACATTCAAGCAGGCCTGGAGTACGGCCTGCCACACGAACGCGCGATCTCGACCGCGCTCGGCTATAACCAGCTGCTCGCAACCAACAGCATCTCACTCCTTGCAGAGGTCGGTGATAAATTCGTTGCAGCGCTCCGTGAGAAAGCTGAAGCGGCGGACGGTGAACGCCGCACTGAGCTGCAGAAGAAAATCGCGACGCTGAAAAAAATGATCGCGTTCAGCCATACCGTGCCGAACCAATGGAGCGAGCACGCCAAGCTCGCCGAGACTCCCAAGGGCCTCGGAGTTCATGCGATCATTCTGGATATCGACATCAGCCCGCTATTGCAGGTCGAAAAGCTGCTGACGTCCGTCAGCTACGCAAAGCGCCTCGGATATGCGAAGCCGCTGAAGGCAGCCGAACTCGAGATGATGAACCTGACGGGAGACGGCTCAGGCTTCGACATGGTCACGATGCCGGATGACATGCGGAAGAACATCCCGACATCGAATTTCTTCCAGCGGCGGGGCTATGAGCGCAACCAGATTGCAATCACGAATAACACGGTGGCTCTGCTCATCGCGGCGACCGACGCCAAAATGCAATCGGAAGCCCAGCTGAATGGAGCGCGCGCGCTGGCAGCTGCGTTCGAGGTGTTCAGCGAAACCCGCTGACGAAACAAGCCGAGGCGTTTCGCGCCTCGGCTTGCCCAAAAATTAAACGAGCCGCGACTGCTCCACTGCAGCCGCGATGAAGCTCGCGAAAAGCGGATGCGGATCGAACGGCCGTGACTTCAGCTCGGGGTGATACTGCACGCCGATGAACCACGGATGGTCGGGATACTCGATCGTCTCGGGCAAGAGACCGTCCGGCGATACGCCCGCGAATCTCAGCCCAGCGCGTTCGAGATCGGCGCGATAGCGCATGTTGACCTCGTAGCGGTGACGGTGGCGCTCCGAGATGTGCGTCGAGTTATAGATCTTGGCGATGTGGCTGCCTTCGGCGAGCGACGCATCGTAAGCCCCGAGCCGCATCGTGCCGCCAAGCTGACCGTCCTGACGGCGCTGCTCGAGTTCGTTGCCGCGCATCCACTCCGTCATCATCGCGACGACAGGCTCGCTCGTTTCACCGAATTCGGTCGAGCTTGCATCCTTGATGCCCGCCAGATTCCGCGCCGCTTCGAGACACGCCATCTGCATGCCGAAGCAAATTCCGAAATAGGGAACGCGACGCTCACGCGCGAACTTCGCGGCCAAGATCTTGCCTTCCGAGCCGCGCTCGCCGAAGCCGCCAGGCACCAGAATGCCGTTGAGGCCTTCGAGATAAGGCGCCGGATCCTCGCGCTCGAAGATTTCGCTCTCGATCCATTCGAGCTTGACCTTGACGCGATTGGCGAGACCGCCGTGAACGAGAGCTTCGTTCAACGACTTATACGCGTCCTTGAGACCGGTATATTTGCCGACGATCGCGATCGTCACCTGGCCTTCGGGCTGCGCGATACCGCGCGAGATCGTTTCCCAGCGGATGAGGTCGGGCTTCGGCGCGCCGGTGATCCCGAACGCGGCGAGCACCTCGCGATCGAGCCCCTCGCGGTGATAGGCGAGCGGTACATCGTAGATCGACGCAACGTCGAGCGCCTGGATGACGGCCTCGGGGCGCACGTTGCAGAACAGCGCGATCTTCTTGCGCTCTCCGACCGGGATTTCGCGATCCGACCGGCACAGTAGAATGTCGGGTTGAATGCCGATGGAGCGCAGCTCCTTGACGGAATGCTGCGTCGGCTTGGTCTTGAGCTCACCCGCCGACGGAATGTACGGCATCAACGTCAGATGGATGAATACGGATGCCCCGCGCGGAAGCTCGTTGCCGAGCTGGCGGATGGCTTCGAAGAACGGCAGGCCTTCGATGTCGCCGACCGTGCCCCCGATCTCGACCAGCACGAAGTCGACATCCTCGTTCCCCGACAGCACGAAGTTCTTGATCGCGTCGGTAACGTGCGGAATGACCTGCACCGTGCCGCCGAGATAATCGCCTCGCCGTTCCTTGGCGAGAATGTCCTGATAGATGCGCCCCGTCGTGACGTTGTCCGACTGTTTCGCCGGAACGCCGGTGAAGCGCTCGTAATGACCAAGGTCGAGGTCAGTCTCCGCACCGTCGTCGGTGACGAAAACTTCGCCGTGTTGATAGGGGCTCATGGTCCCGGGATCGACATTCAGGTACGGGTCAAGTTTCTTGAGCCGTACTGAATAGCCGCGCGCCTGGAGAAGCGCGCCAAGGGCTGCGGACGCGAGGCCTTTGCCGAGGGAGGAGACCACGCCGCCGGTGATGAAGATATACCGCTGCATGGGCCTTGGTTCTGGCACAGCCGACCCCGGATTCGGAAGCGGCTTTTTTGCACCTTCACCAAACGAAAACGTCGCAAGGCTCAGACCGTGACGGAAGTCGGCGCCTTAAAGGGGCCTGCCGCACTGCTGAGAGACTTCTTGCGTTGCAGCAGCCTGCACGTCCGGAGGCACTGTCTCGGAAGCAAGTTGCGCTTTCAGCGCGTCAGCGGTCTCACGCGTGCCACGCGCCGCCGGAGCAATACCGTCACGACCGTAGGTAACGTCGATCGAGACGACACGCAGATCGGTCGGCTTGATGGTGACCTGTTGACCCTTCTCGCTCATCTTCGTCTTTCCGCACTTGAAAGACGTCTGCGCGGGCGTCGAGGTGAATGTCTTCTGATGCTGTACGGCGCCGTAGTCTGCAGCGGCCGCCAACGCGATCTTCTCGAGCCGGTCCGACGGAGTTCCCGGAGAGCCCGCCGCCGTCACGTGAATGCTGCCGTCCGCATTGGCCGAAATGCTGTATCCGGCAGGCGCGAACAAATTCGCAGCCTGATAATTGGTGACCGACCCCGTCGTCAGATCGCCGAGAGTAGCGCCGCAACCGCCGAGCTGAAGAAGCGCACCGGCGCCCACGACAAGCGCTGATAAACGCGAGGCACGCCGGTTCGAACTGATGTGAGCCATTTCACTTCCCCCATTTATCCCCTTTTTTGCAGGGAATAGGCCGGGGGTCTAGCTGCCCGGGGCCTGACGCCCCGGTAGCGCACATGAATCCTGACTATCGACTACTGATTCTGGGGGACGAGTGGCGCACGGGGCGCGTCGAGCTTGTCCAGGATGCCGCCACGTCCGGGTTCTGTCTTCGGGGCTTCCCCACCGGCTGCCGGAGCCTGCGCTCCGCCGGCCGGAGCCTTCACGCCATCGAACACCGACCCGCGCGGAGCGGAGTGATTGGCGAGGATCGTCAGCAAAATGCTCGTTGCGAAGAAAGCCGCTGCAAGGCCCGCAGTCGTCCGCGTCAGCAGGTTGGCCGTTCCGCGACCCGTCAGAAAGCCACCGCCACCGCCGCCGCCTATACCGAGCGCACCGCCCTCGGATTTCTGCAAAAGCACAACAGCGACAAGCGCCGCGGCGATCATCAAATGGATAACGAGCAGTACGGTGGCCATGAAATTTTCGATCCGGATTGAGCGGGCAGCAAGCCCAGCAAGCGTGGGCCTATACACTAGCCTGTCGCGATGAACCAGCCCCGATGACCGGCCTTTCGCAATGGTCGTTCAGCAGGAACGTTAACCCGGTTTACTTCGGGAGGGTTTTCAGCGGGTTCAAGGCCCAGGCTCTCAGGGTCCTGAGTGCGGCAAAACCACCGTCTCCCCGAAGCCGAACGACGGCAACGACATTTCCGGCACGAAAGACGGATGAGTCTCGGACGCCGTCTCGGCTGGCCGGGGGGCCCCGCGATAGGCGTCATGGACGATGACGGGCGGCGCGGGAGCCGGTGTTTCCTGAGAAATCTTCGATTTCGCGGGCTTGGCAGGCCCCGACCCTGACCCAGACTTGGAAGGATTGTCGTTCTCGGCCTTCGGCTCAGGCGGCTTTGCTTTCTTGTGCGTCGCCTTTTTCGGCCCGTCCTTCTGGGCGCCTTCCTTTTGGAGCGCGTCCTTTTTCGCTGGCGAAGCCGATTTCGGCGGGCCTGCCTTCTCCGACCCTGGTTTCGGAGGATCGTGCGCGACAGGCACGGTCGGATCGGCGTCGGAATTGATCTCGATGCGCGCCGCCGCCTCGCTCGCCCGTTCCGCCTCAGGCGAAAGCTTGGCGTCGCGACAGCCGAATTTCACCTGCTCGTCGAGTTGAATGAAATGCTCGATCTCGCGCAGCCGGTCCGCCGGCAGATTGGCCTTCGCCCATTGCGGGCCTTTGCTCATGTCGTCGAGAATACCCGACGCGCGGAATTTGATCTGCTCCAGCCTGAGCGCCGTGCATGTCTCGGGATCGACCTTAGGCTGCGTCGCCCATGCACTGAATGAAGCACCAATCAGCGCGCAAAAAAGCGGCGCGAGTGCCAGAGAGACAGTGTGGCGAAAAGGTAGAGGCATCACGGATTCTCGTATGCGCGAACTATGGCGAGAAAATCGCTCGCCTTGAGGCTCGCGCCGCCGACGAGCGCTCCATTGACGTTTTCAACAGACATTAGCGTCGCCGCGTTGTCGGGCTTAACCGAACCGCCATAGAGAATCCGCATGTGCGCGCCTTCCGGTCCGATCAGATCTAAGAGATCGCTCCGAATGGCAGCATGTACGATTTTAACATCGTCGGTCGTCGGCGTAAGCCCCGTGCCGATCGCCCAGACCGGTTCATAGGCGACAATCGTATTGACCGCCGTCGATGCCTTGGGCACCGAGCCCTTGAGTTGCCGCGACACCACATCGAGCGTCGCACCGGCGGCGCGCTCTTCCTGAGTTTCGCCGATACATACAATCGCAAGGAGCCCAGCGCGGTGCGCAGCTTCCGCCTTCGCCCTCACCTGCTCGCTCGTTTCGCCATGATCAGCACGCCGCTCCGAATGGCCGACGATAACGGCCGACGCGCCCGCGTCCTTCAGCATCTCGGCTGAAATGTCGCCGGTATGAGCGCCGCTCGCTTTTGCGTGACAATCCTGCCCAGCCAGCAATACCGGACGCGCCCCGAGGCCTGACGCGAATCCGGCGATAAGCGTTGCAGGAGGGGCAATCATCACATCGGCGGCGATGGACCCCAGCGGCCCGAGAAGGGCGTCACCGACGGCCTGAACCTCGCCGAAGCTCGCCTTCAGGCCGTTCATCTTCCAGTTTCCAGCAACCAGAGGCCGAATTTCGCGCCGATGATTCACCATCCCGTCCCTCTTTTTGCGGACGCGAACACGCTTTTCGGGCGCCCGCCGTCGTGAACACTCCGTAACCTCATCCCGGTCGCCCTTGCAATCCGAAACGGCCTGCGCTTCATATCACGCCATCGCCCCGTTCGCGGGGTGGTTCGTCATCCGAAGCTCGTTGACCTTACGCCCTCCCGCGGCAGCGTCACGCTTCCATCAACGGGACGTCTTTATCTATGCTCGAAGCTCTAAGACGCGGCGCCCAGACGCGGGTCGCCAAGCTGCTGTTCGGATTGCTCGTGCTGAGCTTCGGCATCTGGGGCGTCCATGACGTGTTCCGCGGCTGGGGCCGTGGAGCCGTGGCCCATGTGGGCAACACCGCCATCTCGGATGAAGAGT
Organism: Hyphomicrobium sp.; assembly: GCF_019753045.1. GTDB lineage: Bacteria > Pseudomonadota > Alphaproteobacteria > Rhizobiales > Hyphomicrobiaceae > Hyphomicrobium_B. The sequence continues at coordinate 206,703 of NZ_JAIELN010000009.1, forward strand.
TTCGCCGCGCCTACCAGAACGAACTCGACCGCGTTTCGCAGCAGGCTCGCCAGCGAATCACCGCTGAGCAGGGCCGCGCGTTCGGTCTCGACAAACAGGTTTTGGCCCAGCTCATCAGCGGCGCAGCGGTCGAGGCGCATGGCGAGCAGCTAGGTCTCGCCCTGTCCGACCAGACGCTCGTCGAAGGCATCCAGTCCGATCCCGACTTCCAGATCGACGGCAAATTCTCGAAGCAGAATTTCGACGCCCTGCTTCGCCAGATCGGCATGACCGAACGCGGCTTCCTGAACCTTCGCCGCAAGGATGAACTGAGAGCCGCGATCATAAGATCGTTCGTGACGGGCCAGACCGTGCCGAAACCGCTCTTCGACCTCATGCACGCATACAATGACGAGAAGCGCGTCATCGAATGGGTCAAGATCGATCCGGACGCTATCACGGTCGCCGATGCGTCGGACGAGAAGCTCAAGGAGCTCTACGACAAGGACCAGGCGAAATACATGACGCCTGAGTACCGCAAGGTGCAGGTGCTGACGCTCAGCGTCGATGACTTGAAGAACCACGTCACGATCACCGACGAAGAGATTGCGAAGTCCTACGAAGCGACGAAGGACACCTACAACAAGCCCGAGGAGCGGCGCATTCAGCAGATCGCCTTCAAGGACAAGGCGACGGCGGAAGCGGCCCTGAAAGATCTCCGCGACGGCAAGAAGTCCTTCGGCGACGTAGCCAAGGAAGCCGGCGCCAAGGATACCGACGTCGATCTCGGACTGGTGACGAAGAAATCCCTGATCGACCCGAAGATCGCGGACGTCGCCTTCTCGCTCGAAAAGGACAAATATTCCGACGTCGTCGAAGGCCGCTTCGCGACGGTCATCCTGCGCGTCACGCAGATCGATCCGGGCATCAATCGCACACTGGCCGACGTCAAGGATCAGGTGCGCGATAAGCTCGCGACTGAAAAAGCCAAGTCCGAACTGCAGAACAAACACGACGAAGTCGAGGACAACCGCATCGCAGGCAAAACATTGACCGAGATCGCGGAGGCGTCGAAGCTCACCTTCAAGGAAATCCCGGCAACGGACGCAACCGGCCTCTCGCCGGAGGGCAAGCCCGTGATGGAAACGCCCGACCTCCGCAAGATCGTCACCCGCGCATTCGCTCCCGACAGCAGCACCGACGACTCGGCGATCGAGCTTTCGGACGGTGGATATGCCTGGGTCAACGTCCTTTCCAACGATGCCCCGAAGCAGAAGCCGTTCGACGCGGTCAAGGCTCAGGTAAAGGACAACTACATCGCGTCTGAGCGTCACCGCCTGCTCGAAGAGCTGGCCAAGAAGCTCGTTGAACGCGTCAACGCCGGTGAGCCGATGACGGCGCTCGAAGCCGAAGCGAAAAACAAGGTCGAGAAGACCGACCCGCTGACGCGCAAGACCATTCCTCAGAGTCTTTCGGAAGCGGTCGTCGCACAGGCGTTCGCACTGCCTAAGGGCAAAGCAGGCCATGGTCCTTCGCCCGACCAGACTACGGCGGTCGTCTACCGCGTCGCCGATGTCATCGCGGCGCCCGAAGCCTCTCTCACCGAAACGGATCAGTTGATGCGTCAGCTCAATGCCGAGCTCGCGAACCAGACGCTGATCGAATATGCGGAGGCCCTCAAAAAGCGCCTCGGCACCACGGTGAATACGGCGGAAATGAATGCCGCTCTCGGCCTCAGCGAAGAGTGAGAGCAACGTGACCGCCTCAACGGCAGCGCCGGCATCGGCCAATTCTGACACGACACGAGCGGATATCTTCCCCGCGATCGATCAGTTCGCAAAAGTCTACGGTGACGGCACGGCCCAGGTCGTCTGGACGCGCCTCATCGCAGATCTCGAAACGCCGGTGTCCGCCTACCTGAAGCTCGGCGAGCGTCGCGCCATGAGCTTCCTGTTGGAATCGGTCGAAGGCGGGTCCGCGCGCGGACGCTACTCCGTCATCGGCTTCGCGCCGGACCTGATCTGGAGAGCGAACGGCAACACGGCGGAAATCAATCGAACTCCGGACGCCAGTCCCGATGCGTTCGCGCTCGACGACAGCCCGGCGCTGGAATCGCTGCGCAAGCTTCTGGCCGATAGCGCGATTTCTCTGCCCGAGGCCTTGCCGCCGATGGCGGCCGGCATCTTCGGCTATATGGGCTACGACACGGTTCGGCTGATCGAAAAACTGCCCGAGATGAAACCGGACGCTCTCGGCGTTCCGGACGCCATCCTGATCCGGCCGACGCTGATGCTCATCTTCGACAACGTCAAGGATGAGATGACGCTCGTGACGCCGGTCCGGCCGCGAGAGAACGTCTCCGCCGCCGACGCCTACGGCGAAGCGCTCGCGCGCATCGAGAAGGCTATCCAGGCTCTCGAGACGCCGCTGCCGCTCGCCTCTTCAGCGCCTCAGCCAACCCTTGCACTCCCCGAGCCGCAATCGAACACCACGCCCGCCGACTACATGGCGATGGTCACGAAGGCGAAGGAGTACATCAAAGCCGGCGACATCTTTCAGGTCGTCCTTTCGCAGCGTTTCTCCGCGCCGTTTGCGCTTCCCTCATTCGCGCTTTATCGCGCGTTGCGGCGGCTCAATCCGTCGCCGTTTCTGTTCCACCTCGATTTCGGCAACTTCCAGCTCGTCGGATCGTCGCCCGAGATTCTCGTCCGCGCCCGCGACGGCGTCGTCACCATCCGACCCATCGCCGGTACCGCGCCGCGCGGCGCAACCGACGCGGAAGACAAGGCGTTGGCCGCCAAGCTCCTCGCCGATCCCAAGGAGCGCTCCGAGCATCTGATGCTGCTCGACCTCGGCCGCAACGACGTCGGACGCGTCTCGGAACCCGGCAGCGTCACGGTCACCGATAAATTCGTCATCGAGCGCTACAGCCACGTCATGCACATCGTTTCGAATGTGATCGGCAAGCTCGATGAAAAGAATCACGATGCAATCGACGCACTGATGGCGGGCTTCCCCGCGGGAACAGTGTCGGGTGCGCCGAAGGTGCGCGCCATGGAGATCATCGCCGAATTCGAAAAGGCGAAACGCGGCCCATATGCGGGCTGCGTCGGTTATTTCTCGGCGAATGGCGAGATGGACACCTGCATCGTTCTGCGCACGGCGATCCTGAAGGACGGCATGATCCATGTGCAGGCGGGAGCTGGCATCGTGCACGACAGCATCCCCGAAAACGAACAGCAGGAATGCATCAATAAGGCGAAAGCCGTGGTGCGCGCCGCCGAAGAAGCCGTTCGCTTCGCCTCACGCTCATCCAACGTCCCTCGATCGTAAAGCGGCGGGCGCCGCTCAGCGAACCTTCGTCGTCTCGGCGCGCCAGCGCTTTGCCCATGCCCGCTGCCATGGCGACCATTTCGGCCGCCACAGAAGGCTGATGACACTGTGCCAAACTGCGTAGATCGGTAACCAGAAGAGCACACGGATCGGCAAGACACCGAGCGCGAACGCCGCGCGCTGTATACGTTTCGATGCCGCGACCCCGTATTTCTGACTGCGCGCCTTCACCCACGCTCGGACCGTCTCCTGACCGAGAACCCGCTCGGCGACACGCAGCGCAATGAACGCCACGACCGCCACCGGCAGCAGCAGCCACAGCACGATCCAAAGAAGTTGCGTGAAAACCCACCAGACGATGCTGATGAGAAGGGCAAGAATCCAAAAAAACGGCGCCAGTAGATAATCCATTGCGGATGGACCTTGTCATCGCGCCAGCGCGAATCTATGGCCTATCGCTTAACGGCATCGATGACCTGCTGTAAGGTCCCCTTGTCCCGCAACGCCAGCCCAAGGCCGCAATGCTTTCTCTTGCCCTCCTCCGCCACGCGAAATCAAGCTGGGACGCGAAGGACATCGACGATTTCGACCGCGCCTTGAATGACCGGGGGCGCGCCGCCGCGCCGGTCATGGGAGGCGTTCTGAAAGAACTCCATTTCGCCCCCGAGCAGATCCTTTGCTCCCCCGCCAAGCGGACCCGCGAGACGCTGTCGCTGATCTCTTCATCCGTCAAAGACGCCGAAGTCACGTTCGACGATCAGTTGTATCTAACGGGCCCGGACACTTTATTAGCCCGCCTGAAGACCGTCCCCGTCGGCATCAAACGCGTATTGATGATCGGTCACAACCCGGGAATGCACGGCCTCGCCCTGATGCTGGCGGGCACTGGCGACGCCAAGTCGATATCGCGTCTGGAAGATAAGTTTCCGACCGCCGCGCTCGCGACCTTTACCTTCCCGCAAGTCACCTGGCGCGATTTGACGCCGGCCTCGGGTCACCTCGAGGCCTTTATCACCCCGCGCGACCGCAGCTGAAACGCCGAAACGCCGTCCCGCGTTGAAACAAGCCGTCTGGGGGCCATATTTTCCGTGTCGCGGTGCGTCTGGGGTCTGCTAGAAGGGCGTTGTCCGCTATGAACGCGCCGGCAGACTAAGGGCCAATATGCTGATCCTGATCGATAACTACGATAGCTTCACCTACAATCTCGTCCATTATCTGGGTGAACTGGGCGCCGAAAGCGTCGTCATTCGCAACGACAAGGTTTCAGCCGACGAAGTGCTCGCGAAGAAGCCGCAAGCGATCGTCCTGTCGCCGGGCCCGTGCACGCCAAACGAAGCGGGCGTCTGCCTCGACCTCATCAAGAAGGCCGGTCCCACGATCCCGCTGCTTGGCGTCTGCCTCGGCCATCAGGCGATCGGACAAGCCTACGGCGGCAACGTCGTTCGCGCCCCAGCTCCGATGCACGGCAAACTGTCGACGATTTCCAACACCGGCAAAGGCATCTTCAAGGACCTGCCGAAACGCTTCGAGATCACGCGCTATCATTCGCTCATCGTCGACCGCGCGACGCTTCCCGACTGCCTGGAAGTCACGGCCGAAACCGACGATGGAATTATCATGGGGCTGCAGCACAAGACGCACCCCGTCCACGGCGTTCAGTTCCATCCTGAAAGCATCGCCTCCGAGCAGGGTCACGCGCTCCTCGCCAATTTCCTTTCGCTTGCGGGCTTCACGCCGAAAAGCCGTAAGGCGGCCTGAACCGTGACAAGCACCGTGACAACCACCACAACCGTTGCCAATCCGGCCCGCGAACTGAAGCAACTCATGAACCGTATCGCCGATGGGGAAACCCTCGGCGACGACGGCATGCAGCAGGCGCTCGATCTTCTGATGTCCGGCATCGCCCCTCCCGTCGCGATGGGCGCGTTTCTGATGGGCGTTCGCGTTCGCGGCGAAACGACGGAAGAAATCACGGGCGCCGCCAAGTTCATGCGCGGCCGAATGACGACGGTCGATGCCCCTCCGGGGGCCATCGACATTGTGGGCACCGGCGGCGACAGCAGCGGCACCTATAATATTTCGACCGCGGCAACATTCGTTGCGGCCGGAGCCGGGGCGATCGTCGCCAAGCATGGCAACCGGGCCGTGACCTCGCTCTCCGGCGCGTCCGACGTTCTTTCGGCACTCGGCGTCAAGCTCGACGTGCCGCCCGTCGTCGTCTCACGCGCGATCGCCGACGCCGGAGTGGGCTTCCTCTGGGCGCCGCTCTATCATCCGACATTCAAGACTTGGGCGCCGATCCGCGCAGACCTCGGCCTCCGGACGATCTTCAATCTGCTCGGACCTCTCTGCAGTCCGGCGCGTGTCACGCGTCAGGTCCTTGGCGTCTATGAACGGAAGCTCGTCGAACCGATCGCCGAAGTTCTGCGCAAGCTCGGCTCGACTCATGCGTGGGTTGTCCACGGCGCCGACGGCATGGACGAACTGACGACGACCGGCGTGACCCACGTCGCCGAATTGAAGGACGGCGATATCTTTGCCTTCGATCTGACGCCCGAAGATGCGGGCCTCGCACGCAGCAATATCGAGGCACTGAAGGGCGGCGACGCGGCAACCAACGCGGCCGCCATTCACGCGCTTCTCCAGGGCGAAACCGGCCCCTATCGCGACATCGTCGTTCTGAATGCGGCAGCGGCCCTCATCGTCGCCGGCAAGGCCGACGGGCTGCCGGATGGCATCGCGAAAGCCGAATTGTCCATCGATAGCGGCCGCGCCGCACGCGCGCTCGACCGGCTGGTCGCCGTCACCAACGAACGAGTTTAAGAGATGGCCGACATCCTCGACAAAATCACCGCCTATAAGCGCGAAGAGGTCGCGCGCGCCAAGACGCTCAAGCCGCTGCGCGTCATTGCCGAGTACGCACGCTCGGCACCCAAAGTGCGCTCGTTCGCCGGCGCCATCGAAGCGAAGCTTCAAAATAAGCAGCCTGCACTGATCGCCGAGATCAAAAAGGCATCGCCCTCGAAAGGCCTGATCCGCGCCGACTTCGATCCCCCCGCCCTCGCCAAAGCCTATGAAGCAGGCGGCGCCGCTTGCCTTTCGGTCCTGACCGACCGGCCGTCCTTTCAAGGCGCACCCGAATTTTTGACGGCAGCGCGCGAAGCGACGTCGCTCCCCGTATTGCGCAAGGACTTCATGATCGACACCTACCAGGTTGCCGAGGCCCGCGCCTGGGGAGCGGACTGCATCTTGATCATCCTCGCAGAGGTCGACGACGCGACGGCCCACGATCTCGCAGCCGCCGCGCAGGACTGGGGCATGGATGCCATCGCCGAAGTCCACGACGCGGAGGAATTGGAACGAGCGCTGAAGCTCGATTGCCGCCTCATCGGCATCAACAATCGCAACCTCAAGACCTTCGAGGTGAAGCTCGAGACGACCGAAGCGCTCGCGCCCCGAATTCCGGCGGGCAGGATTGTCGTCGGCGAAAGCGGTATCTTCACGAACGCCGATATCGTGCGCCTCTCCAAAGTCGGCGTCGGCACGTTCCTGGTCGGCGAAAGCCTGATGCGGCAAGCCGATGTAACCGCCGCGACGAAAGCCTTGCTTCAGCCGGCGGCCGTGGCATGAGCAAACTCTCCCACATCAACGAAAAGGGCGAAGCCCGGATGGTCGATGTGTCCGAAAAGGCGACGACCGCGCGCCGCGCGGTGGCCGAAGGCTTTGTCACGATGCAGCCCGCCACGTTGGAACTCATCAAGAAGGGCGAGGCGAAGAAGGGCGACGTGATCGGCACCGCGCGCATCGCCGGCATCATGGCGGCCAAGCGCACCCATGAACTCATCCCGCTCTGTCATCCGCTCGCGATCACCAAGGCAACCGTCGACTTCGAACTCTCGGAGGAGCCAGCCGGTGTCCACGTATCGGCGGAGGTAAAGGTCTCGGGCCAAACGGGCGTCGAGATGGAGGCATTGACGGCCGTATCGGTCGCCTGCCTGACGCTCTACGACATGCTCAAAGCTGCCGATAAATCGATGACCATCGAAGGCGTGCGCCTCATCGCGAAGGACGGCGGCAAGTCGGGTGCCTACCGTGCCGGCTAAAGCGTTTTCAAGCGAAGTGAAGACCGGTTCGCGTGAAGAAAACGCGATGAATAAAGACTCGCATTCCGGAGGCGCCTGACGCCATGTCACTGCTGCCGGTCGCCGAGGCGCTGAAGCGCATTTTGGATGTCGTGACAACTCTCGAGAGTGAGAACGTCAGTCTGCTCCAGGCGCGAGGGCGCACGCTTGCGTCGCCCATCATTTCGAAACTCGACAATCCGCCGTTCGATGCTTCAGCGATGGACGGCTACGCCGTGCGTGCGGATGACGTTGCGAGCGTTCCCGCTTCCCTCACCGTGATCGGCGAGGCCGGCGCTGGCCGGCCCTTTACGCGCACGCTCGGCAAAGGCGAAGCCGTGCGCATTTTCACCGGCGGCCGTGTGCCCGAAGGCGCCGACGCGGTCGTCATTCAGGAGAATGTCGGCGCATCGGGAACGGCGGTCACCGTGCGCGAGACCGCAGCCCGCGGCGCGAACATCAGACCCAAAGGCGAAGATTTCAGGAAGAACGATATTCTTCTTGAACAAGGACGATGCCTGACCGCGCGCGACGTGCTGATCAGCGCGTCTTCGGGTCATGCCGAGCTTCCGGTCGTTCGGAAGCCCGTCATCGCCATCCTCTCGACGGGTGACGAACTTGTGCCCCCGGGAAGTCCCCTCGGACCGGGCCAGATCTCCGCTTCCAATGCCTACGGCCTCGCAGCCGTCGTGGAAGCCGCAGGCGCCGAGGCCCGCTTTCTCGGAATTGCGCGCGATACCTTCGCATCTCTCGACGAACGTATTGCCGCGTCCGATGGCGCCGACATTCTGGTGACGAGCGGAGGCGCGTCAGTCGGCGATCACGATCTCGTCCGCCCGGCCCTCGAAAAAGCGGGCGCCAAGCTGGATTTCTATAAAATTGCGATGCGTCCCGGAAAGCCGCTGTTCTTCGGATCGCGCGTTCAAGGCGGCAGGACGCAACACTGCCTGGGCCTTCCGGGAAATCCGGTTTCCGCTCTCATCTGCGCGCGCGTATTTCTCGTGCCGCTCGTCGGTAGGCTGCTCGGGCGAGAAACCCCATTCCAAGCGGTGAATGCCGTACTCGCCGAACCGCTCCCCGCCAACGGCCCCCGCGAGCACTACATGCGCGGACTATTGGATGTAAGCGAATCACCGCCCCGGGTGACGCCGTTTAAAAGCCAGGACAGCGGATTGATCAAATCCCTGCAGCGTGCGGACTGTCTCGTCGTGGTTCCCGCAAACGCATCGGCTCAGCCCCTCGGATCACCGGTAAAAGTGCTGAAACTCGACATCTGATGCTTTAATAGGCACACGTCCCAATCGGACACCTGCATTCCCGCGAATCCGGGCGATTTCATCTCTTTCGGGAACATTCGAGCCGAGCGTCGCGTTTTTCGGGCTCATCCGTTGGGCCGAGGCGCCGTATATGCTTATTCACGTTGGTTACGATATCGGTTTGCAGCTTGATGCGCCGACGCCGCTTCTATTGCTTCTCGACGTTCATCCGAGCCGTCGCCGCGATATCATCTACGAAAACGCGCTGAACGTTCCGGACATTCCTATCGAGCGCGGACTTGATCTCTATGGAAACCGGACGCAGCGGCTCGTCGCGCCCGCAGGTCCTTTGAAGCTCAGTTATCGTGCCGTTGTTCGCGATCCCGGCGTACTCGAAGAGACGCCGCTCAATGCCCGCGAAATTCCGATACCCGACCTTCCGAACTACGCGATGCACTATTTGGGCGGCAGTCGCTATTGTGAGACCGACGAACTGACGCCGATCGCGTGGCAGCTCTTCGGCAACGTTCCCCCCGGATACGCGCGCGTCAAAGCGATCTGCGAATTCGTTCACAACCACATCAAGTTCGATTATCAGGCCGCCCGCTCAACACGCACGGCAGCCGAAGCCTATAAGGAGGGAACGGGCGTCTGCCGCGACTTCGCGCATCTCGCCATCGCCTTCTGCCGCTGCCTCAACATCCCGGCGGCATACGTCAACGGCTTCCTCGGCGACATCGGCGTGCCACCCGACCCCGCACCGATGGACTTCAGCGCCTGGTTCGAAGCCTACATCGATCATCACTGGGTGACGTTCGACGCCCGCCACAATGCGCCCAGAACCGGCCGCGTGGTCATTGCGCGCGGACGCGACGCCGCCGACGTGGCCATGATCACGTCGTTCGGCCAGCACTATCTGGGAGAGTTCAAAGTCGTGTGTGAAGAAGTTGCACCACAACGCGCGGAGCAACTGACGTCTCACGCGGCCTAATATCTATAGGCCGAGCCCGTCGAATTAGTCCTTCGCGCGTTCGACGTACGAGCCATCAGCCGTCATGACGACGACGCGCGTACCGGCGCCGATGTGCGGCGGCACCATCACGCGGGCGCCGTTCGAAAGCTTCGCGGGCTTATAGGACGACGATGCTGTCTGGCCCTTGACGACGGGGTCGGCCTCGACAATTTCAAACGTCACGCGCTGCGGCAGCTCGATCGAAATCGGGTTGCCTTCATGCAGCGATACGAGGCACGTCATGCCTTCCTGCAGCCACTGGCCCTGGTCGCCGACGACGTCCTTAGGGATCGTGATCTGGTCGAAGGTCTCGGGCTGCATGAAGTTGTAGCCCATATCGTCCTCATAGAGGAAATTGTAGTCCTTTTCATCGAGATAGGCGCGCTCGACCTGGTCGGTCGTGCGGTAACGCTCGACGAGCTTCACGCCGTCAGCGATGCGCCGCATTTCGAGGTGGGTTACGGGAGTGCCCTTGCCCGGATGGATGTTTTCAGCATGCATCACGACGGCAAGCCTGCCATCGAGATCGAGCACGTTGCCTTTACGAACCGAGCTTGCAATAACCTTCACCACGTAACGTCTCCGATCTCAATTCATGCGCTACGGCCGCCACATGGGCGGCCGGCCGGCGGAAGCCTTCAGGGATTCTGTCGCGTCTCATACCCGCTTAGTCAGTTGCCGCCAAGTGCGGCAACCCTGTGCTTAACCCTCAATTTGTCAGCATGTCGCAACTTTCCTCCTGGTGGAGACCTGATCGCCATGCCGACCGCAGGCCTTTTCTCATTGGCCGGGGCCGGATCAAGTCCGCGATAAGGAGTTGGTTTCTTTCGCAAGGGTTCCTCGAAGTCGAACCGGGCCTGTTGCAGGTTTCCCCCGGCAACGAGACACACCTTCATGCGTTCAGGACGGAGCTTATCGGAACCGATCTGTCGCGCCGGGACCTCTATCTCCACACCTCGCCCGAGTTCGCGATGAAGAAACTCCTGGCGGCAGGCGAGACGAAGATTTTTGCTTTCTCGCCAGTCTTTCGCAACCGGGAGCGGGGCAACCTGCATTCGCCTGAGTTCACCATGCTCGAATGGTACCGGGCGAACGAGCCCTACGAGACGCTGTGGGCGGATTGCCAGGCGATCCTCGATATCGCCGCGGAGGCAACGGGGCGCACAGAGTGGTCATATCGCGGCAAGCCGTGCGACATCACCAAGCGCTACGACTGGACGACGCTTTATCAGGCGTTCTTCCAATTCGCCGAAATTCCGCTGCACGAGACAATGAGTGCAACTTCGGTTGATCGTGCGAAGCTTGCGGACTTCGCAAAAGCCCAAGGCATTCGCATCGGCGAGGACGACACGTGGTCGGATATTTTCAGCCGCGTACTGGTCGAAAAGATTGAGCCGGGACTGGGACTCTACCGCCCGGAGATCCTGTGCGAGTATCCGATAACGGAAGCCGCGCTGGCCCGGCCAAGCGCAGAGGATCCGGCGGTTGCCGAGCGCTTCGAGCTGTACGTCTGCGGCGTCGAGTTGGCGAACGGCTTCGGCGAATTGACGGACGCCGCCGAACAGCGTCGCCGCTTCGAAACCTGGATGGCCGACAAAGAGCGCATATATGGCGAGCGCTATCCGCTGGACGAGGATTTCCTCGCAGCTCTCGACCAAATGCCCCCGGCTTCCGGCTGCGCGCTAGGCTTCGACCGCTTGGCCATGCTGGCGACCGGTGCCGAGCGCGTCGATCAAGTGATCTGGACGCCGATGGCCGACGCGGAAAGGAGCAAGTGACCGATGACCACGAGCGACGAGAAAACCGGCGGATGCCAGTGCGGAGCAGTCCGCTTTCGTGTCGAAGGAACACTCGGCGACGCGTCCGTCTGCCACTGCCGAATGTGCCAGAAGGCATTCGGCGCGTTTTATGCTCCTCTCGTGAGCGTACGTGACGCAAAACTCGTTTGGACGCGCGGAACACCGGCAAAATTCCAGTCGTCGAACGCCGTGTTGCGCGGCTTCTGCGCCAACTGCGGCACGCCGCTGACCTATGAAGCGCCCGACGGCGTCGCGATCGCCATCGGAACCTTCGATGATCCGGCGAGTATCGTGCCGAAAGTGCAGTGGGGCGTCGAGGCCAAGCTCCCGTTTACGGACACCATTCCGGGCCTTCCGCAGCACGATACGCTTGCGGATACGAACGCGGCGCCGTTCCTGAAGACGCTCGTGTCGCATCAGCACCCGGATCACGATACGGATGTTTGGCCGCCGAAATGACGCTCATCGAAAAGAAGCTGACGTCGATTGACGATCTGATCGCGGCAGAACTCGTCTCGCGAAGCGACCGCGATGCGCTGACGACAGTCTCTGCCCGCTATGCCGTCGCCCTGACACCCTTCATCGCAAACCTGATCGATACGAACGACCCCAACGATCCGATTGCACGCCAGTTCATCCCCAGCGCCAAAGAACTCGAAACGCATCCGCGCGAAGAAGCCGATCCGATCGGCGACAACCTCAAGAGCCCGGCGCCCGGCATCGTCCACCGGTATGCAGATCGCGTGCTGCTGAAGATCGCGAGCGTCTGCCCTGTCTATTGCCGCTTCTGCTTCCGCCGCGAAATGGTCGGACCGAGCAACGGCGAAGCGCTTTCATCAGCCGACCTTGCTTCGGCTCTCGACTACATCGCTGCAAATCCCAAAATCTGGGAAGTCATTCTGACGGGCGGTGATCCGTTCATCCTCTCGCCCCGCCGCATCGAGGACGTCACCGCAGCATTGTCTGCGATCCCACACGTCAAAATCTTGCGATGGCATACGCGTGTCCCGGTTGTAGACCCGACCCGCATAACGGACGACCTCATCGCTGCACTGAAAGCGACCACCAAAACCGTCTTCGTCGGAATTCACACGAACCACGCGCGCGAACTCGAAGGCCGCGCGAGCGACGCCATCGCCCGGCTTGTCGACGCCGGAATTCCGCTAGTCAGCCAGACTGTCCTGCTGAAAGGCGTCAACGATAACGCCGACACGCTGGAAGCCCTGATGCGCCGCCTCGTCGAGTTACGCGTGAAGCCGTACTATCTCCATCACGGCGATCTCGCGCCAGGCACCGCGCACTTTCGAACGACCATCGCCGAAGGACGCGCTTTGATGGCTGAATTGCGCCGGCGCATCTCCGGCCTCGCGCTTCCGACCTACGTTCTCGACCTCCCCGGCGCTCACGGCAAAGTCCCAATTGAACGCCATGCGACGATGGCGGACGACGGCGTCGACATTTTCACCGACCGCAACGGCCGAAATCACCGTTACGAGGATGCTTGCGCCGCCCCCGGCGTGCCCTGATCTCCGTAGATCGCCGGGCACCATGCCCGGCCATAATCAGTTCTTTCGATTGGACGCCTCGCGGTTTCGATGCCAGATTGCCGCATCAGAACAGGCCGGAAAACGGCTGGCATCGACTGGAGGAACTGAATGAACGACGAACCGGCCCGCGAAAAGTTTTTCGGTGCATGTCCGCACGATTGCCCGGACACTTGCGCGATGATTTACGAGGTCCAGGATGGCCGGCTGGTCGATGTGCGTGGCAACAAGGACCATCCCATCACGCGCGGCGGTCTGTGCGTAAAGCTCAAGGACTTCGCCGATCACCATGCCAACCCGGATCGGCTGATGTATCCGCTTCGCCGCGTCGGCCCGAAGGGCTCGGGACCGAATGGCGGCAACGTTTTCGAGCGCATAACCTGGGACGAAGCGATCTCCGAGATCGGCACCCGCTGGCGCGAAATCATCGCGACGTACGGTGCGCAGGCGATCATGCCGCAAAGCTATCTCGGCAACATGGGCCTCGTGCAGGGCATCAACTCAGGCGATCCATTCTTCAACCGCCTCGGCTCCACCGTCAACGAGAAGACCTACTGCACGTCGGGCTCGTCGACGGCCTGGCTTCTGACGCATGGTCCGACGGGCGGTGTCGATCCGGAAAGCTTCGTCCACAGCAAGTACGTCGTCATCTGGGCCTGCAATTCGATCTCGACCAACCTGCATCATTGGCCATTCGTGCTCGAAGCGCAGAAGCGCGGCGCCAAGATCGTCGTCGTCGACCCCTATAAATCCCGCACGGCGAAGGCCGCCGACTGGCACATCTGCCCGAAGCCCGGCACCGACGGAGCGCTCGCTCTCGGCATCATCAATTCGATGGTCGAGCAGGGACTGATCGACCAGGACTACGTCGACAATTACACGCAGGGCTTCCCTGAGCTCAAAGCTCGCGCCGCCGATTTCACCCTCGAATACGTCGAGCGCGTCACCGGCGTGAAAGCGGCCGATATCACCAAGTTCGCCCGCGAATTCGCGACCTCGCAACCAGCCGCCATTCGCATCGGCGTCGCCATCGAGCGATCGGCCGGCGGCGCCCAGGCCGCCCGTGCCGTCTACGCAATTCCGGCGGTCTGCGGGGCGTGGCGTCACGTCGGCGGCGGCATGCTGCAATTGCCGCTGTGGGACTTCCCCGTAGATTGGGTGAAGGCCGCACGGCCCGACTGGATCAAGCCCGGCACGCGCGTCGTCAACAATCTCCGGCTCGGCCAGGCGCTGAACGGGGAAATGAAGCTCGATCCGCCGATCAAGAGCATGTTCGTCTTCTGCACCAACCCCGTCAGTCAGTCGCCCGAGACCAACAAGATCGTCGAAGGATTGATGCGGGAAGACCTGTTCACGGTCGTCGCCGAACACTTCATCACCGACACAGCGAAATATGCCGACATCATCCTGCCATCCGCGATGGCGGGCGAAGCTGAAGACATGATGTGGTCATGGGGCCACTTCTATTTCACGTACAATGAGAAGGCGATCGACCCGCCCGGCGAATGCAAGCCAACGAGCGACCTGTGGCGATTGCTCGCCAAGGAGATGGGCTTCGACGACCCGGTCTTCAAAATGACCGACAGCGAGCTTTGCGCCGAATACATCAACTGGACCGACCCCAAGATGGGCGGCGTCGACATGGAGTACTTCAAGAAGCACGGGTACTACAAAATTGACGTCGGCTCCGCGGATACGCGCACGCCGCACAGCGAGGGCAAGTTCCCGACACCATCGGGGAAAATCGAACTGCTGGTGCACGACGCGAAGAACTTCGTCGCCGGGCCGTTCCGCGCCATGTACGAGGGCGAACAAGACGGTACGCCGATTGATCCGCTGCCTGGCTATGTGCCGGTTCGTGAATCGCCTGAGACCAACCCGGAACTGGCAAAGCGATATCCGCTCAACATCATCTCACCGAAGAGCCACGCCTTCTTGAACTCGTGCTACGCCAACGAGCCGCACAAGATCAAAATCCAAGGCGAGCAGTTCGTGATGATTTCTCCGTTCGACGCCGCCAAGCGGAACATCCGCGAAGGCGATCCGGTCCGCGTGCAGAACGAGCGCGGCGACTTCGAAGGCGTCGCGCGTGTGACGGACGACGTCACGCCCGGCATCGTCGTCGCGACGCTCGGCTATTGGCGGTCCCTCAACCGGTCTGACGGCTCCGTCAACTCCATCTCGTCGGACGCATGGAGCGGCCTCGGCCGGGCACCGACATTCTCGGACAATCTGGTCGAGGTTCATCGCGTGAACTGAGGCGGCGCAACCGCCGCCGTCGACGAAGCTCTGGGGTCTGCACGGCCAAGGTTGTGCAGACCTCTTGTTCCCTAGGAGACATCCTGCGGGGCTACATTGCGCTATAACCAGCCCGGGGAAGTAGGTTGACGATCTGACACGGGCCTCCGGAACGTCCGGGCGCTCCGGTCGTCCGCCAGGCAGGCGATGGAAGCTCATGTCACCCGTTCACGCGGCGCTCGCCGCGATCACATATCTGCTCGTCAAGCACGCGATCGCCGACTTCATCCTCCAGACGGACCAGATATTCCGCCAAAAGGGATCCTACGGTGCGCCGGGCGGGCTGTGGCACGCGCTCATCCATATCCTATTGACGGCGCCGGTTTTTTTGCTTTTCCCGGGCGGTAGTCCCGGCCTCGCCGCAGTGCTGCTCGCTGGCGAATTCGTCCTTCACTATCATATCGACTGGACGAAAGAGCAGATCGTCCGCCGCGAAGGTTGGACGCCGAAGGACAAATACTTCTGGTGGGCTCTCGGCATTGACCAGCTGCTGCACGGCCTCACCTACGTCGCCATCCTTTGGATTTGGCTCCCCCCCGCCTAACCAGCGCCGTTATGCGCTCCTTGCCCATCTTGCGCAGGATGTCGCCGGTCTGCCATATGCGGCAGGGCGCGCGGACTGGCGTACCAATCCGCACACCGCGTTAATATTATTCCACACCCGACGTAACATTTCGCCATCCGCCACCGAAGACAATTGAGAAGGCGTAATTTTGGACCGAAAGGCTCGAGACGCTGAGTGGACGGGACTGATGCGCTCCGCGATCGCGGGCGATCAGGTGGCCTATCGCCGCCTGCTCTCCGAGCTTTCGCAGGCGTTAAGAGGAGTCGTCCGCCGGGGCTTCGCAGGTGTCGGCGTGCCGGCGAGCGAGGTGGAGGACGTGGTGCAGGACGTACTGCTGGCAATCCATTTAAAAAGACATACATGGGACCAGACGTTGCCGCTCGGCCCTTGGGTGATCGCCATCGCGCGCAACAAGATGATCGACGATCTGCGTCGCCGCGGCCGGCGGCCCGAAGTCCCCGTGGATCTGAGCGAGTTCGACTTCGAAGGCGAAGACCAGCAGGCCTCCATCGATGCCCATGACGTCGGGCGCGTCCTCAGCCGCCTGTCCGACAAGAACCGCGATATCGTTCAGTCGATCAGCATCGACGGGCAATCGGCGCGGGACGTTGCGGAGCGCCTTGGGATGAGTGAAGTGGCCGTTCGCGTTGCCCTGCATCGAAGTCTGAAGGCGCTGGCGGATACCTATCAAGAGAAGAAATTATGAAGACAGACGACCTCATCAATGCCATTGCCGCCGACGCCAAAAGCGTCGAGCCGCCAATTGCGCAGACCGTCGCGATAGCGGTCGGCGTGGGCGCATTGATCTCGGCCGTTCTCTTTCTCTGGACGATCGGCATACGGGACAATTTCGCGGAATCGATGGTGTCTTCGCTTCGCTTTGTATTCAAGTTCGTGCTCACGCTGAGCTTGGCGATTCCGGCCTACGTCCTCGTTCGCGGATTGTCGCGACCGGACTTCCAGCCCGGAAAGAAACTGTGGTTTCTGGCGCTCGCTCCGGCGCTGCTTCTGATTGGCATTGGGCTCGAGCTTCTCTCGGTGCCGCAGGACGAATGGCACGCGCGGATGATGGGCCACAATTCCGTGGCATGCATGATCGTCATCCCGCTCCTGTCGTTGGCGCCGCTGGCCGCTGTTCTTTACGCGCTGCGCCGCGGCGCGCCGTCGAACCCGGCAATTGGAGGCGCCGTGGGCGGATTGCTTTCGGCCGGCATTGGAGCGACGCTTTATGCCAGCCACCGCCCTGACGACAGCCCGCTGTTTCTCGCAGCTTGGTACCCGATTGGCATCGTTTTGATGACCGCCATCGGCGCGCTGATCGGATCGCGCATTTTACGCTGGTAGCCCACGCGGCCTAAAGCAGATCGCGAATGCGGTAATACAGCATACCGAGCGCCAGCATGTAATTGCCCGCGACCTCGCTGAGCGGCAGCCGAACGTGTCTGATCCGCTCGAACAGATCGAACTGCTCCGTCTGCCCACAAATTGCATCAGAAACGATTTCCGCTGCAATGTGCGTCGCGTTCACGCCATGCCCCGAATATCCCTGAAGATAGTAAAGGTTCGGCTGAAGCCGCCCGATGGCCGGCACGCGGTTGACGACGATGGCAATCGTTCCGCCCCACGCGAACTCGACGCGCACGTCTTTCAACTGCGGAAAAACCTCGACCATACGCGGACGCATGACGGCGGCAATATCCGGCGGATCGCGATTGGTATAGTTGCAGCGGCCGCCGAACAGCATGCGCCGGTCGGCCGACATCCGGTAATAATCGAGCACGACGTTACTGTCGGCGACCGCGAGATTTTGCGGATCGACCGTCGCCGTCTCGGCTCCCGTCAAAGGCTCGGTTGCGATGATATAGCTGCCCGCCGGCAGCATCAGTCCTTTGAGTCCCCGCTGCCCGAAACGATTGAAAATCTCGCCGCCGATGACGATCGTCTGCGCTTCGACCCGGCCGCGATCCGTCTGAACCCAGGGCTTCGCTCCGCCCGAAAGATTGACGGCAGGTGAGTTCTCGAAAATTTTGACCCCGAGCGAAGCGGCAGCGTTCGCTTCGCCGCGGCAGAGATTGAGCGGATGCAAGTGGCCGCTGCGCCGGTCGATGTAGCCGCCGTAATACGACGTCGTCCCGAGCACACCCGGCATCGCGTCCGCTTCGACGATCTCGAGTCCGCCGCCGTCGCCGTCCTTGATGCGATCCTCGACGTAGTCCCGCATGTGATTCATATGGCGGGGACGCGCTGCAACTTCCATCCAGCCGTACTTCAGATCACAGGCGATGCCATACTTCGCGATCCGGCCCTCGATGATCTCGTGACCGCGGTAACGAATGTCGCGAACGAGTTTTGCACCCGCTTCGCCAAGCTGTTGCTTGATCGTCGCTTCGCCGCTGATGCCGCCGATCATCTGGCCGCCGTTGCGCCCAGAAGCGCCCCAGCCGATGCGCTTGGCTTCGAGCAGCACCACGGACCGGCCGCGCTCAGCCAACGTCAGCGCCGTGGCGACGCCCGAGAAGCCGCCGCCGATAACGCACACGTCCGCCTTGACCGTACCTTCGAGCGCCGGATAGCGCGTCTGGTCGTTCGCCGTCGCGGCATAGTACGAGCGTATGTAATCTGGATCGGTCACGATAAGCCGCTGCTTAGCGCGCCGGGCGGCGAAACACAAATCCCGCGTGACATCCTCAGCCCGCAGCTCCGAAGGCTTTGCGCCGTTCTCGTTCCGAGCGTTCCGTCTGCCGCTTCGTAACGTACGCTGCCAGCAGCAAGCCGATTGTGACAATGCCGATCAGGATTGTCGAAATGGCGTTGATTTCCGGCGTCACGCCCAGTCGAACCTGACTGTAGATCTTCATAGGCAGCGTCGTCGCGCCGGGCCCTGTCGCGAAGCTCGAGATCACGAGATCATCGAGTGATAGCGTGAACGACAGCAGCCATGCCGAGATCACGGAGGGCGCGATGATCGGCAACGTCACCTGGAAGAAGGTGTTGATCGGCGTTGCGCCGAGATCCATCGCCGCCTCTTCGACGGATTTGTCGAAGTCCTGAAGGCGCGCCTGCACGACGACTGCCGCATAGCACATCGTGAAGGTGATATGCGCCATCGTAATGGTCCAAAAACCACGGTCGAATCCCATGGCGACGAACAACAGAAGCAGCGACAGACCGATGATGACTTCCGGCATGACGAGAGGGGCGAAAATCATGCCCGAGAAAAGCGTGCGGCCGGGGAAACGCCCCATCCGCACCAGAGTGATCGCAGCGAGCGTGCCAAGAACCGTCGAGACGGTCGCAGACACGAGCCCGACGCGGATCGTCACCCAGGCGGCATCCTTCAAAGCCTGATTTTCGAGAAGCGCGCTATACCACTTCGTCGACCAGCCCGCCCATACCGTGACGAGCTTCGACTCGTTGAAGCTGAATATCACCAGGAGGAGGATCGGAATGTAAAGGAACGCGAAGCCGAACGTGATTGACGTCAGATTGAACCAGGAGAAGTTCTTATTCATCGCCCGCTCTCCCGCTCGATCTGCTGCTGGCGCTGGAAGAGTACAATCGGGATCGTCAACACCAGCAACAGGATGACCGCCACAGCCGACGCAAGGGGCCAGTCACGGTTGTTGAAGAATTCGTTCCACAGCGTCTTGCCGATCATCAAGGTGTCGGATCCGCCCAACAGATCCGGGATCACGAACTCGCCGACGGCTGGAATGAAAACGAGAAGGCAGCCCGCGAAGACGCCGGGCAGCGATAGCGGAAAGGTGATTTGCCAGAAGGCGCGCCACGGTCGCGAGCCGAGATCCTGAGCCGCTTCGAGCAATGCCGGATTGATTTTTTCGAGGCTCGCATAGAGCGGCAGGATCATGAACGGCAGATACGAATAGACGATGCCGATGTAGACCGCCGTCGTCGTGTTCATGATCTGCAGCGGCTCACTGATGATGCCGAGCTTCATCAGGAACATGGTGAGAAACCCTTCCGGCTTCAGGATCGCGATCCAGGCATAAATGCGGATCAGGAACGAGGTCCAGAACGGCAGGATGACGAGCATCATCAGCGTCGGCTGCCAGGATTTAGGCGCCCGCGCCATGCCGTACGCCATCGGATAAGCGACGAGCAGCGTCAGAACAGTCGAGATCGCCGCAATCTTCACGCTCGATAAGTAGGCGTTGACGTAGAGCGGATCACCGAAAATGAAGGTGTAATTCTCGAAGTCGAGCTGCGAGATGAACTTCCCGATGCCCTCCGACCAACTGAAAGTCGGTGTGTAGGGCGGAATGGCCGTCGCAACATCTGAAAGCGAGAGCTTGAAGACGATGAAGAACGGAATGAGGAAGAAAATCAGCAGCCACAAATATGGCGCAGCAATTACATACCAGCGTCCGAGGCCGTTAGCCTTTGCACTCATGGTTCGCCTCAACCCGTCAGAACCACGCCCGCGTCGACGGGCCAGTCGAGCCAAACGCCGTCTTCCCAGCTGATCGGCCGCTCGACGGTATGCGCTGCGTTGGCGCGCAATGCGGTAATGCGTTCCCCCGGAGCGGTGCGGACATGATAATGGGAAATTGACCCCAGATACCCGATGTCCTCGACCTTGCCGGGAATGGCGTTGACCGCGCTTGCCGGCTGCTCGTGTGCGATGCGGATCTTCTCGGGCCTCAGCGCCAGCCACACCTGTTGACCGACCGAAACCGGCTCAGAGCTGCGCGTTTTAAATTGATAGCCGTCCTTCGCACTGATCTCGATGCAACCGTCACCGATCGCAGAGACCGTTCCCTCGAAGACATTCACGTCCCCGATGAAGCCTGCGATGTAGCGGGTCTTCGGATTCTCATAGATATCGCCGGGCGTCGCGACCTGAACGAGTACGCCCTTCTCCATGACGGCAATCCGGCTCGCGACCGTCATCGCCTCTTCCTGATCGTGGGTCACGATGATGAAGGTCGTGCCCGTCGTTTCCTGAATGCGCATCAGTTCGAATTGGGCCTGCTGGCGCAGCTTCTTGTCGAGCGCGCCAAGTGGCTCATCCAGCAAAACGATCCTGGGCTTCTTGGCGATCGCGCGCGCAAGAGCGACACGCTGCTGCTGTCCGCCCGACAGCTGATTGGGCTTGCGTTTCGCAAACTGGCGAAGCTCCAGCATGCCCATGGCTTCATCGACGCGTTCAGCAATCAAATTTTTGGGCATACCCTCCTGGCGGAGCCCGAAACCGATGTTGCCTTCGACCGTCATATGCGGAAAGAGCGCATACGACTGGAACATCATGTTCACAGGACGCTGATAGGGAGGCAGGTCTGTAATGTCTTGCCCGGCGACGATCGTCTTCCCCTGCGTCGGCCGCTCGAAGCCAGCAAGCATGCGCAGCAACGTACTTTTTCCGCAGCCCGACGGACCGAGCAACGCGAAGAACTCTTTCTCATAAATATCGAGCGTCACGTCATTGACGGCGACGAAATCGTCGAACCGCTTCGTTATCCCCTCGAAGCGAACGATGGGCGACAGGCTAGGGTTCTTCCAAGGAGCGAACCCCGACTGCGGCGCAGCCGTGCGAGGCCCGGCACGCTGGGACGAGGCATTGCTTGCCTGTGGATCGCGAGCAGTCACAACACCCATGTCTGACGTCCTTTAAGTATTCCTAGCGGCCCAATCACATGACGAGTGCACAAGAAAAAACCGCGCCAGGTTTTTGCTGGCGCGGTTTTTGGTTATTGCCCAGTCGTGATCCGGGTCCACATTCGGGTTACCAGCCGTTGCGTTTTGTTGTCCCAAGCGGTCTTCACGTAGAGCTTCTTGAATGTCTCGGGGTCAGGATAGACCGCCGGGTTCTTCAGTACACTCTCGTCGATATCTTTCTGCGAAGCAAGGTTTCCGTTGGCGTATTGAATGAAGTTCGACGCCTTTGCCATCACTTCCGGACGGTTGAGATAGTTGAGGAAAATGTGAGCCTCTTCGACATCCTTGGCATCCGCGGGGATGGCCATCATGTCGAACCACATCTGCGTGCCTTCCTTCGGCAGCGCGTAATGGATCGTCTGCCCGTTCTTCGCTTCCTCGGCCCTGTCGGCCGACTGGAGGATGTCTCCCGACCAGCCAAGTGCCATGCAGATGTCGCCGTTCGCAAGCGCGTTGATATATTCCGATGAGTGGAATTTCTTGATGTAGGGCCGGATCTTCATCATCAGATCCTCGGCCTTCTTGAAGTCCTCTTCCTTGGTCGTGTTGGGATCGATGCCGAGGTAATTGAGCGCCACAGGAAGAATGTCTTCCGGCGAATCGAGCACGTAAATTCCGCAATCCTTGAACTTGGCGGCGATCTCGGGCTTGAAAATGATGTCAAGAGAATCGACCGGTGCATCCGGCATACGTTCCTTGATCTTGGCTTCGTTGTAGCCGACGCCGGTCGTGCCCCACATCCAGTTCATTGCGTACTGATTGTCCGGATCATACTGGGCAACCCGGTTGTACACCTCGGGCCAGGCATTGGCGAAGTTCGGGATCTTGGACTTGTCGAGCTTCTGGAAGACCCCCGCCTTGATCTGACGCGACAGGAACGATCCGGTCGGCACGACCACGTCATATCCGCTGCCGCCCGCCAAAAGCTTCGTTTCCAGAACTTCGTTGCTGTCAAAGACGTCGTAGACGACCTTGATGCCCGTCTCTTTGGTAAAGTCCGTCAGGATCTCTGGGTCGATATAATCCGACCAGTTGTAGACCTTGACGACCCTGTCAGCTGCATAAGCCCCCGCACCTATCAGCGTAACAGCGGCCACAGCAACGCCTGCGGCGCAACGCACCACTTTCCCTACAGTCAACATTGGAATTCCTCCAGAACCTGTCGCAACCAGGATCGCCCGAAAAGAGCTGCTTCATTGCAAAACACCGCTCTCATCGGCATTTTGCTAAACATCTCCCATTGTGCTCAATTTGTTTGAGGAGCACAACGGACCAATGTAAAAAGATCGAAGTAATCGGCACCTGCATAAGCAGTAAAGACAGCAAACTAAACTGCGCGTTCTTCGAGCAGGTGCCGCCCGATTGAACAGGGTTATGGTTTATCTAAACGGGCAACGGACTATGCTGCGCCGCTCTATTGAGGTTCTACCGCCGACCAGTTTAACTCTGCTGGCGTTCTGAACTCGAAACTCCGACATGTCTGACGATGCCCGACGAGATGTGCAGAGCCCTGCCGATGCCGTGGCTCAGGCGCGCCTCCGGAGCCGCGAAGCATTCCACTAGACGCCACCGAGTGAGACGCGCCACATGGAAACGAACAAACCAAAATTCTCAGGTGCCCTTATGACTGCCCCACCCGCACGAATACTGAACGAAGATGGCGACTTCGGCGCCGGCTCGACACCCGAAGCACTTCGCGATTGGCTGCGCCAGCATCGTATCGAAGAAATTGATTGCGCCGTGCCGGACATTGCAGGCGTTGCGCGCGGCAAGACGATGCCCGCCGAGAAGTTCGTGAAGCTCGATGCGGTCCACCTTCCGATTTCGATCTTCCATCAGACGATTACGGGCGACTACGTCGGCTTCGAAGAGGACGGCCAGGAACTTTACGCCGAAAGCGATCTGATGATGGTGCCGGATCTTTCGACCATCCGGCCGGCTCCGTGGGCATCAAGTCCAACGGCCCAGGTCATTCATGACGCCCAATGGCAGAGCGGAGACCCTGTCGAGATCGCGCCCCGCAACGTTCTGAAACGCATCGTCGATCTCTACGCCAAGGAAGGCTGGGTGCCGGTCGTCGCGCCCGAACTCGAATTCTATCTGACGAAGACCAACCCCGATCCCGACTATCCGCTGGAGCCGCCGATGGGCCGCTCGGGCCGCCCAGGCGCTGGCCGCCAAGCCTATAGCCTCGGCGCCGTCGACGAATACGACAAGATCGTCGACGACATCTACGAGTTCGCCGAGCGGCAATATCTGAAGATCGATACGATCATTCAGGAAGGCGGCGCAGCCCAGCTCGAAATCAATCTGCTGCACGGCGATCCGGTCGATCTCGCCGATCAGGTCTTCCTGTTCAAGCGGACCATTCGCGAAGCGGCATTCGCGCAGAACTGCTACGCGACCTTCATGGCCAAGCCCCTCGCCAACCAGCCGGGCAGCGCCATGCACGTCCATCAAAGCGTCGTTGACGCGAAGACCGGCAAGAACATCTTTACGCAGCCGAACGGCGAGCCGAGCAAGCTGTTCTTCAATTTCCTCGCGGGTCAGCAAGCGTACCTGCCAGCCGCGATGTGCCTCATCGCACCCTACGTCAATTCTTATCGCCGGCTCGTGCCGAATGGCGCCGCTCCGATTAACGTCGAATGGGGTTATGACAACCGCTCCGCCGGATTGCGGGTGCCCATCTCGCCGACGGTGGCGCGACGCGTGGAAAATCGTCTCGCCGGCGCCGATTCAAATCCCTACCTAGCGCTCGCAGCCAGCCTCGCCTGCGGCTATCTCGGAATGAAGAACGAACTCGAGCCGCGTCAAGCGGTCGTCGGCAACGCCTATCGAAACGACCACCAACTGCCGCGCGGCTTACTTGAAGCGCTGACCGACTTCGAAGAGAACACCGCACTCCACGACATCCTCGGCAAACGCTTTTGCCACGTGTACCTCGCATTGAAGCGCAGCGAGTTTGAGGAATTCATGCGCGTCATCAGCCCGTGGGAGCGCGAGCATCTTCTCCTGAGCGTTTGATCTGAGCCGATCACCAACGAACAGCCGCCGGGGACACTCCCCGGCGGCCCAGGCCAAACGCCTGCGTTGTATGCGGACCATCAGCCAACGTCGCACACACTAAAACCGGCGTTATGTCTCTTTATTTGAACCTCGGTTAGAAATTTTTAATCCTGCATTCAAACAAAGTTTCAATTTTCCACCAATGCTGGATTGATTCCCAATACTGCTGAGCAAAAGTCATATGGCGGACAAGACCTCGCATGCGCTATCCAGCGCGTGGCTCGAGGAGGGCACGGATTTTTCTCGATGACATTAAAGGCTGAAACTTTGGCTCAAAAAACGGGCGACACCATTCTGTTCGTCGACGACGAACCGCTCTCGTTGAAATACTTCAAAAGCTCTGTCGGAAAATATGCCAACGTCGTGACAGCGAGCAGCCCCGAAGCGGCGCTGCATATATTAGAGTCAGCCGGCGACGACATTTCGGTTGTCGTGAGCGACGAACGCATGCCGCGCGAGAGCGGCGTCTCCTTCCTGAGCGAAGTCCGCAAATCATGGCCCTCAACCGTCCGCGTGCTGACTAGCGCCTATGCCAACATCGATAATTTGCAGCACGCCATCAACGACGCTGCAATCTATCGCTTCGTGCCCAAGCCCTGGAATATCGACGAATTATGCACGGCGATGCAGGATGCGCTTCACGTCGAGCGCTCGGCCGCCGCCGTGTCCGAACCGGTGCTTGGCCCGAGCAGTGGGGGAGGAGATGCGGAAAGCGCGAACATGGCACTCCTCGCCGTTCTGGCGGCCGGCCTCGAAACGCCGCTGAAATCCCTTGATACTGAAGCACTCCAACTCGCTCAGCTGAGCCGGCCGAGTTCTTTGGAAGCTTCTCCTTCGGTTACTTCGTATCTCGGATCCTGGGGGTCCCGGTTGAGGTTTGGAAAGATGAATGCATCCGCCATGCAGATCCGGCGCGACGTCGAGCATTGCAAGTCGCTGGCGAAGTCCATCGGCAACCTTGCGCGCAGCCTCTCGGATCCCGCCACCACGCAATCGTCTTCGATGGCCGATACCCTTTCCGAAGTCGTCGAGCAGGCCGTGATCTTCCCCTCTGGGACAACCCTCGCCAATCTCGCCACCGGTCAAGACTTCACGTATCGCATTCCGCGCGAGATCATGAAGTTCGTGCTGGCCAATTTGCTTCGGGGCGCAATGAAGTCCAACACTTTCCCGAGAGTGGAATTGGTTTCCGGTGCCGAACATAATGAGGTTCGAATCATTTCGGCCGTGGACCCCGAGCCGGGGACGATGGAAAATAATCAGTCCTGGCGAACGGTCCGCTGTGCCCTGTGGGCATTTGGAGGCGAACTGCTGTCCTCGACTGACAACAATTTGAGCATATCCACCCTTACCGTGTGCCTTCCGAAGGCATAAACCGACGAGATGTATCTCCAAGGCATTGATAATTCGAAATCATCTAAACGCTTTCTAAATACCGCAGCGCCAAACTGAACCACTGTGATAACCTTTTATTATCCACAGTCGGCGTAGTTCAGTCATGGAGCTGTCCCCTTGCGCATCGAAAGAGATATTGATCGCACGGTCTCATTCCGGAGCAGTCAGGGTACGGTTTTTCGCGGCACCCTGAGCAAGCTCTCAAGACGCAATATTGTCTTCGAGATCTACAATCCATTTTCGCCCGTTCAAATGTCCGAGGTCCTGAGCGATCTCAAGGTGCGGCGCGGCAAGAACCTCGTTTATCAAGGCGACGCGGTCGTAACCGGCATCGTCACAACAAGCATTTTGGTGGTCGTATCCGCGACGCTGGTAAATCAGTGGTCTGCCGTTGACGCGATCATCTCGGACCCTGCAGGACTTGAAGCCGAAGTCGGCCGTTTCGTCGATGAATGGGACCGCGCCAATAAACTTCAGCCGAACTATCAGCTCAAAGTCGCCGACCTCCGATCGTTCCTGAGCGACTTGAGCTTTTGGCTGGATCAGGTCGACCTGGCAGTCGAAGGCGAACCAGGTGCCAGCCACACCGTCCTCGACACCGCCCGATTTGAACAAATCAAAGCACCTGTGATGCCGCGTCTGACGCAGCTCTTCCTCGAACTCGAGGAAGCCTGCCGCCAGCTCGACGTCGACGAAGTCGAAAATCACAAGCAACTGGCCCAACGCGACCTACTGCCGCTCATGATGGCGTCGCCCTTCTTCAACCGCGTCTATTCCAAGCCCCTCGGCTACGCGGGCGACTACGAGATGGTGAACATGATGTTCCGCAAGGAGCGCCGCGGAAAGACCACCTATGGCCAGATCATTAATGATTGGTTGCTGAACGGAGGACCGCCCGAGGCCCACCGTAACCGCATCTACATGCTGGGCAAAATGCTCGACAAAGCGGCGGAAGACGCCGCCGCAGCAGACAAGAAGGTCCGCATCCTCAACGTCGGCTGCGGTCCGGTGCAGGAACTCCAGCTCTTCCTAGCGAAGAACAAGGATGCCCATCGCTTCTCATTCGATCTTCTTGATTTTAATGCCGAAACTCTCGCCTACGCCAAACGCCAGATCGAGGCGGCGACGGCCGGCAGCGAAGAACAGCCTAATGTCACGTACATCCTGAAGACGGTGCAGGATCTTCTGCGTCAAGCCATCGAGCTGCCGGAGAACTCCAAGACCTACGACATCATCTATTGCGCCGGTCTCTTCGATTACCTGTCCGATCGCGTTTGCACCAAACTGGTACGGCTCTTTTACCAGTGGTGCGAGCCGGGCGGACGCGTGATCGTTACAAATGTCCACTCGTCAAACCCTGTGAAAGGTTTGATGGAGCATATTATGGAGTGGCATCTGGTGATGCGTGACGAGTCGGATATGGTCCGCCTCGCGCCTGATCTTGGGCCGCTAAAGATTTATACAGATGAGACGGGTATCAACGTCTTTCTGGAGATAGATAAACCCCCCGTTTAACGGCATGGATGAAAAGAGCGACTTACGGCACGCCTTCGAGGCTGAGGAGCAAGAGCTTCGGCTAAGGCAGTCGAAAGTCGCTTGCATCCTCGGCATTGTGCTGATCCCGGCAGGGATCACTCTCGATAGCATCAGCTATTCTGACCAGTTCAAAACCTTGATTGCGATCCGGCTCGTCGCGGCGGCCCTGATCGCAGTCATCTACGCCCTGCACTTCTGGGACAAGACGGCGGCTCACGTTCGCTATCTGACGATGGCGGGCCTGCTGATCGCGGTCGCCTCGATAGCGGTGATGATCGGCATCACCGACGGCGCGAATTCGACCTACTACAACGGCCTCTTTCTCATCCTCTTTGCCGTCGGCGTTCTGGCGCCGATGCAGCCCTTCGAGGCCGCACTTTTGTGCGTCTCGACGCTCGGAATTTACATCATCGCATGCTTGCAGGTGCCGTCCGCCGCCGACACTGTAAAGACCTTGATGAACAATCTTTATTTTCTTGTGCTCACCTGCATCATTTCGGTCACCGCCGTTCATTTCAACTACCGCCGCCGCTTCAACGAATTCCGCTTGAAGTTCAAGCTCGCGTCTCAGCATCAGGAGCTGTCGGCGCTCGACCGTCTGAAATCGCAGTTCTTTGCCAACGTCAGCCACGAGTTGAGAACGCCGCTCACGCTCATTCTGGCGCCGGTCGAGCGGCTGAAAGTCGACGTCGCGGGCTTGGGCCCGTCGGCCGAGCAATTGCTGGATGTCATCGAGAACAATGCGCTGCGGCTGTTGCGTCTTGTGAATGACATTCTGAGCCTGATCCGCCTTGAGGAAGGCCGCGCCACGCTATCGAAGAAGCCCGTCGATATGGCGCACTTCCTGAAGCACACGGCTGCTTCGATGAAGCATCTCGCCACACTGAAGGGTGTGAACCTCGAGCTCCAGGAACCGACCGGCGACCTGCTGATCAACGCTGATCCCGACGCCCTCGAGAAGATCGTCAGCAACGTCATCGCCAACGCGATCAAGTTTACGCCGCCTGAAGGCCGCATCGATATTTCCGCGCATCGCGAAGAAGAGATGGTGGCGGTCACAATCTCCGACACCGGTATCGGTATTCCGGCTGAACAGCTGCCTCATATTTTCGATCGCTTCTATCAGGTGGACGGCTCCGCGACCCGCCGCCATCAGGGTCTGGGTTTAGGCCTCGCCCTGGTTCGCGAATTGATTACGCGCCATGGCGGAAACGTTACGGCAACGAGCAATTCGGGCAGCGGTACGACATTCGTTTTACGTTTTCCTCATGCCCTGCAGGTTACCCAATCAGACATGAGCAATTCCGAAGAAAAGCCGGACGGGCTTGCCGACGACCCATTGCGCACCTTCGATCGCAAAGCATCGGCCCGCGCCATCATGATCACGGATAACGCCCCTTCCGCGATCGGGCAGGTCAGCGAGCCACAAGCCAAGGATGAACGCACCGAGCTCCCTCTCCTCCTCGTCGTCGACGACGAGCCGGATATGCGCCGCTATCTGGCGTCGATGCTGCGCGAAAACTATCGCATCATCGAGGCGCCGGACGGCATCACCGCGCTCGAGAAAGCCAAGGAACAGAAACCCGATCTGATTTTGCTCGACGTCATGTTGCCGGGCGTCACGGGGCTCGAGGTCTGTCGCTCGCTCAAGGAAAGAGCCGAGACGCGCGCCATCAAAATTATCATTCTGACGGCGCGAGCCGACGAAGAAGCCAAGATCACCGCACTGAAGCATGGCGCCGACGACTTCCTGATAAAGCCGTTCAGCGGCCTGGAAGTCCGCTCGCGCATCGCCAATCTGATCAAGGCTTCCAGGCTCGAGACCGACCTTTACAGGACGAACGCCGAGCTGAAACAGAGCCTGCAGCAACTGCGCGAAACAGAAGCAGCCCTGGTTCAAAACGCGCGTCTCAGCGCCCTTGGAACGATGGCCGCCGGCCTGTTGCACGAAATCGGCAACCCGCTGAACTTCATGGGAACGGCGTTGCAATTGGCGGCCCGCGACCCAACCATTCAAGGCGATCCCGACACCGCGGATACGCTGAAGGACATCCACGCGGGCTATGAGCGCATTCACCGCGT
Source organism: Hyphomicrobium sp. (assembly GCF_019753045.1). Taxonomy (GTDB): domain Bacteria; phylum Pseudomonadota; class Alphaproteobacteria; order Rhizobiales; family Hyphomicrobiaceae; genus Hyphomicrobium_B. The sequence continues at coordinate 236,365 of NZ_JAIELN010000009.1, forward strand.
CGTAACCGATCTCAGAGGCTTCACAGCGCCGCATCGCCCCGAGCACCCGCGGCCGTTCCACATCGAATCGGCAATCGACCATGCGCTTCGCTTCACGGCGCATATCCAGAAGGGAATAACGATTACGAGGAATATCGCGGACGATGGGCTCGTCGTCGGCTCGCAGTCGACGATCGCACAGGTTCTCGTCAACCTCATCGTCAACGCCGTCGCCGCGGTCCGCGCCGTCGAGGAAGAGCGCAAACCTGAAATTACCATTACATCATTCGTTGAGGGTGACGAACTGATTGTCTCGGTAAGAGACAACGGAACCGGCATCGATCCGAAAATTCAAACCCAGATTTTCGATCCATTCTTCTCCACGAAGGACGTAGGCGAAGGCATGGGACTTGGCTTGGCAGTCAGCCATCGGATAATTGCGAATCATGGGGGTTCACTGACTGTTAAGAGTAGTCTTGGAGAGTGGACCGAGTTCCGTTTCAACCTCCCGATATCGTCGGACAAAGAGAACCAGGTCTTCCATGGAGTCGTTTCGCACTGATCAGCCGGTCGAGATCCTGATCGTCGACGACGAGCCACAGGCCGTCAAATATTTCAAGAAGGCCTTCGGCACGCGATACGACGTGCTCACCGCAACGAGCGCGGACGAAGCCGAATCTCTCATCCTCTCCGGCAACCACAACATCGCGCTGGTCATTTCCGACCAGCGCATGCCAGGACGCAGCGGCGTCAGCCTCCTTAACCGCATCCGTAACGAACGTCCCGACATCATCCGTATGTTGACAACCGCATACGCGGATCTCGATAGCGCTATCGATGCCGTCAATAAGGGCGAGATCCTCCGCTACATTTCGAAGCCGTGGGACCTCCGCGTGCTCGAAGCCGAAATCGAACAGGCGATCACCTTCTATCTCCTGAAGAACGAATACGACATGCTCCTGCGCGACAAGCTCAGCGCGTTGCATCGTACGCTTTTGCGCGATCGCATGAACGACCTTGCGATGCTGTCGGGCCTGCTGCCCTACAACAACGCGCCGCTGACGATGTATCACTATTTGAAGGAAGCGATCGCCGAAACCGCCTGGCGGCCATCGGCCCAGAAGGCATGGTCTCAGCTCCGCATCAGAGACCACTGGCGCATTCCCGTTGAAGAAACCCAGCGCGCCATTGATCTTTCGGCAGTGCTGACGACGCCACCCCTATTGGCGGATGCTCATCCGAGCGAATTCGATCTCGTCGCCGTGCTGACGGACTGTGCCGACGAGATCAACCGCGAACTCGGCGGCCAACAGGTCGTGATCCATGCGGACCAGGCGCAACTCGCCGTTTCTGCCGATCCCGCCGCGATGCGCGAGATCATCACGCGTCTGATGGATCCGATGAGCCAGTGGGCTGCAGCCGGCAGCGTGCTGCTCGTCAACGTCTCACGCGACACGCTTGATGATGACACGCCGGGCGTCAGCATTCATTTCGAACTCCGCAATTGCGAGCCGCAGCGATCGATGCAGGATTGCGTGCTGTTTGCGCCGCCGCTGCACACCGCGCCCAAGCGCGCCAGCGACTATCTGAAAGCCGCGCTCGCGATCGGCCACATCGGCGGCACAATCAGCTCTCCGCCCATGGAAAACGGCTACAAGCAAATCCATGTTGCGCTTCCGGCACGCGCCAAGGCCGTCAACACCAAGAAGATCAACGCGCTTCCGCAGCAGTGGCTGCAGGATCTGAGCGAGGAATACGAAAAGTGGGTGCTGGGCACTCTCGAAATGGCGGCGTGAGCGGCTGAGCCCTACGCGACGGACAAACCTCGCGTAGGGGTCTAATCCCGGGCCAAAACCGCCTTGAATTCGGCCGCCTGTTGGCCGCGCGTCAAAATGCCAGCCATACCGACAATCCCGCGACGAAACTTCGCGAACCGGGGCTGACGCGGCTCCGGCCGATCACCGAACTGAACATAAGTTCGCCCCTGAAATTCAGACACACCTTGGCCATCGCAATTGCTTGATTGCGCGTAGATCCACGTCTTTCCCGTGCGAGCGCCGCAATGAGGTCTTCTTCAAGGCGAGGATAGCCCGGTGCCGCGAGATCGGCTGGCAAGGCAGCCTCGTCGGAAAGCGGCGTAGGTTGAATTGCCACCCCTCCCCATCTCGAAGCACCTCTTGCGCGTTTTTCCAACCGTACGCGCTTGAGATCACCGTGAAGGTATGGTCGTTCGGGCGGTCCACGCACGGAAGGAACCAAAGTTGCTGGAATTGGCATGTGTTGACACGGAGAACGTCGCGCGGCATCGCCGCGAATGTTTTCAGCGTCCACACCTGGAGGTTGCTGAATGACTGCCCACGTTTCGGTCAAGGAAGATGACTTCCTCCTGACAGGCTTTCTGAGCAGGCAGCGCGCCGCGTTCCTCAAGGATGGGCCGCCGTCGGCCGCGCAACGACGGGCCGATCTGCTCAAACTGAAAACGGCGTTGCAGAAGCGGCGCACAGCTATCGAAGCGGCCGTCAGCAAGGACTTCGGCTACCGGTCTGCGTACGAAACCCGGATCATGGAAGTCACGCCGGTCATTCAGACGATCAATTACCTCCGCCGCAATCTGACGAAGTGGATGCGTCCCGAACGCCGCCGCGTGGCAATGCACTTCGTGCCCGGCCGAGCCCGCGTCGTTTATCAGCCGCTCGGTGTCGTCGGCATCATCTCACCCTGGAATTATCCGCTGTCGCTCGCGCTCACGCCGCTCGCCACCGCAATCGCAGCAGGCAATCGCGCCATCCTGAAGCCGTCCGAGTTGACGCCCGCGACCAGCGAACTCTTGAAGTCGATGCTGCGCGAGATTTTCCCTGAGGAGCAGGTCGCCGTCGTCACCGGTGGACCAGAGATCGGCGCCGCGTTCTCGCGCCTCCCGTTCGATCATCTCGTCTTCACCGGCAGCACCAATGTCGGGCGTTCGGTGATGAAGGAAGCCGCGGAAAATCTTGTCCCAGTAACGCTCGAACTTGGCGGCAAATCTCCGGCCTTGATCGGCCCAGATGCCGATATCGATGCTGCAGCCGTCAGCGTCGCCTACGGAAAGCTCGCGAATGCCGGCCAAACCTGCATCGCGCCCGATTACGTCCTGGTGCACGAAAAGGACGTGGCCGCATTCGTGGCATCATACGACGCGACCGCACTCAAGTTCTATCCTCAAGGAGCAGCCGACCGGAATTACACCTCCATCGTCAACGCGAAGCATGAGAGCCGCATTCAGAAGCTGATCGATGATGCGAAGGAAAAAGGCGCCAAGGTTATCGAAGTCGCGAATGGTGGCACAGCCGATCCACGCAAGCTTGCACCCGTGATCGTGCTCAATGTCACTGACGAGATGGCCATCATGCAGCAGGAAATCTTCGGGCCGGCACTCCCCGTCATGACCTACCGCACCATTGACGAGGCGATTGGCTACATAAACCGCAAGCCGCGGCCGCTGGCGCTCTATTACTTCGGCCAGAACAGCGACTATCGCCAGAAGGTCCTGACGCGGACGACCTCCGGCAACGTCACGATCAACGACACCCTGATGCATTACGTTCAAGACGACCTGCCATTCGGCGGCGTGGGAATGTCAGGCATGGGCGCCTATCACGGGATCGAAGGCTTCAAATCGCTCAGCCATGCCAAGGGCGTTTTCGAGCAGAACAAGTGGAATCTCGCGCGGATCCTGCACCCGCCATTCAACAAAACGACGGATATGGTCATCCGGTATTTTTCGCGGTGACTTTCCTCGCCAAATCGCATGTATTCGGCCGCCGTCGATCGCCACGGTCCAACGGCGAAACTAGAAAAGAAAAAAGGAATTCGAATGCAGCAAACAGTGGTCAGGGTCATCTGCGCGATCGGGCAGTCCGGTCAGCTTGGCCTCAATGGAGAGCTGCCGTGGGAAGGCAACCGGGACCCTGAATACGTCGCCGACGTCGCTCGATTTTTCGACATCACTCGGGGCCATGTTCTGATGGCCGGACCGAAGACCATTGGAGCCGTCCCCGATTTCGCGCGCACCGATCGCACGCTCTTCGTTCTGCGGTCTCACATGGACCCGGAAGAGACGCTTAAACAATTCGCGGGCCGCGTCGTCTTTATCGGCGGCGGGCCGCCGGTTTGGGACATCTACGCGCGCTTCGTCAGCCACTGGGATATAACGCGCCTACCCTACGATGGCCCGGCGGACCGCTGGTTCAATCCCAAATGGTTGACGGCATCGGCACGCGCAGAAGGCGATCGCCACCCCAATCCTTCCCTTTGAGCCGCCGGGCTTTCCTTCCATTTGAAAAAGCCAAAGGCCGGATGCACAGAACGCATCCGGCCTAAGGAATGTTGAGTGAGAATACTAATGGCAGGTTGTTATCCTGCCGCTAGTGTTGTCCGCCTTTGCGGCCCGCTTCGGCCGCTCGCCGTGGGTCATTCCGGAAGTTACCGCCACTCTCGTGGCCGCCCTTCCTTCCGGCCTGAGACGCAAGTTCATGATTCCGCGAAAAGCTGCGCTCATTGTCCGGAACGCTTGCGCCGCCCTTGCGGGCAATCTCACGCTGCTTTTCGGCATCCATGGATGCAAAGCCGCGCTTTGATGTTCTGTCCTCTTGCGCCATCTGAAAATTACCTTCCTCAGTGAAAAAATCTTCGCCTTGAAAAATTCGCCTCGAAAATCGAGACAATGCGAATTGCCCAGAAAAGTGTGCCGGTCCGTGTGGGGGTCCGATCGCCACAAGGCAACTGAAGGATGAACCTCGCCTTCTCAGGTCGGTTCCGATAATTCTCCTCGCCGGTACATCACGTTTTGGAAAGAAATTTCACGAAGCGGAGCTTCGCGCGAGCCAAGCGGCGTGTCCCGCCAACCGTCCCTTCACGAGCATGCCGCATAGAGCCTCGGCCTGCGACGCAAGCCGAGGCGAGGATCGATCAATTAGACGTCGAAGTCGTCGCTGCCCCAATCGTATTGACCGTCATCCTGGGCATCTTGCATCTCGTCTTGCGCAGCGTCGTCGGCCGCCAAGTCTCGTTGCGCTTGATCGGCATCGTCGCGAGCGTCCTGCGCCTGGTCCTGAAGATTGTCGATCGTCTTTTGATCGGCCGCACTCGTAGCGTCGCCACCGGCATAGGCACGGCCGCCGCCAAAGAGGCTACGAATTCCATCCGCGAGGAAGACACCGCCGGCGACACCTGCGGCTGTCGACAACGCCGAGGAAAGAAACCCTCCGCCGCCGCCAGCCGCCTGGGCGGGAGAAGCCCATGGACTATTGGACGATGGATTGGCGGCTGGAGGCGCCACGGGACCCGGCCCCTGCTGCGGTGAATACGAAGGCGTATACCGGCTGCCGCTCTGCGGCACCGACGAGCCGCCGAGGAAACTTCCACCGCGTCCGGTGGACTGCGGTTGCCGCGCGGCAGCTTCCAACTCTCTCATGCGGGCTTCCGCGCGCTCAAGAGCCTGCTGCTGAACAATCACTGTCTGGGCGAGATAGTACGGCGCATCCGGAGAGCGCCTGATCAGATCCTGGATAAGCCATTCGGCATCCTGATCTTTCTCGCCGCCATCAAAATTGCGGAGTCGCGCAAACAAATCTTCAATGAGCTGCTTTTCTTGCGCGTTCATGAGGCTAGCCTCCTTATTAGACGCCGTTGTCGACCGTTCAGAACCGCATGTAGGAACGGAACGGAAAAGTGACATGGGGCCTGAGATTAATTTTTCGCTGGAATTGTGTTCTGCCGCAGCGGCTTCCTTGACCCGTCAAAGGTGTCATACGCCCGGTTCATGTCGGTAGATCGACGCTTGGCGAACGGCTGCGAGAATGCCACCCGGAGGGGCGGCCCTGCATCGGCTATTCGCACTAGCTAAAAAGTCCAGAACAGCGAGAGTCCATAACAGCCGGGGCCTGGGCCGGCGCCCCAGCTCGGCTCGGCTCGGCTCGGCTCGGCTCGGCTCGGCATAGGCCGGATGGCCGATTCATCCCTGAGCAAAAGCCATATAACTCTACCTGCACAGTCTCCGGGGAGAACGACAATGGATAAAGTGGCCCTAAGCGCCCTATTGGTGCTCAACCTCGTCATCTTGGTGTTGGTCCACCAATTGGCGAGCGGCCCCCTCTTCTAAGCTTCAAACTTCCTGTCTTTGCCGGCTTTACACGCCTGTCACATCGGGCGCCGGCATTTGAGAAAGGCGCGCCCAAAAACAAAAGCAGCCGCGAGGGCTGCTTTTGCTTTTCGAGTCTTTGCAGTCGGGAGAGAGTTTAGAATTTTACCTTTATGCCGCCGTAAGCAGCGAACGGGATGGCCGGAACGACGGTCCGCGGGTTTTTCTCGTCGAACTCGATACCGGTTACGTCCTCGAGTTCGTTGGCCTCGTCCACGTTGAAGTACGTCCCGTAGAGCGAGTAGCGCTTGTCCGTCAGGTTCTCGATCAACCCGTAGACCTGGATGTGGTCCGTCACGTCGTAAGACGTGTGCAGGTTGACCTTGGCGTAACCCGCCAGCGGCCGCGAGAGGTTAGCCTGATCCTCAAAGAAGAACTGCGAACTTGCGGCGACCAGGTCGGCACCGAATTTCCACTTCGGCGTCATCCAGTAATCGAAACCTGTCTTGAACGTGTGAGCCGGAATGCCCGCAAGACGATCGCCCTTATGGATGGCGGTGCAGTTTCCGGTGTCCCCACCCTCCGGATCGTCAGGGCATGGGAAGACGCCGGGACCGTCAGGATGGTTCGGGGCCGGGAAGAACGGAATCCCGGATTGGAACGTGGCGTCGTTGTAGGTGTAGTTCGCGTAGGCAAAAAGGCGCTTCGAACGGTAGGCAACGTTTGCCTCCACGCCTTGGCGCAAAGTCGTGCCGACGTTCTGGAAGTAACCGCGGCCTGTCGCAGTGGAGGCAGCGCTCATGATGTCGTCAGAGTTCTCAGTGCGGAACAGGCCGATGCCCCAATCCCACTGCGATCCGTTCCAGTTATTGACCGTACCCCGCAAACCGGTTTCCCACGTGCGAGACACGACCTGCTTCAACGGCGGATCCGACGTCAGGAAGCTCTCGATCAGGCACGGATTCTCAGGATCGGAGCAGGCGATCTCCGCCGCCGTCGGCGCGCGGTTGGCTTCCGAATAACCGCCGTACCAATTCAAAGCCGGGTTGAATGTGTAGGTCAGGCCGGCTGAGGGATTGAAGCGGCTATACTTGTTGACGCCGTTGAGCTTGTTCAGCTCTTCGTTGTCGGGATCGCCGGCATTTTCCAGCTCGATACGCGCGTAGTTGAAACGGCCACCGACCGTCAGCGCGAGCTTATCGGTGATGTTGAACGTATCGACGAAGAAAGCTCCGAAATAATCGTTCGTCGTCGACAGCGCCCGCGGGAACAAGTCATCGTTCGTCATGATGACGCCCTGACCGTCGACAACGAATTTGGGTTGCATGAACCCGAGTTCGCTTTTCGCCGTATAGGCCACTCTGCCACGATCGTAACTGGTGCCGATCACGAACTGGTTTTCGTGACCGAAGAGCCTGGCCTTCTCGGTGGCCTGAAGGCTGATACCCGCGCCGTCAGCATTCTGCGACGTCTGGTCGATAGAGGCGTAAGCGACGCCATTCTGGAACGGGATCGGATCGCCCGTGGCGGCATTGAAGACCTCTTCCCCGTCTGAGCAGAGGTTTCCGCCGCAGTTACCCGGTTCTTCGAACAGGTTGCCGTCCACGTGGCTCTGTCTGAAATGGCGATAATACGTGACACCCGAGAACGTCAGGGTATCCGTCGCCTTCACCTTGCCGTTCAACGAGTACATTTGCATTTCGTTGTCGGTCGTTTGCGGCGAAGTGAACGTCAACTGCCTGCTGATGTCGAGCAGCTGCTCGGGCGCCGCGGCCGTCACGCCAACCTGGTTGGCCGCGCCGGTGAAATTGAAATGGAACTCCGCGCCATCGCCTTTGACGCCGAGGTCGAAGTAACCTCTGCGGACCTCAGCGTCGGAGAAGTCACGGAAGCCATCGTCGTTGATGGCCTCGAATGCTCCGTAAACACCCCAGTTGCCTTTGTTCAACCCGGCTTCGGTCGAGACCTGCTTCCGGCCGAACGAACCAAAGCGCGTGTCGATCTCTGCGCCCTGATAGTTGAAACCGTCCTTCATATCGACGACCACAGCGCCGCCGAGCGCGTTGAGACCGAATACGGGATTGCCGGTCACCACCGCAACATTGTTGATCGCATTCGACGGCAGGAAGTCCCAGTTGACGATATCGCCGAAGGCTTCGTTTATCCGGACGCCGTTCTGATAGACCGCGAGACCCTGCGGGACGCCGTTCACCGGCGACGCCTCGAAACCACGGAATTGTATGTTGGTCTGGAACTGGTTGCCTTGCAGGTCGCCAAGGATCACGCCCGGGATCTGGCTCTGAAGCGCTTCCTGAATGATGACCGTTCCGTCTCTCTTGATATCGGCGGAATTCACCTGGAAGACACTGCCGGGAACCTTGTTGACCGGAATTTCACTGCCGCCCATCGGCGACATCTTCACGGAGGTTGCCTCGGTCTGCTCAGCAAAGTCGTCTGAACTCACCGGCGCGGCAACCACGGGTGGGGTGGCCGCAGGTTTCTTTGCCTGCTTGACCGGCTTCGCCTTGGGCGCCTGCTTTTCCTGAATGACCTGAACTTCGGGAAGCGTCTCGTTTGCTGCCGGCGGAGGTGTCGCCGATCCTGCATTCCCCGCGTCCTGTGCGATGGCAAAACTCCCGCCCCCGCCCATCAAAAGTGCCACGGCAGCCGCCGAAGCGAACAATTCACGAGTCATATCCCCAAACTTCCCATTTTTATTGGCGCTACTCGAAATGCTGGCCAAAGCATTAATTCGCAGCGCAACTCCCCCAATGGCCGACTCCGGCCATATGCCCGGACCAGGGAAAAGGTTTTTGTCAGCGTGGGTCAATCCAAGGATCGGCCGGAGTTTTTCCCGGGAAGCCCTCTTCCTGAGCCCCCGTGACATTGTTGCAACAAAAACTCCACAATCGGGAAAAAGTCCCTTTCTAACCGGGAACTATGGCCACCGCTGCACTTCGACTTGCATCTCTCATGCCCGCGAAGAAAGATCGACCAAGTCCCACGCAAACCTCCTTGGTCCTTCGTCCGAGCACTGTGGCCACCCAAATGACCAAACCGGCATCTTCACCGCCACCTCAGTCCATGTTGGCAAAATTGCTGGCCGGACCGATGGGTCCAGGTGAACTCGTGTGGATAGGACTTCGCCCATCACGTAACGCGCCCATGATCATGCCCACTACGGCGACCTTGATTTCGCAACGGGGCATCGAGGGGGACCGCTACCGCACGGAACGCAACGGTCCGCGTCAGGTCACGCTCGTCGCCGCGGAAGATATTGCCGCGATCGCATCGTTTCTCGGCAAGGAGGCTGTCGTTCCGGAACTGCTGCGCCGAAACCTTGTAACCCGCAGCATCAACCTGATCGCCCTCAAAGGTGGTAGCTTCCGAATTGGATCGACGACGCTGGAGACGACCGGCGAGTGCGCACCCTGCAGTCAGATGGAAGCAAACCTCGGGCCGGGTGGTTACAATGCCGTCCGCGGCCGCGGCGGCCTGACTGCAAGGATCATCGAGGGCGGCAAGATACGGATCGGCGACAGCATCGAGCGGCTCGGTCGTCTCGCTTGAGCGTCCAGTACCGATCCGCCAGATCGTTCAAATTTTATTCTAGATTTCGAGCGGCTTTAAAGCCCCCGACGAGCATATAGGCAAGGCACGTTAGCCATCGTCCCGCTTTCTCCCGGTCATTGTCCCGACCATCGCAAACCCAATGGAATATTTTACGCAGGCTTAAGGGCCCGGCTGATGTTGTGAAAGTCGTTGCGTCATTTCACTTTTGGGAAAATGCCCGGTGCCTCTCCCCTCCGCGAATTTACTAATCCGCAAATCCACGTCCTCTCCAGCGACCGCCGCAAGTCTTCTTGGCATCGGCATCCTGATCGTGGCCCTCGTCAGCCTGTTCCTGCCGTCGCATGAGGACAGGATGGTTACGACGGCGAAGCACCAAGTCCTCAACCAGCTCGCCTATCCCTCGGGCGCTGTCTTCGCGCAAGTCCGCGTGGCCGAGGAGCGCGTTCGCTCATGGACGTCGCATGTCGTCCAAGGCTGCGTGAAGGAACGCAATCCCACCAGCGAATATCCGATGTGGCGGGGGTTTTCCGTTGAAGGCGACGAGGTGAGCTTTCGCTCGCTTTACTGTCCGTTCCTGCCCTGATCGATCGCCGGCTTAAACGCGAACCGGTACAATGAAAAAAGCGGCAGAAGCGCTTGCGCGTCCCTGCCGCTCCATCAGGCCAATTGGCCTCGCGCAAAACTTTTATCGCCAGCGGCTATCGCCGCGCCAATCGCGCCTGTCGTTCCAACCGTAACGGTCGCGATCCCGATCGAACCGGTTATAGCCACGCCAGTTTCGGCGCCAGCCGTCATCACGGGAGCCCCACCGACGCTCGTGACGCCACCAGGGACGGCGGCCTTCGTAATACCCGCCATCACGGACCTGTTGGACGGATGAGACGCCGCGATTGATCTTATTGCCCACTGCGAAGTCCGCCTTTGCCTCGGCCATTCCTCCGAACGTCATCAGGGCAACCGCGACCGGCAAAAGTGCAAGAGTGCGTTTCATGACTTTGTCTCCCTCAAGCGCGCTTAATGCCGCTTGATTGGAGAGCATTCAACACCGGTGTCCCGGAACCGATGCTGAATAGACAGTTCAACTGCCATTAGGAACCTCGCCGCAAACTCGCCATCATCGATACTGAGGGCGCACACCCGGCCACGTCGCATGCAAAGAACTTGAACGTGCGAGAGCGGCCTAGGACCAGGACCGGCAAACGCCACCATCGGCCGCCTCCAACATCGAATTTCAGAAATTTATCTGAGCTTAGAAGCATTCGTGCGGTTCAACGCGGAAGGAACTCTGAACCGAGCCTGACTTTCGGAATGACGCAGCGTGCACGGAAGACAATGCTGCAAGCATCGATCTAAGCTTAGAAATTCTATTCAGTTCTCACATTCATTTCTCGTGAGTAAATCAATCTCCGTTTTTGAGAGCTGCGGTGTGGACATTGACAGATGATCTAAATCGGCCGTCGCGAAGGTGCTGCCCAAGTTCCGGGCACTCCAGCGCACTGTGTATCGCGGAACGCACCTTCCGCTGAAGCCGCCGCATAAATCACAAGATGCGTTTCACAACGCATTCGCCCGAACGACACGTGCGGCGAACGTAAGGATTCGCGCGCGTAAGGGACTTGAAGAAAAGAGAACGTCTATGGAAATCGACCAACAAGGACTGGCACTCACCGGTGCAACCGAAAAAGGCGCAGCGCTTTTTCGCAGCGCTCTCGACGAATTGGTCTACTTCAAATCCTCGGTTCTTTCGACGCTCGACAAGACGATCGAGGAAAATCCCGGCTTCGCCCTTCCCTATTTCGCACGGGCCTATCTCGATCTTTTCATGACCGAACCTCAGTTCGCCGAGCGCGCAAAGAACACGCTCAACGAACTGAAGACGAAGGTCGATATCGAAAAGCTCTCGAGTAGGGAGCGGCATCACGCGGCGGCAATCGAGGCATGGATCGGCGGCGATCTGCGAAAGTCCGCGCGCATTCTCGATCGGCTCGGCCTCGATGAACCGCGCGATATTCTGGCGCTCCGGATCGGCCACGAGCTGGATTTCTTCGCTGGCAACAAAAGAAGTTTGCGCGATCGCATCGCACGCCAACTGAATGCGTGGACGCCATCGGATCCCCACTATGGCATCGTGCAGGGATGCTACGCCTTCGGCCTTGAAGAGAACGGCCAGTTTGAACGAGCCGAAGAGCACGGCCTGATCGCGCTGAGCGTTCGCCCCGACGACGTTTGGGCGCTACACGCCGTAACGCACAGCTTCGAGATGCGGGGCGCAATCGCCGACGGCCTTCGCTTCATGAACGAGCGCAGCGGTGATTGGGCGGAAGGCAATCTCTTTAGCGCGCACAATTGGTGGCACAAGTCGCTGTTCAACACCGATATCGGCAACTACGCAGCCGCTTTCGAAATCTATGACAAGGCCATCTTCAATCAGGACTCACCGAAGATCGCCCTGGTCCTGCTCGATGCATCGTCTTTGCTGTGGCGTCTTCATCTTCAGCGGGTTCCTGTTGCGGATCGCTTTGCCGAACTCGCCGATGCCTGGGATGCCTTGGCGTCGGATCCCTTCTACGTCTTCAACGATGTGCATGCTGTCATGGCCTACGTCGGCAGCGGCCGCATCGCTGATGCGCGCGCGGTGGTAAGCCGACTCGAGCAATACGTCACCGACGGTCATCAAGGCACGAACAATTATGACAACACGGTTCGCGTCGGTCTCCCGCTCGTGAAAGCACTCGTCGCTTTCGCCGAAGAGCGATACGAGACGGCACTCGAACTTCTTTACGGCGTTCGCGAGAACGCGATCGAGTTCGGCGGCTCCGAAGCCCAGCGCGATGTAATCGATCGGACGCTGCTTGAGGCAGCTATCAGAAGCGGCAGCTCGAACTTGGCCGCAGCGCTCGCATCTGAACGCGTCAACCTCAATCCGAACAATCCGTACAACTGGTCGAAAATGGCCGAAGCGCTTCGCCTGTCGCAAGCTCTTGAGCGTACCGGCGAGAGCAACGCACGATCTCTATCGCTGAAAGATGAGATCTTGCGGCGCCTCGATTGGCAAGAACCGCGAAGCAACCCCGCCTCGACCGCCTCCGCTTTTCAGCACTGACGCGACAACGGCCCCCCCCTTCCTTCGCCAAAAGTCAAAAAGGACGAACTCTCCGTGTCATCGAAAAAATTCCACTTGGGTTGGTTCACGAACTTCACGCCCGACGAGTGGAACGAGCCATTCTCGAACGGCGGCAATTCCTGGGACGGCAAGTTTCACATCGAGATGGCTCAATCTCTGGATCGCGCCGGCTTCGACTTCATCATGCTCGAGGACAAGCTCGCCATTCCCGAAGCATACGGCGGCAGTTTCGAGGTGTACCTGAAGCACGCCCTCGGCATGGCGCCGAAGCATGATCCGGTTCCGCTAGCGACCTTGCTCGCGGCATCGACCAAAAATCTCGGTGTGGTCGCGACCATGTCGACACTCGGCTATCCGCCGTTTCTCCTGGCACGCCTGTGCTCGACCATCGACCACTTGGCTGGCGGACGCTTCGGCTGGAACATCGTGACGAGCGCCGAAAACGCCGCCGCGCAGAACTTCGGCCTGGATCGCTTACCGCCCAGAGAAGAGCGCTACGAACGAGCCCACGAATACATGGACCTCGTTTTCAAGCTTTTCGATTCCTGGGAAGACGGCGCCATCATTCGCGACCGCGCATCGGGAACCTACGCCGACTTCAAGAAGGTCCACACGATCAACTTCGAGGGCAAATATTTCAAATCACGCGGTCCCTTGAACACCGCACGGTCGCCGCAAGGACGTCCGACGCTTCTGCAAGCCGGTGGTTCGCCGACAGGCCGCGACTTCGCGGCACGGTATGCCGATGCCATCATCGCAGTCAGCGGCGGCGTCGCTGGAATGAAGGAATACCGCGACGACATACGCGCCCGCGCCAGGAAGCACGGACGCAACCCCGATGACGTCAAGGTGATGTTCCTCGTGACGCCCGTGCTCGGAGAAACCGAACGCGAAGCACGCGACAGGCACGAGCGCATCACGGAAGCTCCCGGCTTCATCGAGCAGAACCTCGCATTGATATCGGCCATCACCGACATCGACTTCAAAAAGTTCGATCTGGAAAAACCTCTGCCGGAACGGCTCGTTACGAACGGCGAGCAAGGCTCGCTGGATATGTTCCAGCAATGGGGCACCAGCAAAACGCTGCGCCAACTAGTCGTCGAAGCCTCCGGCGGAATCTGCGCCTCGATCGAACTCGTCGGAACGCCCGACCAAGTTGCCGATCAAATGGGTGAGGCAATCGAGCAGGTCGGCGGCGACGGCTTTTTGATCACGACGCCGAGCCTCTCCACCAACCGCCGCCATATCGCGGAAGTGACGGACGGTCTCGTTCCGGCCCTGCAACGCAGGGGACTGGTCCGCGACGGCTACACACACAAAACACTTCGCGAAAACCTACGAGCATTCTGAAGCATCGACCCGACCCTTCTCCCTAGCCCTCACGAGGAACTGTCATGAAACGAACAATACTTGCCGCCGTTCTGGCATTTGCAGCGCTCCTGCAAGCCGGCACTCAATCCGTTCACGCGGCTGAAAAGCCAACGTTCAAGCTCGGCTGGATCGTCTTTACGCCTTGGATGCCATGGGGGTATGCGCAGCAGAGCGGCATCCTCAAAAAGTGGGCCGACAAGTACAACGTCAACATCGAGCTCGTGCAGCTGAATGACTACGTCGAGTCGCTCAATCAATATTCGGCTGGAGGACTCGATGGCGTCCTCGGCAGCATTGCCGACGTCTATTCAATTCCCGTGGCCAACGGCGTCGACACGACAATCTTCCCCATCGACTACTCGAACGGCGCCGATGCCATCATCCTGAAGAACAAGGACAAGCTCGCCGACATCAAAGGCCAGACGGTCCATCTCGTCGAGTTTTCAGTATCGCACTATCTGCTCGATCGTGCGCTCGAAACCGGCAATCTGAAACCAGACGACGTCAAGCGCGTGAATACGTCGGATGCCGATTTCGTGGCGGCCTATAAGAGTCCCGACGTCTCAGCGATCGTCGCGTGGAACCCGCAGGTCGAGCAGATTCAGAAATCCGGCGACGCTCACATCGTCTTCGACTCGTCGAAGATCAACGGAGAAATCTTCGAGTCCGTTCTCCTGCGCACGAGCAAGCTGAAGGAAAACCCCGATGTCGCCAAAGCCCTCCTCGGCGCTTGGTACGAAACAGTCGGCATCATCAACGGCACGTCACCGGAGCGCGCTGGCGTCATCAAAGCTCTCGCGACCGCTTCTGCCACCGATGCGGCAGGCTATGAACAGCAATTGAAGTCCGTCGTCCTCTTCTCCGACGCCAAAGCCGCCCTCGCATTCGCCGAAAGGCCGGAAACCAAGGATACGCTCATCCGAGTTCGCGATTTCGCTCATCGCTACAATCTCCTCGGCAAGGACGTGAAGGATGCCAATGCCATCGGCATCGAACTTCCAAACGGCGAAGTCGTCGGAGATTCCAAGAATGTCCTGCTGCGCTTCGACAGGTCCGTCTTGGAACTCGCAGCAGCCGGCAAACTCTAAGCGGATCCGATTTCGATGGCCCGCCTATTGAACACGAAGCCGTCCCAAGGGCTGACGATTGCCCTCGGGGCCGCTCCCTTCATCGCCGTCGCGAGCGTTTACGCGTTCGCGTCGGCGGAACGGCTGCTCGTCAATGCACGCGACAATCTCCTGCCGTCGCTCGCGACGATGCTCAGCGGACTTCAGCGCGTCGGCTTCGAGCCGGATCCGATTTCGGGTCACCTCGTCATTGTGGCCGACACGCTGGCCAGCCTCGAACGGCTGGGTGTAGGGCTCGGGATTGCTGCCATTATCGGTCTGTGCATTGGCGTCGCCGTCGGCCTGATGCCTCTTGCGCGCGCAACGCTTGCACCGTTCATCGCGATGCTTTCGATCATTCCGCCGATTACGCTTCTGCCCATATTGTTCATCGCGTTCGGATTGGGCGACGTCTCGAAAATCATCCTGATCGTGATAGGCATCGCGCCGTTTATTGCGAGGGACATCGCCGCGCGAACCCAGGAAATTCCGAAGGAAATGCTGATCAAGGCGCAGACGCTTTACGGATCGACATGGCTGATCACGCTCCACATCGTGCTGCCGCAAATCTTTCCGCGCCTTCTCGAAAGCATTCGGCTGAGCCTCGGGCCGGCATGGCTCTTCGTGTTGTCTGGGGAGGCAATCGCCGCGCAAAGCGGCCTTGGATACCGCATCTTTCTCGTCCGGCGATATATGGCGATGGACGTCATCATCCCCTACGTCATCTGGATTGGCTTACTAGCATTTACGCTCGACCTTGCGTTGCGATGGGGGGCGAAGCGGCTCTCACCATGGTCACAGCCTGGAAGCACGAGATGAGCCAGATTTCCGTCCGCAATCTGAACGTCGTCATCGACGGGCACCCCGTCCTCACCGACGTAAATCTCGACGTCGCGAGCGGTGAGTTCTGTGTTGTTACCGGCCCATCGGGAAGCGGAAAGACGACGTTTATCCGTTTGCTCCTCAGCCAGTTGCAACCCAGCGCTGGAGAAATCACGATTGACGGCGCTCCGATCTCTCCCTTCCCCGCTCCCGATCGCGGCGTCGTATTCCAGGATTATTCGGTCTTCCCCCACAAGACGGCATTGCAAAACGTGCTTGTCGGGCCGCAGTTCAAGCGCTCACGGTTTCTCGGCCGCATCTTTGGTGAGGAACGCAAGAAGCAGATTGAGGAGGCGAAGCAGGCCCTTGCCGATGTCGGCCTCGAGCAGGCGGCATCGAAATACCCGAGCCAACTATCGGGAGGAATGCGCCAGCGTTTAGCCTTCGCGCAAGCTCTCATCTGCCGCCCGAAAGTATTGCTGCTTGATGAGCCTTTCGGTGCGCTGGATCCGGAAACTCGAGCCCAACTGCACCGCGTCGTTCTCCGGCTTTGGCGCGAAAGCCGCACGACGATCGTCATGGTGACACACGATCTCGCAGAAGCGCACACGCTCGCAACACGGCTCGTAACCTTTGGATTTGCCGCGGGTGGCGGGGGAACGATCGCTTCTGAAGGATCGCTTGAATCAGCCTCCGCTGTCGTGACATCTTTTGCGAATAAGAGAAGCAGTCCGGCAGCGCGGCAGAAAAAGCGGAAATACCGCTAATTTAAAACGGCATATTCCCCACGTTTAACGCCGCCCCATACAAAGCATCTGCGCTCACATGCGGTTGGGGACGACCAACGCAACGGAGATTAGTAATGGTCCAGAGACCCGATCCAACCTTTCACGCATCTCCGAAGCTCGCCAGCGAAGCCCCGCCCGAGAAGTTCGCCTACACTCTTCTTCTCAGTCCGGATTTCTCCAAGCCTGACGCGCTCGCCATTGTCGAAGTCGATCCCTCGTCCGCCCAGTATGGAAAAATCGTCCACACGGTGACGATGCCGAACAAAGGCGACGAGTTCCATCATTTTGGATGGAACGCATGCTCGTCGGCTCTGTCGCCACTCACTGGCCACACATTTCTCGAGAGACGATACCTGATCATCCCGGGGCTCCGATCGTCGCGGCTGTACATCATCGACACGAAGCCGCACCCAACCCAGGCAAAAATTCACAAGATCATCGAACCGGAAGAGATCTTTCACAAAACCGGATATTCGCGCCCGCATACCGTACATTGCGGGCCGGATGGCATCTACGTCAGCACGCTTGGCGGCGCGGGTCCCGACGGCACCGATGGACCGCCAGGCATCTTCATTCTCGACTGCGAGACATTCGATGTCCTCGGCCGTTGGGAGATCGATCGCGGACCGCAGCTTCTACATTATGATTTCTGGTGGAACCTGCCGCGCGACTACATGGTGAGCAGCGAGTGGGGCCTGCCGCCGCAATTTGAAAACGGCATCGTTCCGGAAGACCTGCTCGCCAACAAGTACGGCCATCACGTCCACTTCTGGAATTTGCGCGCCCGCCGCAACGTACAAACCATCGATCTCGGCGCCAATCATCAAATGGCGCTCGAAGTGCGCCCCGCGCATGATCCCGCGCGCGAATATGGCTTCCTCGGCGTCGTCGTCGATACCACGAACCTCGAGGGATCAATCTGGACGTGGTGGCGCGAAGGGTCAGAGTTCCGTATCGAGAAGACGGCGACGATCCCGGCTGAAGCAGCGGATCCCTCTTTGTTGCCGCCCCTTCTGAAAGGCTTTGGCGCGGTTCCCCCCTTGATAACGGACATCGATCTCTCGCTGGACGACAAATTTCTTTATGTCGCGTGCTGGGGAACTGGCGAGCTTCGCCAGTATGATGTCACCACCCCGCGAAAGCCGAAACTTGTCGGCAGCGTCCACGCCGGAGGCATCGTCCGGAAAGCCGCTTTGCCCAACGGGACAGCCTTCGCGGGTGGACCGCAAATGCTCGAAATCAGTCGCGACGGAAAACGCGTCTACGTAACGAACTCGCTCTATTCGACGTGGGATGATCAATTCTATCCGGCGGGCGTGCCGGGAGCCATGGCGCTCGTCAACGTCAATCCGGCGGGAGGCATCACCTTCGATAAGGCCTTCCAGGTTGAGGTTCCCGACGGATATCGCACGCACCAGGTACGGCTCGAGGGCGGCGATTGCTCAACCGACTCGTTCTGCTATTCCTCGGCTTGATTGACGATGGATGACGGCTGGAACACCGCGCTCTGGCTCGCGGTCGTTGCGAGCGGAGTTTATCACGGGCTCAACCCCGGCATGGGTTGGCCGCTCGCGGTGGCTGCCGGTCTGATGGAACGCCGGCCGTCGGCGCTCTTTGGCGCACTGGCGCCACTCGCCGGCGGTCACTTCCTGGCGATGGGCGTCATTTTATTGCCCTTCGGCATGCTGACTGCCCTGCAATATTGGAATCACGAGATCCGGCTCGCGGCCGCCATGATCGTCATCGGCGTCGGCGTTCTGTTGTACATCTATCGCCGGCATCCGCGCATACTCGCACGCATCCCGCCGGCAGAGCTCGGTCTCTGGTCTTTTGCCATCGCCATTGCTCATGGGGCCGGCTTGATGCTGGTCCCGATGTATCTCGGGCTCTGCACAACGAAGCCGTCGTCAATGATGGACCACGACGGCGCGATGTCGATAATTGCAAGCAACCTTGGCTTGGCGGTCCTCGTCTCGGCGGTGCACGCCCTAGCCATGATTGCGGCCGGCGGTGTCGTAGCATGGGCCGTCTATCGCTATTTCGGCTTGCAGATCCTCTCCAAAGCCTGGATCAATCTCGACGCCTTTTGGGCCGGAAGCCTGATCGCAGTCGGGCTCGTCGCCGTCGCCGGATCCATTTGAGACGATCTCTCAACGTTGCACCAATTTTGAAGCAACGAGATCCCTAAGATTGATGCCATTTATTAAGCGCGCTGCGCATACCGCGACGGCCAACGACATCTTCAGCTAACTGTCGATCGTTATGCCTAGTGGCAACGAACTATGCTTGAGTTAGGTTCAAGCAGATCTCGCAGGACCTCAGATCTTTGCCAGCGTAACGGAAAATCTGATGATGGCAAACGATGCCCCGCAAGCGGTTCTTCTTACGCTTCTCGTCTGCACTTTGGGCCGCGTGAAGCCGCTCGAACGCCTGCTGCATTCATTGAACGCGCAAACGCGCAAGAACTTTGAAGTCATTATCGTCGATCAAAATCCGGAAGGATTCCTGGACGCGACGATCCAGAAATTTCCCGCACTCCGCATAAGACACTTGCGCTCGCAGCCGGGCCTGTCACGGGCAAGAAACATCGGCCTCGCAGCGAGTTCCGGCCGATATGTCGGGTTTCCGGACGATGACGTCTGGTATCGGCCGACGGTTGTCGAAGAAGTGCTGGACACCTTCCGGAGGAATTCGAAGCTCAACATCATCACAGGCCGGTCTATCGATCCCGAAGGACACGACGTAACGGTCATGCTGACCGAGGAAGCACTGATAACGCGCGAAAACATTTTCGAGGCCGGCAACTCCAATACGATTTTCATCGAACGCATGCTCGCGCAATCGCTGAACTTCGACGAAGGACTGGGCCTCGGCGCAGCGAGCGACTTCCAATCGGGCGAAGAGACGGACTTTCTTCTGCGTGCTCTCGGCAAGGGAGCGGCCGGATGGTATTTTCCGGAGCTCACGATCTATCATGACCCGATCGATGATGGCGCCCCTATTGCCGAGAGAGCTCGCAGAACCACCGCCTATGGGCGAGGCTTCGGCTACCTCATTCGCAAGTATCGCTATCCGCCGCCCTACATATTGGGAAAAATTGCGAAAACCTCGCTCCGAGGCGCTTGGTGCGTCGCGACCGGCGATTTCGCGGGAGCCCGCCTCAGAATAGCTTGGGCAAACGGGGTCCTCTATGGCTACAGCAGAGGCAGACCCGAATTCCCCGTTCACAAGTAGGGGCCCGCATTTCGCTGTCCCTTTAGCCCTAGCGCGCCTCACTTCGTCTCTTCGGGCTGGCGATGATAGATGTCGTCGGTGCGCATGATGTCGTCCTCGCCGAGGTACGAGCCGATCTGCACTTCGATGATTTCGACCGGCACCTT
>NZ_JAIELN010000003.1 GCF_019753045.1 Hyphomicrobium sp.
GTAACCGAAGACGCTTTTCTCTAGGGCGGTCTCACCATCTATTGCGACGAGCCTCTGAATTGCTTTGACCAGCACGGGGTCGAGCACGACCACGCGCGGCTTGCCGTTCTTCGTCTTCCGCAAGAGCGCGCGGGGGCCCCCCTCATGGTCGAGCATGAGGTCGCCAATGGTCAGATTGCACATCTCTGACACACGGGCGCCTGTCGTCGTCAAAAAGAACACTGCGGCGGCGATCCGAAAATGCGCGGCATTAAAAAACTCGGGGAACCATCCCCGAGGGGCATACTCGACCGTTTTCCTCTCAACCTTTGGAGCCTCGAACGAGATCGGCGGGAGATTATGAGCCCTTGTGCCTTTGCGGAGGGCTGCGTTGAGCGGCGTGTAGAAAAACCGCTTCACGCTTGCTGGGGTCAGGTGACCGTACTTCTCAAGCGCGAATGTCGTCACTTTGTCAGCGGTGATATCGCGGATGCGCATCGGCCCGAAGTGCTCAAGGATGGTCGACATAAATCGCTTCTCGCCGCCCTTTTCCAAATAGATCAAGCAGCATTCGGCGAACGTCAGGCTGTAGCCGGATCCGTGGATTTCCCGCTCAATCACTTCCTGGCGCAGCTTGTCGCGGTAGGTTTCGGCGTCGCGGCGGCGAGTAAAGCCCGTGCTTTCTCTAACGCGGACTCCTTGCGCCCGACCCGGGACTTTGACCGTCCCGGTGACTTGCCAGATGCCGGCACGGAGGTCGAGCTTGAGGTCGGACATGTTTTCAGTGTCTCGATGAATGCCAAGAGTTGAAGCGCGTCGAGTTTGATCTGGTGACCGTGACGATAGCAGAGTCCGAGTCCGCGAACGCGTTCCCGAAACACGCGTTCCGACATTTTGATCGGCAGCTGCCTAAGGCACTCTGCCGGCGTGAAATAACGGTTCGGTTTCGCTTGCGGCAGCGGCGAGCGTTCAACGGTCAAGGCATTTGTCGGAACATGTTTGGTGCGCGCGCATTGACGTGATCCGCGCATGCGGTCGCGAATGATATTTGGCCCGGCTGCGCCGATGAGCTTGCACAGTCGGCGTTGTTCCTGAGGTCTGTGCGAAAACTTCATGCTGTAGCAACTCATCGCAACGGTGTTTTGATTTTCGGAGCGCTATTACGAAGGTTCTTTCTGTTCTGACGCCGTCCATTCTCTCAATCTATCGATCTTCTCCCCTCGGAATATTTATTCACCTGTCCTTAGCCCGACAAATAGCGTCATCAGCGCCGAATTGGCAATTCCTGCATATCGCAACCGGAATAAACCTGTGAATAAAACTGGCGAGAAAACGCCTGCAAAAACAGCAAAGTACAATATTATTGTACTTTCCAAATTCTCGATGCGCTGAATCCGCTGCGGAATTCTAATTTCGGTCCGATTTGTTCATCGGCTGCGTATTTTTGAGCTGTCATTCTCGTCGGAATGGAATTCGTCGCTTTTCGCGATATCCGTATTGGGCGGTGCCGCGCGGCAGCGAACGCGTGAGCATTCGAATGGGAGTTCCGACATGGGGGATACGCCAAGCGACGCCGAAGACGTCGTTAAAGGCTCGATACGATCGGACCGTGAAGTTTTTGCGTCCGGACCTGATACGTCCCTGGAGACCAACGGACCTGATCTGGGATCCCGCACTTGGCTACGTCACTTCCCGGATGGGCTGTCCTCGCGGAACGCGAATGGTGATGTACCATGGGTCGATTGGCATCGCGGGCGGGATGCTGATCTCCTCCGGCAAATCGCCGCTGCAGGTGGACTGGTATCGGACTCGGGCGCAAAAACGTTGATCAATCTGAGAGCGTGGCGCGCCCAGATCGAGCACGTATACATCTCGCTGGCGTCGTCCAATCCCGGATTGTACGGAGCAGGCCTTCTGCGATTGATGCTCGCGGAGCGCTCCTTCAAGAACAGGCCGAACGACCCGAACGTGATTGAGCGGTGCGAGGTTCGAACCTCAAAGCGGCCGAGGGGCGTGGTCCCAAGGGGCGCCGATGGCAAAAGCACCGATGCGAAGCTTCCGGGGCCGCTGGCGGTGCGATCGGGCCTCTCGCCGTGGATGGTCTACGCCTTGAACAAAAAGCGAAGCGATGCCAGCCTCCTGACCGTCAAAAAGAGCAATCAGCCTGGATTGAAACGGCAAAAGCCCAATCAATACGTATTCCCAGACGACCTGCTCGGCGAGGTCCAGCGGCACATTCAGACGGGAAAATTTCGGTTGTCCGCCGAAATTCCCGTGGCGACGTTCATTCTAAGGAAGTTTCACCGCGCGAAAGGATTCGCCGAGTTTTCCCGTAACGATCTGACGACGGCAGGCCTCGCGTCGTTGGCCTGGGCTGACAAGGGATTGAAGCGGCTTCTCAGCCAATACGACGGCGACGGCAAATGCGTGAAGCGCGGGATTTTCGCGGCTATCGGCTACGGGCGGGTCACGTTGCCGGAGCTGGTTGAAGAGGGACGATTCAATGCTATTGACGCTTCGAAAATATGGGTCGCTCCGGAAACTTAATCCGGCGATCTCCGAGCGAATTTGGTCGCCCGGACCGCTAACCCGGCGGTCAACCCGGAAGCCCAACCCGGCGCCGGCGAGAGCCCAACCCAGGTTTGCCGAGAACCTCACCCAGTCCAGATACTGGCGCCTAACCCGGCTCTCGCCCCAGTGCCTAACCCGGCTTTCGTGCCGAGAAGCTAACCCGTAGAACAGTATGCAGGTCTATCTGAACTGCAAGAAGCGATCGAACATCGAGAAGAGGCGGTGAATCGCTCGAAGGTTTTCAACCGCGAGAAGACAGTACCGCACATCGTCGTCACGAGCCGCTGCTACCCTTCCAGTTCCGTTAAGTGAACAGCTCTACCCGTCTCCGGCTCCGGCAGGCCGTCGCCTTCGTCGGGCTCTTCCGCGACTACCCCAAATATCGCGATTGCGCGAAGGAAGCTGAACATCCTGAACACCCCTGCGCGCGTGCGCGCGTAACCGGCTACGCTTCCAAAGCTGCGCGAGAGCGATCTAAGGCGCCTCACGAAAAGTTTTGCGCCGTTTCATCAGATTTACCGATTACCGCGATTGTGGCCGCATTTGTCGCTTGCCCGTATTTCGCGTCAAAGGCCTTTGGTGGCTTTGCTGGCGACCGATCCTTACCGCCGCTAGTCAGGTAGCGGACATATCGATGCGGCCGCTCCTGTCGCCACCAGTGCTCGCCAAGGGCCGTTCCATAACCCGGCGAGCGACAAACATGTCGTCTTCAAACTTTGGCCGACATAACGCTATCGGAACAGGACGTGCTCTGCCGAGCTCACGCCGTTGCTTTCGGCGTCCCATGTCATTCAAGCCATTCTCTGAATTCACCAAGAGGTGAACCGTCCTGGAAGTTAGCTGGGACGAGAAAAACGAATACCTCTATTTGCTGCCGAATAGGTCGTGCTGCGCCGGTGCATCCCGACGAAATGCCGGATGCAATTTCGGATGCGCGGCGCAGCAACCTTGCTGTCCAAACTCGCTCACTCGAAGTGCGAGCGTCTCATAGAGCCAGAGAGCCACGAGACCTCGATGGCACCACGGAGACTCCGGCGTCGGCGGCTCGAAACATAAGAGGGCCACGGTCCTTCGTTCGGCCATCCCTTCGAGGTCGGCGATGACGCGCTTGGGATCGAGCCGGTTCAATATCTCATCGTTGTAACGGCGCCGAAATTCATCGGGCGACAGATCTCGAAACCAGCTTCCCGGCGCCAAAGCAGGGTAGCGACGATAACCTGCCTGTCGGCGGGGCGCGCCCCGCGAAATTCCAACGCGGCAATACTGGGTCGGATCAAGCTGAACGGACCAGGACGAAGTTACAATCCTCGGGCTCGAGGAAGAGATGGACGTTGGATTCTGAGGATCCTTCCCCAAGCCGAAGGTCATTGTTCCTCCTCGTTGTCGGAACCGTCGGGCTCGTCTTCGAGAGCTACGTCCAGCATTCTTGCTATTGTTGACGACGCCACATGAAGTGCCCCGATCAGACTCGCCGCGTGTCCCTTGACCATCTTCATCGCGAGCTCGGGCGGGCCGTTTCCAACGCTCAACGCGACGAGACTTTGCAGCTCTCCAGACTTTGCCTTCTCCAAGAGCTCTGCGAGCGTGTCGATAATATCCGCATCAGGCCCCTCGGGGCGGTGAGCTCGAGGAAACCGAACGACTGTTGTCATTCTTTGCCTCCCGGCGCCTTAAGACCCACTCCTGCAAGCCGGTGCGGTGACGCCCGGAGTTGGTCCGCGCGCTGGGAGTAGCGCGCCGGCATGATCATGGATCGGTGTCGGGTAACGCTTGCGATAGATCGGATGTCGGCACCTGCCTCTGCTGCCGATACGCAAAAGCCAACCCGAAGCGAATGACCAGAAAAACGTGCAGCTTCAAATTCAGCGAAGCAGCTCTGCGCGCCGTTCTTCGAACGGCTGTGCTTAGCGATGCGGGTCTTTACGATTGCCGCGACGGTCTGAGCTGAAAGACGGCCTTGGATCTTGCCCGCTTTTGACACCCGCTGAAATACCGGTTGCCCGGGTTCGACGCCGGCAGCGACAAGCCAGGCTTCGATTGCCGATGCGGCCAAAGTCAGCTCGTCTCGCGGGACTGAGACAACTTCTGACATCCCGCGTGAGGTCTTCGAGATCGCGAACGTGATTTGGATCGTCGCCGGGGCGAGGCTGAGCACGCCGGTGCCACGTTGCTTTCCTTGGCCCAATAGCTGGAAGTCGAGACCGACGACCTCTGAACGTCGGAGGGCGAAGGCGTAGCCGATCGCGAGAACGGCCGCGTCACGAAGATCACGAGGCGAAGGATTGCCTTCAGCAATCGCGGCCAGGATGCCTGCCAGGGTGCTTCCGCGCAACGGTTCGACTTGCTCGGGCAGTCGATAGTCCGCATTGGCGATGCCGCGCATCACGAGGCGAATTGGAGGAGCCGATGTATCGAACGACCAGCCCTTTGCTGCATGTCCCGCTCTCAACGCGGCGATAGCGGTCCTCAACGTTGAAATGCTTTTGCCAGCAGTAGCTAGCTCTGCAAGGAAGTTGGCGACGTCGATTGCGTTGGCAGGCTCGAGGTCCATAAGGCCCCGCCATTGGAGCCACTGTTTGAGGGCCGTCGCATATTGTCTGCGCGTGCCAGAGCGGAATGATTTCGCTGCGTATTGACGTGCGCCCTCCGACAGTCGGGCCGAGTTGAATTGAGAGATCTCTGATATGGGCGAGGCGTCCAACATTCAATAACTCATTGAAACTCTTAGAGATATTACTATCGATAAGAGAAATTTTCAATGGGAATTAGGGTTCTGAACGCGAAGAAAATCACACTCTGGCGACGCGAGCGGAATGCCGAGCGCGAATCATGCCACGGCACCGGCCGCTCACTAGGTCCGCTAACTGAAGAATCGCAACCTCAGGGCGGATCATGAGTATCCGGCTGCTCCTCGAAGATCCCGTGGGAGTGCAGCTCTACCCGCTCTGGTACCTCACCGTGTAAACGGAGAAGCTGCTGCTCTCTGCAATGGCGGAGATCCAGGACGCATCCAAGACGATGTTCCCTGGACTGGCTCGCGCGCCGCGCACTCGCCAAAAGGGTGCCGGGCTCTCCGTTCTTTGGTAGGAGCTCCGCGACAACGAACTGATGCGCCCTCGACCGATAGATCCTCGGTCAGAGCCATCCACCGGACTGCTTTGCAACGCATCAGACACTGCCGTCCCCGGCTTCAACAGTTCAGCGGTTGTCCGTGCAATCCCTGCTTGTTAGGAAGCCATTGCCAGCCGATACTGCGATCGTTCACGATTCGTTGTGGCTGGCTCACGCGCGTATTTGGCGGCGAACGCTGGCTGGCACTGCAGGGGCACATCGGGGTATGGACGCGCGGGTGATAAGGCGCAAGCTTGGCCGTCTGGCTGACGGATCGCCTCCTCGCGTCCTTGATCTTTTCTCCGGCTGCGGCGGCCTCTCGCTCGGCTTCTACGCTTCCGGCGCGCAGATTGCAGCAGCCATCGAGTTCGACCCCGACGCGGCTCGTTCCCACGGCCTCAACTTCCATCGTGGCAATGAGCGCCACTGCAAGGCTCGTGACATCACCACCACTACGCCCGCGCAGCTTTGCCGCGAGCTGGATCTTGGCGATCCAGCCTCAGCCTTCGATGTGATCGTGGGCGGCCCACCCTGCCAAGCCTTCGCGCGCGTCGGGCGCTCTAAGCTCCGCGAGGTCGCCGATCATCCGGAAGCCTTCCGACATGATCCGCGCTCCCGCCTCTACATCGAATATCTGGCCTACGTCGAAGCCTGCCAGCCGCTTGCCGTCGTCCTGGAGAACGTCCCGGACATGCTCAATCACGGCGGGCACAACCTCGCCGAAGAGATCTGCGAAGTGCTGGGCAGCCGAGGCTATGTTAGCGGGTACACGCTCCTTAACTCCGCCTTCTATGGCGTGCCGCAGATGCGCGAGCGGATGTTCCTGATTGCCCTGCACGAGAGTGTCGGCCAGGATGTTTGCTTTCCGGCTCCCGACCACACGATCGCTCTCCCTTCGGGTTACGAAGGCACGCGATCAGTAGCGCTCAAAAATCTCGCCGCCCGCGAGGCGCACTCGCTGCGGTCCCACTTTCAGGCCACTCCGACGGCATCGGCCCGGCTTCCAGTAGCCGTAAGCGCTAAACAGGCTCTGGCTGATCTTCCTGTAATCGATGCGCGAGCCCAGCTTGTCTCTGGTAAGCTGCGGCGGGGAGCAAGGCGCTTCGATGAGCCGATGCCCTACGCACCGCCAAGGCGTATGAGCACGTATGGGAGGGCAATGCGGAGTTGGCCCGGTTTTGCAGGGCTTCCGCAATTAACTGATCACGTCATCCGCTATTTGCCGCGCGACTACGCCCTGTTTGCGCGCCTGCAGCCCGGTGATCAGTATCCGGAAGCCTACCAGACCGCTCTCCGGATGTTCGATGAAGCCCTTGCCAAGCTCGCCCGTCAGGATCGCGCCCCCAAAAAGGGCTCGACAGAATGGTTGGAGCTGAAGGCGAGCATCGTCCCACCCTATGATCCAACTAAGTTCCCCAACAAGTGGCGCAAGATGGAGCCCGATCTGCCAGCGCGGACGCTCATGGCGCATCTGGGTAAGGACAGCTACAGCCACATCCATTACGACAGCGCGCAGGCGCGGACGATCTCGGTTCGTGAAGCCGCGCGGCTGCAATCCTTCCCGGACGGCTTCCGCTTCTCAGGGACTATGAATCCCGCCTTCCGACAAATCGGCAACGCAGTGCCGCCGCTGCTCGCAAAGGCCGTGGCGACGACGGTGCTCAAAGCCTTGATGCCAAAGAGGCGGCAAGCACCCGCCCAGCTCGCGTTCGCCGGAGTCTGAGCTATGCCGACGCCGCCCGGTGAGGTTATCGTCGTCCGCTCCCTGACCGACTCTGACTTCGGTCTGTTCGCGGCGCACCGAGCCGGTATGTCCAGTAAGCAACGCGCTATTGCCATCACCGTTCCCGTTGCCCGCCAGTTGCTCTCGCCTGGCGTGTTCGATGCCGGTGGCGCTATCTTCGAATGCTTTGTCAGGTTCGGTGATCAGACCATTCACCAGCCCCGCACGCTCAGCAAGACAGGCAAGAATTGGCGCCTCGGCGGCACCAAGATTGAAGGCGATGCCTTCGCTGTTCTGGACAGCAAGGACTTTGTGCTGATCCGCTCCCGGTCTGCCAATGACGGGACTGCACCGCTATCAATCACGTTCGTCTCGCGCAATACCGACCGCGTTACGCACGCAGGTCTGGCAGCGATAGTCGAGAAGGATTTGCGGGACAGCATGGCTGTCTATTCGCGGGGCTCGGAGGGCTTTTCGTCTCTGGCCCCGTATTGCCAGCCCGCCGTTCACACGCCGCCTGCCCGCCCCGCCAAGCGGCCTTCCAAGCGGGAAAGACCCAAGCCTTCCCCGATTGCGCCGATGCCCCGCGACCCTGTGACGGCCAAGCTCGTTCGCAAACCCACGATTCATGAGAAGATCCGCAGCCCGCACATCATGGAGCGGATGTTCAAGGTTGCAGGCGATCTCTCCGCGCCGGCCCAGCTGCGCTTCATCGAGATCGTCGAGATGCTCGCCGATCAGCTTCGCAAGGTTCTGCTGGCGACCGCACGGATCGTAACGATCCCGCAAAGCCATAAAGACTTCTGGCCACTCCTCAGCGGCAAGCCTGTCGGTTTCATCGATGGCGGACTCGCGAATCTCTCGATGCTGGGGTCCGCGCCGATCGCGGCGCGCGTCGGCGGGTATCTCGTCACGCCCGGCCAGAGCGGCGAAGACCGTGAGCACTTCACGATGCTCAAGCACTTGATCGATGAACTATACGATCCGGGCGAGGGCGGGGTTTACGACAACAGCTTTCCTGATACCGGCGCGCTCAGAGATGCGGCGCGGATCTCCGTCGAGACGGCTGGGGCCGTCCAGATGATCCGCGACTATCCCAAGGTGCAGTGGGTTCTCGTTCACGGTGCGCTTGTCAATCCCGTCTCCCGCTACACCGACATCATGGAAGAAGGCCTGCTCACGCGGCTGACAGGTGGCCGAGTGAAACACCGCTTTCCCAATTTCTCGGATTCGGCACTTTCGGAACTACTGCCCGGCGAGCCTACGCGGAGCGGTCGGGATCGCAATTTCATCAGCGTCTATCTCCGCCAGCTCCAGCTGCTGCGGGACTCAGCCCCAATCGTCTGCGGCGTGGTCGAGCGCGAAGCCACCACATCGTCCGTTATCCGCTCGGTTCTGGATTCACTTGCCGACCATGAGATCGCGAGGCTCCTTCCCGTCCCGCCTGCACAGTGGAAGAAAGAGTTCCTTGCCGCAATTGATCCCGGCGACGATCCCGCGAGCGAAGGCCAGCGGATTACCGACTCGCTTCTGTTCCGCTGCGTCCTCGAGCCAGGCGAAGCGCTCAAGCCGGTCGTGGTAGACCGAAATGAGCTTCGCCGCGCCCCGCTCGCTTGGCGTGATGAGTACATCGCGCATTACCCCAAGCCTTTCCTCTCCTATGTTCAGGTCTCGGAGTGGAGCGCGCCCATCCGGCTTGAGATGTTCGAGAAGGATCTCGGATCGTTCGAGCAGGCAGCTGCGCTCGTGACGCACTGCTCGCTGCTCTTGCCGCGTTATTCCTTTCCGGTGGGGCTCGATATCGTCGATAAGTTCGCCAAGGTCCCGAACTGGATGACGCGGCCGATCGCTACATACACAACCGTTCAGGCACTCAAGCGAGCCCTCGATTCTGGCGATACGCGGAGTTTCGATGCCCTTCGCCGCATGCTCTGCGGCACAGGGCGCGAGTGGCTGTTGCGGCCTGGCATCATGAAATAGGGGGAATGAGATGAACGATGCGGCTCCGCAGCCGGAGACTGCCTATGCGCCGGAGCAATCCTGGCGCGCTGTCGGCACCGTTGTCGGCAACGCCGGCATCTCGGAGTTCACGTTCATCCTTAAGCAGTATCAGGCGCGCGTGGGCGACATCGTTGCGCTCAGCATGGAAGTGCCGGACGGCACCTTCACGGACCGAGCAAGAATCTACGTCTGGGCGCGCATCACGGATATTCGCCGCTTCAATCCCTTCTTTCCCTTCGAAGCCGGGCAGGAGCTGGCACAGGAGGGGATTTCGCTGGAATCGACGGTGCTCGCCAACACGCGCGATCAGCTGGAGGCCTCTGCCCTTATCCTTGGGGCCACCACCGATATCAATCTCGCCAGCCTCTTCCCTCTTACCTATCCCGTGAAGCCGGCCTGCACGGTCTTTCATCCGCCGGCTGAGGCCGTGCGGCAGCTGCTGATCGGCGAGGTCGAGGACGAGCGCCGTATTCGCATAGGCACCCTAATCGCGCGCCAGGACGTGGAGGTCACGCTGTCCGCGCCCAAACTGGTGGCCCGGCATCTCGCCATTCTCGCCATGACGGGCGGCGGCAAAACGGTGGCGGCTCGGCGCATCATTCGCGAGCTGATCGGTCACGGATATCCGCTGCTCATTCTCGATCCGCATGGCGATTACATCGGCCTCTCGCGATGCGTGCCGTTGCTGCAAGAAGCAGCACCGGACTGCACGATCAAGCTGTTCTATCCCGAGCTTCTGATCCAGCAGGATGGCGAGGATCTGATCACCCGGCTGATCCTGCAGATGACGACGGGACTCACCGAAGCCCAGAGCGAATATCTACGCGCGCTCTACGATCGCATCCGCGCCAGCGATGGCGAGCAGGCCCTATCCTACATCGAGCGTCTCCTGCGCCAGACGAGCCAGGATATCTCCTCGCCGTCCGACAACGGCCAGCGTCCGGCTGGAGCGCCATCGTCAGGCAACTGGCGCGGCACCATCGGCGCGGTATCCCGTGGCCTCAGGATTGTGCGAGATCGCCTTGCGCGCATGCAGCGCACGAGCAGTCAGATGCGGGCCAGCAAGAAGCTCAAGGAGCTTCCTTTCGAGCCGCTCCCCAATCCGTTCGCCGAGCCTGATAAGATCATCCAGCCCGGCCAAGTCTCGATCCTGTATCTCGCAGGCTACGATCACATTACACAGTGCTCGATCGCCGCGCTGACACTGGAGACCCTCTTCGAGTTCCGCGCCAATCTCACTGATCGCATTCCGCCTTTCTTCTCGGTCGTGGAGGAGGCCCACACCTTTATCCCATCTGCCCGTGAGGGGACAGAAGATGCTGTCTCCCTACCCGTCATCCGCCGCATCATCACGGAAGGCCGCAAGTTCGGCACGGGTCTCATGCTGATCTCGCAGCGACCAAGCCGGCTCGACGAGACGATCGTCTCCCAGTGCAATTCGTTCCTGATCTTGCGCCTCGTCAATCCACGCGACCAGACCTTCGTCAGGGCTGTGATGGAGAACCTCACAGACTCCGATGCCCGGATGATCCCAGGTTTTGGCCCCGGCCAGGGCATCGTGAGCGGTCAGGTTGTCCGTTTCCCGCTTGCTGTCAAAGTAGACATGGACACTGAGCTGCGGCTCGCCGAGATCGGTGACGAGGACTTCTTCGAGCAGCTGGGCGAGTGGGAACCCGATGAAGACGCCGGTACCCGCGATGGCATCGCCGCATCGATGAAGGAGGTAAAAAAGAGGCGCAGGAAGCAGGACTGAGCGGATCAACGATGGATGTTCTGACGCCAGAGCAGCGCCGGCTCAATATGAGCCGCATCCGGGGTAAGGACACCTCCCCCGAGATGATCATAAGGCGCGCACTGCATGGGCGCGGCTTCCGCTACCGCCTACACGACAAACGTCTTCCGGGCAAACCCGATCTCGTCTTCCCCAAATACCGTGCGGTCCTGTTGATCCATGGCTGTTTCTGGCACGGACATGAGTGCCATCGCTTCAAATGGCCAGAAACGCGACGCGAATTCTGGCAGCGAAAGATTTGTGGCAACAAAGCACGTGACAAAAAGACTCAAGGCAATCTTCGTACTCTAGGTTGGCGCTCCATGGTGGTCTGGGAGTGCCAGTTGAAGAACTCTCAAAAGCCAAAGCTTGATCAATTAATCGACAAATGTGCTGACTTCCTGATGCGAGCCGTCTGAAACAAAAAATTTCGCTCGACGAATTTCGACCGGGCGCTGTGTGTGGATGTGCTTCAAGACAGATATCAGCGCGGGCTCACTTTACCCGCCACAAACGGGCAGTTCATGAGCGAAGCAACGAATCGGCCACGCAAGGTATTAGAAGTCGACTTTTCCGCCGAGGATCGCCCTGACCTCAACGAGGTCGATTTTCGCGGGCTCGATCTTGTCATTGTGCATATTCCGCTGCCAAGCTTCGGCAGTTCCAACTCGCACATCGACCTTTGTAGCGATCTTCTCGATGCTTCCTGGGCGCTGGAGAAACTCGCGACCGATGCCGAGCGCATCGAGACCACCGTGGGCGATGGCTACTTCAAGCCCAACATTATTGCCAAGCTTCACCAGCCAAGATCATCCATGCACGCAACCCTGGTCGATTGTGCCCTAGTGTTCATGGACTATGATGTCGACCCTTCGGAAACGGGACGGTTGCAGGATCTTCGCGGCCAGATTGCCGACTACGAGGACATGCTTCCGACGCTCGTGCCTGCGGTTCCCGACATCGTTGACCAGTACTTGGCAAACCTGATGGCCGCAAACGGTGAGTTCCAATCGGAAGCTCCGGATTTCTACGAAGACCAGATGCGCGCATTTCCGGAGTGCCGAGTTGGATATTTCAAAAGCGCTTACAGCAGTAGGATTGGCGGCGATTGCTATGCCTCCCATGACGGCTGGGTGATAGATGCGGCCATCGAAGTCGACGACTTCTTCGCGCGTTCCGGTCAGCACTTCCGCCTCAATGACTTCAGGCAGGGAGAGCTCTTCATGCTTTCCGGAGGCGCCTTCGTCTGCTCAGAACGTCAGGTGATCGAGTTTCCATCGACCCAGTATTTGCGGTCATTGGTTTGTGCGAGCGTGGTTCATTCGAAAGATGAAGACCATTACCTATCAGATTTGTATTGCTGGCTAGGCGATACAACCACACCCAAGGGGTTGAGGAACGAAGATGGCGCTTGGCGTCAGCACTTCATAGCGAAACGGAGTGCCGAATACTTCGTGCATGAGACCGGTAGCATCGTCTTGGTGAACGATGGAAGGCACAGGCATTTTCTCTATGACACCCGATACTTGAATCTCTTTGCGGTCAAGGCGGTCCGGGACGGCGTTGCCGGCTTGCTAGACAAGCTGTCGGCTGCTGCGGGCTTGTCCGACAGATTGAACCTCGACTGGGCGTCCCTCTCCGACGAGCGCTTCGAGGAACTCTGCTATGACGTGATCTATTCCGACCCCAATTTCGATACCAACACCATCCGCAAGCACGGCAAGTCTCGTTCGAGGGACGGCGGACGCGACATCGAGGTTCATGAGGTCCGGCGATGGCAGGGCGGCAATCCTCGGAAATGGATCTTCCAATGCAAGCTCGTCACCAACGGCTCATCGCTTGGGGCCACGAAGCTCGTGGATGTTGGCGACATGCTCGACCACTATGGTGCCCATGGGTTCGGCGTCATGACGTCTGCTCTGATTGATGCCACGCTCTATGACAAACTGGATCGCGTCTGCGACAAACGGGACGTGATGCAAAGACACTTCTCCATCCTGGAATTGGAGCGGGCAATCGCGAGGCACCCGGGCATCCGCAAGCGATATTTTCTCTAGTCTGCGAGGCCGCCGGGTTTGGATGCATTTGCCAGAATGAGCGGAATTAGTGTCCGCTGAGCAAGTTATAGTGTAGACACCCAGAGCGTGCTCATTGCGACATCGGGGCGACTTCCGCTTTCTCGGCATTGCGGACAAGGCGCGATTGCGACTTCGTCTAGTTCGAATGTCGGTTTGGGGTGGTAAGCACCCATCCGGCGGAATTAGCTGATTAGCAGCGATAATGGAAATTTTCGATAGGAATAGGCTTCGACGACACGCCGAAAGAGTACTGAATAGGGGACGCTAAAGATCGTAGTGCCCGAGGCCGATATAATGGACGAGTTGGCGTTCCCTAGCCAGTTGAGGCAGAAATAGCGTTTTTTAGGCCGAAAAAGCTATTTGTGAGTGTGGAGAAAAATGGCGAAACATAGAGGGACGTTGCGCAACATTTACAGAGCCCAACGGGATCTTCGAAGATGTTTATGGTTCCGCAGGAAGAGCAAGTAACCTTGCAAGACGTGATTGGACAACGCTCGTACATGATTTGTGTTTGTTCGAGCCCTGTGTCTCGTAGCAGCCGAGCAACTGCCTCTACGAACCAGACCTCCCCCGCGAGATATGCTCGATCGAATGGGCCGAGCGCTGCCGAAAATGCCGATATATTGCGCATTAACTGGAGGCGGGCGGAATAGACTTCTGTGTGTTTGAACTCGATTTCCTTCAGCGATTTTGCGTAACAGCGACCCGGGGATGCGGTATCGGCATAGAGCAAGAAAAAGTGTGCTCCTCTCGCTGTCGCGTCTACCGAATTTGAAAAAAGATCCAGAAGACAGCGCGCTCCCTCACCTTCCGCGACAAAGATCTGTCGCGGAGCATACTGGTCGAGTATGAGGCCTTCAAAGTTTTCGTCAGCTTGCTCGGGAAAAACGTCTGACATTGCAACGAATCGGCGGACGCGACGGTAGCAGGCCGGAACGTCTCACTGGATTGAAGTCGACCTACAATTAGCCCCGTGTGTCACTGCCAATCTCCCTTGCTGACATTGCGAATGTGTTCGGGAAATTCCGTGGTGTTCATCAATGCGCGGCAGCGGTCGAAGCGGCGTTGAGAATAGGCTTTGAAGTCATCGGCCGTGTTTTTGTTCGCGACCTGGATGAGGCCCCAGAGCGTCCAAAGAAGATCGCACATCGCTTTGTAAATCACATAGCGGCCCATCTCCGCTGGAGTTGGATTGCCTTCAAAATATGCGGAAAGGAGATGTTCTTCGTTTTCTTTTGTAAGTTCAGCCTCAATGGCGAAATCACCAACATCCCAAAGGGGATCATTCATCCCTGAATACTCCCAGTCGACGATCCACATTCGGTCCGAAGTGTTGAGGAAATTCTCGGAAAGGGGATCGCAGTGGCAGGCGACCAGAGGGAGCTGATGGGCATTTAGCGCGCGACGCACACTCTCTGCTGATGCAAGGGCTTCATTATAGCCTTCCGGAAGCTCGACGTCCTTGGTGCTCAGGATCTTCAGATAGTCATCGATCATCGTGAACAGCTCGAACCGGTTGGCGAACTTTGCGCCGCTCCCGTGCAACCGCCGCAGCGCCTCTCCAGCCTTCCGAACGGCGCCGGGGTTGGCGTTGAAGGTTTTTGCCGTCATCGTCTCGCAGTTGTCGACGGCTTCGCTTAGCAAAAGACCGGCCTTTGTCGCCGCCACGATTTTGGGACTGATGCCTGCGTCCGACGCGGCCTGCGCCGCTACCAATTCGACGCTTCTATTGATGTATTCTTCCGTTCCTGCGCCGGGAATGCGGAGTACATGGCGTCCGCGAGGGCTGGATACCAGGTAGACCCTATTCGTGAGGCCTCCCATTCGTGAGACCGAGGTCTTCGCGAGTTCATCGTCGGTATAGTAGTTGATGGACGCAAGCGTACTTAGAGCTTGCTCTTGCTCAGTGCTCATGGCGTCTTTCCCATTTTGTTTTTTTATTCTTGTGGTTGCGTGATCCTGCCCTTCTGCCTGGCGCCGTTCCCCTCGATGGAGAAGATCGAGAAGAAGGCGCCAGGTCCTCGCAAGCGTCCTCAAGCGGAACGGTCCTCGGTAATGGATGGGTTGAGCTTTTCGAACGTAGCATCGGACATCGCTACTCCCGAGGGATTGGGAGCGTAAATTCCAAGCAATCTGGCGTATTCGGGTGCCCAGTAGCGGCCGAGCATGTTGGCTGGCACCCGCACCAGCTCGCCGGGAGACGCTTCAACAACGGTTCCATCGCATGAGACGAAGAGTTGGCCTTCCAAAACGTAAGCGTACTCGTCGTGTGCGTGACAGTCGGTCCACGCTTCGCCTTTGAGCTCCCATTCCATGATGACCGGCTGGGTCCATCCATCCTCTGAAGGAGGGATAAACCAGCGTGTCTTGGGGCCGCTTCCCACGAGAGCCTCTTTCGCCCATTTGACGGGTGCCAAAGTCGCCTCCTAAGCCAAAAGCCGCTCGTTGGCGGGATCGTACTGGGTGCGTCCGCGCCGCGTTGCTTTGTAACTCTTGCCGTAGGCCTCGATATCAAAAGAGTCCTCGTCGGCCATTTCCACGGGAAGCCATCCAAAGGCGACCATCTTGCCGATGGAGTAACCGAAACCGCAGCTTGCGGTTTGTCCGACAACCTTGCCATCGCGAAGAATGGTTTCGCCGCTGAGCAAAGGTGCGAAGTCGTCGAGGGTGAAGACGCAGAGCTTGCGGCTCGGACCATTAGCGCCGATAACTTTCAAGGCTTCCTTGCCGAGAAAGTCCTTGTTGAGGTCGATTGCGAAATCGAGACCGGCGGAGACTGGATCATAGTCGGGCCCTATCTCGGCCGACCAATAGACGTAACCCTTCTCGAGGCGGCAGGTCTCGATCGCGCGGTAACCCACGTCTCGGATGCCGAAAGGCTCTCCCGCCTTCTTGAGCGTTTCATAGAGCATTGCTGCATATTCTGTCGGTACGTGGAGTTCGTATCCGAGTTCGCCCACGTAACCCACGCGTACGGCCCGAACAGGGACGTAGCCAACTTCGATGTCGCGGACTGCGAGGAACGGTACGGCATCGTTTGAAAGGTCGTCGTCCGAAACCGCCTGCAGCACTTCGCGAGACTTGGGTCCACAGATGTTGATTACGGCCCAGGCTGAGGTCACTTCGTTCAGTGTTATCGGACTATCCTTCGGCAGCTGTCGCCGGACCCAATTCGAGTCACGTACGCCAAACGCAGAACCACTGATCATTACGAACTTGTCGACGCCGATATGCAGAATGGTGACTTCGGCCTCCACTCCGCCCTTGGAATTTAGCATAAGCGTGTAAATGCAGCGGCCAAGGGTGCCGGCGATGCGCGCGGTGCAGATTTTTTCTAGGAAGTCCGTGGCGCCGGGGCCCTCGATTGTGAATTTCGAAAAGGAGGTCTGATCGATCAACGCCACGCGCTCACGGATTTGCCTATGCTCCGTGCCAATATGGTCGAACCAACTTGGCTTGCCTTCGAAGCTTGGAACCTCCGTCCGATCGACGCCTGGTGCGGGGAACCACAGAGGGCGCTCCCAGCCGAAGCGGGCGCCGAATATCGCGCCCGCGGACTTGAGATGCTCGTGAAGCGGTGAACGCCGCAAGCCGCGTCCTGCCTCGTTTTCTTCGGCGGGCCAATGGATGCTGTAGTATTTGCCGTATGCCTCGATGGCGCGTTCCTCGAGGAAGCGTCCGACACTGTGCGGACGGCCAAAGCGGCGGACGTCGAACGCCCACAGGTCCATGCCGGGATCGCCATCAATGATCCAGTTTGCCATTGCTTCGCCGGCGCCGCCGGACGCGGCGATACCAGCGGTGAAACCACAGGCAACGAACATGTTGTCGAGTTCCGGCGCGAGCCCCATGATCGGCTCGCCATCAGCGGACGCTGGAATCGGACCGTTGATGATGGTCTGGATGCCAACCTCATTGAGCACAGGCAAGCGCTCTGCGCACGGCATTGCGAAGAGTTCGAGCCGCTCCATGTTTTCCGGGAAAAGCTCGCGACCAAATTCGAAGGGGGGACGCGAACGCCAGCATCCCTTTGTGCCCTTTTCCCAACCGCCGATCGCAAACGCGGCAACGTCGGGCTTAAGATAAAAATTCTTGTCGGGATCACGCAACGTAGGCAGCGCCTTTGGAAGGTCCAGCTTTTTTTCCGTGAGGAAATACTGATGTTCCACGACGCCGGCGGCGAGCGCCACGCCAGCCATGTCACCTACACGTTTTGCCCAAAGGCCCGCGCAGTTGACGAGGATTTCACATCCGACCGTGCCATGATTGGTGGTCACGCCGACCACGCGCCGTCCTTCCTTGATGATGCCGGTGACCAAAATGCCTTCTTGAATGACCGCACCATTCTTGCGCGCCGTCGCGGCGTAGGCATGCGTGAGGGCGTAGGGATCAACATAGCCATCCGAAGGAATATAGGCCGCCCCGACAACGCCTTCCTGGTCGATAAAAGGGAAATGATCGTAGGCTTCCTTGGCCGTCAACGAATGGCATTCGAAGCCGAAGCTCTTTGCAAGCGTCATTGAACGGCGGATTTCGCTCCAGCGGTCGTGCGACGAAGCAAGACGGATTGAACCGACCTTCTTCCAATCGATAACTTGTCCGGACTCTGCCTCGAGGCGGTCGAATACTGCCACGGAGTTTTGCATGAGACGCGTGAGGTTCTTGCGGCCGCGAAGCTGGCCCACCAGACCGGCTGCGTGCCAGGTGCAGCCATTGGTAATCTGGGACTTCTCAAGAAGGAGTACGTCGCGCTCTCCGCGCCGCGAGAGATGATATGCGACGGAGCAGCCGATCGCGCCGCCGCCGATGATGACGATGCGCGCGTAGCGATCGAACGATTGAGACATTGGGCTTCCCTTTCCGATGCGTCCACAAAGCGTTTGATGGATCTGTTCAAGTCAAATGCAGCTGACGGAATCTGTAATGGCTCCAGGCGGAGACGAGGCGGTCAGCTACGATTGCGAGGAAGGCGATCGCGAGGCCCGCGACGATGCCGCGTCCCGCGTCGGCCTTGGCGAGTGCAATATAAGTTTCTTGGCCGAGATCGCGAGTGCCGACCAGCGCTGTGATCACCAACATCGATAGGGCCATCATGATGGTCTGGCTGACTCCGAGAAGGATTTCGGGGACGGCAAGCGGCAACTCGACCTCGCGCAACACCTGTTCGCGCGTGCCACCACTCATGAGACTCGCTTCGATGTAATGCTTGGGCACGCGCCGGATACCGAAGTCAGTATAGCGGATCGCCGGAACAATCGCGAAAGCGACGATGGCGATTAGCGCCGAGTAGTCGCCCACGCGGAAAAGCATGACCACGGGGATGAGGTACACGAAAGACGGTAATGTCTGCAGAGTGTCACAGATCGCGCCGAGCACCGCGTGGGCGCGCTCGCTTTTGGCGCCCCAGATGCCAAGAGGAATGCCAAACAGCAGTGACAAGATCGTGCCAAGTCCACATAGGTAAATCGTGTTAAGCGCTGGTTCTTGCAGACCCGCCGCGAAGATTGACAACACCAGAACGCTCGATAGCAGCGCGAGCGCGAAGCCCGAGAAAGCGTAGCCGATTATGCCGACGAGAAGAGGCGGAACGAACCACGGGAGCCCTCCGATGAAGTTCCTGGTCGGGATCATCACCGTCCATAGGAAGGCCGTTTTGATATAGTTGAGCGGCCCTGAAAGATTGACTGCGATCCATCTGGCGAATTCGTTCAACGAAGCACGCGCGGAAAACACAAAGTCATGCGGGAAGTAAGCGGTCGCGGGCTCGAATAGGCCGATTGCGTATGTGACTGCGGTTATCGCGATCAGTGCCAGGGTTACGCGGTGTCGCATGAAGAAGCTGGCTTGCTCGTCATGTTTGTGGTCGCCGGAGCGTTGCGCGGCCGCCTGCGATTGACGGTCGAGGATGACCGCCAGCGCTACAATCGCGAGGCCAGCCTCTAGCCCGCTTCCGATATCGAGTCGGCGTAGCGCGGTCAGAACATCATATCCCAGTCCGCCAGCCCCGATCATGGAGGCAATGATCACCATGTTTAGCGTCATCATTGTCATCTGATTTATGCCGAGCATGATCGATGGCAGGGCGGATGGCAAAAGCACCTTGATCATCATTTGGAAAGGCGTGCATCCAGCGATGCGCCCGAATTCGGACGTTTCCGACGGGACTCGCCGCAGTCCAAGCACGGTGCTGCGGATCATAGGAGGGAGTGCGTAGATGATGGTTGCTGCTGACGCCGCCGCAGGACCGAAACCCAGCAGCATCAGGGCGGGAACAAGATAAGCAAAGACGGGAACCGTCTGCATCAAGTCCAAAAACGGCGACAGCAATCTGTCGAAAGTTTTGCTTCTATAGGCTAAGGCACCAATCGCGACGCCAGCAATCGCGGATACGGCAGCTGCGACGATGACGGAGGCCAGCGTCAACATCGCTGACGTCCAATTGCCTGTGAAAGCGATAAAAAGAAGACCGACAAAAGTGATGATCGCGAGCTTTCGTCCGCCCAGCCGCCAACCCGATAAAGCCGCGAGGCCGATTACGAGATACCAGGGTAGCGGCGGCAAATCCGCCGGGCCATCGCCAGGACGGAAATGGAAGCCAGTGGCGAACAGGCTCTTGAAAAAATCCAGCAGGTAATTGAGGCCGCCTGCAAAAGCTCGGGTGAATTCTCTGATTGGTGGCAACCCTGGAATCTGCGGCGTATCCTGGGTCAGCCAAGCCATTAATTCCCGGAACCAGTCAATGAACGGCACGATCCACGCTTTGGGGTAAACTTTCATCGCATCTGGCAAGAGGGTTGATCCGCAAACCAGGATCACGACAACGGCGGGTATCGCCCAGGCTCGCCAGCGCGTGTTCAAAGAAACGCTTGTTGCGACCGCTTCCGTCATGCAACGGCCTTTTGGTCGGTCGATGTAAGGATAGAGATGACGTCGTTTTTGTTGAGGACGCCAATCACTGCCCCCTGGTGCCGAACCCCCACGGGCTCGTTAGATGAAAGGACTTCGTTCGCGAACTGATAGAGCAGCGCGTCGCCATCAACATAACGTGTCGGCGCGTGCCCATTGGCCGGCTGCGCGATCGTTTTGGCAGTCAGTACCCGTGACCTGTCGACGTGTCGGGTAAATTCGCGCACGTAAGGCTCTTTCGAATGAACGATAAGTTCTTCTGGCGTCCCGATCTGCAGGATGCCGCCATCCTTCATGATAGCGATCCGATCAGCCAAACGGATCGCTTCGTCAAAGTCATGGGTGATGAAGACGATCGTTTTCCTGAGCTTCGCGCGCAAACGGAGAAATTCGTCTTGGAGTTCCCTGCGCAAGAGAGGGTCGAGCGCGGAGAACGGCTCGTCCATGAAAAGAATCTTGGGATCGCAAGACAGCGCCCGCGCGATGCCGACACGTTGTTGCTGGCCACCCGACAGTTCGCTTGGATAATGGTTCTCGCGACCGGAGAGGCCAACGGTTTGCAAAAGTACACGCGCCCGATCCTGACGTTCCTTCTTTTCGATGCCCCGAATGCCGAGGGGGAACGCCACGTTGTCGAGAACTGTGAGGTGCGGCAGGAGGGCGAAATTTTGAAACACCATCCCCATCGTTCGACGGCGGATTGCGGTCAGATCGCGCTCTGATGCGGAAGTGATGTCGGCGCCATCGACGACAATCTTTCCGCGAGAAGGATCGATAAGTCGTGTGAGGCATCGAACAAGAGTCGATTTGCCCGAACCCGAGAGACCCATGATGACGAAGCATTCGCCTTCGGAGATGTCGAGCGTCGCTTCCCTAAGGGCAACGACGTCCGAGCAAGCACCGCCATCTCCGGCTTTTGCTACGCCCCCATAGACCTTCCACACGTCTTGGCATGAGATAATAGGCTGAACCACGACGTTACTCCGCCGGCCGCGCTAAAACAAAGGATTCAAAAACAAAAAGGGGGGCCGCCATGCGCGGCACCCCTTCATCGGATCACTGGATCCATTTTTTCCAGGTCGCTTCGTTAGCCTTGATCCAGTCGGCCACGACGCCGTCGAGGTCCTTGCCGTCGACGTCGACCTTCTTCACAAGCTCGCCCATCTCTTCGTTGGAGATCTTGAAGTTGCGAATAACTTTGCCGGCGCCGGGCCACTTCTTATCAACGCCGACCCAGGCCGCCTTCCACACTGGGCCGCCGGGCTTCGCACAATTGTACTGCTTGCTGTCGTAGCACTCCTTCGTGTACGGAGGAAATTCGATGAAGTGCCCTTTGTACTTTATTGGCACCCAGTGGGGCTGATAGACCCAGAGGACGATCGGCTCTTTCTTCGCGTAGGCCGCATCGAGCTCAGCATAGAGCGCCGCATCAGTTCCTGCGTGCACAACCGTAAAATCGAGCGGCAGATTGGCGATGCGTTCTTCGTCGAAACCGCCCCAGGTCACGGGACCGCCGAGGTATCTGCCCTTTGGCGCGGTCTCTGTCGTAGCAAATTTGGCGGCGCATTTGTTGAGCGCCTTCCAATCCGGCAACCCTGGACAAACCTCGAATGTATAGTCGGGAACCCACCACTCTTCCTTGGCGACCATTCCCGTCTCGCCCAAATTGACGACTTTGCCGGTTTTCACGGCCGCTTCCAAAGCCTCGCGGCCGGTTGTGGCCCAAATTTCCATGGCGACGTCGAGATCACCTGACTGCATGCCCGTGAGCTGAGCCAGATAGTCGGCTTGGACATATTCAACGTTGTAGCCGGCGTTCTTTAGCACCGACCCCATGATCTTTGACGAGATCAGCTGACCGGACCAATCGTTGAGCGTGATTTTGATGGGGTCTTGCGATTCAGGTGCGGCCGTCGCCTGAGGCGCGGCCATCAGTATTGCGGCGGCGGTTGCAGTGCCAGCGAGCTTCAAGAGCTTATAGAGCCGTTCCATTGCGTCTCCTCCCAAGGTGACAGCGTGACGACATTTGGTCTGCGTTACTGACAACTCAGACCGGCCGGATTTGCAACCAAAAACCACGAATGTCAACGAAAAATGTGCATTAATCAGGCTTAATGTGGGAATTCGAGGGTGTCAGAGTTGAATGTGGTGCGAGAATCCACATTGACGAAAAATTGTGCTGTTGACTATTTTGCGTGGCTTAGGGGTTTCCGGGCGACGAATCGCGCGAAAATCAGCTAAAAGACCAGGTGCCGGTGTGTGGTGGTTCGTTGTCGACAAGCAGAAAATGCCACAAAAAACCTCATACGCGCGCGTGCTCTGTAGGTTTAATGTGCATCGAACGGCAACGCCGGGTGGGACGCTTAGAATGTCATTGAGACGCCAAACGGAGATCCTGCAGGCCGTCCGACGCGCCGGGAGTTCGAGTATCGTGGAACTCGCCGAAAAGCTGGACGTGTCGACTGAAACCATCCGACGGAACATCAAGCCGCTGGTGGAGCAGGGAAGTGTGGTCCGCTTCCACGGTGGGATCATGAAACCCGATCATAGCGAGGAGCCACCGTTTGGCCGGCGGATGAGTGTCCATGAAGAAGGCAAGCGGGCGGTGGCCGAAATTGTTGCGAAGCTGATCCAGAACGGAGACAGCATCATTCTCGACAACGGCACGACCACCGCATACGTGGCCGAGGCACTAGCGCATCATTCACAGCTCGTCGTGGTGACGAACTCAGCAGAAATCGCATGCCGGTTGGCATCGCGGAACGACAATCGCGTGTTCATGGCGGGCGGCGAACTGAGCGGTGAAGATGCCTCCGCATTCGGCCCCGGTTCGATTGAGTTCGTTAAACAGTTTAAGGTGCGCTACGCGGTGATGTCGATGGGCGGCATCAACACCAATGGGGACCTGACCGATTTCCATCTGTTCGAGGCAGAGTTCAGTCGCGCGGCGATGAACCAAGCGGACGAAACCTGGTTCATCGCCGACTCTACAAAATTTGGCCGGAATGCACCTGTTCGCGTATGTGAACTGTCTGACATCGACGTCCTCATTACGGACAAAGAACCCATCGTCGAATACCTGCGGCGTTGCAAAGAGGCGGACGTGAGACTCATCACGCCGGAGAACAACCGGTAGGAGCGAGTCCTCAGGTTTTATCG
The DNA here is from genome assembly GCF_019753045.1 of Hyphomicrobium sp. Classification (GTDB taxonomy): domain Bacteria; phylum Pseudomonadota; class Alphaproteobacteria; order Rhizobiales; family Hyphomicrobiaceae; genus Hyphomicrobium_B. Next base: position 23,300 of record NZ_JAIELN010000003.1, read on the forward strand.
AGTTCGGCGATCAATTGCGGCACGGCCTGGAACATGTCCGCGACGAGGCCGTAATCCGCAACCTGGAAGATGGGTGCGTCGGCATCTTTGTTAATCGCGACGATCACCTTGGAATCCTTCATGCCTGCCAAGTGCTGGATGGCGCCTGAAATACCAAGAGCGACATAAAGATCCGGCGCCACCACCTTGCCAGTCTGGCCCACCTGCCAATCGTTCGGAGCATAGCCCGAGTCGACGGCAGCACGTGATGCGCCCACAGCTCCACCGAGCTTGTCGGCGAGCGGGAGGACCAACTGCTTGAATTGGTCCTCGGAGCCCACCCCGCGACCACCAGAAACGACGATCTTCGCTGAGGTGAGTTCCGGTCGCTCGTTCTTGGTCACTTCAGAGCCCTTGAAGGTAACAAGTTCGGGAACGGTCTCGGCTTCGATGGTTTCGATGGGCGCGGTGCCGCCTTCTCCAACTGCGGGGAAGGCGCTGGGCCGGATTGTCACCACACGCCGCTTATCCTTGGAGCGAATGGTTTGGAGCGCATTGCCGGCGTAGATGGGGCGTTCATAAGTGTCGGCGCTGATGACCGATGTGACATCGGAGAGTTGCATCACATCGAGAAGCGCGGCCACACGCGGCGCTATGCTTTTTCCGAAGCTGGTAGCCGGGGCAACGATGTTGTCGTAGCCCCCTGCAACGCGCGCCACGATTGCGGCGACCGGTTCCGCAAGGCCGTGCGCGAGCGATGGCGCATCCGCGCACAGAACTTTTGCTACGCTCTGAAGCTTGGCCGCGTGGCTTGCGACGGCCTCCACGCCGTGTCCAATGACGAGGATGTGAATCTCGCCGCCCATCGTGGTTGCGGCGGTCACCGTACGCGCGGTCGCATCGGACATGGTGGTCCCGTCGTGATCTGCGATCACAAGAATTCTCATCGCCAAACTCCCTAGATCACTCGCGCTTCCGAGCGCAATTTTTGAACCAATTCCGCGATCGAATTGACTTTGATCCCTGCGGCTCGCCCGGGTGGTTCGATGGTCTTAAGGACCTCGAGCCGGAGATCCGCGAGTTCCGGAAAGTCTGCGGCCTTGCGCACGTCGATCGGCTTCTTCTTCGCCTTCATGATATTTGGGAGAGATGCGTAGCGAGGCGTATTGAGCCGGAGGTCGGTTGTCACCACGATGGGCAGCTTCAATTCAAGCGTTTCGAGACCGCCATCGATTTCGCGTTTGACGGTAGCGACGCCCTCGCCCAGTTCGACCTTTGACGCGAACGTGGCTTGCGGCCACCCAAGGAGCGCGGCGAGCATCTGCCCCGTCTGATTGCAGTCGTCATCAACGGCCTGCTTGCCAACGATGATAATGTCGGGGTTCTCGGCCTCCGCGATGCGCTTGAGGGCTTTCGCGACACCCAACGGCTCGACGCCGGTCTCCGCTTCAATGAGGATTGCTCTGTCGGCGCCCATTGCCAGCGCCGCTCGCAGCGTGTCCTGCGCGGCTGTCGGTCCGATGGACACCACGACCACTTCTCGCGCCTTCCCCGCTTCGCGCAAACGAATGGCCTCTTCGACGGCAATCTCGCAAAAGGGATTAATCGCCATTTTGACCGAGGTGAGATCAACCCCCGATCCGTCAGCTTTGACCCGGATCTTAATATTGGGGTCTGTGACTCGCTTTACTGGTACAAGTATCTTCATCGTGTCCTATACCCTTGAGGAAACGGTGTTGCTGACCGGCTCAGGACCGATCTCACGTCTTGATGCGTGACATCTCGGGATCGAAAAGCGAGTTGAGATGGAGCGCGCAATCGACACGCTCGGTGGCGACTTCGAGCTGATACTTCCCTTCTTTCAGGTAGTCGTTGTCGAGCCCGTTGGGCTGACGGACATAGCCAAGGCCGATCGGCTTGCCGATCGTGTGTCCGAAGCCTCCGCCGGTGAGCCAACCTACCCGCTCGCCATTGCGGTAGATGGTTTCGCGTCCTAGCAAGACGACGTTCGGATCGTCGACTGTGAATGTGCACATGAATTTCTTGAGCTTCTGTCCGCGTTGAGCCTCGAGCGCGTCGCGGCCGAGGAAAGGAATGTTCCGCTTGAACTTCACCGCCCATCCAAGGCCTGCCTCGAGCGGCGAATGATCTGGTCCGATGTCCGAACCCCAAGCGCGATAGCCCTTCTCGAGGCGCATGCTTTCGATGGTTCGATAGCCGGCGTTCACGATGTTGAATTCTTTGCCGGCCTGCATGATCGCATCATAGACGGTCACCGCAAACTCGACGGGGATATGCAGTTCCCAACCGAGCTCACCTACGTATGTGACACGTAGGGCGATAAGGGGCGCGCCTGCGATGCAGATGTTGCGGACCTGGCCGAACGGGAACGCCTCGTTGGAAATGTTGTCGCGAGTCAGTTTCTCGAGGACACGCCGAGCGTTAGGGCCCATGACGCTAAGCACAGCGTGGGAGGACGTGACGTCCGTGAGTTGGACGTTGCTGCCTTCGGGAATATTGCGGCGGATCCAGTCGTAATCATGTGTCGCGAAGGCCGTTCCTGTGACGATGTAATAGGCATCATGGGAAAGCCGCGCGAGAGTAAGGTCGCATTCGACGCCGCCTTTGGCGTTGAGCATCTGCGTGTAGATGAGGCTGCCAACGGGTTTGGCCACGTCGTTGGCGCAAATCCATGAGAGCGCGGATTCAGCATCCGGCCCTGTCAGCATGAATTTTGAAAACGAGGTCTGATCGAAGACGCCGACTGATTCTCGGGTCGCAATATGCTCACGCTTGACGGCGTCAAACCAGTTCGGGCGGCCGAACGTGTGGTTGTCCTCCGGCTTTTCCGATCCTTGGGCGAACCAATTGGGTCGTTCCCAGCCCTGCTTTTCGCCGAAGCACGCGCCTTGGCTTTTGAGCCGATCGTAAAGGGGCGACCGGCGTAGCGGCCGACCACTTTTGTGCTCCTCATGTGGCCATGCGATTGTATAATGCTTCCCATATGCCTCGAGCGTTCTCTTGCGCACCCATTCCATGTCCCGATGGTTGCGACCGAAGCGCCGAATATCAACAGGCCACAAATCGTATGGCGGTTGCCCGGCAGCGACCCACTCGGCCAGAACCTTACCGGCGCCGCCGCCAGAAGCGATGCCGAACGCATTGAAGCCTGCTCCCACGAAGAAGTTCGCGACTTCTGGCGCTTCGCCCAGGATAAAATTGCCGTCCGGTGTGAAGGACTCCGGCCCATTGATCAGGCTCTTGATGCCTGCCTTCTGCAGTGCCGGGACGCGGCCGAGTGCGAGTTCCATCAATTGTTCGAAGTGATCGAAGTTCGATCCCAGGAGCTGGAACTCGAAATTTTTCGGGAAGCCATCGACGGCCCACGCAATCGGATTTGGTTCGTAACCGCCCATAACGAGGCCGCCAACCTCTTCCTTATAGTAGGTCAGGCGATCCGGGTCTCGCAGCGTGGGCAGATTGGCGGTGACGCCCTCGATCGGCTCGGTGACCATGTATTGATGCTCTACCGAGACGAGGGGTACAGTCACGCCTACCATCCGACCTACTTCGGCAGCCCATTGACCCGCACAGTTCACGACGAATTCGCAAGCGATCCGGCCTTTGCTCGTCTCGACCGATTTCACGCGACCTTTCACAACTTCAATCGAGAGTACTTCAGTGTTTTCGAAGATTTGGGCGCCGTTGTTGCGAGCGCCCTTAGCAAGCGATTGTGTGATGTCAGAGGGGTTCGCCTGCCCGTCGGTGGGAAGGAATGCGGCGCCGACAACGTCCGAAACATCCATGAGCGGCCAAAGCTTCTGCGCCTCTGAGGGCGTTAGTAGATGCATCTCGAGGCCGAAGGAACGCGCAGTAGTCGCCTGGCGTTTCACCTCCGTCCATCGCTCTTGGTTGCAAGCGAGGCGCAATCCACCATTCATCTTCCAGCCAGTTGCGAGGCCGGTTTCCTGCTCGAGCGTTCGATAAAGTTTGACGGACTCGCCGAGGAGCTGGGTGATGTTAGCGCTCGAACGAAGCTGACCGACGAGTCCTGCCGCGTGCCAGGTGCTACCGGAGGTCAGCTTATTTCTCTCGATCAGGACTACGTCTTTCCAGCCAAGCTTGGCCAGGTGGTATGCGGTCGACGTGCCGATGATGCCGCCGCCGATGATGACGACGCGCGCCTGTGTTGGAAAGGTTGTCATGAGTGCCACCCTGGTCTGCCGCAACGCTTAGGAATTAAAGCCGCGAGAGGCGCGCTAGAAACCTTTGCGCCCGAATTCGCCGACGCCTAGCCTACAATACAACATGATGCAACGATTTTTGTGCATCATTTGTGAGTTTATGTGGTTTTGTGTGCTTAAACGCCCTGGACGGCAGGCGGGGCACGGCCAGAGCGGCATTCGTTCGCAGTTTAGCCTCCTCCGGAAGCATGTAACTTCAGGGCATTTCGATCAAGTCGAGTTATTTCCGCTTAAGCTTCATCTCATATCCACATAAAATGTGGCATTTCGTGTTTTTTGTTTGACTAGTGTGGGATTTGAGTGTTGTGTCCGCGTCCTATCGCGGTTGTGCTTCCCCTAGAGGCAAAGAGCAATGAGCTTCCAATCCGCTCTCGGTGGTGAGCGCTACGTCTTTCGCGACTTAAAGCATTTGCTGGCGGCGGCCTCGCCCCGCCGTTCTGGCGACGATCTGGCCGGAATCAGCGCAGGGAGCGACGCCGAGCGGGTAGCGGCGCGACATGCCCTGGCCGACGTCCCATTGTCACTGTTTTTGGTCGAAGTCCTCGTTCCCTACGAAGAAGACGAAGTCACCCGGCTTATAGTCGACAGCCACGATCGGGACGCCTTTCTGCAGATCTCGCATTTCACGGTGGGAGAATTGCGAGACTGGCTGCTTGGATACGAGGCGACAACGGAGCGGCTCGCGACGGTGGCGCCGGCGCTCACACCTGAGATGGTGGCGGCCGTATCCAAGTTGATGCGGAACCAGGATCTGATCGCAGTCGCGCGCAAATGTCGGGTCATCACAAAATTCCGAACCACGCTTGGTCTTCCCGGCCGCGTGGGTTCGCGCCTACAGCCAAATCATCCGACAGATGACCCGAAAGGAATCGTGGCCTCGCTTCTCGATGGTCTATTGTACGGAACGGGCGACGCCGTGATCGGGATCAATCCTGCAACTGACAATGTTCCAAACGCCATCTCTCTTTTGAGGATGCTCGATGGCATCCGCCAGACCTATGACATTCCGGTGCAAACCTGCGTGCTGACGCACGTCACCAATGCGATCGAAATCATCAATCGCGGCGCGCCGGTGGACCTGGTTTTCCAGTCGATCGCTGGATCAGAGTTGGCCAATCGCGGTTTTGGCGTTGATCTGTCGGTGCTCAGAGAAGCTCATCACGCTGCGCGTGAGCTCAAGCGCGGCACGGTCGGTCATAACGTCATGTACTTCGAGACAGGACAAGGGGCAGCGCTCTCCTCCAACGGGCATCACGGCGTCGATCAGCAAACCATGGAGGCGCGAGCGTACGCTGTAGCGCGGGCCTTCGATCCTATGATCATCAACACAGTAGTAGGTTTCATCGGCCCTGAATATCTCTACGACGGGAAGGAAATTATCCGCGCGGGTCTCGAAGACCATTTCTGCGCGAAGCTTCTCGGCCTGCCGATGGGATGTGACGTCTGCTACACTAATCACGCGGAAGCCGATCAGGACGACATGGATAATCTCATGACGTTGCTGGTAACCGCCGGCTGCACCTTCATCATTGCTGTGCCGGGCGCGGACGACGTGATGCTGAATTATCAATCTCTTTCATACCACGACGTCCTTTATCTTCGTTCGACGCTGAACCTCAAACCAGCGCCCGAGTTCGAAGCCTGGCTCGAGCGAATGGATATGCTCGAGCCGGACGGGCGCATGCGGATGATCGAGCCTCGAGACCCTAGGATCTCCCGACTGGTCGAGGGAGCCACGCTGATCGCGTGACCTTGGGGATGGAGTCGATGGCAGATATATCTCGCAAAGATGCTTGGACCCTTCTGAAGTCAGCCACCAGCGCGCGGATCGGCTTGGGCCGAAGTGGCGACGCGATGCCACTGGATGCTGTGCTCGATTTCCAGCACGCGCATGCCCGCGCGCGCGATGCGGTCCACGCGAAAGTCGATTTCGATGCAATCTCGGCGGCATTAGAAACGCCAACCCTGCATACGCTGCATATTTCAAGCGCGACACAGGACCGGGCTACCTATCTTCGACGCCCTGATCTTGGCCGCATCCTTCACGCTGACTCCGAAGCCGCGCTCAAGGATGCGGTACATGCGGCTGACATCATTCTGGTCGTAGCCGATGGCCTGTCGGCCGCCGCCGTGCAAGCACACTCCGTTCCACTCTTAAAGGCGCTGGTCCCGCGCTTGACTGATTTTGTGATCGGCCCTGTTCTCTTGGCAACGCGCGGACGCGTCGCGCTGGGCGATCACATCGGAGAAATTCTCCAGCCGAAATTGATAGCGATGCTCATTGGCGAACGACCCGGCCTTTCCGTTGCGGAAAGCCTCGGCGTTTACCTCACATATGCGCCGCGCCTCGGCCGACAGGACAGTGAACGCAACTGCATCTCGAACATCCATGGCAAGGGTGGGCTCGGTTACGAGGATGCCGCTGGAAAAATCGCATGGCTCACGCGGGAGGCGTTGCGCCGCTCGCTAACCGGGATTCATCTGAAGGAAGATGCCTCCGCACAATTGAGCGCCGCGCCTGGCAACGATTCTGCACTTCTTTCCTCTGAGACACCCGAAATTGATGAACACGATGAGCGTCTAAAACAATGAGCACCCTGCCGCCACGCGAAGCCATGGAGTTCGACGTTGTGATCGTCGGCGCGGGACCCGCTGGGTTGTCGGCCGCCATTCGCCTCAAGCAGCTGGCTGCCGCTGCAGAAAAAGAAGTTTCGGTGGTGGTCCTGGAAAAGGGATCCGAGATCGGAGCCCACATCCTATCCGGCGCTGTCATCGATCCGAACGGATTGGCGACGCTTTTCCCGAATTGGAAGGAGCTTGGCGCGCCGCTCGAGACAACCGTCACCGAGGACCGCTTCCTGTTCCTGACAAACAAGAAAGCTCTTCGACTGCCGAACTTTCTCATGCCGCCGCTCATGAGTAATCACGGCAACTACGTCGCGAGCCTTGGGAATGTCTGTCGATGGCTCGGGGAAAAGGCGAGCGAGCTCGGAGTTGAGATCTACCCCGGCTTCTCGGCTTCTGAAGTGCTCTACGATGAGAAGGGCGCTGTGATCGGTGTTGCCACTGGTGACATGGGCGTGAACAAGCACGGCGAACCAAAGGATGCTTTCACACGCGGTATGGAATTGCGTGGCAAATACACTTTGATTGCCGAGGGGGCGCGCGGATCGCTCTCGAAACAACTCATTGCCAAGTTCAAGCTTGACGAGGATCGGCAACCTCAAAAGTTCGGGATTGGTCTCAAGGAGCTCTGGGAGGTTCCCCCAGAGAAGCACCACCCGGGGCTGGTTCAACACAGCTTCGGGTGGCCGCTCGACGCGCGTACTGGCGGCGGATCATTCCTCTACCACTACGGCGAAAACCTGGTGTCGGTCGGGTTCGTTATCCACCTGAGCTACACGAATCCCTATCTGTCTCCCTATGACGAGTTCCAGAGATTCAAGACGCATCGGGCAATTGCGCCGACGTTCAAAGGGGGGCGGCGCATCGCATATGGCGCCAGGGCGCTAACCGAGGGTGGATGGCAGTCGATCCCCAAATTGACATTTCCGGGAGGAGCGCTTTTAGGCTGCGCAGCCGGTTTTATGAATGTTCCTCGGATCAAGGGAAGCCATAACGCGGTAATCTCCGGCGTGCACGCGGCTGACAGCGTCTTCGCGGCGCTAGCCGAGGAAGGCCCCACTCCGAGCCTCGAAACATACGAGAAGGCTGTCCTCAGTGGCCCCATCGCCGAAGATCTGAAGCCCGTCCAGAACGTAAAGCCACTTTGGTCGCGGCTGGGGACGATTCCCGGGATCGCCGTGGCTGGTCTCGACATGTGGTGCCGCACGTTGCTGTTTGGCTGGTCGCCGCTCGGCACGCTTCGACACGGAAAGCCCGATTACGCAGCGTTGGTGCATGCCTCGGCGGCGCGACCGATACCGTATCCCAAGCCGGATGGCGTTTTGACCTTCGACAAGCTCACCAACGTCGCATTTTCGGGAACGGCGCACGATGAAGACCAGCCGGTCCACTTGAAATTGATGGATCCTGCGATTCCGATCGCGGTGAACCTTCCGAAGTTCGCTGAGCCGGCGCAGCGCTACTGCCCCGCCGGAGTTTACGAAGTCGTGCGCGATCAATCTGGTGCGACGCACTTCCAGATCAACGCACAAAACTGCGTCCACTGTAAAACCTGCGACATCAAGGATCCAAGCCAGAACATCACTTGGACATGCCCCGAAGGTGGCGGCGGTCCAAACTATCCCGGTATGTGAATTGACGTCGCGAGAACGAAATGAACTCAACCCTTTTCGATAGATCTGCATCCATGAGCAACGACATTCTCGCCTTGCATGATTTCGCAAACGTCCTAGCCGATAAGGCGCGACGGCTCGCGCGCAAGCACTTCAGAAAAACCACCGCATACGAACGCAAGGCTGACGAGAGTCCCGTTACGATCGCTGACAAGGCAATCGAGGCCGAGCTTCGTGCGTTGATCATGAGGAGGTATCCGCAGCATGGAATACTTGGGGAGGAAATGGGCGGAAACACTGATGGCAATTTGCTGTGGGTGCTCGATCCGATCGACGGCACCAAGAGCTTTCTCACAGGGATGCCGTTGTTCGGTACGTTGATCGCCTTCCTTCAGGATGGCGAGGCAAAGATCGGCGTGATTGAAATCCCACCATTGGGAGAACGCTGGTCGGCATTCCCTGGAGCCGCTCGACACAATCAAAAGCCCTGCCACACAAGCGGATGCACCTCGCTCAAGGATGCCCGTGTGTATACGTCTTCCCCGGACTTCTTTCATGATCCGAATGATTGGGACCGTTACGATCGGGTGAGCCGCGCCGCCGCCATTCGTCGGTTCGGCGGCGATTGTTACCAATACGGACTGCTCGCTTCAGGTTACTGCGACTTGGTCATCGAAGCCTCGTTGATGCCGTATGACTTTCTTGCATTGGTGCCAATCGTTGAGACAGCGGGTGGCAAAATGACCGATTGGGAAGGCCGACCGCTTACGGTCAATTCTGGCCAACGAGTCATCGCGGCCGCGACGCCCCAGCTGCACGACGAAGCGCTGCGGATGCTCAACAGCTAATTTCAACAACAACGCAGAGACCGGATGCCGATGCCCGAGATCAAAGGATTGCTCTTCGACAAGGATGGGACGATCCTTGATTTTTATAAAACCTGGGTGCCGATCAACCGTGCGATGGCGCTCGATGCTGCCGACGGTGACGAGGGACTCGCGCGCACTCTGTTGAGGGCCGGCGGCCATGATCCCGATACGGACCTGATCGAGCCTCTGGCGATTTTGGGCGCTTCGAGCGTCGAAGCGATCGCCGAATGTTTCGCAGCTCAACTGAAGAACACCACGCCTTCGGAGATGGTGCCTCTTATCGCCAAGCACTTTCGCGAGGGCGGCGGCAAATACGCGGTCATCATTGAAGGCGCCATCGAAAAACTTCAGTCCCTGCGTGAGCGAGGCTATCATATTGGTCTTGCCACGAACGATACCGAGGACGGTCTTCGCGCCTCGCTGGGGCGTTTCGATGGTCTAATTGATTTGTTTGATTTCCTGGTCGGCTGCGATAGCGGCCACGGCTCGAAGCCCCTGCCGGGCATGGGCATCGCATTTGCAGAGGCGATTGGCTATCCGCCGAGCGCCTGCGCAATGATTGGAGACACGGCGCATGACTTGGAAATGGGGCGCCTCGCAGGTTTCGGTCTAAGAGTTGGAGTTCTGACCGGTTCCAATCGACGCGAAGACTTGGCGCCTCATGCCGATCATGTTCTCGAAAGCATCCTTGAGCTCGATTCCATATTGGAGCATCCCGTCGCGCACGCGTGAATTTTACCGGTCGGCAGAAGTGAGTGTTTCGATCTGCTTGAAAAGCTCACGGTAGGCTTCGACCGCGAGATCCGGCAAAGCGATCGCCTCCGGAATCGTGAACCAAGCAATGCGCGTATGTTCCGGACTTGCGTTGACCGCATCGCCGCGCCAGCTCTTTACGAGATACATCTCGTATCGCAAGAGACCTCCGGCCGTTGGGACATCGTCTGTCACCGCGCGTAAATAAGACGTGGACAAGGGCACAATTCCAATTTCTTCCGCAAGCTCGCGGGCGAGGGCTTCCTCGAGCGATTCTTGCGCTTCGACCTTGCCGCCAAGCACGTCCCATCGGGAAGGATAGATACGGCGATGGGGAGCCCGAAAACCGAGCAGGACGCGATTGTTGAGAAAAGGAATGCCGCATGCGTAGACGTTCGAATCGGTCATGCGGGGCTCTGCATTGCGAAGCTTCCTGAAGTGTAGTTACCCATCTGTCTGTCGCAATCCTCCCACTCGAAATGGCGCGCCTGGCGAGTAAGTCCGGTTTCGATCAAAAGCCAAAGTTCACTGACCGCCGCTTCGTGACTACTACGGGCCAGAAGCCGAAGTCCGACACTGATGAGTTATAATACATTACCAAGTGATCGACTAAGGCGCGCAGCATCGTCCCTAAGACGGCGACGATGCCTAGGATCGCGAGTCCAAGGGAAGCTGCCCTCGACTGTTTTACGTTCTCTCTCACTTTGTCGGAAAAAGGAATGTCCACTCGGCGCGCAATTGCCAATCGGCGCCGGAGTCGTCCGGCCTGACGGCATTGTAGTAGGCGGCAATATTTGCATTGATCGACTGGTCGCCGATTTTGAAGATGCGGCCGATGCCACCCCCGATGGAAGTCCGGAATTGGGACCTTGCAGCTATCTCGCAATGCAGAGAAAGCCGACATCCCATCCACGCCAAGCATAGACGCGCTCCATCGTTCACTGAGGTTGCGGTGCGGAGCGCAGCTTGCCGAGTCTATCGTGAGTTCAGCCCTAGGGCGGCTGAATCGAACCAGTTGACGAACTCGTCTTGCGAAGCGCCAACTATCGGGTTGAACGTATAAGAAGTTGTCTTGGGCTCGCCGTCGATTCGTACGTCGTATTCGCGGGCGACGCCGGGCGTTCGGGCAAGGAACTCACGGAACCTGTTCTCCTTGGGAAGGCGGATGCCCCGCGCGTGGGCAAATTCTTGGGCTTCGACCCAGATGTCATCGACGGCGATGCGCTTTCCGGTCTGTCGCCTGTCGACCATCCAACGATGAAAGGCGTGCGTGATTTCGGCGGCTTCTTTAGCACTCATGCGCCGTGCGGAGATGGCGACCGTTGCTGACAACTGCTTCTTGCCAGCTCGCTTTTTCGTTGATCGCCGACAGCGCCGAGCCATTGTCATCGATGCGGCCTTCGTCGACGCTAACATCGACGCGCCGACATGTGACGCTGCCAGATGGCGAGGTTTTGCCGGCGCTGGTGTCGGCAATCGATCTGGCGAACTCGGTGCCGACCCTTGATGACAAGTGGCTGATTTAATAGGGGGAGTTGTTGGCAGCGTTGCCGACCCGTGCGCTGTTGGCGTACTTGGCGAGGATCTAGATGGCGATGTTGCCGCCTCTTGAACACTTGGCGGAGACGCTGTTGTTGGCGACGGCGTGTCTGTTGGCGACGTTGCCAACTCATTCGCCGACCCCTTCGCGCAGGGCGCCGATCTCTCGGGCGAACTTACTGGCCGTGAGGCTACCGGCAATCTGGTCAGAGGAGTTGCCGGCAACGCGTCGTCAGTTACCGGTAACGCCGCCTCTTTGTGGGCATGCTGAATGCTCTCCGCAGGCGGCTTGGACGGCGGTGTCGACGGTAACGTCTTGGCAAAGCCCACGACTAACGAGCGCACGAACATGCCAACGGAATGACAAAGAACGATTGCCGCGTTGCTCACGCGAAAGGCGAGCCGTACAACCAGTAGCAGAGGGTAGACAGGGAGCATAATCAGGATAAACGCCATCGCGTAATCGGCCATCTGATCGTTCACGCTGGACCCTCCCTCTTAATATTCATGCAGCGGTAAGGAGCGTCTCGGATCCGGGCAAAATCTGAATGCGCAGATTCCGAATTCCGTTTGAGATAATGAGTGCGCCGAGCCGTGAATTTGGCTGTGTCAGCCACGTGTCAGCGCTTTGCTTTTGGTCTCAGCAAGTTCTCTGCAAGTTCTAAACACGTTCTAGCCGGACTTTTCGGCTGGAGGCCCTTATTTTCCTGGGGCTGCGCGCCTTGAAGCCTCTTTTCCGTGTCTCTTGACATGGTAGGGGTCAGAGGTTCGATCCCTCTAGTGCCCACCATCGAAACCTCCGGGTTCGATGGTTTTTCCGGAACAGGTTCACCTTGAGGCGATCGTGTAGTCTCGGCTGCTTTGCGCCGCTGCTCCGGACAACGTCTGCCCTAGCATCGGTATTTCGAGCGAGCGGCGCGCCGCATCACAGCCTTGGGCTTGATCAGTGGCTGAAATCAGTTTCGACCAACAAACTGAGATGGCCAACGGACAGCGCATACGGTCGCCGAACGGCGACCGCTTATCGAATCTATTTTGTTCATCCATTCAGGCCGTCGTCAGCGCATCGAACTGAGTGTGAACTTTATCGATGGCCGGCTTGATGATCGGGCTCACCCCAGGAATCGCGAGCGCCTTGTCGAAGACCTGATCAAGCGCCGGTCTCGTGGCGATGATCGTGTTGACGACCGTTTTGCGGGACTGAGCGGGAAGCTGATCGAGGAGCTTCGTCAGCCGGACAAATTCGTTTGTGGAATTTGTCAGCGGCGTAACTGCCGCTTGGGCTGAACTCACGTCTTGAACGCTGATAATCGCGGAGCGCATGCCTGTCTCCGCGTCGGCGAGTTGCGTGCCAATATCGACGTCACCGACCTTGATGCCACGCAGATTTTCGAGCGCCTCAATGGATGCGGGCTTCGGGCCGAGACCAGCGGCGCCTGTGCTGGCTCCGGTGCCTGCCGGTGCCGTGGCCGGCGGAGGAGTATTGAGAGCAGTCTCCGTCGGGCTTGGGCGCCACCAGTGCCAAGCGAGGCCGCCGAGTATCAGCGCGGCGATTGCCGGAAGTACCCAGCCCCATGATTGCATATAGGGAGACCGGTCCGATGATCTCGGTGTCGGTGGCGGCATCGCGGTGTAACTTGGTCTCGCCCGCGCATCGGCCGAAGCGCCAAGACCATCGAGAATGCCGGTGCCGCTAAGATAATTCGAGAAGCCAGCGGGAAGCGCACGGGTGATATTATCTTTCTGGGAACTGAGCAAGTTTGCGAGGCCCGTCGCATCGAGCCCACTCGCGCGCTGCTGCTGGCCCAACGCGCCCATCACGACCGGTCCGAGCAGGCCCAAAAGGCTCTTCGAGCCGGCGCTCCCAATCCCTGCGTACTGTCCGACCGCGTTGGTGAGTGCAGATATTGTTTCGCCGCCAAGAAGCGACGTGAGGGTGCTGGTGCCTGTTTCAATAATGTTCGACTGCGTAGAGCCGCCGAGCATGTTGCCTAAACTCGAGAGCAATCCAGGCTGTTGTCGCGCAATGGCGCCATTCAGCGCCGCAGCGCCGTTGGGTCTTGAAACAAGCGATGTGAGCGCAGCCAGTAGGCCGGGGATGCCAGCACTGATTGCTTTTTCTGTGAGTGTCCTATCGAGGCCGAGGCTCGAAGCAATACGCGATACCAAACTAGAGCTGAGCATCTGAGTGATGTTGGAGACCAAGTCCATGGGGCAACCTCCTTATCGGTTGTCCCCCCGACGCGAGAATTCCCCCAACGTTGCTTACTTACGTGCCGTCGCTTTGGGGTGCTGATCTGAGCCTTGTTGATCAGCGTACACACAATATGGCCATATGCGCGCTCATCCGACGATAGTCTAGGCCGTTTTCTGGTAAGAAATTTGGAGCCAATCGGCGCGCAGATCGTCTCGAAGTCGTTTAAGAAAAACTAACCAGAGACTTTTCGCTCGCGTTCTGAAGAGGTTCCCGCATGCGAGCTGCGTTATTTCAACTTTACATGCATTTTTTCTAAGCAAACGGCCGCCCGGTACGCAAGGCGGCCGTCTCACTTAAGCAAAGTTTCGTAACGCTTACCCGCGTTGCGCACGAGAGCCTTGCTTCAGTTTGTTGCCGGAGCCAGCGAGCGCCCGGTCATCCGTTCGAGAACGCGCAGAGGGGACCGGTCGGGCCGCTGTTGTGCAGCGACCGGGAGTTCAAACGTTTGCTCCAATGCGAATTGGCCTCTCGTTGCGGCGTGCGCGACCTGATCCGTGAAAACCACCCACGTGCTGCCTGCTGCGAAGGCGACCTCCTGGCGCGGCGCGTCGCGCTGATAGCGAGTGTCGCCTTTAGCGCGGTCGTGCAATTGCAGCATGATGTGATCGTAGGGTGTTCTCGGCTTTTTGGTGATGCCGAGCGCATACTCGATGCGCGAAAGGCCGGGCACCGCGGGTCTCACGCTCGGCAGAAACCTTCCGGCAAATGCTTCGAAAGGTTCTCCCACTTGCCACTGACGCGGCTTGCCGGCGGGATTGATGTTGGTGAACACGCGCAAGATGCGCGCTCCCCGGCACGGCCGCGAAGGAAACGTATCCAGATGGAGGCGCCGATCGTCTTTGCGATAGGAGGCGGGCTTTCTACCTTCGATCTCCTCCGGCCGAAAGCTGGTTCGCCCTAGCTGCAGGCGTGGGGCGTACCCAGGCAAAAGCGCCTGCATGAACTGCTGCGTGTAAGATGCGTACCGCCGCATCATCACCCTTAGTTGATCGTTGTCCGTTCCCTCGACCTTAGTCCCGCGCAACTTGCCCTCGTTCGGATCGAGGCTGATGTTTTTTGCCTTGTGGTTGGACCAGGCTGTGGCCAGCAGAAATCTTTCCGGCTCATCGAGCCGAAACGAAAGGTGTCTGAAGTAAAGGATGCGGCCGTCTTCCAAGCTGCTGACCGCCCGGCGCTGATCTTCAGGCGCGAACGAGTCATTCCACATGGTAGCGCTAAATATTTCGAGCGACGGATTCCCTGAAAGCATTGGCGGCTCCCAATATCGGTGCCTGATGAAGTAAAAATTCGTGCGAAATAAAAATCCGACCCGGCCTAATAAAAATGCGGGCCTATGCGAGCATTACCGTCGAAAAATCAGTGACATGCCGGGGGTGCCGAAAAATCCGGGCAAGCACCGGCGGAAAGAAGCACGGCCGCGAGGGAGTCGAGAAGCTGCCATCCGGCCTATTCAGGGGCTAGCCTTCTGCTTATCCACAGAAAATCCGGAAGTCAGAGGGCTCAAATGCGTTGTAATGAATATGGTGGCCAAGCTCATATTGGCGGCGATTGAGCTTTCAATCCGCAGTCCGGGGCGTCTAAATGCAAGGGCGGGATGCTCCCGGTGGCCTGCCGGAAAATTCGCCCGGATTCCGGTGGCTTAGACCTGAATTGGCCGTCGTTTTCGGGACTTTGGGCTTCGCAGCTGATTCCGGCGCGGCTTTTCGTCGGAATGGCCTTGTTTTCCCGGCTTCTGGCGGTTACAAGCCCGGCTTCCATCTCTTTTGACATGGTCAGGGTCGGAGGGTCGATTTCCTCTCGCGCCTACCATTTTAACCGGTGTCGTTATGAAAGTTAGAAATTCCTTGAAGTCCCTGCGCTCACGGCACCGCGATAACCGCGTGGTCCGCCGCAAAGGCCGGGTTTACGTCATCAACAAGACTCACCGCCGCTTCAAGGCCCGCCAGGGTTGAGATCGTTGCGCCAGAGCGCGACGTTACGGCGAATTCACGAGAGTCTTTTTGACCAAATCCCATGCCTCGATTAGCTTCGAGGCATGATTTTTTGCGCACGCCTTCTTCTCCTACTTTTGGCGGTCTCGGCCGGCGCGGCAAACGCCGCAGCCGACGATGAGCTGCTGAAGACCCGGCCTTTCCCCGATGTGCCCGGACCTGCGCCCGCGCGGCCGCGGGAGGAGCTGCCGGTAAAGAAGAAGTCGCCTCCGGTCGCCCCTTCACCCGGTGCTGCTGCAAGCCAAAAGGGCGAACCCGGCATGATGGGTTTGCCCTGGCCGAAGACGCCGGAAGAAACCGCCAAGACCCTCGATAACCTCTACGCGTTTCTCGCAACCGAGAGCGATCATCGCCAAGGGGGCGAAATCGGTGCGGCCATTGAGCGGCTCTGGCGGCTCGAAGGCGGCGATACCGTCAACCTGCTCATCGATCGCGGCGAGATCTTCTCTTCTCGAAACGAGAACGAGAAGGCGATGCCGTTCCTGGACGCGGCGGTGGAACTCGCGCCCGAATACGCCGAGGCGTGGAGCCATCGCGCCTATGTCGAATATCGTCTGAACAATTATACGGCTGCGCTGGGCGATCTCCGGCGTGCGCTTGCTATCGAGCCGAACCACTTCCGGGCGCTGGACGGCATGGCGAAGATTCTCGTTCTGATGGGTGAGAAGAAGGCCGCGCTCGAGGTCTACAACCAGCTTCTCAAGGTGCACCCGAACATCGAGGGCGCCGAGACCGCGCGCGATAAGCTCAAGAAAGAAATCCAGGGACAGGGGATCTGAGTCCCCGCGCCCGGCACGTTCAATAACTCCCGCAATTGAAGCGTCAGAACCGTCCGGCGAACGTCAGCCGACGGCGCGCCAGTTCAATGTGCTGGCGCAATTGATACAGCCGGTCAGCAAAGCCAAGTGGAATCGGCAGGTTGTCGACAGCCGCTTCGATCGTCTCGAGATCTCGCAACTTTGCCGCGCGTTCCTCGGAGGTTGTTGCGCTCTTGGCGGAGGCCTCCAAACGCTTGAGTTCTCCATACCAATGGATGATGCGGCGGCGAATGCGCCAGTCATAGATCTGTGGCGCGAAGCGCAGCAGCGGAATGAGAATTGGCACCAAGACCACAAGAGAGATCATCAAGCGATCAACGGTCGTCGCCACCCAAAACGGAACGTAGCGCTGCAGAAGAGGCGCTCCCGAGCGGTAAACCCGACGCGCCTCGTCGGAAAATGCGAATTCCGGATCGTTGGCCGTCGGGAATTCGCCGGCGTTCTGAAACAATTGCACTTCGCCGGCATCGTTGACCGTCGACTGTCCATGCACCTCTTGCAGTGCCTGGGCCAGGAGGTTGACTAGCGCTGGGTGCAGGCTCTCCCGCACCACCACTGCTACGGTCGTTGCAATGAGCGTGGTGTCGCTATGTGGGACGTTGGCCGCGAAGTCGACGACGCCCTCTCGCAATACGAGTCGTGAAAGGAATGGGAAGCGCTGGGCGTAAGCATCAGCGTTCGCAAAACTCATAAAGTGAATGTCGGGAGTTCTCAGCAGCCGCTGGATCGTTTTTGCCTCGGGCGCGAGCACGAGAAAGCCGGCGTCCGCCTCTCCCTTGGCGAGGAGGTCGACGTAATCCGGTAGCTCGTGATTGATCAGCGTCGCCGTTTCATTGGTGATGCCGTTGGCTGCGAGGAGCCGCAAGGCCAGGCTACTGGTTCCACTGCCTGCAGGGCCAACCAGTATGCGCTTGCCTTTGAGCTCGGTTAGCCGCTCAAGCGGCGTGCTGCCGTTATAGAAAACCCAAAGCGGCTCATATGCGATGCGCCCGAGGGACAGCAACCCGTGCGTGTCATTGTTCAGTGCAAGTCCGCCTTGGACGAAGGCCGCGTCCACGCCAGAGCCAGGGTCAGATAAAGATTTGAGATTGGCCAGCGATCCGCCGGACTCGCGGATTTCGAGCTTGACGCCGTTGCGTTCAAAGACCGCCCGGTACCGCTCGGCATAACGATAATAGGGGCTGCCGGCAGCCGCTGCCGACAGCACGAGCGTATCGGGCGGCGCCGGATGAGCCAAACGAAAGGTAAACCAGGTGGCGGCGGCGACGGCCAGCAGCACCGGCACCGCGATGAGCAGCAAATCGCGAAGCTGGAAGCGCACAAATCTAGATCGCATTGGATGTCCCCCCGACTTCAATCGCTACGTGCCAGCAAGGGACATAACACGATGGATAGCCGCGAACATGTCACGTCTATTGTGACTGAGATGCTCAAGGGTAGGGGGCTAGAGAAACCCTGCGCGGGTCGCGCAACATTTCGACGACTTTAGACCTCTTCAGCGATCGGGGCGCCGGATTCGTCGACGAAGGCGATGCGGATCATATTCGTTGCGCCGGGGCTTCCGAGCGGAATGCCAGCCGTGATGAGGATGCCCTCGCGGGCTTTGACGAGGCCTTCCTCGAACGCGATACGGCAGGCTTTCCGGACCATGTGCGATAGGTTTTCCGGATCGCCCGTCAGGATCGTGTGCACGCCCCAAACGAGGGCCAAGCGCCGCGCGGTCGACTCGATCGGCGTCAGGCCGATGACCGGGATGCCCGGCCGTTCGCGGGTCACGCGAAGAACCGTCGAACCGGTCGCCGTGTAGCAAACGATCGCGCCGAGGCGGACCGTGTCGGCGATGGCGGACGCGGCGGCGGCAATTGCGTCGGCGCCCGTTGGCTGCGGCTCCGTCTGCGTCGCGTAGAGCATCGGCTCGTAAACCGGATCGTGCTCAACCTGGACAGCGATCTTGTCCATCATCTGGATGGCTTCGACGGGATATTGGCCAACGGCGCTTTCCGCCGAAAGCATGATGGCGTCGGCTCCGTCGAAGACGGCGGTTGCGACGTCTGAAACTTCCGCGCGCGTCGGCATGGGCGAAGAGATCATGCTTTCGAGCATCTGCGTCGCGATGATGACGGGCTTACCGGCCGCCCGCGACAGACGCGTGATCCGCTTCTGAATTCCTGGAACTTTCTCGACGGGCATTTCGACGCCGAGATCGCCGCGCGCGACCATGATGGCATCGGATGCCGCGATGACGTCCTCGAGGTCGGCGACGGCCGACGGCTTTTCGATTTTGGACAAGATGGCCGCGCGGGTGCCGATCATTTTCCTGACGTCGTGGACGTCTTCAGCGCGCTGGACGAACGACAGCGCGACCCAATCGACGCCGAGCTTCAGCGCGTGCGCGAGGTCGGCCTTATCTTTCTCGGTGAGCGGACTGATCGGCAACAGCGTGTCGGGCATCGAGATGCCCTTGCGGCTTGCCAGCATTCCACCGGTCAGGACTTCGGCTTTGATCTGTACAGGCGTCGTTTCGACGACGCGCATCTTCAGCTTGCCGTCGTCGAGGACGAGCATGTGGCCGGGCTTGATCGCCTCGAATATCTGAGCGTGAGGCAGGTGGACGCGCTCTTCGGTTCCGAGCGTTTCGTCGCGATCAAACTTGAAGATCGATTTCGTCGCGACGTTCACACGGCCGGTCTCGAAATTGCCGATACGGAATTTCGGGCCCTGGAGATCGGCGAGAATGCCGATCGGATGGCGGTGGCGCGCGGCGCAGGCACGGACGGCGTTGTAAAGCGTCTTGGAGCCATCGTGTGTGGAGTGGCTCATGTTGATGCGGAAAACGTCGACGCCCGCAAGAAAGAGCCGCTCGATCATTTCCGGTGCAGCAGACGCGGGTCCTAGCGTCGCTACAATCTTGACCCGCCTGTTACGTCTCATTTGTCTGCTTTTCCTTGCCCGGGATCAGTGAGGCGGATGGTCCACTCTTTTGCTTCGCCGGTATCTACTTCAAAAAAACCCGTGCGCTTATATCCGCGTTTGACGCAATCCTGAACCCCCCTGATGGCGAAGGATTTTTCAGTCGTGCACATGTCGTTTTTGCCGCCCCACTCGCCGCCGCGATCGTAATCAACGGCGTGCACGTAGACGAAGCGGCTCGGAAGCGCGCCTTTCAGAAGCGTTTCGCAGGTCTGAGAGGCTATGTTCCACCAGCCCTCCGTCGCCCAGCCTGACGTGTCTTGATATCCGATTGCGACGCCGACCCTGCTTGATGTGGCATTGCATAGCTTCAAGTCGGCGTGCGCGGCCGTCGCATAGAGGCAAAAGCCCAATGAAAGCGCAAAGTTCCGGCGGAGAGTGCGCATGCGGAAGCGGAGTGGCACGTCAGAGCCTCCGGTCTCGAAGGTGAGAATTCCGGTCGTAAGTCCTGTCCGTCGCCGAGGTCGTTCGCATTTTACGGGTCAATAAGGATAACCCGGAAATCGTTGACGTTCGTTTGGGTGGGGCCACAGAGGATAAGGTCGCCGAACGGACGGAAAAATCCGGTCGAGTCGTTGTTCTCCAGGAACTTGGCGGCATTGAGATTGGCGGCCTCCGCACGCTTCAGCGTATCGGGGAAAACCATTGCGCCCGCCGGGTCGCCGGCGTTGCCGCCGCCGCCGTCGATGCCGTCTGTATCGCCGGCAAGACCTGCAATTCCAGTCGCGCCATCGAGGGCCAATGCGAGGCCGAGGGCGTATTCCTGGTTCGGGCCGCCCGAGCCGTCGCCGCGGACGGTCACGGTCAACTCGCCGCCCGACATGATCGCAACCTTCTCGTGCTTGCGCTTGGCTTCGAGCGCCATTTCAGCATGGGCGCGTGCAACGTCGCGCGCTTCGCCTTCGAGGTCGTCGCCGAGCGATACGACGCGGTAGCCGAGTTCGCGGGCGATTTTCGCCGCCGCTTCGATCGATGCTCTCGGAGCTGCGACGATTTCGTAGGTCGAATTCGCGAGCTTCGGATCGCCGGCCTTTAGCGTTTCATTCGCGGGGTCGGCGAGGGCCTTCGCGATTTCGGGCGACGGCGTGATTTTCCATTTTTCGAGGACGGCGCGTGCATCGGCGAGGGTCGAGCGGTCAGCGACCGTCGGGCCGGAACCGATTTCGTCGGGATTGTCGCCCGGCACATCGGAAATCGCGAGCGTCAGAAGGCGTGCCGGATAAACGGCGGCTGCGAGCTTGCCGCCTTTGACTTCGGAGAGATGCTTGCGAACGCAATTCATCTCCGAGATCGGTGCGCCGGATTTGAGCAGCTGTTTCGTCAGAGCCTGCTTCGCTTCGAAGCTGACGCCCTGGACGGGCGCGGCCCAAATGGCCGATGCGCCGCCCGACAACAGGCAGAGCACGAGATCGTGGGGGCCCGCACTCTTGGCAAGGGCGATGGCGCGTTCAGCGCCGACGATCGAGTTCGCATCGGGGACCGGGTGGCCAGCTTCGAGGATCTTGATGATGCCGGTCGGGAGGCCAAAACCGTGCCGGGTCGAAATCAGGCCCGATATCTTATTCTCTTGCCCGGTGGCGATGTAGTGCGCTTCCGCCGCGACGGCCATTGCGGCCGAGCCCTTGCCGGCGCCGATGACGATAATCCGGCCGCCCTTTGGCACGGGCGGAAGGTGCGCCGGCAGGCAGACCGAGGGGTGAGCTGTTCGATGCGCGGCTTCGAACAGCGTGCTCAAAGTTTCGCGGACGCCGCCGTTCGACCCGTCTTTCATCATATTGCCCTGGCCGGTTCCTGGTTGTTTTGTGATTGTTGGTCTTGGTTTGCGCAAACGCCTGACGCGCGTCAAGGCATCAGAGGCCGCAGCCAGACTTCGGGTTTGACCTGGGGGTCCGGCAGGGGCTCGGATGGGGGCTTCCGGGTGGCTGGAGCGGCGCTTATGTCGTAATTGCCTTTCGAGACAGCCGGAGAAGCCAGGAGCTCAATATGAAAACATTCGATCCGCAGACGACAATCGAGCTCGAGGCGGCGGTCTTTCGGCGCCTGGTCGAGCATTTACAGTCGCGCACGGACGTTCAGAACATCGATATGATGAATCTGGCCGGGTTCTGCCGGAATTGCCTTTCGACCTGGATGTCGGACGCCGCCGAAGCCAAGGGGCTCGAGCTCTCCAAGGATGACGCCCGCGAGATCGTCTACGGCATGCCATTCAAAGAGTGGAAAGCCAAATATCAGACCGATGCGCCCGCCGAGAAGCAGGCGGCCTTCGAGCAGAACAGGCCGCGGGATCATTAGAGACTCTTTACATTGGCGCCGGCGACACGCGTTCCGCGCGCCGGCCGCCGGCGCGGGAGAAGTTTCTGTTTAGCCCGGCGACTCCCCGCCGGGGAGCCGGCCGCCGGGCGAGTTCCGCGAGCCGGCCGCCAGCGCACAGAAGTGAGTCGCGCCGCGACATATACAACGTCAAGTCCTCGGCTCGATATTATCCCTTGGGATAGCTGTGCTCGTCGCCTTGCTGCGAAGAGGCTCGGCCGATAGCGTCGGCGGGCACTTGATATCAGTAGGAGCCTTCATGAGCACGCTTCAAGCCTCAGCGCAAAATCAGCTGCGCCAGTTCGTCGAGCAAATCGAACGCTTGGAAGAGGAAAAGAAGCAGCTCGCGAGCGACATTCGCGACAAATACACCGAGGCGAAATCTGTCGGCTTCGACGTCAAGGCACTGCGCCAGATCGTGCGGCTTCGCAAAAAGTCGAACGAGGAGCGGCAGGAAGAGGAAAGCATTCTGGAAGTCTACATGCATGCGCTCGGCATGCTGGATACTGTTCCCGACACCTCGGTCGTCGATAAGATGATGGCCGCCGAGTAGGCGTCTGCCTCGTGCTTGCGGCACGTTTGCTCGCGTGCCGATCGGGGCCCCTGCGCGGGCTTTTCTGGTTACCCTTGCAACCTGAAAACAGCACCGCCCCATCCCCATTCGGCGCTGGGGGCCGGGACGGTGCTGGCGATGACAGCCTCACGGCGGTCGTCTATCTGCGCGCGGAAAAGTGATATCGTTTCCACGCGTCGGATTATTCACGGTACCGCTCGACTGTGATAAGGACAAATCGTCATTTCTTGTCCTATGCATTAGTCCCGCTGATGACCCACGTTACTCTGAAGCAGCTTCGGTATTTCGATGCTCTCGCGCGCGAGCAGCATTTCGGACGCGCGGCCGATGCGTGTGCGGTGACCCAGCCGGCGCTCTCGATGCAAATCCAGGATCTCGAGGCGTCTCTCGGGATCGCGCTCGTCGAGCGCACGCGCAGCGGCATCAAGCTGACGCCGAAGGGCGAGGAAATTGCCATTCGTGCGCAGCGGCTGCTCAACGATGTCCGCAATCTCGTCGATTATGCGCAGCACGCCGGCGGCATTCTCTCGGGCACGCTTCGGCTCGGAGTCATTCCCTCAGTCGCGCCCTATCTGCTGCCGCCGTTGCTGCCCCTTCTCAAGGCCAAATATCCGGACCTCGAGCTGCATGTTCGCGAGACGCAAACTCAGCCTCTGACGGAAGAACTCGTCGAGGGTAAGCTCGACGTTCTGCTTCTCGCTCTTCCGATAAAGAATCCCGACATCGAAACGCTGCCGATTTTCGAAGACAGGTTTTTGCTGGCTCTGCCGAAGTCGAGGAAGCTCTCCGGCCGCGTTCGCGCGACGAAGGAAATGGTCGAGCACGATCGGCTGCTTCTGCTGGAAGAGGGGCATTGCCTGCGCGATCAGGCGCTCACGTACTGCAGTCTGCAACAGGTCGACGACGTCAATACGTTCGGTGCATCCAGCCTTTCGACCATCGTCGAGATGGTGTCGGCAGGATTTGGGATCACGTTGCTTCCTGAAATCTGCCTCGGGGTGGAAGGCCGGAGCCGGGAGATCAAGATCATCCGCTTTGTCGACCCCGAGCCAGCGCGGTCCATTGGGCTCGCATGGCGGCGCTCCAGTCCGCGGCGCGACGATTTTCTAGCGCTGGGACAACTCGTGGCTGAAGCGGGTCAGCTCTCGCTGAAGCGAGGCGCTCAGGCCGTGCAGGTCTGACTGGGTCAGCGCGCGCTGGTTTGAACCGGCCTGCTCTCAATACCGGCTGGCATTCTGTTTTGCTCGATCTCCAGCAGGGCTTCGGCGTGCACGGCTTTGCCCTGGAACTGGTCGGACTTCGACGATTCCGCCAATTGCCGGCCGGGTCTCAGCTTCATCGGCACGATGCCGCCGACGTCATCCAGAACATCAAGGGTCGCCGCGACGTCGGGGGCCTGCATTTCGGCAAGAAGCTGGTCGCGCGGGGCCGGCGTGTCGCTCAGAAGCGGCGCGAGCGGGAAGGGCCGATAATCGAGTTCGTCAGGGTGGTCGTCGTCGAATTGCGGGGCTTGCGCCCAGCCGTTGCCGAGGCTTGCCGGGTGCATGTCGGTGCCGACGGCGGGATCGAGGCTCGCGACACGCGCCGCCGGTGACGGCGCTGCGGGCTGACGGGTTTCAGCCAGGGCGACGGCTGCCAGGGCCTTTTGTGGCCGGACGGCGGGGCGTGGTCCTTGGACGAGTTCAGGCACCGGCATGGTGGCTGCGGCCGTCACCAAGGCGTCGAGCTTGCCGCGATCCGCCTGCGAGGGAAGCGTGAAGCGTGACGAGCGATCGACAAGCTTCGGCGCGGACTTGAGCTGGGGCGCCGGTTGAGCATCGGGCTCAAGCGAAGCAACTTGTGCCGGTGCAAACGGGCGCGGCGCTGTCAGGGCCGGATCGGGTTCGGTCGTCAGGTTGACGTTTCGGCGCAGCGAGCCGTCTGCCGTTTGGGCCACGGGCCGCGATGGGTTTCCGAGAGACGCGACGACGTTCAGGCTCTTTTTCGGCGGGCTGATTCCGACCGACGCAACCATCGTTCTAGACGTGCCGGGCGTCCGGCGATCGTGGAAGAATTCGGCGACCTGAGTTGCGAGTTCGCTGTACTTGCTTTGGGCAGCCTTGACATCGCTCGGTGTGATCGGCCGGCCGTCGTCGGGAACGTATTTCGAGCGGCCGTTCGGGAAGAGCAGAGCGAGTTCCTGGCGCGGCATGCGCGGCCACATGCGGACGTTTGCGGTGTCGATGTGAACGAACGGGATGCCTGACGTCGGGTAGTAGCCGACGCCACCGCGTTCGCGGATCAATGCGGAGTAGCGCATCTTTTTCAGCGGAATGTCGGGGAACGTGATGTCGATCGCCTTGCCGGTGATGTGCTGGCTCTGTTTGGCCTGGCCGCCGCGGGTATGGCGCAGCATTTCATTGGTGCCCGAGGAGCGGTAACCGCAAATAATACTTATGGGCTCTTTGGAGCCGAGTTCTTCGTGCATCTCCCACGCGATATCGAGCGTTGCCGGAGAGATTTCCTTGACCTCGTTCTTGCGCCAATCGCGCATGATCCAATTGATCTGCTTCAGCGCTTCGGGAATGTATTGGCCGTTGCGCTTGTACGTGACGGTCAAGCGCTCTTGGGTGTGGATGTGATAGAGCGAGATCGTGCGTTCTTCGGGTTCGCCTGCCGCCGTCATCTTATCGGCGTGCAGAAACACGGACACAACAAGCGTCAACGAGCCCAAAACCAGGCCTGATCGGCGAAAGGCCACGAATTCCCCCGTCCCTACTAAATCCCCGAGCCCGACTGGGGCCAAAAATGCTCGGCCATTAACGGTTAATCCCGAACCGTTAAGAGGCGGTAACTATCCTGTTCGAACATTTAAACGGTTGGAAAGGGCGATAAAATGGCCGGAATGCTCAGGTCCGGACAAACGACAGCCGGCCAATCAGGGATCGGCCGGCTGCGGAAGATCAGTTAGCGGAGGTTAAAACCCGCCCAAAACCTGCTTGAAGAAGCCGCCGAGGCCCGGGTCATATTTCTTGCGGCCACGATTGTCGCGTTCGTCGTAGCTGCCGAACAGCGAGCCGAAGCCGTCGCCGCCCCAACCGTCACCCTGCGGAATATCCTCAGGCGAGACTTTCTTTTCGTCGGCCTTGGCGATCTGGTTCCAGCGGCCGGCAAGCGCCAGATTGATCCGCTTCTCGTGACCGTAGACGTCGCCGAAGGTCTGGACTTCGCCGCTGTCGTCGACCCAAGCGGTGAAATACGTGACGTGGACGGGTACCGGCTGGTCGAGGCTGATTTCGTTTTCCTCGGGCCCCTTCGCAATGAGGTTTTGGACCATGGACGCATCCCAGCCCTTGTCCTTATCCAGAAGGATTTCGGCAAGCTTCACAGGATTGCGGACGCGTATGCAGCCGTGGCTGAACGCACGCGTGCTTTCATTGAAGAGGCTCTTGCTCGGCGTGTCGTGCAAATAGACGGCGTGCTTGTTCGGGAACAGGAACTTCACGACGCCGAGGGCATTACTTCCGCTGGGCGGCTGATAGACGTTGAAGTTGCGAATGTCGTTGCGATTCCAATCGACACTGTAGGGATCCATCTTGCGGCCGTTGCGCTCCATGACGAGGCCCTGGCGGCGAAGCGGATCGCCGCCGGCTCTGAGGCTCGGCAACAACTCTTTGATCTTGATGGAATCCGGCACGTTCCAGCGCGGCTGGATCACGACGGTCCGCATCATTTCGGAGAAGATCGGCGATTGCGTATCGGGACGGCCCGAGACGATGCGCTCCTCGTGAATGACCTGGCCGTCCGAGATCACGCGGACTTTGAACTCGGGAATGTTGACCATGATGTAGTATTTGCCGAGGTCATCCGGCATCCAGCGCCACTCTTCCATGTTGGCGACAAGCTTCGCGTCGCTCACGTCGTTGCTGGCGTTGAGGGACCGGCGTAGCGCTGCGGTGATCGAGGGATTGGCCGGCTGAATTCCCTTGCTTTCCTTGTAAGCGACGACTGCGGTGGCGAGCGCCTTATCGTAGTAGGTGTCGTCTGCGGGCGAGCCGTCGTCCTTTACGGTCGCGGCAGCGACCTTGAGGCGTTTATGGAGGATCGCGATCTGGGCATGGCTGGCGCCGGGCATCAGCTTCGGGCCGTCCGCGATCTTCAGAGCTTCCGCTTCTTTGGCATTGGTGCGGAGTGCCAACAGCTTTTCGCGCAGACGAATGAATTGCGGATGCTTCGGGTGAAGCTCGGTCAGATACGTGCCCTTGTCCGGGACGCTCGCCAAACTATCGATGACTGTTCTGCGATCGAGAACCACCGGTTTCCGGTCGAGATACGTACCGAGCTGGGAAGACGGGTCCGTGATCCGGTCGCCACGCGCATCGCGCGCGTATTCCATCGCGGCGAGCGACAGCCGTGTCTCGGCGGCGGTCAGATCGTCGAGGTTGAACTCGCCATTGGCACCAGGTTTGAGATCAGCGATTTTGAAGTCGGCCGCACGGAGGCCCCAGCTGTCAGCGTCTTTGAGGGTCGCGATGACGTTTTTTGCGGCGTCGTTGTAACCGGTCTTGCCCACCCAAAGCGTCGAGCCCATGCGGGAATCGTAGAATTGGATCAGGACCTGGCGATCCGCCTGGTCGGTGCCTGCCAACGTTTTTTTGGCGTTGTCCTGCAGGTAGCGGGAAACGGGAAGATAGAGGAGGTCGTCCGAGGGGACGATCGTGCGGGCTGCCGCGGTGCTCTCGGCGGGTGCTGCAGCAGCGTCAGCGGGCGCAGCGGTTTCAGTCTTGGCGGGCTCTTGGGCGGGCTCGGCAGAAGCGGGTGCAGTTGCCGCAGCGGGCGCATCAGCTGACTCGGCGGGCGGTGTTGAAGAAGGTGCAACCTGCGGTGTTTCCGGCGTCGTCTCAGGCGTCGTCTCCGGCCGCATTGCGGTCTGCGGAGCGTCAGACGTGGCGCCTCCAGATCTATCATCGGGTGCGGGGTCTGCAGTCGATGCGCGATCCGCTTTATCGGTTTGTGCAGTATCGGATTCAACAGCGAAGGCTGCAGATACCGAGCCGGTGGTCAGCAGCAGGCCGACCGCCAGAAGTGTCGCGACACGCATAGAAATTTTCACCTCTTAGTTACCGGCCCTAGATACGCGCCAGCACTCCGCCTTACTAGCCCGATCGCGCGACATGGCTGTATTGCACAGCGCTGTGGCGAAACTGTTGCTGTTTCGTGCTCTGGAAGCGTATGCCGGCAATAATGACGCCGCCTGTCCGACGAATGCGCTTAGCTAACAAAATTGGGCGAAGAAAGTTGCGATTTTATTGAATTCTGTGTCGTGCCGGGCCGCAGCTTCATGTCGCGGTATCCCAAAAATGCAAAAGCCCCGGATGCAGCCAGGGCTTTTGCGGGTGAGGACGAAGGGGCCTCCGCTCTCACGTAATTAGATAGTTCGGCCACCGGGCGAGAATGTGACGACTAGGTGAAGCTCGTCAGGCAAGACTCGGCGTACTCCGGCGCGGGGTCCGAACTCTGCCGAATTCACGCCGGGTCTTTTGGTGCTTAGTTGGTGCGGGGCTCTAATCCGTATTCCTGCATCTTCCGGTAGAGCGTCGAGCGGCCGATGTTGAGCCGTTTCGCCACTTCCGTCATGTGTCCGCGATAACGGCCGAGGGCCAATCGGATCATGTCGGCTTCGATCGCCTCGAGGGAGCGAATTTCGCCGTCCTCCGCGACCGCCTGGATGCCGAGCGAGCTGCCGGAAATCTGCGACTTCATTTCGACCGTGTGCGGCACGGTGTTCTCGGCGCCGAGGAGAGCCGGTCCGGTGTATGCCGGCGGCTTCTGAACGGCTGCGGGCGCTGCCGGGATCTCCGTCTCGAAGCCTTCGACGTGGGCTGCGATCTGCGGGAATTCGGCAACGGAAAGCTCCGGTCCATCAGCCAGAACAACGGCACGGAAAACTGCGTTCTCGAGCTGGCGGACGTTGCCGGGCCAAGAATACGACTGAAGCAGTTTCATCGCGCGGTCGGAGATCGTCGCGACGCGCTTGCCTTCTTCGGCGGCGAAGCGGGCAATGAAGTGGCGGGCAAGCTCTGGAATGTCTTCCACGCGCTCACGTAGCGGCGGCACGAAAATCGGGAAGACGTTGAGGCGGTAATAGAGGTCCTCGCGGAACTTGCCGTCCTTCACCTGCTGGATCATGTCGCGGTTGGTCGCGGAGATGAGGCGGAAGTTCACTTTCACCGGCCGCTTGGCGCCGACGGGATCGATCTCACCTTCCTGCAAAGCGCGCAGCAGTTTCACCTGTGCTTCGAGCGGAAGCTCGCCGACTTCGTCGAGGAAGAGCGTGCCGCCGTCGGCTTCCTGGAACTTACCCATGCGCTTGTCGACAGCGCCGGTAAAGGCTCCCTTTTCGTGGCCGAAAAGGATGCTTTCGATGAGATTTTCCGGGATGGCGCCGCAGTTCACGGTGATGAACGGCTTTCCGGCGCGATCGCTCTCGCCCTGGATGGCGCGTGCGATCAGCTCTTTGCCGACCCCGCTCTCGCCTTCGATCAGCACGGGGATGTTCGAAGCAGCCGCACGTTTGCCGAGCGTGATGACGCGCTTCATGGCTTCGCCGCGCAGAACAAGATCTCCGAAGGTCAGCGTGCCGTCGACCGTCTTCTTGATGCGATTGATCTCGTCAGCGAGCGCTTCGATCTTGAGGGCACTCTTGATCGATACGTCGAGCCGCTCGGGCGAAGCCGGTTTGACGACGAAATCGACTGCGCCGCGGCGCATCGCATTGATGGCCGTTTCAATCGAGCCATGCGCCGTTTGAACGATGATCGGCGGCATGCCGGCTACACGGCCGATGCGATCGAGAACCGCCATGCCGTCCATGCCGGGCATGACAAGGTCGAGCAGCACCAAGCCAATCTGTGAATGCTCGGGGCCTTCGAGAATTTGGACCGCCTGTTCGCCGGAACCGCAAGTTCTTGTCTCGAAACCGAACCGCTTGATCGTTTCTTCGAGAATGCGACGCTGGGCAGGATCGTCATCGACGATGAGAATACGCTTGGACATTTGCACGCAACTTTACTCTTACGGACATACCGGTCAGCTTGCTGCGGGCGACGCCGGAATTGACCCAGCTTCAAACACGCGGTGACCTAGAACTTACGCAACGAGTGAAGATTGCCCGACAAGGGTAAATGTAAGGTTTCGGATTGGCACAATATTCTTCGCGCATCGGTAAGCGGCTGATGTGGCGCGGAAGTTTTTGCTCGCGATGACTGTTTCGGACGTTGCAGAGCCCACTCGATGCGCCGTCAGTTTCGCAAAAGGGGCACAAGCCCACTCGAATTTCATCTTCGGCGAGCCTGTGGTAAGCCACCACGAAATTTCCGTTTGTAAAGGACACCCATGCGCAGTCAGTCTTTTTCGGACATCAACCTCGCCCCAGAAGCTCCTTCGCAATCGCCCGCAGATGGGCAGTCGCTTGGAGCGATGCCCGAATGGGATCTGAGCGACCTCTACTCGGGTCCGGATGCACCTGAAATCCGGCGGGATCTCAAAGAGGCTGCCGCTGAGGCGACGCGCATCAAGGCGACATACCAGGGTCGTCTCGCGGACCTCGCGAAAGACGGCGACAAACTGATCGCGCCCATCAAGGACTACGAGAAGCTCGCCGATCTCACGGGCAAGCTCGGTTCTTTTTCGGGGCTGTACTACGTCCTGAACCAGACGGACCCGGCGCGCGCCAAGTTCAACGCCGATATCTCGGAAGCGCTGACGAAGCTTTATACCGATCTCATTTTCTTCGAGCTGGAACTCAACCAGATCGACGATGCTGTCATCGACGAGGCGCTGAAGCACGCAAGCCTCAAGCGCTATAAGCCTTGGTTCGACGATCTCAGGAAAGAGAAGCCGCATCAGCTCGACGAGAAGATCGAGACGCTTTTCACGGAGAAATCGCAGACGAGCCGCGCAGCGTGGAACCGGCTGTTCGACGAGACGATGTCGTCGCTCCGCTTCCAGGTCAAAGGCTACAAGGAGCCATTGTCGCTGGAGCCGACGCTGAACTTCCTGTCGGATGCGGATGAGAAGAAGCGCAAGGCGGCGTCAGAAGCGCTGTCCAAGGTTTTCAAGGCCAATCTGCCCCTGTTCACGCGGATCACGAATACGCTCGCGAAGGACAAGGAGATTTCCGACCGTTGGCACAATTTCAAGGACGTCGCGGATAGCCGTAATCTCGCCAACCGCGTCGAAGGGCCAGTTGTCGATGCGCTCGTGTCGAGCGTGCGAGCTGCCTATCCGCTGCTTTCGCATCGCTATTATGCGATGAAGGCGAAGTGGCTCGGCAAGAAGAAGCTTGTGTCATGGGACCGAAACGCGCCGCTGCCGGACAAGCCGGAGCGGACGATTTCGTGGCCCGAAGCCGAACAGATCGTGCTGCGCGCCTACAACGGTTTCGCGCCCGAGATGGCGACGATCGCGAAGCAGTTTTTCGACAAGAACTGGATCGATGCGCCTGTGCGGCCGGGCAAGGCGCCGGGCGCGTTTTCGGCGTCGACAGTTCCGTCAGTGCATCCTTATGTGATGATGAATTATCTGGGTAAGCCCCGGGACGTCATGACGCTCGCGCACGAACTCGGTCATGGCGTGCACCAGTGGCTGGCGCGCGATCAGGGTCCGCTGCTTGCACCGACGCCATTGACGCTTGCCGAAACGGCGTCGGTGTTTGGCGAGATGCTGACGTTCAATTCAATCATTTCCGAGACCAAGGATCTGCGCGAGAAGAAAGCCATGCTCGCCGGCAAGGTCGAGGATATGCTCAACACCGTCGTGCGCCAGATCGCGTTCTATACGTTCGAACGCAAGGTGCATGAGGCGCGCCGGGAGGGCGAATTGACGTCCGACCAGATCAACAGCCTGTGGCTCGAGGTGCAGGCGGAAAGCTTAGGACCGGCGATCGACTTGAAGCCCGGCTATGAAGTCTTCTGGACTTACATTCCGCACTTCATCCACTCGCCGTTCTATGTCTATGCCTACGCTTTCGGCGATTGCCTCGTGAACTCTCTGTACGGTCTTTATGCCGAAGCACATCCCGAGTTCGTTCAGAAATATTTCAGCCTCTTGAAGGCCGGTGGCTCGAAGCACCATTCCGAACTTCTCGCCCCGTTCGGGCTCGACGCCCGCGATCCGGAGTTCTGGAACAAGGGGCTTAAGGTCATCGAAGGAATGATCGACGAATTGGAGAAAATCGGCTGAGGGCGGCATTACGATGGCAGCAAAAATCCTCGGTGAGGGGGCGCGACGAATCCTTCCCAAGGGCATTGTCAAGCGGAGAACCGGCGTTTGCGGGGGGTGGGAGGCGAATTTGCCGCTTCCCAATGACCTGACGTGGGAGTAGAAGCCCGCCACTTTGCTGCGATGCAGCCTCAGATAAGGTCGAGGTGCCTGAATGGCACAAGCGCCCGCTTCAGGTCAGTCCGCCGCCGAATACGGCGTCGGCGAAGGGCATCATAGTAAGAACTTCTGGGCATTGGCGGTGGGCTCGGTCGGCGTCGTCTTTGGCGACATCGGAACCAGCCCGCTCTATGCTTTCAAGGAGGCCATAACTGCCGCCGCCCATCGCGGGTTGACGACCGCCGAGGCTGCGCTCGGCGTACTGTCCCTCATTTTCTGGGCGATGACGCTCGTCGTCACGATAAAATACGTGCTGCTGCTGCTCCGTGCCGACAACAAGGGCGAAGGCGGCATGTTCGCACTGATGGCACTCGGGCAGACGGTCGCCCGGCGCAGCGCTCCGTTGCTTGGCGCGCTCGGCATTGCCGGCGCATCGTTCTTCTACGGCGATGCTGTCATTACGCCGGCGATCTCGGTGCTTTCCGCGGTCGAGGGCCTTAAATTGATCGCGCCGCAATTCGAGCGAGCGGTCATTCCGGTCTCCATCATCGTTCTCGCCTTTCTTTTCTGGATGCAATCGCGCGGCACCGATCGGGTCGCGCGTTTTTTTGGTCCGGTCATGTCGATCTGGTTCGTCGTGCTGGGGCTCGGCGGTCTCGCGCATATCGCCGATAATGTGCATGTGCTTTTTGCGCTGAACCCAGTCTACGGCATGATGTTCGTTTACCATCACGGGTTCCTGGGACTGACTGTGATGGGGCTCGTGTTTTTGGCCTGTACCGGCGCCGAAGCGCTCTACGCCGATCTCGGACATTTCGGCCGCCGTCCCATCACGGCGTCGTGGGTGTACTTCGTCATGCCCGCGCTCGTTCTCAATTACTTCGGGCAAGGTGCGCTCGTCATGAACGACGCGGCCGCGGTCGAGAATCCGTTCTACCGCCTCTACCCCGATTTCATGCTGATCCCGATGCTCATTCTTTCGACGTTCGCAACGGTGATCGCCAGCCAGGCTGTGATAACGGGCGCATTTTCTCTTACGCGGCAGGCAATCCAGCTCGGGCTCGTGCCGCGGTTCGAGATCCGGCATACGTCCGAGAGCATGGCGGGCCAGATCTACATGCCGAGGGTCAACTGGATCCTCTTCATCGCCGTTCTGGTCGCGATTTTCGCGTTCCGCACGTCGTCCAATCTGGCGGCGGCGTACGGCGTTTCGGTTACGGCCGCCATGGTCATCGATACGCTGATGGCGTTCTTCGTCATTTGGAAGTGCTGGCGCTGGCCGCTCTGGCGCGTAGCGCTGATCGTCATTCCGCTTCTGCTCATTGAACAGGCGTTCTTCTCGGCCAACATTCTGAAGCTCTTCGAAGGCGGCTGGGTGCCTCTCGCGATTGCGTGCATGCTGGCGATCATCATGTTCACGTGGGTCCGGGGAACGCGCGTTCTCGCCAAAGTCACGAAGCGAAACGAGGCGGATCTCGACTGGCTCGTGCGCAAGCTCGAAGCGAAGCCACCGCATCGCGTATCGGGAACTGCCGTCTTCCTAACCGGCGATCCCTATGCCGCGCCGACGTCTATGATGCACAACCTGAAACACAACCGGGTCATGCATGAGCGCAACATCCTGCTCTCGATCCGGACCGAGGAGACGCCCCGCATCGCACGGCAGGAAAGGCTGACGATCGAGCGGATTTCGGATCATTTCGTCCGCATCATTGCGCGTTACGGCTTCATGGAGACGCCGAGCATTCCGAAGATCCTCGAGCATGCGCGCCGCAAAGACTTCAACATCGATATCGGCTCGACATCATTCTTCCTGTCGAGGCGGTCGTTGCGGACGACGGCGAAATCCGAAATGCCGCGTTGGCAGGAGCGCCTGTTCATCGCGCTTGCAGGCAGCGCCGAGGATGCGACGACCTATTTCCAGATTCCGACAGATCGGGTCGTCGAGGTCGGCACGCAGGTCGCGGTCTAGCGCTCCACGCCGGTCCGCGTCGATTTTTCATTCTTGCTTGGTGGTTCTGCAGATCCAGCGGCGATCGGCGTCAGCCCCCCGTCCGCTCGATTGATCTGCGACACCTTGAAGCTCGCGGCGACTTGAGATACCAACCAGGAAACGAACCAACCGCCTAGGGGAGAAAGCCTTGAGCATCGATACGTCAAAGGGCAGTCCGTCAATGGACTATCAGCAGCACGTCGAGACCTACCAGATGTTTCTCCGTCTGACGAAGTACGGCATCGTTTTTCTCGTCATCCTGCTGGCCGGAATGAAGTTCTTCCTGGTCTGATGCTCGGTTTCCCAGGCACAACAGACAGACTCAAAACGGGGCGGGCCGTATAAGGGCTGCCCTTTTTCATATCGGCCGCGCAGTCCCTCCCGCTGAATTGGACCGAGACATGGTTACGATAGCTGTTACCAGTGAACCGGCCGACGAGCCGCGCGTTGCGGTTTCGCCCGACACTGTCAAAAAGTTCTCAGCCCTCGGCGCGCGCGTGCGCATAGAGCAGGGGGCGGGTCTCAGATCGCGTTTCTCCGACGATGCCTACCGGGCTCAGGGGGCCGAGATCGTCAGCCGCGCCGACGCGCTTTCCGGTGCCGATATTCTGCTCGCCGTGCGCCGGCCATCCGCTGAAGACATCCGGGCATTGAAACCAGGCGCCATCGTCGCCGGGATGATCGATCCGTTCGGCGATCGCGCGGGTCTTGAAGCACTCGCGGGCAGCGGCGGTACGGTGTTTTCCATGGAACTGATGCCGCGGACGACGCGCGCCCAATCCATGGACGTGCTGTCGAGCCAGGCCAATCTCGCGGGCTACAAAGCGGTCGTCGACGGCGCTTCGATGTTCGGACAAGCGCTGCCGTTGATGATGACGCCTGCCGGCACCGTTCCGGCCGCCAAGGCTTTCATCATGGGCGTCGGCGTTGCCGGGCTGCAGGCCATCGCCACAGCGCGGCGGCTTGGCGCGCAGGTGACCGCAACGGACGTTCGTCCGGCGACGAAAGAGCAGGTTCAGTCGCTCGGCGCGAAGTTCATCGCGGTCGAGGACGATGAATTCAAGCAGGCGCAGACGGCTGCCGGATACGCGAAGCCGATGAGCGCCGAATATCAAGCGAAGCAGGCCGAGCTTATCGCGAACCATATCAAGAACCAGGACCTCGTGATTACGACGGCGCTCATTCCCGGGCGTCCGGCGCCGAAGCTCATCACGCGTGCGATGATCGAGAGCATGAAGCCCGGGTCCGTCATCGTGGATCTCGCGGCCGAACGCGGCGGCAATACGGAGCTGACCGAAGCCGGCAAGACCGTCGAGACGCCGAACGGTGTGAAGATTTTCGGGCCGCTCAATCTTGCCGGCACGATCGCGGTCAATGCTTCGAGCTTGTACGCTCGCAACCTTTTGGCGTTCATCGAAACGATGATCGACAAGAAGGAAAAGACGCTTGCGGTCAATTGGGACGACGAGCTGATCAAGGGGACTTTGGTCGCCAAGGACGGTCAGCTCGTGCATCCGAATTTCGCGACGAAGACGGCATGAGGAGCCTCGCCATGCGCGTGACGACACCGCTTTTTGCTGCGCTTGCAGTGTTCTTCTTCTCCGCCTCGTCGGCTTTCGCGGCCGAAGGCGCGCCGATCAGCCCTTCCGTCTACGAATTCATGGTCTTCGTGATCGCGGTGTTCGTTGGCTACTACGTCGTCTGGTCGGTTACGCCCGCCCTGCACACGCCGCTGATGAGCGTCACCAACGCGATTTCATCGGTCATCGTGGTTGGCGCGCTTCTCGCGGTCGGCGTTTCGTTGACGTCGTCAGACAGCAGCATCGCCAAGGTGTTCGGCTTCCTCGCGTTGATGATGGCGTCGGTCAACATCTTCGGCGGCTTCCTCGTCACCAACCGCATGCTTGCGATGTACAAGAAAAAGGACGCGCCGGCGAAGAAGGACGGCTGACGCTCACGCTCGACTGGCCAATGAGAACCGCCGAAGACATCAGATAACGGGACCGGGGAAACGATCCAATGTCCGCAAATGTCGCCGCACTGCTCTACCTCGCCGCCGGGGTTCTGTTCATTCTGGCACTCAGAGGGTTGTCGAGCCCGGCAACGTCGCGGAAGGGCAATCTCTACGGCATGATCGGCATGACGATCGCCATCCTGACGACGCTCGGTCTAGCTGAGCCGACCGCGACGTCGTGGATCCTGATCGTTCTCGGGATCGGCATCGGCGGCTTCATCGGCGCCAAGACGGCGCGCGAAATCCCGATGACGATGATGCCCGAACTCGTGGCTGCATTTCACTCGCTCGTCGGCTTGGCGGCGGTGTTCGTGGCGGCAAGCGCGCTCTATGCGCCGTCGGCGTTCAACATTCTCGTCGATCCCTCAGACCCGGCCGCCGGCATCAAGGGAGGCAGCCTGCTCGAGATGTCGCTTGGCGTCGCCATCGGCGCCATCACGTTCACGGGCTCGGTGATTGCCTTTTCGAAACTCTCGGGGCGGATGTCCGGCAAGCCGATCCTGCTGCCGATGCGGCATGTCATCAACGCTGGTCTCGGCCTGCTTCTGATTTTCGTGATCTACAGCTTCATCGTGTCCGCCGGTTCGGCGTGGCTGTTCTGGCTGGTCGTTGTCCTGGCCCTCCTGCTCGGCGTGTTGATCATCATTCCGATCGGCGGCGCGGACATGCCGGTCGTCGTGTCGATGCTGAACTCGTATTCGGGCTGGGCGGCCGCCGGCATCGGCTTCACGCTCGGCAATGTCGCGTTGATCATCACCGGCGCGCTCGTGGGATCGTCGGGCGCCATTCTTTCCTACATCATGTGCAAGGCCATGAACCGGCAATTCCTGTCCGTCATCGCGGGCGGGTTCGGCGGTGAGACGGTTGCAGCCGCTGGGGGCGGGGGCGAACAAAAGCCCGTGAAGCTCGGGTCGGCGGAAGACGCGGCTTACGTCATGAAGAACGCGTCCAAGGTCATCATCGTGCCCGGGTACGGCATGGCCGTGGCGCAGGCGCAGCACGCGCTTCGCGAGATGGGCGACGCGCTCAAGAAGGCCGGCGTCGAGGTGAAATACGCTATTCACCCGGTTGCGGGTCGTATGCCGGGGCACATGAACGTGCTGCTGGCGGAAGCCAACGTCCCCTATGACGAGGTTTTCGAGCTCGAGGACATCAACAGCGAGTTCGCACAGGCCGATGCCGTGTACGTCATCGGCGCCAACGACGTCGTCAACCCGGCGGCCGAAGACGACAAGTCGTCGCCCATTTACGGTATGCCCGTGCTCCAGGTCTGGAAGGCGGGGACGGTATTCTTCAATAAGCGCTCGCTGGCTTCCGGCTATGCGGGCATCGACAACCCGGTATTTTACCGCGACAACACCGTCATGGTTTTGGGCGACGCCAAGAAAATGACGGAAGAGATCGTTAAGGCTCTGGCGGAGTAAAGATCCCGGCGGGCTCAGGGGCAGATCGGCAACATGCGTTTGCCGATCGAGCGGTTGCCCGGCAGCGCCGGATTTGGTCTGCTATAGCTTCTGCATCAGTTGAATGCAGGTTTGAGGGTATTTCCGTGTTGGCTCCCGTGGCGTCGGCGTCTTTCGAAAAAGATATCGAGCACATCGAAATCCTTGCGGCGACGCCGGTCACGAGTGCGGACCTCTTGGCGCGCAATCTCCAGTATATCTACGAGCGCGCGGCCAAAGCGCGTTTTGACGATTACGAGGTTGCGGAGATCGCGAAGCACGCGCAGGGCCTGATGTACCGGCTGTTCGATCTTCGGGTCGGCCTGCGCAATCATCTCGAGCACTACGAAATGCTTGGGCTGATGACTCCTGACGTGACGCAGGGCTTTCGCGACGTGTTTCGCGTGCTCCGCTATGTCTCGGACATGCTCGGCGAGATCACCACCGGGCATCCGCGCGCGGGCGAGGGCGGTTATCTGCTGCGCGGGTTCACCGGCTCGGACAACAACACGCTCGTGAACTATCCGTTCTACCGGAGCGGCACCGCACAGCACTTCCGGTCGGGTGACGTCATTCTGGTTCGCGGCACGGCTCACAACAGTGCTGCTATCGCGCGGATCGGCGATGTCGACAGCCAGTTCAGCCACATCGGCATCGTGTACATCGATCCGGCCGGCGATCACTGGATGGTCGAGAGCCTGATAGAAGACGGTGCGGTCATCAATCCGCTGGCGAAAGCGCTCGATCACAACATCGTCCGGGCGGTGCTCTATCGCAATCGCGATGCGGACCTTGCGGCGCGAGCCGCCAAATGCATCTTCGATTATGTCGCCGCGTCGCGTGCGAAGGGCGGCAAACGCATTCTCTACGATTTTTCGATGCGGACCGACGACACGCGCAACCTGTTCTGCTCGAAGCTCGTCAGGCTTGCCTATGAGCAAGGCAGCTTCGGGATGTTCAAACTGCCGACTTATCCGACGAAGATCGCGCGGAAAAACAGAGATTTTCTCGACCGCGTCGGCGTTGCCACGGATTTGACGTTCGCACCCGCCGACATCGATATGGAATCGGGTTTCGACCTCGTCGCGGAATGGCAGGACTACCGCGAGACCGCGGGCATCCGCCTCCAAGATTTCACGATGGACAAGCTGTTCGAATGGATGGAGCGCTTCAACTACCGGTTCGAAGAGACGGCTGCGATCAAGCTCGTCTCGGTGCTCGGGCGGTTCGCCTCGCATTTTTCGGAGGGCGCAAAGGACGTTCTTTCCTCGGTATTTCCGCGCGTTCCCATCAATATGCCGAGGAAGACCGTGGCCGTCGTCGCGATGCTGCACAAGACGGCAGAGCCCATCTATCACGAACTGCTGAAACTCAATCAGGATGCGGTCGCCGATACCGGCGTGCCGCTGCACGGGCTTGACGTTATGGCGGCGCTCGAAAGAATTCGAGAGCGGGAGGGCAACAGGATTGGCTACCTTGTCCGGCGCGGTCGCTAGAACAAGCTCGTTATGCTTCTGATACTTAAAGTCGTCGTCGCGACTGCCGCGGCTATTTACGCGGCAGCTGTGGGAGTCATGTACATCGCTCAGCGCCAGTTCATCTATTTCCCCGATCCGGCGCGGACGACGCCGGCGGCTGCGAGCCTGCCGCATGTATCGGAGCGGATACTTTCGACGCCGGACGGCGAAAAGATCGTCGCCTGGTATGGCAAGGCGAAGCCCGGTCAACCGACCATTCTCTATTTCCACGGCAACGGCGGCGCGCTGGAACTGAGGCGCGAAACCATTCGCCGGTATCTCGAGCGCGGACGCGGGATGTTCATGATGGCGTACCGCGGCTACAGCGGGTCAACGGGCTCGCCCTCGGAGGCTGCCAACGTCGCCGATGCGAAGCTTGCCTATGACACCCTGGTCAAAGAGGGCATCAGTCCCGACGACATCATTCTTTACGGAGAGTCGCTCGGCAGCGGCGTCGCTATCCAGGTCGCACGCGAGCACAAAGTGGCGGGGGTGATTTTGGACAGCCCCTATACGTCAATCGTGGAACTTGCTGCGATGTATTATCCGTGGCTGCCGGTCCGCTGGCTGCTGAAGGATCGCTACGACTCGATTGGCCACATCCGCGACGTTCGCGCGCCGCTGTTCATCCTGCATGGCGAAGCCGATGACGTCGTGCCGGTAGAGATGGGGAAGCGGCTATTCCAGGCTGCCAATGAACCCAAAGAGATCAGGACCATACCGGGAGGCGGACACGTCATTCATGACGGGCCGTCGTTCGGCATCGTCGATCACTGGATCAGCAGGCTGCGTGCCGGGCGGTCGCAATAGAACGGACGCACCGGAAAAACGAAAAGGCCCGCGAAAATCGCGAGCCTTTGAATATCTGAATAGCTTTGCCGAAGCTTAGAAGCCGCTTCCGCCAGCGCCACCTGCGCCGCCGCCGCTGCGGAAACCGCCGCCACCAAAGCCGCCACCGCTGTTGCCGCCGAAGCCGCCGCCGGCACCACCGCCTGCGCCGCCACGACCGCCTGCCGGGCCGCCTTTGCCACCGGGACCGCCACGGGCCACAGCCGGCTTGCTCGGAAGGAGGCCTTCGCGCTGGAGCTTCTTACGAGCGAGTTTACGGGCCCGGCGGATCGCCTCGGCCTTCTCACGTGCTCTTTTTTCAGAGGGCTTTTCAAAATGGCCGCGAAGTTTCATCTCGCGGAAGACGCCCTCGCGCTGCAATTTTTTCTTTAGCGCCTTGAGAGCCTGGTCAACGTTATTGTCGCGAACGAGAACCTGCAAGCGGTTGTATCCTCTAATGAATCCTGATTGTCGGGATGCACAAAAACACCGACGCCGGTGGTTTTGCCGCCGGGGCCCGCGCTTCATTTCTGGCGCCTTGTAGCAAACGCAACGATGCTTGGCAATCGGCTCTGCGCGGGCCTTCGACAGGTGTTTGTTTGTCGCGTGCGGATTTTTTGATTGTCGCGTGCGACTCCCCTGCGGGGAGCCGGCCGCACGCGACGGAGGCCAGGTTCATCTTTGGGCGGGAATCGTCAAAAATCCGGGAGGCTCGGAGGAATCGAAGGCATGAACGGATCCTTAATCGTCAGGTGCGTGCTCAAATCGCTGGCTTTTGTTTCGATCGCAAGCATCGCGGCGGCCGCCACGTGCATCCATGCGGCGCCTGTGCAGGCGGATGCGGCGTGCAGAAAGCTGTCGGACGT
This sequence comes from Hyphomicrobium sp., assembly GCF_019753045.1. Classification (GTDB taxonomy): domain Bacteria; phylum Pseudomonadota; class Alphaproteobacteria; order Rhizobiales; family Hyphomicrobiaceae; genus Hyphomicrobium_B. The sequence continues at coordinate 63,862 of NZ_JAIELN010000003.1, forward strand.
CGAGATCGTCCAACTCCTCAATCGGTGGAGGGCGGAATTTGCGAGCGGCGATCCGGCGCGGCTTTCGGCGCTTTATGCGGAAGATGCGGTGCTGACCACGAGCAAGGGCAATCTTCAGAACGGCGCTGAGGCGATCCGCTCGTACTACAAGGATCTGCTCGCCAAGCATCCGATGATTTCAATCAAGCCTTCTTTTCTGACGTCGGACTGCGGTGTCGCGACGGTCAGCGGTCCGGTCGTCTACAGGCTAGGCGGCGAGCGGAAGGGAACCCGCACATTGCTTGGCGGAAATTATTCGATGGAGTACGCGCTTCGCGGCGACCGTTGGTCGATCGTGCGCCATTTCCTCGCTGCAGATCCGAGAAGCGCGGCCAATCCGGCAGGCAGTGGGGCGAGCAATACGTCGCCGCCGCTTTAGCTCAGCTCATAAGCGGATTGGACGCGGCAGGTTCGGCCTCACGGCGAGATTGAGGGGCCGAGCTGTTCGGCCTGAACCGGCGTCGAGGGTGGAATTTCGCGGTCATCGATGAAGACGTATCGCTTCAGCCGTTCTTGAAATTCCGCTTCGCGTGCGTGGGCCATCTCGCCCTTGGTGTCGGCCTCGATCAATGCCGACATGAGGATGTCGAAGTGCGCATCGAGCGCGCAGAGGAGGATCAAGTCGACCCCGGCGTTGACGGCTTTCACCGCGGCGCCGCCAAGTCCGTCTTTCGAACCCGTCACCGCGCCCATGCTGAAATCGTCGGTGATCAGCAGTCCATCGTTTTCGAAGCGCGGTCTCATCACCGTGTTGATCACGGCATCGGAGAAGGACGCGGGCGTCTCCTTGTCGATGGCGTCGACGCGCACGTGGCCGACCATGGTCGCGATGCCAGGCTGGGTCATGACGCGGCGGAACGGCAGCCAGTCACTCAGCTCGAGCTGACTTTCCTTTGCGGTGAGTTCGCCGGACGCGACGTGCGTGTCGCGCGCCACCCGGCCGAGGCCGGGGAAATGCTTGAGCGTGCAGATGATGTTGAATTTCGTCAGGGTATCGCAGTACCAGCCGGCGACCTTGGCGACGAGATAGGGGTCGCCGTCGATGGCGCGCCAGAAGATGCGTGTTTCACCATAGTCACGGGAGGCCTGGCCGAGCCGCAGATCGACAACGGGGCCGAAATTCATCGTTATGCCGAGGCGGTCGAGTTCGCGAGCTTGCGTTTCCGCATATTCGCGAACGGCCTTTTCGCGTTCGCTATCGGTCTTGAGTTTGGCGATGATCATTCCGAGTGTGGGCTGCCATTTGAGCGGCGGCGACAACCGCGAAACGTAACCGCCTTCCTGGTCGGCTGCCACGATGAGACGCGGCATACCCTGGGCTCTGCGGATGTCCTGCAGATCCTGGATATCTTTGGCCACATCGGCGGCCTTGCGGCCGCGTACGTTGTGATCGGTGATGAAGATGCCGGAGATGGCTTTTTTCTCGACGAGAGGTTTGACCTCAGAGAAGCTCGCGAAACCCACGACGAGGCGGCTGCCGAGCCGTTCGAGGCGCGCAGGATCGGATGCCAAGATCTCAGCTCTCGTCAGGAGCTTCTGCGGCCGCCTGGTCGCGGCATCGGCTGTTGCCTGGGCTGCCCGTGCTGCCGCGGCCCGCGCTTTGGCGGCAATAGCAGCACGCCTCGCCAAGCGGTTTCGATAGAGGCGGGCGGCCTTATATTTTGCGCGCGCCGATCTCGCAGAATATTTACGCGCGCCCGATTTTGAATACCCGGCATGGGCCTCGCCGCCGCCTTCAATCGGCGCGAGAAGCGCGACCGACAGGAACGCAAGAACAACGGCCCGGGCGATGGTTTTAAACATGCTCGACAAAGGTTCGCGGTTTTGAGACCCGTCCGCTGGGAGAATGCAAAAGTATTAGGCTTGCTTTTGCGCGACGCCCAGCTTCGACGACTATTAATCTCAATAAATTCTGACGGGAAAGTAGCGTTGAACGAGTTCTTCAAACCGCCCCGATGCCCTCACTCGCTCCAGAGCTTTGTTCAGCAGGAGCCTAATGCCAGGATCGGTTTTCGGAACGGCAATTGCGATGCCGTCGCCGAAGAACTTCGGTTCCAAGAAGGGGCCGCCCCGCATTTCGCAACACTGGCGCGATAACGTTCCGTTCAGCCAAAAGGCGAGGGATATGCCATCGTCGAAAATGAAGTCGGCTTTGCCGGCGGCTAATGCCTCGCGGGCCAGGTCGGCGTTTTCGTATATCGCGAGGGGGCTATCGCGGAAGAAGGCCTTAAGGAAGGCCTCGTGTGCGGTGCCGCGCGCAACGGCGATGCGCTTTCCATCGAGGCCGCTCGGTGTCATTTCGACTTGGGGCTGCTCCCTGCGTCCGGCGAACCGCCCGGGGGTGTGGAAGTAGCGATCCGTGAAGTCGACGTCTTTGAGCGCTGCGCCCGTCACCTTGTGAGCGGCGATGACGGCGTCGGCTTCGCCGTTCTTCAGGCCCGCGAAAAGATCTTCCCAAGGACGGGCCTTGATATCGCAGGACGTGCCGAGTTCCAGGCAAATGGCGCGTGCGAGATCGACGTTGAACCCGACCAGCACTCCGTCCTCATCATAGAAGTTGAAGGGCGGGAAATCGCTGTCGGTCAGAAACCGAATGACGACCCGGCGCGTGGGTGCGGCGTCCGTCGCGGTTTCCGTGGCCGCTGCTGCAACTCGTATCGGTCCCGCATTTTCCGAGAAGGCCGACACGGCACAGCCGAGCGCCAATGTCACGAAAACGGTGAAGGCAAGGAGGGCGTTCTGGACTCGTCGATGCATCTTCATCCGCTCTTATTGCTCCCCTCGCGGACAGATCGCAAATCCGCGCGTCTTCCAGCTTTCAAATCTGCACACCTTGAGCATATACTTTGTCACTGGCTGGGCGAGGGCGGTCGCCGTGGGGGGCCAACCAGGGGCTGAATGTTTGGGGCTCGGTCAAAAACGCCGACTGCGCGTGCCGTACGTACGTCGCGCGCTGTTGTCCGCGGACTCGGTTCGTCGCACTTGCAGTTTCAACGCGATATTGGGCAACTTGACCGCGCGGTCAACGACTTGCGGCGGCGGGCGCCGGACTTTTCCGCCGCTTCTCCACTCCTTGCTTGGCAGCGTGCCTTCCTCTTCTTGGCGCTGTCGGCGCTGACGGCCGGGCTGATCCTGCTCAGCGATTTCGGCCTCGTTCTCTGGTCGCTGACCATCACGTTGCCGTTCTTCATGATCTCCGCGGTTCGGCTGGTCGCGTTTTGGCAGGCGTGGAGGAACCCGAAGGGACGACCGGAACGGCGGTCTTTCGACCGGCGGTTCGACAGCCGGTTGCCGACGTTCTCCGTGCTCATCCCGCTCTACCGGGAGGTTGCCGTGGTGCCGGGCTTGCTCGATGCGCTCGCGCGTCTCGATTATCCGAGCGAACTCCTCGAAATACTTTTCATCACCGAGGCGGACGATCACGCGACGCGGCGGGCGATCGCGAGCGCCGGGCTTTATCCGAACATGAGAACGGTAACGGTTCCGCAGGGCCAGCCTAAAACGAAGCCCAGGGCGCTGAACTACGCGTTGCAGGATGCGCGGGGCGCGCTCGTGGTGGTCTTCGATGCCGAGGACGTTCCGGACGCTGATCAGCTTCGCCGCGCGGCTCATGCCTTCATCGAAGGCGGACCGCGTCTTGCGTGCGTGCAAGCGCGGCTGTCAGTTTCGAATATCGACGAGTCCTTTTTCAGCCGGCAGTTCGCGCTCGAGTACGCGGCGCTCTTCAGAGGGCTGCTTCCGGCGTTGGATTATCTCAGGTGGCCCATTCCGCTCGGCGGAACTTCAAATCATTTCCGGCGCGACGTTCTTCTCAAATGCGGCGGATGGGATCCATTCAACGTCACCGAGGATGCGGATCTCGGAATTCGACTGGCTCGCCTCGGGTACGAAGTGTCTCTCGTCGACTCGGAGACGATGGAAGAGGCGCCGACGACGTGGCGTGCGTGGCTCGGTCAGCGTACGCGCTGGATCAAGGGCTGGATGCAGACGTATCTCGTTCACATGCGCCGCCCCTCCCGGCTTTGGCGCGATCTCGGTCCGTGGAAGTTTGCGGGCTTTCAGGTGACGATTTGCGCCATGCTCGTCTCGATGCTCTGCCATCCGTGGTTCTATGTTCTGGCCGCGATCTACACCGTGTTGGGAATCGGGGTTCTGCCCGAGAGCGATTTTCTGCTTTGGCTGTGCGGAGCGAACCTTGCGACGGGTTATCTTTCCGCCGCATCGCTCATCGCGATTACATCCGCCGGGTCGGGTAAGTTGCGACGTCTCTTCTCCGTCTTCTTTCTGCCGGTCTATTGGCTCGCGATTTCATTTGCCGCTTATCGCGCGGTTCTCGATTTGATGCTTCGACCTTTCTATTGGGAGAAGACCACGCACGGCGTCAGCCGGGTTCGGCCCCCCGGCAAGCGCGTTTAGTGCACAAGCAAAGTCATTATTGATTATTTCGTCTTGTTATTTCGTCCGGCCAAATGCCTTGCGCAATTCGTCTTTGGCGCGATCCAACGTCTGCCGGCGTTTGGCGGTCAGGTTTTTGCCGGCACGATTAATATAAAAGTTGAGCATCGACATCGCCGATTGAAACGGCGTCGTTTTCCGCCGGTGGCTGTGTTCGGCCGAACGCTTCAGCGATTGGGCGATTTCCGCCGGTTTGCGCGCAAACACGTGGTTTTCGAGATCGAGTGCATCGCTGTGCTCGGTGACCTCCGCGGACCAGAGGTGTTTCGGCCGGCTCTGTCTGTCGCTCTTGTGCTCCGCTTTCCGGCGATTGGTTTGCGGCTGCTTGGGTTTTTTTTCGCGCTGGGGCAAACTATAATCCTTTAGACGGATTTTACTGCGTTGATCCAATGCACGTGAAAAACCGAAGTTAGTCGCCTAAGTTCCTAATGCCGGAGAGCCTTTCGCGAGGAACCAAAGGGTCTTTCCGGTCGTTGTTTTTGTCGTTTGTGCGCAAACTAGCGGCCCGGCCGATGAAACGTGCGTTGCAATCGCTTGTGCGCCAATGCGTCCGTCAGGGCTCGTTGACGTTGGAATTTCCCGGAGGCGACCGCGTCTCGGCCGGTGACGGTACGGGCCTGCCTCTCAATGTGCGCTTGACGGATTCAAAAGCGGCTTTGAAACTTTTCCTTCATCCAGAGATGGCGCTCGGCGAGCTTTTCACCGATGGCCGATTGGAAGTCTCGGGCGGCTCCGTTTACGATTTGCTCGACCTCTTGGGGCGCAACCTTCACAGCCTGACGCCGCCGCAGTTCGGACACGTCCGCAATGTCTTGCGCACGACGTTCGGGCGGTGGACTCGGCGAAACTCCGAAAAATTGGCGCGCGCCAACGTCCATTACCATTACGACATCGACGATCGAATCTATGAATTGTTTCTCGACTCCGACCGGCAATATTCGTGTGCTTATTTCGAGGCTCCGGGGCAGAGCTTGGATGCCGCCCAACTCGCCAAGAAGCGGCACATAGCAGCAAAGCTTCTCATTCCGCCTGGAGGAGCCAAGATACTCGATATCGGCAGCGGGTGGGGTGGGTTGGCGCTTTATCTTGCCGACATCGACGGCGCGGACGTCACCGGTTTGACGCTATCGCCCGAGCAGCTGAAAGTTGCGGAACGGCGGGGCAGGGAGCGAGGCCTCAGCTCCAGGGTTCACTTCCGATTGGAAGATTACCGGGAGCTTCACGAGTCATTCGACCGGATCGTCTCCGTCGGCATGTTCGAGCATGTCGGTCCCAAGGACTACGACATTTACTTCGATACCGTCAGGCGGAGCCTCAATGATAATGGCGTGGCTCTACTGCATTCGATAGGACGGATCGACGGCCGCGGCGCGATCAACCCGTGGTTCGCGAAGTATATCTTCCCCGGCAGCTACCTCCCGTCGCTTGCCGAGGTTCTTCCGTCCATCGAAAGATCGGGTCTCATCGTCACCGATATCGAGATCCTCCGGCTTCACTACGCCGATACGCTGGCCGCCTGGCGAAGCCGGTTCATGGCGAGACGCGCAGAAGCCGCCGCCGTGCTCGACGAACGTTTCTGCAGGATGTGGGAATACTATCTGGCGGCGGCGGAAGCCGGCTTCCGGTACGGCGGCCTTGTGGTCTTTCAGATACAGCTTGCGAAGACGATTGATGCCGTTCCGCGTATCCGCAATTACATGGCGGCCGAAGAGGAAAGGTTGCGCCGACGCGAAGAGGACATGGGCCGAAGCGTGGCAGCGGAGTGACTTCGCGGTGCCGGTTCAGCCGTTACGACTCGAAGTCCTACCTGATGGCTCCACATCCATCGTCGGCTCGGCCGCCTGAGCGATTTCATACGCCCTGCTCGTCACCGCGTTGAGAGACTTCTCAACTTCGCGCCGCTTGCGTTCGATTTCGTTTTCATCGGCATCAGGTGCGACGAAAATCGGATCGCCGGCGACGAGGGCGAGTTTGGAGAACGGGAGATTGATTGTCATCCGGCTCCAGGAATTCAGCACGATAAATCTCGAGGTGGCGGCGGCGACGGGAATGATCGGCCGTCCTGAGAGGCGGGCCAAAGTAACGATGCCATTACCAGCATGGCGCGGCCGGGATGGGGGAACGTCAGCCGTCATCGCGACGATCGTCCCCTCTTCGAGTGCCCGCACTGCCGCTCGCAGCGCGTACGCGCCGCCGCGATCCCTCTTTCGGTCACCAGCACCGGCGCCGCGAATTGCCGAGATCCCGAACTTGCTCAAGAAATGCGCCACGATCTCACCGTCGCCGTGACGCGAGACCATAGCTGCTACGGCGTATTCGCGCGTGTTGAGGTCGGCAAGCATCATGAATTGCCCGTGCCACATCGCCATGATGAAGGGCACTTCAGCGCGCAGATCGTCGAAAAAAGTGGAGGGCTGGTAGACGGGTCGCGAAGTCTTTTTAACTGCGTTGATCAATCCGGCTACGATGCGGCCCGCGATCCCCGCCAGAATCTTATTTTTTTTCGATAGGCGGGCCATTTCGTTTTAACCAGCGAGCTGCGTTAAGAGATTTGACTGCTCATAGACTAGCCTAGCGGCCAGCCAAAGGTAGCGAAATCATGCTGGGACGCAATTGTCCCTCATCTGGCAACAGTCGCAAGTGGCGGGATAAAACTTTCGCGCAACAATGCTCAGTTCGACAACGCTTCAACCGAGCATTTCGAGGGCGAGGCTGATGATTCCTGCGAGCGTCGTTGCTGCTACGACGCAGAGCAGAGTTATGAATACATGGTATCCGTCGGAGCCTTGATCGTTGACCTCGTCGAACCGGATTTTTCCTGCATGCTTCGACATACTGAAACTCAAAGAAGTTGCGACCTCGTAACGAGCTCGGCGACATAAAGCTCCCGTTGCCTAGATTCAAGTTGGTGCGACCGAATTGCCCGAGAAGGTGCGGCACTTATCCACGCACTGAGCATGTTCGTAACGGCCCGCTTGCGAGCCTGTTTCGTGATCGGCGCGTAACCAATCTCACGATGACGTTCATCCCAAATTCAGAAGCAAAATCAGAAGAAAAGCAGGCGCGGCATGGAGTTCAACATGCTCGCGCGCAGCATTTTACGGGGTGACATAATGGAAAGATTTCGCGTGGTCGTGTGGTGTCAGTCATGCAACGGCGACGAGGAGGGATGCTTCGGCGGAGGGACTGGATTGCTCGATGGCGCCTTCGAGTCGTGGGAGGATGCGGACAAGGCCGGTGTTCGCTACTGCGCCAAGCTGCCGTACCAATATCGCATCGTACACACCGGATCGTTGCAGGTTTCTACGCCCGCATCAGATTACTTTGCTGGCTCAACGCCTCTTTGAGCGTTTGCTGGGCCATCTGCAATTTGCGGATCATATCTTCGTAATCAACCGCAGACTCGAGCGCTTCGGCGATAAGATAGTCGGCCTGCTCGAGTTTGGCTTCGAGACGCGCAATGCGGGACCGCGCCTCGAAAAGTTCGGCTGGCTGGTTATTGCTTACCGCCATGCTTTCGTAGGTCATCGCCTGCTCCCGGTCGCACATTCTGGCGCACGTTCGTTGGGCAACGCGTCAGGGATACAAGGGTTCCTCGCGCGCTGGATAAGTCCGTAGCCGCGGAATACAGCGGATCAGATCCTTGGTGGGCGGTCCCAACGAACCGCCACGCCTGCGAGGTATTCGTGGCGGACCTTATCAAGCTGCTTGGTTCATCATAGCGGCGCGAAATTTCGATATGTCGCGCTCGCCTCGATCGGCAATGGCGCAGAGACGCTGAACGACGTCATCCGTCGAAAGTTCAGGGCGGTGGTTTCGCGCCTCGGTGAGAATTTCATTGATGATGTGCGCGAGCTTTTTCAACTCGTCGGAGCTGTAACAGGTATTCTGCATGTCGTTCCTTAGCCAACGGAATGCCGGCTCGGCCGCACCGAGCCGGCACCCTAACGAGCGGGGCTGGCGCCTCGCTCCAGAGCCAAAAACGCGTTTGATGACCGGTGGTTCCCGCATGCGCGTTTTCGCGCGCTGAGTGGCTGTCCGACTGCATCGGCTGTGGCCACAGCAGCGCAGCACCAAGGTATCGCGCAGGTTGGGCTTGACCATCCGTACCCAAATCAGATTGCTTGTTGGATGCCGACAGCAGCGTATGTGCTGAGTAGTTGTTGCCCATGAATCTACATGGCAATCTCTACCCCGAGGTTTGATCGGCAGCTGACAGAACCGCGCCGTCCCCAAATGGTTTTGTCCATGAGCGATAAGCTCAAAGAAGAGAGCGGCTTAAATGTCCGCTCTCTTTTTCTTTATGCGGATCATATGGGTGCCGCCGAGGAACCTCGTTCAATCGGCGCCGTTATTCTCCCGAGGAACCTTGGAGGATAACGCCATGGCGTTAGACCAAAACCGCGATTTTATAGATGTCGCAGACGAAGCCATCGCGCGGCGCGAAGCGCGACGCGTGATCCTCGTCGGCGTCCTTGCCTTGTTGGTTCTGGGTGTCGTGCTTTTCTCGGTGCTGATGTATGGCCGCATCCTTACCGATGACGCGGGCATTGTTTCGGCAATCCCAGCTGCGTCGGTCGCGCTTGGCAGACCGGCGCGTAGCCAGCATTAACCGAGGAGATCGGGTCATGGCTTTGTGGAGCGAAGGCCGAGGGTTGGATGAAGTTGTTCGCAAAACCGACAACACGTTGAACGTTCTTGTCGTGCTGCTCTTGGTGGCGTTCGCGTTGGCGGCGGCAAGTTACTATTATGGTCAGATGAATCCCAGGGTCGCGCCCGCGGCTCACTCAGATGCGGGTCATCCCTCTACAGCGACGCAACCGCATCCTTGACGCGATATGCACGCCAAAAAATCAGCTTCCTATCGGCGCTTCACGACGCCTCCAGTGTTGGGGAATGCGGCGGGTCCGTGAACGGATGTTCAGCTTAAATACATTCTCGTAAGCGCACATATTCTGCGAATTTTCCCATTAGAGGTTTCCTTGTTTCTAAGCAATGGAGACACCCAATGAGAAAAGTCGTGTTCGGATTTATTGCAGTAAGCAGCACCTTGATCGCGACGTCGGCGTTGGCGGAGCCAGCTTTCACGACGAGGGCGCCGGGCGCTCAATCCATGGTCCAAAAAGCCGACTACTACCGCTGGCACCGTTGGCACCGTGGCCCGCGTTTCTATGGTGCTCCAGGATGGGGCTATGGCTATGGATACGGCGGCTGCTACGGCGTTCGCCATCTGTGTGCCGATCGTTGGGGTTGGGGCGGCCCCGGATTCCGGCGTTGCATGTGGCGTCACGGCTGCTAACGGCAGTCCGGAAAATTCAATTTCGAGGCCGGGAGCTTTTCCTCCCGGCCTTTTTTGATGCCGCCAGCTGATGTTTTTGCGATATCGCGTGCAAGACAAAGACCTGCTCCAGTTGCTTTTTGATGCGAACGATCGAGCACCTCTTCGGCAATCGAAATACAATTGGTTTTTCGTTGATTTATTGCGTGCGTCATGGACAGCGGCCCAAAGGTGAGCGCCGGTGAACCTAATGTTCAGCTCGAGGATCAGTTTTTGATCCTCGTTTTGAAGTGCCGTTAGAGTCTCTTTGCTTCCAAGCAAAGGAGAGGCGCAATGAAAAAAATCGTGTTCGGGTTTCTTGCATTCAGCAGCAGCGTGATCGCGACGGCTGTAATCGCCGCGCCAAAAATTCCAACCGCGCCGGCTGCTCAAACGATGGTTCAGCAGGCTCAAAAATTCGGTTGGCCCGACCGTCCGGGTGGTCCGGGACCTGAGCCTGGACCGGGATGGGCCGCGGGCAGCGTTTGCGACAGCATACAACAAATGTGTGCCGCGCAATCGACCGCTGGCGGCCAGTCGTACACCGCCTGCGTAGCGTCGCATGGCTGCCTGTAGTCGGCGTATCGACAACTGAATTTCGGGGCCGGGAGGGTTCGCCTTTCCGGCCCTTTCGGTTGATTGCTGCAGACGACTCTTGGGCGAATTCTGGTTCAATCAATGTATGTGGCTACGGGGCTGCTGATCGGGGCCAGCTGAAGGCGTGTTTCGCGGCCGGCCGACGTCTTCCCGGCCGTTTCGTTCGGGGAAACTTGTGACGTGCGATCCGTTAGCTGATGATATGCGCGACGTCAGGTGCCGAGAAAACGCGAGGGAGCGGATAAATTATCTTGTCCCGCGAGACGCTTCGATGTTTCGCGCGAGCATGTGATAGAAGCGATCGGGGTTACGTTGGAGGGGTAGCTGCCATGCTTGAGGATATCAAGATGGTTTTGGCACTGGGCGTGCCGCTTGTTTTAGGGATCTATTTGATTTCTCTTCTACGGCACGGCACGGCTCGGTGAGAAGGAAGCGAAAGGCCAAATAGCCGACAGGCCTTTCGCTCCGTGTGCCCTACTCTTTTTTCTGGGTGGTCAGCTCGTTCCACTTGTCTCCGAGCTGTTTCTTCAGATCGTCGACCTTTTTGGAGGCTTCGTCTTTCTTGGCTGTGAAGGCGGCGCGAGCGGCGGTGTAGTCCGCGTTCGGAAGTTCGAACTCAGTCATGAACGGGCAACCACCGTGACTGAGGTTCGGCGCAGCGAACCGGACGCGAGTCGTCTCCGGAGCGGTACCCGGACCGACCTTCATGATGACCGCATCCTTTTCCAGACGGCACTTGTCGCCTTTCGCAAGTTTCTTCATGTCGACGGTGACGAACTTGCCGCCTTCGTTGAGCAAGGTGACATCCATTGCGCTCGGCAGAAACGCCAATTCGATGCCGCTATCCGCGTCGGCTGCGTGCGCCGAGAACGGAATTGCCGCAGCGGCAACGGCGATCAGAATTTGCTTGGTAAGAATTTTCATGGAAGGCGATCCTCTATGTCGTTTAACAGCGCCAGACGGTGATGCGCTGAAGCGAGTGCTTTGGGCATTTTCATATGTCGAGAATATGTACGCTCATGCCGCGTCCGAAAAATATTATCACGTCGGGGGATAACTCTCCGCCGGGCCGTTGCAATTTCGGCAGGCGGACGCCGCTGTCAAGTGAGCGTGCCGGCCTTCTGGTCGAAGCCCGCACGCGCCCGCGCTGCCGAAGACGAAATTGTTCCCAACTCGATTGGTTCCGGACGGTTGATGGCTGAGATGAAATTGTCGACGAAAGTCCGCCGGTCTCCGGCTTCGAGCAGGGCAGCGTCGAAGACGGCGTAGATGCCGACGTCGAACACGGGCGCGCGAGGAACAGGATGGAGCCGCCCCGGCAAAGCGTTGATCCAACGGCGAGGCAAATAGGCTGAACCGCCAACACGCAAAATATATTCTAGTGCCGCACCGCCATCGCTGAAAGTTACGATCGGCGTGTCGTCGACGGGGTAGGCACGAAAAACCTCATCGCTGAATTTGCGCCCCCAATCGATGTATACGTATTTCGGGTCCCATCGCACGAGTTCTCGCCGGATCGTGGCAGCGAGCACGAGTTCATCCGTCAGCAGCCTAGTGGCCGACCAGCCGGCTTTCAGCGCCGGTTCATGGAAAATTGCGACGTCGACTTCGCCGGCATTCAGCTTGGCGGCTGTTGTCGCCGGATCGGCGACGATTGCGTTGATCGCGACGGTCGGCTCCTGACGTTGAAAGGACGCGAGGTAGGAGGCCATCAAATCCCCCCAAATAACGGGCGATGCGGCGATCGTCAGAATGCCGTTGAAGCCTTTTGGCAGAGCTATTTCGCGACGCGCCTTGTGCCAGTTGCGCACGACGGACTGGGCATAGGGCAGGAACACGCTTCCTGCCTGGGTCAGGGTCACGCTCGTGCGCGAACGGCGAAATAGGCGTTGGCCGAGACTGTCTTCGAGCATTTGGATGCGGGCGCTGACGGTCGATGGCGTGACGCAAAGCACTTCCGATGCGCGAAAGAAATTCCCAGCTTCGGCGATCTTTACGAACGTCTCGAGGGCTTCGATCTGCATTCCCGCGATCCTTGAGGCAGCAGCCGTTGCCCACGATTGGGTGTTGCACTGCGATATCGACAGTTCGACAAAGCCGAATGATTTATATCAATAAAATCGCTTTATCGATCTTTCAAGCCTTCATAACGTTCGTTGCATGATCGCTTGCAGGGTTGGATAAGTGGATGCGCTTCAACTACTTCCTCACGACTTTCCTTCCCCGAAAAGACTACGGCGGCGATCGCCTGTATCGGGAAGTGATTGAGCAAGCCGTCCATGCCGATGCCCTTGGCTTCGATGCGGTTTCGATCCCCGAGCACCACCTCATCAACCTTCTGATCATCCCGTCGCCACTCCAGATGGCGACCAAAATCGCGACGTTGACGCGAAACGTCGACGTCGTCATTTCGATCTCGGTTCTGCCGATCCGCGACATGCGCGTGTTTGCCGGTGAGGTCGTTCAGGCGGACATTCTTTGCGATAACCGCTTGGTACTGGGCGTTGGACGTGGCGCGTTCGCGGCGGAGCTCGCCGGCCTTGGTGTGCCTCTCGCGGAGACACCGCAAAGGTTCACTGAGTCGCTATCGGTTCTCGAGGCGTTGCTGACGCGCGAAAACGTCTCTTGGGACGGGGATTACTACAAGTTCGACGGGATAACCGTGATGCCGCGCCCGGAGCGGCCGGTCCCGATCATGATCGCTACGATAACGCCCGATGCGATTTATAACTACGCCAAGCGCGGGTACGATATCCAGACGACGCCGCTCAACTCGTCGTTCGACGTGCTTCTCGATCAGGTCAATGCCTTCAGGAAGGGCAGGAGCGAAGCGCCGGCGAGTGTGCGTGCGCCGAAGCTGTCGCTGCAGCGAGTCATTTATCTGGCTCGCGATGACGCTGAAGCCCAACGTATCGGGCACTCCGTCTACGATTATTATAAGCGTTTCGACAACCTCTTCACCGGGCCGGGTGTCCTCCGCGACGGCATGGTCGAACCGTTGCCTCGCAAGCAGCAGTTCGAGGAGATGATGGACAATCTCCTGATCTGTACGAAATCGCGCATGCTTGAAAATTTGTCGAAGTACGCCGAAGCAGGCATCGACGAAGTCATCATGAGCTCAGGCTTTGGTCTGCCGCAAGCGGAGATGCTCGACATGATGGAACGCTTCGCGACGGAAATCATGCCTCACTTCAAGTCGGCGAAACCAGCACGACTGGATGCGACCGTCTCATCGGCACACATCGGATAAATCACTCATGTCGCAACGAATAAAACTCTACCCGTAGGTCTAGCTCCATAAGGTAACGCATTGGCAACCGCAGCGCCTCAACGCAAACTCGTCGTCATCCGTGCGTGCTCTCGTCGCCGCGCGGTACCGGCAATGCCGTCGGCTGCGGACGAAAGAATTCGGGTGATCGAGTTTCATTCGGTGGATGGCGGCGCTGTGCTGCTCATGCCCGCCACTCTCGCCGAGCCATTCCAATCCCTGCAAAACGATTGGGATTTTTCAGCCGAGCGCGAACTCCTTCTAGATTCTAGCCGCGTTCTTGCGGACAGTGCAAAAGCGGTTCTTGCCCGGAACTGTACGACCCTTCAACGTCAAGCCCAAATGGAGCGGACATGATCAGGAAGTTCACGCGTGCCCTTGCGATAGTGACTGCGGCGTCCGGGTTCGCGGCGGCCGCCTCTGCCGGCGATTGGAAGCCAGAGTCGGCCGATCCCATTAAACTTACAATCAACGAATGGACCGGCCAGACGATCACCACGCACATCGCGGGGAAGATCCTGAAAAACATGGGCTACAACGTCGAGTATGTCGTGGCCGGCTATTTCCCGCAAATGACGGCGTTGCAAGATGGCAGCGTCACCGCGGCGCTCGAGATCTGGACGACGAATATCGGCGATGCCTACGACAAGGCGATCGCAACGAAGAATGTCGTCGATGTGGGCGGCCTTGGCATCAAGCCCGTCGAGACCTGGTTCTATCCCGCTTATATGGAAGAGACGTGCCCGGGCTTGCCTGATTGGAAGGCACTCAAGAATTGCTCGGCGGTCTTTGCGACCCCTGATACAGCGCCGGACGGCCGGTTTCTCGATTATCCCGCCGATTGGGGTACGACGAACAAGGACAGAATAAAAGCACTCGACCTGCCCTTCGTTGCAATTCCGGCCGGTAGCGAAGGCGCGATCGTCGCCGAGATCAAATCGGCATTCGCCAAGAAAACGCCGCTGCTCGTGATGTGGTACAAGCCCCACTGGGTCTACGGCAAATACGATCTTCGCCAAGTCGAGTTGCCGCCCTATCAGGATGGATGCTTCGACAAACCTGAGATCGGCCTCAATCCGAATGCGACCTACGACTGCGACTTCGTTCGTGGGGACGTGAGAAAGGTCGCCTGGGTCGGAATGGCCGAGAAGTGGCCTGCCGCGGTGAAGCTCATTTCGTCTCTGCATATCACGAACGACGAGCAGATCGAGATGATAACCAAGATCGATGAAGGCGGCGCCTCCCTCGACGCCGTCACGACCGATTGGCTAGCGGCAAACGAAAAAACCTGGAAGGGTTGGGTCGCCGACGCGGAGAAGTAGTGTCGGGCGGCAACGGCGTCATCCGGCTTCGAGGGTTAGCAATGAAGTTAATTGCAACATGGAAAGCAGCCTTATCGGCCACCATTCCCGTTGCCGGAGGACCGATGTTCGCCTTGGCCGAAGGTTCCGCAGGCGTGGATTCTGCCCGCGGACGATTCACTGACTTGAAAGCGGCGCAGAGCAGTGTTCCTGCGCCGCAAGAAAACCGGCCGGCGAAAACGGGGCCAATTCTTTCCTGCCGCGATCTTTGGAAAGTCTATGGCGGCGACGCGCGGCGGGTTCGCGCGATCCTCGCGGAAGGGTCTTCGCGCGACGAGAAGATTGCGCGCCTCATCGCCGAGGGGGCCAATCCCTCGGTCGCCGGCGTCAGCCTCGATGTTCGGAACGGCGAGATCCTCATGGTCATGGGGCTCTCCGGTTCCGGAAAGTCGACGATGGTGCGCTGTCTGTCGCGTCTGATCGAGCCCGAGGCGGGAGAAGTCCGCTTCGAAGGACTTGATCTTCTGCAGGCGAAGCCGGCCGACCTGACTGAAATCCGTCGCCGAAAAATCGGCATGGTCTTTCAGAACTTCGGCTTGATGGGCCATCTGACGGCTATCAATAACGTAGCGTTTCCATTGCGCGTTCAAGGCTTGGCCCTTGCCGACCGGCTGGCGAAGGCGCGCAGCATGCTCGAACTCGTCGGGCTGGCGGGACGTGAGGACTGCTTTCCGCATCTACTATCAGGCGGTCAACAGCAGCGCGTCGGTATCGCGCGGTCGCTGATCACCGATCCCGATCTGTGGTTTCTGGACGAGCCCTTCAGCGCACTCGATCCGCTCATTCGCAAGCAGATGCAGGACGAGTTCCTTCGGCTGCAGGCTAAGCTTCACAAGACGATCATCTTCGTTACGCACGACTTCCTCGAGGCTGCGAGGCTTGGCGACCGCATTGCCATCATGAAGGATGGCAAAATCGTTCAGATCGGCTCGGTACTCGATTTTCTTCTGAACCCTGCGGACGACTATGTCCGCAGTTTTGTCGCCGACGTGCCGGCGCTCCGCGTCGTCAAGGCGGGTCAAATTGCGGTGCCGGTGAAAGAGGCGTTCACCTCGCAAGGCGATCCGGTGGTCAATGCAGAAGAGTCGATCGAGTCGACCCTCAAATGCTTCTTGGGCGGTGCGCAGCGGGTCGCCGTGCGCAAGGCCGACGGGACCATCACCGGCATAATCGATCACAACCTCATAAAGTCCTTCCTGGGGCGAACGAACAGCGGTCATGCTTGAGGCGTTTCCAAATCGCCAGTCTGCGACGGCGCTCGGGTGCTTCGCGGCGCTCGCGCTCGCAGTTCTTGCGGTGATGTTCGGACGCGAGCTCTCCTGGCTCGGACAGGTTCCTGCATCGTTCAGCTTGCCGGTCTCGAATTGGACCAACGCCGCCATTACCGGATTCAGCACCGAGTTTCGCGAACTGTTTCGCATCGTCGGTGACGCGCTCAATTGGCAGCTGAAGACGTTGCAGTCGGTGCTCCTCGATATACCGTGGAGCGTGATGGTCGTCGTTCTGACGCTCGGCGCACTCCGGATTGCCGGACCGGGGCTCGCTGCGCTCACGGCTGCGACCTGCCTCTACATCGTATTTGCCGGGTACTGGAAGGAAAGCATCGCCACGCTCACGCTGGTGTCTCTGGGATTGCCGCTTGCCTGCATTTTCGGAGCGGCTCTCGGCATTCTCGCGCATTCGAACAGATACGTGGCGGCAGCGGTCGACGCCGTGCTCGATGTCATGCAGACCGTTCCGGCGTTCGCCTATCTCACGCCATTGATCGTGCTCTTCGGCTTCGGGCCGGTGGCCGGGCTTGTCGCGAGCGTTCTCTTCGCGCTTCCTCCGATGACCCGCAACGTGAAGGTGGGGCTGGATCAGACGCCGCGCGAGACGATCGAAGCCGCCGAGATTGCGGGCTGCAGCAGGCTTCAGATGTTTGCGCTGGTGCGCCTTGGGGCGGCGACGCGCCAGATTCTTATGGGCCTCAATCAAACCATCATGGCGACGCT
Source organism: Hyphomicrobium sp. (assembly GCF_019753045.1). Lineage (GTDB taxonomy): Bacteria > Pseudomonadota > Alphaproteobacteria > Rhizobiales > Hyphomicrobiaceae > Hyphomicrobium_B. The sequence continues at coordinate 80,893 of NZ_JAIELN010000003.1, forward strand.
CAGCATGGTGATCTTTGCCGCCGTCATCGGCGGTTTCGAGGACATCGGCTGGGAGGTTCTGCGGGCGGCTCGCCGCGCTGAATTCGGCAACGGCATTATCGCGGGACTGGTCGTTACGCTGCTCGCAATTCTGCTCGATCGGGTCAGCGAGGCGGCATTCGTGCGCGAGCGGCAGCCGCGTGGCAAACTATCTGCGACGAGCTTCTGGGGATTGACGTTACTCGCCGGTGCCGTCGTCTGGGTCGCCATCGCGCCGCTGTTGCCGTCGCTCGCACAGCTCTCGATGCGCCCCTATATGGCTCCCCTTCTCAATGACACCCTGATGTCCGTGAGCGTCTATCTTTCGACAGTCACGGCAACTCTGAAAAGCGTCATCACAACCTACTTTCTCCTGCCGCTGCGCATCGGATTGATGCGGACGCTGACGCCTGCGATTTGGGGTTTCGAAATGAGCCCTGCGCTGATGGCCATCTACGTCGCGGTCTTCTGCGGTTCGGCGTTGGTTTTGGTTTTCCGTCAGCAGGTCGGCGTCGCTCTCGGTGTGCTGTTCACGGGGCTTCTGCTTTATACGGGCTTCTCCGGAATGCCGTGGCTACCGCTGATAGCGGGGCTGACGCTGGTCGGCTGGTGGCTCGGCGGCATTCGTCTCGCTGCGATAACCGCCGGCGGATTGTTGGCGATAGCGGTCAGCGGGTTTTGGCCGTCGACGATGTTCTCAGCTTATCTGATGGCAGCGTCGATCATCACAGCGATCGTCCTCGGCGGTCTGCTTGGCGTGCTCGCAGCCGAATACGAGCCGGTGTCTCGCACGATGCGGCCGGTGAACGATTTCCTGCAAACCATACCGCCGTTCGTCATCCTCATTCCGCTGATCTTTTTTTTCCAGGTCGGCGATTTCTCGAGTTATCTCGCGATCGTCGCCTACGCGATCGTGCCGATGGCGCGATACACGGAACAGGGATTGCGGCACGTGCCGGCGACGCAGATCGATGCGGGCCGCCTTGCCGGCTGCACCCCGCTGCAAATGCTCTTCCTCGTGAAATTTCCGGCCGCGAGGAGCGATATCATCCTCGGGCTCAACCAGACGATCATGGCGGCTCTCGCGATGCTGGCGGTCGCCGCGCTCGTCGGCTCACGCGGTCTTGGCCAGGACGTCTACATCGCGCTCAGCAAGGCAGATTCGGGGATGGGGCTGCTCGCGGGTTTAAGCATCGCGATGCTTGCGATGATATCGGATCGCTTCATGCGGCGGATGGCGGTGCAATGACGGGAAGCATGCAGCAGCCTCTACAGGATGGCGTGGTTCATCGCGCGGATTGGGTAGATGCCGAGATTTGCGATCGCCGGCAGTTTCGCGATCTGCTTGGCTGCTTCATGACCGGGATCACCGTCGTCGCGACGCGCGACGCGCAGGGCGAACTCCGCGCCTTTACCGCAAATTCATTTACTTCCGTTTCGCTCGATCCGCCGCTCGTGCTCGTCTGCATCGCGAAAACGGCTTCGAGCTTGGATACGTTCACGCGCGCGGATACCTACAGCATCAACATCCTCGGTGATTGGCAGCGCGATCTCGCGAGCGCTTTCGCGTCGCGCGGGCCTGCCAAAATCGAAGCTCTGGGTAATCTCAGCGCGGGCGATCCTCCCGTGCTTGAACAAAGTCTGGCTACGTTGTGCTGCACCTCGGAGCAGCGCGTCGAAGCGGGTGATCACATCGTTCTCATCAGCCGGGTCCGCAGCTTCAAAGCCGGTGCCGGGCAGCCGCTCGGTTATTTCAGGGGCGGGTACGTGGCCTTTGGGCTTGCAGAGCAATCGCTTGAAAAATTGGGAGTGCCGCTGCTCGTCGGCGGTCTTCTGGCGAATGACGGCCGTATCGTTCTCTGCAGGCGTCCGGGGTCTTCGGAATTGGAGATCCCGCTGGCGCCGCTGCGTCCCGGCGAGCGCCATAGCAGCGTCATTCGCGATCTCTTCCTGCGCCTTGGCATAGAGGCTACTCCACTCTTTCCCTATTCCGTCTTTCAGGAGCAGGGGCAACCTCAAACGACGATGATCTTTACGGTCGAAGCGACGTCGCCTGTTCAGTGCGGAACGCTCGCCGACGGTACGGTGATCGCCGCATTCGGAGAGGCCGACGAACCGTGGAAGCTCGTCAAGGGCGGCATGATTGAAGGCATGCTGAGGCGGTTCTTTCGCGAGCAGGCCGCCGGTAACTTCGGTCTTTATTGCGATACTGCGGATGGCGGCCGCATCGCTCCCATCGGCAACAGCGCCCAGCATTGGAGCGAGTGGGAGCCCGGTCAAGTGACCTCGCAATCGTCCTCCGCTGCGCAAAAGTAGCACGCAATTCGAACGTCATAACGACAGGAGACTACGCATGCCCATTATCCGAGTTGAAATGTTCAAAGGGCGGACACCCGAACAGAAGCAGCGCCTGGTAAAGGCGTTCACTGACACCGTCACCGACGTCTGCGGATTGAAGCCGCAAGCGGTGCAGGTGATTTTCCAAGACATGGACCCCGGCGATTATGGCGTCTCCGGCGAGCTCTTCTCGCTGCGTGCTCCCGCGCCTGCGGCGACGCCCGCAAAGTCCGGTTGAGAGCCGCAACGCAGAACATCGACAAATTCCAGGAGACTTCCCATGCCGATTATTACGGTCGAAATCTTTCCCGGCCGCACCATTGATCAGAAGCGCCGGATCGCAAAACGCCTGACGGACAGCATGGTCGAAATCTGCGGAGCTAAGCCCCAGGCCGTGCATGTGCTCTTCACCGAGGTGGATACCACCGACTGGGCCGTCGCGGGGGAGCTCTGTTCCGATCGCGCGTCCGAGCCAACGAAATCCGGCTGAGGCGCGCAAGATGGCAATCGACTGCGATTACACGATTGAGGGCGAAGGTCAGGCCCTGTTTCTCATCCATGGCATCGGCGCGCGCAGAACCGGATTTGCGAAAATCGCCGATCATCTGAAAGAGCATTTTCTATGCATTTCATATGACCTGCGCGGCCATGGCGAGTCTCCGATACCCGAGGGCCGCTTCGGATTGAACGATCTTGTCGATGATCTCGAGGCGCTTCGCAGCAAGCTCGGTATCGAGTGTGCGCATTTCGCAGGGCATTCGCTCGGCGGAATGATCGGGCCAGCCTACGCGCGCCGCTTTCCGGATCGGGTTCAGTCGCTTGGGCTTCTGTCGACCGCCGCCTTCCGTACGGAAGACGACAGCGCAAAGGTGAAGGGTCTCGGCGTAATGCTGCGTGAGCAGGGAATTAGCGCAGTGCTCAACACCATGACGGCGCGCTGGTTCACGGATGAATTCGGCGCCGCGCGCCCGGATGTCATCGCCCGGCGCGCCCAGCAGGTGCTCGATACGCCTCCCGAAATCTTCATGAACGTCTTTGACATTTATGCGGGGACGGAGATGGGGCCTTGGCTCCACGAGATCACAGCGCCCGCTCTCGTGATTACCGGGGAGCTCGACGGTGGTTGCAATCCACGACTGAACCGCCTCATCGCTGACGCACTTCCGAATTCGGAACTCGTCATTCTCGACGGCTTGAAGCATGCGATCACGCTCGAAGCCCCCGATCGTGTCGCTACGCACATGCTACGTTTTCTAACCAAGCACTCTGCAGGCGGCGAAGCGAAAACGCCTGCCGCCGTACGTTAAGGGATCATCATGGCCGCCAATTTGCCGGACGCATTTGTCCATACCAAGCTTCTGATCGATGGCGAGTGGCGCGATAGTAGCGACGGCCGGAAGATCCGCGTTATCGATCCTGCAACGGAAGAGATATTCGGCTCCGTCGCGCACGCGACGCTGGCGGATCTCGATGAGGCATTGGCCTCGACGGAGACCGGCGGCTTCGCGTGGATTGCGATTCCGCTCCCGGAGCGGTCGAAGATCATTCGCAAGGCCGGCGAAACGCTGCGGGCGCGCGCGGCCACGATCGCACCGCTGTTGACGCGCGAGCAGGGAAAGCCGCTCGCCGAGGCGCTTCTCGAAGTCAACTCTTCGGCCGATTTCATCGAGTGGTTTGCCGAAGAAGCCCGGCGTACGTATGGCAAGGTCATTCCTTCGCGTTGGCCACATGTGCGCCAAATGCTGATCAAGGAGCCGGTCGGTCCCGTAGCGACGTTCTCGCCGTGGAACTTCCCGATCGTCGCAATCGTGCGGAAACTAGCGGCTGCTCTCGCCGCGGGCTGCCCCGTCATCGTCAAGGGGCCGGAAGAAACGCCGGCATCGGTCGCCGAGGTCGTTCGCGCATTCGTGGACGCGGGCGTGCCGCGCGGCGCCGTCAATCTCGTCTATGGCGAACCGGCCGAGATTTCGCGTTACCTGATCAGCCATCCCGTCATTCGGAAGATCTCTTTTACGGGATCGACGTCCGTTGGAAAGCAGCTCGCGAGCCTCGCAGGCCTGCATATGAAGCGGGTGACGATGGAGCTTGGCGGACATGCTCCGGTCATCGTCACGGAAGACGCGGATATCAAGAACGCGGTCACCACGCTCGCGCAAATCAAGTTCCGGAATGCCGGACAGATCTGCATCGCGCCGACGCGGTTTCTCATTCATGAGACCGTCTTCGAACGCTTTCTGAAAGGCTTCGTCCAAGCGGCGCAAGCCATCAAAGTCGGTAACGGTTTCGACGCCAGCACCCAAATGGGTCCGCTGGCGAACGAGCGGCGCATTCCAGCGCTCGCAGAGTTCGTCGCCGATGCCGTTTCAAAAGGCGCAGACTTGCAGACCGGAGGCCGCCGGATCGGCAACAAGGGATATTTCTTCGAGCCGACCGTTCTGGCGCACGTGCCGATCAGCGCGCGCGTCATGAACGAGGAACCGTTTGGACCGCTGGCGATCATCAATCCCTATTCGGATTTGGATGACGCGATCACAGAGGCCAACCGGCTGCCTTATGGACTTGCTTCCTACGCTCACACCAAGTCCCTTGCGACGGCGCACGAACTCGCAAGCCGGATCGAGGCCGGAATGCTAACGATCAATCACAATGGGCTGAGTTTTCCGGAAGTGTCCTTCGGGGGCGTCAAGGATTCCGGTTACGGCAGCGAAGGCGGCCCGGAAGCGATGGAACCCTATCTCAGCAGTCGATTTGTTACGATGGCCTGAGGCGACGTCGCCGCCGGTCCACCTGCGGGCCTCTGCTCAGTCTCGAAAGTCGAACCAAACGGCCTTCGGTTGGGCGTAGTTGCGCAGCGCATAGAGCGAGAGATCGCGGCCAAAGCCCGATCCCTTGAAGCCACCGAACGGCAATGCCGGATCGAGGGCATCGACGGCGTTGACGCTGACGGTGCCGGCCTGAAGCCGAGCTGCAACGCGGTGAGCGCGGCTGAATGATCCGGTCCAAAGGGAAGCTGCCAAGGCGTAGGGTGAATCGTTCGCCATGCGTATGGCTGCTTCTTCGCTGTTGAAGGGAAGAACGCAGAGGACAGGGCCGAATACTTCTTCGCGCGCGAGTTCGGAAGTCTCGGCGAGACCGGTGACGATCGTCGGCTCGATGAAGTTATCGCAGCCTTCGACGGTTTTCGTTACGCCTCCGAATACGCGGCCGCCTTCGCGTTTGCCGCCCGCGATCTTGGCAAGAACGGCGTCGCGGTGAGACGTTCCGATCATCGTACCTGCCGGCGTCTCGGGGTCGAGTGGAGCGCCGGGTGAATAGCCAAGCGCCTCTTTCCGAAGCTTTTCGACAAACTCGTCCGCGATCTTGTCCTCTACCAAGAGCCGGCTATTCGCCGAGCAAACCTGACCTTGATGGAAGAAGATACCGGCGGCCGCCGAACTTGCGGCGCGATCCAGGTCGGCGGTATCGGCAAATACGACGTTCGCGCTCTTGCCTCCGCACTCGAGGCTGATCATTTTCAGATTGGAATGGGCGGAATATTCGAGAAACTTCTTGCCGACCTCCGTCGAGCCCGTAAACGAAAGCGCATCGATGCCAGGGTGCAGGCCCATGGCGCGTCCCAAGTCGGCGCCACCCGTGACGACGTTGAAGACGCCCTCAGGAATCCCTGCTTCAACGGCCAACGCCGCGGCAAGCAATGCGCTTCGGGATGATTTTTCGTCGGGCTTCAGAACGACCGAGTTACCGAGGATGAGCGCCGGCGCGACTTTCCAGAAGGCCGTTTCAATCGGGAAATTCCAAGGGATGACCGCGCCCACAACGCCAACGGGCTGGAGATTGATCGTGGCGAGAACGCCGGGACCGACTGGAGCCGTCTCGCCGTAGATTTTGTCAACGGCTTCTGCGTACCACCGCAATGTCGTGGCCGAACCTGGAACATCGCGCAGAAATGAATCCCGGATTGCCTTGCCGGTATCCAGTGTTTCGCAAAGCGCCAGAGGTTCGCTGTTTTCTTCTATCAGCGCGGCGAGCTTCAAGAAGGCTTCCCGTCGCTTGCTGGGATGGCAGCGCGACCAGGCTCCATCGTCGAAGCGCCGGCGCGCCACGTCGACGGCACGGTTCAGAAGATCATCATCGGCGAGGGCGAGTGCGTACTGCGGCAGACCTGTTGCTGGGTTCACGTGCTCGAGCGTTGCTGCATTCGGGGATGACACGAAGCGGCCGTCGACGAACGATCTTGCTTCGGCTTGAAAGCGAGCAGCTGCGTCGATCCATTCCGATTTTGTTTTCATTTTGGTTCCAGTCGGCTCGGTTCCAGTTGGCAGGCGAAAACATGTCGAGGCGGCCGGCCGTTTCGGCGGCCGTTTGAGAGTGATGCGACGGCAGGAGCGCTAGCCGAAAAGCGGCTCAAGATAGTTGTTGAGGAACATGCCCTCGGGATCCATCTCGCGCCTTACGGATACGAAGTCTCCGTGGCGCGGATAGATGTGCTCCAGCCGCTCGCGGTTCAGAAAGTGGATCTTTCCCCAGTGTGAGCGCCCGTCGTACTTCGCGAAGATCTTGTCGAGGCCGCGGAAGAAGTCGAGATCTTCCTTGCCCATTCTGCCCGACGCGGAAATCGCGATGCGCGGCCCGCCGTAATATTCCGAGAGATAATTGTCGTCGCCGGCCGTGAAACGCATCTCGCCGGGGACCGTCACCACCTCAAACAGATCTCGAAGCGTGGTCTTTATTTCTCTGAAGCATTCCACGCCGACGTCGAGAGGAACCATGTATTCCATCTCGTGGAAGTCGGGCGTGTAGACCTCCGGATATATTCTGTAGCTGCGGTCGTATCGCCGGCGTATCTCGTATCGTGAAAGCTCGCCGACATCGATCGGATTTGGATCGAAGATGCGGACGTAAGCGCAGTCGTCGAAGCGTTCCGGATTGCCCTCTGCCGACACGCCCAGCCACTTGACCGAGGGTGCGGACGTACACCAGAAGTAGCCGAAATGACGGTATTTATTGATCATCTCGGCTTCGATTTCTGCGGCGGCCTCATAGGGCATTAGGCCGACCCATTCGTGGAGATGATAGGCTTTTGTCACCTTCATCTTGACTTGCGTGACGATGCCTAGAAGACCCAGGGAAACGCGCGCCGCGCGCATCTGATTTTCATTGCTGTCGTCAAGGGTGCGAACGCCTCCCGTGGCATCAACGATGCGCAGTGCGTCCACCATCGACGACAGGTTTTTCAAACTCAGGCCTGTGCCGTGAGTGCCTGTCGATATCGCTCCAACGATGCTTTGCGTATCGATATCGCCTTGATTGCTGAGGCCAAGACCGAGCTCCCAGAGAGCGTCGCCCATGTCGTGAATTTTCGTGCCGCCCCAGATGGTCGCGGTATTATTCTCGAAGTCGTGCGCGGCAATTCCCTTCAACTTATCGGTGCAGATGACAACACCTGAGTTTGGTATGAGAGGCACGTTGGAATGGCCGGTCCCCGCCGCTCGGACTTTCAAGCCTTTGTTTTTTGCGAACGTTACCGCTTCGACGATGTCATCCTCCGACTGGGCGTCGACGACGAAAGCGTTGCAGCTTTGATTGCCGTACCAGTTGGTCCACGTGCCGTGCTTCATTGCGTTACCTTCTCGGGCGTTTCCCATCTCGCGCAGCCCAGCCGATTTCGATCGAAAAAATCGACGGACCACGTCCCCATGTTCGAAGTTTCAAAGCCCCTTCGTTGCCCCGAAGACGAGGATGAAGGAAAGGCTAAGCTTGAAACTTGAGGCCCGTAAAACGAATAATTCAACATGTACAATTGGGTTTTTTGAAACTGTCGGAGGCTTTAGTTGGCGCATAGGGACTCGCCTGCGGCGAGCCGGCCGCTATGCGCGGGCCAGAGGGCACAGCAAAACGGCCCGCATCTCGATGCGAGCCGTTGAGGGGCAGCCAAGAACGTCAGGATTTGGCGCCGTTAACGCTGTCAGTGAGTTGCTCGGTCGTCTGTTGGACGAAGATATAGCGGCCGCCCACGAAGCTGATTTTCGTTCCGGACCGTCCCGATTGATTGGCCTTCTCGAACACTTCAACGTTGTCGAAATTGACGTTGACAGCTTCGCCGGTGGCCAAGTCAGTGCATTCGAGAAACTTCGGCACGGGCACTCCGGCGGTCTAATTCGGCTTCACGACTTTCGAAGTCGGTCTCTTGGCCTGCTGCACGGGGCTTTTGGCGATGCTCTTAGCGGCGATCCGCGTTTTCTTGACGGGCGGCGGTTCGAGAGCTTCGCGCGCGAGACGTTCGGCACGCAGACGTTGCGTCTTGATCTGAATTGCGAGCCGTTCGGCTTCGCGGTCTTGGATGGCCTGTTCGGCCTCGCGTTGGCGACGGAGCTTCGCTTCAGCAACTCTCGATTTTGCAGCTTCGCGATCACGTTCGGGCTTCGTTGCATCAATTGCCGTTTGATGCTGGACGGGCTTCGAATGGTTCCACATGGCCTTATATGTGGGGTTTCGAGGTGCATTGTGCAATCCCAAGCTGTCGGACGGCGACGGCTCCGGCGAGATGGTCCAATCCGCCCGGTTTCAATTGGTTGGCCGTTAGCGCATAGTTTGCTTTATGGTGTCCGCCGAGGAAGTTGAGGACAGACAATGATTCACTGGAAGCCTGTCGGAGAATACGTCGAGCCCAATTGGGTCAAACTGGGAACGGCGTTGCCGCCGACGCTTTTTTGGCGTCCCAAGCACGGAGCCATCCTCGGCTATATCCGGGACGGCGAACTCTTCGACGCGAAGTGGATATACGTTTGCGACAGCAACAAGGTGACGGACTTCTGCCCCATCAATCCGCCGGGTGACAATATCATCGATCTGGATGCTCATCGGGCTGGGGCGTGATCTCGGGCAGCGGCATACGGTGTGCCCCGGCCGTTAGGTGCATGAACTCGTTTCTGCGTGCGGTTGAGGCTGCAACTTCCGATGCAGCTTGGTCGCGATATAGTAAAGTATTCAGACTGCGAACACGGATGACTTGACCGCTGGAAGTTGCAAGCTCAGACTTTCTCCGTGACCGCGCCTGAACCCTCATCTCAGTCTCCGGCTAGCCGAACGCTTCTTGCGATGCTCGGCGTGTGCACCGTTGTGCTGGTCGCTGGCGCGCTTTCGCTGGCGCAGGCGGTATTCGCACCGCTGGCTTTCGCTCTCTTCATCATGGCGATCGCGTGGCCGCTACAGAAGGGCTTGCAGACGCGCGTTCCGCAGCTTGTCGCCCTCGCATTGACCATGGCGGCGACCATTTTCGTGGTGTTCGTTTTTGCGTCGCTGGTCGGTTGGGCGACGGCTCGCGTCGCCCGATTCGTCGCCAGCGATGCCGAACGGCTTCATTCGCTTTATCGCTCGATTGCCGCATGGCTCGAAAGTCATGGCATTGAGCTTTCCGGGCTGTGGGCGAGTTATTTCAGCGTCGACCAATTGATCCGCTTCGCCCAGCAGGTCACTGCGGGCCTCAATACTGCCGTCAGCTTCTCAGTTATCGTCTTCATCTACGTTTTGCTGGGGTTGCTGGAGGTGGACGACGCGCGCGTTAAACTCCAAGGCTGGAAGCACGGAAAAATCGGCGAAGTGCTGCTTGCTGGCGGCGCGAAGACAGCCATCAAGCTGCGGCGGTACATGCTGGTACGGACGCTGATGAGCGTCGTTACCGGATTGCTTGTGTGGGCGTTTGCGTTTCTGGCGGGGCTGCCGCTTGCACCGGAATGGGGCGTCATCGCATTTGCGCTGAACTTCATCCCGTTCATAGGCCCGCTGATCGCGACTGTTTTTCCGACGGTGTTCGCCATGGCGCAGTTTGAATCTTGGCAGATGGCGGTTCTTGTCTTCGCGTGTCTCAACGTCATTCAATTCGTGGTCGGCAGCTATCTCGAGCCGCGGTTTGTCGGCAACGCGTTGTCGATTTCGCCCTTTGTCGTTTTGTTCGCGGTCTTCTTCTGGACCTATCTTTGGGGCCTTTCCGGAGCCTTCATCGGCGTTCCGATTGTGATCGCGCTGCTGACGCTTTGCGAGGAGCATCCGTCGACGCGATGGATTGCCGACCTTTTCGGAGCGCCCCGAGCTAATTGGGCGTAGCAGTCGCGGCGGACAAATCATTTTCCGCCTGCAGATCTATGCGTTCGGGTTCGAATAATGCGAGTTTCCCTTTCGCGTCGATGCCGAGATTGTGGATGTAGAAATAGGTGTCCCGGTCGTTCGTCACGTCCATCACGGGCGATGGCGCGGAGACGATGACGAGGCCGCCGCACATGCCGATCCAGTCGATATGTCGATGGCCGTGCATGACAACCGCTTTGTCTGATAGTTGCTGCATGCGACGCACGAACCAGGTCCCATTGACGAGCGCGGTGCCGACACGTTCGGAGATTGCCTTCGCGGCCTTCGGATATTCGATCATGTGATGGTGGAGCGCGAGTATCCACCTGGCGTTCGGAAATTGCGCGGTGACTTTCTCAATTGCGCGTGTCTGTTCCTGCGTTACCAAGCCGAGCGCGTTTGTGAATGAGAAATGCGTCTCAGCGGTTGAATCGAGAAGTATGACGCCGATCCCGTCCTCCTTTTCCGGAGGCAGCACCATGGGAAACGCTTCAGGCCACAGTCCCGCCAGATCCCACGCCAGGCGCACTGTTCCCCGGTCTGAGAATTCGATGATCTTTTCAGCGTGGGGCGCGAGGAATTCTTCCAGCGTAGCGCCCAGTTTTCCCGTCGTGTCATCGACAACGTGCACGCGCTTGCCTTGTAGACTCGCCATCGTCGAGAGTGCCCGGATCTCACGCAGACGCCGCTTGGGGCTCGTCGGCAAATCCAGGCGGGCGGGATTGGCGCGGTCTACGACGTTGAGGTCGTGATTTCCGGGGAGAATGACCGTCAATGCCGCCAAATGCGGGTACGGCGACAGCGCTTCGATGAATTCCGCCCATTCCGGTGAGCGTCCTGCATCCGTTATGTCTCCGGTGATCAGGATGATATCGAGGGGACGCTCTCGATGTTCTGCGTCGAGCTTCGCCAGCGTTTGCTTCAAGCGTTCGTTGCCTTTCGGACCGGATCGTCCGCCCTCGATGCGAAAGCCGTATCTCTCTCCGACGACGTGAATGTCGGAAAGATGCGCCACCCGCCAAATTGGTCCCGTCGCCGGAGCTTGCGCATAGCGCGGAAGATCGCGAGGTTGCGGCATGAGGGTGTCGGCCAGACCCCAAACCAATCCAGCGATGGCCAGATAGGCGGCGACTATGACGATGCTATTGTGAAGTGCGATGTGCGCAAGACTTGATGGGGACGAGAGATCGGCTAGAGACCCAGTCCAGCGCGTGTTCGGCCAAGCGAGCGCGATCATCCATACCGACACGCCGCAAATCAACAGGCCCGATACGGCGGCGCTGACGGCGCGTGCGATGTCGCGCGTGCGTTGATCGACATCAGCCGGCAGAAAGCGCTCCGCGAGTTGACGCAGCGCTTCGCGCGACAGTGCATAAGCTGGTTGGACCGCGAGCGCGTTCAATGACCAGAAGTTCGCCTCGATGAGGCGCCACAGCGGCTTGCCGCCAAACCATCCAATGGCAATAAGGATTGCCAAAAGGACGGGAGCCAACAGGCCCGTAAAAATTTCAGCCGCTTTCGACGAGACGGAACTGAACCAGATCGATGCGAGCAGTGGCCCGGCTCCGAGCAGCAAAGCAGGCAAGACAATCAAAATTGCCCACGCGGCTATGAGTTTAGGCAAGCTGATTTCTGCCAATAGACTTCCGGCCAACGAAATGAGCGTGCGCCGTTTGGTACTTGATGCGTCGTCCTCGACATCACCTTGGCGCGGGTCGACGATCGGGCGCATTGCCTTGTGCCTCCTATGCAACTGGATCCGCGCGTCGGCAGGTGGCGAGGAACTCATCAGAATGTTCCAAACGCCGAACCCAGAACAATCACTGCCGCCAAGGCAATGATTGCGCCAACGATTGCGACCATGACGATGTCAAAATAGCTTTCGCGATGCGTCGTTCCGCAGACCGCGAGAAGCGATACGACGGCGCCGTTGTGCGGCAGGCTGTCGAGAGTTCCTGAGCCTATCACGGCGACGCGGTGCAGAAGCGCCGGATCGATCCCGTGTTGTGCGGCGAGAGTCATATAGGTCGGGCCAAGCGCATCGAGCGCAATCGTCAATCCGCCCGACGCCGATCCTGTCAATGCGGAAAGAATGTTGGTGGCGACGGCGAGGGAGACGAGCGGACTGCCACCGATCGATAGAACCCAATCTCGTACGATCGCAAAGGCCGGTAGCGCCGCCACGACTGCACCAAAGCCCACGAGGCTTGCCACGCTGAAGGCGGGCAAGACTGAGGCATTGGCTCCCGCATCCATGCTCTCGCGGAGTGCTGGCAGGCGTGCCCGGTTGATGAAGACGAGCGTCAAAATCGCGCTGAAGAGCGCGACGACCACCGCCCATACGCCGCCGACGGCCGAAAGAGATGTCGAACCCCAGCGGGGATCGGCCAAGAAAGCGGCGTTCAAGCGCGGCAGGACGAACATCGACATCATAAAGTTGACGCTGACGACCACGATCAGAGGCAGCGCCGCCAAGGCGATCGGCGGCAAGGCTTCACTGCGATGGCCTCGATGGATTTCGGCGGGATCGAATTCGCGTGCGGTCGTTGCAAGTTCGCGCACACGTTCATTGCTTACTGCTGCATCGACGTCTTCACTCGGAGCACCGCCGCTTTCATCGGAGCGACGTGCTGAGTTTTCGGCGCGCTTGAGCCACCACAGGCCGAAGCCGAGCATGATAGCTGACGCGATAATGCCGAGGCCGGGCGCGGCGAACGGAGTGGTGCCGAAGAACGGCATCGGGATTGCGTTCTGGATCGCGGGTGTTCCCGGCAACGCGGACATGGTGAAAGTCGATGTACCGAGCACGATCGCCGCCGGCATCAGCCGAAGTGGAATCCCGGCGTCATGAAACAACGCTCGCGCCATCGGCGCCAATACAAAGAACGCCACGAAAAGGCTGACGCCGCCGTAGGTAACGATCGCGCCGGCCAGGACAACAGCGAGTATGGCGCGCTTCGCTCCGAGCTTCTTCGTCATGAAACCGGAAATGGCGGCGACCGAGCCGCTGTCTTCCATCAGCTTGCCGAAAAGCGCGCCCAGCAGAAAGATCGGGAAGAACTGCGCCAGGAATTGCGCTGCGCTCCCCATGAAGGTTTGCGTCCAATTGGCGAGCAGCGGCTCGCCTGCGAACGCAGCGGCAATGAGGGCAGCAGCGGGCGCGAGCAAGAGGACGCTCCAGCCCCGGAAAGCAAAATATACGAGCAGGCCCAGGCCGATCAGAATGCCGATAAGACCCACTGCGTCATACTCCTTCGAGAAGGGTATCGAGGTCGAATGATGACCGTTTGCCTAGGTTTCTTCCGTCCTTCTCAAGAAATGCTTCTGCCGCGCGGCGCCCTTCATCGCGCAGCATGCACAGAAACGCCCACTCGGCATTGAGCTTGGAGGAATAGCCGAGCGCGACCATCGCTTCACTCGAAATGCGATGAATACGCATACCGGCCCAAAGGGCGCCCTCGCAGCCGCCCGTGTTGGCCACCTGCCGCAAAATCGCAATCATGCGCAATTCCTTCATCAGAACGGAATTGAACGAAACCTCGTTAAGCCGATTGAGAATATCGCGCGCGGATTGAGGTATTTCGGGCCGTTCAATCGGATTGATCTGAATAAGGATCGTATCTTTGGATGTGCATTCGCGGACGAGCGGTGTGATCGTCGGGTTGCCGGAATAGCCGCCGTCCCAATAGCTTTCGCCATTGATATCGACGGCCTGAAAGAGCGTCGGCAGGCACGCGGACGCGAGGAGGACCTCAGGAGAGATATCGGCGTTTCGAAACACGCGGCCCTTGCCCGTTCGCACATTGGTCGCCGTGACGAACAGCTTGATCGGCGCGCGCGCCAGCCGGTTGAAATCGATGTTTTCGAGCAGGATATCGTGAAGCGGATTCGATCCTGCCGGGTTCAAGTCGTAAGGCGAGAACACGCGAGACATCAGATCCATCGCGACGAACGCCGGGGACGTGTCGAGCGTCCAGCGTCCGAGTATCACGTCGAGCGGCGTTCGCTGGAACGGACTGAGCAAAGCGGCGTGTGATACATTGCGCCAGTATTTTTCCAAGGCGGCGCGCGCTCCTGCAGCGCCGCCTTCGGCGTGACCATCAACGAGAACGGCAGCATTCATGGCGCCGGCAGACGTGCCGGAAATGCCGTCGATATTGAGCCAGCCTTCCTCAAGCAGGCGATCCAAGACCCCCCACGTAAAGGCGCCGTGAGATCCGCCGCCCTGCAAGGCGAGGTCGATCGAACAGGACTCTCGGCCGGCTTTCCGGCGGGCCTTAGAATTTTTAGCAGCCATCGTCGCTCACGCTGGACCCAAAAACTCTTCGCCCGCCTGCCGGACCGCAACACTTAGCTGTCGACGGCGTTACGCCGGCACAGAATTTCTTTCGCGCCGCAAGCGGCCGCCGAGCGAGATCCACCACACTCCATGGAGCAAGAGATCGATGCCGACCAGAAGACCCAGGACCCACAAGCCGCTAACTGGCCATTGCGCGAGTATGACAAGACCCGCAACGATGCCGACGATGCCTGAGATAAGCAGAAGCGAGCCGAACCATTCCCAGTACTGAAACGCCTGGAAGATGCGTACGAATCCGGAGGCAATCAGCGATACCGCAAATACAAAAGTGATAATGATGGAGGCTCGCGCAGGATCCGCTATGAGCATCAGCCCGCAGACTACGTACAGCAGTCCGACGAGAATTCTGAAAGCGAAGCCGCGCCAATGCTGCGCGGAGAAGGCCTGAAATACCTCGGCCACTCCCGCGACGGCGAGCAGAATGCCGATGAGAAAGGCGCTGATAACGGTCGCTGCAACGACATCGCCGAGAACGAAGATACCGGCAAAGATGAAGATGGCGCCGACGAGAATAGCGCCCCACCAACTGGGATCTGCCGCTTCCGAACGCGTCTCTGGCATTGGTCTGGCTGTCATGACGAACCTCTCGAACTTCGAAAAAAAGTCTGTTGAAGCGATGCCTGCAATCGGCCTCCTCGCTTCGGGACGAGGCGCCGATTACAATTGCGATGGCGAGGATGAGCTTGGAATTCGTTACTTATCTGTAGCGTCTGGCGAGGTCATTTTAGGTACCTCGTTGCTCATGGAGTTCGTTGCAGGGAGTTTCCCGTCGTCCCCCATTCTGTGGGCGGTGCCATCCGTGCCGGTGCTCGAGCCTGTGCCGGCGCCCATATCCGGAACGCGGCCGCTGACGGCGCCGCTCGCCGGAAGCTTGCCGCTGTCGCCCATGGAATGAGATGAACCGTTTGCGGCTGGCATATCTTCAGCTGTCGCGGGAAGAGTCGCCGCGCCCAAGAGAAGTGTGGCGGCCGCAGTGGCAAGAATATATTTCATCTTTGGACTCCTTGGTTATTTCTCCAAGTGTCCCCCGTCTATTCGGGCAGTATAGAGACGATGCGTTATCCGTCCCAAAAAGTATTTTTTTAAATGGCTAATAGCGTTAATCCGGCAATTGCCAACACAGAAGAGCACACCGCTTTTCGGTGCTGATTCATCGAATACGCAGGCGATGGTCCCGAAAGCGATGCCGTTGCCACCGGCCGGGACCAATGCGGCGTCGGTGTCCGGCACCTCATCGTCAATGTCTATCGCCACCTGGCGGGGGATGGTGATGGCGCACATCGAGCGCTTCATGAGTTTAGGGCTGAGGGCGTGGCTGTCATGACGCCGGCGGCGACCGGGCCGCGGACGCCTGCAGCCCTCTTCGATCTCAGAACCGTATGGCCTAGAAGCACGAATCGCATTCTGAAACAGATCGCGAGCGCAATCGGCCCCGACATCGATATTTCGCAGCAGCTCTCCGTCCCGAGCTTGGCGACCGATATCGACGATCCCCGGGTCAAGCGCGTCGAGCGACTCGTTCAATCGCTGACGGGCGAAAGTCAAAAGCCGAGAGCGGCGACTTTCTTTACCGATGGCGCGATACTGCGCGAAGCCTTCGACCTCGCGCCGACGGTCCTGCTCGGTCCGGGCGAACCTTTTCTCGCACACCAGACGGACGAATGGTGCAGCGTAGACAGGATCGAAGCTGCGTGCGCGATGTACAAGCTGATCATCGAAGATTGGCAGCGGGCTGCATAGTCACGTTCCGGAGAACGTAAAACGGGCGCCCGTGCGCACGGAACGATAGAGTTTGAGCGCAGTACGCAAATGTCGCGGATGGGTCGGAGCGAACGAAAGCAGCTCAAAAGTCGGACTGGCAGCAACGATTTGAGCTAGGCCATTTGAATCCTTGGAGCGGGCGAAGGGAATCGAACCCTCGTATGCAGCTTGGGAAGCTGCCGTTCTACCATTGAACTACGCCCGCGAAGCCTGGAATCATTGGGCTTTTCGCATGGTCCTGACCCCGCTTCAACCCGTTCAAAACGAGAACAAACCGATTAAACGGGGCAGACGCTCCCGAAGTCGTTCGGATGTCGAACTTGGAGACATCACGGTCCTTGGAGTTTTAGCCCTTCGTTGTGTGGGGCTTGCGCTGGTTCGGCTGCTCGGCAGCGACCATCCCCTGGACGGCCTTGATCTGCTCGATTGAGGCGAACGGGTAAGGAGAGGGGCTACGTGAGCAGATGAGTGGGTGTCGTCGTCTCGGATTAGATGGAAGCGTGAATCCGCTCCACTTCTGTTGGCAGCGAGTCGAGTTCGACCTCGCGCAATGCGGAATCGAACTGCGCTGTGAATTCATTTGCATGACGGCTTAAGATCCTGCGCGACCCGGAATAATTCCAATCAGATGAGACGGGAAAAAAGAGTTTCCGATATTGGGAGTGAATTCGGGGCATTTCCGCAATGAAACGATTGTGCGCCGTCTAAGTCCCAGTGACAGAAAGAATTGTTTTGCTGCGTAGCTGTCCGGAGGGCGTTTGTTCGTCTTTGTCACTCGCTGCTAGCAGATGCGCTATTTGCGTTTTCCTTCAATGTGGTGAGGCCAGTTCGAATGAATTGCCGGAAGCCGAATTTGGTCGCTCTCGCAATCCTGGTTCACTGGTGATCAAAGAGTTGCGCAGTACGCCTATTGAGCAACCGCCACCTTCGGCGATTAATACAGGCTGATCGGTCTAACCCGGTTGGCCTATGCACACGCACTCCCGCAGTGCGTGATCGCGGACTGCTGGCCAATCAATTGCACGCGGATCGATTGACGGAGAACCGCGGGTGCGGGGCTGCGCTGTTTGCTCGAATGCCTACGAAAAACAATAACGAAAACAATAAAAAGCACTAGGAGGAGACCATGGCGAAAACCAAATCGCAGGAAGAGTCGATCTTAAATCTCTCTCGTCGCGGATTTCTGGGAACAACGGCAGTAGGTGGGCTCTCACTCGCCGGGCTCGGCCTGAAGGCCGGTATATCTGAGGCTGAAGCTCAAGGGCGCGGCGCGCCGCCTAAAAATTCTAAAGATAAAACCCTTCTCAAAGGCGGGGTCGTTCTCTCCTTGGATCCCGCTGTTGGCGATTTCCAAAAGGCAGATGTCCTAATCCAAGGCAAAAAGATCCTTGCTGTGGGCCCTAATCTCGGGGGTGCTAGTCACGTTGTAGATTGCACGGGCATGATCGTCATGCCTGGCTTCGTTAGTACTCACAACCACCAATACGAAGCCGTACAGCGCAGCTTGATCTCGGATGGTCTCATCATTATCGGCGGAGATCCGGATACCCAGCCGACGTCGACGGCGCAGAACATCTATGAATCCTACACCACCGTCGTGCAGAGCATATGGACGGCAGGCCGCATTGGGCCGGCAGCTAATCCGCAATGGGATTTAGGTCGGTCACCTTACGATCCCGAGGATTGTTACAACGCTGAGCTTATTGCTTGTCTCAGTCAGATTACGCAGGGCATCACCTGCGGCACAGACACGTCTCAGTGCAGCCACACGCCTCAGCATACCGACGCAATGATTCAGGCGTGCTTCGACTCCGGGCGGCGCACGTTGTTCGATTACAGCAACGGGATCAATAGGAATGCGAATCAAGCGGTTCCACCGGCGGTAAAAGCCGTCCCATACAATATTCCTACGGGAGCGTACGAATTTCCTGATGCAACCGTTCCGTTCACGACAGGCCAGGTCACCGGCCTCGAACGCATTGCGAAAAAGTACTTCTCTTCAAAGGACCAACTTGTAACCCTTGGATTCGCGGGAGGCGTCGTTCCGCTAGCCAATCTTCCGGGTTCATATAAGAACATGACGGGCATCGAGCTGGCTCGTCAGTTCGGCGCTTACATCAATGCGCACAACGTCGGTGACGCAACTATTCCCAAGAAGGCACTACTGGCAAAG
The DNA here is from genome assembly GCF_019753045.1 of Hyphomicrobium sp. Taxonomy (GTDB): domain Bacteria; phylum Pseudomonadota; class Alphaproteobacteria; order Rhizobiales; family Hyphomicrobiaceae; genus Hyphomicrobium_B. The sequence continues at coordinate 99,666 of NZ_JAIELN010000003.1, forward strand.
CTCGCGCCGTTTGACGACATAACCCTTGTGCACTGTGTTCGGTGGCAGGACAATTCCATTGCACAGTTAAGCTATGGTGGTTTGGGTTATCCCGCGCCAGCAACATCGGAAGCGATGAAGATCTGGGCCGACAATGGCGGACATATTTCCATTGCAGTTCTCATCGAGCAGCAAATGCGGCACGGCATGCCACCATTCCAGCTGTGTCTCAATCACGGGATTCTGCCAAGTCTCAGTCCAGACGTCGATACGAACATGACGGCAGATCCATTTTCTCTCATGAGAGGCGCTTTCTGCCTTCAGCGTGGCCTCGCAAACGATCTGGCATATTCGGCGGCAAGCGACCCAGGAAATCTCCCGATACCGCAGCTTATAACAACTCGGCAAGCGGCAGAGATGATGACGATCGCAGGCGCTGTCGGAAGCGGTTTGGGCCAAAAAGTTGGGACGCTCACGCCCGGCAAGGAAGCCGATATCGTCATGCTGGAATACGACAACATAAACTATCAGCCCATGAATAATGCCTATGGCACAGTGGTTACCTTGATGGACACCAGCGCTGTCAAGCACGTCATGATCGCGGGCAAAATGGTTTACTGGAACAGAAAGCTTGTGGGCGTCAATGTCGATCGGATCATTGCCAAAGCAGTGAAGTCTCGAGACAACCTGCTTGCAAGAATTCAGGGCAAGGCCTGGGGCAACGACACAGACATCATCAATCGTGGCATGAACAGCCAAGGCAATCCGTACCGTCCGGCATTCCTGACATCGTGCTGTCACAACGGAATGTCGACCGCTCCACAATACGTCCTGCGGCCATAGCGGTGCAGTTTCAATAAGTATTGTGGGCTTCGGGGGCCGGCTGTTGCGGCCCCCGTTCGCAATTCAAGTCATTTCTGTCCACATCGAGGTTGACGACGTATATATGCGAGTTCTCTCGATAAGATCCGTGGCGCGACAGGTATGACGCATAAAAAAGCAAAGAAGCAGGGAGGTGGCAGCGATCATGGCGCTGCCTATGCTTCCCGGAACAGCAAGTCAGAATATCTTCAGCGGGCGGAAAGAGCGCAGCAGCTTTTCAATGCTGGTGACCCGGTGGCGGCGCGAAGGGTCTTTGCGGAGATATTGGGGGCATTGGACGCGAGCCCGAGTTTCGCGCGAGCAACGACCATGGATCAAATCGGTCGGTGCTTCCTCGCGGAGGGCTCATTCGCCTTGGCGATCGAACAGTTTGAGCAGGCGATCGCAATTTCCAGAAAGCTGCCAGCGACGCCTGGAGTTCACTCTTTACAAGCGACCCTTCAGTCCGACCTGGGCGAAGCGTTGCGCTGTATCGGTGAATTTGTTCAGGCCCGAAGTTGCTTTCTCGCGGCCATTAAAATCGGGCGAAGCATTGGAGATAAGCGGGCCGAAGCCGTTGATACCGATCGGCTCGGCTCGATGTTCCTTCGCGAGGGAATGCTCGAGGAGGCGACATCGAGCTTTAAGACGGCGATATCGCTTTTCAGCCAAGTTGGGGACCGAACTCCGCTGGCCATCGTGCATCATCATCTTGGCGTAGCGTACCAAAGTGCGGGCCGCTATTCAGAGGCGGAAAATGAATACCGCGTTGCTTTGGAGCTTATGGAGGCAACTGGAGAGATCCGAGCGATCGCTGCCTGTAGCTCAGCTTTGGCCGACGTCCTAGGCTCCACATCGCGCGAGGCGGAAGCGGAGGTTTGGCACCGCAAGGCACTCGACGCTGCTTTCAAGGCCGGAAATGACGTAGAAATCCGACGATGCATCGTCGAGCTGACGCAAGCGTTGAGAGGTCGAGCAGATTGTCTATCCTATTGTCGCTCCCTTCTCGAAAATGCGTTGGCTCGCGCGGGCCATTCCTTGGATCGACACGTGTGGCAAATGTACGGCTTGCTGGGACATTGCCTGAGGGACACGTTTGCAAATAGTAATGAACCGCCGTCGGGCGCTGTTCTTACAGTGATTGAAAATTGCCTACACATCTCCGACCTGGGGCCGAGTCTACTCGCCACACTAGAAGGTTTAGGTCCTCGTTCGAGTTTTGCCCGTGCTGTAATGTTTGATCGATTGGCCCACTGTTGCATCGCTGGCCAAAGACCTAGGACCGCCGTCCTTCTCTTTCGTGATGCCCTGCAAACACTTCAGGATCCGGTCGCGGACGAGGAGACCTCGGATAGTAAAGTTCTCCTGCAGCACGCCATAAACAACGCGTTAGGGCACGCGCTCCATTTCAGCGGCAAAGACGAAGAAGCAGTCCAGGCATTCGAAACCGCTCTTTCATTGTCTCAGACGCTTGGCGATCTAAGGGGCGAAGCGGCCGCACGCGAAAATTTGCTCCGACATCCCGCAGGCGGGCAAAAACAGTGGGGCGGGGCGGAAAATATCGAACGCCTTGCGAGCATTGAGAAAGTGCTAGGTGACGTCGGCGGCGCGTCTTCAAATCCGATGCAAGCTGAGCTTGACAGTCAACCGACTGAGGCAAGCTCGAGCACCGGGTCAAAACCAAAACTCGAAGTGGTGCGCGTCTCCGTTCGTGAATACATCCGGACGGAAATCGTATTTGGATCGGATCTGGTTGTAGATTTGCCTCGCCAGACTAAGGTTACGGAAGTTCCTTCGAGGGCAGTTCTTGCGGCGCAGGAAGCAGTTATTCAATTTTCTGTCGGAGTCCGAACTTGGAGAGATTCCGATGGGAACTGCATCGTACACGTTCCGGCTGCCGAGCCACTTTGCGATATTCAGCGCGATTGTGTGATCCTACGGCGAATAGAACGTCAACTCGAAATTTCAGATAGTTCGAGTGTCGTTTGGAGCTTGGTGCGAGAGATTGATGGCACAAAGACCGCTCAGCAGGTGCTCAACGTTTTGCCGGGAGAATATCGTGATGCTGCCGCTTCGATACTATCGGCGCTGACGGACAGCGGTGCAATTGACGTATCGGGGCGACCGATCGGATCCTACTTACACCTTGCCACAAAGAAAGGCACATACTTCGCCCCTGGCATTGTTGGAGAAGAGATTTTAAATCTTGCGAGTGACGGCGAATACCGGGATCACCACGATGCGACCCGGATCGATCTCAGCAAGGCTCATCTGCCAAGTATGGAAGCGTTCGAAACGCTTCGCACACTCACACGAGGGCGCAGATCACGACGCGACTACAGTGGGAAGCCAGTAGACCGTAACAAATTCGATGCGCTGCTTGACGTTGCTTGCGGGATCACAGGCGTGATGCCTTGGCGCGATCGGGAGATCAAACTGCGTGCGTATCCGTCAAGCGGTGCGCTATATGCGGTCGAAATTTATCCGATAATCTTCAACGTCAGCGATCATGAGCCAGGGGTGTATCATTACTCTGCACCCGACCATGCGCTCAATGTCGTTAATCGCCAGATGGATAGGGATACGCTTTTAGCATCCGTCCTGCCATCGGAGAGGCAAATGGTTTCGGGTGCTGCCACATTCATTTGCCTAACGGGAAGATTCAAAAGACACGAACGCAAGTATGGGCAGGGTGGCTATCGCATGATGGTCGCAGAGGCTGGCCACATCTCGCAAAATCTGGTGCTCGCAGCAACGAGTTTAGGGCTTGCGGCTCGTCCCTTCGGAGGAGTCTTCGATAGTCTTTTGAATCGCGAGCTTGGTTTGAATGAAATCGACGAGCAGTTTTTGTTGGGCGTGCTTGTAGGTTTGGGTGAATCCTAGTGTTCACTCGTTGCCAATAAAAAGCACCACCCGTCTGATTTATTCGGCTTTGATTTGAGGCATGCTTGTCCGGTTTCTCGTATTCCAAAGCAGAGAGGTGGAACATGGGTTTGGGAGCACAGCACATACTCTTGCTCATGATCGTGGCGCTCTTGCTATTCGGACGCGGCAAGATATCTGAACTTATGGGCGATGTTGCCAAGGGGATAAAGTCATTTAAAAAAGGTTTGGCGGAAGACGAAAATGAATCTGCTCTGCCCTTGCGCGGTTTGGAGAGGCAAACTGATTACGACACGCTCAAATAGTGTCATTGACCGGTGTCTTCGGGATTTTTAATTTCGTCGCCATCAACGGCCAACTAGCTCGTTTTCTTCTTGCAGTATGATTGACGATAGCGGCCCGGCGTCATGCCTGTCGAAGCGCGAAAAACTCTCGACAGGTGGCTTTGATCCGTAAAACCTGTTCGGAAACTAATTTCAGCCAAAGATAAGCGACCTGCTGCGAGCAGTATTTTGCATTTTGCTATTCGACTATTGATTATGAATTGATGAGGGCTCGTGCCCATGGTGTTTTTGAATAAGCGACAAAGATCGTACGGGCTGCGATTTATCAGCTGGCCAAGCTTCGTCAGACTGAGGTCGCCGTCGAGATGCGAAATTATGTATTCAACCAAGAGGTTGCGAGCTGCGCCTGAGAGTTGGCCTTTTTTGGTCGCGGCTAGGCCGACGGAATAATGTTTTTGAGGATAAGCGACCAAGGGTATGTCGAGAGATTCAGGATAGCTGCTCCCTGATTGACACCCGCCGTCAATTTCCGTCTTCATGAGATGAATCATGCCTCACATCTCCATCGACGATGCCATCGCGATGTTCCAACGGAGGCTTTAATTGACGTATCGGGATCTCTGGCTGTGCGTCGGCCGTCGCTTGAACCGGCGCCGCTCTCGGTTTCTGGCAACTTAGACATTGCCGCCCATTCGCTTCGATTTAATTCTCCACGCGCAAAAGGGGAATATACAGCAAAAGCGAAGCAAGAACATGCAAAACTTCTTGCAAGCTCATTCGATACGCAGGTGAGGGGATTGCGTCGAAGTTCCGTTTGACGAGACAGTGGCTCTATGGAGCGGTGGGAGGTTCGCTCCTTTTTTCAGAGCGGTCCCGACAGTTTTGGGGGATGACCAAAACGCTTTTTGAAGGCCCGATTGAATGACGTGATTTCCCGGAATCCCCACTTGTTGGCGATTGTCGAAATGTAACTATGCTTCTCGGACCTGCAACGAAGATCGTTATAAACGCCATCTAACCGCTTGGCCAAAACATAAGCGCCGAAGGTGGTTCCCGTTGAAGCGAATAGCTTGTGAAGATAGCGCACCGATATATTGAAGTGCGCAGCAATCACACTCGGAGAAATATCTGAATGGATATTGTTTCCAATTTCGATCATTATTCTGCGAAGCAGCCGGTTAGCTTCGGATCGCAAGTGCTCCGGCTCGCTTGGAGCGGATTTCCCATTCGAATTAAACTCGAGGGGGAGTAACTTTACGCTCGCGTCGTAAATGCACTGGAGTTCTTCGAGTGTGGCATATGATATAGAGTCAGCGAGGAGCGAGAGGCAGTTAGCGAGGGGGGTTCGATTGCCAATGGTCGCCACGCCGTCGGACAAAGTCTCTCTTTGCCATGGCTTCAATATTTCCCTTGGCACCCCGATGGCACTCATGACTGCGAACTTAGATCCTTGCATAACGGCAGTGAGGGGTTTGCGACTATCAACAACCACTGTCTGACCTTGGGCGACGCGAACTACCCGTTCGCCGCAAGTTAGGATGCTGCCCCCGACAAGTTGCTGAACAACAAAATAGCCATCGATCGGGGTATTTGCGCAATGCTTTGGATTTCTTTCATTTGTATAGGGGGTGCAGTATAGCCTGCCGTATAATCCGTTCTCTAATAGCACCGCCTCGTGACGCGCGTTGAACGGTTGCTTCGATTCGTAAATGGGGAGCGCCGGGAACAAGCTTTTGCATACTGACTCTCGATAATATTCGAACGAGTCGTTTTGTGAGACTGCCCGTGTGTCCCAGATTTCCACGGGGGCGGTTGAAAGCGTTTCCGTCATGGCGGTCCTACCAGTCTTTTTCTGTTGTCATTACTGGTTGCGCGGGTCGCTTACGTCGATGTCTTCTGCGTGTGCTAGCGTCTTCCTCCAGATTTCCCACTGTATGGGTATGAATGATCCAGAAAATTCTCTTGTAAAATCTTGCGTTCGATTTTTGTGAAAAATGTGTTCGAAGAGAACTCGGCGGCCGCGCGCAAAGCGCGCGTTCTCATGCATCGGTCTTGAGATTTCCGGCGGGATTATGCGCAAAGTCTGCGCTGCGATGTTTACCCTATAGACCGGAATTTATCGTTGCAACGTCGCCAGTTCGCCTCGGTGTCGCTCGAGGTTACTCATCCCGAATTCGGAATACAGCGTGCCACCGGCTGCGGAAAGCTAATGGCTGCAAAGCCCCACGATCTGACGTGTGGACATCGCGGACACGTGTGTCTCGTCGTCTTAAAATATTCTTCGCTGCAACGCGGGTGTTTGTTCTCATCGACAGCTACGGGTGCAACGAAGCGGGACAGTCATTAGCCCTTATCCGGATCGGTTCGCATGATTTGCGTCACTCAGCGCTACGAGCCGCACGCCAGATCAAAGTCATTAGCGCGGTCAATGTTTTCGCTGGCGAGGTCGTGATGTTGGAAAGCTGCATTTATAGAAAAAGCTTACCGGCAGATGCGCTCCGGACGTTCTTCACGTGAGATTGTGCTATCGCTTTGGGACCACGCAGGTGAAATCGCGAAGGGATACGACGGTTGCGAAGAAATGGGCGGAGGAATGCTGTCAGAAGTGGTGCTATGACAAATGCATGCTCGACGCCGGATGCTATTGAGACATAATCTTCATCACGAGCGATCTCAAAAAATATGAAAAAGCATCTTGCGATTGCCTTGCTTCTCTACGTCGTAGCTGGATTTGCTTCAGCACGGGCAGATGGGGTGACCTTCGAAGAAGATAACTCGACAGGACTTATCACCCTTCGCGCCGACAAAGTTAGTTTGATGGAGATATTGCGCGCAATCCAGGACAAGTACGGAGTGGAACTTCAAGGCGTCGCTGACATGCCGGAAGGGGATTTAATAGCTGGACACTTTTCGGGGAGGCTTCCTCAAATCCTTCATCGCTTATTGCGCAACCATAATTACGCAATGATACGGTCGCCGGCTAACTCTACGGGCGTTGGGCGTATACTCCTGTCGGGTGCATCTCGAGCGGCTCCTGCTACACCGGCCACGCCTGCGCAGCCGGATTTCGTTCCGTGAGAATTGGCGGATTCATCTGCGCCCGCGAATTTGCGGTGCAGGGCCAGCGATAGTTGTCACCGCCTCGCCGCGTTTGACCGAAACCTCGGAGCCCTTGCCATGACCGACATCACTGCCGCCGGCTCTTTCACCTTGGGAGACCGCACCGTGAACCGCATGGGCTACGGCGCCATGCGACTCGCAGGGCCGGGCGTGTTCGGTCCGCCGAAGGATCGCGATGCGGCGATTGCCGTTTTGCGAGCGGCTGTCGCGTCGGGTGTCAATCACATCGACACCAGCGATTATTATGGGCCGCATGTGACGAACCAGATCATCTGCGAGGCGCTTCATCCTTATCCGGACGACCTCGTGATCGTGACCAAAGTCGGTGCCGTGCGAGGAGATGACGGCTCGTGGATTCCGGCGCTCAGGCCGACCGACATCAGACAGGCGGTTTATGACAACCTTCGGAACCTCAAGCTCGACAGGATCGAGGTCGTGAACCTTCGGCTCGGCGGCTTTGATCGGCCAATCGAGGGTCCGCTCGATGCGCAGATGGAAGCGTTGGCCGAACTCCAGCGGCAAGGGCTCGTCCGCCAGATCGGGCTCAGCAATGTGACCTCCGGACAGCTCAAGCAGGCGCGTACTTTCGCGGATATCGTCTGCGTGCAGAATCTCTACAACCTTGTCCATCGTGAAGATGACGCTCTGTTGGACGAATTGGAGAACCTGGGTATCGCCTATGTGCCGTTCTTCCCGCTCGGCGGCTTCACGCCGATCCAGTCGTCGAGGCTGTCGGAAATCGCGACCGAGCTAGGAGCGACGCCGATGCAGGTTGCGCTCGCGTGGCTGCTGCGTCGCGGGCCACATATTCTGTTGATCCCGGGCACCGGATCGGTGGCGCATCTGCGCGAGAATTTGGCGGCCGCCGAACTCAAATTGTCGGACGGGATGGTGGCGCGGCTCGACATGCTCAACACGTGAGATGTCGTGCGGGCGAGGAGGGATTAAACCGCGTTTGAGCCTAAGCGGGGGGCCGGGTTCTCGTGCCGATCGGCCCGGCGGAATTTATTAGCGCTTGCGTTTGAGAAGCGTGATAATCATTCAGGACTTTCATCGGGGGACATGATGAAGCCGGTCACCGCAACTCTCTGCATCGCCGCTGCTGTCGCCGCTGCCTGCTCGCTCAGCGCCGCCGCATCTGCCGAGGATCTCGGCTCGGTAGGCGGGGCAAACCCGGGCCTAGCGGCGAATATCGATCACGATATCAAACGAGCTGCGGCCGCAGGCGATCAGGCTTCCGGTGATCTCGATTCGCGGATCAAAGACTTGGAAGCGACACGCGCGGCCGGAGATCAGGGCAAAACTCCGGCGATCAGCCTGAGTGTGAGCGGTTGGGTCAGCCAACAAGTCCAATACAACATCAAGCAATAGTGGGTCGACGCCGCGGGCGAGAGATCAGCGAGCGCCTATCTGTGCTGCGCTCGCTGAACCCGGATGCGTCCGCGGGCTAAGCCGCTCTCTTTTCGAGAAGATCGCGAATTTCCTTGAGATAGATCTCGGTCGGCGTGGGGGCCGGAGGTGCAGCAGCCTTCGGCTTCTGGACCATGTTGATGAGCTTGATGAGAATGAAGATTGCGAATGCCGTGATGAGGAATTTGATAACGGCGTTCAGGAATATGCCGTACCTGATTAGAACGGGCTCGGTCGGCGTTGGGATTTCGACGGAAAGTTTCGAAAAGTCGACGCCCGCCAATACATAGCCGATCGGCGGCATGATGATGTTGTCGACGAGTGTGGCAACGATCGGTGCGAACGCGGCGCCGATGATGACGCCGACGGCGAGGTCAATAACGTTGCCCCGCATCGCAAATTCTTTGAACTCGTTGACTATGCCCATTGCGATGTCCTTCTCAGATGATATTTCGGACCGATCTTCCCCGACGCTAATTCAGGGTTTGAGTTGTCTTCATGAAGAGGCGAAAAATTGAAGTGGTCGTCGCCGGAAGTGGTGCAGTGTTGCAACGACTCGCACAGAACTTAAAGGATGGCATCCGGTAGGACAACGTGGCGCCACGCCGTTTTGGCTATTGGATCGTAGGACAAAGGCCGCCGCGGTCGGGCATAGTGCGATAAGCTCAGGACTGGTTTCGGGGGGCCGACGGGCGTCGAGGGGGATCAAGCCGGATGATCGAACGCAAGGAACGCAAGCCCTATTGGCGGCATACCAAATGGCAGGTTCTGGCGAGCATCATCCCGTTCATCGCCCTTGTTATCATTTTGCCACTTTATGCCGAGCAGTTGAACGCGAGCAGGTTTCTCGGTTTTCCGTTGGGGTACTTCCTTGCGGCTCACGGGTTCTTCGTGGTCGCCCTCGTTACGGTCGCCAGTTACGTCAATCGCCAAAATGCCATCGATCACTGGCATGGCGCCCATGAAGACATGTGAGGCGGAATATGGCGTTCGGCGCTCCCCGTGCGAGGATGGTCAATCCTCGGCTCGGCACGTATTTCAGCATTTTCGCGGCGCTCTATACGGCGCTGTTCCTGCTCGTTTTGATTTTCGAGCAGCTTCGTCTCGATGATCACCTTCTGAGATTGGTGATCTTCGCCGGACCCATTCTCATCTACGGTGCGATGGGTCTCTCGGTCGCGACGAACGAGACTCTCTGCTTTTTCGCGGCGGGGCGACGGGTGCCGGCAGCCTATACAGGGCTGCTGCTTGGTGCTTCGGCGCTGGGCGGGACTTTGATCGTCGCCGGTACCGGAATGTTCTTCTTCACCGGGTTCGATGCTCTCGTGCTGCTGATGGGCACGCTCACCGGTTTCGTCATCATGGCGATCGCGCTCGCGCCCTTCTACCGGAAGTTCGGCGCGTTCACCGTCCCGAGCTACCTCGGGCGGCGGTTCGAAAGCCGGGCGCTCAGGGTCGTGACGGCTGCCGTCGCAGCGGTCCCCATGCTTCTGGTTCTTTCCGCCGAACTTCAAATGGGCGGCAGCGTCGCCCAGAGGCTGATCGGCGGAAGCGAGAACGGGCTCATCTGCCTTCTCGCGCTGACCATTGCAATCTCGACCATGGCCGGCGGCACACGCTCGTCCACCTGGTCCGGCGTTGCGCAATCGATTGCGCTTTTTCTGGCGCTCTTCGCCGTGGCGACCACGGTCAGCGTCATCGTGACGAGCTTGCCGATCCCGCAGCTTGCGAACGGGCCGATGGTGCGTGGTCTGGTGCGAAACGAGGTGAACGAGGGCTTGCAGCTGGTGAACGTCTGGCCGTTGGCTTTTCAATTGCCGCCCGACGGCTTCTCATCGCTGACGAAACCTTACACGCAGCCATTCGGCGCGATTGGTCCCTTGGCTTTCATCATCGGGACGTTCGCAATTGCGACCGGCATCAGCACAGCGCCTTGGCTGTTGCCGCGTGTGGCCGCGACTCCGGGAGTTTATGAAGCGCGGAAGTCTCTCGGCTGGGCGACGGTCTTTTCCGGACTGGCGCTTCTGACGATTTCGTCGGTCGCCGTCTTCATGCGCGATTTCACGCTCGACGCTGTGCGGGCCGAACGGCTCGGGCCCTTGCCGCAGTGGCTGTTTCAAGCAGCTGCCAACCATTTCGTCGCCTTCGATCAGGCGGCGACACATCTCGGTTTCGAGGGCTTGAAGTTCGATCGCGACAGCGTGCTTTTCGCGCTTCCGGTTGCGGTCGGACTACCTTCAACTTTCGTCTACTTTCTGCTCGCCGGTGCGCTCGCGGCCGCCCTTGTGACAGCCAGCGCGACGACGGTTTCTCTCGCGGCGGTGCTTGGCGAAGATGTCGTGCAGGGCATGTCGTGGGAGCCGCCGTCGGCGCAAAACCGGGTATGGGTCGCGCGCGGCTTCATCGGCATCGTTGCCGTTTGTGGCGCTGCGCTCTCGATTGTCGCACCGACCGATCCGTTGCGGCTCGTGCTGTGGGCGCTCTCCATCACGGGGGCGAGCCTCTTTCCGGTGATGCTCTTGTCGATTTGGTGGAAGCGGCTGACGATCGGCGGAGCGATCGCCGGCGTTATTTCGGGCTTCGTCGCGGCGTCATTGGCCATCCTGATGAGCGAAATGGGCACGCTGTCGACGCCGAGCCCGATCGCGGGAATCCTCGGCCTTCCCGTTTCGCTCGGTCTTGCGCTGATGACGAGCTTGATGCGCCCCGAGGCCAGCCGTCACGCTCTGTCGATTGTCCGGGATATGCGCGTTCCGGGCGGTGAGATCATCTACGATCGCGAGATGCAGCGTTTGCAGCTCAGGAAACATGCTCGCACATAATTCCCCATGCACATCGCCGGGCGCCATCGGGTAGGATGGCTCGAGCTTTTTCCAAGCTGAAGGGCCTTCATGACTGTTCGTGATCGATTGGATCTCTATCCGCCTATCGCGCCCTACCGCGAGTATCGGCTTCCCGTCGGCGCGGGGCACACGCTTTACGTCGAAGAATGCGGCAATCCCGACGGGCAGCCCGTCGTGATCCTGCATGGCGGCCCCGGCGGCGGCAGCAACCCGACGATGCGCCGCTTTCACGACCCCGAGCGATACCGGATCGTGCTCTTCGATCAGCGCGGCTGCGGGCGTTCCACGCCGAACGCTTCGCTCGAAAACAATACGACGCCGGATCTCGTCGCGGATATCGAACGAATTCGAACGGAGCTCGGTATCGGGCGCTGGCAGCTTTTCGGCGGGTCGTGGGGCTCGACGCTGGCGCTCGCTTACGCGGAGGCTCATCCGGAACGCGTGACCTCGATGATCCTGCGCGGCATCTTCCTGCTCACGCAGGCGGAACTCCGCTGGTTCTACCAGGACGGATGCAGCTGGATCTATCCCGAGGCATTTGCGGAATTTCAGCGGCCCATACCGCCCGACGAGCGCAGCGATATGATCGCCGCCTATCATCGCCGTTTGACGTCAGACGATCTCAGCTTGCGATACGCGGCGGCCCGCGCCTGGAGCATCTGGGAAGGCACGACGCTCTCGCTCATTCCGGAACCGGAGCGTGTCGCGCGTTTCGGGGCGGATCATTATGCCCTCGCGTTCGCTCGGATCGAGAGCCATTACTTCGTCAATGCCGGGTTCTTCCCGCGTGACGGCGAATTGCTGCTCGAAGCTGGGCGCCTGAAGCACATTCCGGGTGTCATCGTGCACGGGCGCTACGATGTCGTGACGCCAGTGAAGAATGCCGTGCTTCTCAACAAGGCCTGGCCCGGTTCCGATTTGCGCGTCGTTGCCGATGCCGGGCACGCGATGACGGAGCCCGGCATCGTCCATGAACTCGTTCGCGCAACGCGGAAGTTCGGGTCGGCAAGTCCAGCGTAGATTTTTACGGGCTACGCGGCGATGTAGCTGCATCACATGAGGTCATTGTGCTCGCAGTTGCCGAATCATTGCCCGGCCGTGTCGAAATTCGTTCGATTGGAGTCGTTCGGATCCTCGCAGGCGGGCAAAATAAGACATTGTAATTGAATATTTTTATCATTTTAGCACGGCCCTTAACCCCGCGTTTACTGGCCTGCTTCGATTGTTACTCCGAGCCTGATTTGTGCCGCGTCCTCACGTTCGCAATTTGCCCCGCGCGGTAAGGACGCCTGCGATGTCCCTATCTCGCTGACATTGCGTTCTCCCGGACCGTCAGCATCGCGTTGCCTCGAGGGGAAAATGTCCAATCCGGAATTGAGTGCTGGCTACTCGCAAGACCAGGACGCGAGTAGTGCGGACAGCAACCGCGCCGAGCTCAAGGCAATGCTCGATGTGATTGCCGCTCAGCTCGTGGACGCGGACAAGCGCCACACGGCGGCACTCGCCGAAATGCAAGAGCGCATTAACGGAATGGGTCGTGAAGCGGATGCGCTCCGTCCTCGCGTTCCGCAAGAATTTGCGCCTGCGTTCGTACGCATCGAATCGGCGATGGCGGAGCTCGCACAGCGGTTATCGGATCCGGCCGAACTCAAGTCGACGGCAAATGACAAGCGGTCGGCCTCCGGTTCGTCGCGGTTCAATGACCCCTACGGATCGATGATGCCGATGGCGTTGCGCTCAGCGCATAACGATGCGCGAGATCGCGATGACGACCTTTCGAAGCGTGCGCCGGCCGTCGATACGTTCGACGTGATCGACTCCGTGCCTGGCGATGCGACCGATCCCTGGGATCGCGCGGCAGCCGATGCCTTGGCCGGTCTTTACGAGACGGGTGACGTGAATTTCGCGCCGAAGGTGCATTATTCCAGCGGTTCCGTTGCGCGCGCGGGAAGCGGGCAGGGCGTCGACGAGGCGTGGCTTGAGGGCAAGTTCGCCGAGATTGCCCAGGGGATCGAGCAATCGCTCGCAGCGATGCGGCCCGACAACGGCATTGCGGAGATCAGTCAACGCTTCGACCAGTTCGAGCGGCAGTTCGCGAAACTGTTCGCCGGCGTCGCGACGCACGACGATCTGGCGGCCGTGCACCTGATTGAGTCGCATGTCGCCGAGGTGGTCAATCATCTCGTGCAGACACAGGATCAGCTGGAACGGCTCAACATCATCGAGGCGCAGCTTGCGAGCATTTCGCACACGCTCGCCGATGTGCAGGGTGTGCCGGTCGATGCGATCACCGGCGCGGTGCCGGTGCAGCGTGCTCCCGATCTCGATGCGATCGCACGGGCGGCGGCCGAGCAGACGGCTCAGCGTTTCGCCGATCTTCGCGCCGACGACCGTCATTCGGCGGCCGATGAGCTGCGTCCGCTGATCGAGCGGATGATGTCGCAAAATCGCCAGGGAGAAGAGCATACCGCAGCTCTTCTCGATACGATGCAGCAAGCCATGATCCGTCTTTTGGATCGTGTGGATGCAATTGAATTCGTTCAGCAGGCCGCAACTTCGCCGGAGCCTGACAGCCGACAGTATCGCAGCGGATCGTTCGGCGGCGAAACACAGCGCCGTCCGGAGCTGGTCGAGGTCGACGATGAAGACATCGACGAAGCGCTGGGCGCTGTCTTTGCGGAAATTTCGGCGAGACCTTCGGTCGCTTCCGCTCTGGCGCGGCCGCGCGAGGTTTCTGCATCGTCCGAAGAGGCCATCCGCAAGGGTGAGAAGAGCCGCCAGGATTTCGTTGCCGATGCGCGGCGCGCCAAGATGCGCCTTGCCGCCGAGCAAGACGAAATTGCCGGTGGGCCAGCGTCGTCGGTCTCGATCTCGTCTTCGGCCTCCGAGGGTCCGATGGCCGCGCCGCCTGCCGGAAGCCGGCCCATTCGCCCGGCTGCCGTGCCGTCGAAAAAAACATCGGGTCCGTCCGCGCCATCGCCACGTCTGATGGTGATTGCGGCCGTTGCGCTCATTGCGCTGGGTGGCCTCTGGTACACGTTCGGTTTCGGCAAAGCCCACGTGAGCGAGCCTTCCAGCGTGCAACAGGTCGAGCCTGGAATGTCTCCGCAGGCTAATGGTGGCGAGACGGGCGGGTCGACGGACGCAGCCAAATCGGTCCCCGGATCTTCGTCTCCTACAGGGCATGAGGACAAGGCGGCCGACCCTTCGCTCGGCGGGAACGGGCCGCGCGGCGATCTCGCGCCGGGCGACGGCAGGCGCGAAAATACTGCCTCCGATGCTGCGCCCCGGCGCGTCACGGCTTTGCCGATGCTTGGCGTGGCCGTCGATCTCGATCAGCCTGTAACGGCGGCGGGGCTCGAACAGGCGAAGCGTCATCAAGCGATGGCTGAGATGTCGGGCGAGCTCGGCAACGCGGCTGCCCGGATGGGCGACGGGTCGTCCGTTCCGGCTTCAATGGTGCCGAGCGCAGCTGAGACCGAAGGCGCGAAAGCCGATCTCACCACCGGATCGGTTTCGCCAGCCCCGTCGAATACGAGTGCGTCGAAGTCGTCGCCACTCGACATGCCGCCCGCAACGGTCGGCCCGCTGTCACTGCGTCTCGCGGCTGCAAACGGCGATCCTTCGGCGCAATTCGAAGTCGGCGCTCGTCTCGCGGAAGGCAAGGGCACGACGCAAAGCTTCCAGGATGCCGCGAAATGGTATCAGCGGTCGGCGGATCAGGGCTTCGCGCAATCGCAGTACCGGCTCGGTACGCTCTATGAGCGCGGTCTCGGGCTGAAGCCCGACGCGGCGCAGGCGGCAGTCTGGTATCAGCGTGCGGCGGCGCAGGGCAACATCAAGGCGATGCACAATCTTGCGGTGCTCAGCGCCAATCAGAACGACCAGTCTCCCGACTATACGACGGCAGCGCAGTGGTTCGAGGCAGCCGCGCAGCGCGGTCTCGCGGACAGCCAGTTCAATCTTGCGGTGCTGTACGAAAACGGTCTCGGCGTGACGCGGGACATGAAGCGGGCGTTCATGTGGCTTTCGATCGCTGCTCGCGGCGGCGACGCCGATGCGGTGCGGCGGCGCGATATCCTTCGCGGCAAATTGACTGCGGAAGAGGTGAAGGCCGCCGACAAGATGATCGCGGCTTGGAAGCCTTCTCCGTCGAGCCGCGACATCAACGATGCCCGTACGGCCGGCGAAATCTGGAAGAGCAACCCGAAAAACGGCATGAACGGCTAGCGGCCTTCGTTCTGAGGGGCGAGGGCGCCGGGAAAGCTGCAACGATCATTTTTGTGACGGGTTGTGACACGCCATAATGGCACCGGTGCTTGCCGCGCCTCGCCGATTGGTGTCCCTTAGCGCAATCTTTCCGAGACGACTTCCCTTTCTGCGCCGCTCGCCGCCCAGGACCGCCGGATGACCCTTTATCTGCCGATTGCCGAGATGTCGGTTTCCGTCATCACCTTTCTGGCACTCGGCGGAACTGTGGGTTTTCTCTCCGGGCTGTTCGGTGTCGGCGGTGGATTTCTACTGGCGCCGCTGCTGACGTTTCTCGGCATACCGCCGGGCGTTGCTGTCGCGACCAGCACGTCTCACGTCGTCGCGTCATCCGTTTCCGGCGCCATGACGCATCATCGGCGCGGCAATGTCGATGTGAAGCTCGGTCTCGTCATGCTGGCGGGCGGCCTCGTTGGCACATACCTAGGCGTCAATTTCGTGAGGATACTGACGGCGAGAGGTCTTTTCGAGCTTACGGTTTCGCTGACCTACGTGATTTTCCTCGGCACGGTCGGGACACTTATTTTGTTCGAGGGAATAAACGCGTCGCGAAAGCCTCGGGCGCCGGGTGGCTCTTCTCTGCGTAAACCGGGCCAGCACAGCTGGATCGAACGTTTGCCGTTCAAGATGCGGTTTCCACGGTCGAAGCTCTATACTAGCGCGGTGCCTCCTGTCGTGATCGGCATGTTCGTCGGCTTCATGTCGGCGATCATGGGCATCGGCGGCGGCTTCGTCATGATCCCGGCGCTGATTTATCTCTTGCGCGTGCCAACCGGTCTCGTCATCGGCACATCGCTTTTTCAAATCGTCTTTGTTTCCGCAACGGCGACGGTGCTGCACGCGGTCGAAAACAAGTCGGTCGATATCGTCCTTGCCGTGATCCTCATCGCTGGCGGCGTTTTGGGCGCGCAATTCGGCACGATGGCGGGCGAGAAACTTCGTGGCGAGCATCTACGCGTTTTGCTTGGTATGCTGATCCTGCTTGTTGCGGCCCGGATGGCTTTCGATCTGGCTGTGCGGCCCGGCGACCTATATTCGCTCGCGCTACTGCCGGGGGCACCATGATGTGCATCCGGATGCTTCAGCGGCTTTGCGTAGCGATATTCTTGATGTTCGCGATTACCGGCGGAGCTGCTGCTGCCGACAGGCCGAAGGAGGGCGTGGAGGCCGACGCATCAACGCGGCAGGTTGCGATCACGTCGAGTTTCACGGGCACGGAAATTCTGGTTTTCGGCACGGTCGAGAACAGCGTGCAGCCAAGTCCGGAGGCTGGAACCTACGACATCATCGTCGTCGTCGAGGGAATGCCTTCGCCGGTGGTGGTGCGAGAAAAATCGCGTGTTGCCGGTATCTGGATCAACACCTCGTCTCTGCCGTTCGCATCGGTCCCGAGCTACTATGCGATCGCTTCGACGCGGCCGATCGACGAGATCGCCGATAGGGCCCTTTTGGATGCAAATCAGATCGGCTTCGACCACGTGCACATGGCTCACGCGCGGGATGTCGACGTGGATGCCGCCACCGTACAGTCGTTCAAGGACGCGCTGATCCGCCTGAAGGAGGCGCAAGGCGTCTATGTCAGACGGGACTTCGGTGTGACTTTCATTGGCCGCAGCCTGTTTCGTGCAACGATTTCTCTGCCGCCGAACGTGCCGGTCGGTCCGCTGACCGCGCGCGTCTACCTCTTCAAGGAGGGAAAGCTGCTCGGCCAGTACCAGAGCCGCGTGATGCTGCAGCGTGAAGGCATCGAGCGGTTCATCCATAATTTCGCGATATCGCAGCCGCTTGCCTATGGCATTGTGACGGTTCTGCTTGCGGCGGCAGCTGGACTGACGGCCGCCTTTGCATTCCGCAAGCCTGCGTAGGTTCAATCTTCGCGCAGAAGGCGTGGCGCGACGGGATAGAGGCCCTCGTGGCCGAGCATCCAGACGTCGAGGCCATCCGCACCGAACAGCGGTTCGAACGCGGCATCGAGAATGTTCAGGCCTCCGGTGAATGCGCCGAATGCGGGCATGACGAGGCGGAGGCGATTGCCGACGAAGCAGGGACGCCGCAACGAGGTTCCGTGGAATAGGAGGCGGGCTGCGGGATGGAAGTGTCCCGCGATCTCGTGCGTGCCGGCTCCGGCATGCGGCTCGTGGCGCAACGCGATGCCGCCGACAACGATCTCGGGCATCACATAACCTGCGAGCATGCGGTCGATGCTCGGATCGTGATTGCCGGTGATCCAGATCCAGTCGCGATTTTCCTGAAGTATGCGAAGGCTTTCGACGTCGCCCGGGTCCATGCGCGCGGCACCGGCCGGATCGTGGAGGCTGTCGCCGAGGCAGATGACCGTTTCAGGGTCGTACCTGTCGATCAGGATCGCGAGCTTGTGGAGCGTTTCGCGTGTGTCGTAGGGCGGCAGCATTTGGCCGCGCACGGCATATGACGAGCCCTTTTCGAGATGGAGATCGGAAACGATCAACGCCTTCTCGGCCGGCCAGTAAAGTGCGCCCGACTTATGCGCGACGAAAGTTTTTCCGCAAACGAGCACAGGCTGGTCGGCGAAATCGTCGAGCCCGATGCGCTCCGGCTTCAGCATGTTCATGTCCGCACATCCCCCGTTGCTTCGCGGATCAACTCGTCAGCGGCATCGCGTAAAATTGCGTCACGGTCTTGGCCATAAACCAGCTCAACTCCAATCTCCAGCAGCACCGGCACGGCAAGCGGAGATACATGATCAAGAGTTTGATGTCTGATTCGGTGCTTGATGCGAGCCAGAAAAGCGCCGAGTCGCTTGATATCGAGGAGCCCCGTGGCAGCGTCGGCCCAGGCGGCCTCCAGCAGCAAGTGCCCGGGATCGTGCCGTCGAAGCACGTCATAGATGAGATCGGTCGAGATCGTCACCTGACGGCCGGATTTGACTTTGCCGGGATGCCTGCGCTCGATCAATCCGGCGATGACGGCGGATAAGCGGAACGTGCGCTTCATGAGCGCGCTTTCGGCGAGCCACGCATCTAGATCGTCGCCCAGCATGTCTTCGTCGAAAAGTTCTTCGAGCGACAGCCGGCCATTGGAGATGAGGCTCGAAATGTCGTCGTGCGCCCAAACGGCCAACGCGTAATCGTTGGCGACGAAGCCGACGGGCCTTGCGCCGATACGGTCGAGGCGGCGCGTCAGCAGCATACCGAGCGTCTGGTGTGCGAGACGGCCCTCGAACGGATAGGCGACGAGGAAGTGCCGATTGCCGCGCGGAAATGTTTCGATGAGCACTTCGTCAGGCGCCGGGACGACGGAGCGTTCGGTCTGCAACTCCAGCCAGTTGGCAACGGGGTTTGGTAGACCCGACCACACGCTCGGATCAGAGAGCATGTCGCGCACGCGTTTAGCCAGATGCGTCGACAGGGGAAATTTGCCGCCGTCGTAGCTCGGCACCATCGGATCTTCGGCGGCGGCGCGCGAGACGAAAACTTCGGTGTCCCTGATGCCTTCGAAGCGAAGCACTTGACCCGCAAAGACGAACGTGTCGCCCGGCGTCAGTTGCTCGGCGAAATGTTCCTCGATTTCGCCCAGGACGCGGCCGCCGATGCGGGCGATATTTTTCTTCCCACCGCGGCCCGAGACGAGGCGCACCTTGAGATGAGGCGCGTCGACGATGGTGCCGATATTCAAGCGGTATTGCTGTACGATGCGCGGATTGGCGACGCGGAGCTTGCCGTCGTCCGTCGGTCTCAGTTTGGCAAAGCGTTCATATGACTTCAGCGCGTAGCCGCCTGTCGAGACGAAGTCGACTGTGCGATCGAACTGGCTTCGCGTCAGGCCCGCGTAGGGAAGCGCCGAGCGCACTTCGTTGAATAGCGCATCGGGATTGAACGGCGCCTGGCACGCCATGCCGAGAACGTGCTGCGCTAAGACGTCGAGCGCGCCGATGCGCGATAGCGTGGCGTCCTGGTCTCCGGCTTCCGCCGCCTGTTGGGCTGCCCGGCATTCGAGAACCTCGAAACGATTACCCGGAACCAAGATCGCTTGGGACGGCTCGTCGAGTCGGTGGTTCGCGCGGCCAATCCGCTGCAACAGGCGGCTTGCTCCCTTCGGCGCGCCGAGATGGATGACGAGATCGACGTCGCCCCAGTCGATGCCGAGATCGAGCGTCGATGTGGCGACGACGGCGCGCAAACGCCCTTCCGCCATTGCAGCTTCGACCTTCTTGCGCAGGGCGGCTTCGAGCGATCCGTGGTGCAGGCCGATCGGCAGGTTGTCGTCGTTGATGCGCCAGAGTTCCTGGAATGCGAATTCGGCCTGCATGCGCGTATTGACGAAAACGAGCGACAGCTTATGCGCGCCGATGGCTTCATAGACTTCGCGCATCGCGTAGCGAGCGGTGTGGCCGGTCCAGGGAATTTCGTTTTCGGCTTCGAGAATTTCGATAACGGGCTTCGCGCCGCCTTTGACGGTGACGATATCGGATAGGCGCGTCACCTCCTCAGGCTCCGTTTGCGGTACGAGATAGCCGCGAAGTTCGCTCGGGCGCGCGACCGTCGCCGACAATCCGATCGTCATCACGTTCGGCGCGATCTTGCGCAGGCGCGCGAGATCGAGTGCGAGCAGATCGCCGCGTTTCGAGGCTGCAAGCGCGTGCAGCTCATCGAGGATGATCGTATCGAGATCGGCGAACAGATAAGGCGCATCGGGGTGACTGAGGAGGAGGGCCACCTGCTCCGGCGTCGTCAGCATGATCTGCGGCGGCTTCACGCGCTGTCGCTGCCGGCGTGCGAGGGAGGTGTCTCCCGTACGTGTTTCGGTGCGGACCTTGAGGCCCATTTCCTCGATCGGGTGCGTCAGGTTCCGTTCGACGTCGGCCGCAAGCGCTTTGAGCGGCGAAATGTAGAGCGTGAATAATCCCGCGCCGATTTTCTTCCTCTCGCCGTTGTGGATCGATATCAGGCTCGGAAGAAAGCCTGCGAGCGTTTTGCCGGCGCCGGTCGGCGCGATCAGTAGCGTCGAGCGGCGCTCGCGTGCGGCATCGAGAAGTGCGAGCTGGTGAGGACGTGGCTTCCAACCGCGCTTTGCGAACCACGCGGCGATCTCGGCAGGCAGAGGTTCGGTCGCGCGAGGTGAGCGCGTCCGGCGCGTCTTTTTCTCCGGCGTCGATGCCATCAGCGCGGCGCTGCGTGGTTTGCGCGCGACGTCTTTTGCGGAAAGCGGCTCGGCCGTTTCCGGATTCTTGATGGATTTGCGCGGCACGCTCAATTTTGGCTTCGGCAAATTCGCTCAGGTCACTCTAAATCGCTTTTATGGGCAACTTTGCCGTTATACCTGCTGAAGCTTCCGAAGACGTCGAAAAAAACGCGGCAATTAAAGCGGCCGTTCCGCCCAGTCGTCGGCACGGCGGCCACGGATTGCGGCGAGGTTGGTGTGGCCGCCTGTTTGCAGCGTCTTTGTCAGGAAAGATTTGATCTCTCCAATCAGGCTCGGGCCTTCGTACACAAGGCCGGTGTAAAGCTGCAATAATGTGGCGCCAGCTTCGATTTTCTCGAGCGCACGCTCGCCGCTGTCGATGCCGCCGATGCCGATGAGCGGGATCCGGCCTTCGGTCTGCTTGAAAATACGGGCGAGCATGGCCGTCGAGCGTTGAAAGGCGGGGCGGCCGGAAAGGCCACCGGCTTCGCGCGCCTCGGGCGACTTCAATCCGTCACGCGAGAGGGTCGTGTTCGATACGGCAATGGCGTCGACGTCGTAGGCGACGAGCTTTTCAACGATCGGCGCTATGTCATCGGCGGCGATGTCGGGGGAAATTTTGACGACGATCGGACGTCGCTGCGCGCCGTCATTCGTCAGCCTTGTCCGCGCGGCCATGATGCGTGCGAGAAGCGCTTCGAGCGCGGCGGGCGCTTGGAGATCGCGAAGCCCGGGCGTGTTCGGAGAGGAAATGTTGACGGTAAAGTAGCTGGCGACCGAGCTGAACCGCAGAAGGCCCAACACGTAGTCTTCGCCGCGGTCGACGCTGTCCTTGTTGGCTCCGATATTGACGCCGACGATACCGCCGCGGTTCATCCGGGCTTCGAGACGCGCGAGAGCCGCGGCGTGGCCGCCATTGTTGAAGCCGAGCCGGTTGATGAGGGCATTGTCCTGGATGAGCCTGAAGACACGCGGCTTCGGATTCCCGCTTTGCGGATGCGGGGTAACGGTGCCGATCTCGGCGAAGCCGCAACCCATGCCGAGCACGGCATCGGGTACGCGGGCGTCCTTATCGTAACCAGCTGCGATGCCGACCGGATTTTTGAATTCCAATCCAAACACCGTTTGCGAGAGCACGCGATCGTCGGAGCCGAAGGATCGCGGATAGAGTCCACATTCGAGCGCGCGCACGGTGAGTTCGTGTGCTTCCTCGGGAGCAAGCGCGAATAGCGCAGGGCGCGTCAGCCGGTAGATGCCTGTCAGCACGCGAACCACTCCTCGTCAAGGCAGTGAACGCCATCACTATTTTTTTGCAATGGGCGCACCCATAAAGCCACAGAAGCGGGAAGAGCGGAGCAGAGGTGAGGAAAAAGCTCGCCTCCGCGAGATTGTTCCCATTTTAGATCAGCGCCTAGTGCGGCCGCCTCGAAGGCGATGAGAACGAGATCGCGTTTGCCTTTGAAATGTTTTTCTAATGTGCCGGACAGCTGGTGCTGTTGTGACAGATGAATGAATCCGTCTCGCTTGTCGTCGAGCGATCCTTCATAATTCCCTTTTTCAATTGCACTTGACCATTCATCAGCCGTGGCAATTTTGTAGACGATCTTTTTCATTCCATTTTGGACTTTGCGGATGCGTGCGAAAAGATATCATCCGATTATCGGAAGCATCGGCCGGGGTGTGGCGCTGGTGCATGATCGTTGCTATCACGAATGGCTAGGCACGCAACAGTTTGGCGGGGTGCGTGTTAATAGCTGCAGGCGAAATACTTGGGCCCGCGAACGGCAGTCAAGAGGGTTGTGGCATTCGTGTATCCTACGGCATCGCTTAGCATTGCAGAATTGTTGTCCGGTCCTTACCTACTGAATATCCCGCTTTTTCAGAGGCCCTATTCCTGGGGTCGAGAGCAGGCCGAACAGCTCCTCGACGATCTTCTGGAAGCCGCCGGTATCTTGTCCGACGACGAGCCGGAACCTGCTTACTTCCTCGGCGCCGTGGTGCTGATGGATGCGCCGGGGGCTGAAACGGCGAAGCTGTCGCCCAAGATGACTTCCCGCGAATTCGGAGTGATCGACGGTCAGCAGCGCCTTGTCACATTGATGACGCTGCTTGCCGTGTTGCGTGACCTCGAAACAGATCCGCGAAAGGTCGTCTCGAAACGCGTTCAGGGAATGCTCGTCGCACAGCTGGGCACCCGGTTTTTCCGGACGGAGCGTTTCCGGCTGCACCTTTCGACCCGCGAGCGCGCCGTTTTTGAAGACAACGTCTTGTTGCCCGGCAGCTCGGTGCTGCCAGCCAATATTCATTCGCCTTCGCTTCCCGAAGCGACGCTTCTGGAGGTGCGTGACCGCTTCAGGACCGTGCTTGCGGAACTCACCAACTCGGACCGCACGGCGCTTGCCGATTTCATCGCGGACCGGTGCTTCGTGGTCGTCATCGTCGGCAATGATATCGATCGTTCCCATCAGATGTTTGTCGTTCTGAACGAGCGAGGCAGAAAGCTGCAGCGCAACGACATCCTGAAGTCGGACATCCTCGCGCGCATGTCGGCCAACGACGCCAAATGGGCCGTCGCGATGTGGGATGAAATGAGCGTGGAGCTCGGGGAAGGGTTCGAGGCGTTTTTCGCACATCTCAGAACCATCTACGGGCACGGGCGGCTGCAGATCGTTTCAGGCGTGCGCCAAGTCATTCGCGATGCCGGCGGTTCGGAGGCGTTCTTCAAGGAGGTTTTTCTGCCGCTCGCCAAATCGTATGCGATCGTTCGCAACGGTGGCAACGGCGTGTTGCCGCGAGAGATGCAGTCGACGCTTGCATACCTCAACCGCTTGCCGGAGGCCGATTGGGCCCCGGCCGCTATTTTCGCGCTCAAGGATTGGAAACGCGATCCTGCCCGGGCCGCGTTTCTGCTTGGCGAGATCGAGCGGCTCGCCATGCTCACCCGGCTTTTGTGCGCGGGGTCCGGAAAGCGCGTTCGCCGGTTCTCGGAGTTCGTCAAGGTCATTCGCTCCGGCGAGCCGATCGACAAATCGCATCCTGTTCTGCAATTGACGCGGGACGAAGTGCGCGGCATCGCGTTTCATCTCAAGGATTTTCACAAGCGCAATCCGAAGGTTTGCAAGCTGCTTCTGCTGCGGCTTGGAGACGAATTGTCGGGCGGGATGGATGCCGTCGATCCCGATCAATATACGATCGAGCATGTGCTGCCGCAGCGGCCCGCCGCCTCGAGCCCGTGGCGGCAATTGTTTCCCAGTGCCGAGGAACGCGCGCAGCTCGTCGAAAGCCTCGGCAATCTCGTGCTGATCACGCAGCAGGACAACGACCGCGCGCGCAACGCGTCGTGGGACGACAAGAAAGAGATTTATTCGAAAGGGTCGAGCCAAGCTCCGATGCTCGCCATTACGCGCGACGTCATCGGCGAGCGCGAATGGCGACGCGGGCAGATCGAAACGCGGGAGCAGCGGCTCGTCGGATTGATCGACCGGATCTGGCGCGTCGACATTCTTGGGCAGAGGTCCGGACCGCGGGCGGCAAAAGCGGCGGAAGAACCAGAGGCTGCGACGCCTCTCGTCTAAGCCCCGAAACGGAGATCCCTCCCGGGCGCCGATCATTTTGCGATCTCAGCGCGCCTCGCCGTCGGCTCGGGCTCAGGCGCTGGCGAGCGCGCCGCTGAGTGCCTTGGCGATCAGTGCGCGGGTTTCCGGAATTCCGTAGAGCGCGACGAACGTGCCGAGGCGGGGCCCTCGCTCCTGCCCGAGCAGGATCTCGTAGATCGCCTGGAACCAATCAAGCTTGACGCCGGGTCCGCCCGTTGGGCTGGTCTTGGTCGGGTCCTGATAGCGCGGAATGGCCCGGCCGACGTCGAGCAAGGCGTTCTGAATCGTGTCGCCGTCGCTATCGGCCGGAAGCGACGCGAGGGCCTTGTCGAGACTTTTGAGGGCCGAGATCTCGACGTCGTCGGGCGTGCGGAACTTCTTCGTCGGCTTCACGAAGTCTTCGTAGTAGCGGATCGCGTAGCCGGCGAGCTGGTCGATGATCGGATTGTCTTCCGGCTTCGCTCCGGACGCGTAGCGGCCGAGGAAGCCCCACAGCACATCCTTGCTGTGCGCGTGCGAAACCGAAACGAGGTTCAGCAGCAAGCCGAACGTGACTGGGATTTCGGGCTTCGGCGGCGCGCCGTTATGGATGTGCCAGACCGCGTTGTCGATCTGCTGTTTCGCTTCCTGCTTCTGATAGCCTGACAGGAATTGCAGGTATTCGTCGACGGCGCGCGGGATCACGTCAAAATACAGCCGCTTGGCGCTTCGCGGCTTCTGATACATGAAAAGCGCCAAGCTTTCGGGCGACGCGTATGTCAGCCATTCGTCGATCGTCAGGCCATTGCCGCGCGACTTTGAAATCTTCTCGCCTTTGTCGTCCAGGAACAGCTCGTAGACATAGTGTTCAGGCGGAACGCCGCCGAGGATTTCGCAGATCTTGTCGTAGATCGGCGCGTTCGTCTGGTGGTCCTTGCCGAACATCTCGAAGTCGACGCCGAGCGCGACCCAACGCATGCCGAAATCCGGCTTCCACTGGAGCTTCACCTGGCCGCCGGTGACCGGCAGCGTGATGTCTTTGCCGTCTTCGTCCTCGAACGTGATGGTTCCGGTTTTCGGGTCCACCTTCTTCATCGGGACGTAGAGGACGC
Source organism: Hyphomicrobium sp. (assembly GCF_019753045.1). Lineage (GTDB taxonomy): Bacteria > Pseudomonadota > Alphaproteobacteria > Rhizobiales > Hyphomicrobiaceae > Hyphomicrobium_B. The sequence goes on from NZ_JAIELN010000003.1 coordinate 125,162, forward strand.
GGCCGCTCTTTGGCGAGATGGGGAGGAAGGGGCTGTATGTCGCCTGCCGCTCTGCGCCGAGCGTCGGCAGCATGACCTTCATGATGTCGTCGTAGCGTTCGACGGCGCGCAGGAGAACTTCATCGAAGCGGCCGGACTTGTAATACTCCGTGGCGCTCGCAAATTCGTAATCGAAGCCGAAGGTGTCGAGAAACCGGCGCAGCATGGCGTTGTTGTGATCGCCGAAGCTTGCGTAATCGCCGCCCCACGGATTGGGCACCGACGTCAACGGCATCTGCAGGTAGGGCTCTAGCGCCTTGCGGTCCGGAACGTTCTCCGGAATTTTCCGCATGCCGTCCATATCGTCGGAAAAGCAGAGGAGGCGCGTCTTGCGCTTGCCTTCGGTCAGCGTCTCGAATGCATGGCGCACCATCGTCGTGCGCGCGACCTCGCCGAAGGTGCCGATGTGAGGAAGTCCGGACGGCCCGTATCCCGTTTCGAAGAGGACGGTTTTTGTGTCGCCGTCGGGCAGGCGCTCGAGGCGTTTGATGAGCCGGCGTGCTTCTTCGAACGGCCAAGCCTTGGAGTCTTTGCTGGCTGCGGCCTGCTCGGTGGTGAAGACGAGTGCGGTCATCTGATGCTGCTGCGGTCGGGTGTGGTTGATATTACAAAGGCTTGCTTTGCGGCGAAGGCGCGCACCGTAGGTGTCTCGGAGGTCAGCGTCAACGCGCGGCCGAATGCTCCGCGATAAATGCCGCAACGGCGTCTGCGGCGGCCGCAAGGTTGCCCTTTCGGGTGAACCCCGAATTTCCACGCGGACCGAAATCATGATCGCCGTCGCTCATCCAGGCGAAAGTGATTTTCCTGGGAAGCCGCATCGCTTTGATTTCGCTTTTGGTTCCAAACGGATCGCGCTCGCCTTGGACGATCAGCGCCGGGCAGCGAAGTTTTTTCAAATGCTCGGTGCGCAGCTTGTCCGGCGTGGACGGGGCGTGAAACGGGTAGCCGAGGCATACGAGGCCGCTGATCTTCTTCTCTTCGTAAAGCTCGTCGGCCAGCATGCTCGCGACGCGCCCGCCCATGGACTTGCCGCCGATGAAGAGCTTTTGGCGCGGGTTTTCGGCGGCGATTGCGCTGACCACGTCCCTGTACTCGCCAATGAGCTTCTCGGCTTTGGGCGGCGGCCGCTTGGGGCCGCCTTCGCGGCGGCTCGCCATGTAAGCAAATTCGAAGAGGGTGAGGGTGACGCCTCGTTCACCGAGAAGCGCGGCAAACGATTCCATGAACGAAGATGTAATCCCCGCCCCGGCTCCGTGCGCTAAAATCAGGCGAGCTTCGGCAGCGGATGGGCCGCTATCAATTCGAAATGCCGGCGCGGCCTTCGTTGTCGCCTCGGCGCTGACGGGTTCGGTAACCTTCTGAAGACGTTTCACAATGTGTTCGCAATGGAGCTAATGCCGCTATCCATGGTTCGTTAATGTGGCGTCAGGCAACACTGCAACTGAAATCGCTTTTGGGTCAGAATTTCGCCCGAGTATGGTCTAGGATGAGCGATGTCAAAAAACGGGGACAAAGCATGAGGGCCGCAAGGTTACTGGTGCTCGCGGTCTTCTGTGCGATGGCCATGGTTTGGGCTCCGCTGCTCCAATGGCCGGGCGTGCCGCTGTCAGTCTTGAATTTCATCGGACCGCTCCGCGCCGACCCTCAGCAGGTCGATGCCTCGAGCGGCGTTCCGGTTGCGGCCGATCCCGCGCATCCTGATCCTGTTGGTCCCGATAACGGCAATCACGCCGATTCCGGTCATCACGTGCCGCTACCGGCTTTCGTGCCGAGAAGCGGTGTGCTGACGAATTCGAACGAAAGCGGGCCGGAAGGCGAGGAGTCGCAAGCGACAAGTGCGACACCGACCGCCTCTTCTTCGACGGACACGACCACGGGATCCGTGACGACGAAACATCCGTCGGGAGCTGCGCCGAGTTCGTCGAAGGCGCGTCCGGTCTCGATCAAGGTCGAGCCTATTCCGGGAACCGAACAGGCGGAGCCGTCCAAAACGCCTGTCTGGCCGAAATTCATCGGGGCAAAAAATCTTTTCGGCGCGGCCAAGGTTCCGGCGAAGCTCGAAGCACGTGCCATCGGAACGTATTCGCGTGGTTGCCTGGCGGGCGCCGTACCGTTGCCGATCGACGGTCCTGCCTGGCAGGAGATGCGATTATCGCGCAATCGCAACTGGGGCCATCCGAAGCTGATCGCGCTCGTCGAACGTTTTGCCAAGGATGCGCAAAAGCTTGACGGCTGGCCGGGACTGCTCGTTGGCGACATCGCCCAGCCGCGCGGCGGGCCGATGATCACCGGGCACGCCAGCCACCAGATCGGGCTCGATGCCGATATCTGGTTGACGCCGATGCCTGATCGCCGTCTCACTCCGAAAGAGCGCGAGGAGATGCAGGCGACGTCGATGCTCGATTCCACGAGCGTTGCCGTCGATCCGCAGATTTTCACCGAAAAGCAGACCGCGCTCATCAAGCGGGCGGCGTCCTATCCGGAGGTCGAGCGCATCTTCGTGCATCCTGCGATCAAGAAGGCGCTTTGCCAGACCAAAGATACGGACCGCAAGTGGCTCGGGAAGGTGAGGCCGTGGTTCGGGCACTACTATCACTTCCACATGCGCATCAAGTGCCCGGAGGGTTTCGCGGGATGTGCGCCGCAGCCGCCGCCGACGGGGGACGATGGTTGCGGGAAGGAAGTCGATCAATGGCTGGCGAAAGTCATTCCGTCCAAGACGCCGCTCGAGCCCGTTCCGCCAGTTCCGGGTGTGAAGCCGCCGAAGGCGCCGCTCATGCTGGCCGAGCTGCCGAAAGAATGCCAAGCCGTGCTTGCTTCCGGACCTGAGCCCGTCGCTGTACCTCTCGAGGCGCTGATGACGCCTTTGCAAGTCAAGAAGACATTGGCGAAAGCCGCCGCTGTTCACGCGACAATTGCCAATGCTGCGGCTGTGCCGGGCGAGAAGGGGCTTCCGGCGCATTTGGCCAATAGCCCGGCACTTCGTCCGCATCTCAAGAAGGCCGCGACGGTCGATCCGAAATAGAAAGGCCGCCAGCCAGCCCCTTTGGGCATGGCTGACGGCCTTGGCGCGAGTCTTTGATTGCGTCGGCCGACTCCCCTGCGGGGTGTCGGCCGCCCAACGCTTTCGCCGCCTAGGCGGCGGACGCGGGCTTCGGGCATGCGACGCCCGTTCCGGCGAGGCCGCAGTATCCATGCGGTACCTTGGCGAGGTACTGCTGATGGTAGCCTTCGGCCAAGTAGACCGGACCGGTCGGCCTGATCTCTGTCGTGATCGGGCCATAGCCCTTGCCCGCGATCGCTTCTTCGTAGGCTTTACGCGATGCCCCGGCGGCAGCTTGCTGCTCTGGCGTCGTCGTATAGATCGCTGACCGGTACTGTGTGCCGATGTCGTTTCCCTGACGGAAGCCCTGGGTCGGATCGTGGGCTTCCCAGAACGTCTTCAGGAGCGTGTCGTAGGAGATGGCCTTCGGATCGAAGACGACGACCACGATTTCCGTGTGGCCAGTGCGGCCGGAGCAGACCTCCTCATACGTCGGGTTGGGCGTATAACCGCCTGCGTAGCCTGCCGCGGTGATCCAGATGCCGTCACCCAGCTCCCAAAACAGCCGCTCGGCGCCCCAGAAGCAACCGAGGCCGAATATTGCGACCTCGTGCCCGGCGGGATAGGGCGGGTTCAACGGCTGCGAAAAGAGATAGTGCTCGGCGTCGGGGCTGAGAATTGGGGTCGGGCGGCCCTTGGGCGCCGACTCCGCGGACGGCATAACGACATGCTGCCTGGCGAACATGGATTGGCTCCTTCTTATTATTGTTTGGATGATGCCCAGTATACGAAGGCTCATCCCATTTCGTTTCAGGGCCGGCACGGTGTCGTTCATTTGGCCGGTCAGTAGTCGTTCGCGAAAATGCGGATCCGGCGGCGCGGTCGTCCGAGGTAACCGCAGGCAATCGTGAGCAGGAGGAAGATCACGGTTCCCGGCAGGTTCAATATCGACGTCAGGACCGGGTCCCAGAAGAATGGGTCGACCGTGGCCGTGGCCGACCGCTGAAGCGACGCTACGAACGCGGGCGACCACGTTTGCAGATGCTGCATCAATGAGATGGCGCCGGAGCTGCCGTCGACGGGCGGTCGCGAAACATCGGCCGCGAAGGCGATGAGCGTAAATAACGCAAAGAGCGCGGCGAGAAACCGCAGCATCAATCTGGGGCGGGTTTCCGGGTTCACGACGCTCATCACGAGCGTGATCAGGAAGGCGGCCAGCGCGAGGCGTAGCAGCCAGGGATTGCTTGGCTCGCCGGTCGCGTACCATAGGCAACAATAGGCAATTACGCCTAATGCGGCCAGTCCGGCAAAGATTTTGAGTAGCACTGAGCTGGTCATATTCGCGCTTGCTCGTTGACCGGGTGCCTTTGTGTGACCGCGACGGGCGGCGGTCAAGCATCAAGACTTCATCGAGCGGCGTTGCGCTTGGCGCGCGGATGGGTTAAGTGCGCTGCTTCGCGATTGCGATGGAGGGGTGGCCGAGTGGTTGAAGGCGCTCGCCTGGAACGCGTGTAGGCTCGTAAGGGTCTCGTGGGTTCGAATCCCACCCCCTCCGCCAATCAAAAAAAATATATTATATTTCAGCATCTTATATTGTGACGCTTGCCTTGAAACGCGTTCGCGGCGCGAATGGCAATCTATTTAATATGTTTCTTGACCGGACGTTCACCGGCTCGCTGTCAGATATCAAGCGCAGAGAAAATGAGAAGCCGGTCCCAAACTTGGGAGGCTTCCCGACGCCGCATCATTGCGCGGCAACGTACGTGTTTTCAGATTCGCCCATTGCATCTTGCCGCTCCGCTCGAGCGACGGGGCCATAGCTTGAAGTGACGTTCAACAACCGCGCTACCCCGGAGGTCCGCAATGTCTGATCTCGTAGTGATTGTTTATCCGTCCGAGGCGAAAGCCGAGAAAATGCGAACGAAGCTCGCTTCGCTTCAGAAGGAATACCTGCTCGAGCTTGGCGATGCGGTCATTGCCGTCAAGCGAGAGGACGGCAAAGTCAAGCTCAACCAACTTGTCAACACGACGGCAACCGGCGCTCTAAGGGGCGGGTTCTGGGGCACTCTGATCGGCATGATTTTTTTGATGCCCCTCTTAGGAGCCGCAATTGGCGCGGCTTCGGGCGCAGTCGGTGGCGCACTGAGCGACTATGGCATCAACGATGCTTTCATGAAGGAGCTGGCGGCCAACCTGCACCCCGGTGACGCGGCACTATTTCTGCAGGTCAAAAAGATGACAGGCGACAAGGTCCTGGACGCCATCAGAGGAACTGGCGGTGTCGTCCTCAAGACATCGCTCGATGACAGCAAAGAGAAGGCGTTGCGCGATGCCATTGCTGCCGCGCCTCCTGCATCTGTGTCCGGTACGCCGCACGCTGCCTGAGTGGGTCCCCGTTCGGGGCTTCGCAAGAAGCCTGCCTGATGCAGGGAGGAAAATCTGTGACTGACACTGGGTCGCCGATAAGCTCACGAAATTCGACGGACGTTTCCGTCGAACCCCCGGGGCATACGCGCAAAGAAGATCTGCTTCTGCGAACGCTGCCCTATCTCGTGGTGCTGGCGCTGACGATTGCCGGTGTCGCCTTTACCAGCGTTACGCACACGCCTCTCGTTCGCTATTGGGAATTATTGGCGATAGCGACCGCTATCCTTTGCGTCACGACAGGCTGGCCTGATCACGACCAGAAAGGTCGTTTCGAACTGCTTTGGAAGCAAGCATCCCACTGGGTGGCAATTATCATAGCGATGAGAATCGTGCTGCTGCCCGATATTCAAACGATGTATACGGGGCCGGCTACGGGTTACACGCTTCTGTTGCTGCTGGCTCTTGGCACATTTCTCGCTGGGCTGAATATTTCATTTCAACTCTGTGTTCTGGGCGTCGCCATGGTCATTGCCGTACCGGCGATGCTCTGGCTCAAACAAACTGCCCTCTTAGCCTTCTTGATAATAGCAGCCATCGTTGGAATTGGGGTGGCGTTCTGGCGGCGCTAGTTACGCCGCGATACCCGGCCGCGAGAGCACTACGGAGATGGAAGCATGTCATTTGCAATACTCCTAGTAATCGGTGGCCTTGCGATCATGGCATTCGGCCTATTCTTGTTTTACGCTTGGTTGCCCCTGTTCTACGGGCTGGTTGGCTTCGATATCGGTCTCCTTCTTGGCCGGTCGCTGACTGGCGACATCGGATCGATGGCGATTATCATCGGCGTTTTCGGTGCGCTTTTTCTAGGCGGGATGGCGTATTCCCTCGAGCCGTATCGGCGCATTCTGCTTGGCATCTCAGGCGGTGCCCTGTTCGGCCTTTCGCTTGCTTCGTTGTTCAATTTGGATAGTGCGGGCGGCGGGTTCTTAGGCACCTGTTTGGCCGTCGTCGGCGGTATTCTCGGCGCAAATATCGTGCCGAAATATTTTGACCTGTTCGTTATTTGCGTATCCGCATTCGGCGGCGCGGTCCTGATCATGGCGGGTGCTCATCTGCTTCTGCCAGGGGCGGGGCTTTTCGATCGGACTGCCGGCGGCATTCTTCCAACACTGATGACCTTGGCACTAACCGCGGTCGGAATAGGCTGGCAATTTAGAAACATCGACAAGTGGGTTGGAACACATCCCATTCAAGAACGCTAAAGTTCGACAGGGCTCGGTACCGGAGCAGAGGTCGCGGATGCATGTCGTTCGCTTCGCGGTAATGGTCGCGATTGTGCTCGCGGCGCTGGCCGCGGGTATCAGCCTTGGGATTGGCATGTATTATTATTTTTATCATGTGCCGGGGTTCGCCCGACCGCCGGCGTCGGAAACGACGTCGACAATCCGCCGTGCACTGGACTAGCGATGTCGCGAAGCCTGCAGCCGAAGACTAATGACCCAGGTCCATTCACCTCGCGCTTGTACCTGGCGGGATTCATAGGCGGGGCGGCGGCCATCATCTTTCTACTGTCGAAAGTCCTACTCGTAATATTTGCGTCGATCCTTTTTGCAATTGCGATTTGCAGCCTAGCCAAGCCGATCACCGCATTCGCCAAAATTCCTCATGCAGTGGCCGTTTTAATCGCGACACTGGTTGTCGGCATCGCAGTCGCCTGGCCGTTCATGACGTATGGATCGCGGCTCTGGGCGCAGTTCGACGAAATTGCGATGGACATACCGAAAGCCGTAAACTCAATAAAGACATCCCTCGAAGCGCACCCATCGATTCAATTTCTTGAACAGATCATGGGAGATATCGATCTCTCGAAAATAGCTGCACCAGCTGCGACGCACCTGACGTCGATCATATCGTCGGTCAGCACTGTAATCGCTTATTTGATTCTTCTGGCGTTCGGTGGAGTGTATCTCGCCCTCAGCCCTGATCTTTACGTTCAGGGTCTCCTGCGATTTACTCCCCTAAATTACAGAGACCGCGTGCAGATATTTATCGAGCGATGCGGCGCCTCGCTTCGGGTATGGCTGACTACGCAGCTTCTCGTCGTTCTGATCAATGGAGCTTTTGTGGGAATAGGGCTGTGGGCCTTCGGCATCCACGATGCTGCGGCGCTTGCAATGCTCGCCGGCCTTCTGTCCTTCATTCCCTATGTGGGGACGATCATCGCCATGATGATTGGGGGCCTGGCAACGCTTCCGCAAGGGACCACCTTCGCGCTTTATGCGCTCGTGGTTCTCGGTTTCACAAGCATTATCGAGGGATATTTCATTACACCCTACATTCAAAGCAAGACGCTTTCTCTTCCTCCCGTAGTTCTGATCTTCGCGATATTTGCTTTCACCATTCTGTTCGGCACGCTCGGAATTATCTTGGCGGCTCCACTGACCGTCGTGACGATTGTAGCGTTGGAAACCTTCTACAAACCCCGCTTGGTATAGCCGCAGGGAGAGAACATTGTGCCTGACGTCTTCCATGATGCAGATCGCTGCGCGGAAGCCATCGTAGACCGCATAGGTCATGAAATCAGGCTAGCGGTTCCAATCAGTATCGGTAAGCCACTCCTGCTCCTTGATGCACTCTATCGCCTGGCTGAGGCAGACCGGCGTGTGCAGCTTACGATCTTCACCGGTCTTACTCTGACGCGTCCACATCTTCGCTCCTCATTAGAGCGCCGTTTCGCCCAGCCGCTTCTCGACCGACTTTTTGACGATTGCCCGGAGCCGCTCTACGCGGCAGCCCAGCAGCAGGACCGGTTACCTCCCAACATCCGGATAAATGAATTCTTCTTGCTTGCAGGCGCGTCGCTGGCGAACAAGCGGACGCAACGCAGCTACATCTGTCTCAACTATTCTCACGTAGCTCGATACCTGGAGAGCGCAGAAACGAATGTGTTCGCCCAACTCGTCGCCCCCCATCGGAGCGCGCCGCGTGTGAGCCTGAGTTCCAACACTGACGTTACGTTGGATATCCTGCCGTACATTGCTCGTCGGCGGACAGAGAAGCCAACGATTTTCGCCGCTGAACTCAATACAAATCTCCCTTACATGCCTGGCGAGGCGGAGATCGAGCTGGCGGAATTCGACGCGGTTCTAGATCCTGAAAGCCACCACTACGGTCTGTTCGCCCCGCCTAAAGAACCGGTGTCCCTTGCCGACTTCGCCATGGCTCTGCATGCGGCGTGTCTGGTCAAGGACGGAGGTACACTTCAAATCGGGATCGGCTCGTTCTCGGATGCGCTCACGCATGCGCTCGTATTACGTCACACTAACAATGGTGTGTTCCGTGACCTTCTCAAGCGTCTCGGCTCCCCGCCTCCAGAAAGTGCCGAGCTTAACCCTTTCGCGGTTGGACTCTATGGCTGCACGGAGATGTTGGTCGATGGCTTTCTCGCCCTGAAGAACGCCCGGGTCTTGAAGCGCCGGGTCTCCACACTCGATGGCAAAACCGCATTGCTGCACGCGGCATTTTTTATCGGCAATCAAGCATTTTATCGCCATTTGCGAGAAATGCCCGCTGAAGAGCTGGCTGAGATTTCCATGACAGCCGTATCTTACACTAACACCCTCACGGGCGATGCAGAGCGCAAGCGCGCCGAACGCCGGCATGCGCGATTTATCAATACAGCATTGACTGCGACGCTCTTGGGTGCGGTCTCATCAGATGCTCTCGAGGACGGGCGGGTCGTAAGCGGTGTTGGAGGCCAGCACGATCTTGTCACCATGGCGCACGAACTCGCAGATGCTCGTGCCATTATCGGCGTCCGGAGCACACGCTATCAAGGACGCAAAGTCGGATCCAACATTACCTGGACCTACGCCAACACGACCATCCCGCGCGCCCTCCGAGACATCATCGTCACAGAGTACGGTATTGCCGACATCAAAGGTAAGTCGGACCGGGACACGATTGCCGCAATGATCAGTATTGCTGACAGCAGATTTCAGCACTCGCTCCGGAACGAAGCGCAACGCGCCGGCAAACTCGAGCCCTCATTTTCCCTGCCCAGCGATGCAATCGCGAATAGTCCCGAACGGCTGGAGGCGGCATTGGGGCCAGCGCGGCGCGAAGGGCTTTTGCCGATGTTTCCGCTGGGCAGCGATATGAGTACGGTGGAGCAGTCTCTCGTTACGCCCCTCCTTGCGCTCAAACGCGAGTCTCATCTCGAGTTGCTTCGCATTTTTCTGGCGGGATTGACCGGAGCGACAGTGACTTCGTCGGAAGCCGCGGCGCTTGAGCGCCTTGGCCTGGCGGCGCCGGCAGGTCTCGAGGAACGCGCATTGCGAGCGCTGGTGAAGGGGGCGTTGCGGCGGCATTCGTGACTGACGAATGGATACACGTCTTCGGCGAGGACCGTCAGTCTGTACGAGGAACGTCGGCTCTGCGTGCAACGAGGCCGATGCCCGTGAAAGCCAACAAGAGGCCCCATACGTTGAGCCCAAACCATCCATATCCCCCAACTCCGTGTGCCGCGAGCAGCACGAGGCCACCGGCTGTCGAGATTGCGCCGAGCACGTAATTCCAAGCGGGCAGTGGCGCGCCGTCACGCGTGCTCGCACGCTCAAACCTGCTGAACAGCAGGATAAGAGGAATGAGCGCGATGGCATTGGCCAGGACCCAAGGGATTCGCATCCACCACCACTCAGCGCTTCCCGGCTCCGCATGCAGGCCGATACCTCCAGCGAGATAAGCCGCAAGAACGACAAGCGTAGTGGCTGTCAGATGCCAGATGAAAAGCGTCATGATGCAGCTATTGATTGCCACGGTCGCCGTCCATGGAACGCGGCCGTCCAGCCAGCGCCGTGCTGGCCGCTGCGCGGCGAGTATCAGTCCGCCTTGCAATATTGCGAGCGCTATAAGCGTAGCCTTGGGCGGTGTCGTGTTGCTAACCGGATCGCCGGGGACGCCGATCATGGATACCGGGTACGGCCCGACGCGAACGAGAAAGATCAGCGCAGCAAGGCCGATTCCGGCACAGACCAGCATCGTTGCTGTGCCGGAGAGCCGCTCGTCGAGCCATGCGTATCCGAGCATAAAAATTGCGGCCCAGACGAACACGTAGTTGGCGAAGCCGATCCACCTCAAGCCGGAGCCGAAGTACGCGAGATCGATAGCGACTGCGGCAACGGTCAGTGCCCAGAAAGATCCCATACCAAATCGCGCCCACACCGCATCGATGACCGGCACGAGGAGAACCATTCCAATATATACCGCGAGAAACCAGATCGGAATGAATGCCACTTGCGAGCCATAACTGATGAGCTCCGGCCGCACACCGCGGGCGTACTCGATCGCGACGATCATCACCCAGGCAACGAGCAGGGGGATGAGCGGCCAAAGAAGACGACGCAGGCGGCCTTCAAGCCAGACGCTGTACGATTTGCCGTCGCGCCGTGCTGCGCGCCAGCTGATGGCATTTGCATATCCGCCGACCATGAAGAAGACAGGCATCACCTGTAGGACCCACGTGAGCCAGGCCGTCCAGGGAGCGACAGTCAAGATGTGAACGTTGACCAGCGTGTTACTTGCGTCGAAGTAGGGCGCGGCGGCCAACCAATGACCAACAACGACCACCAGCATCGATACCGCTCTCAGGAAGTCGACATAGCGGTTTCGAGACACGGGTGTCTGATCAGCAAGCGCGACAACGCGTGACCAGGCTGTCATGATCACTCTCCAAGTCATCGTTTGAACCGCCTGGGCAGAGTCGACGGATAGGCTTACTTCGATGTCTCAAGCAGTTCCGACGAAAGCGGCTCCTTATGAATGACGCTTGGAGGAAGGCAGCACGAAATGCGTGATTAAATGGATAACCGGATGGCTTCACGGCCATCAGTATTATCAGCGTCCTAGGAATAGAGGCTCCAATCCCACCCCCTCCGCCATTGGCCGCCGATCACCACATCATCACCAAGCGGCATAGCAAACCGCCGATTCCTCACTGTAGCCCGGTCGATCACGGCCCAGCGGTGCTGCGCCTTATCGCTAATATACAGCCGGATCTGCTGTCACTCCTGTTGGTGCAGACCGAACGCCGGATGATGAATCAGTTCGCCGCGCGGCTCGGCGCCGTCGAACGGTAACGCCTGAACCACCTCGGGAGGACAGCCAGCTACGCCTAGGCCGGGGAAAGTTCGGAAGCCGAACCGGCCATAGTAGGCGGGGTCGCCCACCAGCGCCGCGCCCCGGCTGGTCGTCCGCAGTCGGCGGAGAGCTTCGGCCATCAGGGCCGTGCCGATACCCTGGCGATGCCTTGACGGCAAAACGACAAGCGGGCCGATCAGACTCCAGCCGTCCTGGCGGTCGATCCGTGCTGCCGAGGCGGCCAGATAACCGATTATCTCGCCCTCCTCCTCGGCCACAAGCGAGAGGGCAAGTGCGCCATCTCTCCGCAGCTCCTCGACGATTCTCGCCTCGGTTCCGGTGGATTGCGCAAGCATCAGGAGGGCTTCAGTGACAAGTCGGCTAATTGCCGGGATGTCACCGATGGTTTCATTGCGGATCTGCATGTCGTGCCCCCTGACGTAGTTCTCAGTTTGGTCGTCCTCGGCCCGCCACTAGCAAATCTGCAGACCGTTCCCAAACATTATTCCGATCTCGGCTCGCGTTTTGCGCCACCCAAGCACACATGCTGCGCGCCGAACGCTGCGGTCAACAAACATCCTTCCTTCGGCCCCTCACGTCGCCGATGGTGTGCGCGGTCAACTCCGATGTTTTCATGTGTCTTGTTGTTTAGCCGTAAATGAAATCCGGCTTTCTTTGTCCAACTTCTATAATATAGCCATCAGGATCGCGAATGTAGCAGCGCGTCTCGCCGTACTTTTCCTTTGGCTCCGCAATAAACTCGGCTCCTCGGCTTTTCCAAAGTTCAAAGCATGCCTGAATATCCGCAACGCGGATATTCATAAAGCTGCTGACTGAATCGGGGTCGGCTGGGACGCTGAGCGTCACCGATGGTTTGTCGGGTGTCGGACCGCCACCGACGTTGACAAGGAGCCACGTGTTCGCGATCTGGATGTATCCCGGCGCGCCGCTGCTATCGCCTCTGCTCAGAATACGACCTCCGAAGACCGTTTCGTAAAATCGAGCCGATCGCTCGATGTCCGCGACCGTGAGAAAGCGCGCAACGGTAAACCCATCCTCCGGCGGCATCTGATAGCTTTGCTGCTCGACTTGTACCCGGTTCATATGCACCTCCATAAACGCTTGGAACTCTACGCTATGCAATGCTGCATCGTCGGCATAACAGGCAGACAGGTTATGGGCGGCGATACTGCGCAATACATTGTTCGAATATTTTCCGCGCCGCTGATGTACATCAGCAGCCAATAATTCTGGCATTTTTATAAAAGCCATCGATGCTAGTGACTTGTTCCGCACCTGTTATCGTCCAATAACGATACTCCATAAGCGCAGTTCCCAGCGTGTATAAAAGGCAAAGGACGCGTGCACGCGCAAACAGGCGTTTGTCCAAGAGAGCGTCCAATCAATGGAGCGAGAAGTCGATGGCAAATTCCAATAATGCGATCGCCATAGTTCTGCTGGTGCTGACTGCAGGAGGGTCCACTGCTGAGGCGCATGCGCTGCTGGATCACGCGAGCCCTGATGTCGGAAGCACGGTCAGCACTTCTCCAGATTCCGTAACCTTGTATTTCACTGATGCGCTCGATCCGAAATCCAGCGGGGCCGAAGTGCGAAATTCAAACGGAGATAAAGTCGACGGAGGTAGCAGCGCTTCCGGGAATACGTTGCATGCCAGCGTCAAAAATCTTTCGCCCGGATCTTACACAGTCAAGTGGCACGTGCTTTCGGCTGATACTCACAAATCCCAGGGCAGCTTCAGTTTCCGCGTCGGCCCATAATTGGCGATATCAACGACGTGGTTGACCCGCCGGTGCTTTAACGAGCGTTGCACTCACAGCGGGCAATCGAATGAAAATTGCAGATTTGCTCAATTCCGGTTCTATGACTTTTGACGGAGACTGCGCCGAAGACTTGAGCGAATTCGGCCGTATTCGGACGTCTTAGTCCACAGGTAAGCATGCTGGTAAAGCAGAATTGGCAGTGTACTGCATAGTGCCTTAAGATTGCTGTAGGCGAAAAGCGGCGTAGGCGGCACATCGCCCTTCTCGACCCATGGGAACGATCCATGACAGTGCTGCCGGTTGATCTCGCGAAGCACGCGCACAGGCCCGACCTTGGGCTGCCCGTTGAAATTCTCTCGATTGCTTCCGCCAATCCTCCCTACAAAATCAGTCAGAGGGATGCACTCGCAAACGCGGCAATGATCTATCCGCAGTTTGCAAGCCTGCACGGACTTTTCGCCAATACAGGCATCGATTATCGATACACGTGTCAGCCGACCGATTGGTATCAGCGACCGCATACCTGGGAAGAGCGTACCGAGGTCTTCCAAGAGCATGCGTTGAAATTGCTCGAGCAGGTCGCGCTGGACGCTACTGCTCGTGCGGGGTTGTCGCTCGGGGATATTGACGCCTTTGTCACCAATACGATCACCGGGCTCGCTATTCCGAGCCTCGACGCGCTCCTTATGGACCGCCTGCCTTTTTCGCCGAATGTCGAGCGGTTGCCGATTTTCGGTCTTGGCTGCGGCGGTGGCGTTGCGGGGCTCGCACGCGCGGCGCGCTTCGCTCAAGGGCGGCCGGGCCGGAATGTCCTCTTCATCACCGTTGATCTCTGCAGCCTTTGCGCGCGTCCTAACGACCCGAGCATGGCGATGTTCGTTGCGGCCGCCTTATTCGGCGACGGCGCTGCGGGCGTCGTGCTGAGGACATCTGCAAATAGTACGAGTGAAGGCGGCGATGGCGAAAAGCCTGTGGTGCTTACCTTTGGGGAGCACACCTGGCGAAACACGCGACATATCATGGGTTGGGATGTCAAAGGCGACGGCTTCGGCGTGGTGCTCAGCCCGGAACTTCCGACATTGATGCGTAACAATCTCGGTCAGGTGGTGAAGGAATTCGTCGGCAGGCGCGGCATGTCGGTGCGCGATTTCAAGGGATTTCTTTTTCATCCGGGCGGACGCAAGGTACTCGAGACCGCGGAAGATGTTCTCGGTATCGACAGGGCGCTGCTGGCGCATTCGTGGGATGTGCTGCGCGACTTCGGGAACATGTCGTCGGCGACCGCGCTGTTCATCCTCGAGAGAGCTATGGCCTCCGGAGACAAAGGACGGCATCTGTTAGCGGCGTTTGGGCCCGGTTTTTCAGCCTATTTCGTCGTGCTCGATCTCTAGTTCCGCGCATCAGGCGATGCGGTCAAGCCGTCGAGGCCGCGCAGCCGTGTTCCGGAGACGAGCATCGTCACCATGCCGGGGAAGAGGCGCGCGCCGGCAATTCCGACGCGGCGAAGCAGTGCTCCGGCAATAACCCGATCGAGGGCTGCCGCGCGGGTAAACTGCGGTTTGAAGTTCGCGAGCATGCGGGCCTGGAAGTCAGGCGCGCTCTCGCATTTCAGTACAGCCTGAGCGGCTGCAATCCCCGATGCCAAAGCGAGCGCTGTGCCATCCCCTGCGAATGACGGGATGACCGCCAACTGGTCGCCGACCGGATAGATCGCCGGCGAAATCGTTGCCGATCGCATGAAACCATAGGGGAGTCCGGCGACGGCAAGCGGCTTTTCCCATACAGGCGTCGCACCGCTTATGAAGTCGGCGAACATGCGCGACTGCATCGCGACATAGGCTGATTGAGCTGCCCAACTTGTTCCAATGAAACGCAGAACATCCGAATTGATATTCCACGCAATCGAAAGCGTTTGATCATCGACCATGCATAAGCCGAGATAGCCGCCCGCGAACGCGATCAAATGAACTATCCCGATCAACGCGGCGCGCGCCGCTTGTGTGGGGCGCACGTGAATTTTGAAGCCGACCATCGGTCCATCGGGCCGTGGAAGACCGCGAATGTTGTGCTTGCCGCTCGCTAACGCCGCCGCGCGGCATTCGAAAGTCGCACGTGCCGTCCGAACGCGCACGCAGTCGCCGCTATGCTCGATGCCCTCGACTGATGTCGCGCGAAAAATTTTTGCGCCGGCGTGTTCTGCCGCCTTCGCGACCGCTTCATCGAGAAGGAAACGCGAAACGGCGACCGCCTTGAAGGGAAGGCGGGCGTGCGCCTGCTTCGAGCCGTTCGCAAGACATAGGGTATCGATCGAGCTGCCGCCGAGGGCATGAACGTCGATGCCCACATAGCTCAGCAGAGCCTGCGCCCCATCGCTCAAGAATTCGCCGCAGACCTTGTGATGTGGACCGCCCATGCGTTCGAAGATCATCACACTCGCGCCGTGACGCGCGAGTTCGAGCGCGAAAGCGGAGCCTGCAAGGCCGCCGCCGACGGCTATGGCGTCGGCCGTCGCGTTGCCGAGCGGCGCTTCGTCAGGTGAGGGGTCGCTGTTTGTCAAGGTTTTGCTCGGAAAGCGCGCGTCTGGCCGAAAGTGCTTCGTCTTCGAGTTCGATCTTGTAGGCGAGAACGGCAGTCCACACCGCGCACATGATAATCCCGAGCGCCAATGCGCCGAAGACGGCCGGCAATAGAAACGTCTCGGCAATCGTGACCGCATAATTGGGATGGCGGAAATATCGATAGGGCCCACTCTGGGCGATAGGCGCGCCCTTGAGCGTAAGAATGCGGTGCGTCCAGAAACGCCCGAGCGAGGCAATGACCCAATAGCGCACGCCTTGCAGCAGGATATAGGCGGCCGCCAAAATGGAGGATACCGGTGCGTTAGCAGGTATCAGGAAAAAGAGACTAGCGATCCATGCCAGATGCGTCGTGGCGACGACAGGGTAATACGAACGGCCGGCTTCTTCGGCACCCGCCGCGATCAATTCCTGGGTATTGCGCGCCGAGTACAGCTCCTCGGCTCCTCTTTGACAGAGTATGAGTATTGCAACTATCTGCGGCAGACCGATGCTGTCTGAAATCATGGGCTAACCGCTCGTACTCGTAAATGACTCCAACCCTTTTACAAATGAATGGCCGCAATTCCTATTGAAAGACTTTCGATTGGTTGATTGATCCGTGATCGAACCGTTCGATTTGTGCAGCGTTGTGACGTCATTTGAGATTATGGGCCAGAGTGGCGCAATGATCAGCGGTGTTGTGCTCGCCGGGTGCACCAATCGGGTCTCAATACTGGTTGCCAATTCAATGGGAACATCCACGCCCGGTTGCCATCAAGCGGAGTCGATCTGCAGCTTAATGAGCGTGGCCGCGAAAGTGCTGTTGACGAAACGACGATTGGCTTGGTGGTGAGCCGCGAGAACATAGACGCGTGCGGATCTTTACGATAGGACGGTTGCATTGATAGTGCGCGTACATGCTTCGCGATTTTGAATATTTCATCATCGATTTTTTCATAGACATCAGAGCGGGCGATTTGCGCGTTCTGTGCACCTGAAAAATATACTGTCTTGATATTGGCTCGTGCGGAGACGCATCGGTGCGAAATTTATTCGTAAGACCGGAGGCGCGTGCCTCATCACAAAGTATCGTTGAGCGCGCTGTTGCGCGCGCAACATGGGCGATCCCTTGAAAACTCGATGATCCCTCCGCAGCCGATTGCCGGCTGTCGATCTCAGTTGCGTAACTGAAGTTCTCCTTAGTCCAAGTGCGTCACGCCGTTTGGCGGATTTTTCGACCATGCGACATCGCATGTCTTCAAAAGCCATGACGATTTGGGGATGGGACAATGCCAAAAATCGATGTGATTATGCCGGTAAGAAACGGCGAAAAATATATTGCTCGCGCCATTTCCAGCTTGGTTCCAGATGCGGAGTTCATCAACAAGCTCATCGTCATCAACGACGGATCGAACGATCGAACCGCGTCCATACTCTCCGATTTGCGTTGGAACGGACGGCTCCAGATCATTCACCAGCCGCCGCTCGGGATCGTAAGAGCGCTCAATGGCGGATTGAATGCCGCTGAGACGGCGCTTGTCGCGCGGATGGATGCCGACGATGTTTCGCTTCCCGGCCGATTGAAGGCGCAAATCGCTTATCTCGAGCGCTCGCCAAAGGTGGCAGCGGTCGGCTCGCAAGTGCTGTTGATCGACGCAGACGGTTTTCCGACCGGGGATACGTCCGCCTTTCCTCTGGCCAGTCGAGAGGTGCGGAGACAGCTCTATGAGCACGGCCGTTGTGTGGTCTCTCATCCCTCGGTCGTCATGAGGAAGGAAGCCGTGCTCGCTTGCGGCGCCTACCGCGCGCCATTCGAGCATGCCGAGGATTTCGATCTCTGGCTGAGATTGTCGGAACAGCATCCCATCGAGAATCTTGGGGACGTGTTCGTGCACCACCGCGTGCATCCGAAGGCAGTGTCGGAGCAGTTTCGATCCCGCCAATCGTTCTCTCGCGATCTTGCTCTTTACGCTGCTCGGGAGAGAGCGCGCTCGGGCACAGACCCATGTGACGGACTTTCAGGAATTCCCAATTTTGAAGAACTCATGGCGCGTTCAAGCGAACACGGCAGGATCGTGCAGGACCTCGGGACCGCGTACCACGCTATAGATGCGATATTCGAGAAGCGCCGCGCATCGATGACAGTCGCTGCGGCGCGTGCCATTTCCGCGCTTGCGAAAGAGCGGTATCTCGGCCAAAGCCGGCGCAACCGGTACGCACTATTGAGGAAGGCCGCTTGGACGTCGCTTAAGGATTTCCACTTTCGAACGGCATTCGAGACGTATTCCGCGTTCGTGCAATGCCGCGTGGCCGATAGCAAATTCGTCCGGCGGATGCTCGAGAGCTCGCGCGCCGGAGAGGCACGGCCACGCCGCGCGTGACGATCGGCAAGTGCCATGCCAGTGTCGACGCACAGGCGCGCGGCTCTTTGAAGTGCGGCGCCAGTCGATCAGACCCGTAGCCAACGGCCGCCGACGGCGACGCCGATAACGAGGATCGCGACTGCGGCAAATGCCATGGGCAGGCCGATGACTTGTGCGACGAAGCCGATGGCCGCAGGGCCCGTAAGGATGCCGAAGTAACCGATCATGGTCACGGCCGGCACGGCGATGTGCTCGGGCATCGTCGTCTGCTGTCCGATCGCCGTGAAAAAGATCGGAACGACATTCGCGCTGCCGATGCCGACAAGACCAAAGCCGAGGATCGTTCCCCACGCGTAGGGCACGAGTGTTACGATTAGCAGGCCGATAGCGGCGCAAAGCGGACCTGCAAGCAGTACAACTCTACGTCCGATCCGTTCGACGACGGCGTCACCCGTCAATCGGCCAATGGTCATCGCAAGGGCAAAAGCGGCATAAGCTGCGCCGCCCATCGATGGATCGACGTTCCGGTTGTCGGTCATGAAGACCGCGCTCCAGTCCAGGACAGCGCCCTCGGCCAGAAACATGACAAAGCAAAGAAGCGCGATGAGGAGCACGACGCCATGTGGTATCGCGAAGGCAGAGCCGTCACCTTCGGCGCCGTAGGGCAGAAGGTATGGCGCTGCTGCAGCCATCGCTGCGACTGCGACGACTACAACGATGATTGCGGCCATGAACGGTGTGGCCCCCGAAGAAAGAACCAGAGTCATCACGCCGACGCCCGCCAGGCCCCCCACGCTAAACAGGCCGTGGAAGCCGGACATCATCGCACGGCCACTTTCCCGCTCGACGATGATCGCTTGGATGTTCATCACGCAATCGAGCGTTCCTTCGCCCGAGCCGAAAATAAAAAGCATGACGACGAGCAAGGGAACGGATGACGTTAGTGCGAGAACCGGCAGCGAGACTACGATGCAAAGCGCGCCCAACAGGATCACCGGCCGGCAGCCGTATCGCTTCGACAAGATACCGGCTAGCGGCATTGCGATGACGGAACCGGCGCCGAGGCACAATAGAAGAAGGCCTAAGGCTGCATCGCTCAGTTCGCTCCGATCCTTCACATAAGGCACGAGCGGCGCCCAGGCGGCGAGGGTGAATCCGGAGACGAAGAATGCAGCTCGTGTCGAAAATTGTTCTTTTCTGCCGGGTGCGGATGCGGACATTACTGCCGTCTTGCCTTGTTTCGCCGCCACTCGGGGTGCCGGATGAGGTATCTGAGAATCGCTCAGCCCTTTTAGGGGAACCTCATTTCTTTTTCCTTGCGGCGGGTTATCCCGGGGGGAGTGCGTTCCGCCCAAGGTCGGTGCCTCTTGATGTCGAGGTGAGGGGACATCGTTGTGGGATGCGGGCTCGTCACGGCGCCTGACCCAAGGCGCATGCCCGCAAAGGGAAGATCCGAGTTCGTCACTCAGGCTGGCACAAACAACTCTCTATCAAAGGTACAAGACAGAGAGCGGGCAGACGTTCAACGGGATACGACTTAACGAGTCGCTCAGCGGCTTATCACCATTGCGATATCCCGAAGCACGCGCGTCTCGAGCATCACTTCGTCGAGGCGGTATTTCAAGATGTCGCCGATGCTTATGATGCCGACGATGCGCGCACCGTCTTTCACGGGGATGTGCCTGATCCGGCGCTCCGTCATCATTCGGGCCGTGTCCGATATGGCATCGTCCGGCGCGCAGGTCACGACGCCTTGGGTCATGATATCGGATACGCGCAATGTGCAGACGTTTTCACCGTGGATAGCAACGCCACGGGAAATATCTCGTTCGGAAATGATGCCGTCGAGGGTGCTGCCGCCCGAACTCACGACCAGAGCGCCCACGTTTTCCTGGACGAGCCGGCGTGCGACGTTGCGGACGGTATCGGTGGGGCGCACCGTCAACACTTCGGTCCCCTTCACCTCCAAAATGTCTGCGATAAGCATGGCGCGCCTCCGGGTTTGCACTGGTGTCAATATCGACACCGCAGAGACCTGAAAGCACTAGTGGGACCTCATCGCGGGTGAAGGTCAAGAGTTTGCGACGCTCGAATCCGACAACTTATTTGTGATGGGAAACGCCGAGGCAACCGGATCGTCGGTATGCGATCCGATCGCGTTAGGAGATGGCGGCAACATACTTTCGATTTTCGGCAAGAATTAATAATATGGTGCGGATGCGCCGGCCGGCTCAGCGCTTTGCTTCCTTCTCGATCAGCCAGCGCTTCCGTTCGCCCCCCCAACGGTACCCGGACAGCGAGCCGTCATTTCGAACGACGCGGTGGCAGGGAATGGCTACCGCGAGTTTGTTGGCTGCGCACGCTGCCGCAACGGCGCGTACCGCTTTCGGCATGCCAATGCGATCGGCGATTTCGGAGTAAGTCGCCGTTGTTCCAGCGGGTATTTCGCGGAGCGCTTGCCAGACTCGATGTTGAAAGGCCGTTCCGCGCACGTCGAGCGGAAGGCCGAGGCCTGTGCCGGGGGCTTCGACGAGGCCAATGACTTTAGCCATGACGTCCTCGTATGCGCGATCGCCGCCAATCAGCGTGGCTTTGGAAAAACGGTCTTGGAGATTGTGAATCAGCGTCTCGGGATCGTCTCCGAGGAGAATTGCTGCAATGCCTTTGTCGCTGCTGGCGACGAGAATTGTGCCTAACGAGCACTCGCCGACGGCAAAGCGCATTTCAGCATTTGTGCCGCCGGAGCGGAAGTCAGTCGGTGTCATGCCCAGAACATCGTTGGAGTTGGCGTAGAATCGGCTGCTGGAGTTGAAGCCGGCCTCGTGAATCGCTTCGGTTACTGAATTTGTTTTCGAAAGCGTGGTGCGCAGCCGCTGCTGACGACAGGCGACGGCGTAGGCCTTGGGTGTAATCCCCGTGATCGCTTTGAATACGCGATGAAAATGGTATGTGCTCAGTTCGACTGCGGCCGCTAGTTGGCCGAGGTTCGGCGGCTCTTCGGCTGCCTCGATCATCCGGCAGGCTTCGGCGACCTTGGCCGCGATGCGATCGTACGGCGACGTTTCGTTGGGCTTGCAGCGCTTGCACGCACGAAATCCGGCGGCCTCCGCTTCGCGGCATGTTTTGTGAAATGCCACGTTTTCACGTCGCGCCAAGCGTGCCGGGCACGACGGCCGGCAATACACGCCGGTGCTTGCAACGGAATAGTAGATCTTGCCGTCGAACGCGCGATTCCGGGCTTTGACGGCGTTCCAGAAAATGTCGTCGGCGGCCGAGTGCGTTGCAGCCGGCTTTGCGAGCACGCGAACCATGGTTTTCGCTTTTCCTGTGTTCATGGTTTCGCAAGATAGACGCGGCATTCGGTGGCCGCACTCCGCTCCTTGCTCTCAAATTAGGAAAGTGGAGCGGCAATGCGAATGTTACCGATATGAGCGATTTGATGCAAACCTGCGAGGCCGTCGCGCAAAGCACCGTCTCTTAACAACTGAGGGCTGAAATTACCCCCGGTTGCCGCTCGTGCGGTCCATGCGGCTGGATGTCGAAGGACGCCATGACAGCCTCTGTCGGCGAGGAAAGATCTGGAAGCGGCTTTACGCACGTCGTTGCCACCGCACGGCCGCCGTTGTTTTTCGGTTTGCGATTGGCGACGGCGGTGTGCCTAGCGCTCTTTGCAGCATTCTATCTCCAGCTCGATACGCCTTACTGGGCCGGAACGTCGGCGGCGATCGTTTGCCAGCCGGTCGTCGGGGCGTCGCTGTTCAAGGGCGTGTTCCGGCTAGTAGGAACGCTCGTCGGTGCGGTTGCTGCAGTCGTACTTACAGCTGTCTTTCCGCAGGACCGCTTCGGATTTCTGTTCGGAATGCTCGTCTGGGCCGCGGCATGCTCTTTCGTTTCGACGTTGTTGAAGAACTTTGCATCATATGGGGCGTTGCTGGCGGGTTATACGCTCATCATTATCGCCAACAATTCCATTCCGGATCCCGACCATATCTTCTTCATTGCCATCAATCGCACGTCAGAAATCAGCATAGGGATCGTCAGCGGAACTCTGGTGATAGCGCTGACAGATATCGGCGACTCGCCTCAGCGATTGCAGATGCTGTTGTCGCAGCTCATCGAAGAGATTGCTCAGCATTTCGAGGGCATACTCGCCGATCCGTGGAACGCCACGGCTCCTGAGACGAGGCGCATTCTGGTAAAGCGCATATCGGCTCTCGTCCCGGTCGTTGATCAGGCGGCAGGCGAGTCGGCGGAAATCATGCAGAGGAGAGCTATACTCCGTGTCGCGCTGGATGGTCTCTATACAGCAATTTCCGGCGCGCGCGTCGTGGAGACGCATCTGCGTGCGCTTTCTCAGGCCGAGGCGCATCGCGTCGTGGCGGCGATTTCGGACATGCTTCCTCCCGATTGGAGCCGCGGGCTGGCGCGCGATCGTAATGCCGAGGCGGCTCTGGTCCGCAAGTTCATGGCTGTCAAGACTAACGATGCCTCATTGCGGCTTGCCGCAGACGCGAGTGCGGAAGTTGCGTCGGGTCTCGAATCTGCAGCTAACGGGCTCGCACTATTATGCGATCCGGCGCATGCGCGGGATATTTTCCGCATTCCGAGCATCGTCGTAGCCGACTATCTTCCCGCTCTCGTCAATGCCGTGCGCGTCTTCATCGGCGTCGGAGCGGTGGTGATCTTTTGGATCATCTCCCAATGGCCGGACGGGCTTTTCGCCGTGACGTTCGCAGCGGTGACGATCATGCTGTTCGCGCCAGTATTGGATGGGTCCGCCAAAGCCGCGTTGGGACTGGTCATCGGCACGCTGTTCACGGCGGTGTTCGCCGGCGTACTCAAGTTCACGGCTCTGATCAATCACGAGACGTTTCTGGCATTCAGTCTCATCTTATCAATCGCGCTCATACCGTTTGGGGCGTTATCTGCCTTGCCGTCCTTCGCGCCTTACTTCATCGCTGCAACGATCAATTTCGTGCCGCTCGTTGCGCCAACGAACGTGATGGTTTTCGATCCGCAGGTTTATCTGAATACGGCTTTCAGCCTGCTAGCCGGCTGCGCGGCGGGAGCCGTTACCCTGATGCTCATACCTCAGCCGTCTCCAAATACCCGGGCGCAGCGTCTGGTCGACCTATCCATTCGCGACCTTCGGCGTCTCGCTGCGGGACGACGACCTTGGACGCTCATGCAGTGGCAGGGACGCATGTACTCGCGGTTGGCGGCGCTACCTCCAGACTGCGAGCCGGTTCAGCGATCGCGGTTGGCGGCCACACTGACGGTCGGCGTGCAGGTCATTCGATTGCGGCACTTGGCAATGGATCGCCGGACCGCCGCGGAAGTATCGGACATTCTCGCCGCATTAGCCGCCGGAAATTTACCGAGGCTTCAGTATGGATTGGCAGAGCTTGACAAGGAGATCGCGTCGATCCCGGATGAACAATCCGGCATGCGCGGGAGAATGCGTGCGCGGGCGATGCTGCTCGCCATATCGGAGGCCGTAGAGCGCCAGGGCGATTATTTCGGAAGCCAGCCGTCATGAGATTTGTCGAGATCAACATCGAGGGCGTTCTTATCTCGCCGTTTGTGCCACTGATGGTGCTGGCCTTCGCGATTACGATGGGATTGCGCGTCATCGCGGTGGAGTTCGGATGGATGCGACACGTTTGGCATCCGGCTCTCTTGGAGTTTTCGGTATTTCTCATCGTTCTGACGGCCACCGTCCTGATCTTTGGAAACCTTAGAATCTATAACTAGGTTCGGCATCATGCCGGAGATCGCATCAACCACTCGGAAGTTGCCACCGACCAAGCCAGCCGGCCGTGAGACGACAGCTGTCTATGATCCGCCGTCGATCAAGAGGCGGCTTCGGGTGCTGCCGATACTTGCGACGCTCTCCATCGCTGCGGTCGCCGCGGGGGCCGTGTGGATCTTGTGGCAGAATTATATGGGGAAGCCGTGGACGCGCGACGGGACGGTGCGTGCCTACGTCGTGATGCTGGCACCGGAGGTTTCGGGCAAGGTGATCGAACTCCCCATCAAGGACAATCAACTCGTCCATAAGGGCGATTTGCTGATGAAGATCGATCCACGCGACTACCATGTTGCGGTGGACCTGGCCAAGGCGGCCATCAAGCAGGCCGAGGCGGATCTAGCAAACAAGAACGCGCAGCAAGCGCGACGGAATGCTCTGACCGATCTGGCGACTTCGGTAGAAGAGAAGCAAACGTATACGTCGTCAGCGCAGATGGCCGAAGCCGCGCTGGCGCAGCACAATGCACAACTTACACAGGCGAACATCAACCTCGAGCGCACCGAGCTCAGATCGCCCGTGAACGGATGGATTACGAATCTTCTGACGCGGCAAGGCGATTATGCGACGGCGGGGCAGCAGGTCATGTCCATCGTCGACGCGGATTCGTTCTGGCTCGACGGCTATTTCGAAGAGACAGCGGTCAATCAAATCCGCGACGGCGATACAGCGAAGATCTGGCTGCTCGGCTATGACAACGTCTTATACGGACGCGTCGATAGCGTTGCCCGTGGTATCGTGGTGTCCAACGCGACGCCAGGTAACAGCGGGCTCGCGAACGTCAATCCGATCTTCACCTGGGTGAGACTGGCGCAACGTGTTCCCGTGCGAATTCATTTCGACAAGATCCCGAAAGATCTGCGCCTCGTCATCGGCATGACGGCAACGATCGAGATCGAACCAAAAGAGAAACCCGGCACTCACCGCGTACAGCACCCGTTGTTCGACATTCGGTTATTTATTTCAAAATAGAAGGAACTGCGGTCGGTCCCTGCCGTTGTCCGGCAAACTCCGAGGACGGTTCCATGTCGCCATTTTCGCAAAGCATCGCCCAGAAACTGAGAATTGCTTCGAGCAAGGAATTGGCGGAGCGATATGCACGACGCCAACAGCGCGCGAGAGAGGTCCAGGACCGATGGGGGAGGACGGTCACCGTTGTGAATTTTCAACGGCGCCCCAGGTCGAACGGTCTTCTCGATGAATAGAGGGGCTTACGGCTCTCCTTAAGTCGTCGCCTTCATGATCCCGCGCCCAGGTCAGAGAGTAAGCCTTTGTTTACTCCGCTACGGCACAGTTGTTCGAAATCTGTTCAGATTTGGAGTCATCTGTGATGCGTAGCTCGCGGTCGTGGGGCCCTGCCGCCCTGGCTATCCTTCTCGCCATGCCGCTAACCGGGGCTCTCGCCGAAGACGCCGAAATGGAAAGTGCGTCGGCTGAAGGTTCGCAGCTTGCACCGGCCGGGCCGGCCGCCGATCCGCAAAATACCGCGAACAATCTCAACACGGTCCCCGAGGATGGGATGGGTTCGCCAAACCGCGCGGGGCCGGAAAATGCTTTCATACGCCAGCTGATCGCGTCGCGCCCGAATGAGGATCTGGTGATCTGCGTGGCCGGATGCTTCTCCGACCGCGATCGCGTGGTCTATGCGCAACCTGCCGATAAGCCCGTTCGCATCCCGGTCGCTTCGCAGTCATCGGTATCCGGGCCGATGCAAAATCCTGGTCAGAAGATCGACCGGTCGGCGAAGCCCGGCAAGGCTGCTGCGGCAGACAGCCGGATGATGCCGTCGCAGGATCCGCATGCGGCCGCCGTCATCAACCGCGCGGACTGAAGCCCGACTGACTGAAGCCAGCCGAATTTCCCTCGATTTGTTCATTTTGTTCAGCTTGGTCAGCTGAACAATTGCGATGATGTAATCCGCGGGGCGCCGACGGATCACGAAGACGTCTCCGTTGTTATTCCCGATGGCCGGCAGCATTTTTTGCCTATCCCCGGCCGAAGGAGAACGCTCATGAAGAATTTATCGCGCGGCACGTGGATCGCGCTTGCGGCTGTCGTCGCAGTTCCCGCAACGGTGGCCATTGCAAAGCCTGACATCGCCGGTTGGCGGCAGATGACGCCCGACACCCGTGCCCGGCTCCAGGAGGGCAGAATAGCGATGGTGAAAGCCGCGCTTCAGCTCACGCCCGATCAGGAGAAGCTCTGGGCTCCGGTCGAAACTCAGGTTCGCGACGCGTTCAAGGCTCACGAAGCCCGGATGGAAGAGTGGAAGAAGAAGCGCGAAGAGCGCAAGGCCGAGGAAGAGAAGGGTGGCGAGCAAAAACGTCCCGATCTTGCCGACCGCTTCCAGAAGATGAGCCAGAGAATGACGGAACGCGCCGACCGCATGAAGGCGTTCACGACCGCGTTCTCACCGTTCTACGCTTCGCTTTCAGATGAACAGAAGGATGCGCTGCGTCCGCTGCTGAAACAACTCATGCCCGGTGGTCATCACGGCCACAGGTTTGCCGACGGATGGGGGCCTGGCGGCCGTCACCACGGCGGCTGGTCCGACCACGGCGGCAAAGGCGGTCCGCAGATGCATGACGACGATGACCAGGATCATGGAGCCCCTCCGTCCGACAAGAAGGGCTGAGGCTCAGCTCGACTAGCGACCCTACTCCGTTTCCCAACTTGGCCGGGCACAAATAAGCCCGGCCTTTTTTATGGGCCGGGCTTTTTGGTTTGGCCTTGGCGACTCTCCTCCGGAGAGCCGGCCGCCAAGGCCGAAGTTTTTTTAGTTTGCAGTCCGATCGCGGTCGCGACTGTCGTCACGCCGTTTCATGAACTTAGGCGCGTCCGAACCGCTGCCGCTCTTCCACGACGGGCGGCCTTCGCCGCCGCCATGATGTGGCTTTCTCGGTCCATGTCCGCCCTCGCGCTTTGAGTGACCGGCGTCATCACGATGACGTCCGCCCGGTGCATGGCCGCGATCGGGGCGTCCTGCTCCGTCGGCGTGGCGTGCGGGGCGCGAATCCGGACGGTGCTCGCCGCGGCGTTCACCGAAACGATGCTCGCCTGGGCGCTGGTCGCCGGAGCGATGCGGGCCCGAGCGGTGCTCGGCCGGGCGATCTCCGCGGTGATCGCGGCGCGGACCGCGATGGGCGCCGTCCTGATGGGGACGGTCCGCCGAACGCGACTCGTGCGTGCGGTCAGAAACGCCGAATACGGCAGCGCCTTCACCAACGTGCGCATCGCTTGCGCCAGCAGGCGTGTAGGGCCTGCGTGTAGCAGCGAAGTTCGGACGGTCGCCGCGACGGTCACCGGAGCGATCGCCATTTGAGCGATCACGATCACCGAAGGGGCGCTCGGACCGGGGCCGGCCAGAGCCAGCCTGATGGTTCGGGCGGGAACCGCCACCACGATGGCCTGCGCCACCGCGACCGCCACGAGGCGCACCCTCACGGCGCGGAGCGTCGTCATCCCGACGGCGTTCCGGCATCGGCAGAACTTCGCCGCCGATGTCGTCCATTATGACGAGCGGCTGCTTCATCATCTTCTCGATGGCGCGGATTTCGCCACGTTCTGACGGATCGCACAGCGAGATCGCGATGCCTGTCGTACCCTTGCGCGCCGTACGGCCGACGCGATGCACGTAGGTTTCCGGGTCGAGCGGCATGTCGAAGTTGACGACATGCGTGATGTTCGAAACGTCGATACCGCGGGCGGCGATGTCGGTCGCCACGAGAACGCGGATATGACCCAGCGTGAAGTCGTTCAGCGCGCGCTGACGGGCGTTCTGCGCCTTGTTGCCGTGGAAGGCAGACGAGCTGATGCCCGCCATGCCGAGCCGGTCGGCGACGCGGTCCGCGCCACGCTTCGTGCGCGTGAAGACGATGACGCGCTTGGCTTCTTCGTCGGCGAGGATGGTGTGCAGGCGGCTCTGCTTCTCAGCCGAGCGGACCATCATGACCTTCTGGTCGATACGATCGACGACGATGGTCTTCGACGAGAGGTCGACGCGGTAGGGGTCGTGCAGAATGTCGTAGGCGAACTTCTTGATCTCGACCGGCATCGTTGCCGAGAACAGTGCGGTACGACGCTTCTGCGGGATCAGCGAAACGATCTTGTTGATGTCGCGGATGAAGCCCATGTCGAACATGCGGTCGGCTTCGTCGATGACCAGCGTCTGCACGCCGGACAGATCGCAGCTTCTCATGTTGACGTGATCGAGCAGACGGCCCGGCGTCGCCACGAGGACGTGGACACCGCGCTTCAGCGCGTTGATCTGCGGGCCTTTGCTGACGCCGCCGAGAACGACGGCACGGCGGATGTTCATGTTGCGCGAGAGTTTTGCCACTTCCTGGTCGATCTGGACGGCAAGCTCGCGGGTCGGCGCGAGAATTAGGGCAACGACTTGCTTCCAGCCCGGTTCGATTGCGTCCGTCGCAATCTTGTTGAGGATTGGAAGAAGGAAGGTTGCGGTCTTACCGGAGCCCGTCTCGGCCATGCCGAGGAGGTCGCGGCCTTCCAGCTGCGGCGGCAGCGCCTGCACCTGAATGGGAGTCGGTGTCGTGTACCCGCATTGTGTCAGGGCACGCGAAAGAGGCTCGGCAAAACCGAATTCCTCGAAAGTCTGTGTTGTCAAAGTGAAAGAGTCCCAAGGGCTTCTCGCCCCGAGCATCCTGTGCCGGGGTTTGTCCCATGGCCCACACCGGCGCTGTCGGGGTGCGGCCTTGTCTATAAGGATTGATCTCAATGCAGGGTCGAGCGCGGTGATTGAACCGCTTGTAGTGGCACGAGGACCCGAGCGCCATCGAAGAGCAATGGGCGCTGTATCACGGTGTTTGTATTAAAAGTCAAGCAGTTCGGGTCGCGCGTGCGCCTCTGCCGCGGAAGGTTAGCGCCCGTTTGCGGACTTCTGGGGAGGGCGCGCGAGTCGCTCCGCCATTAAGCGTCTCAATCGTTAATCGCCCGGCGCATGGCATCCATGACGCCCGGCTCGGTCATCGAATGTCCGGCATGGTCGATGATTTCCAGCCGTACCCCCGGCCAGGCAGCGGCCAACGCGTAGGCGTTTTTCGGTGGGCACAGAAGGTCGTAGCGGCCTTGGATGATGGTGCCAGGGATGCCTGCAAGGCGGTGCGCATTCGATAGAAGCTCTCCCGGTTCGAGGAAGAAGCTGTTTTTTATGTAGTGGGCTTCGATGATCGACGTCGGCGGCAAGCGGGCGTCGCCCGGAACGTTGTCGGGCAGGACGGCGTGTTTCGGGGCGAGTTCGGAAAGGGCGCGTTCGTAGGCAAACCAGACGTGTGCGGATGGTGTCTGTATGGCCCGGTCCGGATCGGTGAGGCGTTTGACATAGGCTGACAGGGGATCTCGCCGCTCATCCGGCGGAAGGCGATTGCAAAAGGCCTCGAACATTTCGGGCCGGAAGATTTTGGGTCCATCGACGAAGGCCCAGCGAACCTCTTCGTCCGTGCCAAGAAAGAGCGCACGCAGAACGAGGCTGGATACGCGCTCGGGATGGCGCTCGGCGTAAGCGATGGCCAAGGTCGAACCCCAGGAGCCGCCGACGAGCATCCACTTCGCAATGGCGAAGTGTTCGCGAACCACTTCGAGGTCGGCGATCAGATCCGGCGTCGTATTGGCTTTGCATGAAAGGTACGGGTGGCTGCGGCCCGCGCCGCGCTGATCGATGAGGAAGACGTGATCGCGCGCGGGGTCGAACAGCGTTCGATGAAGGGCCTGGGAGCCGCTTCCGGGACCGCCGTGAAGGAAAACAATAGGGCGGCCGCCCTTCGTTCCGACTTCCTCAACATAAATCCAATGGCCGTCGCCGACGCTGAGCATGCGGGCATCGAAAGGACGGAACGATTCGGGTAGGGTCTTCATCGTCACTTTGCTGAGCATGCTTTTTCATAAACGGCAAGTTTGGCGGGTAAGAAGCTCGCAACCATCGCAAACGGAATGACAACCGGATATTCCGCCGGTCGTCGTAGGACCGTCACGGTGAGCATGCGAGGTTCCGGAATTGCGGCGTCCCGAAGGCGATTTTTATGCGTCATATAGCCGGACAGTCCGTCGTCACGAAACTCGTGGTTTCCAGTTTCCGACTGATTGACGAAATTCGACACGATACCTACGTCCCCCAGGCCACAAAACGGATCGTGGAGCTTTATGAAGATCAGCCGCCGATCTCAATGGAGTAAAATATGGTCCAGAGCGAACTTTGGAATACACACCGTGCATCGGCGATAGGCGTAACGCTGGCGGCA
The DNA here is from genome assembly GCF_019753045.1 of Hyphomicrobium sp. Taxonomy (GTDB): domain Bacteria; phylum Pseudomonadota; class Alphaproteobacteria; order Rhizobiales; family Hyphomicrobiaceae; genus Hyphomicrobium_B. The sequence continues at coordinate 155,517 of NZ_JAIELN010000003.1, forward strand.
GCCCTGGGCATGAGTTTTGCGGGCTTCGGTGCTGCGCACGCAGCGGAATCTGCGACGCTCGTGGGGACATGGTCCGGGAACGGCTCGATCAGCTTTTCGTCCGGCAACAAGGAAGGCGCGAGGTGCCGGGCGCACTTCGCAAAGACCGGCGCGACGAGCTACATCATGTCGGCTTCCTGCGCCACCGCCTCAGCCAGGGTCGACCAGTCTGCCGAGCTGAACAGGGTTGGCGCAAATAGCTACGTCGGAAGCTTCTACAATCAGCAGTACAATACCGGCGGCCAGATCCGTATCACCGTCAACGGCCGCAGCGGGTACGTACGGCTTTCGGGCGAAGCGGGCACGGCTGTTTTCAACCTCAGCAAGCGCTAAGCCGAAAAGATATCAAGCAATAGCGGCGCGCGAGGTTTGCGCGCCGTTCGTCTGTCGACTGACTGTCTCGCTTTTTGACCCAGATAGCGTTCGAGCGGTGCATTTCTCACACGCGCTGCGCATGCATTTTGTTGTATTTTGATCTCATCGCTGATTCGCACTCGGGGACATGCCGCAAACGCGGGTCCGTTCCGTAGCGCGAGGCAAACCTTCAGCGACCATGCCTCGTCGTCCATCTCACATCGTCATATTCGGAGCTTACTCCATGATGCGCACTCTTTTGAGCGCGGTTACAGCTGCGCTGTTGCTCGCAACGTCCCCCAATTCCGCTTCGGCCGATATGATCGACGCGTCGACGCTTACCTGTCATGACCTCATTGAAACTGCCGCGTCGTCCGAAAAAAGTTCGGTGTATGGCGCGACCGTCGTTCTCTATTGGATGGCTGGCTATCAGGCGACCGCCGAGCAGGGCACGGTCGTCGATTTCGACAACCTGTCGAAGGAATTCGCCGCTACGACGGAGTTCTGCGGAAAGAATCCGACCGTCGGCGTCATGTCGGCTTCCGAGAAATTCATGGGTGAGAACGCCGAGGACCAGACGCCCAAAGCCATCGACCTCGCGATCCTGAAGTGCGAAGCCGTCAATACGACGAAGGACGACGAGACCGACGGCCTCGGGCAGATTTTGATGTGGCTCGCTGGTTATCACGCGAGCGTCGCCAAGAGCACGGTCATCGACATGGACAAGTTCGGGGAGAGCGTCACCAAGATGGCGACCTACTGCGCCGAAAATCCCCAGATGGGCCTCTTCACTGCGAGCGAAAAGTTCATGAGCGAAGAAGGGGATGGGGAGTAAGGGCGATTTGGGCCGGTGCTCGTCGTTTGCGAACGGACGAGCACCGTGAGCCTCGCCTGAACCGAACTTCGCTACCGGCTCGGCTGCTTATTGCCCGCCTCGCTGGTCGCTGGCGAATTCTTCCTCGAGCTCGTGTTCAAGCTTCACGAGATCATCCGGCAAGGGCATGCCGGTTGCCTTCATTTGGTTCAGCTTTTCCTTCACGGACAAATAAATCTCGTGCTTGTCCTCGGGCTGGTTCTGCATGTCGGTCAGCAGCTGCAAGATTTCCAGCTTGATTTGGTCGAAGGCCATGGACCCTACCTTTCACGAAACCGAAATGCAGGCGATTACTCCGCCGCCTGCTTATCGACGTAGCCGAGCTGAGCGTTGAGCTTTTCGACGAGGTCGGCGGCGGCTTCCGGAATGTTGGTGCCGGGGCCGAACACGGCCTTTGCGCCGGAGCGGAACAGCTCGTCGTAGTCGGACGGCGGGATGACGCCACCGACGACGATCATGATATCGCCGCGGCCTTCCTTGTCGAGCGCCGCCTTCAGCTCAGGCACGAGCGTCAAGTGTCCAGCGGTCAGCGACGACACGCCGACGACGTGCACGTCGTTTTCGACGGCCTGGCGAGCCGCTTCGTCGGCTGTTGCGAACAGCGGTCCGATGTCGACGTCGAAGCCCAAATCGGCGAACGCGGATGCGATGACCTTCTGGCCGCGGTCGTGACCGTCCTGGCCGAGCTTCGCTATCAGAATGCGGGGCCGGCGGCCGTCGTTCTTATCGAAGGCTTCGACCAGCTTCTTGACGCGATCAACGCTCGGGTTCATCGCCGCTTCCTTCTTATAGACGCCGCTGATGGCGCGGATTTCGGCCTTGTGGCGGGTGAAGACCTTTTCGAGCGCGTAGGAGATTTCGCCGACGGTTGCCTTCTTGCGCGCTGCTTGCACAGCGAGGTCGAGCAGATTGGCATTGCCCTTCGCGCCTTCCGTCAACGCGTTTAGGGCTGTTTCGACTTCGGCTTCGTTACGTTCGCTGCGCAGGCGGTCGAGTTTCGCAAGCTGGGCTTCGCGCACGGCGCGGTTGTCGACCTTGAGGAAGTTGACCTCGCGGTCGCCCTGGATTTTGTACTTGTTGATGCCGGTGATCGTCTGACGGCCGCTGTCGATGCGGGCCTGCGTGCGGGCGGCGGCTTCTTCGATGCGGAGCTTCGGGATGCCTGCGGCAATCGCCTTCGCCATGCCGCCCTGCTCTTCGATTTCCTGGATGTGGACGAGGGCTTTCTTGGCAAGCTCGTACGTTAACCGTTCGACGTAGTGGCTGCCGCCCCATGGGTCGATGGTGCGGGTGGTGCCGCTTTCCTGCTGCAACAGCAGCTGTGTGTTGCGGGCAATGCGGGCGGAGAAGTCGGTCGGCAACGCGATTGCTTCATCGAGACCGTTCGTATGCAGCGACTGTGTGTGGCCTTGCGTTGCGGCCATCGCCTCGAGGCACGTGCGCGTCGCGTTGTTGAAGATGTCCTGTGCGGTCAGCGACCATCCGGACGTTTGCGAATGCGTGCGCAGCGACAGGGAGCGCGCGTCCTTCGGATTGAATTCGTCCTTGATCAGCTTCGCCCAGAGCAGACGCGCGGCGCGCATCTTGGCGATCTCCATGAAGTAGTTCATGCCGATCGCCCAGAAGAACGAGAGGCGCGGCGCGAAGGCGTCGATATCGAGACCGGCGGCGACGCCTGCGCGTGCGTATTCGATGCCGTCGGCGATCGTGTAGCCGAGTTCGAGGTCCGCCGTCGCGCCCGCTTCCTGCATGTGATAGCCGGAAATCGAGATCGAATTGAACTTCGGCATGTTCGCGCTGGTGTAGGCGAAGATGTCCGAGACGATGCGCATCGAGGGCGCTGGCGGGTAGATGTAGGTATTGCGCACCATGAACTCTTTCAGAATGTCATTCTGAATGGTTCCGGCGAGCTTTTGCGGCGGGACACCCTGTTCCTCGCCCGCGACGATGAAGAGCGCGAGGACCGGAAGCACGGCGCCGTTCATCGTCATCGAGACGGTCATGTCCTGCAGCGGAATGCCGTCGAAGAGAACGCGCATGTCGTAAATCGAGTCGATCGCCACGCCCGCCATGCCGACGTCGCCTTTGACGCGCGGGTGATCGGAATCGTAGCCACGATGGGTCGCGAGATCGAACGCGATGGAGAGGCCCTTCTGGCCCGCCGCGATGTTGCGGCGATAGAAGGCGTTCGAATCCTCAGCGGTCGAGAAGCCGGCGTACTGGCGGATGGTCCAGGGCTGTAGCGCATACATCGCCGGATAGGGGCCGCGGACGTACGGCGCGATGCCCGGCAGGCCATCAATGAAGTCCAGACCGGCGGTGTCGGCATCGGTGAAGACCGGCTTCACCGGGATCCCTTCGGGCGTTTCCCAGACGGGCGCCTCCGGGGCGGCGGCTTTCGCGGCCGGTTTACCAGTGGCGGGAGGGTCGAGGGGTACCTGTGCGAAATTCGGGATCGAGGACATCGGGTAGGGGTGTTCCGGACCAAAGTTTGAATTCTGGCGGGACGGTACGCGAAAACCGGGGGCGGGGACAACATTCCTTGAGGCGTGCGACGCCGCTTCGCGGGTGTAAGCACCGGGTTTTGGTGGGCCCGGCTACCCTACGTGGTCAATCCTTTACCCTGACGGGCGGGCGCAAAGATATTTGGCTGGCAAAGGCGGCTCAAATCCGTAACCTTGTGGGTATGGCCGGAGGCGGCCAGCAGCTCGCACCCCCGAAAGGGGGCATGGCGAACGCCTCCCATTTCATCCTTCCTGACCGTTTCAACCGTCGGACAAAGGCGTTGGTAATGCGGGCGCTAACGAAGACTTCGCAGCGACGAAGGAAACGGAAATGCGAGATTACCGCGACGCTAAGGCCATGGCGAAAGCCATGCAGGAGACGCTTGCCGACCGCAACGTGACGATCACTCACAGCGAGGCGCTTGAGGTGGTCGCTCGTCAGTTCGGGCTGGAAAACTGGAACATCCTGTCGGCGAAAATCAAAAGTGCGCGAGCCGCTCAGGATGACGGGGCGATATCTTTCGACCAGGCCGTGCCCATCGTGCGCATCTTCGATGTCGCGAAGGCGCACGAATTCTATATCGGCTTTCTCGGCTTCACCGTCGATTGGGAGCACCGCTACGGCGACAATTTCCCGCTCTATATGCAGGTCTCGCGTGGCGGGCTGAGGCTGCATCTCTCCGAGCACGCGGGAGATGCGACGCCGGGCAGCAATATGTGCGTGTACATGAAGGGCATCCGTGCCCTGCACAAGGAACTCTCAGCCAAAAACTATCGCTACATGAAACCGGGTCTTGAGGACGAGGGGACACGGCTGGAGCTCCATGTCACCGATCCATTCAATAACCGCATCCGTTTCATGGAACCCAAAGATCAGTAGGCCGGCAGTCTCCGAGGGCCACGGCGGGGGTTCCTGGCTCCCGCCAAGTGTAATTCAACGCGGCCATGACGACATCCTGGGTGGTTCCCGTCAGCGTTAGCCGATGGTGTATGCCGGTGGCCGGATTGAGGACTCGCGGCGTTGATCCGAAGACCTTTCTGCGGGCCGCTTTCGGAAACGAGAATGCCACAAACGTCGGCATGATGTCCAAACCCGCCCTGCCGTCTCTTCCAAGGTCAGATATGCAACGCAAGGTCTCCGACAGGACGCTCAAGACAAGTGCGGCCCGGCTCTGGGCGCCCTTGGCGCGCTTCATCGATTGGGAAGCCGAGCTTGGAGAGGCCGCCGAGGCGAGAGGTCCGGCAGCTCACTTCGCCTACGAGTTCGTTCGATTTGGCGTCAAGCAGGCGTGGGCCTGCCTGTTCGGCGCGTTGATGCTGACGCTTCTGATCGCCACGCATTTTTTCTATCCGAAGGGTGCGGAACTCGCCCGCTACGATTTCCTCGTCATCGCGGCCGTGCTGATTCAAATTCTGATGGTCGTTTTCAAGCTCGAAACGATCGACGAGGTGAAGGTCATTTGCGTCTTCCATGTCGTCGGCACGGTGATGGAGATCTTCAAGACGTCGGTCGGGTCGTGGCTTTATCCGGAGCCCAGTATTCTTCGCATTGGGGGCGTTCCGCTATTCACCGGATTCATGTATGCCGCGATCGGTTCATATATTGCGCGCTGCTGGCGTCTTTTCGATTTTCGTTTTACGCGGCATCCGCCGGTTTGGGCGCTCGGCATCTTGAGCGTGGCGATCTATGCGAACTTCTTCGGACACCATTACGTGTGGGATGCGCGGCCCATTCTTTTTGCGGCGGCAATCGTGCTCATCGGGCCGTGCACGGTCTACTACAAGATCTGGAAGGTTCATCGGCACATGCCGCTGCTGGTGGGGCTTTTTCTCGTCGCGGTTTTCATCTGGTTCGCGGAGAATATCGGGACGTTCACGGCAGCCTGGGCCTACCCCCACCAGCGGCATGGGTGGGAACTCGTCGGGATCGGCAAGCTCGGATCGTGGTTTCTGTTGATGTTGATTTCATACACGCTTGTTGCCTGGCTCAACCGGCCGAATACGGTGGTAAATTCGGAATAGCTAAGTAGATTATTTACCTCGAATTCGCGTGGCGCCATTCTGCCGGAGCGCTTCGCCGTAGAATACGGCACTCTTGCTCGGAGCGGATTCCATGGCTCAATTACCCAATTTCGCAGCGGCTTTGTTATTTGTTGTCGGCGTCGGCGCAACGAATGCGTCAGCGGCGGGCCCGGCCGCCAGCGATCTCGCCGCTCAGGTTCGCACTCAAGGTTTTGCTTGCGACAAGCCGCAGGGCGCCGAAAAGAACGACTCGGCTTCGCGGCCCAATGAGGAAGTGTGGATCCTCACGTGCGAGAACGGGGCCTACCGCATGACGGTCGTGCCCGACATGGCGGCGAAGATCGAAAAGATCGACAAGTAATTCCCGGCGTTCCGCGTCACCTGAGGTGTCGCTCGATAGGTGTTCCGGGCGGAACAGCGACGGCCGCGAGCTTCGCGCATTCTTCCTCTCATCAGACCCCAACCGGTCCATGAGAGGAGATCAGAATCATGTCGGGTATCGTCATTGCATCCGCCGCCGCAGCAGTCACAACGGTCGCGACTGTCGTGGTCGCCGCCCTTCCTGACGCGCAGGCGCTTCTCTCGCCGTTGACCGAAGGCGGCAACGAATATGCGATTGCCACCATGTCGGTGCTCGCCTCCATTCCCATGCTCGGCATCATGGCCGTTCTCGCGACATCGGCTCGCGAATAACGGGTTCGTCGCGCTCCAAGCTTCTCCGCGTGCTTGCTTCTTCTCTTGCTCCTCTTCTTGCTTCTTCTCCGGTGCGACTTTGCCGGCTCTTCATCGGAGCCGGCATTTTTTTGTCCGCTGCGGCTTCGACGGCAAGCGCGTTGCTCTCAAACAGAGCAAGTGGCGCGGCCATTGTCCTGCCTTGGTTGCAAGTTCAATTGTCTTTGGGGAATGGGGGGTTATGGAAGCGAGCTTCCAGCCTGTTTCGCTTTTTGTAAAAGGGTGCCGCGGCACCGGTGCGGGCCGGAGTCGACGAGTGCTCCCATGTATCGCGTGGGGTATGCGTCGTGAAATTCAGGACTTTCATCGTCGTCGGAGGCGCGATCTTTGCGTCGTCGTTTTCCGCTCCGACAAAATTTGGCCCCGTGACCAACGCAGATGCGGCCGACGGAATTCAACAGACAGCGCAAGAAGCGGTGACGGTTCCGGAGTTCGTGCCGATCTTGAACTTCAGCCAATTCGTGCTCGCCACCGAGCAGTTTGCTGAGGCGAACCGCCTGTCGGATCGTGCTGCAGCCGAAGCGTTGAGCGCCAAATTTGCATTGGCTTCCGAGGTCCAGCACGTCGACCTGCATCAGGTCCGGCAAACGCCAGCGATCATCGAAAGCGCGCGGAGCCTTGCGGCTCCGGTTTCCGATCCGGTTGAAAGACCGGCAGAACCTCTCGCCGATCCGGTGAAGGTCGTCACCGTCGTTCCGGAAGCCTTCGAAGCGCCAGCCGCCGAAGTGCCAGCCGCGGAGGCGGAACATCAGCAGACCGAGACGACTGCGAGCGAGAGCAAGCCTTCGGCTGCCAGCCGCCCGAATCCGGAGAAGCGCTTCCGCCCCGCTATGGGCCTCGGCATGACCGAACCGGATGACGCTGCGGCGCTGTTCCCGTCCTCAGCGAAGCAATCAAAGAAAAAGCGCGCCGACAAGGTTACGAACCGGCGCTTGGCAACGACTGCGATGCCTCCGATGGTCAATTCGGCGAACGCGCCGGATGGTGCCTATCACGGCAAGGTCGAGAAGGAACAATTCCAAATCGGAATTCCCGGCCAGTCGATGGAGCCGTTGATCTCGACCTGCGCGAAGGGCGAACGGAAATGTTTCGGGCCGTTCTGCGGGTGCTGAGTTAGCCTGGCTGCGGAGGCGATGCTTTCGCTTCGTCCGGTCGATGTGCGAAGGCATGTGACAGAGCGTGATAGAGAGGTTCGCGGCTGATCAAGCGCGATACGCCTGCGGCCAGCACAGCGGTCGCCAGCAGCGGGATGACCATGTTGCGATCGCTGGTCATCTCCATCACGATGACTACGGCGGTCAGCGGTGATTGGACTACGGCCGCGAAGTAGCCAACAGTCATTAGCAGCATGAGAGCGCGGGGATCGACGAATGTGACGATAGGGGTCAGCATAGACCCAAGCCCCGAGCCAACCGCGAGCGAGGGTGAGAACAATCCTCCCGGAATGCCGCTTGCCGACGACAGCATGGTCGTCACGAGTTTTGAAGGGCCGTACCAGAACGGCAGGTGTTCTCCCAGTAGCAGGCCAGCCCGGGTTTGGCCGTAGCCGTTTCCCGAGGCGTAACCGGCTGTCGCAACACTGAGGACCGCAACGATGAGCCCGCAGAAACCGGCGAATGCTGTCCGGTTCCGGCGGAGTGCTGCTATGACTTCCGGCGGCCTGCGGGTGATGGTCAGGAGCGAAAGCGAAAAGAGACCGCCCATGATTCCGCCGAGGGCCGCGCAGATCGGGACCGCAGCCCAGTCAACGGCATTGATCATCTGTGCCGAGACTTCGCCGAAATAGGCATAGTTTCCCAAGATCAACCAGCTAACCCCGCCGGCGATTGCTACCGATGCGATCACAATGTCGTTGATGCGGCCTGCGAACGATTTGGCTAGTTCCTCTATCGCAAAGAGGACGCCGGCGATTGGTGCATTGAATGCCGCCGCGATGCCTGCAGCAGAGCCCGCGAGCACAAGGCCGTTGTGGCGTCCGATGCCGGCAAAGCTCGCAACGGCGAACATCACGGAAGCGCCGACTTGGACCGTTGGGCCCTCACGACCGACGGAGGCGCCGACGACCAGCGCGAGAGCCGTCATGACGATTTTTGCGAGCGTCGTCTGCAGACCGAGAAGGCGTTGACGGTGGGCTGGATCTCGACTTGCGCGGGCGGCGATGACTTGTGGAATGCCGCTACCGGCCGCTGCCGGAAACCAGCGCCCCGTGACATAGGCGAGCGCCATGAAGCCAAACGGCGTCATCACGAACGGCAGCCAGCGCCATTCAGTCAGTATGTAGCCATAGAGCGCTTGAGCCTTATCGGCGAGTTCGGCGAAGCCCACGGCGGCAAGGCCGACGAATATCGCGCCCAAAAGAAACACGGCGCGCCGGTGCCACACTCGGCGCGTGAATCCGACATATCGATATCTGCGTAGTCGCAATGCTCTGCGGCTGCGCGTGCCGTTATCTGCTGGTCCAGATCGTTTCTGCACGGGCCCCGTCGCGCGATCTAGCTAAGCTTTTCCTGCAGGCCCTTGAGGGTCGCCACGGCGTCGGCTCCTGCGAACAGGAACTGGTCGACGCCCGCCGATTTGAGTGCGGCTTCCTGTTCGCCCGGCCGTCCCGCCATCAAGACGAGCTTGGCGCCCGCGGCTTTCAACGCTTGCGCTGCCGGTCCGGCGAGCGCGGCGTTGACGCTGTCGGACGAGCAGATGCACGCGGCATCGGCGCCGGATTCACGGAATGCGGCGGCCGCATCTTCCGGCGTCTTGTACCCGTCGCTGATGAGTGCCGCGATGCCGCCTGCCGCCAGGTAATTCTTCACCCAAGTCGTGCGGACGTTGTGATCGACGATCTCACCCATGCTGGCGAGAAAGACCTTGAAGCCGCCATGCGCATCGGCGGCGTCGCGTAAAGCTTCGAACGCTTCGCCGAGACGGTGAGGCCGAAGCGGCGTCACTTCGATCGCCGCTTTGCCGGCGGGCGGTGACGGCGCTGTCCAAGGCTCGGCGTGGACGCCGTCATCGCCAAGCAATGGGAAGGCGTTGACGCCTGTCAGCTCCTGCCGGATCGTGGCGATCGACTTGGCTCGCGTTTCGGCGGTCTTGGCGATGATTTCCTGGATATAGCCTGACGTGAGCCCGGCGAGGAGACCGCCGCGTGCTTCGATATCCTGGAAGATCTCCCAGGCCTTCCTGGCCATGTCGTCGGTCAGATTTTCGACGTACCAGGAACCGCCAGCCGGATCGTTGACGCGGCCGAGATTGCTCTCTTCCTGGCAGACGATTTGAATGTTGCGGGCGACGCGCTGCGCAAATGCGTCGGGCTTGCCGAGGGCGAATGTGAAGGGGAGAACGACGATTGCGTCCGCACCGCCGAGTGCCGCACCGGCGCAGGCGATGGTCGTGCGCAGGATGTTGGTCCAAGGATCACGCTTCGCCATGATGCGATAGGACGTCGGGCAATTGAGCTTCACGGCTGAGGCGACATCGCCAGCGCCCGACGCATCGGCGACGCGCCAGATCAGGCGGCGTGCCGCGCGCAGCTTCGCAATCGTCGCGAATTCGTCGACGTCGGCTGCGAGCGAGACATTGATTTTCGGCAGCGCCTTTTCTGGGGGAATGCCTCCTTGCTCGGCCGCTCGCAGATAGGCAACGAGGGCGGACAGCATGAAGGCCAGTTCCTGCGCTTCGCTCGCACCTGCGACATGCGCGACGACGCCGTCGGCCGTCATGACTTGCACGCGCGGGTTTGCCTCGGTCGCATTCATCAGCGCGACGGCGCGAGCCAATGCCGTTTCAACCGGCTCGGACAGGCGTCCGGACATGGCGAGCGTGCCGAGTGGGTCGGCGCCGAACGAGCCTTGCCGATCGCCAGCCTTGATGCCGCGCGCGTCCCATTCGGCATTGAGCGCCAGGGCGGCGTCGAAAGAGTTTTCCTGGGCGACGAGGACGATCGGGCAGACGTCGAGAAGGACGTCCTTCAGGGCCGTAGCGAACGCCTCTTTCGTTGGGGCCAAGCCGTTTCCGCCGACCTGGATGCCGATCGACGTCACGCCGCCCTGGAGATCGTCGAGGATTGCGGCGTTCAATGCCTTCGGATCGCTCTCGATGTGGAACGTGCGGATATCCCAGCCGAGGCCTTCGCGGACGGCTTGCGTCCCGCGCGTGAAGGGGGCGGCTCCCGGTAGTTGGTTGACCGTCGCCTGCAGGGCGTCGCCGCGGGTATAAAGCGGATTAATCTTGATGCCGTCGGCGGTGCGGGTGACCAGCCTTTTTTCGAAATCGGCTCCCTTCAGGGCCTTATCGACCAGCGCGCGCCACTGCTCGGTGTTGGCGGCGGGGAAATCCCCAGAAAGGTGCAATTCGTTAGTCCGGGTTGTCATACAACTTGGCTCCCACAGGCGAGGGGCGTTACCGGCACGCCCGCTTTCCGATATACCCGCTCAGGAGCCGGGTGCGAGTGTGAAATAAATCTCGGCGACCGGCCGAATTGCCGCGCTCGGCACGTCCTGGCGGCCGGTTTGCTTAGAGCGGCGACGCATGGCATCACCGGCAGGAGCTTCGGCCAATGAGTCGAGTTCGTAGATAGCTGGAGGCGAAATGACTGGTACGCACGGCGCAGAGGGGTCTGGCGAGCCCGTCGCCGATCCTCGCGATTATGTGCAGGATGGGCTGATCCTCATCGGCGTCAGCAAAGCGGGCCCCGATTTGAAGCCCGAGTGCATCGAGCTCGCTCTCGCCAATCGTCATGGTCTCATCACGGGCGCAACGGGCACCGGCAAAACGGTGACACTGCAGGTGTTGGCGGAAGGGTTCTCCGCTGCCGGTGTTCCGGTTTTCGCGGCAGACATCAAGGGTGACCTTTCCGGCATCGCCGCGACGGGCAAACCGTCGCCGAAGCTCGTCGAGCGGGCTCAGGAGATCGGCCTGACTCGATACGGCAATACGTTCTTTCCAACCGTCTTCTGGGACATCTTCGGGAAAGACGGACATCCCGTGCGCGCGACCGTGCAGGAAATGGGACCGCTTCTTCTTTCGCGCCTCATGGAGCTGACCGAACCGCAAGAGGGCGTACTGAACATCGCGTTTCGCTGGGCGGAAGATCAGCGCGCGGCCGGCGACGACAAGATGACGATCCTTGATCTCAGGGATCTCAGATCGGTCATCGACGAAATGGGCCAGAAGGCTTCGACACTCAGAAGCAAGTACGGACACGTCGCGCCCGCAACCGTCGGCGTCATTCAGCGCCGCCTCTTGGTTCTCGAGGAGCAGGGCGCCGCTCAATTCTTCGGCGAGCCTGCGCTCGACATCATGGATTTCCTCGAGGTCAAGCCGGACGGCCGCGGTGTGGTCAACGTACTTGCCGCCGAGAAGCTGATGAACACGCCGCGTCTCTACGCGACGTTCCTGCTGTGGCTCTTGACGGAGCTGTTCGAGAAGCTTCCCGAGGTCGGCGATCTCGATAAGCCGAAGCTCGTGTTTCTGTTCGACGAGGCACATCTTCTTTTCAACGATGCGCCGAAAGCCGTGCTTGAGCAGATCGAGCGCGTCACGCGACTCATCCGTTCGAAAGGCGTCGGCGTCTATTATGTGACGCAAAGTCCGGGCGATGTGCCGGATCGCGTTTCGGCGCAGCTCGGCAATCGTATTCAGCACGCACTGCGCGCCTTCACGCCGAAGGAGCAGAAAGCGATCCGTGCGGCGGCGCAGACGTTCCGTCCCAATCCTGAGATCGACACCGAGCGGGCCATTCAGGAGCTGAAGGTTGGCGAGGCGCTGGTGTCGCTTCTGCACGGCAAAGGCGAGCCGTCGATGGTGGAGCGGACGCTCATCCGGCCGCCTATGTCGCGCGTGGGGCCGCTGACGGCGGATGAGCGCAAGGACATCATTGCGGCGGATAGCAATAGCCTGCGGAAATACGACAAGGAACTCGACCGCGAATCGGCGCACGAACGCCTGCAGTCGCGAAATACCGTCGTCGGACAGCTGAAGCAGAGGCTTTCGTCATTCTCGAACATTCTTCGCGGCAAGGGATGAGCACGGGACAGCCGCTGCGATCCGTTGAAAGTAGCGGTTAAAACCATTAGCTTTTCGGAGAGAATCGCGCGGCAATTGCCGCCGCTAGGAGAACGAGATGGGTTACTTCCGCTTTCGTAAGACAATCAGCATTCTGCCCGGCGTTCGGATCAATCTCAGCAAGACGGGCGTCAGCGGCAGCCTTGGAGGCAATGGCGCGACGCTCAACGTCGGCAAGAAGGGTGAGCAGGTTACGCTCGGCATTCCGGGTACGGGGCTCAGCTATCGCACGCCGCTGAGTACGACCCTGATCATTTTGTTGGTCGTGGTCGCGATCGCCATCGGCGTCGCTTACATAGTTTCGCCGACCACAGTGACGGCTCTGTTGCACTGGTGGCAACCGCGCTGGTTCTGATCGAGCACTTAGCTCGTGAACTTCATTATCGGGCGCCGGGATCACTTCCGGCGCCATTATTTTTGATAGTGGGCGGTTGTGGCGCTCGTCCTTCAACCGTTGCGAGCTGGGGCGACGGAGGATGACAATTCGTTCACGGGCGGCGCGACAGGCGCGACCGGAGCTTGTCCCGGCGGCGACTTGAGCCAGATGTTCCTGCGCCCTTCGGCGACACCTTCCGCATAAAGGGCAGCCTGGTAATGCGGATCATAGATTTCTTTCGTCTGTAAATCGAACGACGGCGGCACCGCCATGAAATTGAAATCGGCCCCGCCATCGTGCGCGACCCGATAGATCTTATAAAGCTCGCCTTGGTTCTGGCTTTTGATCAGGGTGGAAATCGATCGTGCCGCAATTTGCAACGTGGTCGGCTTCACGACTTCCTGCACGGGTGTCGCCTTGCCATTCTTGATGATGAAGTAACGGCGGATCGGCGGCGTTGAATAGAGCGAGTCGAATGCCGCGAGCGGCGCTTCGACGGGGCTGACAAAAACCTCACGCGTCGTTCCGCCGTCGACGTGCAGTTCGTCGTAGCTCTTGCCGCCTGCTTCAACTTCGATTTTGACAGGCGGGAATGCGGCCGGAATTGCGGAGGACGCGAGAATGACCCTGCGGAAAAGCTCCGTGGCCTCAGGGCTTCGGTTGAGAGCGATCTCTCCCATGTTCCAGACGACGGGGCGCTGGGCGTCGAGATTGGTTGTCAGCACCAAGAGAACGCGGCCGCGCTTGTACTGGGCCGCAACCCGATCGAGAAATTGCCGGTCTATGTATTGAGCTATCAGATCCTGAAGCGGCGCGGTGCTCGCGAGCGCCGGCCCACCGAAGAGCCCGGACAAGATTTCCGGCGTGACGACCTGGTCCTGCTTGTACTGGGTCCAGATCACGCGCAGCTTTTCGTCTTCCGATGGTCCGAGGAAGGCGAACGGCGCGATGATGGCGCCGGCGCTGACGCCGGTTACGACCTGGAACTCCGGACGGTCGCCCCGTTTCGTCCAGCCTGCGAGGACGCCGGCGCCGAATGCACCGTCCGATCCGCCGCCCGAGAGCGCGAGCGTATCGATCATCTTTCGGCCGTTGCGCGTTTTGGCGGTCTGCCCGATCGGTGGCATGTGCGCGGTGCGGCGGCGGATTTCAACGAGGGGATTGCGTGGAACTTCGTCGGCCCAGAAGCGAACGCCGGGCATGCCGGGAATTTCGGCAGATTCAGCCAATTTGGCGCTGGTGATGCCGTTACGCTGGATCGTCGCCGCACAGCCCGAGACGGCGAGCGCTGCGATCAATATTAGCCCGACATGAAGCCTAGGCCCCACCACGCTCACAAACCCCCGAACTAATCCAACCCCGCATACCGCTTTTTGTTTACGGCACGCTCAAGGCTGCGGCAATGTCGGAGAAGGCTCAGGGCGATGATAAAATGGTGTTTTTCTGATGTTTTGAGTGTTCAAATATCATTCAGCGGGCGAATTCAGAATTTTCGCACCCAATCGGTGTGTCCGCGCCGATCGATTTCCGCGCGGGTGTGGTGGTACGCCGCATCCATGATCTCACTGTGCCGTCGCCAGTCGAGGGCGCCCATCTCGGCGGGTGTTGGCGGCACGACAAGCCAGTCGCCGGCGTCGAGATGGCGCTCGAAATGTCCGCGGTTGGCCATCAGGCTGCGCACCAGCACTGTTGCTGCGGAGGGCGCTGCCGGGAGGGCGTCGCTCGCAAAAGGATTGAGCGCGCGCCAGATGAGTTCACGCCGCCTCGGCAAAGTCGAATAGTCGACAGTGAATTTTTCGCCTTCACCGGCTTGAAAGCTGACGACGACGTTCGGTCCGCGCTTCAGGCTGTGCATTGTCTCGACCGGCACGTTCGAAATGACCGAGCCGTCGACCAGCATCCGTCCATCATCGGTATAGAAAGGCGGGAGGAGCCCGGGTATCGCGGCGCTGGCGCGGATGGCCCGCCATAAATGCCCGCTTACGTGCAACTCGGTTTCATAGTTCGAGAGATCGGCCGAGACGGCGAAGTACGGTTTCCAGAGGTCTTCGATGCGAACGGTGCCGTATTCCCGCTCGAGGTGGGCGTCGAAATGGGTGTGATCGAGCAGGCTGTATCTCGGCAGCGTATAGCGCGACATCGCGCGGCCTTCGATGAACATGCGATGGACGCGGGCGTCGATGGCGTCGGGATCAAGGTCCTGCGCGAAGGCTGCGGCCATCGCGGCGCCGCCCGATGTTCCGCCGAGGAGATCGAATGCGATCCCGGCTTCGCGAAAGGCGCGGTATACGCCGATGTGCGCGGAACAATAAGCGCCGCCTCCGCATGCGACGAAGCCTAGCGCTTCGCCAGCCAGAAACCGCCAGAGGCGCGCGATGTCGTCGGCATCGCCGAGGGCGACGTGGTGGTGCATCGCCGGTTCACGGTGCGTGAGCCAGTGCCGCGTACCTTGCGCGATGCCGCGGCGGGCATGCACGACCACGAGCCTGCGGGCTGACGGCGGATGGATCGACAACGCAAAGGCTTCGAGCGGACCAAGGGGCACCGGCGATCCGACTGGCTCATCCAGCGGAGAGGCGACGAGAAGAACCTCGTCGGCCTGGCGAATTGCTTTTTCGCTCCACGGCGTCAGTTCTCGGTCCGCAATGAATGCAATCGTGCCGTACTGGCTCTCGAGCGCGTTCAGGGCTTCAGTGAATTCGAGGTCGCTTGCAGATGCGCTGCTCACGATATCGGCGATCGTCGCGCTCGAAGTGATCAGCGTGCCTGATCTGGCCGTCGCTGCTTTGGCGAACGCCGACATGAAGGCTGGCGGGACGAACCCCGATGCGGCTCCGACGATTGCAATCGTGCGCGGTCTCGGCCGCGCTTGTTTTCCTTGGGCCGTGTTGATCAACGCTGAGCTGCGACGCGTCTCGGCGGCGAGCCGGTCGGCGAGGGTCGCTGTAATTCCAGCCCAGATGGCGGACGAATTTTCGGAGATCGCGTCGAAGTCGGCGCGCGTCAGGCGCACGACGATGCCATCGCGGATGGCGCTCACGGTGGCGGTTCTCGTGCCGCCCGCGAAGAACGCAATCTCGCCGATGGTCGAGCCGCGCGAGATCTCGGCGATCGTGCCGGAATGGCCGCCGACTTCGACGGCGAAGCGTCCGGAGACAACGACGTAAAGGGCGTCAGCCGCCTCGCCTTGCCGTACGACATCGTCGCCGCGGCGGACGTGTATCGGCTGCAAGCGATCTTCGAGACGGCGAAGCGCCTCCGCTGGAAGATCCTTGAACGTCGGGACGCTGGAGAGCGTGAACCGCTTGGACGACATCGGGGCGCCGCATGGCAGGCTTTTCGAGCCTTATACCATGGCGGCGCCCCGCTTATCGAAACGCTGCGTTGCGAAACGGCAAAAGAGATTAACCGGCCTATTTGGCCAGTCGGATCAGCCTGCCAAATTAGCCTGCGAGGGCCTCGACGTGCTCCCAGTTCACGAGATTGTCGAACCAGGCTTCGAGGTACTTCGGACGGGCGTTGCGGTAGTCGATGTAATAGCTGTGTTCCCAGACGTCGACGCCGAGGATGGGCTTTGAGCCGTACATCAGCGGGTTTTCGCCGTTCGGGGTTTTCACGACTTCGAGCTTGCCGTCCTTGATCGCGAGCCAAGCCCAGCCGGAGCCGAACTGGCCCTTGCCGGCTTCGATGAAGTCGGTGCGAACCTTGTCGAAGCCGCCGTAAGCGTCGACGAGCGTTTGAATCTTGCCAGGCAATTTCTTGCCGCCGCCGCCCTTCTTCATCCACTGCCAGAAATGCAGGTGGTTATAGTGCTGGCCGACGTTGTTGATGAGCCCGACGGCCTTATCGGCGTAGGCGTTCTTTACGATGTCTTCGAGCGACTGGCCCTCGTACTTGGAGCCAGCGAGGAGCTTGTTGCCATTCTCGACGTACGCCAGGTGATGCTTGTCGTGGTGGTATTCCAGCGTCTCGGCCGACATGAACGGTGCGAGGGCATCATAGGCGTAGGGAAGATCAGGGAGTTTCAGCGTCATAGGACGAGCACTCATTGCAGTTGGGGGTGGATCGAAAGTCGCGGGAAAGTAGCTTTTGGAATCCGCTTACACAAGACATGGGCTGAACCTTCCGGTCGTGCTGCGGTTCCAGCTAGGCGACGCTCGGCTACTAACGGCCATTTCCTAATAAGCAATGTTTTAATATGCACTGCCGGGTAACCGATGTCTGGTCACCGGCGAGGGAGATGCGCCGAGGCGGCTTTTTTGATTTGCGGGTCATTCATTCGATTTGGGGGGCGTCTTACGAGAAAGAAGCCGGGCGAATTTAGCGGCATCGCCTCCATTCTCCGCTCCAAAATGGCGGACAAGCGCGCGGGCGCCATCCTCGCGCTCCGGTCTGCACGCTGTCCATTGAAAGGACGGGTCAAATGGGCGGACTATTTCACCTAAAAGGAAAACCCTGAGTTTTTTACGCCAATTTGCAAAGACGGCGGCGGCTCTCAATTCCGGTAGGCCGGCCGGCTTATGCCGATTGTGGCGCGCGGAAAGGCGGGTAAAGGCATATCTGAGATTGCGGGGCCGCAGCTCCGGATCTATTTTTCAACCCGGACGTTTACTCGGCATTTGGTTGGCCAAATACTTTTGTCCGATACGACAGTCACCGCTTTCATTTGTTTATATCAAGCGCGGCGCAACGGAGATATATATTTGGCGCCCTTAGGCAGCCGTCACCTATTAGCCCTCGCGTCAATAAGTGTTTGCCGAAAATTCACGACTATTGATGAGTGTGCGTTGACAAGGTGACACATCGCAGAGATTTCTGCTGCGATCGCTTCCCAATGTGGCTACACCCGGCACAGGATTTAGTAGAGGTCTCGTTTGTCATGCGAAAGGTACAGAAGATGGCGGCGTTCAATGTCGACAAGCTCTCACTCAAAGAACTTGTCGATCTTGAATCTAAAGTGCAAAAGGCCATCGCCGTTGCACGGGATCGCGAACGCTCCGAATTGAAAAGAAAAGTGGCCGATATGGCCGAAACGCATGGATTTTCGGTTGCGGAATTGTTTGGCGGCGTCCGGGGCCGCGGAGCCGGAAAGAATAAGTCCGTCGGGGTGGCAAAGTATGCAAATCCCGAAAACAAATTCGACACCTGGACTGGCCGCGGCCGCAAGCCGAACTGGTTAGTGGAGCGTCTGAGAAAGGGCGCAAAACTCGCCGATTTTTCGATTTAATCAATCTGACTATTAGTCGGGTAAATCGCAGAAATACTGGCAATAGGCGGGGATATCCGGGGCGGATATCCTCGCCTAATCTGTATGCATTTTAAATTTATCATTCCTTGGGCCGCGCGATTATGTTGCCTGCCGCCCATTTCATTAATCGCTGCGGGATAACCCAGTTAATGTGCGTGCAACTCAAGTAACGCTCTGGGCGAGAACCAACGCGTGTCTCGCCGAATTCGCCAATTTGTTAGCACTCAACGGTTGACAGTGCTAGCAGGGCGCAGCATATAGCTCCCGTGCTTGAGCTTTGTAAGGATCTGTCGCGCTTCGGCCGGACAAACCGCTCCCGCCGGACCATCCGGTCCTCCAAGTTCTGAGCCTTGGAATTGTTCATCAAATCATGAGGTTATTCCCATGACGTTCCGTCCGCTCCACGATCGTGTTGTCGTGAAACGTATCGAGGAAGAGTCGAAGACTGCCGGCGGGATCATCATCCCCGATACTGCCAAGGAAAAGCCCCAGCAGGGCGAAGTTGTCGCCGTTGGCCCGGGTGCCCGCGACGAAGCCGGCAAGGTCAACCCCCTCGACGTCAAGGTCGGCGACCGTGTTCTGTTCGGCAAGTGGTCGGGCAGCGAAGTCAAGATCGACGGCGAAGACCTGCTGATCATGAAAGAGAGCGACATTCTCGGCGTTCTCTCGGCCCCCGCTAAGTCGAAGGCCGCTGCTTAATTACCTGTCCCCCCAGATTCTATCAAAGCTCAGGAGTTGCTCGACATGGCAGCTAAAGACGTCAAGTTTTCCCAGGACGCTCGCGAGCGTATGCTTCGCGGCGTCGACATCCTTGCCAACGCCGTCAAGGTAACGCTCGGTCCCAAGGGCCGTAACGTCGTTATCGAGAAGTCGTTCGGCGCACCCCGCATCACCAAGGACGGTGTGACGGTCGCGAAGGAGATCGAGCTCGAAGACAAGTTCGAGAACATGGGCGCCCAGATGCTCAAGGAAGTCGCGTCCAAGACGGCGGATCTCGCCGGCGACGGCACGACGACTGCAACGGTTCTCGCTCAGGCGATCGTTCGCGAAGGTGCAAAGTCGGTTGCGGCCGGCGCCAACCCGATGGATCTGAAGCGCGGCGTCGACCTCGCTGTTCAGGCCATCGTTGAAGACCTCAAGACGAACTCGAAGAAGGTCACGAAGGACCAGATCGCTCAGGTCGGCACGATCTCTGCGAACGGCGACGAAGTCGTCGGCAAGAAGATCGCGGAAGCGATGGACAAGGTCGGCTCGGAAGGCGTGATCACGGTCGAGGAATCCAAGACCCTCGATTTCGAACTCGATGTCGTCGAAGGCATGCAGTTCGATCGCGGCTATCTCTCGCCGTACTTCATCACCAACGCCGACAAGATGATCGCCGAGCTCGAGAATCCCTACATTCTCATCCACGAGAAGAAGCTTTCGGGTCTGCAGGCGATGCTTCCGGTTCTCGAAGCCGTCGTCCAGTCGGGCAAGCCGCTCCTGATCATCGCTGAAGACGTCGAAGGCGAAGCACTCGCAACGCTCGTCGTCAACAAGCTGCGCGGTGGCCTCAAGGTTGCTGCCGTCAAGGCTCCGGGCTTCGGCGATCGCCGCAAGGCCATGCTCGAGGACATCGCTGTCCTGACGGGCGGCACGGTTATCTCGGAAGATCTCGGCATCAAGCTTGAGACCGTGACGCTGCAGCAGCTCGGCCGCGCCAAGAAGGTGACGATCGACAAGGAAAACACCACGATCGTCGATGGTTCGGGCAAGAAGGCCGACATCGAAGCTCGCGTGAAGCAGATCAAGGCGCAGATCGAGGAAACGTCCTCGGATTACGACCGTGAGAAGCTTCAGGAGCGTCTCGCCAAGCTTGCTGGCGGCGTTGCCGTCATCAAGGTCGGCGGTGCGACCGAAGTCGAAGTCAAGGAACGCAAGGACCGCGTCGACGACGCGCTGCACGCAACGCGCGCAGCCGTTGAAGAAGGCATCGTCCCCGGCGGCGGCGTCGCTCTGCTCCGTGCAGGCAAGGCGCTCGACTCGCTGAAGCCCGAGAACGACGACCAGAAGGTCGGCATCAACATCGTTCGCAAGGCATTGCAGGCTCCGGCTCGTCAGATCGCAGCCAACGCTGGTGAAGATGGCTCGGTCATCGTCGGCAAGATCCTCGAGAACTCGACGTACGCTTACGGCTACAATGCGCAGTCGCACGAGTACGGCGATCTCTTCAAGCAGGGTGTCATCGACCCGACTAAGGTCGTGCGTTGCGCGCTGCAGGACGCTGCTTCGGTCTCCGGTCTGTTGATCACGACGGAAGCCATGATTGCAGACGTTCCGAAGAAGGACGCTGGCCACTCGCACGGCGCTCCCGGCGGCGGCATGGGCGGCATGGGCGGCATGGACTTCTAAGGAAGTTTTTTGCCCCTCGCGCTTCGCGACTCTCCTTCGTCGAGCCGGCCGCAAAGCGCAGTCAGAAATCAGAAAGCCCCGCATCGCTGCGGGGCTTTCTTTTTTGTTGGACGCCGTGCGTCAGTTATTCAACCAAGAGCCGGTTCTGGAGAGGATCGCCTTCCGGCCAGAGCGCGACATCCTTTTTCGTGTCTAGCGATTTGTCGCCGTCGACATCCTTATAAAGCGTCGCCCACAACGCCGAGCCCGGCGCGACGCCAGCGCCGACCGTGACGCTCACGTTATTATGGCTGCCCTTGTCCAGCGCTGTGAAGCCAAGGACTTTGTCCGAGCGTTTGCCGTCTTCCTCGGCAAAGACCGCGACATAACCATTATGAGGCAGATAGACGTAGCTGATGGCGATCGAGTCGCCCTTGGGTTTTTGATCGAAGGCGATGATGGATGCGGGAACCTCTGCAGTGGCATCCTGGCTCGCCGGCTGATCGGTCATCGCAAGCGCTGGGTTGGCCGCGAAAGCGAAGAAAGCGGCGGCCGCGGCCGACAGGATGAATTTGGGATCAGCTGCATAAGTCATGGACGTCTCCAAGTTTAGAGTGTTGGCTTAAGAGGCGCTTTTGATTGCGCATTTTCCATTTGGGACGTCGTTCGCGAAATTAAACCGTTGGTTCGCTTCACGGCTGTTCACGTTCCCATCAGCGAAGATGTGATTGCTGCAGTGCAATTCGTGAACACTTAAATCGCGCTTCGTGAAAACCTGACATGAGTTCGAGACCTCGAACGCAGGTATGAAGCGAGCGAGCTTCCTGTTTTGCTCCAACATATTCCCGCGGAAATATGCAAACGCGGCTTGTTATTCGTCCCGGCCGCAGGCCTTAATCTGAATCATCTGTGAGCAGACCAATCGCGAGATTTCTCGATGCTCTTTTCCTTCTGGTCGGGTGAAGTGAGCTGGATGGAACGCCTCTGCGTCGCCTCCGCGAAAAACATCGGAGAAGAGATAACGGTTTTCACTTACGGGGATCGTGAGAAGCTCTCCGCCCAACTCGGGTGCCCGGTTCGCGATGCCGCCTCGATCCTCAGCCGAGCCGACAGGGACGAGGTTCTTCAGTTCGGCGTCGCCCACTTTTCTGATTTCTTCCGGCTTGAGGCCATCGCGCGAGGATGCGGGACGTGGACCGATCTCGACGTCATCTTCATCAAGCTGCTTCCAAAATCCGAATATGTTTTCGGCGAGCAAAATGATGAACGGATCGGAAATTCGGTTCTTCGGCTGCCGCCGGACAGCGAGCTTCTCAATCGCTACCTTGCGTTTTGCCGGAAGCGGCCGATGCATCGTTTGGTGATGCCGTGGATGCCGTGGACGACGAAGTGCAGCCGGATCATGAAGGGACTTGCGGCTTCGGCGATGGGGGTTCGTCTGCCTGCGCCGAAATACGGACCGGCGGCGCTGACGTATTTCGCGGAGCGTTGCGGCGTCGGCCACCTCGCGCTTCCGGCGAAGGTTTTTTATCCGATCCCGATCAGGGGTCCGGCCATTACCCGCGTCTTCGAGCCGGGCTTCATCGAGTCGCTCATCGCGCCCGAAACGGTCGCCGTCCACCTTTGGCGATCGACGTTCGTCCATTTCAACGGGCTTGACGTGCCGAAGTCAGGATGGCTCGCCGGGCAGGTCGCGCAGTTGCTGGCGCCGCGTGTTTCTGAGGCAGCTGCCGAGCGGCGATATTCGGTTTGAGGTTGGCTTCAGGCTTCGTGCCGTCGCCGGAGCTGGCTCCGCTGTGCGCGAGCGAGCGCAATCAGACCTGATCACTTTTGCAATTTATAGCTGTTGACAGACTGTCGCAGCGGTTCGCGCTGAACAGAATTCCTGTACATTTATTCTTGCGCATTACTGCACAAGCTGAAGACGAGCGTCCGCATGAACAGTCATGCGCAGGCGAAGGGGATGCTTATTCTCAAAACTCCAAGACAAAGGGAAGAATAGATGTCGGCCGATATCCTGTCCAAGCTCAAGACCTTACACGACGATGTTCGAGCGCGCATTGAGGCGTCGTCGGACTTCAGAGCCATGAAAGCCGTCGAACGAGCGATCGGCGAGCTTTCGGAAGTTCTTACCGCATCAACTACTTCGGAGACTGAAGCTGCTGCCGCTGAGCCGGCCGCGGAAGTGGCTCCGGAGGCGTCCGCTGAAGTGGCCGTAGAGGCCGCTCCAGAGGCTGTCGAGGCCGCTCCGGCACCGGAAGCCGCGGCGGCGGAGGAAGCGGCACCAGAGGCTGCTGCTGAGGCTCCTTCCGAGGCGGCTCCCGAGGCTGCGCCGGAAGCGGCGGCTGAAGCACCGGCCGAGGCTGCTGCTGAAGAAGCTCCGGCTGCTGAGGCCGCGGCGGAGGCTCCCGCGGAAGTTGCGGAGGCTCCGGCCGAAGCGGCTGCAGAAGAGGTCGCCGCAGAGGCCGCCTCGGAGCCTGAGGCTGTCGCTGAAGCAGCTCCGGCTGCCGAAGCTGCGAGCGCGGAAGAGGCGGCTCCTGCGGAAGAAGCGCCGGCTGCGGAAGCTCTGGCAGCGGAAGCCGCGGAGCCTGCGGTTGAGGCTGCGGCTGCGGAGGTCGCGGAAGCTGCTCCTGCCGAAGCGGCCGAAGCGCCTGCTGCTGCGGTTGAAATCCCAGCCGAAGACAAGGCGCTGGTCGCGGCGATCGTCGCGAACGGTGCAGCAACGCCAGCTGAAGGAGCCAAGACAAGCGCAGGCTAAAGGATCTTTCGGGGTCACTCCCTTGAAGGAAGCCCCGGCCGCGAGAGCCGGGGCTTTTGCGCGGGGGACAGGTCAGAAGCGAGACGTCTGGCGCGTGATGTTAGACGCGAGGTTGGGTTGGGGAACTACGCGGGCTTTTGCGAGTCCGAATTTTGAGAGCAGAGAACGGAGTGCAGTCGCGATCAAAGACTAACCGGGAAAGACGCCGGTGAGATTGGGAGGATCAGCCATGATGAATGCGGTTGAAGTCCATGATCATGCCCGCAAGCTCTACGTAGCGCAGGGCGGCAAGGCGCTTGCGGACGCCACGGAAAAGGCGCGCCGTTATGCCCTCAGCGGCGATAAGGGTCTCGCGGAGGATTGGCGTCGCATTCAAGCGGCGCTCAAGGAATTGATCGGACCGAGCGTCAGCTAGCTCTCAGCGGTTTGCGGTTTGCGAGAGCAGACGCCGATGCGGGCGATTGCGGAATAGTCCAAGCGGCCGTGGCTGAATGATGCCGTTCTGCCGTGTCGCTTCGCCGTTTCGTGGATTGTGCTTTCGAGATCGAGCCGCGGCGTGACGCTAAAGCGGGCGAGCCACGCGCGCATCGCACGGCGCGGAAGCGGACGCATTGATGCCATCGTACCGAAGTCGACGATGTGCAACTCTCCACGCGGCGCGAGCTGCGTGACGGCGCGGTCGATTACCGCCTCCCAAGGCGGGATCATCGACAACGCGTAAGAAATGAAAATGCGATCGAACTTTCTAATGCCGAAGAGTTCGGCCGGCGAAAATGTCGTCGCATCGGCTTGCGCGACCGTTATCGCGTCGCCAACGTGGCTTCGATCTATGGCGGCGCGCGCGGTCTTCAGCATCTCTTCGGAAACGTCGAGTCCGTAGAATTGGGTGGCGGGATAAATGTGCGCGGCGCGAAGCAGGTTGCGCGCCGTTCCGCAGCCGATCTCGAGCACGGATCCGGGTACCGGCGGATCGAGCTCATTGATCAATTGATCACGGCCGAGAAGATAATAGCGGCGCGTCAGGTCGTAGATGTAGCGCTGGTGGCGGTACATGCCATCCATGGCGCTTGCGGCGGTCGTATCCGTGGCAGCCATCGTTGCGGTCATCGCCCCGGTTAGGCGTTTTTGACGTAGAGGTGGAAGCCGCCGTAGATCGCCGAGCGGTCCTTGCTGTGGACCTCCGCCGATTTCGCGGCATCGTAGGTCCACCGGTCGAGGGTCGCGTCCGACACGCGGCCGGGCAGAATGCTTTCCTCACCCGCGGTCCGGAAGATGACGCGTGCGCCGGGGCGGGCCGTGCGCGTGATCTCTTGCCAAAGGGCGTTGAGCGCGCCGTCGTCCATCCAGTCCTGCGCGTCGAGCAGCACATAACGATCGAGGCTTTCCGCCGGTTCGTTCGACAGGAAGCGGATCATGTTGTCGTGGATGACGTTGACCCGATTGGCGCGCGCTTTGACGGCCATGAAATTCGATTTATCGAGATAGGGCGGGCAAGGGCCTTCGCCCTGCGCCGGGTAGCGGCGGCCAAACGCCTGCCAGGCGAAATAGTTGTCTTTCAGATCAAAGCCGGTCGCGAGACGCTCGGAGCGCTCTCTCAGAACATCGGACATCCGCCGCGAACCGCCGTTGCACAACGCATCGTATTGCACCGGCGGGATGCCCAAGCCGAAGAGCGAGGCGCGGTTCGACGTGATCCAGCGCAGTACTGGGTGTTCGAAGGCCGGCGCGATTTCGCGGGCGAAGATTTCGCGCTGCTCTTCGATGCTGCGCGCTTCGAGCATACGCTTCGGGTTGGCGCCGAACACGCGCGCCGCGAGGTGTCCGGAGGCGATGAAGCGTCCGAGCAAGCCATAATGATAGAAGTTGCGCGCGAACCGCGAGACGCGGCGGCGGCCGCTCAGATCGCGGCCTTCCCAATAGCCTCGCGTATCCGCGTCGAGGTGCTGGGCGATCAGGTCGTTATAGAGGTGGATATTGCGGCGGTCGTTGGCGGCGCCGAAGAAGCGATAGAACGTCGAGTGGTTCGGCAGATGCTGCGCGGCCGCCACTTTCAGCTTCAGCAACGCGATGTGCGTTTGATTGAGATCGATCGCGTAAATGCGCGCCGGATTGGCCGTCAGGTAACTCATGACGTTGCAGCCGCCGGAGGCGATCGTGACTAAACGGCTTTGCGACGTAAGCTCGAGGGCCTCCATGTCGGCGCGCGGGTCTTCCCAAATCTGCGGATAGACCATCGAGCGGAACGCGAACGTGAAAGTGCGTTCGAGAATGCCAGCAAGGCTCAGAGCGCTGTTCTGATGAACTGCTTCGCTCAGGAGATCGGTGCTCGTCGGTTCGAAAACTTTGGCGGTGACGTTCAAATGAGATCTCCGTAATTATTATTTGTTTCGGACGACACGCGTTCCGCGCGCCGGCCGTCCGAAACGGGCCGTCCGAAACTAGGCCGCTTCGATGAGCCAACGGCCCGAGGGCGCTTGCTTGCCGCGCGCGGCCAGATGTTCTTTCCAGCGAATGATTTCGAATTGTCCGTCGAAGCGCTCCGCGATCGCCGTGCAGCTTTCAACCCAATCGCCGCAGTTCAGATAGTGGATGCCGTCGATCATGCGTTCGTTGGCGTGGTGGATGTGGCCGCAGATGAGGCCATGCGTGTCGCGGCGGCGGGCTTCTCCTGCGAGCGCTTCTTCGAATTCGCCGATGTAATTGACGGCGCTTTTGACTTTGTGCTTCAGGAACGCGGAGAGCGACCAGTGTCCGAGGCCAAGCTGACGGCGCATGAAGTTCAGCGGGACGTTGAGCGCGAGTGCGGCGTCGTACGAACGGTCGCCGAGGAAGGCGAGCCAGCGGGCGTAGCGCACGACGACGTCGAATTCATCGCCGTGCAAAACGAGGTAGCGTTTGCCGTTGGCGCCTTCGTGCACAGCATCGCGGCGCAGCTCGACGCCGCCGAAATTCATTCCCGCGTAATCGCGCAATCCGTCGTCGTGATTACCTGGGATGAAGACGACGCGCGTGCCCTTGCGGGCTTTGCGGAGCAATTTTTGCAGGACGTCATTGTGGCTTTGCGGCCAATGGGGGCCGCGGCGAACTTTCCAGAAATCGACGATGTCGCCAACCAGATAGAGATCCTGGCATTCGACGTTTTTGAGGAAGTCGATAAGGGCTGTCGCTTGCGAATTACGCATCCCGAGATGGATGTCGGAAATGAAGACGGCCCGATAATTCAATTCCGGGTTCGGTGCGCTCAATGTCAGCCCCCCAGTCAGTACGCTTTCCACAAAAGCAGCTAAGCTTTCATGCGAAACGTAGGACGGGATTCATGTAACAGGCGTATGACGAAGGCCTGCGGCTGTGAGGTCAGCGAGCGGCAAAAGCCCGGCGCGCGGGCATTTACCAATAAATTTCGGATGGAAAAGAGACGTGGACTGAGGCTTTGCCGAGTCTCAGCGGCGACGCCTTACGCTCAGCCGCCCGGAAGTTTTTGTTGACGTCAGGCTACCACCCGTCCTGGAGCGGGCCGCCTGACGGCTTCGAACTCAAAGCTCCGTACGCTGGGCGATGTGCTCCCAGGCGAACAGCAGAACGGTATCGACGGCACCGACGATAAGAAATGCCAGGGCGATCGGATATGTCGATGCTTCAGGCAATCCCAGATCAACACCGCGTGTCGATACGGCGAGTGCCGCGATAAGGCTGAGAAGAGCTAGAACGGCGAAGACAACTTGGACGAACTTGCGCGAACGCTCGCGCTCCCGACCTATAGTGTCCATCAGGTCATTACCTCAACGCAATACTAAGAGCCGACCCCGCAATGGCGGAGAACCTATCCGGAGCAAAAGCCCAGGTGAAGTGAAATATTTTGCTTTGCTAAGCGAGTGCCCTTGCCGCCAAGTCTTTAAGCACTCTGCGTTGTTGTTCGGCATCAGACGGGAAATCGTTCTCGATCCACCAGCGTTCGAAAGCGTCGAGAACGCGGCCGACGGCAACCCCTTGGGCAACGCCGAGCGCCATGACATCGCTGCCGGAAAAGGGCATTTTGGAAGCGTTCCAACGATCAGGCAGCAACGCTCGAGCGCGCCAGTTTTGGGAGTTGGGTGAAGCGCTGGACCGGGCCCACGCGAGGCGTACTGCACGGCGGAAATTTTCCGGCCCGAGCCTGTAGAGGGCCGCGCGGCCCGTGGCTTCCGGCGTTTGCGGATCGATCCCCGGGGCGTTCTCGAGGGCTGCTGCAATGCGATGGGCGTCGGCATTCGAGAGCCTGAGCTGGTTGGCGAGAAAGACGTCGTCGCCCGGATGAATTACGGCGAGGGCCGCCAGACGCGTTATCGGATCGGGTGGTTCGCCGAGGGCCGCTTCGATGGCGGCGAGCCGGGCGAAACGATCCGGCTCGATCTCAGTCCGGACTGCCAGTTGCAGAATGCCGGTGTCGTACATGAGGCCAAGAACATTCGGCGCGCCGGGCGCTACGAGGAGTTTCAGCATCTCGGCGCTCACACGCTCGGCGGAGAGAAGGATCAGGCCATCCTTCAATGCTTCCGCAGCGGCGAGGCCGGTCGGATCGATCTGGCCGTTCCCGTATTGGGCGCTGAAGCGAAAGAAGCGGAGAATGCGAAGGTAGTCTTCACGTATGCGCGCTTCCGCATCGCCGATGAAGCGGACGCGGCGTTTGCGGATGTCGGCGATGCCGCCGCCGACCGGATCGTAGATGTTTCCATCGAGATCGCAGTAGAGGGCGTTGATTGTAAAGTCGCGGCGGGAGGCGTCTTCCGTCCAATCATTCGTGAATGCAACAACGGCGTGACGGCCATCGGTTTCGACATCCCGGCGAAGGGTCGTGACTTCGTACGACTGTCCGTCGCTGACGACGGTTATGGTGCCGTGGTCGATGCCGGTTGGGTAGGCGCCAAGCCCGGCATCACGCGCCAGACGCATGGTATCTTCGGGGGGCGCCGTCGTCGCGATATCGACTTCGTGGACGGGCCGGCCAAGCAGCGCATTGCGCACGGCGCCACCGACGACGCGGGCTTCGGCACCGCCTACGCCAAGTGCGGCGAAGACCTTCGCTAACGCAGTCGAATTCAACCACGGGGCGCTCAAGCGCGGCCATTTCAACGGAGTGCCAGCCATGGCTCAGGGCTTTGCATCCGGCTGCTCGGCCGGTTCGGGGACATGGATGCTATGGCCGGGCTCCAGCTTGCCACCTTCGATCGAGGCCGGCACGTAAACGTCGCGCGGGCTGTTGTGAGACCGCGACGAGAACGCGACGAGCGTTCCGAGCATCAGCACTGCGCCGGCGACGAAAAGCCGAAGCAGCGGCGCCCGGCTTACAATCGTCGGCAGCCCCGCCCATTCGTCTTCCTTGAACGCGACCCACATGATGTAAACGAGCGTCGGCAACAGGAAGAAAAAAATGTTTTCGATGACGATCCGAGTCATATGCTGAAAAGTCTCCGATAGAGCGTGCGAATTATTCCAGCAGTTGCACCCCAAATATAGTGTTCTTCGTAGGGCATTGCATAGAAACGGCGTTCGACGCCGCCGAAGACCCGACTGTGTATCTGATGATTGGCTTCGTTCATCAGAAAAGCGAATGGAACCTCAAAGACGGAGGCAACTTCCTTTGGATCCGGCGTTAGCGTGAAGCCCGGGCGCACGAGGGCGACCGACGGCGTGATGATGTAGCCTGTGCCCGTGCGGTAAGGCGGCAGGAAGCCGACGGGCTCTATGAAGGCATGATCCAAGGCGATCTCTTCCCGTGTTTCCCGCAGTGCAGCAGCCAACGGGCCAGCGTCGAAAGTTTCCACCTTTCCGCCCGGAAAGGCGATTTGACCGGCGTGAGACGGCAAATGATCCGTTCTCGCGGTCAGGAGGACTGAAAGAGGCTGGTGCGCGATGATGGGCACCAACACGGCGGCTTGGCGAAGGCCTGCTGCATTGCGGGTGCTTCCCGGATTGAGATCATCGTCGCTTGGAGATTGCGGTTCGTCGAGAAGCGGCGGCGTCGCGAGCAGGCGAGATCGCGCCAATTCCTCGAATGTCGCCGCGTCGATGCCGGGAGTGTTCATATCGGTCATAATGGGGGCGGAAAGTCGGTTCATTGCTCAACTCTAGTCGAAGTTGAATGAAGACACGATCCGATGGCCGGGCTCCAATGAATCACGGTACTTTCTATTCGTGAATTCATGCTGCGTCTCGAGACCGGCAAAGTGGAGCTTGGTGTGGCTTATCAGAGGTCGACATTGCCGTTTCGTTCGCTTGTTCGTTTCCTGGGACTTGCCACGATGGCGCTCGGGACGATGTTTTTTACTCAATTGGCGAACGCTCAGGCGGTGTCGACCGCAGATTTTCTTGCCTCGCTTTCGGATGGTGAGATCGAGCAGTTTCGTCAGTGGAAGGGCGCCAGGCGGGTTTTCGAAGCGGAACTCGACCAGTATTGGGCAGCAGTGGATCAGAAGCGCCTGGGGCGCAAGCGGAAGCGTTCCGGGAAAATTCAGTTCGATACGTCCGATTATGTGATGAGCTTCCCGCCGAAGTACCAGGGGCCGTCCCTGTCCGGCGATCTCGCTGCGAAATACGATCGATTTCTCGTCGCGCAGAAGCAGACCGATCCGACGCAGCCGAAAGAGCTTGCGACGGTGCCGGATTATCTGGTGGCTGCGAAAAGTGTCTACAATTTCGTTCCCGAACGGGTGTCTGAAAAAGAATTCAAGCTTCGTTACGCGCGGGAGGCGGTGGCGCTCGGTCTTTCGAAAGAGCAGGTGGTGCGTGTGTACGCGCTCGAGACGGGTGGCGTCGGCACCTACGATATGCAATCGGGACTTCATCCGACCAATAAAACCGGCCGAGCGATTTCAAGCGCGCTCGGCTATGCGCAGTTGCTCGATGCGAACTCGGTCAACGAACTTGCGCGCAGCGGATCGACTTTCATTTCGCGCATCACTCAGAAACTGCGCGATCCGCGCAACTCGCCGGAGCGAACCGCGCTTCTGAAGCACAAGCTTGCGGTGCTGAAGAAGATGTACGCCAACGTCAAGCATCAGCCATTCGAATGGACTGTGCAGCAGGCTTACGCAAAGACGCGCGAGGGCATGGGCATTCATACGCTCAACATCGACGCAGACATCGGGCCCATGTTGCAGGCGATGAAGCTGAAGACGTTGCAGGATACGGCGGCAAAGCAGGCCCGGTTTTCGCTATCGGGCGCTGAACTCGAGCTGATGAACTTGGCCGGCCCGGTGACGGGGCTTGAAATGATGGTGTCGCCTGGTTCGGAGGCGCCGACGACGAATTTCTTTGCGAGGAGCGCTTACTACGTCAACAAAATGGTGATCGGGCTGACGGGGGCGCAGCTGCAAGCCGAACTCGACCGGAGGATGACGTTTGCCATGACGAAGCCCGGATCGTTGGAGTTCGCTGACGCTTTTGACACCATTGCAATGCGAGGCGCCGAGCGATAGCCCGACGCCGTTATCGTGATCTACATCTTATCGCGGCTTCAGGCGCCTGCGTCTTCGGGCGTGAGGGCCGGGTAATCGGTGTAGCCCTTGGCGCCGCCGCCGTAGAACGTGGACGGGTCAGGCGGGTTCAGCGGTGCGTTCAGCTTGAACCGCTCGGGCAAATCCGGATTGGCGATGAACTGTTTGCCGAAGCCCACCGCATCGGCTGCTCCAGAATTGAGGGCGGTCTCAGCCGATTCCTTCGTGAACTTCTCGTTGGCAATGAGCACGCCGCCAAACGCCTTCTTGATCGCCGGGTTGATCGAGTCCGGTGCTTCGTATTCGCGCGTGAAGAGGAAGGCAATTTTGCGCTTGCCTGCTTCGCTCGCGACGTAGCTGAAGGTTGCGAGACGATCGCTGTCGCCCATCGAGTGTGAATCGGCGCGTGGCGCGAGATGGAGGCCGACGCGATCCGCACCCCAGACTTCGATGCACGCGTCGACGACTTCGAGCATCAGGCGTGCGCGGTTCTCGATCGGGCCGCCGTAGGCGTCGGTGCGATGGTTCGTCGAGTCCTGCAGGAACTGATCCAGGAGATATCCATTGGCGCCGTGAACTTCGACACCATCGAAGCCTGCGCGTTTGGCGTTCTCGGCGCCGCGACGGTAGGCGGCAATGACGCCCGGGATTTCGCTCAGCTCGAGGGCTCTCGGCACAACGTAATCGCGCATGGGGCGCACCAGGCTCACGTGGCCCTTCGCTGCGATGGCGCTTGGCGCGACGGGGAGTTCGCCGTCGAGATAGACCGGATCGGAGATACGGCCGACATGCCAGAGCTGCAGAAGAATGGTGCCGCCAGCGGCGTGCACGGCGTCGGTGATCTTTTTCCAGCCAGCGACCTGCTCATCCGACCAGATGCCCGGCGTGTCAGGATATCCGACGCCCATCGGGGTGACGGAGGTCGCTTCCGTGAGCATCAATCCGGCGGATGCGCGCTGCACGTAATATTCGCGCATGAGGTCGTTCGGCACGCGTCCCGTGCTGGCGCGGCAACGAGTCAGCGGAGCCAGCACGATGCGATTCTTCATCAAGAACGCGCCAGCTTGGAGCGGATCGAATAATGATGCCATTTATGTTTCCTGGGAATTGGGCTCTGAGATTGGTACCGGGGCAAGTGCTACCGGGGTAGCAAAGTTGCAAGGTAAGTGGCACAGCGTGCGCCAAAATGCTGCTCTGCATAGTTGTTGGAGCGGCTGCGATAACAGCGGTGATGCATAATCAAGCACTCAGGCGTTCTCAGTGTGGACTTCCTCGTCGCTGGGTGCCTCCTCACGGGTGGGCGAGACTGCCGCCACAAGAGTTGACGGCTCGTAAATGCGCTCGTGAACGCGGCTGCCCTTCGCCTCGCGGATGGTTTGGCCGAGACGCTCGAGCGCGCTCTGGTGGATCGTCTCGTTCAACGAAATGAGGCCCTTGCCGAGCTTACTCGTTCTCCAGTTTCCGAACGCGCGGCGACGCCCATTCGGGATGCCGGCGACATCTTCTCGAACGAGACGCAGATAGGGAACGCGACGGCTGAAGACGGAGCTCCACCCGGTGTCGCTGACGTGCTGAACGCCAAGGGGATCCGGGCGGCTCTCGCGTTCCAGCCTTTCGATATCAATCGCGAGTTCCGTCATCGATTGTATTTTTTCGATCATCCAGTGAAGCGCGAGATCCGATAGTTCCGTTTCGGGCGAGCCGCCGCCAACATCGGCGTGCGTGCCGGGGAACCACGCCTGCTCGACGCGCTGGTGCGACGGCAGCACGACGTCATCGGGTAGCGTGAACATCGATGGACGAAAGGCGCCGCGTGTTTCATCGATCGAGACGGCGTGGAGCGCGATATCGATCGTGTTGTGCCATCGGAGGTCGTGGCGGTTGAACCATCGTGCGAGCCAAGCCCATGGCCAATTCGGATTTCCGGCATGGCCCACGGTATCCCACGCACCGATGCAACGTATGCGGACCGGATAGTGACACGCGGCGCTGAGTTCGGCGACGGTATCGAATTTGCGGCGACGCTCCGATTTGCGGTAGAGCCGCCAGGCTTCATCGATCGGGAAATCAGCATCTTTTCGCGCAATGCCGAAGAGGGCGATAAAGCTTGCGAGGCTGCGCGCTTCGTAAGCTCCGCGCGAAACGCCGAACAGGTAGATTTCGTCGCCCGGTTCGTAGGTGTTGCGAAGAAACTCGTAGCCCGCCTTGATCCGCTCGCTGATTTCGAAGCCTGCGGCGGACCTCAAGGAAGGCAAACGCTCTTCTTCCGACGGCGCCTTGCCGAAAACGAAGCGGACGAGTTGCCATGTACCGCGATGGTCCGCCGGGAGAACAGCGCTGGCGAGCTTTGCAGCGTTGGATTGCGGCGACGCTTCGCCCTCGTCATCGTTCCACGTGCCATCCATGGAGCAGACGAGGCGTTTCATTTTGCCTTTCCCCCCGAGGCCGCGCACCGCGGAACTAACGCAACGGAACTAGAATTTCCCAGTCAATTAAGGCCACTTTACCACGGGCGGCATGGACGAGAGAATGCTTTCGACATTGCCGCCAGTCTTCAGGCCGAACATCGTGCCGCGATCGTAGAGAAGGTTATATTCGACATAGCGGCCGCGGCGAACCAATTGCTCCTCGCGCTGCTCATCGGTGTAGGCCATCGAATAATTGCCTCTGACGAGCATCGGGTAGACGCTCGCAAAGGAGCGGCCCACATCCTGCGTGAAGGCAAAGGCTGCGTCCCAGCCGCCTTCGGCATCCGGCGGAGTCAGGTAATCGTAGAAAATACCGCCGACGCCGCGCATTTCGTTTCGATGCGGCAGAAAGAAATAATCATCGCACCATTTTTTGAATTTTGCATAGTCGGCAACGGGGTGGGCTGCGCAGGCACCGTACATCGCGGCGTGGAACGCGAGCGTGTCGGCGTCGGATTGCGTGCGGCGCTTTTCGAGAACAGGGGTCAGATCGGCGCCGCCGCCAAACCACCATTTCGACGTTGCGATCATGCGGGTGTTCATGTGAACCGCCGGCACGTTCGGGTTGCGCGGATGCGCAATCAACGAAATGCCGGACGCCCAGAATTCGGGGCTCTCTTCGGCTCCCGGAATTTGCTTGCGGAACTCGGGCGCGAATTCGCCGTACACCGTCGATGTGTGAACGCCCACTTTTTCGAATACGCGGCCGTGCATCATGCTCATGACGCCGCCGCCGCCTTCCGCGCCTCTATGGTCGGTGCGCGACCAAGGCGTGCGCGTGAATGTGCCCGGCGCTTCGCTCCCATGCGGAGCCGTCTCGGGGAGGCCGGATTCGAGTTTCTCGTATGCCCCGCAAATATCGTCGCGCAGCTTTTCGAACCAGGCGCGGGCAGCTGCTTGCTTTTGCCCCAGGGGCGTATCGGATGCGTTCATCTAGAATTAGGTACCGTGTCTTGTTTTTGACGGAAAAGATCCTTAGCCCTAACAGGCATCCACGATCAACATCCGGTCGCTGTCGCCCGTCGGAACATCCGACCCGCGGTCATGCGCCGCTTTTTTGCTTGCGATAGACCCATGCTCAGCCGCCTCATGACCTGGGGGGAGACCCGCATCAAGCCATTCGCCGAGCGCTCAATCGAGCGCCCGCCGGATACGCTGTGGGCATTCTACTGGCACTTCATCAAGCCTCTTTGGCCTTATTTCCTGCTTCTGCTGATCGCGGGCTGCCTTGGCTCGACGATTGAAGTGGCGCTGATGGGCTTCGTCGGCACGATCGTCGACAAGATGCGCACCGAAACCGATCCAGCGAACTTCGTTTCGACGCACGCAACGATGCTGACCTTGATGGCCTTCGTCGCGCTCATTCTTAGGCCGGTCGTGTCGGCGGCGCACGATTTCATAAAGAACCAGATGCTTTCAGCCGGCTGCACGTCGCGCATTCGCTGGCAGACGCACCGCTACGTATTGCGCCAGAGCCTTGGCTTCTTTCAGAACGATTTCGCTGGCCGTGTCGCCAACAAGATCATGCAGACGGGAACGTCGCTGCGTGAAAGCGTGGTGCAGCTCATCGATGCCCTTTGGTACGCGAGCGTGCAGTTCGTCGGATCGGCTTTGCTTTTCGCTGCGTCCGATTGGCGGCTGACGGTTCCGCTCGTCATTTGGCTCGTCGCCTACATCGTTGCGCTGCGTTACTTCGTGCCGCGCATCAAGCAGCGCTCGACGGAAGCATCCGAAGCGCGCTCGATGCTCGTCGGCCGCATCGTCGACAGCTACACGAACATCATGACCGTGAAGCTTTTCGCCCACGCGGAGCGCGAGGATACCTACGCGCGCGAGGCGCTGACAGAGCAGATGCAGAAGTGGCAGGCTTCGCTGCGGCTCATCACGGCCATGGAGATCGTGCTCTATATTCTCAACGGCATCCTGCTCGTCGCGACGACCGGAACGGCGATCTGGCTTTGGACGCTGCAGTATGTCTCCGTCGGCGATATCGCCGTCGTCAGCGGTCTTGTCATTCGCATCGTGACGATGTCGGGATGGGTGATGTGGACAATTGCAGATGTGTTCGAAAACATCGGCGTCGTCCACGAGGGCATGGAAACGATCTCGCGGCCGAACCTTTTGGTCGACAAGCCGGACGCCAAGGCGCTTACCGTTCCGCGCGGAGAGATCCGCTTCGATCACATTCATTTCCATTACGGTGCGGGCCGCGCGTCTTCGGACGATGCGCCGCCGCGCGTGATTGAATCGCTCTCGTTGACCGTACGTCCCGGCGAGAAAGTGGGTCTTGTCGGCCGCTCGGGCGCCGGCAAGTCGACGCTCGTCAATCTGCTCCTGCGCTTCTACGACCTCGAAGGCGGCCGCATTCTGATCGACGGGAAGAATATCTCGGACGTGACGCAGGACAGCCTGCGCGCCGAGATCGGAATGGTGACACAGGATACGTCGCTGCTCCATCGCTCCGTCCGGGACAACATTCTCTACGGCCGCTTGGATGCGAGCGAAGCGGATGTCATCGCGGCGGCGCGACGGGCCGAGGCGCACGAGTTCATTCTTGGACTCGAGGACCTCAAGGGCCGTCGCGGATACGACGCGCATGTCGGCGAGCGGGGCGTGAAGCTTTCGGGCGGACAGCGTCAGCGCATCGCAATCGCGCGCGTATTGTTGAAGAATGCGCCCATTCTCGTTCTCGACGAGGCGACGAGCGCACTCGATTCCGAAGTCGAGTCCGAAATCCAGTCGAGCTTCGAAAAGCTGATGCGCGGCAAGACGGTGATCGCCATCGCGCACCGGCTGTCGACGATCGCCGCTATGGATCGGCTCGTCGTCATGGACGAGGGGCGGATCATCGAAGAGGGCTCGCACGAGGATCTTCTGAAGCGCGGCGGGCTTTATGCGCAACTCTGGAGTCGCCAGTCCGGCGGGTTCCTGGCGCGAGAGGCGGCCGAATAGGCGGCAGATCGCGCTATCGCTTGGTTGGGATATGTTTCGCTAACAACGGCGATTTGGCCGTGACGAAGGCCGAAAGCTCGGCTGCAGCGTGGCGAAGATTGAAGAAGCGCGGCACCTCGGCTTTGTATTCGAGGTAGCTCACGCCGTAGCGCGTCTCGAGCCAGGGCTCCTCGGCCCTGGCCATCATCGCGTAGACGATGACGAGGGTACCAGCGAGCAGAGTTGCGTCCCAAGCCGCGGCTGCGATCCCAAGCGTCGTGAAGGCGGTAATGGCGGTGGCATACTGCGGGTTGCGGGTCCACCGGTAGACACCGCCTGTCGCCAGTCCGCTTGCCTGGCAGTACGTCGCCTTCCGGCCGAGCGACCACAGCGTATAGGCGTACGCGATCCCTGAGATCAGCGAGATGGCTGCGCAGGCGATCCGAAGCGGTAGGGCGTTGCCGCCGAGCGTCGTCAGGAACCGCTCAATCCCAAGGATCAGTACAACGACGTTCAACGTACGGAAAAGAGTCCAGAAGCCGAAGCTTTTGAGGGAGCCGACGGGCGCCGCGGGCCATATCCGCCATTCGCCGTTCAATTGGCCGATGACGAGGCCCGCGATCAACAACAGCGCGGACGCGGCGCCGGCGATTTCCAGAATCTGTTCGATCGACATCGGGCGCTTGCTGATCGCATAGGTGATGCGAACGGCATGCCGGAGTCACGTGTCACGCGTACGACAGCGGCGAGTCAGGGGTGAGGATAACCGCCGGTCTGGCGGAGCGCTTCGCCGAGAACGATAGCGGCTGCAACGGCGACATTGAGCGATCTCAATCCCGGCCGCATCGGGATCGTAATGCGAGCGTTGACGCGGTCGTGCACGGCATCGGGCACGCCGGCGCTCTCTCGGCCGAGCATCAACGTATCGTCCGGCGCGAAGCTGAAGTCGCAATGGGGTGTCGCCGCTTTGGTCGTCAGGAGGATGAGGCGGCCCGGCGAGGTTGTGGCGGCGGCCCGCTGCTCCATGAAGGTTTCGTAACCGGCGTGCCGGACGAGCTCGACGTGGGGCAGATAATCGAGGGCTGCGCGTTTGAGTGCGCGGTCGCTCATGTCGAATCCCGCCGGTCCGATGACGTCGACGGGGATGCCGAAACAGGCGCAAAGGCGCAGAATCGTACCCGTGTTCTGCGCTATGTCAGGCTGGTAAAGAGCGAGTCTCATGGTCAGCGCGACCTGCGATTGCAGCCTTCCGGATGTCCAGTCCGAAATATGTGCCAAATTGCCTCTCGCATTTTGTCGCGTTCATATTGATAGCGAGGTCAAACGCTGTCAGAACGATCACCAGGGAAGTGAAACGAGCAAACTAGAGCACTAAAAAAGGGCAAAGACGGCGGGGCTGTCTCGCGCGATCGAAAGCCATCACAGCGTCTCTGGTTTCCAATGCGAGAGGCATCCGTGACTACTGAAGCACTAGAACCGAACCGCCGGGATTTTCTGGTGGTGGCCGGCAACGCTTTCGTTGCTGTCGGCGCGGCGTCACTACTTTGGCCATTCATTCAACAGATGAATCCCGACGCGTCCACCATGGCGCTCTCGTCGGTCGAGGTCGATCTGTCGCCGGTCAAGGAAGGTCAGGCCATCACCGCGATGTGGCGCGGCAAGCCGATCTTCATCCGCAACCGTACGAAATCCGAAGTCGAGGCGGCGGAGAACGTCGACGTCAAGACGCTGCCGGACGACAACGCGCGTAACGAAAACTTGCCGGGCGACGAGCCAGGGACCGACGCCAATCGCACCATCAAGGGCCACGAGAACTGGATCGTGCTCATCGGAATCTGCACGCATCTCGGGTGCATTCCGAAGGGCCAGGCCATGGGCGACGAGCGCGGCGAGTACGGCGGATGGTTCTGCCCCTGCCACGGCTCCGTATACGATACCTCCGGACGCATTCGAAAAGGTCCGGCACCGCGAAATCTCGAGGTGCCGACCTATGCGTTCACGACTGATACAAAAATAAAGATCGGTTAGGGGGGAAGCGGACATGGGAGGTCACACTTCGAATTACGTGCCTACGTCGCGCTGGGGAAAATGGCTTGATGAGCGGTTGCCCATCGCCCGGTTGATGCAAAGCTCGTTCGTCGATTATCCGACGCCGCGCAACTTGAACTATCTCTGGACGTTCGGCGGGATCCTGACGGTTTGCCTTTTGGCGCAGATCGTAACGGGCGTCGTTCTCGCGATGCATTACCAGCCGAGCGATGCCGGCGCGTTCAATTCCATCGAGCACATTCGGCGCGACGTGAACTACGGCTGGATGCTGCGGAATCTGCACTCCGTCGGCGCGTCGATGTTCTTCCTCGCCGTCTACATCCATATCTTCCGCGGTTTCTACTACGGCTCATACAAGGCGCCGCGCGAGGTTCTTTGGATCCTGGGCGTCATCATCATGCTGTTGATGATGGCCACGGCGTTCATGGGCTACACGCTTCCGTGGGGCCAGATGAGCTTCTGGGGCGTCACGGTTATCACCAACCTCTTCTCCGCGCTCGATACGATCTATGCCGGGTTGGGAACGGCGATCGTCGAATGGCTGTGGGGCGGATATGCGGTTTCGGGCGTAACGCTCAATCGCTTCTTCGCGCTGCATTACCTTCTGCCGTTCGTGTTGACCGGCGTCGTCGGTCTCCATATCTGGGCCCTGCATGTCGTCGGTCAAAACAATCCGACCGGGCTCGACATCAAGCAGCCGTCCGATACCGTGCCGATGCATCCTTATGCGACGGCGAAGGACTCGGTCGGGCTCTTCGCGTTCCTCATTCTCTTCGCGTGGTTCGCATTCTTCGTGCCGGACTACCTCGGGCATGCGGACAACTACATCGAAGCCAATCCGCTGGTGACGCCGCCGCACATCGTGCCCGAATGGTACTTCCTGCCGTTCTACGCGATCCTCCGCGCCTTCACGAGCTCGTTCCTCGGCATTCCGCTTGGGCAATATGCGAAGCTTTGCGGCGTCGTCGCGATGTTCTCGGCCGTGATCCTCATCGCGTTCGCTCCCTGGCTCGATACGTCGCGGGTTCGTTCGACGAAGTACCGACCGATCTTCAAATGGTTCTTCTGGTTCTTCCTCTTCACCTGCGTGGCGCTGGGCTATCTCGGCTCCAGGCCGGCCGAAGGGGTTTACGTTGTCGCGTCGCAGATCTTCACGGTCTGCTACTTCCTGTTCTTCCTCGCGGTGATGCCGATCGTTGGCCTCATCGAAACGCCAAGGCGGTTGCCGCGCTCAATCACCGACGCCGTCTTGAGTAAGAGCGGGGCCGGGTTGCCAACGGGAGCGACTGCTGCTCCTGAATCGCGCTGAGGGGGAGAGAAAACATGAAAAAGCATCTTTCTCTCGCCCTGCTGTCGATGATCGCCGCAACTGTTGCGGTGGGCAGCCTATCGGCCGAAGAAGCCGGTCATCAGGAGATCGAGCGGCAGAAATGGTCGTTCAGCGGGTTTACCGGTCAGTTCGACAAGGCGCAGCTTCAGCGCGGCTTTCAGGTTTACAAGGAAGTCTGCTCAGCGTGCCACGGCTTGAAGCGGGTGGCGTTCCGCAACCTGGTACAGCCGGGCGGTCCGGAGTTCCCTGAAGACGCGGTGAAGCAACTTGCCGCTTCTTGGCCGAACCAGATCACCGACGGTCCGAACGACGAAGGCAAGATGTTCGAGCGGCCGCCGTTGCTGTCCGATCCGATCCGCGGGCCTTATCACAACGACAACGAAGCGCGGGCGTCGCAGAACGGCGCGTTGCCGCCCGATCTCTCGCTCATCGCGAGGGCTCGCGACAGCCATCGGGAGGCGAGCTGGTACATCCATCCGTTCCTGATGCTCGGTGACATCCTCAATGCGTATCAGGAAGGTGGCGCGAACTATATCTACGCGCTGCTGACCGAGTATTCGGATGCGCCGGCCGACTACAAGCTGACGGACGGAAAGTACTACAACAAGGCGTTTCCGGGCCATCAGATCGCCATGCCGCCGCCGCTGTCGGATGGCGTCGTCGCCTACCAGGACGGCACTCCGTCGACGGTCGACCATTACGCCCATGACGTCGTCGCATTTCTGTCATGGGCGGCGGATCCGTCGCTCGATCAGCGCAAGCGCATCGGATGGCAGGTCATCCTGTACCTGATCGTCACGACGGGGCTGCTCTATCTCGGCAAGAAGCGGATCTGGAAGAACATCAAGCACTGACCGCTTTCGTGTGACCGGTTCCGGTCATCGGCCTTCGCGCCGATTTGCAAACTGATAAAAAGCCTCGCTCGCGGGGCTTTTTTCCGTTTATTTGTCAGCGTGATCGGGGACATGGGAGCAAACGGGCATGACGACTTCGGTTCTGGGCATTGTGGGCGGTAGCGGTTTTTATCATCTGCCGGGTCTCGCGAACCCTGAATGGAAGACCATCGAAAGCCCCTGGGGGGCGCCTTCGGATGACGTTCTTTTTGCGGACATCGACGGGCTTCCCATCCGCTTTCTCCCGCGCCACGGGCGCGGTCATAAATTATCGCCCGGCGGTATCAATTATCGGGCGAACATCGATGTCCTGAAGCGGGCGGGCGTGACCGATCTCGTTTCCGTTTCGGCGTGCGGGTCGCTCAAGAAAAAATACAAGCCCGGCGACTTCGTACTTCCCGATCAGTTCATCGACCGGACGTTCGCGCGCGAAAAATCATTCTTCGGCAACGGCTGCGTCGCACACGTCGCGATGGGCGATCCGATCAGTCCGCTCCTGTTCAAGGCGCTCGAAAAGGCTGCGAAGACAGAAGAGATCGACGTGCATCGCGGCGGCACCTATCTCGCGATGGAAGGCCCGCAGTTTTCGACGCGCGCCGAGAGCAACCTCTATCGCTCCTGGGACTGCGACGTCATCGGCATGACCAACATGCCGGAAGCCAAGCTCGCTCGCGAGGCGGAGATTTGCTACGCGAGCGTCGCGATGGTCACCGATTACGACTGCTGGCACGATGATCACGGCGATGTCGATGTGGCCGCGATCCTCGAAGTGATGAAGGAGAACACGGCAAAAGCGCAGAGGCTCGTTGCCCGGCTGGCTCGTGATTTTCCGCGCGAACACCCGGCTTGTCCGATCGGATCGGACCGGTCGCTCGAGGTCGCGATCATCACGCCGCCGGAGGCTCGCGATCCGGAGCTGTTGAAGAAGCTCGACGCGATCGCGGGGCGCGTTCTCTTCTAAGGCTGACGTTCGCTCAGTTCGGAAAGCTGATCAGGATCTTCATCTTGATCAGGGCCGGGAAGAGCGCCTCCAAGGCCGCGCCCATTACCCAGAGGATCGCGCCTAGCAGGAGCAGGGCCGGTATGCCTGCGATAACCGCCTTCAGAAAGAAGGTGACGAGATCGACGAACGGGACATCGAAGCGGCGGACCGTAGCCGAAACGAGTTGCTGTTCGTCGGCCGCATCGAGTTCGCCCGAGGCATAGGTGTCCGGCCGAGGCCGCGCGCGGCGGTCCGCAGCTCCCATCGACAAGCTCGGTGCGGCGGCGCGCTCCTGCTCGGCGCGTTCGCGCGCCTCGCGTGCGCGAGCTTCCTTTTCACGGCGGAACGTTCGGGGCAGGTCTTCCTGGTCATCCAAGATAGGGTCGAACTCTGGGCCGGCCGTTGCGGAGGGGCTTTGGGCTGCCATCACGAAGTCCTTCAAGCAAGTGTCATAGGCCCGTGCCGAATCATTCAGCACAGCTGCGTTGCTCTAAAACTATCTAGAAGCGAGAGATATTGCTATTTTGCGCCGTCAATTTGGCGGGAGTGAGCCACGTGAAGAACTTCGACGGCCTTGAAGAGCTTATTCGAACAATCCCCGATTATCCGAAGCCCGGCATCATGTTCCGGGACATCACCACGCTGCTCTCCGATCCCATAGGGCTCAAAAAGGCCATCAAGGGAATGGCGAAGCCGTTCGAGGATGGCAAAGTCGACGCGGTCGCCGGTATCGAAGCGCGAGGGTTTATTCTGGGCGGCGCCATCGCCGATCGTCTCGAATGCGGGTTCATTCCGATCCGCAAGAAGGGCAAGCTTCCATGGAAGACGATCGGGCAGGAGTATACGCTCGAGTACGGCGTCGACGTGATCGAGATTCACGAGGATGCCGTCGAGCCGGGTTCGCGCGTGCTCATCGTCGACGATCTGATCGCGACGGGGGGAACGGCGGAAGCGGCCGTGAAGCTCATTCGGCGTTCGGGAGGAAATATCGTCGGCGCGACATTCATCGTCGACCTTCCCGATCTCGGCGGCATGCAGCGTCTCGAAGCCCTTGGCATTCCCCGCCACGCGCTCATCGCGTTCGGCGGGCACTAGGTCGCCACATTGGACCTGCCGAAGGAACATATGGCCGATGCGCTCGATCGCATCGCTCGTTGGCGGGCGGATCCCGGCGCGGTTCAGGGCTGTCCAGTGTGCGGAACGCCGGGCGTCGAGATCATCGACCGGTCGGCGCGCCCCTATTCGGAGTGGTACGTTCTAAAGTGTGCAGCGTGCGGCCTCGACGCTTCGCTTCACATTCCGTTACCAGGTCCTGCTACATATTGAGTATGGTGAACGATGCGCCCGAGATTGTTCTCTTGCCGGGTCTTGATGGAACGGGAGACCTGTTCGATCGGGTGACTCCGCATCTTGCCCGGGAGTTCAAGGTCAACGTCGTCCGCTATCCGCAGGACCCGACGCTCGGGTATGCGGGATATGTAGAGCTCGTCCGGAATCAGATCGGCAGCAGGCGGGTCTATGTGCTGGGCGAATCCTTCTCGGGGCCGGTTGCGGTTCTCGTTGCGTCGCAGCTTCGGGACCAG
The DNA here is from genome assembly GCF_019753045.1 of Hyphomicrobium sp. Lineage (GTDB taxonomy): Bacteria > Pseudomonadota > Alphaproteobacteria > Rhizobiales > Hyphomicrobiaceae > Hyphomicrobium_B. The sequence goes on from NZ_JAIELN010000003.1 coordinate 198,562, forward strand.
GTGCGTGGGATCGTGCTCGCCGCAACATTCATCAAGAACCCCTGGCCGCAGTGGTTCATGCGGAGGGCCGCACGCGTCGATCCTCGTGCGACGCCCCGGAACATGAGAGATGCCTTGCTTATGGGGCCCTACAGCGATCCGGAGCTTCGCAACAAGGTGGAGGACATCGTTCGCTCCTTGTCGCGTCCCGTGCGGGCTGCGCGGTTTCGGGCGGCAGCGGAGGTCGATGTCCAGAAGGACTTCATGCGGCTCGAGTGTCCGGTTCTCGCCCTGCACGGACGCTCCGACTGGCTGGTGCGGAAAGCACCCATGCAGAAGGCTATCGGCGAAAAGGGGAGGGCGCGTATGATCGTCTTCCCGGCGGCACATATGCTACTTCAGACGCGGCCGGCGGAAACCGCGACCGAAATCATCGAATTCACACGATCGTCGGCGGAGGAAAATTATGAAGCTTGATGGGGTCTCCTCGCGCACGATCTGGCTCGAACGCGACGGCTGGTCGGTCGGCATCATCGACCAGACGGTGCTGCCGCATAGGCTCGTGCGATTGACGCTCAAGACCGTCGAGGACGCGGCGCATGCAATCAAATCGATGCAGGTTCGTGGTGCGCCGTTGATCGGCGTGACCGCTGCCTACGGCGTGGCGCTGGCGATGCGTGCCGACGCTTCGGATGCGGGCCTCGATCGTGCGGTGAGGTTTCTCGGCGAACAACGTCCGACTGCCGTCAATCTGCGCTGGGCGCTTGAGGATCTTCGTGCGACGCTTGCGCCGCTTCCGGCCGATGCCCGAGCGGCTGCCGCCTACGAGCGCGCGGCGAAACTGGCGGAAGACGATGTCGAGACATGCCGCCAGATCGGGGTCAACGGGCTTCGTCTCATTGCCGACATTGCGGAGAAGAAGGGCGGCCGGCCGGTCAATATTCTCACGCACTGCAACGCCGGCTGGCTTGCCTGCGTCGACTGGGGAACAGCGACATCGCCGATCTATCAGTCGCACGATGCGGGCATAAATGTTTACGTCTGGGTCGATGAAACCCGGCCGCGAAATCAGGGTGCCGCCTTGACGGCGTTCGAGCTTCTTCAGCACGGCGTTCCGCACAGCCTCATTGCCGATAATGCGGGCGGCCACTTCATGCAGCGCGGCGATGTCGATCTCGTCATCGTCGGGACGGATCGCGTGACGGCGAACGGCGATGTCGCGAACAAGATCGGCACGTACCTCAAGGCGCTGGCGGCGAAAGACACCGGTGTCCCGTTCTATGTGGCGCTTCCCTATTCCACGATCGATTGGCGCACGGACAGGGGCGCGGACATTCCCATCGAAGAGCGGAGCGAGGACGAGGTGCTGCGCGTGCAGGGCAAGCTTGCCAATGGCGACGTCGGGGCGGTTCAGATTGCGGCGGAGGGAACGCGGGCGCGCAATCCGGCTTTCGACGTAACGCCTGCGAGGCTTGTTACCGGCTTCATAACGGAGCGTGGCATTTGTCCGGCCTCGCGCGAGGGGCTCAAATCGCTTTATCCCGAAAAGACGAGCGCGGCGGCGTGATGGGCGAGAAACGCGAGAGCGAAACAGCATTGCGAAAAGAGATCATCGAGACGGCTCGCGCGATGAGCCGCTCGGGTCTCACGCCGGGCCGGTCAGGCAACGTTTCTTGCCGTTTCAAGGGCGGTATGCTGATCACGCCATCCGGCAAACGCTACGAGGAGACGGAGCCGGAAGACGTGGTCTTCGTCGCGGCAGACGGGAGCGTGCCCAAAGGGCAATCGAAGCCCTCGACCGAATGGCATTTTCATCTGGCTGCTTATGGAGCGCGTCCGGATCGTAACGCCGTTGTTCATTCTCACTCGACGCATGCGACCGTGTTGGCATGCGCGCGTAAACCAATTCCCGCGTTCCATTACATGGTGGCCGTCGCAGGCGGAAAGGACATCCCGTGCGTGCCGTACGCGACGTTCGGTACGGAAGAACTCGCGCGGCATGTCGTTGCAGGGTTGAAGGAGCGAGATGCCTGTCTTATGGCCAATCACGGCCAGATCGCGATTGGGAAATCGCTGAGTTACGCGCTCGAACTTGCCATTGAAGTGGAAGTCTTGGCCGAGCACTATTACAAAGTCCTAAGCATCGGTGAGAGCCATTTGCTCGATGACGCCGAAATGCGAAAAATAGTCGAGAAATTCAAGGGATACGGCCAAAACGCCGATTCGGATCAGACCGACGGTTCAGTCTAAAAACCGGCTTGAGTACGACCTCCTATAAGATAGCCTTATAAGTTTTTCCTGAAAAAAAGATTGGTCTCTTAAGATTTTCTGATCTAAGTCCGTTTCGGTTTTTCCAGAAGGACTGTCCATATGACTGATAAAAAGCTCACCACCACTGGCGGTGCTCCGGTAGCCGACAATCAGAATTCGCTGTCGGCTGGACCGCGCGGTCCGCTGCTCGTTCAAGATTATCAGCTCCTCGAGAAGCTCGCTCACCAGAACCGTGAGCGCATTCCCGAGCGCACAGTTCATGCGAAAGGCTGGGGTGCCTACGGCACGCTGACGATCACAGGCGATATCTCGAAATACACCAAGGCGAAGGTATTGCAGCCGGGCGCCAAGACCGAGATGCTTGCGCGCTTTTCGACTGTCGCCGGCGAACTCGGCGCGGCCGATGCCGAGCGCGACGTGCGCGGCTTCGCACTCAAGTTCTATACGCCGGAAGGCAACTGGGACCTCGTCGGCAACAACACGCCGGTGTTCTTCGTTCGCGATGCTTACAAGTTTCCGGACTTCATTCACACGCAGAAGCGGCATCCGAAGACCAACATGCGCTCGCCTACGGCGATGTGGGATTTCTGGTCGCTTTCGCCGGAAAGCCTTCATCAGGTAACGATCCTGATGTCCGATCGCGGTCTGCCCGTTTCGGTTCGTCACATGAACGGTTACGGCTCTCATACGTTCTCGCTGATCAACGCGAAGAACGAGCGGTTCTGGGTGAAATTCCACTTCAAGACCGTGCAGGGCCACAAGCACTGGACGAACGGCGAAGCGACCGAAATCGTCGGCCGCACGCGCGAGTCGACGCAAGAGGATCTATTCACGGCGGTTGAACGCGGCGATTTCCCGAAGTGGAAAATGCAGGTCCAGATCATGCCTGAAGCCGACGTCGGCAAGCATTGGTACAATCCTTTCGATCTCACGAAGGTTTGGCCGCACGCTGACTACCCGCCGATCGACGTCGGTATTCTCGAGCTCAATCGCAATCCCGAGAACTATTTCAACGAGATCGAACAGGCCGCGTTCTCGCCTTCGAACGTCGTGCCGGGCATCGGCTTCTCACCCGACAAGATGTTGCAGGCGCGGATCTTCTCGTACGCAGACGCGCACCGCTATCGCCTTGGAACGCACTACGAGCATCTGCCGGTGAACGCCGCGAAGTGCCCCGTGCACACCTATCACAAGGACGGCCCGATGCGGTTCTTCCCGCAGGAGACCGGCAGTGCGGACGCCTATTACGAGCCCAACTCGTTCCAGGGCGCCGTCGAAGACAAGTCGGCAGCAGAGCCGCCGCTCGCGATTTCGGGTGATGCAGATCGCTACAATCATCGCGATGGCAACGACGATTACCGCCAGGTGACGGCGCTGTTCAATCTGTTCAACAAGGATCAGAAGGCACGTCTCTTTACCAATGTCGCGGAAGCGATGTGGGGAATTCCGGATTTCATCACCGAACGTCAGCTCGGGCACTTCAAGAAGGTGCATCCGGAATACGAGGCAGGCGTGCGGACGGCGCTCGAGCACATGACGCGCGCGAAGGCTTCGGAAGCTGCACGGCAGCAGAAGATGCCGCAAGGTGCGGAAGCCGCCGAATAGGCTGCGAACGTCCTATCTTCGATACTGAAAAAGGCCCCGTTTGCGCGGGGCCTTTTTTGTTGTCCGCGTTTGCGATGATGCGTTGCTGCAACTTCTGAAGTGTTGCAGCGTTGCTTTGGCAGCGCTCAACGTAATGAGGAGGAGCGGAAGATGCCGCGTGGAGACAAATCAAGCTACACAAGCAAGCAAAAACGCCAAGCCGAACACATCGAAGAAGGCTACGAGAAGCGTGGCGTTCGAAAGGGTGAAGCCGAACGGCGCGCCTGGGCTACGGTTAACGCAGAGACTGGAGGAGGTAAAAGGAGCGGCTCCGGTCGCGGCAAGAAGATGAGCACCGCCTCATCCCGCCGCGGCGGCCGGATCGGCGGCAGAGCCGCAGCTGCGCGTCCGGCGGCTGCCCGCAAGGCCTCGGCGGCGCGTGCTGCGGCCACCCGGAAGCGCTCGGCAACGCGTACAGCGGCCGCCCGGAAAACTTCGGCTTCGCGTACAGCCGCAGCCCGGAAAATGTCGACTTCACGTTCGGCTGCGGCTCGAAAGACCACGGCTTCGCGATCGGCCGCACATCGGAAATCAATGACTTCGCGCCGGACCGCTGCGCGGAAAGCAACGGCTTCACGTCCGGCCGCTACCCGTAAAGCATCGCATTCGCGTTCGACTGCTCAGCGGAAAGCTTCGGCGAGAAAGGCCGCCGCTACGAGAAAGCGGCGGGCATAGCTTAGAGTTTCGTCCCGTCTTATTCGGGCTGGCGGAAGTACGGTTCGACTTTGCCTTTGAGCTTCAGCGTCATGGGCCGCCCGGCGCGGTCCTTGGCGTTGCCGGCCGCGACGCGAATCCAGCCTTCGCTGACGCAATATTCCTCGACGTTCGTTTTCTCGACGTCGTTGAAACGGATACCGATGTCGCGTTTCAGGATGTCTTCGTTGAAGAAGGGACTTTTCGGGTCGTTGCTGAGCCGGTCGGGAAGCTCGGTAGACATTGTTGTTGGTCCCTAGTTCGCAAATCGGAAGTGCATGACGTCGCCGTCCTGGACGACGTACTCTTTGCCTTCGAGACGCATTTTACCAGCTTCCTTCGCGCCCGTTTCACCGTTGCCGGCGACGTAGTCCGCGTAGGCTATGGTTTCGGCGCGGATGAAGCCCTTCTCGAAGTCGGTATGAATGACGCCAGCGGCCTGTGGGCCCTGGGTGCCACGCGTGATCGTCCAGGCGCGCGCTTCCTTCGGTCCGACCGTGAAGTACGTTACGAGATCGAGCAGACTATAGCCCGCGCGGATGAGGCGGTTGAGGCCAGGTTCCTCGAGGCCCATTTCGCCGAGGAACGCGTCGCGATCCTCGGGCGCGAGGCCCGCAAACTCGCTTTCGATCTTGGCTGAAATGACGACGACAGCCGCGCCTTCGGCTTTCGCGCGCTCTTCGACTTGCTTCGAATACGCATTGCCGTTTGCTGCGGCGCTTTCTTCCACGTTGCAGACGTAAACGATGGGCTTCGACGTCAGCAGCTGCAGCGCGCGGAATGCCGGCATTTCTTCCGGCGTCATTTTGGCGAGACGTGCAGGCTTGCCTTCGCGGAGAAGCAGCAGCGGCTTCTCCATCACTGCGTATTGCGCCTTGGCTTCCTTGTCGCCCGTCTTCGCCTTCTTTTCGATCTGGGAGATGCGCTTCTCAAGGCTTTCGAGATCGGCCAGCATCAGTTCTGTTTCGACGACATCGGCGTCGGCGAGCGGATCGATGCGGTTCTCGACGTGGGTGACGTCCTCGTCGACGAAGCAGCGCAGCACGTAGGCGACGGCGTCGACTTCGCGGATGTGCGAGAGGAATTTGTTGCCGAGACCTTCGCCCTTGGAGGCGCCGCGCACGAGACCGGCGATATCGACGAAGGTCAGACGGGTCGGAAGGATCTCTTTGCTGCCCGCGATCTTCGCCAGCGTTTCGAGGCGGTCGTCGGGGACGGCGACCTCGCCGACGTTGGGTTCAATCGTGCAGAAGGGGTAGTTGGCCGCTTCCGCCTGCGCGGTTTGCGTCAGCGCGTTGAAGAGGGTCGACTTGCCGACGTTCGGCAGGCCGACGATGCCGCATTTGAAGCCCATGGCAGGGAAATGTCCGGTTGAGTTGCTGCCCTGGGGGTTAAGCGAGCGGCGGCCTAATGTGAAGCCTTTTAGGCTCCTTCTGCGGCCCTATGGCTCACCGCGTGAATTTCGCAAATGCAAAAGCCGAATAGCGCGAGGGGGCGGGAAGGTTCGACTTGAAGGACATGGCGTCCGCGAGCGCTTCCGAGATGTGCGTCCCCTCGTCGGCATTGCGGACGGCGATGACGATGAACGGGCGCTGCCAGCTGGTGTCGGAATCCTCGCAATCGGCGCACGGATCGACGTAGCGTCCGAGGTTCAAAGTCCACATCGGAATGCGCTCGCCGAGGGCTTCCTGGACCCATCGCGCGGTGCGGATGGCGCGTTCGCCTCCGCGCTGCTCTTCCCGGGCGATCTCGCCTTCCTGACTCGCGAGGCCGACGGCGATCAGCCCGCGTGCGCTGCCGAGACCTTCGCGAAGTTGGGGTGCGAGCACCTCTTCCTGAACTTCTTGCGGTGACAGGCGCCGATCGTCCTTCTGGAGTTCGGTCGTCGAGCCGCGGACCCAGCCGTAGTTCTTGGTTAGAACCACGACGTCAAACAGCGCGCGGCGTCCGGCGCGGTCGGCGCCTTCCACGGGGAAGACGAGCGTGCGGTCGTTCCACCGCTTGGCGAGGATGCGACGGACGCCTGTCTTGTCCTTGTCGACGGAATTATAAGCGTCCCAGCCGACGACGCCGAAAACGCCGATCGTGAACAACAGGATGAGGGCGCCGACAATCGTTTGGGCACGGCCGCCTGAACGTTCGCCGCCTACGTCGCTCTCTGCCTGATACTCGGACATAACTCCCCCCGACGACTATGATGCGCGGCTCTGGCCGATCACGAGCTGCCGTCGCCGGATTTTCGCGCGCCCAGCCATTTTTTCAAGTTCTCGGCCAATGCCGACTGGCGTTTGGAGGCGCGTTCGCCTGCCGGGTGTGGCCCTGATGCCTGCCTTTTGGGCGCGCGCGGTTCTTCTTCCGCGGGAGCACGTTCGGCTTTCCGCGCGGGCTTTTCGGGCTCATCCTGGAACAAGCGCGCGACATCGCTCAGGAAGCGCGCGTCATCGCCCTTCGCGAGGTAGCTCGCTGCATCGGCGACGGCGTCGAGCAGGGCGTTGACCCACTCGCGATCGGATTTCGCGAAATCGTTGAGCACGTGATGGATGACGACATCCTTGGAGCCTGGGTGTCCGATGCCGAGGCGGACGCGCTTGTACTCGTTTTCGATGTGTGCGGAGATCGAGCGAAGGCCGTTGTGGCCCGCATTGCCGCCTCCGCTTTTCACCTTCACCTTGCCGGGCGCGAGATCGAGCTCGTCGTGAAAGACGTAGACGTCCGAAAGGGGGATTTTGAGAAAGCGCTGGGCTTCGCCAACCGAGCGGCCGCTTTCGTTCATGTAGGTTTCGGGCTTCAGAAGCGTGACGCGTTCGTTGCCGATCGAGCCTTCAGAGACGAGGCCTTGAAACTTCTTGCGCCACGGGCCGAAGCCGTTGCGCTCGGCGATGCGATCGACCGCCAGGAAACCGATGTTGTGGCGATTGGCGCGATATTTCTCGCCAGGATTACCAAGTCCGACGAAAAGCTTCATTTTTGATTGCGCCTTCCGACTTGCCTCCGGCAAGCCGGCCGGAAGGCGCGGGCATTGCGGGGGTACTTGTAACGGTCTGGCTACTCCAATTCGCGGAGCCGGCCGCCGGACCTGCGGGCGCGGAACCCGTGAGAGAGACCGGCGCAATCCGATGATCGCGCCGGTTCTTGATCTTCTTACTTCTTCGCAGCGGGCTTGGCAGCGGGTGCTGCCTTCGCGGCCGGAGCGGCCTTGCCTGCGGCGGCAGCAGGAGCGGCCTTGCCGCCAGCTGCGGGTGCTGCACCCTTGGCATCAGCGGCGGGAGCGCCAGCCTCGGCCGTCGTGGTCGTGGTCTCTTCTTCACCCTTGAGCGCGCCGGCGATCGTTGCGATCGTGAAGTCGCGGCTCTTGATGACCGGCGAAACGCCTTCCGGCATCGTGACAGCCGAGATGTGGATCGAACGGCCGATTTCCATGCCTTCGAGGCTGATCTCGAAGAAGCGCGGGATCTTATCGTACGGGCAGTACACTTCGACATCGTGGCGGACGATGTTGAGCACGCCGCCGCGCTTCAGGCCGGGCGACAACGTTTCATTGACGAAGTGCACCGGGATCGAAACGCGGATGACGCCATCCTTGCCGACGCGCTGGAAGTCGACGTGAAGGGGCGTGTCGCGCACCGGATCGACCTGCACGTCGCGGGCGAGCACGATGTGCTTCGTACCCTGGACGTCGAGTTCGATGGCGGTCGAGGTGAAGTGGCCGCGGAGGACCTGCTTCCAGAGCTCGTTGTATTCGAGATTGATCGTTTCAGGGGTTTCCTGATTGCCGTAAATGACGGCAGGCACATTTCCATCGCGGCGAGCTTGGCGTGCGGCCCCCTTGCCGGCACGCGGGCGCGCCGTAGCCTTGAGCGTGATGAGCTCAGACATGGCATCGTCTCCGAGTGTTAGGGCTCTACTGCCTATCAGAAGAGCCAAAAAGCCGCGTACCGGCCTCCAAGGGTGCCGGGCGGCGTCTCAGGAAGGTCTTCATGAGATGGGGCGTGTATACCCGTGGTTTGGCACCCGCGCAACGGGCCAAAGATGGCGATTTAGCCCATACAACGCATCTGGCAACCGGATCCGGCCAGCTTCGGGCGCGCTGGAAAGTTGCGGTGAAAATCAGCATATTAACAGCGAAATTGGCTGACCGTCGATTTATTGTCCGATGAAGGCGGGGAACGGAGATGCCCGGAGCGATGACCAAAAAGTCTACGAAACGCCGCAGCGCGGCCGATCAGGACAAGATAATCGTCGAGGCGCTCAGGGGCGTCGGGCGCCCCCTCAGCGCGTATGAGCTGATCGAGGAGGTTCGCGGTAAGGGCGTCAGCGCGCCGCCGACCGTCTACCGGGCGCTGCAACGGCTCATCGAGGATGGCCTCGCGCACCGGCTCGAAAGCCTTAACGCGTTCGTTGCGTGCGATCATCCGCACCATCACGGCAAGGCGGTGTTCGCCATTTGCGACGCGTGCGGCTCAGTGAAGGAATTCGACAACCCGGCCGCCGTCAAAAGCCTGCAGGCCTGGGCCGGCAAGAATGATTTCAAGGTCCGGTCGATGACGATGGAGATTCGCGGCCGCTGCGGGGACTGCTCGGCGGGCCACGAGTAGCATTCGGGGCGCGAGAGGCGGACGGGTTCCCCTCTGACACGCAGTGCCGGCCCTTCAGGTCATGCAACTCGCCCGACCCCAAAGGCGCTGGCGCTTCATCTCTACAGCTCACATCCTACGATGCGGACTGGTGGCGCGCCGATCTAAGGCGCAAGGCAGTCCGCTTTCCTTGAGAACGCACTGCGAGAGAAATTGCATGGACGCTATCGAGACCGGCCGACTAACGCTGAGAAATTTCAAGAAGGGAGATGCAGCTGATCTACTCGCGTATCTGCACCAACCCCGGGCGAGTTGTTTCTTCTCGCTCAAGCTGGACGATCTCCACGCGGCGGAAGCAGAAGTGGCAAAGCGCAGCACAAGCGATGAGCATATCGCCGTGTGCTTGCGAAGCACTGATAGGCTGATCGGTGATATGTTCTGCATACCCGAGCCCCCTGACACATTTGCCGTTGCATGGAATTTCAACGCGGATTTCGCAGGCGCGGGGTTCGCCACAGAGGCCGCGCGGGCCCTCTTCGAGTACCTGTTCTCAGTGAAACAAGCTCGTCGGCTCTACGCCTACGTAGAGGAAGACAACATCGCCTCGCAGCGCTTGTGCGAAAGGTTGGGGATGAGGAGGGAGGGACTTTTCAAAGAGTTCACATCCTTCGAGAAGGACAATGAAGGCGTCCCGATCTTCGTGAACACGATGCAGTACGCCATCCTGAGAAAAGAATGGGTAGCGTGACGATTACGGGCCTGAACCTAGCGCTGCTCGCGCGGCGGACGCTGCCGTCTCGCGAAGCGCTTCTGACAAAGCCGAGGCGTCAGTAGAAGAGGCTCGACACGCTTTCTTCGCGGCTCGTTCTCAGGATGGCTTCGCCGATGAGCGGAGCAATCGAGATCACCCGGATATTCTTCGCGGCCCGGACGGCTTCGGTTGGAAGTATCGAGTCGGTGATGACGAGCGATTTCAGGCGCGAGTTTTGAATGCGGCTGACCGCACCGCCTGAGAGCACGGCGTGCGAGATGTAGGCCGACACTTCCGTCGCGCCGTTCTTGAGCAGGGCTTCCGCGGCGTTGACGAGCGTTCCACCGGAATCGATGATGTCGTCGATGAGGACGCATCGTTTGCCATCGACTTCGCCGATGACGTTCATCACTTCGCTTTCGCCCGGACGCTCGCGCCGTTTATCGCAAATGGCGATCGGCGCTTCGATGCGCTTGGCGAGTGCTCTGGCGCGAACCACGCCGCCGACGTCCGGTGAGACGACGACGACATCCTCCGTTTTGCCGAAGTGCTCTTCGATATCCCGCGTCATGACGGGCGCGGCGAAGAGGTTATCGGTTGGGATATCGAAGAAGCCCTGGATCTGTCCGGCGTGGAGATCAAGCGTCAGAACGCGATCGGCGCCGGCTCGTTCGATGAGGTTCGCGACAAGTTTTGCGGATATCGGCGTTCGGGGGCCGGGCTTGCGATCTTGTCGCGCGTAGCCGAAATAGGGGATGACGGCTGTGATCCTTCGTGCCGACGAACGCTTGAGCGCGTCGAGCAGGATCAAAAGTTCCATCAGGTTGTCGTTAGCCGGAAACGACGTCGACTGGATGACGAAGACATCCTGGCCGCGCACATTCTCCTGGATCTCGACGAAGATCTCCATGTCCGCGAAGCGCTTCACTTGGCCTTTGGCCATTGGAAGCTTCAGGTATGAGCAGATGGCGTCGGCTAGCGGCCGGTTACTGTTTCCCGCGACGATCTTCACGCCCAGCTTTCCCCGGCCATCCAAACTTCGAGCGTCGACCTTGGTATCAAAAGGCATTTGCGCTCCAGAAGCCTCTTATGCGCGGGCTTGTAGCAATTGGGCCCGGACGATTCAACCGTCCGGGCCCAAAGATGTCATCGATATGTAGCTTCGAGGGTATGTCGCGCACAGTTTGCTTAATCGGTGCTTTTCGCCGGCAAGAGCTTGATAATCCCTTGTGCTGCCGCGGCTGCGGCGGCATCCGCCGTCTTGCCCCAGGAGCCGTCGAGCGATCCCTGCGGTACTTCGTTCTTCTGCGACACAGTGCCGAGCTTCTTGCCCGACGGGTCGATCACGTTCCAATCGATCTGGATGGGCTGCTTGCCGTCTTTGCTCTGCCCCATCGCGACCTTGCCTTCGACTTTGTAGGCCTGGGCGTTGGGCGTCGTCGACAGAGCCAGACCGCTCTTGGTCAGCTCGCGCTGGATGGCCGTCGTCAGCGTGGTGCTGCCGTCGCCCGGTGCGCCGGTCACCATCGGCACGATCGCGGTGATCGGTCCGGACGTCGTGATGCTACCCGTCGTCGGCGCGATCGGCGTGTTCGATGCCGTCGGATATGACGGGCTTGGCGCTGGGCCTGCATCGTTCGAGGCGACGGTGGTTGGTGCTGCGCCGGCCGGCGGCTTGCTGTTCGCCGCGACGGGGATGCTTCCGCTTGTCGAGAGCCAGCTTGCGATCTGTTTCGACGTCTTGTCGGCGATGCTCTGCACGACAGGCGGCGTGACGGCGGCCCACGGGTCCTTACCGGCTCCGGCGATGACCTCTTCACCCGTAATGCGGTGAACGCGCTTACCGGCCTGGTCCGTGATATCCCAGATGTAGGATATCTTGGCCTTCGTCTTTTCGCGGGCCGCTACGATGTAGCCACGCACGACGTATTCGCTGGGGGCGTTGGCGGCGGTGGCGACCTGGATGCCGTTGTGGCCGATCGACGACGCAAGCTGCGATTGCAAATCGCGGGCGACGTTGTCGGGCGAGCCGATGACGGGCGCGATCTGAATTTTAGCTGTCTGCGTGGCGACCGGGGTTGCGGGCGGAAGGGTCAGCGAAGCTTGAGGCGTGTTACCGCCACCGCTCAACATGTTTGATGCCGACTCGCAGCCGCCCAGTCCGAATGTGGCGACGGCGGCCAGGAGCACTGGTCCGATCACCCCTAGACGCGTTCTGCGCTCACGCGCACGTGCAAACCAAAAGGTCGTCAATGGACGTCCCCCCTTATCCAACCGCGACTTCCCGGCGGCCGGAAAACGCTACTCGCGCGGCCTGAACTCCCCTGAAAACTACCGGAACTGACCCTATCCCTGTAGATCAGCCTTTGACTGCCAGTCCAGATGGCAGCCCGGTGAAACTGTTGTCAGGTCGTCAAACGTTACCCTTGCCGAGGCATTGGCTGTGGATTGTGCAGTTACGCCACGACGATGGCGGAGATTTGTCGGCCATAGTCCGGCTCCCCACGAAGAGTTTTACGCCGGTAGCTGTAGAAAAGCGATTCGTTCTCGCAGGTGCAGAGCCCTAAGTTTTCGATATTGCTGATGCCAGCATTACCCAAGCGGCTCACGACGAAGCCCGGAAGGTCGAAGTGGGGGCGGCCGGTTTTCGGATTTCTCTGGAAGAAGGTGCCGTTCGCGGGATCGCGAGCGAGGAAAGCCGTTTCGAACTCGGGGCCGACCTCATAGGCCGACTGTCCAATGCACGGACCGACGGCTGCCGAGATACGCTCACGGCGAGCACCCAGACGTTCCATCGCGCGAACCGCGCTGTCGACGATCCCGTCGACGGCTCCGCGCCAACCTGCATGGGCGGCAGCGACGACGCCCGCCTCACCGTCCGCGAGAAGCACGGGGGCACAGTCGGCGGTCAGCACGCCGATGACGAGACCCGGGGTTCTGGAGATGACGGCGTCGGCGCGGGGAAGCGCGTCGCGTGACGGCGGCGCAGTGACTTCCAGGGCGGTCGTGCCGTGTTCCTGGTAGAGCGTGATCACGCCGCCGCCGAATTTGTCCTCGTTGGCGCCGAGGTGCCGTCCGATCATCCTCCGGTTTTCGAGAACGAGAGCCTGGTCATCGTTCGAGCCGAGCCCGCAGTTGAGGCCTGCATAGATTCCGTTCGATACGCCGCCAATGCGCGTGAAGAAGCCGTGGCGAATGCCGGAGACCGTGCCGAGGTTCGCCGCTTCGACGGGTTTGAGCGTCATGATCGTGCGGCCTTCATCACCGAGGTCCTGACATCACGTTGATCTCTTCATCACGTTGAGCCGGGCGCTTCGGACGACGCGCGTGCGGCGCCAAATCCGGGGAGCGACGGCAGCCCCTGCGAGCGTGCGGCGAGCACCTTGAACCTCGAACCCATTCCATTCGGTGCGAGCAGCCGGGCGACACCCGTTTCGATCTCGATCGCTCGCGCCGGGTTTGCGGACATCAGCCGCGATGCTCTCTCCACGATACCGAGGGAGCCGAGGAATTCGGCCTGCGTCACGGGCCCGTCGAGAACGAGCCCGGCGCGATGCAGGGTCGATGCGAGATCGTAGAAATTGACATGCACAGTGAGGTCGGCTTCGCCGGGCGACGTCAAAGGTGATTCATAAGCGTGATTACGAACGGCCTGCAGGGTGTCGCCTGCGGCTGGCGTCGTGTGACCGTAATCGATCATCAGAAACGCTATGGGTCCGCGCTCGGCTAGCGCTTTCAATGCTTCGGCGAGCTGATCAAGGCGCTGGGACTCGATGACCGTTCCGGGCGGCGCGTTCGGCAGAAGGGCTTCGAACGCTTCGTGCGGACAATTTTTGTCGATGCCCGCGAATTGCAGTTCGCCCGACTTATCGAGCGTAACACCGCGAATGTGCCAGCCCGCCTCGGTCTTGACCCACTGGGCGACGGGCCACGCATCGAGGAACTCGTTGGCGAAGATGATGGCTGGCGGATTGAACTCATCCAGCTCACGGCCCCAACTCAACACGCTGCTAAAGTCGGCGAGTGTAGCGCCTTGGATCTCGGTAAGCGCGTTGCTGCCTTCCACCAGATGCACACGGGCGACGTTTGCAAAGCCCGGAACGATACGAGCGGCGCGGAGCACGTCGCGCATCATGGTGCCGCGTCCCGGGCCGTACTCGACAAGCGTGACGGGATTGGGCGCGCCGAGCACGCCCTGCCAAACGACGCCGGCCCATACGCCGATCAACTCGCCGAAGACCTGACTGATGTCGGCGGCGGTGATGAAGTCGCCGGCGGCGCCAAAAACGGGCTGCGTGCGGTAGTAGCCGTAGTCCACGTCCCAGAGGCAGCGGGACATATAGGTCTGAACCGTCATCGGTCCGTCGCGGCGGATGCTCTCCTTGATCCGCCGGGACAGCGGCGTATCGCGACGCAATCCAGTATCTCCGGTCACACGGCTGCCTTTCCGGGAGTGTTCGTCCGGTTCGCACTCCAGATCATATAGATGCCGAGCGCCAGCATGGGCAGGCAATAGACCTGACCTGCGGTGAAGGGACCGATGTTCAGGATATGACCGACTTCGGGCTCGCGGAAGAACTCGGAGATTGTTCGGGCGATCGCGTACCAGATAAGCCAGAGGCCGGTCACGAGGCCGGGGCGCTTCAACGCGAACATATGGTGGGTTGCGAACCGCAAGATGATAAACATCACGAGCCCTTCGAGAAAAGCCTCGTAGAGTTGGCTCGGATGGCGCGGATTTTCTCCGCCGTTCGGAAAGACCATGCCGACATAGGCGTCAGTCACGCGACCCCAATGCTCGGAGTTGATGAAATTGGCGATGCGGCCGAAAAAGATGCCGATGGGCGACACGGCGCAGCAGAGGTCCATCACGGAACGGGCGCTGACGTTATAGACGCGTCCGAAGAGCCAGAGCAGCAATGCGGATGCGACGAACGCGCCGTGGAAGCTCATTCCGCCCTTCCAGACTTTGAAGATCTCGGCCGGGTTCGCAAAGTAGAAGTCGGGGTCGTAGAGCAGAACCTGCCCGAGGCGGCCGCCGATGATGACCGCCGCCGTCATAAAGAGCAGAAGGTCGTCGACCCGCTCCAGGGTTATCGGGGCCTTGTCGCCGCGCCAGAGCTTGGGCGTCGAGACCATGCGACGGATATAGAGCCAGCCGAGCAGAAGGCCCGCCATGTAGGCCAGGCCATACCATTTGACCGAGAAGGGGCCGAATTCGATGGCGACCGGATCGATGTCAGGGAAGGTCAGCAGGGCGAGGGGTGTCATCGGCGCTCCGGGCGGCATTTCGCGATTGGCCGTGTCGAGGCGCTAAGAAAGCCCCAGTTCCGAGGGTTGTTTGGGAACCCCTGGGCAAAGTCAAGCGGCCATCGTTTGCCCGCGACGGCGGCTCGCCCTGCTCGAGCTTGCGGCCATGGGCGGCAATCGCCATAACTTATAAACACCCTCAATTCCGAGACCCCAATGACCCAGACAACTAACAGACTCTTCGACGACTTTGCCAAGCTCATGACAGACGCTGCGGGTGCGGCGGATGGCTTGAAAAAGGAGACGGAAGCGCTTTTTCGCGCTCAGGCCGAAAAGTTCCTGCGCGAAATGAGTGTCGTGACGCGCGAAGACTTCGAGGCGGTTCGCGAGATGGCGCAAAAGGCGCGTCAGGAGAACGAAGCGCTAGCGGTACGCATTGCCGCGCTCGAGGCGCAGGTCGCGCAGCTTTCGCTCCAAGGCACCTCGACCGTTTGAGGTGCCTCGTTTGATGCCGGGGCATTCGAAACCGAGCGTTCTCTCCACGTTCGAAATGCGATGCTCGAAGCATCCACAGGTTAAGCGGCTTTTCACCAGCTAACGACGCTGAGCCGCCTTCCCGACCCCGGCGCGCCCGGGCTTTGCCACTTTGATCGTGGACAAGGTTTGCGCGCCGGTCGGGTCAGCTTGCGACTCGTATGGGCGTCTGGTTTTGTCCGGCGCAGCACTAAGCGGCGCGATTGAATTGAGTGTTTTGCGTCGTTCGTTAGGCCATCCCGGCGCGCGGCAGACTTGGAGAGCGATATCAATGGCAGTTGCGGAACAGGGTTCTGACCGCGTTCTCAATCCGATCGATCTCATTGAGCAGCTCGCGCAGAGCCACGATTGGCCCTGCGAACGGGCGAGCGCTGAAGAGCTGACGCTCATCGTCGCCGGGACGTGGGCTGATTATCATATCTCGATCAATTGGCGCGACGATCTGGAAGCTTTGCATCTCGCTTGCGCATTCGATTTCCGCGTTCCTTCCAACCGTCTGACCGAAATGTATCGTCTGATCGCACAGATCAACGAGCAGCTTTGGCTCGGTCACTTCGATCTCTGGACGCAGGAAGGCCTCGTGATGTTCCGTCACGCGCTGCTGCTCAACGGGACGGTTGCGACGGTCCGTCAGTGCGAAGCGATGCTGAAGGCGGCGCTCGAAGGCTGCGAGCGCTACTATCAAGCCTTCCAGTTCGTGGTGTGGGCGGGTAAGGAGAGCAAGGAAGCTCTGGTTTCGACGATGTTCGAGACGCAGGGACAGGCTTAAGCCGGGCGCCATTCTAGGGTTCGGCGTTCTTCGCCGAGGAAATCCGAGAATGTCGTTGAATTTGAATGGTTCGGTGGTGCTTGCAGGCGCCGGCAAGATGGGCGCCGCCTTGCTCCAAGGCTGGCTCGACCGGGGACTGGATCCCGCGGGCATTGTCATCCAGGAGCCAAATCTCTCAGGCGCTGCGCAAGATCTCGCAAACACGCATGGCATCAAGGCGGTGGCTCAGTTGGCACCGCTCGAAACGCCACCGGCCGTCATCGTCGTCGCGGTCAAGCCGCAGGCGATGGACGACGTTTTTCCCGGACTCGCGAAAATCGCAGGCCCCGAAACTGTCGTTGTTTCGATCGCCGCCGGCAAAACGCTGGCAAGCTTCGAGCGCCATCTTCCGCCCAGCAGCGCCGTCGTTCGGGCGATGCCCAATACGCCAGCCGCGATCGGTCGCGGCATTACCGGGGCCGTCGCGAACCCCCATGCGACAGCGGCACAGAAGCAGGCATGCGAGAGCCTTCTCGGCGCGGTGGGTCCGGTCGTGTGGGTTGGCGACGAAAGCCTCATCGATGCGGTAACGGCCGTATCGGGCTCGGGACCGGCTTACGTCTTCCTGCTGGCTGAGGCGCTCGCCGAGGCGGGTGTGGCTGCCGGGCTCGATCAGGCAACGGCGGTGCAGCTCGCGCGGGCGACCGTCTCAGGATCGGGCGAACTGCTCAATCAATCGCCGCTCGATGCCGAAACACTGAGGCGCAACGTGACCTCGCCCGGCGGAACAACGGCGGCTGCTCTCGCTGTGCTGATGCGAGAGGGCAGCGGTCTCAAGGAACTGATGACGGAAGCGGTGCTCGCCGCGAAAAAACGTGGCCGCGAACTGGGACGTTGACCGGGGCTGGGATTGTCGGTCTCGGTCTCGGTTCGCGGCCACTAAGCGCATCCCGAATGGGCTGGCAGCCCACGGCGCTCGGGATTGTCGGTACCGGTGACTGCAGGCTTGGAGGACACCTTGCCAAAGTCGACGGGTTTGGCCCCCGGATCCGATGGGCCGAGAGTGTAACACCATAACATAACGGTCAAATCACAAAGGCGTGTGATTAACGCCTAAGGTATTCAAAACAAATAGATATTTCCGGGAACTTTTCTTATTTCGGCAGGGAAATAATCGCGCGCAGGCCGCCCATCGAACTTTCGCCGAGAGCGACTTCGCCGCCGTGGCTCTTGGCGATATCGCGCGCGATCACGAGGCCAAGTCCGCTGTTGCCTTCGTCCTGATTGCGGGCGTGATCGAGACGGTAGAACGGGCGGAAGACGTTCTCGCGTTCTTCCTCGGGGATGCCGGGGCCGTCGTCGTCCACCTCGATACGCACCCAGCGGCCTTCAGGCGCGACGCGGATGATGATGCGGTCGCCGAAACGCGCGGCATTCGTCACGAGGTTCATGATCGCGCGCTTCAGGGCCTGCCGTTTCAGCGGCAGAATGATGTCGCCTTTGCTTTTGCGGATCTTGAGGTCGATCGTGCAGGCATAGATCGATGCGTCGTCGACGATTTCCTCCAGCAGCTCCTTGAGGTTCGTCGGCTTGGCTTCCTCGCCGCCGTCGCCCTTGGTGAATGCCAGATAGTCTTCGAGCATGTGCTGCATTTCGTCGACGTCGCTCGAGAGGGCGCGCGTCTCGGGCGAGTCTTCGAGCAGAGCCAGCTCGAGCTTGAAGCGCGTCAGCACCGTTCGCAAGTCATGGCTGACGCCGGCGAGCATCGTCGTGCGCTGTTCGACGTGCTGCTTGATGCGGTCGCGCATTTGCAGAAAGGCGAGGGCGGCCTGGCGGACTTCGCGCGCGCCGCGCGGTCTGAAGTCTTCGGGGATGCCGCGGCCTTTGCCGAAGGCGTCGGCAGCATCGGCGAGCCGCAGAATTGGCCGGATCTGATTGCGCAGAAAGAGAATAGCGACGGTCAGCAGAATGACGGACGAGCCGACCATCCAAAGCAGAAAGATATGGGAGTTCGACGCGTAGGTCTGGCTACGGGTCGCGACGAACCGCAGAATGGCATCGTCGAGCTTGACGCGGATTTCGACGTTCTGATCGCCGACGGTATTGATCCAGAACGGCAGTTGGACATGCTTGCGCAACTCATTGGAGAGCGCGCGGTCGAGCAGCCGGAAGAACGGCTTCGGCCCAGGCGGGGGAAGATCGCCGTTCGGGAGAACTTCCATCGCCAAGTTGAGGCGATCACGGGCGAGATCGATGATTTTTTGAGGGCCGTCAGACTTCGGCAGATCCTCATAGACCTCGATCAGTGCCGCGATGTCACGAGCGGTCGCTTCCGACAGGCGGCGCGTCACGGCCTGCCAATGGCGTTCCATGAATGCGAACGCAATGACGCCTTCGAGGACGACGATCGGTGTGATGATGATCAGCAGCGCCCGGGCGTAGAGGCCCTTGGGGAGCATCTCGGCGCCGATGTTGAGCAGTCCCACGACATACGGGTGCTCGCGGAAACGACGATACCGCGAGGCACTGCTTCCGGCATCCGGTGTCGTTTCGGGCACAACAGCCATTCGTGAAGTTTTCCGCCGTTCGCGTGTCCGGAGGGACCCCCGTCATCGCGGTCAATTCGTGTAGAGGCTCAGTCGGTGTAGAGAATATAGCCCTTGCCTCTGACCGTCTGCAGGTAGACGGGGTTCGATGGGTCGGCCTCGATCTTGCGCCGCAGGCGATTGATTTGCACGTCGATCGCGCGTTCGCTTCCCGTGCTGTCATCGCTCGAGAGTTCATGACGGGGGACGGCGACGCCGATGCGCTGAGAGAAGAGCCTCAACAGATCCCGCTCGCGCTCGGTGAGCTTGATCGCTTCGTCGTCACGTTTCAATTCACCGCGGGCAATGCTGAAAACGCAGCCGCCCATGCGGATCTCGTCGCGCGGGGCAGACTGCATCTGGCCTCTGCGAAGGATATTGCGAAGGCGGAGCAGCAACTCGCGGGGATCGAACGGTTTCGAGACGTAATCGTCGACGCCGGCTTCGAGGCCGGAAATCCGGTCCTGGGCTTCGGCGAGGGCCGTCAACATGCAGATTGGGACCGGGCGCGTCAGCTTGAGATCGCGTGCGAGGGAAAGGCCGCTTTCGCCGGGCATCATCACGTCGAGAAGCACGAGATCGAATGCTAGGCCGCGCATGAACGCGCGTGCTGCTGCGGCGTCAGCGGCCTCTGTCACGCGGAAACCGTTACTCGATAGAAAGCGGCCGAGTAGTCCTCTGATCTTTTGATCGTCGTCTACGACCAGTATGTGCGGGGCGTTGTCCGCTAAAGGCTCGGCTCGATCCTGGGCCATCAGGGCTCTCATGTGTTGCAATCGGGTACAGCTTCCGACGTGTCAGCGCGCTGACCCTTGATGAGGGTTTCTACCTGGGGCCGGTTTTTCTCAGTGATCATCCCAAAAAGAAAATTTCTCGCAAGAGCATCAGCGCCAGGGCCGAGGTTCGCGAGCGCCCCTTCGATGCGTTTGGCCTGAATTTGTGTCAGTTTATCGTTCAGCCGCGCGCCCTTTGCTGAGAGGTATAGCCGCCGTTCGCGCCGATCCTCGTTTCCGGCCTTCTGTATTATGAAGCCCTCATCGACCAGCTGCTTGAGAACGCGCGCCAGCGACTGCTTGGTGATTTTCAAAATATCGAGCAATTCCGCGACCTTCAGGCCCGGAATACGGTGCACGAAGTGCAAGACGCGGTGGTGGGCGCGGCCGAAGCCGTACTGAGCCAGGATTGCATCCGGGTCGCACGTAAAATCACGATAGGCGAAATAGAAAAGCTCTATGTACCCGATCAGATCGACGAGTGAAGAAGGCCGGTCATCTGACGCCGCGGGGAGGGAATGCCCAGTTGCGCCAAGGTGTTCGGACGGGCCTTCTGACGTTATGTCAGCCATGTTGACTTATTGGCCTCGATTGTATTCTGTTGCAAGCTAAATTGCTGGCTCGTCCCGGCAGGTCTCCGCTTCTGCGCGTGGCGCACTGAAACGCACGTGCAAGGCGTCTTCAGCCTGCCAGGCCCCAGCCTCTCGAGACGCCCGATAGAACCCGGCACCCGGTAACTATAAAAGCCCAGGAAGGAATTGGACTGGCATGGCCGACCTCATCCCCTATCACGATCGCGACGGGCTCATTTGGATCGACGGAACCCTCGTCAACTGGCGCGACGTGAAGGTGCACCTTCTGACGCACGCGCTCCACTATGCAAGCTCGGTGTTCGAGGGCGAGCGCGCGTATGGCGGTGAGATCTTCAAGCTCACCGAGCACAGCGAGCGCCTGGTCGAAAGTGCACGAATCCTCGATTTCAAGATTCCTTACTCGATCGCCGAGATCGATCAGGCCTGCCGCGACGTCGTCGCCGCAAACAAGCTCTCCGACTGCTATGTCCGGCCGATCGCCTGGCGCGGCAGCGAGCAGATGGGCGTCTCAGCGCAACAGGCGAAAATTCACCTCGCGGTCGCGGCGTGGGACTGGGGCTCCTATTTCCCCATGGAGCAGCGCCTCAAGGGCATTCGCATCACCAACGCCGTCTATCGCCGGCCCGATCCCGCCTGTGCCCCGTCGAAGGCCAAGGCAGCGGGTCTCTACATGATCTGCACCATCGAGAAACACCGCGCCGAACGCGCCGGATACTCGGACGCGTTGATGCTCGACTGGCGCGGTCGCGTCGCCGAATGCACCGGGGCCAACATCTTCTTCGTGAAGGATGGCGTGGTGCATACGCCGGAGGCTGATTGCTTCCTCAACGGCATTACGCGCCGAACCGTCATCGATCTTGCGAAGGCGCGCGGCATCACCGTCGTCGAACGTGTAATCATGCCGGAAGAGCTCGGCTCATTCTCCGAGTGCTTCATCACCGGCACGGCGGCGGAAGTCACGCCGGTTTCTGAGATCGGCGAGCATAAATATAATCCCGGTTCCATCACCGAAACTCTTCTCAATGACTATATGGAACTGGTGAAACCGAAGAAGCGCGCCGCTGCGGAATAGGCGCTTATTACGGAGTTTCCGGCTTGCGCCGAGTCGCGCACAGGGTGATGCTTGTGCTTTGCGGCTTGAACTTGTCCGGTACTTCAAATGGCGAGAGCATTACTTGTCTTCGCTGTACTGATCACCGCGTTTTGCGGTTCGGACGCCGCCTTGGCTCAGGAGGGCCCAGGCGGCGTTCCCGGTATTCAGCGCGACTGCCAAGTTCTTACGACATGCAATTTTAAACGTGGCCGAGGCTGGAGGGGATGTTTGTCCTCCTATTCCTGCCGGCGATGCGAAACTATCCCCGGACCCTGTGTGGGTGGTGGTCCAAGAAAGCGCATTTGCGGTCAATTGGTTTGCGACTGGGCCGGAAGCTAGCTGCTTCTCGTCGCTTGTTCTCTATCGGCTGACGGGGCGACTGCTCAGGTCCGGCGCGGCCGTGCGCGGGGCATGATCTTTGGCAGACGAGGAGCGCAGCATGAGGGGCGCGCAGATGGCAAACAGGAATGCAGCGATGGTGACGAACAGTGCGCCTACGGCCATCGGCGATAGCGAAATCCCGGACCAATAGGCGATCAACTGGACGACAAGGCACCAGAAGAGGGCAGGGGCGATCGACGCGATCGCGAGGCCGATGAACCGTGCGGATGGGCCCCAATCCGCCCCACGAACGGCGGTATCGGCGGACGAAATCACAGCTGTCGTGGCAGATCGCATGGCGGCGTGCTCGACCTTTCGTCGTGTTATTCAATAGAATTCAGTGACCCCCGATGGGCGTACCGGATTCTTCGGTAACTCAATGACGCTAAGCGGCGACGCTAAAGACTAGGTAAACGCGATTGCTCGAATGCGAACTAACGGTGCCGAATCGATATTGCACCGTGTTTACGTTTTTGGCGAACAATTGGTTCCCTTTAGCAAAGTTAACAACGTTTTCGAATCACCAAATGCGACTTACGACTGTTCGGCGGGGAACCGATTTTTAGCAACCGGCCATTCCGCACCTGCCCGAAAGCCTGTGGGTATCCGATGAGCATAAGACGGGCACTTCCGGCTTGGTTTGCGCTCGATGAGCCCGGTGATACATCTCATCGAGCATAACCGACCGGCGCCGGAAACGCGGTCAGGAACAGACCGATTTAGGAATAGGGCTGACGGACCATGCGTGTGACGGACGCTCTCGAGATCGCCGAAACGGAACTCGAGGAACGCTTCGTGCGTGCGTCGGGGCCGGGCGGTCAAAACGTCAATAAAGTTTCGACGGCGGTCGAGCTTCGCTTCGATCTCAGGGCAAACACGTCCATTCCCGATTACGCGCGCGATAAGCTGAAACGTCTTGCGGGGCGCCGTTTGACGATAGAGGGCATCATCGTCATTCAGGCAGATCGTTTTCGCAGCCAAGAGCAGAATAGAGCCGATGCTCGTGCTCGGCTCATTGAACTCGTCGAGACCGCGTTGGAGCGTCCGAAGCTCAGAATCAAGACCAAGCCATCTCGCGGCGCGCGCGAGGAACGCATCAAGGCGAAGACAGTGCGCGGGCATGTGAAGAAGATGCGCAGCCGCAAGGTCGATTTCGATTGATCTGTGCGAAATTGCGCTGCGTCGAAGGTTTCATAGTAGGCCCATCCAGGAAATCCGATGACAGACCTTTCCGAGCGAATCATCGGTCATTACGAACGCCACGCGCTGGCTTGGGACGCCGATCGCCGCAACGCGGGGTGGAACGACAAGCGGTGGCTCGATCAATTTGTCGAGGCTCTGCCGCGCGGCGCAGCGATACTTGATCTCGGATGCGGCGCGGGCGAACCGATCGCGCGCCATCTCGTCGAGTGCGGGTTCCGCGTGACGGGGGTCGATGCTTCGCCGACCTTCATCTCCCTCTGTCGAAGCCGCATGCCCGACCAGGAATGGATCGTCGCCGACATGCGATCCGTCTCGATCGGCAAACGCTTCGATGGAATCCTTGCTTGGGACAGCTTCTTTCATCTCAAGCCCGACGATCAACGCAAGATGTTCCCAATATTCGCGGAGCATGCGTCGGCGTCGGCGTCGGCGCTGCTGATGTTCAATACGGGTCCAGCTTATGGAGAAGCGATTGGTTCCTATCGCGGAGACCCGCTTTATCATGCCAGTCTCGACGCCGCCGAGTACCGTGCATTGCTGGCGGCCTCCGGATTCGACGTCATCGCTCACGCGGTGGAAGATCCACTGGCTGGCGGCCGTACGGCGTGGATCGCGCGATTATCGGCGACCTAGACTCGGCGCAAAACCTTCGATCATTCAAGCAGTATGAGTGGTCGCGAGAGACGGGTTCGAGCCGAATTTGCTTTCCCTGGATCTCGCAGACTCCGACCTCCATAGCGACTCGACCTTCCAAGCGTGTCCATCTGGATCGTGGGCGAAGACTTGGCCCGCGGCGATGTCGAAGACCCAATTGCAATTCAGTTTTTGTCCTTCGAGCCACGGAAGCGTCGAAAGCTCGATGACATAGTCTTTCGAAGCCCCCTCTCTTTGGCCGTATGAGAACTCGCAATCGAGCATTTCGCGGATCGGCGCGAGGTCGTTTCCTAGCCGACGCGCTATGTCGACGAGCGGCCGCTGCTGCGTAATTGCACGATGCCGGCTCCTGGCCCGCACCACATGGTTGCCGACCACATAGAGGCACTCGATTGCGTCGTTGTTGACCTTCATGAGGTGGATCGCAAACGCCGGCTTCATCTCGAGAAGGCGCCAGTCCTCCTCGTACGCGCCGCTTGGTGCGTATTCCATCATCACGCTGCCATTGTCTTTCCACTCGAGCCAACCCGGTTCGGGAAAACTCACGACCGGCTGAAAGCGAAAAAGGTCGAGCGATATTGGCCAGATTGCCGTTGGGTAGGGGGTCGCCGCCGGATCGAATAGCGTCGTCGCGGCAAAACAGTCCTGCTCGGCCAAGGCCAACAGTTCGTCCCGGGTGCAGCTCGCGAGCCCTGTACGGTGGCGCATATCGGGACGGTCTGCCGAAATGCGAATGTCGGCGACGCCGGATGCCGTTTGAAGCCAGAGGACGCGCGTCGTCCGGTCCACCGTTCCGTTCTTGAAGTCGATGCTGTGCCGCTTCCAGCAGCCGATGAGCTGCTCCGGCACCGTCCGCTTGCCGGTTTCTGTTCCTTCAACAAGTGACATGCAAGCCATTCCAGGGCTCTCCTCTGTGTTCGTATCGGCGCGCGTTCAGGATACGCGGGTGCCCTTCAAGGTCGATCGCGGCTCTTGCGTTGCGGCGCCGTTGGCAACCGCCTCGACGGATTGTGCGCGACGCGTTATTCGATTTTTCAGAAGCACCGCCGGTGCAATCTTATTGCCGTGTTTCCTGCGATATTCGCGCGGAGAGAGCCCGGTCAGATCTGCGAAGGCGCGCGAGAACGATGCACCGGAACTGAATCCGCACGCGCACGAAATCTCTGTGATGGAAAGGCCGCTGAACAAAAGCAGGGAGCAACTGTGGTTGATGCGCTCCCGCATGTAGAAAAGCTGAGGCGAAGATCCGAGCACGTTCCGCCAAAGCACTTCGAGAGATCGCGTCGAGACGCCGACCTTTTCAGCGATGGCCGGAATGCTGAGCGGCGCTTCGATATGTGATCGCATTATGTCGACCGCCTTCTGAACGCGCAGATCGCTGGTTCCCTCGACTGCGTTTCGCGTGCTGCGCTGAGACAAGCGTGGAGATCGCGGCGAGTGGGAAATCAACTCCGCAGAAAGCGCCTCCGCGAATTCCGCACCGAGTATCTCGCCAATGTACTCGACCATGGTGTCGACAGTCGAAAGATGGCCGGGATATGTGAGGATGTCGCCATCCCGGATCCATAACTGATCGACGAATTCGACCGCGGGATAGCTTTCTTGTGCCGCAAGCATCAGATCGACGTGGCATGTAGCGATCCGACCGTCCAATAGACCCGCGCTTGCGAGAAGGAGCGGCGCCTGATCGGCCGCTGCGATGAGTGTCGATGTCTTTGCGAGCTTCCTGATTGCGCTATTGATAGCGGGGGCCAGCGCAGGATCGGGATTGATATGTGAGAGGACGATGGAAAGTGCGCACTCGCCGGGCAGATTGAATGAGGCCGTCGGCATGATCTCGCGGCCGTTTGCCAGTGTAACGTTTCGATCGTCGATTGTCAGAATATCGACGCGGAACAGGCTCTTGCTGAGGAGCCCATTGGCAACACGGAACAGTTCCTGGTGGAGTGTGAGATCGAGTTCCGTCGAGCCTGGAAGCACCAGCATTCTGACCTGATAGGCAGCGGCTGGCACCGGATGCATCTTCTGGCCGTTGCTCGGAGGCAGCTCGTTTACGGCACAGCCAGGTGTCTTTCGGTGCTCCACTAAACCTCCCCCATCATTGCCGAAATAGAGCGGCTCCGAAGCTGCGGTTTGACTCGTGCGTCCTCTGACGTGCGGGATTAGCCGCGTACTCAGATTAAAATGATGAGCGCGTGCGTACTTGTCATATGGCGCATCTCCACTGCGCATTATGGCAAGCTCGCCCCCGGACCTCAACCTATCTTGACATGCAGAGCAGCGGAGTTTCGCGAACACTCCGAAGCTTTCGGCGAGCTTGTCATTCGGAGCCGCCGGCGCGAACTCGGGCGGATGCAATGGTTTAAAAAAGCACGGATCGGGAGATTTAACAGTGAGCCGCTATTCCAAAGCCGCACTGCAACAGGCCTATCACCACTGTTGGTTTGTCGTCGCTCGCAGCCAAGATATCTCAAAGCCGAAAGCGGCTGTTCTGTTAGGGCGCGATCTCGTTGTTTTTCGCGACAAGGACGGGCAGGCTCGCGTCACCGATCGATATTGCGTGCACCGGGGAGGAGATTTGGCGGGCGGCGAGGTGTGCGATACCGGTGTTCGTTGTCCCTATCACGGTTGGACGTTCGACGGCAGCAGCGGAAAATGCACCGGAATTCCGGCGCTTCCGGACGCTTCGAAGTTCCCGCCAAATGCGCCGGCCATTCGGGCATATCCAGTGATCGAACGCTTCGCGCATATATGGACGTGCCTCGAAGAGCCGATGTTCGATCTTCCGAACCCTCCGGAAATCCAAAATCTGGAGCTCGACTGGCGCGCGGCTGCGCCCATTCCGATGGATATCGGCTTCATGTCTGCCACCGAAAATTTCAACGACATGGCGCACTTTGCCTTCGTGCACGCAGGATCTATGGGCAACGTCAGCCCGATCGTCGATTCCATGCAGATCCATCGTAGCGGGCGCGAAGTTTCGACGACCATCTTTTATCCGCGCGTGGAAGGGTCCGAGTTCTCCTCGATGGGCGACTCGTGGATGCACTATCACGTCTATGCGCCCGGCATCGCGACCATTCTCTACGACTACGGCGAGGGTGGGCATCGCTACTTGGTCGACTTTCCGTCTCCGGTCGGGCCTGAAAAGTGCATCGTCTATTGGGGCAGTGCGACGTGTTCCGACTTCAAACACGGGACAGCGGACGACATTCTCGCACTCGAAACAAAGGTCTTCGACGAGGACACGCCGATCGTCAGCAAGATCGTGCCGAAAGAGGTGCCGCTCGACGGCAAGGTGCGAGAGTTCTCCTGCTCGGCGGATGTCGTGACGCTCAACTATCGCCGCGCGGTGATGGATGTCGTCGACAAAATCCAAGAGCGATTTGGCTATGTGCAAAGTGAGGCCGCCGAATAGGCGGTCTCCAAACTATCCGCAATTCAACTGTGCGATCGGCACGGCGCGTGGATTTAAAGATGCCAGACACTGACCTTCGGCTTCGCGTTGATTGCCTGCGGCGCGAGGCAAATCAGGTGATCTCGTTGACCTTGACCGATCCAAAAGGAGGGCGTCTCCCGGATTGGGAGCCGGGTGCGCACATCAAGCTTCGCCTACCCTCTGGCCTGATGCGGCAATACTCGCTTTACGCCAGAGGGAGCGATGGTTCGCAGTACAGAATAGCGGTCAAGGATGCGGAAGGTGGACGCGGTGGATCTCGCGAGATTCACTCCAAGCTCAGGTTAGGTGACGTTCTGAACGTCAGCCCGCCCGTCAATCATTTTCGACTCGAGCAGGCCCAAGACTATATTTTCATTGCAGGCGGTATCGGCATCACGCCGATCCTGCCGATGGCCGAAGCGGTCAGCGCTCGATGCTCATGGCATCTCTACTATGCCGGCAAGTCTCTCACATCGATGGGATTGCTCGACGAAGTCCGGCGGCTGCCGCAGGCGAATGTTACGCTTGCCCCAGCTGAGATCGGAAAGCTGAACATCAGAGAAATTGTAACTCAAGCAAAGTCCGGCACGCAAATATACGCCTGCGGGCCCAATCGAATGCTCGACGAACTCGCATCCTTGTGCGGCGAGCGCCACGACATCGCGCTGCGCGTCGAGCGCTTTGCAGCTTCGACGTCTGCGCCTCCGGTCAATGGTGACGCTTCGGATAAGCCTTTCGAGGTGGTGATGAAGCGCTCCGGCCGCCGCGTCGTCATTCCTCCCGGATCAACCATCCTGACGGAGCTTCTGAATGTCGATCCGTCCGTCCCTCACTCCTGCTGCCAAGGGTTCTGCGGTGCCTGTGAGACGAGAGTTATCGAGGGCGTCGTCGATCACCGGGATACGCTGCTCACGGAGGAGGAACGGCTGAAGAAGAATACGATGATGATCTGCTGTTCGCGCGCACGAAGCGACGTGCTCGTTTTGGATATCTGACACCGATCGCGACAAAGGGAGGCGAGCCACCGAAAAAATTACGACGTCCGCAATAGAGCGCCAGTGGTGCGATCTCGCCTGAAGGGGGCTCCGAAGTGCTGTCCTAAAAAAACTAAAAATCTAGGGAGGGTGCCAATGAAGGAATCTGTAGTCCACGAAAGTGAAATCCAGAAAGAGTTGAACCGCCGCCTCGATATCGTGCTTCGAGACGGATACCAAGATCCCGCTAGAGCTGACATTTCCTCGTGGGAATTGGTGCTCTGGTTCAGTTTCGCGATACTCATCGCTGTGGTCACAGCTGTCATCCGGACAGGGGTTTGATCATGGCGGGAACCACGAATTTTACGGGTGCCAGTTCCGCCTTCGGCACGCTCCCGGTCTTAAAAGAAGAACGTCAGCTCGGACTATTAGACCACTCTTGGGTCAACATCGGCATCGCGGTCGCCACCTGGGCCTTTCTCCTCGGTGGAACGACTGCGATGTTCGTCGGCGCGCGCGATGGCATCGCGGCCATCATTATCGGTAACGTCATCGGCGTTTCGATCGTGTCGGTCAGCGTTTGCTTGGGCACGAGCAAATACGGTGTCGAACAATTCACGTTTGCGCGCAGTGTTTTCGGGCGTGCAGGCGTGCTCATGCTCGTATGCATCTTTCTCGCGATCTACGGTGTCGGCTGGTCGTCCGTCTTGGCGATCATGTTCGGCCGCGCGATCAGCGAGGTCACCAACAGCACGGCCGGAACGACGATCGGCCCGAACGACCTCGGAGTGACGGCATTCGCAATCATCGCCATCGCGATTTCCTGGGTGCTTCTCTGGAAAGGACCGACTGCGGTCAAATGGTTGAACCGGATTGTGGGGCCCGGAAAACTCGCGCTCTGCGCGGGTATCTTGATACTTCTCTTCGCGGAGAAATCGTGGAGCGCCATTGCTGCTGCGGCCCCACTGCAGCCGTTCGAGGATCCAAGCACTAATTTCATGGTGGCGGTGGAGATCAATCTTGCCGCGAGTTTCGGATGGTGGCCGATCCTCGGCAATATCGCCCGCTTCACCAAGACGCCGCGCGCAGCGTTGTGGCCGAACATCACAGGCATCTTTGCGGCTGCGGTCGTGGGCGAGGTGATCGGACTGCTGGCGGCGTTGAGCCTCGGCAATTTCGATCCCACGGCTTGGATGATCCCGCTCGGCGGAATGACCATCGGCGTCATTGCGCTGCTGTTCATCGGCTTGGCGAACATCACCGCGATCGTCAGCATCTTTTACGGAATGTGCCTGGCGATGCGGCAGGCGGGAGGGCGGCGCTTCGAGAACATCCCCTGGGGTGTCTTAACGGGCGCTCTCTTCATTCCGGTGATCATCGTCTCGTTCTTCCCAGCCCAGATCTACGACAATTTCTTCGTATTTCTTGCGTGGACTGCGCTCGGATTTGCGCCTCTCTCCGGCGTTACAGCGGTCGACTACATCCTGCTGCGGCGAGGGCAGGTGAACTCACGCGACCTTTATCGCGACGAGCCCGGAACAGACTACGCATTCTGGGGCGGAGTTAACTGGATCGCTTTCGTCGCGCTCGTCGTCGGCGGGTTCGTCTACTACGCGCTCTTCAACCCGCTGTCGCTCACCGCACACAACGCCCTGTTCAATGTGATCAGTGCGTCGGTCCCGTCATGTATCGCGGCGGGACTCGTCCACTATGCCTTGACCAAATCCCTGCTGCGGCCGGGCGGAAGAGGTGGATACGCCGTCTGACATTGCAGAGCGCCGGCCATTGTGCCGGCGCTTTTTTTTGACTTTCAAAGCCTCTCGCATTTTCACTGAATGCTGTTTTGCGTATGCCTGCCGACTTCAGGTCCGGCGTTTTTCGTACAACACGACGTGCTGCTGGGAGAGCGCTTCATGCGCAAAGTGCGCTCTCGCCCTCATTCGATCCGGTTAGGATCGAAGGGCCACGGATAATGGTGAAATTTCAAAAGGGTGCGAATGGTAGCGGGAGGCGGACTTGAACCGCCGACCTGCGGATTATGAGACCGCCGCTCTAACCACCTGAGCTATCCCGCCACACCGGCCAGCATGCTGGCACTAAGGCGACCGTCTATAGGGAGCACCGCAGCTTTCTGTCAACACGGCGCTCCGTCCCGGCGGCACATCAGTGCCAACAAAATGCGATAGGGCCGGGAAGGACACTAATTTCTCGTATTCCGCGCGGCTATTCCGCCGCAACCGGGCGCTGGCTGACTTCCCCTTCCTTGCGGAAGCGCATCATCGTGAAAATGCCCCAGGGCCGCAGCGCCTTACGGTCTATCAGCTTCAGTTCGGGGCATACCATCACGCGCGACACGTCAAATACCGAGTGCCAGCCTACGAGATCGGCGAAGGGCGCCATCTGCCGCTCGACCCAGCCGCGGACGCCGTCGTCCTGGCTGAAGTGGTTGACGAGCATGACCTCGCCGCCCGGCTTCGTCACTCGCGACAATTCCTGCATGACCTTCTGCGGATCGGGCACGACGGTGATCACGTACATCGCGACCGTCCTGTCGAAGGTGTTGTCGGGGAAGCGAAGGTTGCTCGCGTCCATTTCGTGAAGGCCCGAGACGTTCGTCAGCTTCTCGGCTTTGACGCGCTCGCGGGCTTTATCGAGCATCTCTGGCGCGAGATCGATGCCAACGATGTCCAAATGCTTTTTGTATTCCGGGAGCGAGAGGCCGGTGCCGACGCCAACTTCGAGCACGCGTCCGTTACCGCCATTGATGATTTCGACCGCGTGGCGTCGGCCGGCCGTCGAGATCGCGCCGAAGGTATAATCATAAACCGGCGCCCAGCGACGGTATGCGTCGCGGACCTGGCCTTCATCGAGCTGCAAAACCTTTGCTTCCGATCGCCTTTTCTGTGCTCCTGCACGCGCTCCCGACGAGGCGCGGAAGCCCGAAGGCTCGTTATCGCTCACTGCCCGATCTCCATTCGTCCGCAACCGAATTCATGCGATGTGCCTAGCGGCTCGCGCCAGCCATCGTGGTGTTCCTTACCGCCTCTTCGGCGATATTTGTGGCCTTGATAGTTTTTGCAATGTACCCCCCGCCAAGGACACGTCCCTCCGTCCCGGCATCGGCATAAAACACGCACGCCTGCCCCGTCGCAATACCCTCTTCGCCATCAGCAAGCTCGACCCGGACCGCGCCGTTCTCTTCGACGGTCAGTATGGCGGGCCGGAGTGTCTGCGACGATCGCATGCGAACATAGAGCGAGAGGCCGCCTTCTGCGACCTCGCTCAGAGGCTTTTCCCCGAGCCAATTGACGTTGCGGAGCATTAGGCCCGCAGTCTGCAGAGCGGATCTCGGGCCGACGACGACCTCATTCTTGGAGGCGTCGAGACGGACGACGTAGAGCGGTTCCGCAGCCGGAATCTTGATGCCGCGGCGCTGGCCGACCGTGTAATGCACGATGCCGTCATGGCGGCCAAGGATGCGGCCGTCGAGGTGTACGATATTTCCGGAATCGAGCGCGCTCGGCTTCAGCCGCTCAATCACGTCGGTGTACTTGCCCGTCGGAACGAAGCAGATGTCCTGGCTGTCGGACTTGTCCGCAACCGGGAGATTGAACGAGCGGGCAAGGTCGCGCACCGCTGACTTCTGCATGCCGCCGATCGGGAACCAGAGCGAAGCAAGCTGCTCCTTCGTGATGCCGAAGAGGAAATAGCTCTGGTCGCGGTCCGTATCGACGGCGCGGGCGAGAATAGGACCGTCTTCGGTATCGCGCCGCTGAACGTAGTGGCCCGTAACGAGGACTTCGGCGCCCAGATCCTTGGCCGTGTCGAGAAGATCGCGAAACTTGATTTCGTTATTGCACGTGACACAGGGGATCGGCGTTTCGCCGGCGACATAGCTCTCGGCGAAAGTCTCGATCACCTTGGCTGCGAAGCGGGTTTCGTAATCGAGGACGTAGTGCGGGATGTCGAGCGCTTCGGCGACGCGACGGGCGTCGTGGATGTCCTGGCCCGCGCAGCAGCTGCCCTTGCGGCCCGTCGCGGAGCCGTGGTCGTAAAGCTGCAGCGTAACGCCGATGACGTCGTGACCGGCCGCCTTCATGATCGCGGCGGCGACCGAGCTGTCGACGCCGCCGGACATCGCCACGACAACGCGCTTTTTCGGGGCGGCCGCCTGAATTGGGGCGCGCGATACGCTGCTGGCGGCAGATGTTGGTTCGAACTGATTCATGCGATCGACTGGCTCGGGTTCTTGGCAAGGGAGCACGGAAAAGCTCCTACAACAATATCCCGGCGCCGCTATCCTTCAAAAGATCCAAGAGATTCAGAGAATTGTCCTAGAGGGGACGTTTGTAATCTCCGCGGGTATTGGTCTCAGCCATCAATAATTATCAAATCGGCCGTCTGCAAGGCGGCGTGGCGCGCGGGCGGCCAGTTTGGCCCAATTTTCGCTGGAGGACGTTCCAGCTGACGCACTGCTTCAGTTTGGTACGGGGCGCCTTGAAGCGGCCCGTTTCAGCGGCTGCAATGTGGAATTGGCACGCCCATTTATATGTTTTTCACTCAATGGGTTAGTGCTAATTTAATCGCATGCGGTTATAACTAACCCTGGTCAAAGAGTGTGTATTGAGTATCATGACCGAACAGCAAATGAGAGCGCGCGGGCGCTACGTGATCGGACCCGATGGGTCGCCGCTCACGGTCGCAGACCTTCCCCCGCGGGATACGAAACGATGGGTCATCCGCCGCAAGGCTGAGGTGGTTGCCGCTGTGCGCGGTGGTCTTCTCAGTATCGAAGAAGCTTGCGAGCGATATACGTTGACCGTCGACGAGTTTCTGTCGTGGCAGCGTTCTATCGACAAGCACGGCTTGCCCGGGCTACGCGCAACGCGACTGCAGGACTATCGTGACTGACTTCAAGTCACTTGAAGCCTGCGGATCGACACATCAGAGATAAAGTCTAGGGTTGCTGGGCCGGCTTGGCCTGAGCAGCTTTGACCTTGGGCTTTTGATCCTTACTCTTCTTCACCGGCTGCGCTGCGTTCGCCGTTTCTGGCGGCGCGGGGATCCAGCCGGGAGTTGGAGAGGTTGTTGCGCATCCATCCGTGCCTTTCGCCCAACGCGAGATGTCGTCCGTCATAGCGGCGGCGAAGGCGTTCGGCATTTTCCTGTTTTCTGTTGTCAGATTGGCAGAAGCGTCTCCCGTCGGCTGGATGGCGACGATGAAAGCTTTGGGTCCGCGCGGGTTGGGCTGCGACGGATCACGTTCATGAATGACGATCTCGGCTTTGCCGCCGCGTGAGGGCGCGTCCGCGGTTGCGTGGAAGACGTAATCCTTTTTCAACGGGCCGCCGGCAGGGAACCAGCAGGTCATCGCGCCTCGCGCCAACCTCGAATAAATCTCGGTTGCCGATCCGGTCGCGCCCGATATCAACTTGCCGCCCTGGGCTTCGCCGGGCAATGCGGCGACCGTCGGGGTATTTTCACTGGTCGACTGAATGCTCAGGGACTGCAATTCCGGTGCATTGCCGGCGCAACCCGTCAACGCCGCTGTCGTGAGCAGCGCCGGCACCAATATCGATGGACGGCGAACAGGCATTTTTCCCCGAGCGGCGGCTCACATAGACTCATTTGATGAACACAAATGCGAGTTGCAACTCGTGCCCGCCTCGCCCGATTTGAGCAAGAGGTCACAAGTGCTTAAACGTCGAAGCCAACAGAAATTGGAGGGGAGAAAGGCGGCGTCTTTCAGGCGGGCCGCGTCGCGGGGGGTATTGAAGCCTCTCGGCCTTGGAGGCCGCTATCAGGAGGTGGAGGGATCCGGGCTCTGCGCGTAGAGCCCGGTATCGTAGGTTTGTCCGGCGAAGCCAGGGCTTATTCAGCGAAGGGCTGTAATTCCAAACGGCCGGTCACGACGGCCGGCGCGGGGATCGTCAAGATTCGCGGCCTGCTGGGCGGCGCGAGAGAATTGCTCGACGGTGTCGTCGCGTTCGCGAACGGCGGCTGCGAGTTTCTCGCGGAGGCCTTCGGTCGACTGCCTGAGGTTGTCGCGGCGCTGAGCGGCTGCTTTCGCGAACGTGGAATAGGAAAAGTGTGCCCGGTCGCGAATACCCGTCCGATCTTCCTCGAGTTGGATCTGGCGTTCGAGATCCGAAGCCATTTGATCGAATTCGCGAATAATTCTCTCCAGGTCGTCAACCTTTCTAGACTTCTCTTCTACTTCACGACGCTTCAGGCGCATGGCCAGGTCACGTGACTTCATCGTCCGATACCCCAAACAAATTCGAACTTGTCTCTGTCCTCAAGATACCCAAGAAGCGTGCCAAGTAAGAGTAAGGCTTTGCTGCTACAGCAACCATGAAGAAATGCGTTAACGTCGACGGTCCGCCGCGTTGCACCAGCGTCCGAAGACCTCGAAAATATATATGACATACTGCACTTAAGTTGCGGTAAAGCAACGGGTAACTATTTCTGACGGCGCGTCCCGTTTGGGGGCAAAATTTAGCCCAAGGCGGTCTAGGGCATTCTTCCGAATTCTGTTAGCTCTTGATTCGAGCCGAATGCAGGTCAGAAGCGATCGGAGAGGTCAGGTAACGAGGTGGGCGCCTCGGAATCGGGCCTTGCGGAAGATCTGTCGGCGGTCGAGAGGGGCGCAGTTCTAATATTTTGATGTAATGGCGGGCCATGCTCTGGCGCGAACGAGGTGTCTTTGTGCCTCGCGACCGGCAGCAGCGCGACCACCTTCGCGGAAGTCATGTCTCCTGTAGTTGCTGCCGGAACACCGGCAAGTCGCTGCATGGTGAATTAGCTAACGCGAATTAGGGTTTGTTAACCTCTCGTCGCTAACTTCCTAACGATCGCTTAGCTCGATTGTTGTGCGTTTTCTTTGAGCGAAGGACAGACATAGCGCGGACACGGATCGTATAGGGCACCAGAGGGACGGTCATGCGGGTTCTACTCATTGAAGACGACAGTGCCACGGCGCAGAGCATCGAGCTTATGCTTCAGTCGGAAGGCTTTAACGTTTACACCACCGACCTCGGGGAAGAGGGCGTCGATCTAGGTAAGCTTTATGATTACGATATCATTCTCCTAGATCTAAACCTCCCGGATATGAGCGGTTACGAAGTTCTGAAGACACTTCGCGTTGCGAAGGTCGGAACGCCGATTCTTATTCTGTCGGGTCTAGCAGGTATCGACGACAAGGTTCGTGGTCTCGGCTTCGGTGCCGACGACTACATGACGAAGCCCTTCCATAAGGATGAGCTCGTCGCACGCATTCAAGCAATCGTGCGCCGTTCGAAAGGACACGCCCAATCGGTTATCGAAACCGGCGACCTTCGCGTCAATCTCGACACCAAGACCGTCGACGTCAATAACCAGCGCGTACATCTGACAGGTAAAGAATATCAGATGCTTGAGCTCCTTTCGCTCAGGAAGGGCACGACGCTGACCAAGGAGATGTTCCTTAATCATCTCTACGGCGGGATGGACGAGCCGGAGCTGAAGATCATCGACGTCTTCATCTGCAAGCTCAGGAAGAAGCTTCAGGCTGCGACTGGCGGCAAGCACTACATCGAAACGGTGTGGGGCCGCGGATATGTGCTGCGCGATCCGGGACATGAAGGTTCCGAAGCCGCCTAATCCATCGCGTTCGAATAGTTTTGTTCACGCGCACAGGGGCCATGATGGCCCTTGTCGTGTTTCTGGGCTGGCTTCGGCAGATCCTTCGAGGGATTTTGCTTCAACGGTTCGGCGAGCGGGCGGGGGGCGGTCGCTGACGGACAGCGTCGCCGCGTTTTCCTGGTCATTGTCGCCTAAATGCGATTAGGGGCCACGAGGCCCCTGAATCAATTTCTGCAGTACCTTACCGGCTGGCGTCAGGGACGCCAGTTTATAGAAAGACGACCCGTCTGAATGTCGGGGTCGATGTGCGCGGACGGGACACTTGGTATTGCGAATAGCGGCAGCTCTTCGCTCGCCAGGTCGATGTAGCGGTATTCGGCTTTGATCGAGAGCGAATCCCAGATTTTGGTTTCGAGACCGGCGCCGATGAACGCGCCCGACAAGCGTTTTGAATCGTAAATTACGCCCGAGCCCTCGCCGAGAATGCTGATCGTGGTCTTTTCCATTTCCGCGTTCGCGTAGCCGCCGCTGACGAACAGCAAGGTGTCGGGAGTGGTGAGGTAACCGAGCCTGCCGCCGACCATCAGGATGTTTTTAAAGCCGCCGCGGCTGCTCCAAAGTTCTTGGCTATCAACCCCGTCACTGGCTGAATTGCTGTCGCGGTAGGTCAGGTTCGAGAAATCCGCGTCGAAGAATGTGCCGGCGACGAACCGTTCTCTGAACTGATAGTCGTAGCCGACAGATGCCGAGATGAAGCCGCCGTCATTGCTGACCGGATTATTGAAAGGACCTGCATCCGGGCCGAACGATTCCTGCTTGTTGGCGATGCTATAGCCCGTACCGAAGCCCAAGTATGGGCCGGTCCAGCTCGAGGTGATCGGCGGGATCGAATTGTCGACAACGTCCTTTTTGCCGTCACCAAAGCGATAGTTCAGTGACATCCGGATTGTTTGGATTTGTGGCTTGAAGCTTTCGGTGAGGACATCTTCGACCCTGATCTCTTCCTTCTGCATCGACGTATATCGGTACTCCGCCTTCAGGCTGAAGCCGTTACCAATCAGAGTTTCAACACCGCTGCCCAGGAAGTAGCCGTTGAAGCTTCCGAGATTCGCGCGGATTGGGCCGGAGCCGAAATTGATGGATACGTCGCTCGGATCGGAATGGGCGTAGCCGAATGTGGAGAAAAAGAGCGTCGACGGAGCGACGAGATATCCTATCCGACCGCCGACCGAAAGCTGATCCCCGATTTTGAAGTGTCCGACGTCGCCGGGAATGAGATTGGTAAAGTGGGTATCGATGTCGGAGAAATCGTAGTCGACGAAAGCGCCTACGACCAGCGGTCCGAACAGGGCGTGATCATAGCCGGCGCTGAGAGTGAGGAAGCCGCCCGTGCCCGCTTGGCCGTCCTTCATCGTTTTGACATTGATGGCTTCCTCCACCTCAGTCAGAAACGAGTTACTAACCCGGGTGTTCGTCATCCCATAGCCGCCGCCGATACCGATGTACGGTCCTGCCCAGTCATTGGCGGCAGCCGGTCCGGTGGAGACAAAAGATGCTCCTGCCGCGACGAATGCGAGGCTGGCAAGGTTTCTAATCATGGCTCTCCCCCGGGGCCCTCAGACGACGTCTTGTCTGCGTGGCTTCAATGCGTAAGTTTCGGGCAAATATGTCCCACACATTGATATCGTTATCTGATTCGCGGACTAAGGAAGACCTCGCGCCAACGGGCCGCTTCGCGATGGACGGTGGAGTGTTCTAAGACGCACAGAGCAATACGGAGTCAGACCTATGAGCGACGCGCGCGCCAAAACATCATCCCCGCTCAAGGCAGCGATCGTCCGCGTGACGCCCTTCGAGCAGAATTGCACGTTGATTTGGGACGACGCGACGAAGGTTGGAGCCGTCATCGATCCGGGCGGGAATCTCGATCGCATCGAACAGGGAATCAAAGAAGCGGGAATCACAGTCGAGAAAATTCTGCTGACGCACGGTCACATCGATCACGCGGGCGGCGCCGCCGATCTCCGCGACCGGCTTGGCGTGAAGATCGAAGGTCCGCATCGAAACGATGCGGTGCTGCTCGACGCGCTCGAGAAGCAGGGCGAGATGTACGGCATCTCCGGTGTTCGCAATGTCAAACCCGATCGTTGGCTGGACGAGGGCGACAAGGTCACCGTGGCCGGACACGAGTTCGAGATTTTTCACTGCCCCGGACATTCGCCGGGGTCCGTCGTCTTTTTCGACCGTCGGCAGAGATTTGCGCTAGTCGGCGACGTGCTATTCCGCGGATCGATCGGGCGGACCGATTTTGCCTACGGCGACCACGACGCATTAATATCGTCGATCAAGACCAAGCTTCTGCCGCTCGGCGACGATATCGCGTTCATTTGCGGTCATGGTCCGCCGAGCCAGTTCGGACCGGAACGGCTGACCAATCCGTTTCTTGTCTAAAGGTTCGCGGGGCTTCGGCGGTCAGAACGAAAACGTGTACGAGCCGCCGAGGCAGCCGAATATTCCGCATTCGCGTTGCAGCGTGCCGTAGCCGCCGCTCGAAATCGAATTGTCGTTGCCGCCGAAGAAGTCGACCGTTTG
Organism: Hyphomicrobium sp.; assembly: GCF_019753045.1. GTDB lineage: Bacteria > Pseudomonadota > Alphaproteobacteria > Rhizobiales > Hyphomicrobiaceae > Hyphomicrobium_B. Next base: position 236,916 of record NZ_JAIELN010000003.1, read on the forward strand.
AACGCGAAGCGTCTCTTCGCAGCTTCTTCTGCAGGCCACCCAAGCGCCGCCCGGAAGCTGGACTTCCCATCCCCACTTCGGCGCGCGCCGGACCACGCTCGAGATCTGGCCATTGCCGAAGCGGCTGTAAGCGGTAATCACCTCGCCCTGCTTGTAGTTCGAGCGGAGGCGGCCAATGTTAGCGTCCGCAGCGGGCGGGATCGCGGTGGTGAAGGCGGCGGCGACGGCGGCAGCTGCCAGCATTTTTGCGCGCATAGAGAATCTCATCCTTTTGGCTTGGCTTTTCCGCTAACGCGACATCGAAATGTTGACGCCCTTGAATGACGGGCCGCTCGTCGCGACGATCACCGAGTGCGAGCCGCCCGAAATCGCGACCGACATCGAACCGCTAATGCCGCCGCTGATCGCAAGGTTCATCTTATTGGATGATGCCTTTCCCGCGACGGTGCCGGACTGATTGTACGTGCGTTCCTCCCAGTCGCCGCTCACCGTGCCGTGCGCATTGGTGAGATTGGCCCTGAGCTCGACCTTTGCGGAAGCGTTGGCGCAGCGGATCGAAAGCCCGAGATTGGTCGGGCCGTTGTTCGTATAGTAGCCTTTGCAGCGGAGGCTTTCCGTCTTGCCATTATCGAAGCGAGCGGTGCCCGATCCGGACCATGTGCCGGCGAGTTCGACGAATGGATTGTCCGACGCCGCTACCGCGGGATTGAACGATAGGGCCACGCCGATCGCTACGACGGAGGCCCGCGCCGAAATTGACGCTGCTGGTCTGTAATTGCGCACGACGAATTCTTCCTTCCAAACGGTGAGCCCCCGAAGCGGGCGCATTATTGTCTGATGTAAGCCGATTTGCGAGCCATATGGGAGCGGCGATGCTGCGCGTCCAAACGTGTTGCCGCCGGGCGACAGTGGGGATGCATCCGCCTGGGAGCGTGCAGCTTCCAAAACGACGTGTAGCCCGCGAGTTTCCCAAATACGGCCTACAAAGCGTCGCGATCCGATTTCAAACTCCCGGTATTGTTAGGTGGCGCTGAGAAGACAGCGGCTTTTGCCGTGGGTGGGACTCGGGGCGCGCCATAGCCAATAACAATGTTGAGGGAGTTGAGTCATGGGTCGGGCGTTCCGCATTGGCACGTATGTCGCAGTTGCAAGTATTTCAAGCCTGATTGCTACGGAGAACCGGGCGGCCGCGCCAATCGACCCACTAGCTAGCCTCGCAGGACGTTGGGTTGGTATGGCGACGATGACGTCTCTGACGGGGCCGGCGTCGAGCTTCAAATGTGTCGTGACCTACGTCGAACGCAAGGACGGCGTGCAGGGAATGCGGCAGACGCTGCGGTGCGACGACGGTTCAAACTTCAAGCTTCACGCCGCGACCGACCTTTCCGTGGAAGGCGAGAAGGTTACGGGCGCATGGCAGGACAAGATCAACGACATTGGCGGCACGGTTTCGGGTATTGTCACGGCTGACGGCTTCGACGTGCAGCTCTCGGGTCAATTCTTTGAAGCCCATATGGCGGTCGCCGGGCAGGGCTGCGATCAGTCCGTCAAAGTTCTTCCGCGAAATCCGGACGTTTTCCAAGAACTCGCCGCTACGCTGAAGAAGTGCTGAGCGGACTGACGCCTGCTTTCAGAACGGCTCGACGATCTGACAGACGATCGGGACTGAGTCCGATTTCTGATCGTAGCGGAAATCCAGGATCAGATTGAAAACGTCTTGGGGCCAAGGAGTGGGGTAACTGCCCTCACGGCCGCCGAGCAGCGCCGAAATCTCCGGCAGCTTGCCGTGGTGCCAGCAGATGACGATCATCTTCCCGTGGTAGCCGGGGTTCGAAAAGATTTCGGTGACGAGGCTCTTGAAGGCCTTGTCCTCGATATGGTGCTGAACCTCGATACCGAGTGCGGCGGCGAGGGGCCTCATTGTTTCTATCGATCGGATCGAGCGCTTCGAGCGGGCTGCCGCGTAAATGAAATCGGGACGGCCGAATGTCTCGGGGATGTAGGTCACGAGACGGTTGGCGCGCTTGGCGCCTTCGGCCGACAGCAGGATGTCGTTAGTATCTCCCGTCTTCTCGGCGTGGCGCATCAGCAGGATGCGGCCAGGTCCGCCCGCGGGGTGATGCGTTGCCGTTATCTCTTCTGCGGGGCTGCCGCGTAGTGCTGTCCAGAGCGATTTGGCGCCAGCGCACAGCCATGCCTTCATACCGCGGCCCGGTTCCGCAGACTCTTTCAAGTGCCGTTCCTTTCGTGAGTTTCCGTCATTCGCGCATTGCGCTATTGGCGCAAGTGGCCCCCGTCGTCGTCGCGCACGCGTTTTCGTCGAAGCGCGAGGACTTTGCAATGATCTCGCAGATCTTCAAAACGGTTCCATGACGCGATTGACGGCCGGTGCGCTGCCCGAGTTCGGATCGTATTGCAAATCGAGGACGAGGTTGAACGCGTCTTCAGGCCACGGATCGGGATAGCTGCCTGCGGGGGCGCCGAGCAGCGCTGCGATTGCGGGTAGGTTTCCGTGATGCCAGCAAATGACGATGGTTTTTCCCTTGTAATCGGGATCGTCGAAAATCTCCTGAATGAGATCAGGGAAATCGCGATCTTCGAATTCGTGCTGAACATGCATTCCGAGCGCGTCCGCGAGGGGTTGGACGGTTTCTCGCGGGCGGTCGGAATGCTTCGAATGGGATGTGGCGATGATGAAATCCGGTTTGCCGAACGTTTGCGGAATGTACGTCGCGAGATGTTCGGCGCGCGCATGACCGGCGTCGGATAAATCCTCGTCTTCCGGATCGTCGGTCTTGTCGGCGTGGCGCATCAGGATGATGCGCTTCGGCCCGCCCATGAAGTGTTGGATCGGTGCATAGTCGCTCGCGCGCTCGCGCGCCGAGGCGGTGCTGGCCCATTCACCGTTGGTCTCAAGAAGGACTGTCACCGAGGCGACGCCCGCCGCAATAAGTGCTGCCGCCGCGAAGCGCCGATAGAGTGCAGAGACGCATTTCATGCTTTTTCTCCGGCTGAGCTAGACCCACGTCTCGCCATCGGTGGAGTCGGGTAAGGCCCTCGGCCGGCCGTTCTCATCCAGGGCGACGAATGTGAAATGGGCGCGGGTAACGCATGTTTGGAATTCGCTGTCGCGCGGCCGCCTCCAGGCTTGGACGTCGAACGTCATCGAGGACCGCCCGCGCTTGATCATGCGAGCCCAGACCGTCAATTCGTCTCCGACTTTGACCGGCTCGTGAAAGCTCATGCCCTCGACGGCGACGGTGGCGCAGCGTCCCTGGCTAACGCGTGCCGCGGCGTTCCCGGCGGCGAGATCCATCTGGGACATGATCCAGCCGCCGAAGATGTCGCCCGAGGGGTTGGTGTCGGCCGGCATTGCAATGGTGCGAATAACCGGATCGCCGGTCGGCATTGGCAGATGCGGGGCCGTTCGATGCCGCTTTTTGTCGGGTGTCTCGACCGTCATGTCCGCGAACCTTTCCGTATGCGGACGATGCCGCGATCTGTCGTGTGACCTGCCGCCGGCCCCAAAAAGGGCCAACAGGGGCGGAGGGAAGATGCGCAGCGTAGCGCCCAAGGTTCAAAACAGGCGCACATCGTCAATCCTTACGCAACCTTCGTTGCCTAATTTTGGCGAATCGGCCCTCACAACTGATTCGAGTTGCGATACCGCCATGACGTCCGCCACCCCCGATCGCGAACTGCTGCAGCAACTCGCGAACATCCCTGAAGTTTCGCTGAGCGGCTTTTCCGTACGGGAGGGCCTTTCCGGAACGGGCGTGACGGTGATGAAGGGCCGGAATTATTTCGGCAGCTGGCGGGCCGTGGACACACAACTCGTGTGGGTTCCGGCAAATCTGACCGAACCGGGCCACATCGTCGAGACGGTCGACGAGGCCGTTCGCCATACTTTGCTCCTGATCTTAAAGAGCATCGAAACGACGCGCACGAAGCCGCCGCGCTCGATCGCAAGCTGACCGGCCGTTCGAAGGCCGGATCGCGACCAAAATTTCGACTAGCGAACGAGTTCCACTTCGGGAAAATTGGCGCGAGATGGACGCCATTAGCCCGGAGCATTGCCCGTGAACTTGAAACTGACTTCTCGGACGTTATCGCCCGTTCTCTTTCTTGTTTTCGCAGTATCCGCCGCCGCCGACCCGATCGAGTTGCCGGCGCGCAAGCCTGGCTATTGGGAAATCGTCATGACGCATAAGGAAAATGCGCCGCCGATGACGCTTCATGCCTGCATCGACGCGGCGACGGATAAAGCCATGATGGATGCAGGAACCGACGCGATGCAGAGCATGTGTTCCGAGCGCCAGATCAAGCGCGAGGGCGATGCCTACGTCTGGGATTCGACGTGCACGATGGAGTCCATGAAGACGACGTCGCGTGTGGTGATCACAGGCGATTTCCAATCGGCCTATCAGATGACCATCAGCGGAGAGATCAGCGGCCTCGACGCACCTCAGAAAATTGTCACCACCCAGAAGGCGAAGTGGCTCTCGGAGGCTTGTCCCGCCGGAGTGAAGGCAGGTGACATGCAAATGCCGGGCGGGGTCACGGTCAACACCGGCGATATGATCAATGCGCTCGGCGTAGCGAAGACGCCCTGGCGGCCTTAGCTCTCGCATTGAAATCTGATGAGGTTACTGCGGCCACTGCTTCGATGGCGGCCGCAGATATCCTTATGCGGCGAGCACGGCGCGGTCGTGCTTTCCTTCCTCGATTTCTTCGATGATCTTTGCAACGAATGCTTCGATATCGCCGGGATTGCGGCTCGTTACGATACCCTCATCAGATACCACAGGTTCGTCGACCCAATTGGCGCCGGCGTTGATCATGTCCGTTTTGATCGACGTGTACGATGTCGCCTTGCGGCCCCGGACGGCGTTGGATTCGATCAACAGCCATGGTGCGTGGCAGATCGCGGCGACGACCTTGCCGTCGGCGAGGAAGGCCTTGATGAGCTTAATCGCTTCGGGGTTCTGGCGCAGCGTGTCTGGGTTCATCTGGCCGCCGGGCAGCACGATGGCGTCGTAGAGCGAGGTCGATGCTTCGCCCAGTTCCATGTCGACTTTGACGGGTTTGCCCCAGTCCTGATTTTGCCAGCCGATGATCGAGTCCTTCTGCTTCCGCTGCTTTGGCGCGGCGACATGCACCAGCTGGGCAACCGCCTTTAACTTTTCGCGCGGAACGTCGAGTTCCGATTGCTCGAAACCGTCAGTCGCGAGAATGAGAATTTTTGCTTTCGAGATCTTTGGCATTGGAGGGTCCTCGATTGCCTTGCAACTGAGAAACAACCAATCGGGCTCGTCGGAGTTCCGCCCTGCGGCAAGGGGCGGTTTGAGGCCTTTTTGCCGATGTCGCTCACACCATTTTATTGAGGATTCTGCCCATTTCCTCGAACGAAAAGGCGCGTAGCGTTTGCGTTCGGACATTGCCGCGAGAGGCAACGCTCAACGATAGTGCGGTGGCCGTCTCATCGTCGGGCGCCTCGCAGATCGCGACGGAGTCGAAAGTCCCGATCGTCCAATAAATGTCTTTGACCGTGATGCCAGCGTTCGCGGCCATGGCTTTGAATTTGTCGCCACGGCTTATCGTGTCTTTGGCGTCGTGAACGCCTTTGTCCGTGAAGTTGGCAAGAATGATATACGTCGCCATGAGAGCCTCCATTGTGGTGGTGCTCCCCGTTGTCGTGGATGTTAGATCGCGCAACCGACCAAATGTAGGAAAATCTGCGGCCTCGACTCCCCGGTCCTACTGGCCGGGCCGTCCAGTTTTCTTGGGGCGGCCGCGGCGGCCCTTCTTCGCCGAGCCGCCCTCGTATTCGCGCGTTCGCGTCGGAATCGTAATGCGCGAGGGCTTTTCGCCGGATTTCAAAGGCAGCGACGCGTGCGGGCCCATTTCGTCGAGTGTCGGTTTATGAGGGCCTCCAATCTTCTCGCCGAATGCGCCGGCCTTCACGCGGCTATCGACGTGCTGCGTGCGCGCCGGGACAGGCCGGTCGGTGCCCGGTCCCATGTCGTCGAGCGACGGCTTCTTAATGCGAGATGTCGACTGCGCGTACGTCGGCTGCACGGGTTCGTATTCCGTTTGCACGCGGGAACCGGCCGCCGGCTGTGGCGGGATGTTGGCGCTCGGGCCGTACTTTCGTGAACCCTTGAAGCTGCCGGCTTTGTCTTCGACTTCGGACTGCCGCGCCAACGGATCGTCGGCGATGGCGAGTTCGGTTTCGCGCAAGCGCTTGACCTCGTCACGAAGTCTCGCTGCCGTTTCGAATTCGAGATCCGCTGCAGCCTCTTTCATGCGCCGTTCCATGTCGGCGATGACGGCTTGCAAGTTGTGACCGAGCACCTGCACGTTGTCGCCGTCGGCGAGGCCGGCATCGACCGTGACATGGTCCTGCTCGTAGACGGATTGCAGCACGTCGGCGATGTTCTTCCTGACGCTTTCCGGCGTGATACCGTTGGCTTCGTTCCAGGCGACCTGCTTTTCGCGGCGCCGGTTCGTTTCGGCCATCGCGCGGTCCATCGAGCCGGTGACCTGGTCAGCGTAGAGGATGACCTTGCCGTCGACGTTGCGCGCGGCGCGGCCGATGGTTTGCACGAGGGACGTTTCCGAGCGCAGGAAGCCTTCCTTGTCGGCATCGAGAATGGCGACCAAAGCGCATTCCGGGATGTCGAGACCTTCGCGCAGCAAGTTGATGCCGATCAGAACGTCATAAGCGCCGAGGCGAAGATCGCGGATGATCTCGATACGCTCCAGCGTTTCGATATCGGAGTGCATGTAGCGAACGCGCACGCCGTTCTCGTGCATGTATTCGGTCAGGTCTTCGGCCATGCGCTTCGTCAACACGGTGACAAGCGTGCGGTAGCCCTTAGCCGAGACCTGGCGAACTTCGTCGAGGAGATCATCGACCTGGGATTTCGCCGGACGCACCTCGACGACCGGATCGACGAGGCCGGTCGGGCGGATGACTTGTTCCGCGAAGGTGCCGCCCGTTTGCTCGAGTTCCCAACTTGCGGGCGTTGCCGACACGAACACGGATTGCGGCCGCATCGCGTCCCACTCCTCGAAGCGGAGCGGCCGGTTATCCATGCACGAAGGCAGGCGGAAACCGTATTCGGCGAGAGTCGCCTTGCGCCGGAAGTCGCCGCGGAACATGCCTCCTATTTGCGGCACCGTCACGTGGCTCTCGTCGGCGAAGACGAGGGCGTTGTCGGGCAGGTATTCGAACAATGTCGGCGGCGGATCGCCGGGGTTGCGGCCCGTCAGATAGCGCGAATAGTTTTCGATGCCCGCGCATGAGCCGGTGGCTTCCATCATCTCCATGTCGAACGTCGTGCGCTGCTCGAGGCGCTGGGCTTCGAGAAGCTTGCCGGCGGCATAGAGTTCTTCGAGGCGCCGCTTCAGCTCCGTCTTGATCGACTTGATCGCCTGCTGCAGCGTCGGCTTCGGCGTGACGTAGTGGGAATTCGCGTAGAGCTTCACAAGCGCCAGTTCGTCGGTCTTGTTGCCCGTCAGGGGATCGAACTCGACGATGGATTCGATCTCGTCGCCAAACATCGAGAATCGCCAGGCGCGGTCCTCCAAGTGGGCCGGGAACACTTCGACGGTATCGCCGCGCGCGCGGAACGTGCCGCGGACGAAATTCTGATCGTTGCGCCGGAAGTGAAGTGCGACGAGGTCGGCCAGCAATTGGTCGCGCGAGAGCTGTTCTCCAACGCGAACCGTAAACGTCATGGCCGTGTAGGTTTCAACCGAGCCGATACCGTAGATGCAGGACACGGACGCGACGATGATGACGTCATCGCGTTCGAGGAGCGCGCGCGTTGCGGCGTGGCGCATGCGGTCGATCTGTTCGTTGATCGACGCCTCCTTCTCGATGTAGGTGTCGGTGCGCGGCACGTAGGCTTCGGGCTGGTAGTAGTCGTAATAAGAGACGAAGTATTCGACGGCGTTGTCCGGGAAGAAGCTCTTGAACTCACCGTAAAGCTGCGCTGCCAGCGTCTTGTTCGGCGCGAGGATGAGCGCCGGCCGCTGCGTCCGCTCGATGACGTGGGCCATCGTGAACGTTTTGCCGGAGCCCGTTACGCCCAGCAGCACCTGGTTGTGGTCGTGTTTGCCGACGCCTTCGACCAGCTCCGCAATGGCTTGCGGTTGATCGCCTTTCGGCTCGTACTCCGAGACGATTTTGAACGGAACTCCGCCTTCGCTTTTCTCGGGCCGTTCCGGCCGATGGGGAACGAATATCGGCATGCCGCCCGAGACGATCGGGTGCGTCGCCATCAGCGGCTGGCGAGACAGCAGCTCGTTCGCCCGTTCGGACCGCTCCTGCGGCTTGGTTAGGAGCGCGGTAAGGCTGTCGGTCAGGCTTTCACTGCCCATTGGCGGGCGCGGCCCCGACTGGCGCAGCGCAGGCAGACTGGGAAGGCCCGTCGCTCCGCGCTTCGTCGAAAGGTCGGCGGGTGCGAAATAGGAACCCGCTTCTCCAAAGCCCGGCGTTCCGGCCTCCGTCTCCATAGGAGGCTGAGTCGGCTTTCCCGACTTGCCGCGGGAAGGGCGAGGTGCTTTCGGACCGGGTGTTTTTGTTGGTGCTGACACGGGCTGAATATAGGAAAGGTGGCCTTAGTCATAAATGCCGATTTGAAGCTACAGTGTCACGCCTCCGCAATACCACAAAATTCGGAGCGAATTGGTTCCCCAAAATTCTCCTTACGGAAGAGTAAGTTCGGTCGTTCTGCGCGTGGTGATAGCGAAGCGGGACCAACTCGGAGTTTGAGAGTTATCCGGTTGGGAGTTGGGGGCCGCTTCTGGCCGAACCCCGTTCGGCCGGTTCTGGCGGACAATAACCCAAACAGCGAATACGGAGACTTCAATGATCACCACCAGATTGATTGCTGCTGCAGTTGCCGCCACGTTCGTGATGGGCACCGGAGCCGCGTTCGCCGCCGCCACAGAAAAGTCGGCTGCGTCCATGGAATGCTCCAAGCAGGCGGATGCCAAGGGCTTGCACGGCAAGGAGCGGAAGAAATTCCGCGAGCACTGCAAGCAGGAGATGATGCATTCGAATACGATGAAGCCGGAAGAGAAAAAATAACGAAGCTGGTCACCGCATAATCGACTAGGTGAGAGACCCCGCCGTCCCCGGCGGGGTTTTTCCTTATGGCGGCAAGATGCATTGCGATGTGGTATTCATTGCGCGGAGGTGCGTCATGGCGCACACGGAGAATTCCAAGACAGCGCTCGTCACGGGCGCCAGCCGGGGCATCGGATTTGCGATCGCTCGTCAGCTTGCAGCCCAGGGGTTCCAGGTCCTCGCGGGTGTGAGATCGCGCGATAAGGCGGTCAAAGCGTCAGAAGATTTCGAGAAGGCGGGTGTTACCGTTACGCCGGTTGTTCTCAACCTGGCGGACTCGGGACGTTTGTCAGCTGCGCTTAGCGAGCTGGAGCTCACGTCTTCGCCCATCGACGTTCTCGTGAACAACGCCGCTATTCTCATCGATGGGCCGGGTGGCTTCGACTCCAGTTTCTTCGACATGACGGACGACGTCTTCGAGCGAACGTGGGAGACGAACGTGTTGGGAGCGGCTGTTACGATGCGTGCACTCATGCCCGGCATGCTCACCCGGGGCTATGGTCGCGTCGTCAACATGTCGTCTCTTGCGGGCCAGCTGACCAACATGGGCGCGGGCTATCCGGCCTATC